>CAWAQI010000001.1:0-64599 GCA_963784165.1 uncultured Actinomycetota bacterium
CACGAGGACGAAAGGTCGCAACGCAGGCCCGGCAGCAGAGCTCTTCCAAGGTCAGGGCTTCCTGCGCGCCCGCGACTACGCGGTCCGCTCCGGTGACCCGTGGTACGTCCTCAGCGCGAAATTCGGACTACTGGCTCCGGATGACGTCGTCGGCCCGTACGACGTCTACCTGAAGGAACAAGCAACGGCCTACCGGACGGCGTGGGGCGAGTGGGTGGTCGCTCAGCTGAGCGCGCGGGGACCACTCGCCGGCGTCACCGTCGAGGTCCACGCGAGCGAGGCGTACTCCAGCGCCGCTGCTGGCGCCGCTTCGCCGCTCGGGGCGACGGTGCAATGCCGCTCGCCGGCCTGGGTCAGGGGAGCGGCAGCATGGAAGAGATGCCGCGAGGAGTCGTCGACGGCACCGGCTAACCGGCGTCCGGCGGTGGACCGGCTCTTGGACCCCTCGAATGCGGTGCCGCCGGCCGAGTTCATGGCGGCCGGATCCGCAGGGCGTGAGGTCCCCGGGCTCTATACCTGGTGGGTCGACGAGATCGGCGCCCGCGACCTCGCAACGGGTGTGGGCCATCCGATCGGCGCGGGGCTGCTCTACGCGGGGAAGGCCGGCGGACACCGATCGAAAGCCGCGCCCTCGAACAGCACGTTGTGGGGCCGGATCGCCAGCAATCACCTGCGGGGCGACACTCGCTCGTCGACCTTCCGCAAGAGCCTGGCCGCCGTGCTCGGAGCGTCGGCGCCCGTCTCGGAGAGCGAGCTGACCGCGTGGATGCACGAGCACCTGCGGGTGGCATGCAGGCCGGTGCCCAGTGAGGACGTCGGCGCCCTCGAGGACGAGTTGGTCAGCCGGACGCGGCCGCCGCTGAACCTCATGGGCCTGCCTCGTGACGAGGCGCGTTCGGCTCTGTCCCGACTACGCGGGCTGCTCGGGCGGCCGAGCGAGAGTCTCGCCCATCGCCGCGGACGAGGAGAGCGACGCTCAGCGGTCAGACGGGACTGCCGACGACGGGGGAGTCCCACGGCATCAACGGCCTCGATCGGGAGTTCGAGCGCCGGTTGCGCTCCGATCTGGACCAGATCGTCCGCACCGGCTACCGACCGGCCGTCTTCCAACGCATGCTCGGCCGACCACGGCGCCGTCGAGACTGCGAAGCGCCTGCTCGCCGCCACCCAGGTGTCTGACGGCTTCCGCCACCTCTGGGAGCACCGGCGCCTGCGCCTGTCAGTCGAGTCCGCGGTCCTCGACCCACGGTTCGAGCCGCTGTTCAGCGATGCGGAGCAGGACGCGGCCCGTCACCGTCTCACCGAGGCGGGCTACGCTCCACCGTCTTGACGTCGCCAGACTCGAGACGCGACGGGCCACAGGTATTCGCGCTGGATGCCCCGGTCAGCCCTCAGGTCGGCGCTCACTCGGCGAGCCCCCGGTCCTCTTTCACGTCGGAAGCACACAGATCTCGAGCTCGATGTACGGCTCAGAACTCCCAGACGTGATTGGGATCGTCCAGGGCTAGGCGCAACTGACCGAGATCTCCCACTGTCGAGAGCGGTGCGGACTTCGCGAGATCGACGATCGCATTCAGCGTTCCGGGCGCCGTGGCCCCCGGCGGGCCTTCGGCTCGCCGGGCAGCGCGCGAGGAGTCCGTGGGGCTGGTGGGGTCAGAGCCGAAACGAATGCGGATGAAACGCGCGTGGAGGGCCGTTGGGGCGGGTCGCGCGTGGCAGCGTGCCGACCGCGAGCCACGACTGGCGGTGACGAATCTCCGGTCAGGTTCAGGTCTCGCCGTTCATTTATCGCGCAGGAGAAGACGTGTCTCAGCCCCCCTTTGGCCCGCCGACGATGCCGCCCGTCGGCGCACCGACCGGCCAGGGCCAGCCGCCGTACGGGTACCCGACCGGCCAGGGCCAGCCGCCGTACGGGTACCCGACCGGCCAGGGCCAACCGCCGTACGGGTACCCGACCGGCCAGGGCCAGCCGCCGTACGGGTACCCGACCGGCCAGGGCCAGCCGCCGTACGGGTACCCCGAGGGGCAGTGGCCCCCGCAGGCGCCGTCGAAGCAGCCGTTCTACAAGCAGACGTGGTTCCTGATCGTCGCGCCCATCGTCGCCTTGGCAATCATCGTCTCCGCCGTGAATGGCGGTGAGGCCGACGACGCCTCGTACGCTGCCAGCGCGATCGACGCCGCCATCACCGACGCACCCACCAGCGAGGCCGCCCCCACCGACGCTGCCGACGCCCCGGAGTCCGCCGCCGAGGCGCCGGCCGAGCCGGCGACTCCCGGCATCGGGCAGCCGGCCGCGGACGGCGATTTCAGCTTCGTCGTCTCCGGTGTGGACTGCAGCCTCACCGAGATCGGCAACGAGTACTTCGGGACGAAGGCGCAGGGCCAGTTCTGCGTCGTCAGCGTCGCCGTCACCAACATCGGCAACACCCCCGGCACCTTCTTCGGTGACAACACGACGCTGCTCAACGCCCAGGGGCAGGAGTTCGCGGCCGACACCGAGGCCGCCATCTACCTCGAGGAATCGGCGTCTCTGCTGGAGGAGATCAACCCCGGCAACACGCTGAACAGCAAGGTCGTCTTCGACGTGCCCGCCGGGACCACGCCGACCGCCATCGAGCTGCACGACTCCGCCTTTTCAGGTGGTGTCACTGTTTCGCTGCAGTAGCAGCGGCGTGACAGCAAGAGGGGCGCTCCGTGCATTGCGCGGGGCGCCCCTTTGCCTGCCGAGGGCGATGGTCTGGTCATCGGTGGTTTCGCGGGACGGGAGCACACCGTGAGTCCTGAACCGGCTTGGGTGCCATCCGCGTCGGCCTCGGCTTCGCGACGATCACCCTTCTCGTTCCCCGTCCCCCGGTGTCGTAGGACGACGCCCTACGTGTCGCCGCCGAGGTCGCGGCGCTCCGCCCGGACACCCTCTGGCAACCGGACTCGTACGACACCCCGACTCAGCGTGAGTGCACCCTCGAGGCGACCGCCCGTGAGCTCGTGCGTGAATCGGTGTGACGACTGTTCTTCGACTGACCCGTCGATCGAGAGAGACACGGTGAGAAGTCGGCCATGTCGGCAGGTTCCGGCCGATCTAGACGTGCGGAACCCGAGGAGGGCAGCGTTAGCCCAGGTACGTGCGGAACCAGTCGAGCTGCGCCGGCGCTGAGACGGCAAAGGCGTCGCCGACGTAGCAATCGAAGTGGGGCGCCGGCAGCACGAGCAGCTTCTTGGGCTCGCGAGCCCGCTCGTAGTACTCGAGGGTCAGGTCGGCGACGGTCAGGTGGTCCTTCGCTCCGACCACCACCATCAGCGGCGTGGGCGAGATGTCGGCGATGTACGCCCCGGGCTCGTACTCGACGAACATCTCGACCGAGCGCAGCGTGACCTCGTTGCGCCAGGCCGGCGCGCGGTCCTGGATCGGCCCGAAGAAGAAGTCGTGGGTGTCCTCGGTCGGCAGGGCCGCCATCTCGGCGGGGTCCTTCTCGTAGGCCACCTGGATCATCCCCGGCGACTGGCCGGCGTACCGGGCGGCGCGGTCGGCGTCGAACGCGGCCCGCAGGCCGGCGAACGCATCGGCCCGGATGAGCCGGCGGGCGTTGGCCAGGCCGCTCACCAGCGGTACCTGGGAGACGACGCAGCGGACCCGCCGGTCGAGCGCGCCGACGACGAGTACGTGCCCACCGCTGTAGCTCGATCCCCAGATTCCGATGCGGTCCGGGTCCGTCCACGGCTGGGTGGTCGCCCAGGTGATCGCCGTCCGGTAGTCACGGATCTGCTGCCACGGGTCGATCTCGCCGCGCGGGGTGCCCTCGCTCGCGCCGAGGTTTCGGTTGTCGTACACCAGCACGCCCAGGCCGCCGGCCGCGAAGTGCTCGGCGTAGTCGTCGAGCAGGTGCTCCTTCACGGCGGAGAAGCCGTGCGCCATGACCACCAGCGGCGCCTGCCCCTGCATCCCGTCGGGCGCGTAGTGCCACCCACGCAGCAGCACGCCGTCCTCGGCCCGGAACTCCACGTCTTCGCGCATGTCTCCTCCTGCTCCCCGCTGGCCGCCAGTCGCCTCCGACTCTCCGGCCTTCCGCCGTCGAGATCACGACGATCCGTGCACGACCGCCGTCGATTCCTGCAGGTCTTGCGCCGGCGGGCGCCGGAGCGGTTCCATGCGGCGACAGCCCGGCAGGGAGGCGACGTCGATGACGCTCGTGGCGGAGCACTGGCGGCCTGCGCTCGAGGCCCCGGCCGACCGGGTTGACGCCTTCCGCGACGCCGTGAGCGCCACGCACCTGCCGTGGTCCCTCGCTCCGCCGGAGGCTGCGCCCTCCCACCGGGACGACGGGCTCGACCGCTACCGCTTCGGTGATCTCGCCCTGGTCGACTGCCGGTGCGGCCCGTGCGGCGGGCACCGGGGCCGGGCCCAGCTGGCCGCGACGGACGAACCCGTCGTCGGCGTCCTGTTCGTGCGCGCGGGGGAGGAGCACGTGGAGGTCGCCGGCGAGCGGCTCGTCCTGCGCCCGGGCGCCGCGCTGCTGTGGCGCAGCGACGAGCCGGTCCGCTTCCGGGTGCCCGGGCGGCTGCACAAGTGGACGCTGCTCGTGCCCGAGGCGCGGCTCGGGTCAGCGCGACCGACGGGCGGGCGGTTGCTCGACCCGGCCGCCGTCGGGCTGCTGACCGCCCTGCTGGGGACGACGATGCGCTCGGCCGCGGCACTCGGTGGACGGCTGGGCATGCCGATCGCCGACGCCGCCGTCGACCTGCTCGCCGGTGCGCTGCATGGCCCCGGGCCCGATGAACGGTCGGACGACGCGACGTGGCTGCGGGTGACGGCCCACGTCCAGCGGCACCTGCGCGATCCGGACCTCACGCCGGAGGCGATGGCGGCGGCCGGGCTGGTCTCGCTCCGCTCGCTCTACGCACTGTTCGCCGCACGCGGCGAGACCCCGGCCCGGTACGTGCGCCGACGGCGGCTGGATGCCGCGCACCGGGAGCTGGTGCGTCGGGGTACTTCGGTGAGCGTGGCCCGGGTCGCGCACGCCTGGGGGTTCGGCGACCAGGCGACGTTCAGCCGTGCCTTCCGTGCGGCGTACGGGCGGACGCCGGACGACGTGCGCCGCAGCCCTCCCGATGCCCGTGGACAACCACCGCGGAGAGCCTCCGCGCAGCCGTGACCACCGAGACGCGTCCCACGCGTCACTGCGGGACGCCTACGCGATGACAGCTCACACGGATGACGGAGGGCGATGTGGCTGGAACGCCAGGCACGTGGCACGACTCTGATCCGACGAGGAAGGTCGACTGGCCCGTGGCAGTCGATGCCTGGGTCGAGGCCACCGAAGCCATCCTCGAGGGGGTTGCCGCAACCTACGGCGGGTCGATCACGTACGAGCAACTCGCGCAGCAGTTGTTCGACAGGACGGGCTACCGGACCCGGATGATGCTGGGCCACTGGATCGGCCAGGTGCTCGTGCCAGTGCAAGCCGCCACGCTCACCGAAGGCAAGCCTCCACTGTCAGCGCTGGTCGTACGGGCGGGGACGGGCGGCGTGGGCGACGGATACGTCAACCACGAGCACCCCGAGGGTTTCGACTCGTTCGCCGAGCGGCAGCATGCCGCTGCCGTCGACCGCCTCACTTGCTACCGCACCTACTGCGACGATGTCCCTCACGACGCAAGACCACAGATGACGCCGCTCTTCATCGCCAAGCGAACGTCGCTGTACCCCGTCGAGCAGCCACGACGGACGAAGCCCGCCCCTCCGTCACCCAGGACCTGCCAGACCTGCTTCACGGTGCTTCCCGCCAGCGGACGCTGCGACTACTGCGCCTGACAGCTTCGTACAGCTGACCGTCGCCCGGCACCCCGGGTCATGGGCACCTCAGACCTGGTCGCAGGACGCGCCCGAGCAGGTGCTGCCGCCCGAGCTGCGCGACGGATCGGTCGCCATCCGCGCGCCGCGTCGACGGCCGGCGCGGCTGCCGCAGACCGAGGGTAGCCGCCCTGGCAGGACTGCTCCTACCGGCCTCACCCGGTCGGCCCTCGGAGGGCTTGCCGTCATGGTGGCGACGTCCTACCGTTGTACATCAGCGATGTACAACAGCAGGAGACGTCATGGCCCAACCGGCAAAGGACCGGCCGAACACCGTGAGTGTGGCGGAGGCCCGTGCGCGGTTCAGCGAGCTGCTCGACGCCGTCGAGGCGGGCGAGACCGTGACGATCACCCGGCGGGGCGAGCCGGTCGCCGACCTGTCCGCTCACCGCAGGCCACGCAAGCGGATCGACGTCGCCTGGCTGCGGGAGCAGACCACGAAGATGGCCTACAGCGACACCGACTCCGGCGATCTCGTGCGAGAGATGCGCGACGGCAACCGGTACTGATGATCTACCTGGACACCAGCCTGCTCATCGCTCTGATCACCAACGAAGCCCGAACGGCACGAGCGCTCGACTGGTTGGCCGCCGTGGACGTCGACCTGCTCACGTCCGAATGGGCAATGGCCGAGATCGCCTCCGCCTTGTCGATCAAGCAGAGGCAGGGCGCTCTCGACGGCGCAGGCAGAGCCCTGGCGGAACGAACGCTGAGCGGTATCGCCGACGACGGGCTGCACGTCGTCCCCGTCGCCACCGCTGACTTCCGGCGCGCCGCCGACTACGTCCGGCTGCCGGAACGCAGCCTGCGTGCGGCCGACGCTCTGCACCTTGCCGTGGCGGGCCGGCTCGGTGCCACCGTGCACTCGCTGGACGGGGTCCAGGTGGCGGCCGCGCGCGAACTGGGCATCGACGCCGTCGTGACGGTGAAGCGGCCATAGCGCTGAGCGGTGAACTTCGGCAGACCCGGCTGGCTCGGCGGCGTCACTCGCAGAGCAGGTCGAGCGCCGCCTGGGCGTTGCGGCGCGCGCCCTCGGGCGGCACCAGCCATGCGTTCGCGGTCGGGTGCCCAGCCGTCGCTGCAGGTAGAGGAGGCGCGACCGGTCGCTGCCCGACGCCGCCTCGAACGGGCCGACGCCAGGCCAGCAGCACGACCGGGTCGGTCAGGTGGCGGTCGCGGCGCGTCTGCGACCGCCTCCGCCGGTCGACCCCCGATGCGTCGGCCGAGCCCTACCGCGGACCGTCCGATGTGCGCGGCCGGCAGCGCGGCGAGCCGCGCCGTTCGAGCCAGGCGTCCGCGGGTCAGCGGGCGCCCGTCCGGCGCTCCGGGGTCCACCGGCGGACCGTAGCGCCTTCGCCGGCACCGGCACCCGACTGCTCGGGCTGACCCCTGTGGACAGCGGGCGGAAGGGTCGCTGTCGGCTGACAGCCTGCAAGGCATGGTGATCACTTCCGCGCTCCGGCTGAGCAGTGCGTTCCCCGGCAACACCTCCCGTTTCGTGGAGCTGGCCGACGGACCGCCCCGAGCCGCGCGACCGGGCGCCCTCCCGGCTGCCGGGCCGGCGCGGATCGGCCGCGTTCGCCTGCCGGCGGGGCGCCCCGTCGTCGTCGGGCCGAGAGGTGGCGATCCGCTGCCGCCCGTCCTCTGGACCACCGACGACGTCGTCGAGGGAGCCACCGCCGCCTGGGCGGGGCTGGCCGAGCTGTTCCCGGACACCGGCCTGTGGCCGGTGCTCCTGCGCTCGCTCGGCGACGGCAGCGGGCGGCCGTGGAGGGGCGAGGATCTCTGTCCGGTGGCCGAGTCCGCGATCGACGCGCTCGATGCCCGAACGGTGCTGGCGGACGCCTGGGACGGCTGGCTCGTGCCGGTCCGGAACCCGTGGCCGGCCGGCACCGGCCCGCTGGCGCCGTTCGGTCCGGCCTTTCCGGGACTGGCTGCGACGTTCCCGCCTCGGGACGGCGACCCGCTGATGGCCGAGGCGGATGGCGCCGGCCGGCTCGGCCTCGTGAGCTGCCGCCGGCCGGCCGACGCCATCGCCCTCGCCGGCTGGACGGGCACCATCAACCGGATCGAGGCCGCCGAGGTATCCGCCGTCCTCCGTTCCTGGGAAGACCGCTTCGGTGCCGTCCTCGTCGGCCTCGGCTTCGCGACGGTCACCCTTCTCGTCCCGCGTCCGCCGGTATCGCACGACGACGCGCTACGGGTCGCGGCCGAGGTCGCGGCGTTCTGCCCCGACGCGCTCTGGCAGCCGGACTCGTATGACACCCCGACTCAGCGCGAGTGCACCCTTGCTGCGATCGCCCGGGAGCTCGTGCGTGAACCGGTGTGGCGGCTGTGGTTCGACTGACTCACCGATCGAGGCGCCGCACGCACCGGGGACGAGGCGTTCCGGGGACGTGCGGCATCTCGGATCACCGAACCGTGTTATCGGTTCGAAAGGCGGCATCTGGAGCCGGCACAGCGGTACCCATCGCGGCGGGGCCGCTGTTCCGGGCGTTCGTCCCTCAGTCCGCTGGCCTGGCGCATCCACAGCCGGCGGCGGACCACCGACTGCCACAGCGGAGATCCCCGACGTGACTCGTGCGGCCACTCATCGCCGTCGTCCGCCGGGCTGCCGAGTCGCAACCGGATGTGTCGGACCGGACTGCTTCACTGACCTCGCCCGCAGGAGCCAGGTCGGGAACGGAGGACGGGCGACGAATGGATCAGCTGCGCAGCCACGACGAGATCGACGAGCTCCGACGCCGTCATCCGGCCTGGCAACTGCTCCGCGCGCGTACCGCGCCGCTCGCGCTGGCCTTCCTCGGTGGTGTCTTCGTCGAGGAGAACGTCCGCTCGGTCGCGCGTACCGACCTGCTCACCCGGCTCGACGAGCTGCTGCAGGCGGTGAACGGGCGGGCGGACGACGAGAGCGACCGGTATGCCCGAACGGCGGCGGCCTACGTCGACGAGTGGGCCGATCCGGCCACCGGCTGGCTGCGCGCGTACTACCCGCCGGGTGCGGACGAGCCCGCGTACGACGCCACCCCCGCTGTCGAGAAGGCGCTCTCCTGGCTCCGGGCGTTGCAGCCGACTCCGTTCGTCGGCACCGAGTCGCGGCTGAACACGGTGATCGAGCTGCTTCGCCAGATGGCCTTCGGAGCCGAACTCGACCCGGACGTGCGGTTGGCGGAGCTGCACCGCCGCCGCAGGGAGATCCAGGAGGAGATCGACCGGGTCACCGCCGGTCAGGTCGAGCTCCTCGATCCGGCCGCCCAGCGCGACCGCTACCAGCAGTTCGCCAGCACGGCGCGGGAGCTGCTGGCCGACTTCCGTCAGGTCGAGGAGAACTTCCGGGCGCTCGACCGGGCGCTGCGCGAGAAGATCGCGACCTGGTCCGGCGGCAAGGGGGAGCTGCTGGAGGAGGTCCTCGGTGACCGGCGCGGCATCGCCGACTCCGACCAGGGCCGCTCGTTCCACGCCTTCTACGACTTCCTGCTCTCCGCGCCGCGACAGGAGGAGTTCGCCGAGCTGCTGGCTCGCGTGCAGCGGCTGTCCGATGTCGCCCAGACCCTGCCCGACGCCCGGCTCCGGCACATCCACCACGACTGGCTCGACGCTGCCGAGCGCACCCAGGCGACCGTGCGGCAGCTCTCCGACCAGTTGCGCCGGTTCGTCGACGACCAGGTGTGGCTGGAGAACCGCCGGGTCATGGAGATCCTGCGCGGCATCGAAGCCGCCGCCCTCGCCGCCCGCGACGTCCCCGGCCGTCCGCCGGGCATGGACGTCGCCGCGACCGAGGTCGACGTCGTCCTGCCGACGGAGCGGCCCCTGTACCGGCGGCGCCGGCGGCTGGAGCTCGACAGCGACGGCATCGCCGACGCCATCGAACGCGCCGATACGACCGCCCTCTACGAGCAGGTCTATCTCGATCCGGCGCGCCTCGCCGCCGCGGTCGCCGACGGCCTCGCGCGCCGTCCGGTCGCCGCGCTGCCCGACATCCTGCGCGAGCACCCGCTGCAGCAGGGCCTCGCCGAACTCGTCGGCTACCTCGCGCTGCGGGACGGCGTCGAGACCACGGTCGACGACGATCGGCGCGACCAGGTGAGCTGGACCGGCGACGACGACGTCGACCGGGTCGCCGCGGTGCCGCACGTCGTCTACAGCCGCTCTCGCGCCCTCCGACCGACGACCACCCAGCAGGAGGATCGGCGATGACCGCCCCACCCCGGCACTCCGAGCTCGACCTGCCGCTGGTGCTCACGTCGCTGCTGCGCGGCGTCGTCGAGCAGGACAGCCACCCGCAGGTCTGGAGGCACCTGCTCGGTCTCACCAGCCAGGTGCGCGACCACGTCGCCCTCCTGGGTCTGACCCTGGTGCTCGACGAGGTGGAGGGCTACGCGTTCCTGCGGTCGCTGCCCGACGAGCAGCTTGCGGAGTTGCGCGCCGGAAAGCCGGCATTGCCCCGCCTGATCCGCCGGCACGCGCTCACGTACCCGGTCAGCCTGCTGCTCGCCCTGCTGCGCAAGCGGATGGCCGAGTTCGACGCCAGCAGCGGCGACGTGCGGCTGGTGCTCACCCGTGAGCAGATCGGGGAGATGGTCGGCATCTTCCTGGCGACGGGCGCCAACGAGGCCAGGGTCGTCGAGCAGCTGGACGGCGCGATCGCCAAGGCGGTCGAGCTCGGCTTCCTGCGACGGTTGACCACCGACACCGGTCGCTACGAGGTGCGCCGCATCCTCAAGGCGTTCGTCGACGGCCAGTGGCTCGCCGACTTCGACGCCCGCCTGAGGGCCTACGCGTACGGTCCCGAGGGGCCGCCCGACGAGGGCGTCAACCCCGAGCTGACGCCGGCAGCCGCCGAGGCCGACCGGTGACCGCCCTGTTCACCGCGGCCGACCTCGCCGATGCGGTGGCGCCAACCGATGGCGCGCGGGCGCGCGTCGGCCACCGGCTGCAGCGGTTCGAGCTGCTCAACTGGGGAACGTTCGACCAGCGGGTCTGGACGTTCAGCCCCGGCGGCGACGACAGCCTCCTCACCGGTGACATCGGCTCGGGCAAGTCCACGGTGGTCGACGCGCTCACCACCCTGCTGGTCCCGCCGCAGCGGATCACCTTCAACCGGGCCGCCGGTGCCGAGACGCGCGAGCGCGATCTGCGCTCCTACGTGCTCGGCCACTACAAGGCCGAGCGCAGCGAGGCGACCGGTGCTTCCGCTCCGGTGGGGCTGCGTCGCGGCCCCACCTTCACCGTGCTGCTGGCCGTGTTCGCCAACGAGGGCTACGACACGACGGTGACGCTCGGCGTCGTCCTCTGGCTCGCCGACGGCCAGACCGGTCAGCCGGACCGGTTCTACGTCACAGCCGAGCGCGACCTCACCATCGCGGGCGACTTCACGGGGTTCGGCGGCGACCCGGCGGCGTTGCGCAAGCGGCTCGTCGCCGGCGGCGCCGGCGTGCACGACGGCTATCCGGCCTACGCCCAGCGGTTCCGCCGGCTGCTCGACATCCCCTCGCCGCAGGCGCTCGAGCTGTTCGCGCAGACCGTCTCCATGAAGGCGGTCGGTGACCTCACCGGATTCGTCCGCCAGCACATGCTCGAGCCGTTTGCCGCGCAGAAGTGGGTCGACACCCTCGTCACCCACTTCGAGTCGCTGACCCGCGCGCACGACGCGGTCGTCGCTGCCCGCACCCAACTCGAGCAGCTCGATCCCCTCCTGACCACCGCGACCACGTACGAGAAGCTCACCGAGCGGATCGCAGCACTCGCCGACCAGCGGGAGGCCCTTCCCTCCTTCGTCGCCGGACGAACGGTCGCCCTGCTGGAGGCCGAGGCTCGCGTCGCGGCGGAGCGGCTGGCCGCGCTCGCCGACGAGCAGGAGCGTCTGGACGACGACATCGCCCGCGGCGGCGACGAGGTCAAGGCGCTGGAACGCGAGCTGGACGGTCAGGGCGGCGCGCGGCTGCGGGAGATCGACCTGCGCGTCGAGCTGCTGGCTCCGGAGGAGGGGAAGCGCCGCGCGCGGGCGCCGCCTACGCCGCCGACCTGGCCGTGCTCGGTCTGCCGCCGGTCGACACCGCCGAGGTGTTCGCGGCTCGCCGGCCGCAGATCGCCGAGCTGCACGCCCGGTACGAGACCGATCGCAACGGCCAGCGGCACGAGGCCGACCAGCTCGCCGTCGACGCCGCCGCGCTGAAGGCCGAGGAGACCGCGCTCAACACCGAGCTGCTCGCCCTGCGCCAGCGGCGGGTGAACATCCCCGCCGCCGAGCTGGCGCTGCGCGCCCGGCTGCTGGCGGCCACCGGGCTGACCGAGGCCGACCTGCCGTTTGCCGGCGAGCTGATCCAGGTGCGCCCCGAGCACGCGGACTGGGAGGGGGCTGCCGAGCGCGTGCTGCGCGGTTTCGGGCTCTCGCTGCTGGTGCCCGACCGGCACTACGTGGCGGTGAGCGACTGGGTGGAGCGCGAGCACCTGCGCGGCCGGGTCGTCTACTACCGGGTGCCGTCCCGGCCCGACCCCGTTCGCCCGCCCCGCACCGAGCACCCGCTGGCCGACGTGGTGGAGGTGAAGGAGGGGCCGTTCGCGCCGTGGCTGCGCGGCGAGGTGCTGGCCCGCGCCGACCTCGAGCGCGTCGAGACCACCGCGGCCTTCCGCCGCGCCGAGCGGGCCGTCACCCGGGCCGGGCAGATCAAGGGCGGCCGGAACCGGCACGAGAAGGACGACCGGCACCGATCGACGACCGCCGCAACTACGTGCTCGGCTGGTCGCCCGAGGCCAAGATCGACGCGCTCCTGGAGGTCGCCGGTGAGCTGGGGCGACGGCGCAAGCAACTCGCGGCCCGCGACGGGGGGCTGCGGGCAGGGGAGCAGCGGCTGCGCACCCGGGGGAGCGCGCTCGAGCGGGTCACGGGGGTGGACTCGTTCGAGGAACTCGACTGGGCCGGCCTGGTGCGCCAGATCGACGAGCTGACCGCCGAGCGGAACCGGCTGACGAGCGCCTCCGGCGAGCTCTCGCGCCTGGGAGCGCTGCTCGACGACGCGAACCTCCGCCTCCGGGGTGCGAGGAAGCGATACGACCAGGTCGTCCGCGCGCTCGGCGCCGCTGACGGCGAGAGGGACCGTGCGCTGGCCGGCGCTGCGTCACGCCGGCAGCTCGCCTCGCAGGCGCGCGTGGTCCATCCGGGGATCCTCGACGCGCTCGACCGGGCCGCGCCCGATCCAGCTCCGGTCGACGTGGCTGCCTGGGACGCCTGGGAGAAGGCCCATCTGCAGCAGCTGACCGGCGAGCACGACCAGGCGGGCAACCGGCGGAACACCGTGGCCGGCCGGGTGACCAGCGCCATGCACGACTTCCGGCTGCGCTGGCCGCTGCTCTCCGGCGAGCTCGACGACGCGGTCGAGTCGATCGGCGGTTACCGCGAACTGCACGGCCGGCTGGTCTCCGACGACCTGCCGAGGTTCGAGGCCGAGTTCCAGGAGTTGCTGCGCACCAACGCGATCCGCGACATCGCCGGGTTCTACGCCGAGTTGCGCAAGCAGTCCGAGCTGATCGAGGAGCGGATCGACCGGATCAACGATTCGCTGCGCGGCATCGACTACAACCCGGGGCGCTACATCAGCCTGGAGACCGCGCGGACGCCCAACATGGAGGTGCGGACCTTCCTCTCGGACCTGCGGGCCTGCACCGACGACGCGCTCGACGGCGACGACCAGAGCGGCGCGTACTCCGAACGGAAGTTCCACCAGGTGCGGGCACTGGTCGAGCGATTCCGCGGGCGCGACGGCTCCACCGAGGCCGACCGGGTCTGGACCCAACGGGTCACCGACGTGCGCAACTGGGTGGTGTTCACCGCCGTCGAGCGCTGGCGGGACACCGACGAGGAGCACGAGACCTACACCGACTCGGGCGGGAAGTCCGGCGGACAGAAGGAGAAACTGGCCTACACCGTGCTGGCCGCCTCCCTGGCGTACCAGTTCAAGCTCACCTGGGGCGCCGACCGCGCGAAGGCCTTCCAGATGGCGGTCATCGACGAGGCGTTCGGGCGTGGCTCCGACGAGTCCACCCGTTACGCCCTGGCGCTGTTCCGCCGGCTCGGACTGCAGCTGATCGTCGTCACTCCGCTGCAGAAGATCCACGTCATCGAGCACGCCGTCGCCGCGGTCGGCTTCGTCGACAACCCGACCGGCGCCGGCTCCCGGATGCACACGCTGACCATCCAGGAGTACCGGGCCGGTCGGGCAGCCCGGCTGACCGACGCCGATCGGCAGGCTGCCGGGGGCATCGCGGCGACCTCGGCCGGTTGAGGTGGCCGGTGCTGGGCGAGCGCGCGGCTGGACGACGTGGCCCGACGCCCGCGCGGCCCTCCGCGCCCGATGGGATTCCGGCGACTTGCTGCGGGCCCGGCTCACCGGCCGGCCGATCGCCCCGCTGGCGCTGCCGGTGCGCGGTCCCAGCTCGCGCGAGCTCGCCGACCGGTTCGGAGAGGTCCAGGACTGGGTGTCCGGCTGGCGGGCCACCCGTCTCGGTAGCGCCCGGCTGGAGACCACGGCGCGCGGCGGGCGCCTGATCGGGAGCAACCAGGTGCCCACGAGGGTCGTCCTCGACACCGAGGACGACGTGTGGAGAGCGTTGGGCGTCGCCGCTGACGTGCGCCGGTTCGACGAGCTCGTGGCGACGACCGAGGCCGAGCTCCCGGCCGGCTGGGCTGGATCGCCGCGCGACCGCACGAGGCGCTCGCGCACGCCGCCGATTGGCCACGCATCCTGGCCGTGGTCCGGTGGATCCTGCACCGCGGGGGAGCCGACGTGTACCTGCGCCAGGTCGACGTCCCCGGTGTCGACACGAAGTTCGTCGAGGAGCGTCGCGGTGTGCTCGGCGCGCTGCTCACCCGCACCCTGCCCGCGGACCGCGTCGACCTCGCCGCACCGGCCACGGACTTGGCGCGCCGGTTCGGACTGCGCGCCAAGCCGGGCATGGTGCGGTTCCGCTCGTTCGACCCGGCCGACGGGCCCTACAGCGAGCTCGCTGTCCGAGTGGAGGAGCTGGCCGTCCACCCGTTCGCGGCGCGATCGGTGATCATCGTGGAGAACGAGGTGAGCTACCTCGCCTTCCCTCGCGTGCCCGGCGCGGCGGTGGTGCTGGGTGACGGGTATGCGGTCTCCCGGCTGGCGGCGCTGCCGTGGCTCGCCGAGCGCGACGTCGTGTACTGGGGCGACCTCGACACGCACGGCCTGCGGGCATTGAACCGGTTGCGACGATTCGTGCCGGCAGCCCGCAGCATGCTCATGGACGTGCCGACGTTGCTGGCCCATCGGGTGCACTGGTCGCGGGAACCGGTTCCCGTCACCGAGCACTTGGCCCTGCTGACCGGCGAGGAACAAGCCGCGTACCAGGTCCTGCTGCGCAACGAGCACGGGGACCAGGTTCGCCTGGAGCAGGAGCGCATCCGGTTCTCCGCCGTGGAAAGGGCTGTGCACGACGCGTTTCCGTCGGCGTGACGGACGTCGGCGTGCTGGGGCGCAGCGGAGCCGAACTTCGCTGAAGCCTTAATGGTTTTGCGCGCGGGCTGGAACGGGGCCACCAGCCCGAGCGAGGCCGCTTGCGTCTGAATTGTACAAATTGTACATTACGTACATGACTGCGCCGGTGGACAGGAGTGTCTCGGACGCGCGCCGCGATCTGGCTGCCGTCATCGACGCTGCGAGGGCTTCGCGAGAGCCCGTCTGGATCAGCCGTCGTGGGCGCCGTGTCGCCGCAGTGATCGACGCTGACCAGCTGCAGCGTCTGCAGGAGCTGGCCGAGGACATGGCGGACATCCTCGATGCCGAGGCCGCGCGACAGGAGATCCGGGAAACGGCCGAGGAGCCAGTTCCCTGGGAGCAGGTGAAGGCAGAGCTCGGCTTGTCGTGACCTACACCGTCCGCATCGCGCCCGCGGCGGTGCGCCAGCTGCGAAAGCTCGATCCCGCCGGCCGGCGTCGCGTGCAGGCGGCCATCGACCTGCTGGCGGGCGATCCGCGGCCGCCCGCGGCTCGGCCGCTCGTCGGCGGAGCGGGCGAGTGGCGGGTGCGCACCGGTGACTTCCGCATCATCTACGAGATCCACGACGCCGAACTGATCATCCTGGTCGTGAAGGTCGGCCATCGGCGAGACGTGTACGAACGGCGCTGACCCCACTGGCTCACGGCCGGCCGGCGGGGGACGTCCCGCGTCGAGGCGGGACTCAGTCGCCCGGCACGACCACCGCACGCCCGCGGATCGAGCCGTCGTGCAGCCTGCGGTAGGCCTCGGGCGCCTCGTCGAGGGAGTACCGCTCGACCTCGACGTGGATCGCGCCGGCCCGCGCCAGGTCGAGCACCTCCATCAGCTCCGGCCGGGTGCCCCAGTACGGCGCGCGCACCGACGCGCCGAACGGGGTGGAGAAGAAGCCGGTCGGCAGCGTTCCGCCGCCGATGCCGACGATCTGCACGACGCCGTCCAGCGCCACCGTCTGGCGGGCGATCTCCAGCGTCGCGGGGGAGCCCACGATGTCGAACACCACCTGCGCGCCCACCCCGCCGGTCAGCGAGCGGATCGCCTCGACGGCCGACTCGTCCGACGGCAGCACGTGGTGCGCGCCCACCTCCGAGGCCAGCTTCAGCTTCTCGTCGCTGATGTCGAGCGCGATCACCGTGGCGCCGGTGATCGCGCGCAGGATCTGGATGCCGACGTGCCCGAGCCCGCCGGCGCCGATCACCACGGCGGTGCTCCCCGCGGGCAGGGCGTGCAGCGACGAGACGATCGCGTGGTACGGCGTCAGCCCGGCGTCGGTCAGCGACACGCTGGCAACCGGGTCCAGCTCGCCGAGCGGCACCACGTGCCGGACGTCGTCCACGATCAGGTACTCCGCCAGCGACCCGGGCGCGCCCAGCCCGGGCGGCGCGATGCCCAGCCCCGCCGCGTGCGGGCAGTAGTTCTCCGCCCCCCGCGCGCACGCGTGGCACAGCCCGCAGCCCCACGGGCCGTAGACGGCGACGGAGTCGCCCACCGCCACGCCGGTCACGCCGTCCCCGAGCGCATCGACGACTCCGGCGCCCTCGTGGCCCAGGGTCAGCGGCAGCCCGTAGACGTACTGCTCTTCCGGCAGGTCCATGAGAAACCAGTCGGAATGGCACAGGCCCGCCGCGGTCACCCGCAGCCGGATCTGGCCCGGGCCCGGCTCGGGCGTCGGGATCTCGACCACCTCAGGGCCGGCGCCGATCTTCCGGTACTGCACTGCGCGCATGGCGGGACACCTCCGCTGGCCGGGACGACGTCACCAGCAGACCAGGGGCACCTGGGCGCGCACCCGGGGCGTCCGGACCTCGCCCTAGGGTCCGAGGTCCCCGCCACCTCGCACCTGCTCCTGCTGCCCGGCCGAGGCCGGCGAGCTTCCAGTAGGCCACGGCCAGCAGCCACACCCCGACGAACAGCCCCACCACGAGGAAACCCACGTGGTTGAGATCCAGCCCGGCCACCCAGCCGCTCAGCGGGTCCCGCCAGCGCAGCTCGTCGTGCAGCACGCCGACGATCTGCACCGTGCCGATCAGCAGCGCCACCGCCACCGACAGCCCCGTCGTCGTCAGGTTGTAGAAGACCCGGCGCACCGGCTGCGCGTACGCCCACCGGTAGGCCGCCGTCATGAACGCGCCGTCGAGCGTGTCGAACAGCGTCATCCCCGACGTGAACAGCAGCGGCAGCACGAGGATCGCGTACCAGGGCAGCCCTGCGGCCGCGCCCGTGCCCGCCAGCACCAGCAGCGCCACCTCGGTCGCGGTGTCGAAGCCGATCCCGAACAGCAGCCCCACCGGGTACATCTGCGCCGGGTGCCGGATCGACCCGAGCAGCGGTCGCAGCAGCCGGTTGAAGAACCCCCGCTTGTCCAGCCAGTCGTCGAGCTCGGCGGGGTCGGCCGACGACCGGCGCCGCCAGAACCGCGCGATGCCGATCCAGCGCGATCAGGTTCAGCACGCCGATCAGCCAGAGGAACAGCCCCGACACGCTCGCCCCGACCACGCCCAGGCCGTGCCGCACGGCCGACCCGTCGTCGGTCAGGTCGACCAGGTGCCGCGCCCCGGCCGCCACCCCGACGGCGAGCACGACCACCACCGTCGAGTGCCCCAGCGCGAACCAGAACCCCACCGACACCGGACGCCGTCCCTGCGAGAGCAGCCGCCGCGTCGTGTTGTCGATCGCCGCGATGTGGTCCGCGTCGAACGCGTGTCGCACCCCCAGCGTGAACGCGGTCAGCCCCAGCCCGATCCCGAACACCTGGCCGCCGACGTCGAACTCCGACGGCGCCACCAGGAACAGCAGCAGCGCCCATCCCGCCACCGACATCGCCAGCGCGATGCCCACCAGCACCGCGATCTCCCGCCACTCGCGCGGCCCGAGCCGGGCCGCCGGCGGCACCGGGGGAGCCTCGACGACGCTCACAGCCCGAGCTCGCTCAGCCCCGGGTGGTCGTCGGGCCGCGGGCCCAGCGGCCAGCGGTAGAGCCGGTCGGCCTCGGGGATCGGCAGGTCGTTGATGCTCGCGAACCGCCGGGCCATCAGGCCCGCGGAGTCGAACTCCCAGTTCTCGTTGCCGTACGAGCGGAACCAGTTGCCGGAATCGTCGTGCCACTCGTAGGCGAACCGGACGGCGATGCGGTCGTCCCCGAACGCCCACAGCTCCTTGATCAGCCGGTAGTCGAGCTCGCGGGCCCACTTGCGGGTCAGGAACTCGACGATCTGCGCCCGCCCGGTCGGGAACTCCGCGCGGTTCCGCCATCGCGAGTCCTCCGTGTACGCGCCGGCCACCTTCTCGGGATCGCGGGTGTTCCAGGCGTCCTCGGCCTTGCGCACCTTCGTGATCGCGGCCTCGCGGTCGAACGGCGGCACCGGTGGACGGGTCATGGTCGGTCCCCTCCTGGGCGAAGTCGGTCGGCCAGGTCCAGCAGCGCCGACCGGAAGCAGCCGAGCGGCGCCTCGGCCACGCCCGCGCCGATCTGCCCGCTGCCGTCGGCGTTGTGCAGGATCCCGGTGGTCACCTTCGGCGTGATGCCGTGCTCCACGACCCGCCGGACGTCGACGCCGAGCGGCGTGCCCTGGCCGCCGGCCATCGCGAGAGTGAACCGGCTCGACCGCGCGAAGCAGACCCGGTCCAGCTCCGCGGTCAGCTCGGCGGCCGCTGCCGCCCCGCCGACGAGTTGGGCCACCGCCGGTGAGCCCGCCGCGGCCGCGCCGCCCAGCCCGACCAGCTCGAGCACCGCCGAGTCGCCGATGTCGGGCGCGCCGTCGTCCGGGCCGTAGCCGGGGTGGAAGAGCGCCCGCCCGACCGGCGGCGCGGGCGAGGTGAACCACGGTGCGTCCTCGCCGGGCAGCCGGACGCCGTACGTCGTCCCGTTGCGGGCCATCGACGTGACGATCGACGACCCGGTCACCTGCCCGGCCCAATCGGTCAGCGTCCGCGCCGCCGCCATCGCCACGGTCAGGAACAGCAGGTGGTTGGCCGACAGGAACCGCGCCACCTCCGACCGCCGCGGGTGCTCCGAGGCCATCAGCCACGGCAGCAGCGTGCGCAGCAGCAGGTTGCTCGCCGCCTGGGTGCGCACGTGCACGTCGTCGCCCATCGCCACGGCCTGCGACGCCAGCGACAGCACGTCCACCGGCTCGTCGCACGCCGCGACCGCCGCCGCCATCAACGGCCCCACCGCCTCGCGCAGGAACCCCAGCCGCTCGATGGCCAGCGGCGTGTCCCGGCCGAACCACGGCACGTCGCCCGATCCCTGGTTCAGCGGCGCCCACGCCGACAGCCCGGCGTCGGGCAGGTCGACCACCCACACCGGCGTCGACGCCGTCACCACCGCGGCCATCGGGTTCACCCCGCCGAACGCGTGCGCCGGCGACAGCTCCACCTCACCCGATTCGAGCAGCGAGTCCGCCTCCGGCGCCGAAATGGCCCAGCCCTCCGCCACCACCGCCGCCCGCATCGACCGGCGGAGCGGATCGCACGCGTCGGGCAGCGACAGCGGGGGACCGGCGTGCAGCAGCAGCCGCCGCTCGTCCAGCTCCGGCACCACCTCCGAGGCCGCCCGCACACCCCGGAGGACCGGCACGCCGGTGTCCAGCCGCCGCACCACCTCGCGGTTGGCCTCGTCCACCCGTTCGTTGAGCACTCCCGACAGCAGGCGCAGCGCGGCGAGTGCCTCCCGGTCGCCACCGGCCGGCACCCGCCAGTCCACCTGCACGGCCGTCCGGCCCTGCGCCCGGACGGCGTCGGCGAACAGCTCCAGCCCGACGTTGACCACGCCCACGGACGACGGCAGCTCGATCGTCATGGCCCGGCCCCCTCCGCCACCTCAGCGGCCCGCTCGACCAGTGCGGTCGAGGCCGCCCGGAAGTCCGACCGCCGCACCTGCGCGAGCTCCGCGAACTCCGTCGCCGCCGCCGAGCACGACGCGGCCATGCCCTCGACGACCGGCGGCGCCGCACCGCCGGCCGCCGTCCGCGTCTCGACGATGCGCCGCGGGTCGAGCACCTCCGTGAGGTCCCGCTCGGCCAGTCCCAGCGGGCGACCGATCAGGTCCGCCGCCGCCGCATCCAGCCGCTCCCCGGTCACGTCGACCCCCCGCAGCCCGGCGGCCGAGGCCTCGCGCACCGCCACGCCGACCACCTCGTACGCCGTCCGGTAGTCGACGTCGCAGGTCTGCATCACGTACTCGGCCAGGTCGGTCGCCTGCGAGAAGCCCGACTCCAGCGCCGCCGCCATCCGCGCGGCGTTGACCGTCAGCGTGCGCACCACGCCGGTGGTCAGCCGCGTCGTCCGCAGCGCCAGGTCCAGTGCCCGCGGCACCTCGCCGTAGGCGTAGATCAGGTTGTCGCTGCGCGCCGACGGGCTCTTGACCACCGCCAGGAAGCCGCTGACCCGGCCGATCAGCGTGCCCGACGCGCCCCGGATGATCGACAGCGCGTACGGGTTGCGCTTCTGCGGCATGAGGATGCTCGACCGGCTGTACCCGTCGGCCAGCGTCACGTAGTCGAACTCGGACGACGCCCAGATCTCCAGGTCCTCGGCGAGCTTGCTCTGCGTGCCGACCAGCGAGGCCACCACCGCCAGCACGTCGACCAGCCCGTCGGTCTGCCACATCGCGTCGCGGGTGTGCTCGATGACCGTGTCGAAGCCGAGCAGCTCGGCCACCGGGCCGCGGTCGTCGAGCAACCGGCTGCCGTTCACGCACCCCGCCCCGCCGGGCGAGCTGTTGATCCAGGCCAGCGCGTCGACCAGCCGGCGCAGGTCGCGCAGCACCGGATAGGCGAAGGACAGCAGGTAGTGGCCGAACGTGGAGGGCTGTGCGTGCTGCAGGTAGGTCTGGTCGGGCATCCAGGTGCGGCTGTGCTGCGCCGCCGTCCGCGCCAGGACGTCGGCCAGCGCGGCACCCGCCTCGATCAGGTCGACCGCCTGGTCGCGCAGGTGCAGCCGCAGCGCGATCCGCACCGCCTCCCGCCGCGGCCGCCCGGCGTGCAGCCAGCCGGCGTCGTTGCCGAGCTTGGAGACGAAGAACCGCTCCCGGCTGTTGTACGGCTCCCCGAACGCCGGGTCGTACGGGAACTCGTCGGGCCGCATCCGGTCGGCCTCGAGCAGCAGCCCGAGCAGCCGCTGCGCCGCCGCGGCCGGCATCACCCGGCGCGAGAGCAGGTCCAGCACGTGCGCCAGGTCGGCCTGGTTGAGGCCGGCGTGCAGCAGGGGCGCGTCGGCGTTCTCGAGGTGGAAGCCCGACTCGACCAGCTCCGGCGCCGGCCCCTCGAGCGGCGCGCCCAGCCGGTGCCCCGCCGTCACGACGCCACCCCACCACCGGCGACCGCGTCGAGCAGCCCTCCGGTGTGCCAGAACAGTGCGGGACCGTCTCCGGCGACCGACGGCAGCACCGCCAGCGCCTTGGCCGTGTAGACCGGGTCGAGCACGAGCCCCTCCGTCCGCAGGGCCAGCGCAGAGGCGGACTCGCCGGCGGGGGAGGGCAGCCCGTGTCCCGGTCCGCGCGCGTCGACGAGCTCGACGTCGTCCGCGGTCGGCTCGGCGCCGCCGTGGCGCCGGGCCACGGCGACGGCCAGGTCCAGCACCCGGCCGGCCACCTCGTCGGGCGGCCGGCTCACCGACGCCCCGACGATCCGCAGCGGACGCCCGCGGGCGACGTTGCCCGCGACGAGGCCCGCCAGCGTGCCGCCCGCTCCCGCGGCGATCACCACCACCGGACGCCGCCCGTCCAGCTGGGCGAGCAGCTCGTCGACCGCCGTCCGGTACGCCTCCGCGCCGACCGGTGAGGCGCCGCCGCGCGGCATGACGTACGGCCGCCCCCCGGCCGCGGCCAGCCCGTCGGCGGCGGCGGGCAGCGCCGCGTCGACCGACCCGCGGTCGGCGTCGTGCGTGAACCGGAGCTCGGCGCCCCAGGCGAGCGCCGCGGCCAGGTTCGGGTGCAGCGGCGGCACCGGCGGGTGCCCGGCGATCAGCAGCACGCAGCGCATCCCGGCCCACGCCGCCGCGGCGGCCGCGGCCTGCACGAAGTTCGACCCGGCGGTGCCCCCGGTGACCAGGACGTCGGCGCCGACCGCCTGCGCGTCGGCGACCAGCGGCCGCAGCTGCCGCGCCTTGTTGCCGGCCACCGCGAACCCGGTCAGGTCGTCGCGCTTGACCAGCAGCGGGCCGGCCAGGCCGAGCGCGGCGGCCAGGCGGGGGGCCTCGACCAGCGGCGTCGGCAGCACGACGGGCAGTGCCCCGGGCAGCGCGGTCACGAACCGCTCCGGTGCCGGGCCACGACGAGCTCGACCATCTCGCCGCAGCAGCCGGCCGACGGCGTCATCGCCGCGGCCTCGTCCGCTCCCAGCAGACCGGCATCCACCAGCGTCTCGGTCATCGGCCGGCCGTCGCGCCGCCCGGCGGCGAGCGCCGACTGCAGCGCCGCTCGCGCTGCGTGCCGGCCGAGCCGCTCGGTGAGCACCGCCAGCACCTGCTCGCTGCCCGTGTAGGAGTCGAGGTTGCGCCGCATCGCCGCCTCGTCGACCTCCAGCCCGGCGAGCAGGTCGGCGCCCATCGCGCAGGCGGCCGACGCGAGCAGGCAGACCTCCGGCAGCGCCACCCACTCGGCCTTCCAGCTGCGCCCGTCGCGCTCGTGCACCCCGCTCATGCCCTCCATCAGCACCGCCGCCGAGGCGCGGGCCAGCCGGGCGAGGGTGTCGAGGTGCTCGCTGCGCTCGGGGTTGCGCTTGTGCGGCATCGTGATGCTGCCGACCACGCCCTCGGCCACCGGCTCGCGCACCTCGCCGATCTCGGGCCGCTGCAGCTCGAAGACCTCGTTGCCGATCCGCGCGAGCGTGCCGGTCACCATCGCGAGCACGACGCCCACCTCGGCGATCCGGTCGCGGGCGGTCAGCCACGAGATGCCCGGGTCGGCCAGGCCGAGCTCCGCGCAGAACCGGCGGCGGACGGCGATCGTGTTCGGCGCCGCCAGCGACCCCACGCCGCCGCCGAGCTGACCGACCAGCCAGCGCGGGGAACCCTCGTCGAGCCGGTCGAGGTGCCGGCGCAGCTCGTCGGCCCACGACGCGGCTTTCCAGCCGAAGGTCACCGGCGAGCCGGGCTGGCCGTGGGTGCGGCCGGCCATCAGGGTGTCGCGGTGGCGCTGCGCCAGGTCGAGCGCGGCGCCCTCGGCGCGCTGCAGGTCGCCGCGCAGCTCGGCCAGCACGGTGCGCAGCGCGGTCGCCGTCCAGGTGTCGGTGAGGTCCTGCACCGTCGCGCCGACGTACAGGTGCCGGTGCACGTCGTCGGGCAGCACGTCGGCCAGCGCCCGGATCAGCCCGAGCGTGCTGTGCCCGGTCTCGCGGGTGCCGGCCGCGACGGCGCCGAGGTCGAGCAGGTCGGCCTTCGCGTGCGCGGTGATCGCCTCGGCGGCCGCGGCCGGCACGACGCCCTCGGCGGCCTGCGCCCGGGCCAGCGCGGCCAGCACCTCCAGCCAGCCCTGCAGCCGCCCGCGCTCCTCGAAGACCGCGCGCACCGCCGGGGTGCCCCAGAGGTGGCCGTACATCAGCGAGTCGCTGATGCGGGCGCCGGTCACGACCGGTCCCCGGACGTGCCCAGCGACACCGCCGACGCCAGGCCCTGCCGCAGCTCGCCGAACGAGGCGCCCCACGGGGTGACCACCGTCCGCCCGTCGACCTCGACCCGGTCCTCGAGCAGGCAGCACTTGGTCAGCACCACCTCGCCGTCGGGCACCTCGGCGCGGGCGGCCAGCACCCGCGGGCACATGTCGACCTGCCGGACCCCGACGCCGGGCGAGGGGTCCCCGTAGAAGAAGTCGTGGATGGCCCGCGACCGGGCGCAGCCGACCAGCGTCCAGTCGGCCCGCGGCGGAACCTCGTCGAGGTAGGCCACGTGGGCTCCCTCGACCGCCATGCCGCCGCCCCGGCACGGGAAGAGATAGGTGCCGGCCGGCTCGGCCGGCAGCAGCGAGGCGAGCTCCACGACGTGCGGCACGAGTTCGACGCCGGTCAGGTCGTCGGCGGTCTCCAGCACCCGTTCCAGCTGGTCGACCAGCTTGGCCGGGTGCGGCGGGACGACGTCGAGCACGTGCACCCGCACCGGCGCGGGGTCGAGCACGAACGAGACGTGGCCGTAGCGCCCCTCGACGACGACGCACCGCGCGCCGGGGGCGTCGGCCAGGGCCACGGCCGACAGCGCGCTCGGCACCGCGGTGTCGACGTCCGGACGGCGCAGGTACGCCGTCTCGGCCGGCCCGGCCAGCAGCACCACGTCGTCCACGGCCGAGAACAGCCCCGTGGTCTCGCCGCGCACCAGCTGGACCAGTGCGGTCTGGGCACCGTTGCGGACCACCACGTGGTCGCTGCGCCGGTACACCGGCCGGGAGGTCAGCAGCGCCCGCAGCGCTCCGGCCTCCAGCGGGACGTCGACGTCGGTGACCGACACCTCCCGGTAGCGGTCGGGGTACACGGTCACCGCGGCACCCCCAGGCCGAACGTGTCGGCGCGCAGGCCGAGCCGCAGCGCCTCCACCCCGAGCACCTCGGCCGGCGCGAGGTTGCCCAGCCCGACGTCGGCGCCGAACCGGCGCACCAGCCACGCCTGCTGCTCCTTGCGGGGCGCCTCGAAGACCACGCACTCCCGGCCGACGGCCGCGACCACCGCGTCGGCGACCTCCGCCCGCACGTCGCCGGACCCGGTGAACAGGCCGACCGTGCCGCTCTCCCGGCCCTCGGTGACCACCCACTCCGCCCCGGCCTCCCGGTCGGCGCGTGCCGCGGCCGCCCAGGCCTCGGGGGTGACCGGCGCCGCCGGATCCTTCGACCCGATCTCGGCCACCACGACGAACCGCGCGGCGACCGCCTGGATCAGGCTCGCCTTCTCCCGCGCGCCGATCGGCGCCACGCCGCTGGACACCTCCACGCACGGGAAACCGAGGTCCGCCGCCCACGCGAGGTACTCGGCGACGACCCCCTGGTGCCAGGCGACCTCCAGCAGCGTGCCGCCGGTGCACGCCACCACGTCGTGGTCGCGCAGCACCCGCAGCTTCGCCGGCAGCCCCGGGTCGAGGTAGGCGGTGCCCCAGCCGAACTTCCAGACGTCGACGTAGGCGCCGCAGACGCCGAGCGCTGCGGTCATCTCCTCGACGGGCAGGCCCTTGTCGAGCACGTGGGTGAGCCCCTGCCGTCGCGGCTTGCGCGAGCGGAACGGCACCCTGAGGAAGTCCGGGGCGGTATTCACTACAGGAAACACCGCCCGACCGACGGGAGATGCTCATGGCCGACCTCGAAGCCCTCGCCGAGCGGCTGCGGGCGCTGCCCGGGGTGCTCGCCAAGGCCGACATCGGACTGGTCGCGGAGGTGCTCGGCGACGGCGACTGGTACGCCGGGCCCGGCGACGACGGGGCGGTGCTCCCCGACGGCCCGGGGTCGGTCGTGGCCGGTGGCGAGGCGATCCTGCCGGCGTTCGTGGCCGCCGATCCCTACGGCGCGGGCATCGCCGCGGTGCTCACGAACGTCAACGACCTGGCCGCCATGGGTGCGCGGCCGGTGGCCCTGCTCGACACCGTGGTCGGCCCCGAGGACGTCATCCGGGAGGTCCTGCGCGGCATGCGCTGGGCCGCAGCGCGCTACGACGTCCCGATCGTCGGAGGCCACCTGACCCGCACCGCCGGCCCGCCGGCCCTGTCGGCGTTCGGCATCGGCCGCGCCGAGCGGGTGCTGTCGGCCACCGCGGCGGCGGCCGGGCAGGTGCTCGTGCTCGGCTGCTGCCTCGACGGCGCCATGCGCGCGGACTTCCCGTTCTTCCGCTCCTTCGAGCAGCGGGGCGACCGGCTCGCCGGCGACGTCCGGCTGCTCGCCGACCTGGCCGACTCGGGCGCGGCGGTGGCCGCCAAGGACGTGAGCATGGCCGGGCTGGTCGGCTCGCTGGCCATGCTGCTCGAGCACGGGCGGCTGGGCGTGACCGTCGACCTCGACGTCCTGCCCGTGCCCGAGGGCGTCCCGATGGCCGACTGGCTGGGCTGCTTCCCGGCCTACGCCTTCCTGCTCACGACGCCGCCGGAGCGCGTGGCCGACTGCCTCGCCGGGTTCGCCGGCCGCGGCCTGGCCGCGGCGGCGATCGGCGAGCTCGACGGCACCGGCGAGGTGCGGCTGGCCCGTGCCGGCGAGCGGGTGACCGTCTTCGACCTCCGCCGGGAGGGCGTCACCAACCTGCGCAGCTGACCGGCTCGCGCCTTTCTGTGTCACAGCGGGATCGACATCCACTGGTGCGGCATGCCGAGGTGGTCGGCCGGCGGGGCGGTCGGCGTCCAGCCCAGGTGCACGAAGAACGCGACGTTGGGCAGCTGGACCCGGGCCTGCATGCGGGTGCCGCCGCGCTGGCCGGCGGTCGCCACGGCCAGCCGGACGAGCCGGCCTCCGATCCGGCTGCGCCGGGCCTCGGGCAGGACGGCGAGCCGGTCACCGTGCCAGAGACCGCCGTACAGCGGGTAGAGGCGCACGGTGCCGGCGGGCAGCCCGTCGACGAACCCCACCACGTGCACCGTGGCCGGGTCGTCGTCGTAGGCGTCCCGGTCGGTTCCGTCGAACAGGGCCTGTTCCTCGACGAACACCGCATGCCGGATGCGCAGGTGCTCGGCCAGTTCGGCGGCGTCGAGCACCGGTCGGCAACCGTCGGCCGGCGCCGGTGCCCGCGCTGCCCGGGCCGGGGCGTCAGCCGACGACGGGAAGGGCCGGACGTCCGTCACGGATTCCCCTGTCCGAGCGCTCGAACGCGCCGAGACCCGAGCACGCCTGGCAGCGCGCGCAGCCGGCGACGACGTTCGCCGACGACAGGCCCCGCGCGAGCAGTTGCGGCACGATCCGGCGGTACACGGCCTCGACCGCCTCGCGCGGCGGCGGCGAGAAGTCCGCCATCAGGCTGCCCGGCACCGGCCGCAGCGGGACGACGAACGGGTAGACGCCGAGATCGATGGCGCGCCGGCAGCCCTCGAGGGTGACGTCGACGTCCTCGCCCATGCCGAGGATCACGTAGGTGGACACCTGCCCCGGCCCGAACGCGGCGACCGCGCGCTCCCACGCGGCGAAGTAGGCCTCGATGCCCCAGCGGGCCTTGCCCGGGGCCACCCGGGCCAGCACCGCGGGGTCGAACGACTCGACGTGGATGCCGACGGAGTCGATCCCGAGGTCGGCCACCCGGTCGATCACGTCGAGGTCGGACGGCGGCTCGAACTGCACCTGCACCGGCAGGCCCGCCGCCTCCTTCACCGCGGCGCCGCAGCGGGACACGTACATCGCGCCGCGGTCGGGGGTGGCGGTGCTGCCCGTGGTCAGGGTCGCGTCGACCGCGCCGTCGAGGTCCCGGGCGGCGACGGCCACCTCCGCGAGCATGGCCGGGGTCTTCTTGGCGATGGTGCGCCCGGCAGCGAGCGAGACGCCGATGCCGCAGAACCGGCACTGGTCGGCGGTGCCCCAGTAGGTGCAGGTCTGCAGCACGGTGCTGGCCAGCGAGTCGAGGTGCAGCAGCGCGATCTGCCAGTACGGGATGCCGGCCTCGGTCGCGAGGTCGTAGAACCGGGGCCGCGGCGCGGGGGAGGCCGAGGCCAGCCGCTCGCCGTCGCGGTACACAGCCCACCCGCCGTCGTCCTCACCGCGCAGCACGTAGGGCGAGGAGGCGACGTAGGCCGCGGCGGTGGGCACCGTCGCCGCCACGCCCTCGATGTGCAGCATGCCGGCGTCGGCCGGTCCGGCGCCGCCGGTGCGGGTGTCCATGGGCACCTCGACGCGCAGACCTGCGCTCTGCAGGGCGGTGATGAGCCGGGCGACGTCCTCGGCGGACGGTGGCGCGTCCGGCACCCGGGCCGCGATGGCGCCCGGCTCGGCGACGACGGTCATGCGCGTCCTCCTCGGGGGGCCGGCGGAGGCGCCTGCGGGGGACCGCGGGCGTTCACTATGGGAAACACTTGACGTGACCGTCGTCACTGTCAAGGGGCACCATCGCCGTCCCGATATCGGACGGCGGCCGCGTCGCGCGTCCGTGCGTCGGGAAACGTGGCCACCTCGGGCGCGCCGGGTTCCGAACCCACGGCGCCGGTGCCGAGGTCGAGGTGGAGCGCGCGCACCTGGTGCACGACGCCCCGGAAGTCGTCGTCCGGAACGGTCGTGACCAGCACCGCCCGGCCGGTTCCCGCTTCCACCTCGATCCGCGAGTACGGCAGGAACGGATCTCCCTCGGGAGCGCCGGTCTCCTCGACGACCACCCACGACTGCCCGGCCCGTCGGCCCTCCGCGAGCCGGTGCAGCCGGCGCAGCGCCGCCTGCTCGCCGCGGACCTCGCGGTAGCGCAGCGCCAGAGCGGCCCGGGCGATGACGTCGGGGTCCATGTCGCCCGGGGAGATGCCGCTGTCGTCGACCACGGCGGCCACCAGTCGCGGTCCGCGCTCGGCGGCGGCCACGAGCGCGCTCGTCCCGCCGCCGAGCAGCCGGAGGTGATCGGCGGTGCGTCGCACCAGGTGGATCACCCGCTCGTAGAGGTCGGGCCGCTCGACGACCGTCGAGTAGGCGGCCGTCTCGGCCTGCTGCCAGGCGGCGAGGAGGGCCGCCGGCACCGGCTCGTCGTCGACGGCCGGAAGTGGGTCGGTGCCGTCGCTGTTCATTGCGCTCCTCGGTGCCGGAGGTTCACCATCATGGACATGCCGTGTCCTATCCGATGCGTCTTCGGTCGCGGGACCTCGGTCCGGTGACGGCTCAGCGCGGAATCGCAGTGGTGGCCGTGGGCGGCAATGCGCTCACCCGCGCCGACCAGCGCGGTGCCGCCGAGGAGATCTCCACCAACGCCGCGGAGGCGGCCGCGGCCCTCGTCCCGCTCGTGCGCAGCGGCCGCCCGGTCGTGGTCGTGCACGGCAACGGACCGCAGGTCGGCAACCTCGCTCTGCAGCAGGACGCCCTGGCCGACACGGTGCCTGCGCAGCCCCTGCACCAGCTCTCGGCCATGACGCAGGGGCAGCTCGGGGGCGTCCTCGTGCGGGCCATCGACGCCGAGTGCGGCGCCGGCGTGGCGGTCTGCGTCCTCACGCACGTCCTGGTCGATCCCGCCGATCCCGCCTTCGCCGCCCCCTCCAAGCCGATCGGCCCGTTCCTGTCGGCCGGCGAGGCCGCCGCGCTGGCCCGCGACCGCGGCTGGGCGGTCGTCGAGGACGCCGGCCGCGGCCACCGCCGGGTCGTCCCCTCGCCGGAGCCGACGGGCGTGGTGGAGCTCGCCGCGGTGCGCAGCCTGCTGCAGGCCGGTCACGTCGTGCTCGCCGCGGGCGGGGGAGGCGTCGCGGTGGCGGCGCGCCCGGACGGTCGGCTCGACGCGCTCGACGCCGTGATCGACAAGGACCTGGCCGCCGCGGCGATCGCCACCGCGGTCGCGGCCGACGAGCTGTACCTGCTCACCGGGGTGGACTGCGTGCTGCTCGACCACGGCACCCCGCGCGAGCGGCCGGTGCACCGGCTCGATCCCGACGAGGCCGAGCGGTACCTGGCCGCGGGCCAGTTCCCGCCGGGCAGCATGGGCCCGAAGATCACCGCGGCCCTGGAGTTCGTGCGCGCCGGCGGACACCGCGCCATCATCACCTCCGCCGCGAGGCTGGCCGAGGCAGTCGCCGGCCGGAGCGGTGCCGGCACCCGGATCGAGCCCGCACCGCTGTCCGTGGCGGGCGCGCCGTGAGCGCCCGCGGGCTGCGGGTGCACGAGGACACCTACCTCGACTCGCTGCTGATCATGTCGACGACAGTGACGATGGACGAGCGGCCGGGCATCAGTTGGGCCGCCGCCGTCATGGCGAACGGTCGGGGCCTGGCCGATCTGGCGAAGGCGGGCTTCGACGATCTCGGCGGGCTGGGCGCGAACGACCTCGTGCTCGCGGCGGTCGGCGACGACGACGAGGCGGTCCAGGCCGCCCTGGACGCCGGCCGGGAGATCGCGTTCGGCGAGCGGCGGGACGGCCGGGCCGGCGCGGCCGAGGCCCCGCCTGCCGATCTCCGCGAGGCGGTCCGCCGGGAGCCGGACGTGACCGTCGCCGTCGTCTCGGTGGCCGGGGAGTACGCGGCGCTCGAGGCGCACCACGCGCTGACCGAGGGCCTGCACGTGCTGCTGTTCAGCGACAACGTGCCGGTCGAGGAGGAGGTCGAGCTCAAGGAGCGCGCGAACCGGCTCGGCCGGCTGGTCATGGGGCCGGGCGCCGGCACGGCCGTGCTGGGCGGCACCGGTCTCGGCTTCGCCAACGTCCTCGACGGCGGCCGCTCGGGTCGAGGCGTGGGTGTCGTGGCCGCCGCGGGCACGGGGGCCCAGGAGGTGTCGGCGCTGCTCGACCGCTGGGGGGTGCGGGTGACCTCGGTGATCGGTGTCGGCGGGCGCGACCTCACCGCGGCGGTCGAGGGCCGCATGGCGCGGTCGGCCGTGCGCGCGCTGGTCGACGACGACGAGGCCGACGTCGTACTGCTGGTGTCCAAGCCGCCGGACCCGGCCGTCGCCGAGACGGTGCTGGGGGAGTGCGGGAGGACGCCGGCGGTCGCGGTGTTCCTCGGGCTGGACGGCATCGAGCCGCGAGAGGACGTGCGCCTGGTGCCGACCCTCGAGGCCGGGGTCCGGGCCGCCGCCGAGCTCGCTGGCGGGGGACCGCCACCGGCGGGCACCGGCCTGGCTCCGCGGGTCCACGAGGCGATCGGCCGCCTGGAGGAGGGCCGGACGGCGGTGCGCGGGCTCTTCTCCGGCGGCACCCTCTGCTACGAGGCCCAGTACGTGCTCGAGCGCGCGGGCGTGCCGGCGTGGTCGAACGAGCCGCTGCGCGCCGACCACGGGTTACCGGCTCCCGAGGGGTCCTCCGTGCTGCTCGACCTCGGCGCCGAGGAGTACACCCGGGGCCGGCCGCACCCGATGATCGACGGGTCGAAGCGGCTGGAGCTGCTGCGCGAGGCCGGCGGGGACCCGTCGGTGGCGGTGGTGCTGCTCGACGTCGTCCTCGGGCACGGCGCGCACGCCGACCCGGCCGGCCAGCTCGCGCCGGTGTGCGCCGACGTGATGGCCGACGGCGGTCCGCAGGTGGTCGCCTACGTGCTGGGCACCGAGCGGGACCCGCAGGGCTACTCCGCGCAGCGCGAGGTGCTGGAGAAGGCCGGCTGCCTCGTGCCGGAGACCAACGCGGCCGCCGCGCGCGTCGCCGCGGCCCTGGCGACCCGCCGCCCCGACGCGCTGGACGAGCCGTGACGCACCGGCCCGTCGCGCTGCTCACCTACTCCACCAAGCCGCGCGGCGGGGTCGTGCACACCCTCGCCCTGGCCGAGGCGCTGCAGGACGCCGGCGTGCCGGTGCGGGTGGTCGCGCTCGGCGACCCGCGCGGCGGGTTCTTCCGGCCGGTGCGGGTGCCGGTCACCCTGACGCCCGGCCCGCCCGGTGACCTGGACCTGGAGTCGAAGGTCGCCGGCAGCATCGACCGGCTGGAGCGGGTGCTGCACGAGGTCGTGACGGCGGCGCCGGACGTCGTCCTGCACGCGCAGGACTGCATCAGCGCGCGGGCCGCGGCGCGGGTCCGCGACGCCGGCGCCCGGGTGCCCGTCGTCCGCACCGTGCACCACGTCGACGACTTCTCCAGCCGGGTGCTCATGGACTGCCAGCGGGCGGCCATCCTGGAGCCGGACGTCGTGCTCGCGGTCACCGACGTGTGGCGCGGCATCCTGGCGGCCGACCACGGCGTGGACGCCGGCGTCGTGCCCAACGGGGTCGACGTTCCCCGGTTCGCGAGCGGGTCGGCGCGCCGCGCGGCCGAGCTGCGGGGCTCCGTGGGGGCGGCCCGGCGTCCGCTGGTGCTGGCCGTCGGTGGGCTGGAACCGCGCAAGGGGAGCGACTCGCTGGTGCGCGCGCTGTCCGCCGTCCGCCGGCGTTCGGGGCTCTCCCCGGTGCTCGCCGTCGTCGGAGGGCACTCCTTCCAGGACTACCGCGCGTACCACGACGCGGTCCTGGCCGAGCTGCCGTCGCTCGGCCTCCGGCTCGGCCGCGACGTGATCGAGGTCGGCACCGTGCCCGACGACGACATGCCCTCCTGGTACCGGGCGGCCGACGTGCTCGCCTTCCCCTCGGTCAAGGAGGGCTTCGGGCTGGCCGTGCTCGAGGCGATGAGCGCCGGGGTGCCGGTGGTCACCAGCGACCTGCCGGTGTTCCGCGAGTACCTGGAGCCCGGTCGCGACGCGCTGCTCGTGCCGGTCGGCGACGTCGACGGGCTGGCGTCCGCGCTGCTCGCCGTCCTCACCGACGGCCTCCTGCGCGACCGGCTGGCCGTGGCCGGGCACCGGCTCGTGCAGCGGTTCACCTGGGCCGAGAGCGCCCGCCGCCACCTCGCCGTCTACGCGGCCCTCGACCGCACTCCGGCTCGCTGAGGTGCTGGAACGGCCCTCCTGCAGGGCTCGCGCGAGCGAGCGAGTGGTGGGGGGCAGGAGGGTCCTCTACTGGGGGCGCAGCGCCATCCAGAGGGCGACGGCGTCCTCGCTGCCCGGGTTGCGCCAGGCGTGCGGTTGCACGGTGCGGAAGTGCAGCGAGTCGCCCGGGTGCAGCGTGTAGACCTGCCCGTTCACGGTGAACTCGAGGCTGCCCTCGAGCAGGTGGACCAGTTCCTCACCGGGGTGCTCCAGCGGGCGGTCGCCGCTGCTCGCGCCGGGTACCACCGTCGCCCGCGCACCGGCGAGGTAGAAGCGCCCGTACGGGCCGCTGATGCCGGCCAGGTCGATCCCGGTGTGCGACGTCAGCAGCGGCCGCTGGTCGCCGTCCTTGACGAACACCGTCGGGCTGGACACGACCTCCTCCTCGTCGACGAAGTACGAGACGGGCCGGCCCAGCGCGCCGGCCACCTTGAGCAGCGTGGTGATGGTCGGCACCATGCCGCTCTGCTCGATCTTGTGGATGGCGGCGGCCGAGACGTCGGCGCGCACCGCGAGCTGCTGCAGCGAGAGGCCCGCCTGCTTGCGCAGCGCCCGGAGCTTCGGTCCGATGCCGGACACGATGCGGGCTGAGGTCCTCGGTCATCGGCGGAGCCTTTCGGGAAAGCCGGGGGAGCGACGAGCCGACGAAGACTGTGACCGCCGCCACCGGAGGGCCTTGACGCGGGCGCGACCCCGTCACCACGATAGTGGACGTCTCGTTCTCCATGCTGAACGCCGGCGCGGGGGACCACCCCGACGAAGGAGGCCCTCGTGGCCCGACGGATCGTCATCATCGGCGGCGGTGCCGCCGGTATCGGGGCGGCCGGGGCGGCCCGGGGCACCGATCGGGACGCCGAGGTCACGGTCTACACCGAGTACGAGGACGCCGCCTACAGCCCCTGCGGGATCCCCTACGTGCACGGCAAGGAGATCCCCGACTTCGAGCGGCTGTTCCTCGGCACGAAGCAGCAGTACGCCGACCAGGGCATCGACATCCGCTACTCGACCGCGGTCCGGTCGATCGACACCCGCGGCAGGAACGTCCGCGTCGGCGACGGCCCGCCGGTGCCCTACGACTCCCTGGTCGTCGCGACCGGCTGGGACTACCGCCGGCCGGGCATCCCGGGCGCCGACCTCGCCGGCATCTACTACATGAAGAACATCCGCGAGGCCATGCAGTGGGACAAGGCCCTCGACGACGTCCGCAGCGCCGTCGTCCTCGAGGCACAGCCGCTCGGCATGGAGATGGTCACCGCGCTGGCCCACCGCGGCATCGAGACCCACCTCGTCGACCCCAGCCCCTGGGCCATGTCGATGGCCACCGACCCGGACATCGTCGCGCCGGTCCAGGAGTCGTGGGAGGAGATGGGCGCGCAGTTGCACTTCAACACCAAGCTCGAGGCGATCCTCGGCGACGAGAACGGCACGGTGCGTGGCGTCGTCACCTCCGGCGGCGAGATCGCTTGCCAGCTGGTGGTGATCTGCACGCACAAGGAACCGCGCACCGACCTGGGTGTGGCCGCCGGCCTGAAGACCGGCTCGGCGGGCGGGTTCGTGGTCGACGAGACGATGGCGACGTCGGTACCCGGCGTCTGGGCGGCCGGTGACTGCGCGGAGATCCCGCACGGGGTCAGCAACGTGCCGATCCAGGGGCTGTCGGGCAGTCACGCCTACGCGCAGGGCAAGGCGGCCGGCGTCAACGCCGCCGGAGGGACACGGGCCTACTCCCCGGTCTACGTTCCCTGGGCCCTGGTCGCCGGCAAGTGGATGATCGGCGGCGTCTCGTTCAGCGAGACCCTGGCCACCGCGCTCGGGATCCCCTTCGTGGTCGGCCAGGCGCAGGGCATCTCCCGGGCCCGCTACTACCCCGACGTCAAGCCGGTGAAGGTCAAGCTGCTCGCGGAGCCGAGGACGCTCAAGCTGATCGGCGTCCAGATGGTCGGCGGCGAGGGGATCAAGGAGCGGGCCGACTTCCTCGCCATGGCGGTGCGCAAGGGCATCACGGTGCGCGACCTGGCGACGATGGAGAACGTCTACTCCCCGCCGATCGGCGCGCTGAACGAGCCGATCGCGCTGGCCGCCCAGGATCTGCTGGCCCGGCTGGCATGAGCTTCGCCCGGTGGCTGCGTGCGCGGTCAGAGCAGCAGCTCATGGCCGCCGCCGAGCGGCAGGTCGCCGAGCGCTACGGGCTGCCGGCGCCCCCGCCGCCGCGCGGCGTCGACGTCTTCTGGCAGCGGGTCTACGTGCCCGCCTACAACCGGCTGCCGTGGCGGCTCCGGGCCGTCGTCATGAAGGCGCTGCCCGGCAGTCACCGGCGGACCTGGCACCGACCCGAGGAGGCACAGGGCCCGGCCGTCTGACCCGCGGTCAGCACCGGCAGCACCACCGGAACGGCACGGCAAGGAACCGATCGAGGCAGGCAACCCCGACGAAGGAGAACCCACATGAGCACCAAGACCGTCGACATCCCCAAGGTCCAGGAGGGTGACGTCCTCTACGACACCGAGGAGAAGGTGTTCCCCGACATCCAGGCCGAGCCGGGACAGAAGGCGTTCGTCTTCATCCACACGGTCCCGTTCGAGGGCTCCGTCGCGCTGGTCAACCTCAAGACCTCGACCCGCCTCGTACGCAAGGGCTTCGAGGTGCACATCGTCCTGTACGGCCCCGGGGTGCTGCTCGCCTCCGGCAGCCGCGGCTACCCGAAGGTCGGCGCCGAGGGCTTCCCGGGCAACCTGGCGGTCAACGACCAGCTCAAGACGCTGATGAACGAGGGCGCCAAGATCTACGCCTGCCGCTTCGCGATGGGTGCCCTCTACGGCTTCCGCGAGGACGACCTCATCCCCGGCGTCAAGGCCTTCAACCCGCTCGACGTCCTGGACTCCGCCCTCTACGCGTGGCAGGAGAAGGCGTTCCAGCTCAACACCTGGACGGTCTGAGAAGAGGACCCCGTCCGCCCCGCCCCTCGCGAGCTCGGGGCGGGGCCTGGACGGGCCCGTTCGAGAGGAGCGGCATGGAGGGCGTGCACGACATGGGCGGCCGCGACCGGTTCTTCCGGCCGCTGAAGCCGATCGATCCGGACGAGCCGGCGTTCCGCGAACCGTGGGAGGGCAAGGCATTCGCCCTCGCGCTGCTGGCCAACCGGGTGGCGGGCACGAACCTGCACGCCTTCCGGCACGCCATCGAGCGGGTGCCCGAGCCCGAGTACCTGTCCGGCTACTACGAGCGGTGGCTGGCGAGCGCGGAGATCCTGCTGCTCGACAGCGCGATCCTCGCCCCGGGCGCCGTGGAGGCCCGCGCCCGTTCCATGCGCGGCGAGGACGTCGAGGAACCGGCCGTGCCGGAGCCGCACAAGCCGGCCATGCCCAGTGGTGGGGCGGGCAACCTGCGGCAGGTGGACGCGGCGCCGGCCTTCGCCGTCGGAGACCGGGTGCGGACCTCGACCGGCACCCCCACCGACCACACCCGGCTCCCGGCCTACGCCCGTGGCAAGGAGGGCACCGTCCGAGCCCTGCGGCCGGGCCAGGTCTTCCCGGACACGGCGGCCCACTTCCAGGGCGAGAACCCGCAACACGTCTACGAGGTCGCATTCACCTCCGACCAGCTGTGGGGCGCCGACGCGGAGCCGGCGACGGTGACCCTGGATCTCTACGAGAGCTACCTGGAGAAGGCGTCATGACCGACGTGGCCGACACCGTCGAGCCGGCCATCGAGCCGGCGTTGCGGGCGGAGGCGCTCGAGTCGCTGCTGCTCGAGCGCGGTCTCGTCGACACGCAGACGATCGAGACCTTCATCCGCACCTACGAGACCTCGGTCGGCCCGATGAACGGGGCGAAGGTCGTCGCGAAGGCGTGGACCGACCCCGACTACAAGCAACGGCTGCTGTCCGACGGCACCGCGGCGATCGCCGAGCTGGGCTTCAAGGGCCCGCAGGGCGAGCACATGGTCGTGGTCGAGAACTCCCCGACGGTGCACCACGTCGTCGTCTGCACGCTGTGCTCCTGCTACCCGTGGCCGGTGCTCGGGCTGCCGCCGTCCTGGTACAAGGACCCGGCCTACCGCGCTCGCGTGGTCAAGGAGCCGCGGGCGGTGCTCGCGGAGTGGGGCACCGAGCTGCCTGCGGACGTCGAGGTGCAGGTGCACGACTCCAGTTCCGAGGTGCGCTACCTCGTGCTGCCCGAACGCCCGCCCGGCACCGAGTCCATGAGCGAGGACGAGCTCGCCGGGCTGGTGACGCGCGACGCGATGGTCGGCGTCCGGAAGGTGCGGTCGCCGTGAGCGCGCCGACCCTCCAGCTCGACGTCGACGGGCCGGCCGCACCGCCCCGGTCGAACGGCGAACTGGTCTTCGCGGAGCCGTGGGAGGGCCGGGCCTTCGGACTGACCATGGCCCTCGTGCACGGCGGGGTACTCGACTACGAGACCTTCCGGACGGCGCTGATCGAGCGGATCGAGGCATGGGAGTCCTCCGCTCCGCCGGGCGAGCGGTTCCGCTACTACGGGTGCTGGCTGGCTGCCCTCGAGCAGGTGCTGGGGAGGGCCGGGCTGATCTCGGAGAGCGCGGTGATCGAGCGATCGGTGCAGTTCAGGGCGCGCCCCACCGGCCACGACCACCGGCACGACGACCACGACCACACCCACTGACCTCCGGGCGATGGCCGGCTCGAAGGACGGCACCACCAACACCGCGGTGGCCACGTGGCGTGGCGGGTGGCTGTGCTCGGTGGACGCCGGGGGCTTCCCGCTGACCGTCGACGAGCCTCCGTCGGCCGGCGGGACCGGGCGCGGGCCGATGCCCACCGACCTGCTGCTGGCCTCGCTGTCGTCGTGCTACGCGCTGGCGCTGGCCTGGGCCGCTCGCAAGCGGGGGATCGAACTTCCCGACCTCGTCGTCGCCGCGACCGGCACCTACGACGGGCAGAGCTTCGGCGCGCTCGAACTGACGGTGCGGACCAGCCTGCCCCTCGAGGAGATCGAGCCGCTGCTGGAGCCGGCGAAACGGGTCTGCTACGTCTCCAACACCCTCGTGGACCCGCCCGATATCGACGTCGTCGTCCAGCGGGACTAGGCAGGGTCCGCCCGCCCGCGCTCGTCAGGAGCCTCGTGCCCGACATGCACCCTGCATCCGTGGAACCGCTTCCTCGTGCCGTGCGGCTGGCCGCGGCCGCCGTCGGCCGGCGCTGGAAGCTGCCGCCGGCGACCGGGGAGGTCGGCGTGCTCCGCGACGTGGCGGTCCCCATGCGCGACGGCGCCGTCCTGCGCGCCGACGTCTACCTGCCGGCCTCGGGCGAGCAGCACCCGACCGTGCTGCTGCGCTCTCCCTACCGCCGCAGCGGCGGGTTCCCGGCGCTGTTCGCCCTGCCGTACGCGGCGCGCGGTTACGCGGTCGTGGTGCAGAGCGTCCGCGGCACGTTCGGCTCCGAGGGCGAGTTCCAGCCCGTGGTCAACGAGGAGCACGACGGGCAGGACACCGTCGGCTGGCTGCGCGAGCAGCCCTGGTGGGACGGCCGGCTCGCCACGCTCGGCCCCAGCTACCTCGGGTACACCCAGTGGGCGCTCGCCCTCGACCCGCCGCCGGAGCTGGCGGCGATGGTGGTGCACATCGGCCCGCACGACCTCGCCGCCGCAGGCCTGGTCGACGGCTCCTTCCAGCTGCAGAACGTGGCCACCTGGACCGAGCTGATCGCGCACCAGGAGCTGTTCGGCCCGGTGCGCGGCACGGCCCGCCTGCTGACCGCGGAGCGCCGGCTGGCCCCGCACCTGCAGCGGCTGCCGGTCCGGGGGCTGCCCGAGCGGCTGGGCGGCAACCCGGCGCCGTGGTTCGACGAGTGGCTCGACCATCCCGACCTGTCCGACCCCTACTGGGACCGCTACCGCGCCACCCCGGCCGTGCACTCCTCGACCGTGCCCACGATGCTGGTCGGCGGCTGGCAGGACTGGTTCCTCGAACAGACGCTGTACCAGTACGCCGTCCTCCGCGACCGCGGCGTCGACGTCGGTCTCACGGTCGGCCCGTGGACGCACCTGGGCATCGATCCGAAGGTGACCACGGCCGAGAGCCTGGCCTGGCTCGCTACCCACGTCCCGGTCGACGGCGCGGCGACCGTGCCGCACCGCCCCGACCGGGTGCGCGTCTACGCCACCGGCGCCAACCAGTGGCGCGGCATGGCCGACTGGCCGCCGGCCGACCGCGGCCAACGCACCTGGTTCCTGCACCCCGGCGGGGGCCTGTCCGACGACGAGCCACCGCAGGACGGCGGGACGACGGACTTCCGCTACGACCCGATGGATCCCACCCCGTCGGTCGGCGGCCGGGTGCTCAGCTTCCGCGCGGGTCGCCGCGACAACCGGCGGCTCGAGGCGCGGGACGACGTCCGCACCTTCACGACGGCGCCGCTGGACGCCCCGGTCGAGCTGCTCGGCGCCGCGCGGATCCGCCTGTGCCTGACGTCCGACAACCCGTACGCCGACGTCTTCGTCCGGCTGTGCGACGTCGACGAGCGCGGCCGCTCGGTCAACGTCACCGACCGGCTGGTCCGGCTCGACCCGGCAGAGGGGGAGACCCCGCCGACCGGCGAACGGCTCGTCGAGGTGACGCTGCCCGACATCGCGCACCGGTTCCTGCGCCGGGCACCGCATCCGCCTGCAGGTCTCCGGCGGCGCCCACCCGCGCTACGCGCGCAACCTCGGCACCGGCGAGCCGCTCGGCTCCGCCACGCACGGCGAGCCGGTCACCCACCGGATCGGGCACTCGGTCGGCTCGCCGTCGTCGGTCACGCTGCCGGTCGGTTGACCGGTCACTCGGCGGGCGGTTGGGCGCCGACCACGCCCGCGACCACCGCCGCGGCCGCGTGCCCGGCGCGGACGGCGTCCGTCACCGCGGCTCCCGGCTCGCCAGCCGGCCAGCACGCCGGCGGCGAAGGCGTCGCCGCAGCCGGTGGTGTCGCGCAGCCCGCCGTCCGGCAGCGGATCGACGGGCACCTCGACGCTGCCGCCCCGCCACAGCACCCGGGTCGGCCGGGCACCGGCGTGCACGAACATCCCGCCCGGTCTCGACCTCGCCGAGTGCGGCGGCCTCGGCGGCGTTGCAGAACAGCACGTCCGCACGAAGTTCGGCGAGCAGTGCCGCGTACCGCCGCGCCCCGTGCGCCTCGATCCGGGACGCCGCAGCGACGTCGGCGCTGACCGGCACTCCGGCCTCTCGCGCGAGCTCGGCGGCCCGCACCAGCACCTCCGGGTAGCGCAGCAGGTCGTAGCCGTCGAGGTGCAGTGCGGCCGCGCCGGCCAGCCACTCGGGACGGACGTCGTCCGGCTCGAGGCCGCCCTCGCCGCCGTCGCTGAGCAGCGTCCGTTCGCCGTCGGGGTGCACGAGCACGGTGGAGACCGGCGTCCGGCCGCGGCGCACCACGGCCGTCTCGATCACCTCGCTCCGCCAGCCCGGCGAGCAGCTCGTCGGCGAGCGGGTCGGCGCCGGCCCAGCCGGCGAGCCGCGCCGGAACGCCGAGGCGGGCCAGAGTCGCCGTCACGTTGGCCGGCGCCCCGCCCGCGGTCGTCGTCCGCACCACCCGCTGCTGCCCGCCGACCACCAGCGGAGCGGACAACTGCAGCACCTGGTCGGCCACCAGCTTGCCCAGCGCCACGACCGGTCCGTGCCCCGCCGGCCGGGGCCAGCCGACGTCCGCCACCGCTCACTGCCCTTCGATCCGGCGCCCGCCGCGGATCCGCACCCCGGCACCCCAGCGGCTGGCGGTCGGGACGTCGTCGGCGGCGTACCGCTCGCCGGTGTCGATCGCCTCGACGTCCGACCACGCCGGCCCGACGCCGAACCGCACGACGTCGTCCAGGTCGCCGGTCAGCTCGACGGCACACGCGGTGGTCAGCTCGTCGTCGTCGGCGAAGCGGCCGGTGACCTCGACGGTGATCCGGTCGCCGGGCGCCGTGCCGTGGATCCTGTGTTCCTTGCCGAACTTCCCGGCCGCCGACTCGTCGAGGAACGTGCCGTCCGCCGCGACCACCTCGACCCGGCACGCGACACCTTCGGTGATCCCCATCCCGCGGCCAGGTCCGTGCAGCACCCGCAGCGTGCCGCCGAGGCCGCTGTCGGCGAAGCGGACCGTCGTCGCCGGCGGTGTAGTCGTACGGGTACTTGCCGGGCTTCCGTCGCCGTCCCATGTCGCTCCCTCCACCACGGGCTGTCCGCAGTGTGCCGAGGAACTGGCAGGCTCGGGCGGCATGCGGCCTGAACTCGTCGACCTGCTCGAGAGGCTCCGCAGCTCCGCGCTGCGGCAGATCGTCGACGCCGCCGACCTCGACGGCGAGCCACCGCAGCCCGAGCCCGACGTCGTCGAGCCGTACCGGTGGTTCGTGGCGCGTCTCGGCGACGGCGTCAAGCTCACCGCAGCCGGCTACCTGCCGCCGGCGATGGTTCTCGAGACGATGCGCGCCCTGGGGTGGGACGCCGACTGGATCGGCGCCGGCAATCGAGAAGACCTCACCCGCCCCGTCGCCGAGCTCCGCGACACCGCCCGCCGGCTCGGCCTGGTGCGCGTCCACCGCAACGAGCTGCGCCCGACGACCGTCGGCCGGCGGCTGGCCGAGGACCCGGTCGGGCTCTGGCGACACATCGCCGGACGGCTGCCCCTCGGCCGCGACGAGGCGGACCGGATCGCCGGCCTGCTCTGGTTGCTCGGCATCGCAGCCGGGCGTCCGCATCCCGAGGACGCCGTCGCCGAGGGCATGAGCGCGCTCGGCTGGGTGTCCGGCCGTACCGGGGCGCCGCTGAACAGTCACCAGGCGTTCGCACTCGTCCGGGACACCACCGTGGGCCGTCTTCGACCGGCTCGGTCTCCGCGGCACGTGGCGTGACCGCGACCGACCGCCGGCGCCGTCCGCCGTCGCCCTGGCCCGTGCCGCGCTGCTGCACGAGGAGCCGCCGGCTCCGGCGAAGGTGGTGCCGGCGGTCGAGCTGACCATCACCCTCCGGGACGTCGACCCGCCGGTCTGGCGCCGCCTCGTCGTTCCGGAGCGAGCCACGCTGCGCGACCTGGAGGGGTTGCTGCTGGCCGTCATGGGCTGGCGGGGCACGCACCTGTCGATGTTCGAGCTCGACGGCCGCTCCTACGGCGAGGTCGAGGACATGGACGAACTCGGTGATCCCCGGCGCGTCCGCCTCGAGTCGGTTCCCGACGGAACGGTGTTCCGCTGGGACTACGACTTCGGCGACGGTTGGGAGCACGACGTCCGCGTGGAGGGACGACGGAACGCCGAGGCGCCCACCTGCGTGGCCGGTGCCGGCGCGTGTCCGCCCGAGGACAGCGGTGGGCCTTCCGGCTACGAGAGGCTGCGGAAGGTGCTTGCAGATCCTCGGCATCCCGAGCACGCCGACGCGGTCGCGTGGCTGGGACGCCCTCTCGAGCCCGACCGGTTCGACCCGGCCGAGGCCACGCGACAGCCTGCGACGGCTATCGCCGCGAAAGGAACGATAAGACGCCCCGCGCGATCTCGCCGCGGGCCCAACGTGGCCTTATCGTCGGGAAATCAACCATAAAGGGGTGTGTCGCGTTCCGCACGAGGCTGCGCAGCCCTTATCGTCACCATTTCCACGATAAGGAGGCGGGATGTCGGTTCCCAGCGGCCCACGGCGCCGCCACAAGGATGACCTGAGCGACGCCGCACGGCTGGTCACGGATCGGCGGCTCGCGCTGGGCCTCACCCAGGCTGAGCTCGCCGACCTCGCCGGCGTCGGCCTCTCGTCCGTGCGCACGCTCGAGGCCGGTTCCGATGCGATGACGTTGACCGTGGTGATCGCTGTTCTCGATGCGCTGGGCCTCGCGGTGGCCGTCGGCCCCCGGCCGGTCCTGCACGCCGTGCCGGAGGCCGTCGTCCTCGGACCGACCCCGCCTACCCGATGAGCCGTCGATGAGTGCCCCGGCCGTGGCCGACCTGGTCTCCGTCGAGGAGGCCGACGTCTACAAGGCGGGCCGTCTGGCGGGCCGGCTGCGCCGGGACGGCGACGACGTGGTGTTCGGCTACACGGACGACTACCTGTCCGAGGCGGGGGCGCCGGCTGTCGCGGTGACGCTGCCCAAGCGCGCCGAACCGGTGCGTGCCACCGCTGGGGCAGTGCCCCCGTTCTTCGCCGGGCTGCTCCCGGAGGGGGCACGGTTGCAGGCGGTCACCGCGGTTGCCCGCACGTCCGCCGACGACCACCTCACCCTGCTGCTGGTCGTTGGCTCCGACGCGATCGGGGACGTGCAGGTGCTCCCGGCCGGTGCACCGCCGGCGGATCCACCTGCGCTGCTCGACCCGTCGCAGGCCGGGACGATCGACTTCGCGGAGGTCTTCGCCCGCGCCACGTCCACCGACCCCGACCAGCTGGACCGGGTGGCGCTGCCCGGGGTGCAGGTGAAGGTCTCGGCGGCGATGATCTCCGCGCGGGCGGGACGACGGGCCGGTCCTGCGATCCTGAAGCTCAACCCCGACGGCTATCCGCATCTGGTGGAGAACGAGCACTTCTTCCTGGGGCTGGCCGGCGCGTGTGGGCTGACCGTGCCGAACCACCAGCTGCTGCCCGACCGCGCCGGTCGGCTGGGGCTGCTCGTCGAGCGGTTCGACCGCGTGGTCGTCCCCGATGTGCCACTCCGCCGACTCGCGCAGGAGGACGCCTGCCAGGTGCTCGGCCGGTATCCGGCGGCGAAGTACCGGCTCACCTTCCAGGAGGTGGCCGCAGGTCTGGCAGGGGCGGTCGAGGTGGCCGGGGGATCGCGGCCGCTGGCGCTGCGGCGCCTGCTGGAGACAGCCGCGTTCAGCTACGTCATCGGCAACGGCGACCTGCACGGGAAGAACCTGTCGATCCGCCAGGGGCCGTCCGATCTCTGGGAGGTGACACCCGCGTACGACCTGGTGTCCACCCAGCCCTACCTGGGCTGGCAGGACCCGATGTCGCTGCCGATGTACGGGCGGGCGAACCGCCTCACCCGCCGCTGGTGGCTCGACGCCGCGCAGCGCCTCGGCCTCGCCGAGCGGGCCTTGACCCGGTCGCTGGATCGGATCGTCGCCGGCAGCCGGGCAGGCTCGGAACGGCTGCACGAGATCGGGTTCGACGAGCCGACTACCGACCGGCTGCGTGACCTGATCGTCGCGCGGTGCGACGAGCTCGCCGGCTGACCTCTCCGCGGTCGCCGTCCCCGACGAACCGCCGCAGCATTCCTCCCGGTGCCCTCGCCGATCACCGAGTCTGTCGAGATCCTCGCCGGCCCGCGTCATCCCGAGCGTTACGACGCCGTCTTGGCACGCATGCGTCGCGCGAGAGTCGCTCCCCGCCGACGACAAGGAGCCGGCGATGTCAAGAGGCCCGATTGATCTGTGGACAAGTCCCTGACCTGGGGATTCGTGCTGCAGAACGCGCACCGCCGGCGGTACACTCGAACACCTGATCGAACCGGTGTCGGGAGGTGTCGTGGGCGAGCTGGCGTCGACGCTGGACGCGCTGGGCGGGCTGGCCGCCGACGACCTGTTCGGGTTGTCCGATGCCGACCTGCTCGAGCGCACCCGTGGTCTGGTGCGCGCCCGCAACATGCTCGACGCCGAACTGGCCCGCACCACCCGCCGCGCCGAACTCGCCCAGGCCGCCGAGCACGACGGGCTGAAGTCGATGAAATCCTGGCTGCGCTCGCACGGCCGGCTGTCTGGGTCGGCGGTCACCAGCCTGGTCAAGGCCGGCCGGGTGCAGGAGCACCTGCCGGCGGTCGCCGCCGCGTGCGCGGCCGGGCACATCACCGCCGACCAGGTCGAGGTGCTCGCCCAGATCACCACCCCCGAGGCGCTGGACAAGGCCACGGCCGCCGGGATCGACCTGGCCGCGATCGAGGCCGCGTTCGTCGCGGTCGCGGTCGAAGCCCCGCACCGGGACCTGCAGAAGGCCGTCGGCGCCTACCTGGCCGCACTCGACCCCGACGGCCCCGAACCCGACCCCACCGAGGGCCGGTCCCTGTCGATCGTCCAGCACTCCGACGGGACGTTCACCGGCGGCTTCAGCGCTCGATCTGGTCGGCGGCGAGAAGGTGGCCACCGCGCTGGAGTCGATCGCGGCGAAGAGCCGCTGCCCCGGCGATGACCGCACCCGCGCGCAGCGCCTCGGCGACGCGCTGGTCCAGCTGGCCGACCTGTACCTGGCCTCCGGTGAGCTCCCGGTGCTGCGCACCGTCAAGCCGCATGTCGGGGTGCTGATCGGCATCGAGGACCTGGTCGACCCCGCCCCGGGCCTCGGGGCGGGCACCACCGCCCTCGGGTCGGCGATCTCCGCCGCCCGGGTGCGGATGCTGGCCTGCGACGGCAACGTCACCCGCATCGTCATCGGCCCCGACTCGGTGCCCATGGACCTGGGCCGCACCCACCGGGTCGTCCCGCCCCACCTGCGCCGCGCGGTCGAACTCCGCGACCAGACCTGCATCTTCACCGGCTGCCAGGCACCGGCCTGGTGGTGCGACGTCCATCATGTTCTGCACTGGGCCGACGGCGGGGAGACCTGCCTGGAGAACTCCGCGCTGCTGTGCGAGCGCCACCATACGAAGGTCCACCACGGCTTCCGGATCGAACGAGATCCCCACGGCCGATGGCACACCTACCGCCCCGACGGCACCGAGATCCTCGTCGGGGTACCGCTACTCCGGTGAACGTGAGCTACCGACGCCGCGCGTACGTCAGGGCATGCCGGCGTGCGGGACGGCGACCTCCGTCGTCACCAGCACCGCCTCGCGGACCGGTGCCCGCGTGTGCTCGTAGAAGTCCGGCGCGCAGCACATCAGCAGCGTGCGGCCGTCGTCGCCACCGAGCGCGCACGCGTACACGCCCATCCCGCCCGGCGCGGTGATCTCGTCGACGATGCGCGCCGCCCGGCGCGATCCGGACCACCCGGTTGCCGAACCCGTCGGCGCACCAGATGTGGCCCTCGGCGTCCAGCGTGCAGCCGTCCGGGGCGACGACGATCTGGGTCAGCAATTCCTCGGTCGAGCCCCCGACCGGTTCCGGTCCGAGTTCCGCCCACACCCGCCGGTTGGTCAGCGAGCCGTCTGCCGCGATGTCGAAGGCGCTGTAGCGGTTGCCCCACGTCTCGCCGACGATCAGCGTTCCGCCGTCCGGAGTGATCACCGAGCCGTTCGGGAACCGCAGCCCCTCGGCGACGACGGTGACCGTGCCGTCCGGGTCCACCCGCTTCACCGACGCCGACGCCGGCGCTCCGCCGCCCATGAGGTCGAAGCCGAAGTCGCCGACGAAGGCCCGGCCGGAGGCGTCGACCACCATGTCGTTCAGGTAGCCGCCGCAGACGTCCGAGAGGTCGGCGTGCGTCGACACCTCGCCGTCCGCAACGCGGAGCAGGCGCTGGTCCTTCATCGACACCACGAGCAGCGAGCCGTCCGGCAGCCAGCCGAGCCCCGACGGCTGGTTCTCCACCTCGAGCACGACGGTCTCGGCGCCGCCCGACGCCGGCACCCGGCTGACGGTGTGGCGGTAGAAGTCCGACACCCACCACTCGCCGTCGTGCCACCGCGGGCCCTCGAAGTAGCTGCCGCCCTCGAGCACCGTCGTGAACTGCCGATCTGCCATGGCCAGCGACGCTACGGGTGTTCGCTGGCTTCGACGAGCGGACGAGCGTCGTCGGAGCGGACTCAGGCCCAGGCTTCGGTGCTCGCGCCAGGCGCGCGGCGATCGGCTCGACGTCGTCGAGTTCGCCCACGGCAACCGCCATCACGAGTTCGTACGCGTCGTCATTCGACAGCGTGAGCCGGAGCCCGTTGAGGCCGAAGAACGCGATCGTCGCCGCCAGCGCCAGACGTTTGTTGCCGTCCACCAGCGCCTGGCTGCGGGCCAGCGAATGGAGGAGGGCGGCGCCCTTGCCGTGGACGGTCGGATAGGCGTCCTCGCCGAACGCCGTCGCGCGTGGTCTGGCCAGCGCGGACTCGAGGAGCCCGACGTCGCGTACCCGCACGTCACCGAGCGTGCGAGCCGCCACGTGCAGCAGGTCGTCGAGATCGAGGTAGATCACTGGCCAAGGCGCTCGAGCGCTTCGGCATAGCGGGGCAGCTCGTCGTCGAGCACGCGGTCGAGCAGCTCCCGCTTGCTGGTGCGCTCGACGTACTCCCGCACCGCCTGCCGGGCCACCTCCTGCATGGAGCGCCCCTCGAGTTCCGCCCTGCGCCGCAGGGCCTCGGTCTCCTGTTCGTCCAGGCGGAGAGTCATGGCCACCGTCGGATGATACCAAGACTGATACCACTTCGACGAACGCCGAGGACCCGCGGACGGGACGTCCTGCCCTGGTCGGGATGCCCCCGGCGTTCCTAGCGTCGGCGGGGGAGCGACCGGACAGGGGGGCGACGTGAAGGATCAAGGCAAGACAAGGACACAGGGTGGCGGCGGTAGCCCGGTCTACGGGCTGGGCTTCATCGGGGCCGTGGCCTGGTTCTGGAAGCAGGCGGACGAACCCAAGGAGAAGGCCATCGCCGTGCTCAAGGCGCTGGTCTGGCCCGCCTTCCTCGTCCACGCCGCGTTCAAGGCCCTCGATCGCTGACCTGATGGTGTGACCCGCGCGGGCACGTGGTTGAGGTGGCGCGCGTTAGGGCACTCAAGAGGTCAATCGACCATCAAGGAGGCCGACCATGGCAGGCATGTTCAAGAAGATCCTGACGTCCGCAGTCGCGGCGAAGGTGATCCAGGAAGCCCGCAAGCCGCAGAACCAGCAGAAGATCAAGGACTTCGTCGCCCAGATGCAGGCGAAGCGCAAGGGTGCCGCCCCCGGGCGCACCAAGCCCGGCACCCACCACTGAGCCACCCGTCGACGGCCCCGCGCCCCCGGACACACGTCCGGGGGCGCGGGGCCGTTCGCATGTAGTAGACCCACCTCGTGCACCGCATCGCCGTCCTCGACGACTACCAGTCCGCCGCCGCCCGCTTCGCCGACTGGTCAGGCGTCCCCGAGCCCGTCGACGTCGTCGAGTTCTCCGACCACCTGGACGACGAGGACGCGCTCGTCGAGCGGCTGACGCCCTTCGACGTCGTCGTCGCCATGCGCGAGCGGACGCCGTTCCCGCGCACGCGTGCTCGAGCGGCTGCCGAACCTCCGGCTCCTCGTCACCACCGGCAGCCGCAACGCATCCATCGACGTCGCGGCTGCCACCGAGCGCGGCATCATCGTCTGCGGCACCGCCTCGCACGCCACCGGCCCGGTCGAGCTCACGTGGGCGCTCATCCTCGCCGTCGCCCGCCACGTCCCGCAGGAGGACGCCTCCGTCCGCGCCGGCGGCTGGCAGGAGACCGTCGGCACCGACCTGGCGGGCGCCACCCTCGGCGTCGTCGGGCTCGGGCGGCTGGGGGAGCGGGTCGCGAGGATCGGGCAGGCGTTCGGCATGGACGTCGTCGCGTGGAGCCAGAACCTCACCGACGAGCGAGCCGGTGAGGTCGGCGTCCGGCGCGTCAGCAAGGACGAACTGTTCGCGACGGCGGACGTCGTCACCGTCCACCTCGTGCTCTCCGACCGCACCCGCAACCTCGTGAGCCACCACGAGCTCGCGCAGATGAAGCCCACGACGATCGTGGTCAACACGAGCCGCGGCCCGATCATCGACGAGCAGGCACTGCTGGCAGCGCTGAGCAGCGGCACCATCCGAGGCGCCGGGCTCGACGTCTTCGATCGAGAGCCGCTGCCACAGGACCACCCGCTCCGAACCGCCCCGCGGACCGTCCTCACGCCGCACCTCGGCTATGTCACCGAGAAGACCTACGAGGTGTTCTTCCGCGAGGCCGTCGAGGACGTCGCCGCCTGGATCGCCGGCAGCCCGATCCGGGTGCTCGGTTAGCTCGTCGGCCCGCTGACGACGCGCAGCCGCGGCGAGGTGACCAGCTGCTTCTCCAGCATCACGCCGTGCCGCCCGTCCTCGGTGTTCTGGAACTGCAGCCGGTCGACCAGCGCCCGCATCAGCATCAGCCCGCGGCCGCCGTCCAGCGGGGAGATCGGCGTCGGCGTCGCTGTAGGGATCGAAGCCCTGGCCGTTGTCCAGGACCGTGATGCGGCAGATCTGGTCGTCGATCGCGACGTCGACCTGGTAGTCGTCGTGCTCGCCGGCGTGCTGCACCACGTTGGCGCACGCCTCGGTCAGGGCGAGCACCAGCTCCTCGATCCCGGTCTCGACGACGCCGAGGTGCTCGAGCGCCTGGCGGAGGAGCCCGCGGACCAGGGGAACGCTCTTCGCGTCCACCGGAAGTTGGACGCTGAAGGCGATATTCACGAGGGCTGACCTTCCCAGAACCGGCGTGACCTACCCTCGCACCAGTGAAGTGCCGGGGTGAGGGAGCCGATTCGTGCTGTTCGAGGTAGAGCGGACGACGGTCTCGGGGCGCCCGGCGCTCACCGTACGGGGTGAGCTGGACCTGTCGACGGCGCCCGAACTCGCGTCCGCCGTCGAGGCCCAGATCGCCACCGCGGCACCCGCCTTCGTCATCGACCTGACGCCCACCCGGTTCCTCGACTCCACCGGCGCCCGCGGCGTGATGCGCGCCGTGAAGCAGGCGTCTGCCGCCGGCATCGAGGTGCACGTGATCTGCCCGCGCAGCAACAGCCCGGTCCGGCTGGTCATCGACCTGCTCGAACTCGAGGCGCTGGTGCCGATCGTCGAGTCGCCGGCCGAGCTCACCACCGCCGTCGTCGAGCGGGACGGCCGCCCGTAACGTCGCGGCGGTGACCGTCCCCGCCGTGGACCAGGAAGCGCTGCTGCGCTGCGCCGACGAGCCGATCGCGATCCCGGGCGCCATCCAGCCGCACGGCGTCCTGCTGGCCGTCACCGAGCCCGACCTGACCGTCGTCGTCGCGTCGGCGAACGCCGCCGAGCTGTTCGGCTACCAGGTCACCGGGCTCCCGTTGCCCGACCTGTTCGACGACGACGTCGCCGGTCGACTCCAGAGTGCGCTCGCGGGCGACCTGTCCGAGGCCAACCCGGTGCGGGTGCAGATCGACGGCGACGTCGACGTCGTGCTGCACCGGGCCGACGGCCTGCTGATCGCCGAGTTCGAGCCGGTCGCCGGTGCCGAGGACGCCGGGCGGCCTGGCACCGCGGCTGCCGATCGTGCTGCAGCGACTGGCCGCCACCGCCACCCTCGACGAACTGCCGCGGTGCTCGTGCGCGACGTCCGCACGGTCACCGGCTACGACCGCGTGATGATCTACGCTTCGACGCGAGTGGAACGGCGAGGTGATCGCCGAGGACCGCCGCGAGGACCTCGAGCCGTCTTCGGCCTCCGCTTCCCGGCCAGCGACATCCCTGCCCAGGCTCGCGCCCTGTACGCCACCAACGATCGGCTCGACGTCGTCGAGTTCGCCCACGGCAACCGCCATCACGAGCTCGTAAGCGTCGTCGTTGGACAGCGTGAGCCGGAGCCCGTTGAGGCCGAGGAACGCGATCGTCGCCGCCAGCGCCAGACGTTTGTTGCCGTCCACCAGCGCCTGGCTGCGGGCCAGCGAATGGAGGAGGGCGGCGCCCTTGCCGTGGACGGTCGGATAGGCGTCCTCGCCGAACGCCGTCGCGCCTGGTCTGGCCAGTGCGGACTCGAGGAGCCCGACGTCGCGTACCCGCACGTCACCGAGCGTGCGAGCCGCCACGTGCAGCAGGTCGTCGAGATCGAGGTAGATCACTGGCCAAGGCGCTCGAGCGCTTCGGCATAGCGGGGCAGCTCGTCGTCGAGCACGCGGTCGAGCAGCTCCCGCTTGCTGGTGCGCTCGACGTACTCACGCACCGCCTGCCGGGCCACCTCCTGCATGGAGCGCCCCTCGAGTTCCGCCCTGCGCCGCAGGGCCTCGGTCTCCTGTTCGTCCAGGCGGAGAGTCATGGCCACCGTCGGATGATACCAAGACTGATACCACTTCGACGAACGCCGAGGACCCGCGGACGGGACGTCCTGCCCTGGTCGGGGATGCCCCCGGCCTTCCTAGCGTCGGCGGGGGAGCGACCGGACAGGGGGGCGACGTGAAGGATCAAGGCAAGACAAGGACGCAGGGTGGCGGCGGCAGCCCGGTCTACGGGCTGGGCTTCATCGGGGCCGTGGCCTGGTTCTGGAAGCAGGCGGACGAACCCAAGGAGAAGGCCATCGCCGTGCTCAAGGCGCTGGTCTGGCCCGCCTTCCTCGTCCACGCCGCGTTCAAGGCCCTCGATCGCTGACCTGATGGTGTGACCCGCGCGGGCACGCGGTTGAGGTGGCGCGCGTTAGGGCACTCAAGAGGTCAATCGACCATCAAGGAGGCCGACCATGGCAGGCATGTTCAAGAAGGTCCTGACGTCCGCAGTCGCGGCGAAGGTGATCCAGGAAGCCCGCAAGCCGCAGAACCAGCAGAAGATCAAGGACTTCGTCGCCCAGATGCAGGCGAAGCGCAAGGGTGCCGCCCCCGGGCGCACCAAGCCCGGCTCCCACCACTGAGCCACCCGTCGACGGCCCCGCGCCCCCGGACACACGTCCGGGGGCGCGGGGCCGTTCGCATGTAGTAGACCCACCCCGTGCACCGCATCGCCGTCCTCGACGACTACCAGTCCGTCGCCGCCCGCTTCGCCGACTGGTCCCGCGTCCCCGAGCCCGTCGACGTCGTCGAGTTCTCCGACCACCTGGACGACGAGGACGCGCTCGTCGAGCGGCTGACGCCGTTCGACGTCGTCGTCGCCATGCGCGAGCGGACGCCGTTCCCGCGCAGCCTGCTCGAGCGGCTGCCGAACCTCCGGCTCCTCGTCACCACCGGCAGCCGCAACGCATCCATCGACGTCGCGGCTGCCACCGAGCGCGGCATCATCGTCTGCGGCACCGCCTCGCACGCCACCGGTCCGGTCGAGCTCACGTGGGCGCTGATCCTCGCCGTCGCCCGCCACCTCCCGCAGGAGGACGCCTCCGTCCGCGCCGGCGGCTGGCAGGAGACCGTCGGCACCGACCTGGCGGGCGCCACCCTCGGCGTCGTCGGGCTCGGGCGGCTGGGGGAGCGGGTCGCGAGGATCGGGCAGGCGTTCGGCATGGACGTCGTCGCGTGGAGCCAGAACCTCACCGACGAGCGAGCCGGTGAGGTCGGCGTCCGGCGCGTCAGCAAGGACGAACTGTTCGCGACGGCGGACGTCGTCACCGTCCACCTCGTGCTCTCCGACCGCACCCGCAACCTCGTGAGCCACCACGAGCTCGCGCAGATGAAGCCCACGACGATCGTGGTCAACACGAGCCGCGGCCCGATCATCGACGAGCAGGCACTGCTGGCAGCGCTGAGCAGCGGCACCATCCGAGGCGCCGGGCTCGACGTCTTCGATCGGGAGCCGCTGCCACAGGACCACCCGCTCCGAACCGCCCCGCGGACCGTCCTCACGCCGCACCTCGGCTACGTCACCGAGAAGACCTACGAGGTGTTCTTCCGCGAGGCCGTCGAGGACGTCGCCGCCTGGCTCGCCGGCAGCCCCGTCCGCGTACTCACCTGAGACCCGCCGGCTGAGGTCTTCCGACCCCTTCCTGCATCCCAGCGGCGGCATAGCGTCGACCGGACCGGAGCAGAGGAGGAGCTGCCATGGCCAGCGCACTCGTGGTCTACGAATCGATCTTCGGGGACGCCCGGAAGATTGCCGAGGCTGTCGCCATCGGGCTCGCGGACCGGTCCGACGTCGACGTCGTCGAAGCCAGTGAAGCCCCGACGCACATCCCCTACGCCGTCACGCTGCTCGTCGTCGGTGGACCTAACCACGGCCTGAGGATGCCGCGGCAGTCCACCCGCGAGGCGGCTGTCGACCAGTACGGGGTGGACATCGAGGACACGCGGATGGGCCTGCACGAGTGGCTCGACGCCGTCCGGCTGCCCGCCGGGGTCCGGGCCGCCGCGTTCGACACCCGCATGGACCACCCGAAGGGGCTCACGGCGCTGGATCACGCCTCGAGGACCGAGGAGAAGCTCCTGAAGCGCCACGACGCCACGATCGTCGCGCCGGCCGAGCATTTCCGGGTCATCGGTGCGGAGGGCCCGCTCGCCGACGGCGAGCTGGAGCGAGCCGTCCAATGGGGGAGGACCCTGGCTGGCACGCTCAGTCCGTCGGCGCGCTGACCACTCGCAACCGCGGCGACGTGACCAGCTGCTTCTCCAGCATCACGCCGTGGCGGCCGTCCTCGGTGTTCTTGAACTGCAGCCGGTCGACCAGGGCCCGCATCAGCATCAGCCCGCGGCCGCCGTCCAGCGGGGAGATCGGCGTCGGCGTCGCTGTCGGGTCGAAGCCCTGGCCGTTGTCGAACACGGTGATCCGGCAGATCTGGTCGTCGATCGCGACGTCGACCTGGTAGTCGTCGTGCTCGCCGGCGTGCTGCACCACGTTGGCGCACGCCTCGGTCAGGGCGAGCACCAGCTCCTCGATCCCGGTCTCGACGACGCCGAGGTGCTCGAGCGCCTGGCGGAGGAGCCCGCGGACCAGCGGCACGCTCTTCGCGTCCACCGGAAGTTGGACGCTGAAGGCGATATTCACGACGGCTGACCTTCCCAGAACCGGCGTGACCTACCCTCGCACCAGTGAAGTGCCGGGGTGAGGGAGCCGATTCGTGCTGTTCGAGGTAGAGCGGACGACGGTCTCGGGGCGCCCGGCGCTCACCGTACGGGGTGAGCTCGACCTGTCGACGGCGCCCGAACTCGCGTCCGCCGTCGAGGCCCAGATCGCCGCCGCGCCGCCCGCCTTCGTCATCGACCTGACGCCGACCCGGTTCCTCGACTCCACCGGCGCCCGCGGCCTGATGCGCGCCGCGAAGCAGGCCACCGCGGCCGGCATCGAGATGCACGTGATCTGCCCGCGCAGCAACAGCCCGGTCCGGCTGGTCATCGACCTGCTCGAGCTCGAGCTGCTGGTGCCGATCGTCGAGTCGCCGGCCGAGCTCACCACCGCCGTCGTCGAGCAGGACGGCCGCCCGTAACGTCGCGGCGGTGACCGTCCCCGCCGTGGACCAGGAAGCGCTGCTGCGCTGCGCCGACGAGCCGATCGCGATCCCGGGCGCCGTCCAGCCGCACGGCGTCCTGCTGGCCGTCACCGAGCCCGACCTGACCGTCGTCGTCGCGTCGGCCAACGCCGCCGAGCTGTTCGGCTACCAGGTCACCGGGCTCCCGCTGCCCGACCTGTTCGACGACGACGTCGCCGGTCGACTCCAGCGTGCGCTCGCGGGCGATCTGTCCGAGGCCAACCCGGTGCGGATGCAGATCGACGGCGACGTCGACGTCGTGCTGCACCGCGCCGACGGCCTGCTCATCGCCGAGTTCGAGCCGGTCGCCGGTGCCGAGGACGCCGGCGCGGCCTGGCACCGCCGGCTGCCGATCGTCCTGCAGCGACTGGCCGCCACCGCCACCCTCGACGAACTGGCCGCGGTGCTCGTGCGCGACGTCCGCACGGTCACCGGCTACGACCGCGTGATGATCTACCGCTTCGACGCCGAGTGGAACGGCGAGGTGATCGCCGAGGACCGCCGCGAGGACCTCGAGCCGTTCTTCGGCCTCCGATTCCCGGCCAGCGACATCCCCGCCCAGGCCCGCGCCCTGTACGCCACCAACTGGATGCGGATCATCCCCGACGCCCGCTACCGCCCCGTGCCGCTGGAGCCGGCGCTGAACCCGCGGACCGGCCGGCCGCTCGACCTCTCCGGCGCCATGCTGCGCAGCGTCAGCCCGGTGCACCTGGAGTACCTCGCCAACATGGGCGTCGTCTCGTCGATGTCGATCTCGCTCATCGACCGCGGCCGGCTCTGGGGCCTCATCGCCTGCCACCACTACGCCGGCCCGCACCGCCCGTCCTACACCGACCGCACCGCCGCGGAGTTCCTCGGCCGCACGGCCTCGCTGCTGCTGCACACGAAGGTCGCGGAGGGGGAGCAGGAGGGCGTCGTCGACGTGGCGCAGCGCTCGGCGCGATCTGGCGGCTGCCGTCGGCCGGACGCCACGCGCGCTGGGGACGGCGTTGACCGAGGGGACGTGACCGTCCTCGACCTGGTGCCCGCGGCGGGCGCCGCGGTGCGGCTCAACGGGCAGCTCCGCCTGCTGGGGACGACGCCGCCGGCCGAGCGGGTCGGTTCGCTGGTGGCGTCCCTGCTCGCCGCCGGGGTCACCGCCACGGACGCCGTCTCCCAGGTGCTGCCCGAGGCCGCCGACCTCGCCGACACGGCCAGCGGCGTGCTCGCCGTCCCGATCGGCCGCGAGGACTTCCTCGCCTGGTTCCGGCCGGAGACGCTGCGCGAGGTCAACTGGGCCGGCAACCCGTACCAGTCGAAGACGGAGCAGACCGACGTCGGTCCGCGGCTGAGCCCGCGCCGCTCGTTCGCCGCATGGAGCGAGACCGTGCGGGGGACGTCGGCTCCGTGGCGCGAGCACGAGGTCGCCGCGGCGCAGTCGCTGGCCGGCCACCTCGCCGCCGCGACGCTCAACCGCGCCGAGGACGACAACCGGCTGGCCTCCGCGTTGCAGCGCACCCTGCTGCTCGAGGAGCTGCCGAAGGTGCCGGGCGTCGCGCTGGCCGCGCGGTACGTGCCGAGCTCGGAGGACGTCGTCGGCGGCGACTGGTACGACCTCGTGCCGCTGCCCGGTGGCCGGGTGGCGTTCGTGCTGGGCGACGTCGCCGGGCACGGGCTCTCCGCCGCGGCGATCACCGCGCAGCTCCGGCACGCGCTGCGGGCGCATTTGCTGCGGGCCGCCGGGCCGGGTGCAGCGCTGGACGGGCTGAACCAGGTCGATCGCGTCGCTGCTGCCGGGGGAGATGGCGACGGCGGTGATCGCGGAGCTGGACCCGACGACCGGGGAGGTCGTCGTCTCGAACGCCGGGCACCTGCCCGTGCTGCACGCGACTGCGGCCGGCGCCGACTTCGTGCGCGACGGCCGCGGTCCGGCGCTCGGAGTGCTCGACGAGGTCAACTACCCCGAGGCGCGCCTGAACCTCGCCGGCGACGAGCGGCTGCTGCTCTTCAGCGACGGCCTGATCGAGCGGCGGGGGATCGACCTGGCCGAGAGCCTCGAGGCACTGCGCGACCTGGTCGCGAACGGACCCGTCGACCCGCACGAGCTGCTCGACGCCGTCCTCGGGTCGCTCACCCCGAACGGCACCGACGACGTCACCCTCGTGGGCATCGCCCGCACCTGAACCGTGAACCGGCGCGTCCGGTCACGCGATGCGCATGGGAGACGCCGGACGGCGACAGCGAGCGGAGGTGTCGCCGGCTAGCGAACGCCGGACCGGGACCAGGCGCCGTCGGCTGTGTTTGCATTGCACGCCACCAACCCTGACCGTGCCGGGATCCGGACCCACTGGTTGCGCGGATCGAGGGGCCGTGGTCCGGAGGCGCGCGTGACGAGGGCAACCATCCTGACGGTGGACGACGACCCCGGCGTCCTGCGCGCGATCACCCGCGACCTGCGGGCCAGGTACGGAGCGGACTACCGGATCGTCTCCGCGCCATCGGGCGACCAGGCCTTGTCCGTGCTGGCCGAGCTGGCCCTGCGCCTGCGGCCGGTCGCACTGATCGCCACCGACCAGCGGATGCCCCACATGACGGGCACCGAGATGCTCGAGCAGGCTCGTCAGCACGCGCCGGACGCGAAACTCCTGCTGCTCACCGCCTACGCCGACACCGACGTCGCCATCAAGGCGATCAACGACATCGGGCTGGACTACTACCTGGTCAAGCCGTGGGACCCCCCGGCCGAACGGCTCTACCCCGTCGTCGACGACCTGCTCAGCGACTGGCAGCAGGCCCATCCCCGGGAGACCGGGGACGTGCGGGTGGTCGGGCACCGCTGGTCGGAGCGCAGTCACGAGATCAAGACCTTCCTGACCCGCAACTACGTCCCCTACCAGTGGCTCGACGTCGACCAGGACGAGGAGGGCCGGCGGCTGCAGGAACTCGCCGGGGCCGGGCTCGAGGAGCTGCCCCTGGTGTTCGTGCCGGACCGAGAGGCGCTCCGCGCACCGTCGACGCTCGACCTCGCCGGCGCGCTGGGCCTGCGCACCCGCGCCCTGCAGCCGCTCTACGACCTGTGCATCGTCGGGGCCGGTCCCGCCGGCCTGGCGGCGGCCGTGTACGCGGCCTCCGAGGGCCTGCGAACCGTCGTCGTCGAGCGGGAGGCGCCGGGGGGCCAGGCCGGGCAGAGCGCCTCGATCGAGAACTACCTCGGGTTCCCGCGGGGGCTGTCGGGAGCCGACCTGACCCACCGGGCGGTGGCGCAGGCGGCTCGCTTCGGCGCGGAGATGCTGCTCGCCCGTGACGTCGTGTCGTTCCAGGCGCGGGGGCCGGTCCGGGCGGCCTGTTTCGGCGACTCCGGCACCCTGGAGGCGCGGGCCATGCTCGTGGCGACCGGGCGTCTCCTACCGGCGCCTGGAGGCGCCGGGAGTGGCCGGCTTCACCGGCCGCGGCGTGTACTACGGCGCCTCCGCCAGCGACGCCGCCCAGTGCCAGGACGACGAGGTGCTCATCGTCGGCGCGGCCAACTCCGCGGGCCAGGCCGCTCTCAACCTCGCGCGGTACGCCAAACGCGTCGTGCTCGTCGTTCGCGGCCGCGCCCTCGAGGACAGCATGTCGCTCTACCTGGTGGCACGGGTGAACGACGCGGCCAACATCGAGGTGCGGTTGCGCAGCGAGGTGGCGGAGGCCCACGGGGACGGTCACCTGGAAGGCGTCACGCTGCTCGATCGCGACTCGGGCGAACGGTCGGAGGTCGCCACCAACTGGTTGTTCGTGTTCATCGGCGCCTCGCCGCGCACCGACTGGCTGGGGGACGACGTCGTGCGGGATCCCAAGGGGTTCATCCTCACGGGGCAGGAACTGCTGGCCACGGCCCCGACGGCGTGGTCGCAGGCGCGGCCGCCGTACGCCCTCGAGACCAGCGTGCCCGGTGTCTTCGCGGCGGGGGACGTGCGGCTGGACTCGATGAAACGAGTGGCCTCGGCTGTCGGGGAGGGCGCCATGTCGGTCTACCTGGTCCACCGGTACCTGGCGACGATGTGATGGACGTCGACGACCTCGGCCGGATGGGCCTCTTCGAGGGAACCAGCCACGACCAGCTCCGCGAGCTCCTCGCCGCGGGCACCGAGGTCGCCTTCGGTCCCGGCGACGTGCTGTTCCAGGAGAACCAGCCCGCCGACTGCTGGTGGGTGCTCCGTGACGGCAGCATCGACCTCGTGCGCCACGTCGGTCGCGACGAGACGCTGCTCGGGGTCATGGACCTGCCGGGCCGGTGGGCCGGTGGGTTCCGCGCCTGGGACGAGCACGGCGTCTACCTGGCGACCGGTCGCGGCGCCGTCGCAGGATGCATCCTGCGGGTGCCGGCCGAGGCCCTCCGCCGGGTGTGGACGGCACGCTTCCCGCTGGGTCTGCAGCTCATCGAGGGCGTCTCCCGGTCGGCGCGCAACTACGAGACGATGGCCCGGCAGCGGGAGGCGCTCGCCGCGCTCGGCACCCTGGCGGCCGGGCTCGCCCACGAGCTGAACAATCCCGCCGCCGCGGCCACGCGCGCGGTCGACGCTCTCGGCTCCGCCTGCGAGGAGATGCTGGTCTCGCTCCGGCGGCTGGCGGCGGCGCCGATCACCGCGGACCAGTTCGCCCGGATCGACGCGCTGCGTCAGGAGCTCGCACCGAAGCCGCTCCTCGGGAGCCCCTTGGAGCTCGCCGACCGTGAGGACGCGCTGTCGGACTGGCTGTCCCGCCGCGACGTGGCACGGGAGTGGGAGCTGGCTCCCGTCCTCGCCGGTGCAGGGGCGGACGTCGGCTGGTGCGAGAAGGTCGCCGGGGTGTTGGGCGACGCCCCGCTCGAGTCGGCCCTGGACTGGGTGGCCAGCACGCTGTCGGCAACCGGCCTGCTCGACGAGCTCAAGGAGTCGACCCGGCGCATCTCCGAACTCGTCGCAGCGGTCAAGTCCTACTCCCAGCTCGACCGGGCGTCGATGCAGCAGACCCAGATCGCGGAGGGGGTCGAGAGCACGTTGGTGATGCTGGCGCACCGCATCCCGGAGGGCATCACGATCGTGCGGGAGTACGGCCCCGACGTCCCCCCTATCGAGGCCCTGGCCGCCGAACTCAACCAGGTCTGGACCAACCTCATCGCCAATGCCCTCGACGCCATGGGCGACCGGGGCACGCTCCGCGTGTCGACGCGCATCGAGAAGGGCGCGGTGGTCGTGGAGATCGGCGACACCGGGCCCGGGATGTCCCCCGAGACGATGCAACACGCCTTCGACCCGTTCTTCACGACCAAAGGCGTGGGCGAGGGCACCGGCCTGGGGCTGGACATCTCGCGACGGATCGTCGACCGGCACGGCGGCGAGATCACCATCGATACGCGGCCGGGCGGGACCGTGCTGCGGGTCCGGCTCCCCGCCGTCGGCTAGCGGCACACGCTCGCCCGCGAACGAGCTCCACGACGACGTCCTCGAGGCACTGCGCTCGCGAGGCATGGGCGACGTCACGCCGGCATCGCCCGCACCTGACCGGCGATGCCACGCTGGACCCGTGGTGGACGACCTGCTCGTGGCGCGCAACCCGGACCCCGACTCCGCGCTGCCGTACCTGGTGCGCATCCCGTTGGGAGCGACGGGCGTCGTCCTCAAGGCGAAGGAGCCGTGGCCGCGGGCGACGAAGGTCTACTGCCACCGGGCCGTCGAGTGGCCGGCCGACGCGGAGATCCTCGAGCGCCACCCGGTCCGGTCCTGCACGCGACGGGGACCGGCCATCGACCTGGTGCTGGATCGCGCGCGGGAGAACCGCTCCCAGCTCGTCGTCACCCGGGCGCGGGGCCGGGAGGCCATCTTCTGGCAGTCCCCACGCACGGCGAAGCAGGCGCGCCCCGGCGTCCATCTGCCCGCCGCCAGAGCACACGGCCAGGTGCTCGAGATCCTGGTCGACAGCGGCGAGAAGTACCCGTACTCGTTCGGCCACCAGCAGGCGACGACCCGTCGGCAGCGGTTGGCTGCGGGGGACTACGCGGTCGAGCTCGACGGGTCCGTGGTCGCCGCGGTCGAGCGCAAGACCCTCGAGGACCTGGCCGGCAGTCTGCTGTCGGGCCGGCTGACCTACGCGCTCGCCGACCTCACGGCCCTGCCGCGCGCGGCGGTCGTGGTGGAGGACCGCTACAGCCGGCTGTTCAAGCTGCCGCACACGTCCGGGACGCGGGTCGCCGAAGCGCTGGCCGAGGCGCAGGCGCGTTTCCCGTCCGTGCCTGTCGTGTTCTGCGAGACCCGTCCGCTGGCGCAGGAGTGGACCTACCGGTGGCTCGGGGCGTGTCTGGCCGAGCTGGCGGCCGGTGCGTCGACGGCGGATCTCGAGGAGTCCATGGCGCCCGGCGGCCCGGTGCCTGCTGCTCCTCCGTCGTCCGCGGCCGTCCGTGCCTGGGCTCGGGCGCAGGGGATCGAGGTCAGCGACCGAGGACGGATCCCGGCCGACCTGCTCCGCCGCTTCCAGACCGCACGGTAGCGCTGCATGCATTCTGCATGCAGCGCTGCTAAAATGATGGCGTGCCTGTGTCGATGACGATCCGCGATGTGCCCGACGAGACGCGGGACGAGCTGGCCGCGCGTGCCGCGCGCGCAGGGCAGTCCCTGCAGGAATACGTGCGAGCGCAACTCAACGCGCTCGTGGCCGTCCCGGATCAGGCGGTGTTGTGGGACCGGGTGCGCCATCGTCTGCAGGCGACGGGAAGTCAGGTCTCGACTGCGGACATCCTCGCAGCGAGGGACATGGATCGACGGTGACCCTCGTCGTCGACGCGTCCGCCGTCGTGGCGGCCTTGACCAACGGGCAAGGCGACGGTGAGTGGGCGAGGGGCGCGATGCAGGATGCGGGCCTCGTGGGTCCTGGTCACCTGCACGTCGAAGTGTCGAACGTGCTCCGTCGGCTCGTGCTTGCCGGCCTCTTTCCGCGGGACCTCGGTGCTCTCGCCCACGAGGAACTCATCCGTCTGCGCATCACGACCTACGAGTTCCAGCCGCTCGCGGCGCGCATCTGGGCGCTCCATCCGAACGTCACTGCCTATGACGCGGCATACGTGGCACTGGCTGAGCAGCTCGAGCTTCCGCTCCTGACGGTCGATCGTCGGCTGGCTCGGGCAGACGGCCCGAACTGTGAGTTCCTGACGCCGCCCGACTGAGATGGTGCGACCGGCGGTGAGCACCCGCCGGTACGTTCCCCGCATGAGGCAGGCGCGGTGAGCCCGGATCCGGCGACGTCGCGACGCTGGTGGGCGGACGGCGAACGGGTCGTCGCCGAACTGGTCGCCGGCCTCAGCGACGAAGACCTCGCCGCGCCGTCCCGGTTGCCGGACTGGTCCCGCGCGCACGTCGTCGCCCATCTCGCGCGCAACGCGGACGCGCTCGGCAACCTGCTCACCTGGGCGCGCACCGGCGTCGAGACGCCGATGTACCCCTCGCCCGAGGCGCGGGACCGCGACATCGCGTCCACCGCCGCGCTGCCGGCCGACGAGCTACGGGCCGACTTCACCGCGGCGTGCCGTCGGTTCGCCGACGCCGTCGAGAACCTGCCGGCGGAGGCGTGGACGGCGACCGTGCGGACACGGCAGGGCCGGGCCATCGAGGCGACCGAGGTGCCCTGGATGCGGGCCAAGGAGATCTGGGTGCACGGCACCGATCTCGACGCAGGACTCGGCTTCGGTGAACTGCCGACGGACTACGCCAGCGCGCTGGTCGACGACGTCCTCGGCCACTTCGCCGGGCGGGGTGAAGCCCTGGAGGTGTCGGTCGCAGCGACGGACGTCGACCGGCAGTGGGGGACCGGCGCTCCCACCGTGCGCGGCCCGGTCTCGGCGATCGCCGCCTGGCTCACCCGCGGCGATGCCACCGGCCTCTCCGGCGACGTGCCACCGCCCCCGACCTGGCTGTAGGAACTCCGCCGATCCGGAAAGTGTCGTACCTCACTGCCAACCTCCGCCTCGAAGACAACGGCGGGGGAGCGGGGAGGGCGAGCGATGACCGGATGTACGAGCGGGAAGGTCGGGCACCACAGTGAGTCTGCGGCACGGCGGGCGGCCGTTGCCGTCGCTCGCGTGCGCACGCACGACCGACCGCGGGTGTACGAGTGCCCGCGTTGTCACTGCTGGCACCTCACCTCGGCGCCGCGGTCGCGGAGGGTGTTCGCCCGTCGTCGTCACCAGCGCATGCAGGAGCCGACGGTCGCCACCCGCGCGGAGCTCGACGCCTGGTTCGCCGCCCACTCGACGCCGGGCGGTCAGCTGCCCTCAGCGGCAGTCGGAACGGCGCAGGACGTCGTCGCGATGTAGTCCGACGCCGACTGCGGCTCGATGCCCAGCTTCCGCATCGGCTCGGGGCTGACCTCGACGCCCTCGTCGTCCATGACCAGCGCCATGCCCATCACCGTGGCGACCGCGGGCTTGCGGTTGCGCAGCAGCCGATTGCCCGCAGCCATGGCGGCCCGCGGCACGGGGATCCGCCGGAACTTGGTGCCAGTCGTCCGCTCGTAGGCCTCGATGGCTTCGCGCCGGCTCATCGCTTCGGGGCCGCCGAGGTCGATCTCGGCCGGTGGGTCGTCCATGGTCGCCAGCCGAACGCACGCCTCGGCGACGTCGTCGCTGGAGACGAAGTTGGCCCGCGCTCGCCCCTCACCGAACACCGTCGCACGGTGCTTGTCCGGGTCGATGCCGGTGATGCGGCTCAGCCAGATCTCGTCGAACGGGGCCGGCCGCACGATGACGGTGCGCATCGGGGACGACCGCAGCATCCGTTCGGTGCGGACCTTCGCTGCCGCGAACGGCGAGCGGGCTGTCATGGCCAGTGACAGGCCCGCCATCGACAGGAAGACGAACCGCTCGACTCCGGCTTCCTCGGCCGCGCGGATCAGCGCCGCGTTGCCGTCCCTGTCGACCGCCTCGAAGGAGAGGTCCTTGGCGCCGGCCATCATCCGGCTCATCGCGTTGGCCGTGGTGACGACGGTCGTCACTCCGGTCATCGCCTCGTCGAGGCTGGCCGAGTCCATCAGGTCGCCACGCACGATCTCGGCGCCCAGCGCCTCGAGCGCCGAGCCATCCGACGACGGCCGCACCAGCGCCCGGAACGGGATGCCGCGCTCGGCCAAGCCGGGCGGCGATCCGGCTGCCCAGCTCGCCGGTCCCGCCGACCAGCAGCAGACGCTCACGTGGGAGACCTTCGCGGTCTGCCGCATCGTCTCGTCGATGTCCGCGCCGCCCTGCTCGACGACCTCCATGTACAGCCGGCCCCAGGTGATCTTGCCGTCGTCGTCGAGCCCGAACAGGACGACGCCGCGCTCGTTGAACACCGTCCCGTCGGTGTGATGGCCGCGGAATTCCCACTCCGACCAGGCCGTGCTCCCGTCGTCCAGGTGCCTGAGCACCTCGACGGTCAGGTCGGGGACCCCGGCGAACAGGGTGCTCCAGTTCTTGTGCACCTGGTCCCGGCCGCTGAAGCCGCGATTCGGGTGGGCGGGCTGCTCGCTGCGGTACTCCGGCGCGATCAGCTCGACCATGGCACTCGGGTCATGGGCGTTCACCGCGTCTCGAAGACGGGCCATGGTGTCGTGCATTCCAGCCTCCCTCGACTCCGGACGTCGCGTCCAGGGTCCTCCGACCCGTGTCCGAACGGGCGGCATCGCGTCCTCCATCCGGGGGACGGCGTCACGGCAAGACCCGCAGATTCCGGCCCCGAACGTCCCTACAGTTCGCCGAGCCTTCCGCCTGGGAGGGCCGTCGATCTGCAGGGGACCCACGTGCCGAAGTCGCAGCGCCGGCTCGGCGCCGTGCTCCTCGTCGGCGGCCTGCTGCTCGCCTCGGCCGGGTGCGCGGCGAAGGAACCCGAGGCGAACGCCACCACGCCCACGACGCACGCGGACGACGACGGCAACGACGACCACCCCCACGCCGACCCCTGAGCCCGAGCCGATCGTGTGGCCGCTCACCGGGGTGGAGACGAGCGACGGACGTCCAGCGGCCGGCGCTCGCGGTGAAGATCGAGAACTCGGTCGACGCCCGCCCGCAGACCGGCCTCAGCGCGGCCGACGTCGTCTGGGAGGAAGTGGTCGAGGGCGGCATCACCCGCTTCGTCGCCGTCTACCACTCGTCGCTGCCGCCGGAGATCGGTCCGGTGCGTTCGGTCCGCCCGATGGACCCGGGCATCGCCGGTCCGCTGCACGGCCTGTTCGCCTTCTCCGGCGGGCAGGGGCCGTTCGTCGACGCCGTCAGCGCTGCCGGACTCCAGGTCGTCAGCCAGGAGAGCGGGGCGGGGGGCTACTACCGCACCGGCCGGGCGGCTCCGCACAACATCTACGCCGACCCGAGCGTCCTGGTCTCCCAGGCCGACGCTCAACACATGGCGTCGCCGGGCGAGCAGTTCGTCTTCGCCGGCGCGGGGGAGCAGCCGACCGCCGCATCCGGCACCCCCACGAACGTCCTCGACCTGAGCCTCTCGCCCATCGGCCGGCCGTCGTGGACCTGGAGCGCCGGGGACGGTCGCTGGGTCCGCGCCGAGCGCGGTGTGCCGGCGCTCGAGGCCGACGGCACTCCGCTCCGAGCGGTCAACGTCGTCGTCCTCCGGGTCGATGTGGTGCAGACGCCGTTCACCGACGCCATCGGCACCCACGTTCCGGAGACCGTGATGGTGAGCAGCGGCGAGGCGCTGATCGCGACCGGCGGGCCGCACCGTGACCGCCACCTGGTCCAAGGCGTCGATCAACGAGCCGGTCGTGCTCACCGGCGCCGACGGGCAGCCCATCCGGCTCGCGCCGGGCAACACGTGGGTCGAGCTGGTGC
>CAWAQI010000002.1:0-480986 GCA_963784165.1 uncultured Actinomycetota bacterium
CAGGCGATTCCCGGCGACACGAGCAGCCCACGACGTCGGGACTGCGGTCATGGCCTCGCACGGTTGCGATCCGACTGCTGTCCAGGTCAGGACGTCGTGGGCGGACGGCGTCAGGTCTCGGTCTGGCAGGACTCGTGCCGCGACAGGTAGCTGTCGTAGCCGTCGGAGACCAGCCGGACGTCGTCGGTGAGCGTGCCCGGCCACGCCTGGGCGCGGTCGAGGGTGTTGCCGCAGGTCTCCGGGTCGAGCGCGGGAGGATCGGCCGTGGCGACCGAGCCGCCGAAGCCGACCAGGGCGACGGTGACGACGAACGTGAACGACGCGGCGAGACCGCGGACGCGACGAGCGGACATGGGGACCTCCTGGGGGCGCTGGACCGGGACCGGCCGGACTGCGACCAACACAGGGCGGGGGGTGACGGCCGGTCCTGCGGATGGATGGACCGAACCGCGGCTCGCACCCGGTGCACTCCAGGCGGGGCCGACACCGGGTAGAGGCGCCCGCGCCGCCAGGGGATACACCGGCCGGGTGATCTGGAGCGCAGGGCCGCCGCACAGGGGGTGGGGGACCGTGATCGAACCTAGACTTCCGACGTGCAGATCCCCTTCGCCTCCTCGGAACGCGCCAGCCTGGGCGTGGAGTGGGAGCTGCAGCTCGTCGACCGGGAGACCCGGGAGCTGACGGCCGGCGCCATCGAGATCCTCGAGGAGATGCGGCCGGACGGCGCCGCGGAGCACCCCAAGGCCAAGCACGAGCTGCTGCAGTCGACGATCGAGATCATCACCGGCATCTGCACGACGGTGGCGGAGGCAAAGGCCGACCTGGCGGGCACGCTGGCGGAGGTCGTCGAGGCCGCCGACCGCCGCGGTCTGGGCCTGATGTGCGCCGGCACCCACCCGTTCACCGACTGGAACACCCAGCTCATCTCGCCCGAAGGAGCGCTACCTCCGGCTGGTCGAGCAGATGCAGTGGCCGGCGCGGCGGCTGCAGATCTTCGGCGTCCACGTGCACGTCGGCGTCCGGGCGCCGGAGAAGGCCATCCCGATCGTGAACGCGCTGTGCCAGTACCTGCCGCACTTCCTCGCGCTCTCGGCGTCGTCGCCGTTCTGGAAGGGCGCGGACACCGGCCTGGCCTCGGCCCGCACCAAGATCTTCGAGGGCATGCCGACAGCGGGCCTGCCCTACCAGCTCTCCGGCTGGGACGAGTTCGAGAACTACATGGAGACGCAGATCTCCAGCCACGCCATCGAGAGCGTGCGCGAGGTCTGGTGGGACATCCGGCCGCACCCCGACTTCGGCACCGTCGAGCTGCGGATCTGCGACGGGCTCCCCACCCTCGACGAGATCGGCGCGGTGGCCGCGCTGTCGCAGTGCCTGGTCGAGCAGTTCGACACCCAGCTGGACCGCGGCTACACCCTGCCGACACCGGCCCGGTGGGTGCTCCAGGAGAACAAGTGGCGGGCCGCGCGCTACGGCCTCGACGCCGACATCGTCGTCGACGAGAAGGGCACCGTCCGTCCGGTCCGGCAGGCCATCCTCGACCTGGTCGAGGACCTCTCCCCGACGGCGAAGCGGCTCGGCTGCGAGGCCGAGCTGCGCGACGTCGAGCGGGTGCTCGCCGTCGGCGCCTCCTACCAGCGCCAGCGCGCCATGGCAGCGGCGCCGGCGGCGACCTGAAGCCGGTCGTCGACAGCCTGCTGGCCGAGATGCGGGACGGGCTGCCCGAGCGCCGCGACCGACGCTGGTGGGAGGGACCCCGGCGTGACCCCCGTCGTCGAGAAGCTGGGAGCGGCGGTCGACGACTGGGTCGCCGGGCACCATGCCCAGCTGGTGTCCACGCGGCGGCACCTGCACGCCCATCCGGAACTGGCGTTCGCCGAGTTCGAGACGACGTCCTTCCTGGAACAGCGCCTCCGCGCGCACGGCCTGAAGCCGCGTCGGCTGCCGACCGGCACCGGGGTGGTCGTCGAGGTCGGCTCGGGCGACCCGGTCGTCGTCCTGCGCGCCGACATCGACGCGCTCCCGCTGGCCGACCTCAAGGACGTGCCCTACGCCTCCACCCGCGAGGGCATGTGCCACGCCTGCGGGCACGACGTGCACACCACCGTCGTCCTCGGCGTCGCCATCGCGCTGGCCACGCTCGACGGGCTGCCCGGCACCGTCCGGTGCGTCTTCCAGCCGGCCGAGGAGACCGTGCCCGGCGGCGCCACCGAGGTGGTCGCCTCCGGCGTCCTCGACGGCGCCTCCCGGGCGTTCGCGCTCCACTGCGACCCGTCGGTGCCCGTCCGGGAAGATCGGCCTGCGCACCGGGCCGATGACCGCGGCCTGCGACCGGATCGACGTCACGCTGCTCGGCCCCGGCGGGCACACCGCGCGGCCGCAGCTCACCGTCGACCTCGTCGACGCGCTGGGCCGGCTGATCACCGACGTGCCGGCGCTGCTGTCGCGGCAGGTCGACCCGCGGGCCGGGATGTCGCTGGTCTGGGGCGCGGTCAACGCCGGCATCGCGGCCAACGCCATCCCGCAGCGCGGCCAACTCCGCGGCACCGTGCGGGTGCTCGACCGCGACGCCTGGCAGGGCGCCGAGGAGCTGATGCGCTCGCTGGTCGAGCGGATCGCCGCCACGACGGGCGCCGACGTCGACGTCGACTACGTCCGCGGCGTGCCCCCCGTGGTCAACGACCCGCGCGCGGTGGCGCTGATGCGGGCGGCGGCGATGGAGACCGTCGGCAGCGACCAGCTGGTGCTGTCCCCGCAGAGCATGGGCGGCGAGGACTTCGGCTGGTTCGCCGACGTCATGCCGATCGCCCTGGCCCGGCTGGGTACGCACGGCGGCGGGCCGCCGCTCGACCTGCACCGCGGCACGTTCGACGTCGACGAGCGGGCGATCGGGATCGGGGTGCGGCTGCTCGCCCGCACCGCGCTGCACGCGCTGGAGGCCGATTCCGCACCCGCGCGGAAGGGCCGGCCCGCGCCCGGAGACACTTCAGCCCGACAATCTCAGCCGAGGAGTCCCAACCGACGATGAGTCCTCCCGATCAGCAGACCGGACCTGACGCGCCGGCCGGCACCGACGCCGTGGTCCCGGCCGAGCACGAGGTGCCGGACGAGCTGACCCTGGCCGGGGAGTTCGACGCGGTCACCCGCGACCAGTGGCGCGAGCTCGTCGCCGGCGTCCTGCGCAAGGCCGGCCGCGAGGACCTGCCCGACCCCGTCGAGGACGCGCTGCGCGTCCCGGTCGCCACCGGGGTCAGCGTGGCCCCGCTGTACACGGCCGAGGACGCCGGCGACCTGCCGACGGCGGTGGGCGTTCCGGGTGTGCCGCCGTTCGTGCGCGGGGCCCGCGCGGGCGCTCATCCGGAGAGCGGGACGCCCGCGGCGTGGGACATCCGCCAGCGGCACGCGCACCCCGACGTCGCGACGACGAAGGAGGCGATCGCCGCCGACCTCGAGAACGGGGTCACCTCGCTCTGGCTGGTGCTGGGGGAGGGCGCGATCCCGGTGGAGTCGCTCGGCGACGTGCTGGCCGACGTGCTGCTCGACCTGGCACCGGTCGCGCTGTCCGGTGGACCCGCGGCCGCGGAGGCGTTCCTCTCGCTGGTGGAGGGCCGCACGGACCTGGCGCCCGGGCGGCTCGCTGGGACTCGACCCGCTGGGCGTGCACGCCGCGAGCGGCGAGGCGCAGGACCTGTCCGGGCTGGCCGACGTCGCCCGCCGCGCCGCGTCGCATCGGGACCTGCGCGCCGTCGTCGTCGACGGCACGGTCTTCGCCGACGCCGGGGCGTCGGCGGTCGAGGAGCTCGGCTGCTCGCTCGCGGCCGGGGTCGCCTACCTGCGGGCGCTCCGACGCGACGGGCGGGCCTGTCGGTCGACGAGGCGTTCGGCCAGCTGGAGTTCCGCTACAGCGCGAGCGCCGACCAGTTCACGACGATCGCCGGGCTGCGCGCCGCCCGCCGGCTGTGGGACCGCGTCGGCGACGCCAGCGGGGCCTCGCCCGAGGCCCGCGCGCAGCGCCAGCACGCCGTCACCTCCTCGGTGATGACGACGAAGCACGACCCGTGGGTCAACCTGCTGCGGACGACGGTCGCCTGCTTCGCCGCGGGTGTGGGCGGTGCCGACGCGGTGACCGTGCAGCCGTTCGACGCGGCGCTGGGCCTGCCCGACTCGTTCTCCCGGCGGATCGCCCGCAACACGCAGAACCTGCTGATCGAGGAGGGGCACCTGGCCCGCGTCCTCGACCCGGCCGGCGGGTCCTGGTACGTCGAGTCGCTGACCGAGTCGCTGGCGCAGGCGGCGTGGGACTGGTTCACCGAGATCGAGCGGGCCGGTGGCCTGGTCGCGGCGCTGGACTCCGGTCTGGTGCGCGACCGGATCGCCGCCGCCTGGGACGACCGGGCGCAGCGGCTGGCGCACCGCACGGATGCGATCACCGGGGTCAGCGAGTTCCCCAACCTGGCCGAGAAGCTGCCCGACCGGCAGCCCGCTGTGTCTTCTCTGGCGCGGCGGTCGGCCGCAGGCGACCCCCTGCCGTCCGGCGGGCTGCCGCGGGTGCGCGCCGCCCAGGAGTTCGAGGAGCTGCGCGACCGCGCTGTGTCGGCCCCCCGCCCACCCCGGGTCTACCTGGCCACGATCGGCCCGATCGCCCGGCACACGGCCCGGGCCACCTTCGCGGGCAACCTCTTCCAGGCGGGCGGACTCGAGACGCCGTCGGGTGACGGCGTCTCCGGGTTCGCCGAGGCGGACACGACGGTCGCCTGCATCTGCGGCACCGACAAGGACTACGCGGAGCACGCAGCCGGGCTGGCGAAGGAGCTCCGGGATGCCGGGGCGACGTCGGTCTGGCTGGCCGGGAAGTCGGACCTCGCCGTCGACGGGGTCGACGGCTACGTGTCCGCCGGGTGCGACGCAGTCGACGTGCTGCGCACCGTGCACGAGCAGGCGGGAGTCAAGGCATGAGCGGGATCCCCGACTTCGGGTCGGTCGAGCTGGGCCGCCCGTCAGGCGGCGCTTCGTCGGACGACTGGGCCAAGGCGTTCAAGGAGACCACCGGCCGTGGCGTCGAGGAGACGGCCTGGGAGACGCCGGAGGGCATCGCCGTCCCGCCGCTGTTCACCCCGGACGACCTGCGCGGGCTGGACTTCCTCGACACCTACCCCGGCCTGCCGCCCTACCTGCGCGGGCCCTACCCGACGATGTACACGACCCAGCCGTGGACGGTCCGGCAGTACGCCGGCTTCTCCACCGCCTCGGAGTCCAACGCGTTCTACCGGCGCAACCTCGCCGCCGGGCAGAAGGGCCTGTCGGTCGCCTTCGACCTGCCCACCCACCGCGGCTACGACTCCGACCACCCGCGGGTGCCCGGCGACGTCGGCATGGCGGGCGTCGCGATCGACTCGATCCTGGACATGCGGCAGCTGTTCGACGGCATCCCGCTGGACAAGATGAGCGTCTCGATGACCATGAACGGCGCCGTCCTGCCGGTGCTCGCGCTGTTCATCGTCGCGGCCGAGGAGCAGGGGGTGAGCCCGGACAAGCTGACCGGGACCATCCAGAACGACATCCTCAAAGAGTTCATGGTGCGGAACACCTACATCTATCCGCCCAAGCCCTCGATGCAGATCATCAGCGACATCTTCGCGTTCACCGCGCAGGAGATGCCGCGGTTCAACTCGATCTCGATCTCCGGCTACCACATCCAGGAGGCCGGGGCGACGGCCGACCTGGAGCTGGCGTACACGCTGGCCGACGGCGTCGAGTACCTGAAGGCCGGCGTCGCCGCCGGGATGGACGTCGACGCGTTCGCCCCGCGGCTGTCGTTCTTCTGGGCCATCGGCATGAACTTCTTCATGGAGGTCGCCAAGCTCCGGGCCGGACGGCTGCTCTGGGCCAAGCTGGTCAAGGAGGCCGGCGCGCAGAACCCGAAGTCGCTCTCGCTGCGCACCCACTCGCAGACCTCGGGCTGGTCGCTGACCGCGCAGGACGTCTACAACAACGTCGTCCGCACCTGCCTGGAGGCCATGGCCGCCACCCAGGGGCACACCCAGTCGCTGCACACCAACGCCCTCGACGAGGCGCTGGCGCTGCCGACCGACTTCTCCGCCCGGATCGCCCGCAACACCCAGCTGCTGCTGCAGCAGGAGTCGGGGACGACGCGGGTCATCGACCCGTGGGGCGGCTCGGCGTACGTCGAGAAGCTGACCTACGACCTGGCCCGCCGCGCGTGGGCGCACATCGAGGAGGTCGACGAGCACGGCGGCATGGCGCAGGCCATCGACGACGGCATCCCGAAGCTGCGCATCGAGGAGGCGGCGGCGCGCACCCAGGCCCGCATCGACTCCGGCCGGCAGCCGGTCATCGGCGTCAACAAGTACCGGGTCGACGCCGACGAGGCGATCGAGGTGCTGCGCGTGGACAACGCCGACGTGCTCGCCCAGCAGAAGGCCAAGCTCGAGGAGCTGCGTGCGTCCCGCGACGCCGGTGAGGTCGAGGAGGCCCTGCGCCGGCTCACCGACGCCGCCCGCGCGGCGGCCGAGGGACGGCGGGGCAACGGGCTCGACGAGAACCTGCTCAAGCTCGCCGTCGACGCCGCCCGGGCCAAGGCCACCGTCGGGGAGATCTCCGACGCGCTCGAGGAGGTCTACGGACGGCACTCCGGCCAGGTGCGCACCATCTCCGGCGTCTACCGCGACGAGGCGTCCGGCCACGAAGGGAGTTCCGCGCCGTTGGACGAGACCCGCCGGATGGCGTCGGAGTTCGAGGACGCCGAGGGACGACGACCGCGCATCCTGGTCGCGAAGATGGGCCAGGACGGCCACGACCGCGGGCAGAAGGTCATCGCCACCGCGTTCGCCGACCTCGGCTTCGACGTCGACGTCGGCCCGCTGTTCCAGACACCGGAAGAGGTCGCCCGCCAGGCGGTGGAGGCCGACGTGCACGTCGTCGGTGTCTCGTCGCTCGCCGCCGGCCACCTCACGCTGGTCCCGGCGCTGAAGCAGGCGTTGGCCGACCTGGGTGCCGACGACGTGCTGATCGTGGTCGGCGGGGTCATCCCGCCCGACGACGTGCCCACGTTGAAGGAGATGGGCGCGGCCGCGGTGTTCCCGCCCGGCACGGTCATCGCCGAGGCCGCGCAGGAACTGCTGCGCACGCTGTCCGAGCGTCTCGGCCACGCGTGACCCTCGTCGAGGGAGTGCTCGCCGGCGACCGGCGGGCCATCGCACGAGCGATCACGCTGGTCGAGTCGCGCCGGGAAGACCACCGCGAGCAGGCGCAGGAGCTGCTGGTCGAGCTGCTTCCGCACGCCGGGGGAGCGCGGCGGGTAGGGATCAGCGGCGTGCCCGGCGTCGGGAAGTCGACGTTCATCGACCAGCTCGGCGTCGACCTCACGGCCGAGGGCTCGAAGGTCGCGGTGCTCGCCGTCGACCCGTCGTCCGCGCGGTCCGGTGGCTCGATCCTCGGCGACAAGACCCGCATGGCGCGGCTGGCGGTCGACGAGAAGGCGTTCATCCGGCCCTCGCCGACCTCCGGGACCCTCGGCGGCGTCGCCCAGGCGACCCGCGAGTCGATGGTCGTCGTGGAGGCGGCCGGCTACGACGTCGTCCTGGTGGAGACCGTCGGCGTCGGGCAGTCGGAGGTCACCGTCGCCGAGATGGTCGACTCGTTCCTCTTCCTGACCCTGGCCCGCACCGGCGACCAGTTGCAGGGCATCAAGCGCGGCATCCTCGAGATCGCCGACGTCATCGCCGTCAACAAGGCCGACGGCGACGGCGCGCCCGACGCGCGGAAGGCGGCGCGGGAGCTGTCCGGCGCGATCCGCATGCTGCGCGGCCACCCGGACGACGGCTGGGACGTGCCGGTGATGACCTGTTCCGGGCTCTCCGGCGAGGGCCTCGCCGAGGTGTGGGCGAAGCTGACCGAGCACCAGGACCGGCAGAAGGCGTCGGGCGCGTTCGAGGAGCGCCGCCGGTCGCAGCAGGTGCGCTGGACCTGGCAGCTGGTGCGCGACGGACTCGAGTCGGCGCTGCGGCACCACCCCGGCGTCCGGTCGCTGGCGCCGCAGCTGGAGAAGGCCGTGCTGGCCGGCGAGCTGACCCCGCGCTGGCCGCCCGCCAGATCCGCGACACCTTCCTCGCCGCGCCCGGCAGTCCGAACGACCCGGCGTGAGCGTCAGCGGGCGGGGCCGATGCCCTGCGCGTTGAGCTCGGCGATGATGTCGGCCGCCTCGGTGTCCCCGAAGACGACGACTGCCTCCGGAGCCGCGTCCACGAGTCGCTGGACCTGCTGCGCGAAGTCGTCCTCACCCTCGGGATAGGTGACCCGCGTGATGTCGTCCGCATCGATCCCCGCAGCGCGCAGGTCGTCGGTGACCGCCCTCGCCATGTCGTTGCCGTAGGCCGACTGGATCGCGACGATCCCGACGGAGTCGTGCCCGTCCTCGACGATGCGGTCGGCGATCGCCCGGGCCTGGAGTCGTTCGGGCGGGGCCACCCGGAAGTACAGGTCGTCGTCCGGCGCGGTGGTCAGTTCGTTGCTGGTGTTCGACGGGGAGATCATCAGCACCCCGGCCGCCGTCACGCGGTCGAGGACCTCCAGGGACACCGACGAGGCAAACGCGCCGACGATCGCGTCCACCTCGTCGGCGAGGAGCCGGTCGACCGTCCGCTCGGCGGTGTCGGTGGTGAGATCACCGGAGTCGCCGGTGAGGAGTTCGACCGGCCGGCCGAGCACGCCGCCGGCCGCGTTGATCTCCTCGACCGCCAGCCGCACCCCTGCCTCCGCGGGTGGCCCGGAGGACTGCAGGTCCCCGGTCAGTGGCAGCAGGGTCCCGATGACCAGCGGTTCCTGTGTCTCGGCGCCGCCCTGGCGGGGTGGCCCGTCGACCCCGCCGACCCGGTTGGGATCGCCGGCGGACACGAACTCGGTCTCGGCGGGGGCGATGCGGTTGTCGGGCCCGAACTGGACGACTGCGAACGTGGCCCGCGCCGGCTCGCCGACGGGGGTGAAGTCCAGCGGCCCGGTGACGCCGTCGAAGTTGGGGTTGTCGCCGCCCTCGACGACGGCCAGGCAGGACGCGTAGTCGTCGCACTGCTCGCCGCCGAAGGTCAGGCCGTTGACGACGTCCTTGAAGTCCTGGGCGTCGGTGCTGCCGGCCATCGACGCGGCGAGCGCGACGAGGACGGCAGCGTCATAGCTCTCGCCGCTGTAGTCCAGGAACGGCAGGTCCGGGTCGACGCCGAGCACGCGCTGCTCGAACTCCGCGGTGAGCTCGGCCCCGGGGTGGATCCCTGTCACGCCGTCCAGGTCACCCGGGTCGGAGAAGCTCAGGGTGAGGTAGTCGTCGATGTTGTACTCGGTCCCGTAGACGGTCGTGGGTCCGGGAACCGCAGCAGCGGCTCCCGTGGGGTCCTCGCCGTCCGGCCAGAGCATGACGGCGGTGACCCCGGCGGCCACGAGGATCACCGCCGCGAGGGCGAGCGCGACGGTCCTCCCTGTCGGCCGCCCGGTCCCGCCGGCGTCGGGCGAGACGTCCGGTCCCCGGGAGTCGGATGACGTGGGCTCCGGAGCGGCCGCGGCCACCGACTCCGGTGTCCAGCCGCCGACGGGCGTCGGGTTCCGCGGGCCGGTGCCAGGACCCGTGCCGTGGACCGTCGTGGGCGCGGACGGTCGGGGCGGTGGCACCGGTGGGAGGTCCCGGCGCCGCAGGGCGGACTCCAGTGCCTCGGCGAACGCCCGGCAGCTCGGGTAGCGCTCCTCGCGGTCCTTCGCCATGGCGGTGCGCAGCACCCGGGTGACGCCGGGCGGCAGCTCCGGCCGCAGTGCGCGGACGTCGGGCACGGCTTCCCGGTCGTGCGCGGCCATCAGCACGAGGAAGTCGGCGTGCGGATACGGCAGCTGTCCGGTCAGGAGCTCGAAGGCGACGCAGCCGAGTGAGTAGACGTCGACCCGCGAGTCGATCGGGGCCGTGCCGAACCGCTCGGGGGCCGAGTACGCCGGCGTGAGGAACGCCTGACCGGTTCCGGTGAGCCGCACGTCGGTGTCCATCGCCTTGGCGATGCCGAAGTCGGTCAGCATCACGTGCTCGGCGTCGTCCGCGTGGCCGGCCGCCGCGAGCAGGATGTTCGCCGGCTTCACGTCCCGGTGAAGGAGGCCCGCGCGGTGCGCGTAGTCCAGGGCCGAGCCCACCGATCGGATGATGTGCAGGACGCGCCTCGGATCCATGGGACCGGCCGCGAGCGCCTCCTGCGCGTCGGTTCCCTCGACGTACTGCATCCGGATCCACAGCTGGTCGTCGGTCAGCCCGCGGTCGAACACCTGAACGATGTTCGGATGGTTGAGCCCCGCCGCCAGGCGCGCCTCGTGCTCGAACCGTTCCCGCAGCGCGGGTTGGTGGGCCATCCCGCCGTGCAGGACCTTGAGCACGTCCTTGCGGGGCAGGTCGGGGTGCTGCACCAGGTAGACCGCGCCCATGCCGCCCTCACCGAGCAGCCGGAGCACCCGGAAACCGGCGATCGTGGCCCCAGGAGGTAGCGGCATGGGTGGTCCTGTCATCGACGGCGGGCGCGGTGACCGCCGGCCGCATCATGGCAAAGGACGAGCCGCCGGCGCAGCCGTGATCCTGCGGTCCGGCCGCATCGCGGCGAGCCGTCAGAAGGCAGTACGGCAGTCACGGGAGCGGAGGTCGAGCACGTAGTCGTCGGGGGCGCCGGCGGCCTCGGCGGCGTCGGCGATCGCGCCCAGGTGCCGCGCCGAGGGCAGGCCGCCCTCGAAGGCGTCCAGCACGTAGACGTAGGCGACCTGGTCGCCGGCGAGGGTGTGCACGCGCAGGTGCAGCCGCTGGTAGAGACCGGAGTCGGCGCCCTCCCAGGCGTCGAGGGCCGTCTCGTCGGCGTCGGTGAGGTCGTAGAGCGCCACGTAGACGCCGGGGTGCAGCTGCTCGGGCGCCTCGTCGGGCACGAGCGTGGCCAGCGCACCCTCCCAGCCGTACTCCTCCGCGCCGAAGGTGAGCCGCCACCCGCGGATCCAGCCGGTGCCGAGGAAGGGGGAGGACGGGCAGCGTCGCACCATCTGCGCGGGATCCATGTTCGACCCGTACGCGGCGTAGAGGCCCATCGAGCCCGAGACTAACGACCCGGGGACAATGACTCGCGAACATCCGCTCTGAACGGGAGACCCATGACCCGCATCGTGATCATCGGCGGGGGACCGGCCGGCTACGAGGCCGCCCTGGTCGCCGCACAGCTCGGGGCCGAGGTCACCGTCATCGAGCGGGACGGGCTGGGTGGGGCCAGCGTGCTCACGGACTGCGTGCCCTCGAAGACCCTCATCGCCGCCGCCGGCACCATGACGTCGGTCCGCGACTCGGCGGCCCTCGGCCTCAAGGGCGCGGAGCTGGCCACCGTCCACCTCGACCTCGCCACGGTGAACCACCGGGTGAAGGGCCTCGCGATGGCCCAGTCCGCCGACATCCGCGAGCGGCTGCTGCGCGAGGGGGTCCGCATCATCGCGGGCGCCGGCCGGCTCTCCGACGAGATCCGCGGGCTCGCCGAGCACCGCGTCGAGGTCCTCGACGCCGAGGGCGCGGCCACCGAGACGCTGGAGACCGACGTCGTCCTCATCGCCACCGGCGCCGACCCGCGCGTGCTGAAGGGCGCCGAGCCCGACGGCGAGCGGATCCTCGACTGGCGGGACGTCTACGAGCTCGAGGAGATGCCCGAGCACCTCGTCGTCGTCGGCTCCGGCGTGACCGGCGCCGAGTTCGCCTCCGGCTACCTCGAGGCGGGCGTGCCGGTCACCCTCGTCTCCTCCCGCGACCAGGTGCTGCCCGGCGAGGACTCCGACGCCGCGGCCGTCGTCGAGCAGGTCTTCACCGCCCGCGGCGGCCGGATCGCCGAGCGCGGCCGGGCGGCGAGCGTGACCCGCACCGAGAAGGGCGTGCTCGTCGAGCTCACCGACGGGCGCACCGTCGAGGGCTCGCACGCGCTGATGACCGTCGGCACCGTGCCGAACACCGTCCGGGCTCAACCTCGAGCAGTGCGGGGTGGCCGTCGCCGAGTCGGGGCACATCGTCGTCGACCGGGTCTCCCGGACGTCGGTGTCGGGCATCTACGCCGCCGGCGACGTGACCGGCGTCTTCCAGCTGGCCTCGGTCGCCGCCATGCAGGGCCGCATCGCCATGTGGCACGCCCTCGGCGAGGCGGTGACCCCGATCCGGCTCAAGACCGTCGCGGCCAACGTCTTCACCCACCCGGAGATCGCCACCGTCGGCGTGCAGGAGAAGTCGATGCCGGAGGGCGTGGCGCTGGACGTCGTCCAGCTGCCGCTGGCCACCAACGCCCGCGCCAAGATGGGCGACCTGCACGACGGGTTCGTGAAGCTCTTCGCGCGCCAGGCGACCGGGGTCGTCGTCGGCGGCGTCGTGGTGGCGCCGGGCGCCTCCGAGCTGATCCTGCCCATCGCGCTCGCCGTCACCAAGGGCCTGACGGTGACCGACCTGGCGCAGACGTTCGCGATCTACCCCTCGCTGTCGGGCTCGATCACCGAGGCCGGCCGGCGGCTGATGGGGGCCGACGCGCTCGCCTGACGTGGACGCGCGGGTCGGGTGGGGAGCGACGCGCCGGGTGCGACGGATGTGACGAGGACTTTCGGCTCAACTCCGCGCTGACGGTGCCGATGGTCCCTGATCCCGCCGATTCAGGAGGGGATGCCTTCCTCCCGGGACGACCGCACCGGTCGCCGTCTCCTCCGCTCGCTCGCGGTGGTCGCGGCGATCGCGAGCTCGACGCTGCTCCCCGGAACGGCCGCCGTCGCCGACGAGCCGGCGAGCACCACGGTCGTGGGCGAGCTCGTGCAGGCCTACGCGGAGGCCGAGGGCCACGAGGCCGCGGCCGAGGCCGCCCCCGTCAGCTGGGTCGAGACCGCGAGCGGCGATGCGGTGCCCGTCGCGAGCGGCGACGTCGCCGACGTCCCGGCCGGCTCGACCGTGTCGGTCACGCTGGGGAACGAGCAGACCGAGGACGGCGGGACGGCGCACCCGGTCCTCGGCACCGAGGTGCTCCAGGCGCCGACCACCGACCCCGCACCCTCCGGCCCGCTGACCAACCAGGTCACCGTCGCGATGGTCGCGCCGGCCGGCACGCCCGCCACCGGCACCCGCGCCACCCGGCAGCAGATCGTCGCCCTGGTCGACGGGCCGGTCGCGCAGTTCTGGGCCGACGAGACCGACGGCGCCGTCGCCGTCGGCGTCACCGCATCCTCCGACTGGATCAGCACGCGGAGCGGCTGCGCGAAGCCCGCCGAGCTCTGGAACGAGGTCGCCGCGACGGTGCACTTCGTCCCCGGACCGGGCAAGCACCTGCTGCTCTACATCCCGCCGAACGCACCGGGATGCGCCTACGCGCTGGCCGAGGTCGGCTCGTCGCTGACCTCCGGCGGCCGCCTCTACGTCCGCGACGCCATCCCCTCGGTGATCGCGCACGAGCTCGGCCACAACTTCGGGCTCGCCCACTCCTCGGGGCAGCAGTGCGACGGCGCCCTCGACGGCGGCCGCTGCCGCACCGTCGGCTACCGCGACTACTACGACGTCATGGGCGTCTCGTGGGCGCAGACCGGCTCGCTCAACGTCCTGCAGGCCGCCGCCCTCGGCGTCCTCCCGCGCTCCTCCGTGCAGCCCGTCTCGGTGTACGGCACGGCCGGCAGCGTGACCCTGGCCCCGGTCTCCGGCCGCACGGCGTGCGGGCGCTCCGGCTCACCGACGCCTCGGGCGTCGACTACTGGCTCGAGTACCGCCCGGCCGCGGGCCGCGACGCCTGGCTCGGCACCTCGGCCAACAGCTTCGCCCTCGACACCGGCGTGCTGCTGCGGCGCAGCGACCGGTTCCCCGACACCTCGGTCCTCCTCGACGGCACGCCCAGCCGTGCCGCGGCATGGGACGCCGACCTGCAGGCCGCGCTGAGCGTCGGGACGCCGGTCACGGTCGCCGGCGGCCAGTTCACGATCCAGCTCGACGGCGATCACCGCCGACGGCGCGGTCGTCTCGGTCGTCCCGTCCCCGCCGGCCGGCGCACAGGCCGTCCCGGCACCCGCCGAGCCCGTCCCGGGGGCCGTGCTGCCCGCCGACGGCACCGCGCAGCCGGCCGCCGCCGCTCCCGCGGGCGACGCCGCGGACGCCAGAACCAGCACCCCGCAGGACCCCGCCTCGGCGGTGGCCGCTCCCGAGCTGGCCCCGATCCCCGGGCAGGCCGGCACCGCGCAGACCTCGCTCGCGGCCGCGTCGGAGCCGACCGACGGCCCGGGCAGCGGCCTGGTCGTCGCGGGGCTCGGCACCGCGCTCGCCGGCGCCACGACCCTCGTCGTCCGGAAGCTGCGCCGCCCCGTCCGCCGCTGAGCGGGCGGACCTACTCCGAGCCGGAGTCGCCGTCGGCGATCGTGCAGATGACGGCGCCGCTGGTCACGCCGGCCCCGACCTCGGCGTTGAGCCCGCTGATCGTGCCCGCCTTGTGCGCGGTGATCGGCTGCTCCATCTTCATGGCCTCGAGGACGACGACGAGGTCACCCGCCTCGACCGTGGCGCCGTCCTCCACCGCGACCTTCACGATCGTGCCCTGCATCGGCGAGGTGAGGTCGTCGCCGGAGGCCGACGATCCGCCGTGCCCGCCGCCGCGCTTGCGCGGCTTGGCCGGGGCACCCGCTATGCCTCCACCCACCGCGCCCACGCCCGCGGCCAGCCCGGCCGGCAGGGAGACCTCCAGCCGGCGCCCGCCGACCTCGACGACGACGGTCTGCCGCGGCGCCGCCTCCTCCTGCTCGGCCGGTGCGGCGCCGTAGGGCTCGACCTGGTTGTCCCACTCCGTCTCGATCCAGCGCGTGTGCACCGTGAACGGCTCGCTGGTGAAGGCCTCGTCGCGGACGACGGCGCGGTGGAACGGGATCACCGTGGGCATGCCTTCGACGATCAGCTCGTCCAGGGCCCGGCGGGCGCGCTCCAGCGCCTGCTGCCGGGTGGCGCCGGTGACGATCAGCTTGGCCAGCATGGAGTCGAACGCGCCGGCCACCTCGCCGCCGGTCTCGACGCCGGAGTCCCAGCGCACGCCGGGGCCCTGCGGGATCTCCAGGCGGGTGACCGGCCCGGGGGCGGGCATGAAGTTGCGGCCGGCGTCCTCGGCGTTGATCCGGAACTCGATGCTGTGGCCGCGCGGCTCGGGGTCCTCGGTGATCTCCAGCTCGAGGCCGTCGGCGATGCGGAACTGCTGCCGGACGAGGTCGATGCCCGAGGTCTCCTCCGACACCGGGTGCTCGACCTGCAGCCGGGTGTTGACCTCGAGGAAGGAGATCGAGCCGTCGGTGCCGACGAGGTACTCGACGGTGCCGGCGCCGTGGTAGCCGGCCTCGGCGCAGATGGCCTTGGCGGAGGAGTGGATGCGGCCGCGCTGCTCGTCGGTGAGGAACGGCGCGGGCGCCTCCTCGACCAGCTTCTGGTTGCGGCGCTGCAGCGAGCAGTCGCGGGTGCCGACGACGACGACGTTGCCGTGCGTGTCGGCCAGCACCTGGGCCTCGACGTGCCGGGGCTTGTCGAGGAAGCGCTCGACGAAGCACTCGCCGCGGCCGAACGCCGAGACGGCCTCGCGGACGGCGGAGTCGAACAGCTCGGGGATCTCCTCCTTGGTGCGGGCGACCTTCAGCCCGCGCCCGCCGCCGCCGAACGCGGCCTTGATGGCGACCGGCAGGCCGTGCTCCTCGGCGAAGGCGAGCACCTCGTCGGCGTCCTTGACCGGGTCCTTGGTGCCGGGCACGAGCGGGGCGCCGGCCTTGGTGGCGATGTGCCGGGCCTGCACCTTGTCGCCGAGGGCGATGATCGCCTCGGGGGAGGGGCCGATCCAGGTCAGCCCGGCGTCGATGACCGCCCGCGCGAAGTCGGCGTTCTCCGACAGGAAGCCGTAGCCGGGGTGGATCGCGTCGGCACCGGACTGCTTCGCGGCCTCGATGATCTTGTCGATGACGAGGTAGGAGTCGCCGGGCGTGGTGCCGCCGAGGGCGAACGCCTCGTCGGCGGCGCGCACGTGCAGCGCGTCGCGGTCGGGCTCGGCGTAGACGGCGACGCTGGTCAGGCCTTCGTCCTTGCACGCACGGGCGACCCGCACCGCGATCTCACCGCGGTTGGCGATCAGGACCTTCTGCACCAGTGCACTCCTTCTCGTCGAGACCCGTCGGACTGTAGCTATCCGGCAGTAGCCGCTGGGCGCCAGGCGGGCGTCAGCGCCGCCACAGATCGGTGATGGCCAGCCCGCGCTTGGCCAGCTGGGTGCGCAGGACGGTCAGCGACAGCCCGACGACGGCGGCCGGGTCGCCCTCGACGCGGCGGACGAACGGTGCGCCCAGCCCGTCGAGGGTGAAGGCGCCGGCCACGGCCATCGGCTCACCGGTGGCGACGTAGGCCTCCAGCTCCTGCGCCGTCGGCGAGGCGAAGTAGACGACGGTCGACGCGACGGCGATGTCCCGGCTCGCGACCGCGCCGTCCTGCACGTCGAACAGCGCCTGACCGGTGTGCAGGATGCCGGACCGGCCGGCCATCCGGCGCCAGCGGTCGCGGGCCTCCGCGGCGTCGGCCGGCTTGCCCAGCGGCTTGCCGTTGAACTCGAGCAGCGAGTCGGCGCCGATGACCAGGGCGTCGCTCTCCTGCTTGGCGACCTCGGCGGCCTTGGCCGAGGCGAGCAGGGCGACCTGCTCGGCGACCCGCGGCGCCTTCACCGCCGACTCGTCGACGTTGCTGACGACGACCTCGGGCGACAGACCGGCCTGCCGCAGCAGGGACAGCCGGGCAGGGGAGGCCGAGGCCAGCACCAGACGACGGTCGCTGCTCACGCGAACCGCCCCGAGGCGCGCCAGCCGCCCGGCCCGGGCTGCAGCGGACGGCGGTGCCCGTCGGCGGCGGAGGCCCACGCGCCGACCGGCGTCGGCCGGCGGCGGGACCGGCGCTGCGACAGGGTCGCCACGACGACGGTCAGCGCGGCGAGCTCCTCGAGCGTGGGTTCCCTCGACGAGACGGCGTCGGCGGAGTGGCCCGGAGGGTCTCGGACGACGTGGGGCTCATCGTCGCTGGGGGACGGCAATTGGCCGCGGTGCGCCCGGAGGGTCGCAATGTCACAGCGGGATGTTCCCGTGCTTCTTCGGCGGCAGGGTCTGCCGCTTGTTGGCCAGCACCCGCAGCGCCTTGGTCACCTGCACGCGGGTGTGCGACGGCGGGATCACCGCGTCGACGTACCCGCGGTCGGCCGCGATGTAGGGGTTGGCGAGGGTGTCCTCGTACTCGGCGATGAGCTCGGCACGGCGGGCCTCGGGGTCGTCGGCGGCGGCGAGCTCCTTGCGGTACAGGATGCCGACGGCGCCCTGCGCGCCCACGACGGCGATCTGCGCGCTCGGCCAGGCCAGGTTCACGTCGGCGCCGAGGTGCTTGGACCCCATGACGTCGTAGGCGCCGCCGTAGGCCTTGCGGGTGATGACGGTGACCTTGGGGACCGTCGCCTCGGCGTAGGCGTAGATCAGCTTCGCGCCGCGGCGGATGATCCCCTCCCACTCCTGCGAGGTGCCCGGCAGGAAGCCGGGGACGTCGACGAAGGTCAGCACCGGGATGTTGAAGGCGTCGCAGGTCCGCACGAAGCGGGCGGCCTTCTCGCTGGCGTCGATGTCGAGGGTGCCGGCGAACTGGGTCGGCTGGTTCGCGACGACGCCGACCGGCCGCCCCTCGACCCGGCCGAAGCCGATGAGGATGTTGGGCGCGAACAGCGGCTGCACCTCGAGGAACTCGCCGTCGTCGAGGACGTGCTCGAGGACGGTGTGCATGTCATACGGCGTGTTCGCCGAGTCCGGGATGAACGTGTCGAGCTCGAGGTCCTCAGTCGGTGAGGGCGTCGGGCAGGGCGATGTCGACCGGCGCGACCTCGATGGCCGGCAGCGGGTCGAGGTTGTTGCTGGGCAGGTAGGACAGCAGCGCCTTGACGTAGTCCAGCGCGTCGGCCTCGTCCTCGCCGAGGTAGTGGGCGACGCCGGACTTGGTGTTGTGGGTGCGCGCGCCGCCGAGCTCCTCCAGCGTCACGTCCTCGCCGGTGACGGTCTTCACCACGTCGGGGCCGGTGATGAACATCTGGCTGGTCTTGTCGACCATGACGACGAAGTCGGTGAGCGCCGGTGAGTAGACGTGGCCGCCGGCCGCCGGGCCCATGACCAGCGAGATCTGCGGGATCACGCCGGAGGCGTGCACGTTGCGCTGGAAGATCTCGCCGTAGAGGCCGAGGGAGACGACCCCCTCCTGGATCCGCGCGCCGCCGCCCTCGTTGATGCCGATGATCGGGCAGCCGTTGGTCATCGCGAAGTCGATGATCTTGACGATCTTCTCGCCGTAGACCTCGCCGAGGCTGCCGCCGAAGACGGTGACGTCCTGGCTGAAGATCGCCACGGGCCGGCCGTCGACGGTGCCGTACCCGGTGACGACGCCGTCGCCGAACGGGCGCTTGGCCTCCATGCCGAAGGTGGTCGACCGGTGCCGGGCGAACTCGTCGAACTCGGTGAACGACCCCGGGTCGAGCAGCGCGTCGATCCGCTCGCGGGCGGTCATCTTGCCCGCGGCGTGCTGCTTCTCGATCGCGCGCTCGCTGCCGGCGTGCGTCGCCTCCTGCACGCGCCGCTCGAAGTCGGCCAGCTTGCCGGCGGTCGTGTGGATGTCGATGTCGTCGGGGACGTGCTCCCCGCCGCTGTCGAGTTCGGCGCTGCTCACGCGCCGTAGCGTAGGGGAGTGCCTGAGACCCCCTCATCCCGATGGTCGGATCTGGAGCGCCCCGCGCTCGACGGCGCAGCGCTCGCCGCCGCCGCTCACCCGGGAGTCCGGCGGCCTCTGGCGCTCCGTCGAGGTGGTCGAGGAGGTCGGCTCCACCAACGCCGAGCTGGCCCGGGCCGCGGAGCGAGGACGCCCCCGAGGGAACGGTCCTCGTCGCCGAGCACCAGGCGGCCGGGCGGGGCCGGCTCGACCGCACCTGGATCTCGCCGCCGCGGGCCGGCATCACGGTCTCCTTCCTGCTCCGTCCCGACGTCCCCGCCGCCCGCCGCGGCTGGCTCCCCCTGCTGACGGGGGTCGCGCTCGCCGAGTCGGTCGCCGAGATCACCGGGGTGCTGCCGTCGCTCAAGTGGCCCAACGACCTGCTCGCCCGCGACGGCCGCAAGCTGGCCGGGATCCTCGCGGAGACGACGTCTTCCCCCACCCGCCCGACCGCCGTCGTCGTCGGGGTCGGGCTGAACGTCTCGACGACGGCGGAGGAACTGCCCGAGACCGGGACGTCGCTGAGCCGGGTGACCGGGGCGACCGTGGACCGGGCGCCGGTCCTGCTCGGGTTCCTGCGCGCGGTGGAGCAGCGCTACCGGCGCTGGACCGAGCACCTCGGCGACCCGGTGGCCTCCGGATTGGCCCAGGACTACCTCGCCTGGAGCTCGACGGTGGGCGCGACCGTCGCCGTCGACCTGCCCGACGGCTCGACCCTCGAGGGGGTCGCGGAGGCGGTCGACTGGGACGGCCGGCTCGTCGTCGTCACGGCCCAGGGCCGGACGGAACTGGCGACCGGCGACGTCCGACACGTCAGAACTCGCACCGCGGAGGCATGACGGCGGCGCGCGGCTGCGTCATCCTCTTCGCGTGCCTTATCCGGACAAGCTGCTCGCCGAGGACGAGGAGATCGTCCGCCACCTGCATCCGCACTGGCTGACGATCTTCTGGCCCGTCGTCTGGTTCCTGCTCCTCGTGGGCGCGGCCTCCTTCGGGGCCGCGCTGATCCCGGTCGGCCAGCAGCAGGGGCTGCTCCGGCTGCTCGTCGTCGCCCTGGCCGTGATCCTGGTCGTGGCCCTCGTGGTCGTGCCGGTGCTGCGCTGGCGCACGACCCACTACGTGATCACCTCGCACCGGCTGCTCTTCCGCGAGGGCATCCTGGCCCGGCGCGGTCGCGACATCGGGCTCTCGCGCATCACCGACGTCTCCTACCACCAGTCGGTGTGGGAGCGGCTGATCAACTCCGGCACGCTGACCATCGAGTCCGCCGGCGACAGCGGGGCGACCGTGCTCAAGCAGATCCCCGACAGCGACGGCGTCCAGCAGCTGCTCAACCACATGATCGAGGAGGACGCGGACCGCCGGGCGCAGGAGAACGCGAGCTACATCCGGGGCCAGCAGGACCCCGGCGACGGCCCCGCGTACACGACCTCCCGCTTCTGACCCGCTAGCGGTACCCCCAGGCCGGGGAGCCGATCGCGCGGTCCGAGGTGGTCAGCTGACGCGGTTCGCCACCCGAGGCGCTGACGACCCAGACCTGATCGGCCAGGCTGCGCTTGCTGCGGAACGCGATCGATGCGCCGTCGGGTGAGAAGGCCGGGGCGGTGTCGGCAGATCCGTCGAGCGAGGCGAGCAGGGACACCGGCTCGGCGTCGGCATCCTCGAGATCGAGGGTGTAGATCTCGCGCGCGCCCTCCCCGATGCCCCGGGAGAAGGCGAGGGTCGTCCCGTCCGGCGACCACACCGGGCCGTTGTCGGTACCCGCCATCGTCACCTGGTCCGCGTCACCGGAACCGTCGGCCGGCTGGACGAACACGTGGCCGGCGTTCTTCTCGCGGTCGTCAGCGCCCCAGTAGGCCAGCTGCCGGCCGTCCGGGCTGAACGCGAGGTCGTCGATGTGCGGACGAGCCGGTTCGAGGTCGTGCAGCGTGACGCCGTCGAGGGAGATCACCCGGAGCGTCGCCGTAGGGCCGTCGTAGCAGGCCAGCGCCAGCTGCGTCGGGTCCGAGGGATTCCAGGCGGGGCGGCTGGGCGCCGCGCAGCCGGCCAGCGGCGGGTCGAAGAGCGCTGCGTCGCCCTGCCCGTCCACCGAGACGGTGCGCAGCTGCTGCCCGGTCGGGAGCTCGCGGACGTAGATGATGTTCCGCCGGTCCCGGGAGATGACCGGCGAGACGTCCTCCTCGGCCGCCGTCGTCAGCCGCGCGCCGAGCGTGCCGTCGGCGCCGATCACGTAGAGATCGACGTTGCCCTCGACCTCCCGCGGCGCGACCAGCGTCTGGTCGTCGAGTGACGCGGCCGTCCGGGGCAGCGCGAGCCACGCGTCCCTCGCCGCCGCGGTCGGCGGGGTGGTGGGGGCCGGTTCCGACGTCGTCGGTGCGCTGTTGTCCCCGCCGTCGGCGGGATCGTCGTCGGGGAGCAGGAACCACGTGGCCGCGCCCGCGCCGAGGACGACGGCGGTGAGCACCGCGACCAGGACGGCGCGTCCGCGCCGCCGCGCCGGCTCCGGGGGCGGGCTCCACGGTGGCGGCGTCGGGGGCGGGATCGCCGGGCCCTGGAAGGGCGGCGGGGTCACCGGCGTCCGCACCGGTGGCGGCGTGGGCGGGCCGATCCGCTCCACCACCGGGGTGGACGTGCTCGCGCGCCGCTCGCCCGTGCTCGGCGGCGGCACCGATGGGAGGGGGAGCGCGGGCGGCGCCTGGGCGAACCGACTGGTGGAGGGCGCGCTCCGCTGGGTGGGCGGCACCGGCGGTCGCGTCGCCGCCGGAACAGCCGTGGGCATGTGTTCGACGGTCGCGACGAGGTCGTCGAGGTCCGGTGGCCGGCGGGCGGCGTCGAGATCGGCGACGACGCGGTGCGTCCGGCCGTTGGTGGAGATCTCGAGGGTCACGCGGCGGTGGCCCGGCGGGGTCGCCGCGGCCAGCTGCTCGGGCAGGTCGAAGAACCGCGTGCGGCGCAGCAGGTCGACCAGGTGCGCCGACGCCTGCTCGGTCATCCCCTCGGTCCGCATCGGTCCGACCAGCCCCCCGGCGCCGGACCCGTTGCCCGACCGGGACAGGAAGACGCGGTACGGCGGGCGTGGCGGCTCCGGGAAGTCCTCCATCGCGGCTGCGGCGGCGAGCGCGAGCGCCCGGCAGGTCGGGTACCGGTCGGCCGGGTCCTTGGCCATGGCCCGCGCGATCACGTCGTCCAGGGCGGGCGCCAGCCACGGCACCAGCGCGGTGGGCCGCGGCGGGGGCAGGCTGAGGTGGCCCGCGGCCGGCGCGAGCATCGTCTCGCCGGGGAACGGCACGCTCCCGGTGAGCAGCTTGTAGAGCACGCAGCCGAGCGAGTAGACGTCGGAGCGCGCGTCCAGCGGCCGGGCCTCGATCTGCTCCGGCGAGGCGTAGTCGAAGGTGGCGACGACCAGCCCGGTGCGGGTGAGGCGGGAGCTGGCGTCGAGCGACTTGGCGATGCCGAAGTCGGTGAGGAAGGCCTGCTCGGCCTCGTCGTCGTCCGTGGAGCACAGCAGGACGTTCGCGGGCTTCACGTCGCGGTGGATGAGGTGGCGGCGGTGCGCCGCGTCCAGCGCGGCGGCCACCTGCCCCACGACGTGCACCGCACGCGGCGCCGGCAGCAGGCCGCCGGACTCCGCGAGTGCGGCCTCGGCATCGATCCCGTCGACGTACCGCATCGTCAGCCAGAGCTGGCCGGCCTCCTCGCCACGGTCGTAGATCGAGACGATGTTGCGGTGCGAGAGGCTGGAGACGATGTCCGCCTCGCGCATGAAGCGGGCGACGAAGTCCGGCTCGGCGGACAGCTCGCGGTTGAGCAGCTTCAGGGCGTCCTGCCGGGGCAGCCGCGGATGGTCGACCAGGAACACCGACCCCATCCCGCCCGAGCCGATCTGGCGGATGATCCGGTAGCCGGCGAACACGTCCCCCGGGGCGAGCTGCACGGCACCTCCTGCTGTCGGGTGGGCCGACAGTAGGAGCGGACCGGGCGCCTGTCACCGGTTCCCGGCACGGATCAGCGGTGGCCCCACGCGGCGGTGCTCACCACGACGCCCTCCGTGTCGATCAATCGGGCATCCCCGCCACCGGCGTCCACGACCCAGTAGTGATCACCGGCCGCCGTGTCGGGCGCCGGCCGGGTGCTCTTGAAGGCGACCTCCGAGCCGTCCGGCGACCACACCGGGCCCTGGTCGGTGAACCCGGAGGTCAGTTCCGAGACGTCCGTCCCGTCGGCGTCCATCGCGACGATCTGCCGCCCGCCGGACCCCTGGCCGCGGGCGAAGGCCAGCCGGCCGGACGACGACCAGACGACGTCGTTGTCGCTCCCGGCGTCCGTCAGCTGGTGGGGGGCCTCCGAGCCGTCGACCCGCTGGATGTAGATGTTGCCGGCCCCGGCGTCGCTCGCGCCGGCCCAGTAGGCCACCGTCGTCCCGTCGCCGGAGAACGTGAGGTCGTCGACCCGGGGGAACCCGGTCTCGAGGGTGCGGGCGACGGTCCCGTCGAGGGCGACGACCCGCAGGGCCGTGGCCCCCGGGTCGTCGTTGCAGGCGATCACGAGCTCGGTCGGCTGGGCCGGGTTCCAGGCCGGGCGGCTCGGCGCGGCGCACCCCTCCACGCCGCTGGGGAACAGGGGGCGGTGCCCGCTGCCGTCGGTCGACACCACCCACAGCTCGTCGACGGTGCCGGTCTTCCGGACGTAGAGGACGGTGTCCCGGTCGGGCGCGAGGATCGGGCCGAGTTCCTGCTCGGGGTCACTGGTCAGCCGCGCGCCCGTCGCCCCGGTGGCCGCGTCGACCAGGTACAGGTCCACGTTGCCGTCGACCTGGCGCGGGATCACGAGCGTCGCGTCGGGCAGGACCGTGCCCCGCGGGAGGTCGGCGTAGGCGGCGTCGGCCGGTGTGGTCGACCCGCCGGCCTCCGAGGTCTCGGAGCCCGAGCTGCTGCTGGAACCGTCGCCGCCGCCCGTGGGATCCTCGTCCGCTCGGGTCAGCAACCAGATGAGCACGCCGGCCGCCGCGAGCAGGACCACGACGACGACGACCGCCAGCAGCGCGCCGCGCCGCTTCTTCTCCGCGGGCTGGCCCGGAACCGGGGTCCAGGGGGTCGCCGGGCCGGTGTAGACCGGGCCCGCCGGGCCGTACGGGCCGGTGGGGTGGCGGGGCGGCTGACCGGTCGACTGCCCGGCGGGCGTGGTCGGGGCGAACGAGTACGCGGGCTGCTGGGACCCCTGCCCCGGGTACTGCGGCGGGGCCTGCTGGTGGACGGGTGGCGTGCTGGTCCTCGGCGGTGACGCGGAGGCCGCGGTCCCCGTGCCCGGAGGCGGCGGGGCGGACGTCTGCGGCGAGCGCTGGGCCGCGCGCGCCGCGATCGCGGCCTGCGCCGAGCGCAGGTCGTTGAGCCGGGTCGCGGGCGCGGGGGCCTGGCCGGGCGGGGGTGGCAGCTTCTGGACGGCCTCGACGAGGGCGTCGAGCGTCGCCGGACGGCGCGCCTCGTCCAGGTCGGCCACCACGCGACGGACCGACCGGCCCGCCCGGATCTCCAGCGTGACGGGCCGGCCGCCGCGCGGCCGGTGTCCCGTGGTCGTGCGCCCGGCCACCTCGTGCAGGTTCTCCGGCAGGTCGAAGAAGCGGGTCCGGCGCACCAGGTCGACGAGCCGCTCGGTCTCCTGGCTCGACAGCCGCTCGGTGGTCATGGGGCCCAGCAGGGCACCGGTCGGCCCCGTGAGCTGCACCGTGTACGGCGGAGCCGGGGGCGCGGGGAAGTCGACGAGCGCCGAGGCGGCGGCGGCGGCGAAGGCGCGGCACGTCTGGTAGCGCTCGGCCGGGTCCTTGTTCATGGCCCGGACGATGACGTCGTCGATGCGCGGCGCCAGCCACGGCACGAGCTTGGTCGGCGTCGGTGGCGGCAGCTGGAGATGGCCGTGGATGGCGGCGGCCACCCCGGGACCGGGAAAGGGCACCGAGCCGGTGAGCAGCTTGTAGAGGACGCAGGCGAGGGAGTAGATGTCCGACCGCGCATCGGGGGACCGGGACTCGATCTGCTCGGGCGAGGCGTAGTCGAACGTGGCGAGCACGGCCCCGGTCCGGGTGAGCCGGGTGCTGCCGCTCTGCAGCGACTTGGCGATGCCGAAGTCGGTCAGGAACACCTGCTCGGGCTCGTCGTCGTCGTCGGACGACGGCGAGAGCAGGATGTTGGCCGGTTTGACGTCGCGGTGGATCAGGTGGTGCCGGTGCGCGGCGTCGAGGGCCGCGGCCACCTCGGTGACGATGTGGGCGACCCGGTCCGGGGGCAGGAGTCCGCCGGCGGCCTCGAGGGCCTGCTCGGCGTCGATGCCCTCGATGTACTGCATCGTCAGCCAGAGCTGGCCGCGGTCCTCGCCGCGGTCGAGCACCGCGACGATGTTGCGGTGGGACAGGCCGGCCACCACGTCGGCCTCGCGCAGGAAGCGCCGGGAGAAGTCGGGATCGGCCGAGAACTCGGACTTCAGCAGCTTGAGCGCGTCCAGCCGCGGCAGGCGGGGGTGCTTGACCAGGTAGACCGCGCCCATGCCGCCACTGCCGAGCTGACGCACCACCGTGTAACCGGCGATGGTCTCACCCGGGGCGAGCGGCACGGGAGCCTCCTCAGGCCGGGTAGGGCGAATGCTATGAGGCCCGGCAACCGCTGTCATCGGCAGGAGTCGCGGACGGGGAGCGTGGTCCGACAGCGGCATGTGACGGTTCCGTCACGGCGCGCCTGACGCGGTTCTGTCGTACCTCCTGCCTACCTTCCGGACCATGCGGCTGCTGCACACCTCCGACTGGCACATCGGCCGGTCGCTGCACGGCACCGACCTGCTCGCCGAGCAGGAGGTCGTGCTGAGCGGGCTGGCGTCGGTGGTGGCTGCCGAGAAGATCGACGCCGTGCTGGTGGCGGGCGACGTGTACGACCGCGCCGTCCCGTCGGCCGACGCCACGGCCGTGCTGGACCGGGTCGTGGAGCGGCTCCTCAAGGCCGGCGCGGCCGTCGTCATGACCCCGGGCAACCACGATTCCGCCCGCCGCCTGGGCACCTTCTCCGGGCTGCTGTCCGCGGCGGGGCTGCACGTCCGCGCGGCCACGAACCGGCTCGACGAGCCCGTCCTGCTCTCCGACGAGCACGGCGACGTCGCGGTGTACGGCCTGCCGTTCCTCGAGCCGGAGGTGGCCCGGCACGAGCTGGGGCTGGCCGGTGGCCCGACCGAGAATCGCAGCCACGAGGCGGTGCTGGGCGCGGCCATGGATCGCGTCCGCGCCGACCTGTTCCTCCGCCCCGGAGCGCGCTCGGTGGTGCTCGCGCACGCCTTCGTCGGCGGCGGGGTGGCCAGCGAGAGCGAGCGGGACATCTGCGTCGGCGGCGTCGACCTCGTGCCGGCATCGGTCTTCGACGGCGTCGACTACGTCGCGCTCGGGCACCTGCACCGGCCGCAGACGCTCACGCCGCGGCTGCGCTACAGCGGCTCGCCCCTGGCCTACTCCTTCGGCGAGGCCGGTCAGCAGAAGCTGGCCTGGCTGGTGGAGCTCGACCGCACCGGCCTCGCCGACGTCCGGCCCGTGCCGCTGCCGACCCCGCGGCGGCTGACGGTCCTCACCGGCACGCTCGACGAGCTGCTCGCCGACCCCGCGCACGCCGCCGTCGAGGACGACTTCGTCTCGGCCCGGCTCACCGACCCGGCCCGCCCCACCGACCCGATGCGGCGCCTGCAGGCGCGCTTCCCGCACTGCGTCCACCTGGAGTGGACCGGCGCGGGGGTATGCGCCGACGGGCGCAGCTACCAGGAACGGATGCGCGGGCGCAGCGACGTCGAGATCGCCGGCGAGTTCGTCCAGCACGTGCGCGGCGTGGCCGCGACCGCCGCCGAGCGGGAGCTGCTCGCCCGCGCCCTGGGCGCGGCCGACCGCGCGGAGGCCGCCCGATGAGGCTGCACAAGCTCTCCCTCACCGCGTTCGGCCCGTTCGCCGGAACGGCCGCGGTCGACCTCGACGAGGTGGGTCGCGAGGGCCTGTTCCTGCTCTGGGGGCCGACCGGGGCCGGCAAGACGACGCTGCTCGACGCCGTCGTCTTCGCGCTGTACGGCACCGTCCCCGGTGCGCGCGGCGAGGAGAAGCGGCTGCGCAGCGACCACGCCGACGCCGCGACCCGCACCGAGGTCAGCTGCGAGCTGACGCTCGGCGGCGAGCGGCTGCTGGTCACCCGGCGCCCGGAGCAGCAGCGCCCCAAGAAGCGTGGCGAGGGCTGGACCACCGAGCAGGCCAAGCTGACCGTGCAGCGCCTCGCCGACGGCGGCTGGGAACCGGTGAGCACCCGCATCGACGAGGGCTCCGAGCACCTGCGCATCCGCCTCGGGCTCGACGTCCACCAGTTCTGCCAGGTCGTGCTCCTCCCGCAGGGCGACTTCGCCCGGTTCCTCCGGGCCGAGCCCGAGCACCGCGCGGACCTGCTGCGCACCCTGTTCGACGTCGACCGCTTCGCCCGGGCCGAGGACTGGCTCGCCGAGGAGCGGTCGGCCGCCCGCGAGCGCGTCGCCGAGCGCAAGGTCCGGGTGAGCACGCTCCTGGCCCGCGTCGCCCAGATCGCCGACGTCGACGTCCCCGAGGCGCTGGCACCGGAACTCGTCGGCGGCGGTCCCGGCAGCCACGTGGCGCCGTGGGTGCGCGCCGTCCGCACGACGGCGGCCGAACGGCTGACCAAGGCACAGGAGGGCGCCGACGCCGCGGCGGTCGGGTCGCGCACCGTCGACGCCGAGCTGGCCGCAGCACGCACGCTCGAGGAGCGGCACGTCCGCCGCGAGCGGGCCGTCCGCGCCCTGGCGGCGCTCGACGCCCGCGAGCCGGACCTGGTCCCGCTGCGCGCCGAGCGCGACGCCGGGCGCCGGGCCGAGGCACTCCGCGACGTCCTGCAGGCCGCCGGCCGCGCGTCGCTGGTCGCCGAGCAGGCAGCCGAGGCGTACGAGGCCGCAGTCGCTGCCTGGACCCCGGTCTCGGACGGGCGCGAGGGCACGGCCACCGTCGCCCGGGAGCTGCGCGACGAGGCCGCGGCGGCGGCCGCGCTGCTGCCCGACGTCGACCGCGCCGCCACGACGGCCCGCTCGATCGCGCGGCTCCGGCGGGTCACCGACGAGCTCGAGCAGACGTGTACGGCTGCTGCCCAGGCGGCCGCGTCCTGGCCGAGCCGGTTGGCCGAGCAGGAGCGGCTGGTCGCCGAGGCGCAGGAGGCGGCTGTCCGCCTCCCGGCGCTGCAGGCGTCGGTCGCGGCGGCGGAGATCGCCCTCGACGCCGCCCGCGCTGCCGAGCGCCTCGAGACGCTGCTGGGCCGCTCGCGCGCCCAGGTGGAGGCCCGTCGCGAGGCCCGCAACGACGCCCGCGAGCACTGGCTCGACCTGCGGGCCCGCCGGCTCGACGGGATGGCGGCCGAGCTCGCCGCCGGCCTGGTCGACGGCGCCGACTGCCCCGTGTGCGGCGCGGTCGAGCACCCGCGGCCGGCCGAGCACACCGACACCGTCGTCACGGCCGCCGACGAGCAGGTCGCCCGGGCGGCGGCGGACTCGGCGGAGGCCCTTCTGACCACCGCCACCGCCACGCTCGAGCGGCAGGAGCGGGAGCTCGCCGGGCTGCGCGCCCAGGCCGGGTCCGTCGCGGTCGGTCAGCAGGTCGAGGCGCTGGACGAGCTCCGCGCCACCACGGCCGAGGTAGCCGAGGCCGCCGCGCGGCTGGCACCGGCCCAGGCGGTCCACCGGGCCCTGCTCGCCGAGCGCGAGGAGGCCGGCGCGCGGCTGGCGGCCGACCGGGAGGAGCTGCAGGCCCGCACCGCGGAACGGGAGGCGCTCGCGACGGCGCTCGCCGAGCTCGAGGAACGCCTGACCGCCGCCACCGGCGACGACGTCGACCTGGCCGCCCGGGTGGCCAGGCTCTCCGACGCCGCAGGGCGCTGCGAGGCGCTCGTCGCCGCCGAGGCCGACGAGCTGCGCGCCCGGGTCGCCGCCGACTCGGCCCGCCGAGCGGCCGAGGAGCGCGCGGAGTCCGCCGGCTTCGACGACGTCCTGACCGCCGCCGCAGCGCTGCTCCCCGAGGGCCGGCTCGCCGCGCTGGACCGGGAGATCGACGGCCACGACCGCGAGCTCGCGGTGCTGCGCGCCCGGCTGGCCGAGCCCGAGCTCACCGACCTCGGTTCCCGGCCGGACGTCGCCGAGCTCGAACAGCGGTGCGCCGCCCTCACGCGGGAGCGGGAGGAGGCGGTGGCCGAGCTCGAGCGGGCCCGGCGGTGCGCCACGGCGCTGGAGGGGCTGGCCGGCGACGTCACCGCTGCCGAGGTGGAGCTCGCCGACCTGCGCGCCTGGGCCGACCAGGTCACCGCGCTGGCCGACCTCGCCACCGGCCGCGGCTCGAACACGCTGCGCATGCGGCTGCAGTCCTTCGTGCTCGCCGCCCGGCTCGAGCAGGTCGCCGAGGTGGCCAGCGCCCGCCTGCAGGACATGTCCGGCGGCCGCTACACGTTCCTGCACAGCGACGCGCTGGGCCGGCGCGGCGCCCGCGGCGGCCTGGGGCTGGACGTCTTCGACGAGTACACGGGCGTGCGGCGGCCCACCAAGACGCTCAGCGGCGGCGAGAGCTTCATGGCGTCGCTGGCCCTGGCGCTCGGGCTGGCCGACGTCGTCACGGCGGAGAGCGGTGGCGTGCAGATCGACACCCTGTTCGTCGACGAGGGCTTCGGCACGCTCGACCCGCTGGCGCTCGACGCCGTGATGACCGTTCTCGACGAGCTCCGTCGCGGCGGCCGGACGGTCGGCGTCATCAGCCACCTCGAGGAGCTGCGCACCCGGATCCCGACGCGGCTCGAGGTGATCTCCGGCCGCCACGGCTCACGCGTGGCGGGCTGAACCCTCGCCGCTCAGAGCTGGGCGGAGGCCGCCGCCACCGCGGCCGCCGCGGGCGGCAGCGCGTCCGTGCGGCGGGCCGGGAACACCCAGGCCCGGTAGCTGAGGTAGCGGATCACGGTGCCCAGGCAGATCGACGCGATGTTGGCGATCTGGAGCACGAGCGCGCTCTCCTGGCCCAGCGGGTAGCGCACGAACGCGACGATCGCGAGGCCCAGGCACAGGGTCGCCGCGTTCACCGCGGCGAACAGCAGGTACTCCCGCCGGAGCCCGGTCCGGGCGCGGTGGGAGAACGACCAGTAGCGGTGCCCGACGTAGGCCGCGGTCATCGACACCAGGGTCGCGAGCAGCTTGGCCAGGACCGCGTCGAGGCCGACCACGGCGTAGAGCACGTGGAACAGGCCGACGTCGAGGAGGAAGCAGGCGGCACCGACGACGCCGAACGCCCCGAGCTCCTTCGCCAGCACGCGCCAGGTGGCCCGCAGACGGCTGGGCTGGTCGCTCGGTGGCACGACCGAGCAGTCTAGGCCGTCCGGTGCGCTCACACCGCCAGCCGTCGCGTCGCCGTCGTCGTCCGGACGGGACGCTCGGCGGCCCGCGCGGGGTGGACCAGCACCTTCGGCTCCACGGCGACCCGTCGGCCGTCGGACAGCCGGCGGCCCAGCCGGACGGCGGGCTGCTCCACGAAGCGGTAGGTGAGCTCGCTCGCGCCGACGACGACCGTCGTCCAGACGACGGCGGTCAGCAGCGGCGACGGCAGCGCCGGTACGGCGATCAGCACCAGAGCCTGCACGAGGTAGACCGAGTAGGAGATCGTGCCCAGCCGGCGCAGCCACGCGGGCACCGTGCGGTGCCGCAGCGCGATGCCGGCGCAGAAGACGGCGTAGGCACCCAGCCAGGCGGTCGTCATCGGCAGCACGCCGGGACCACCGGCCGCGCCGAGCACGTCGGCCGTCGACCCGAGCATCGCCATCCCCGCCGCGACGGCGGTGACGACGCAGCCGGCCAGCGTCCGCAGCCGCACCTCGCCCGCGTGCCAGCGGTGGAACACCGTGCCCAGGAACATGGTCGCCAGGCAGAACAGGCCGAGCGGCGCCGGTCGGCCGAGCAGCGGCTCCGCGAACGCCGCGGCGCCGAGGCAGACCGCCGACGCGGTCAGCGACAGGACGACGCTGCGGCGGTGCCAGCCGAGCAGGAACAGGGCCGAGACGGCGAGGTAGAAGAGCAGCTCGAAGGCGAGCGTCCAGTACAGGCCCAGCGCGTGCGGTGCCCCGATCGGCAGCTGCAGCATCGCCGCGTTGGCCAGCCAGTGGCCGGTCGTGAGCGACTCCTCGGGCACGTACCGGCCGGCCGCCACCAGCAGTGCCGCCCCGGCCAGGCTGAGCCAGTACAGCGGGTAGAGCCGGAACACGCGGCTGATCCAGAAGGTGCGCAGTGCCGCCGCACGGCCGGGCGCGCGGCGGCCGCGCTCGAGGCTCGCCGGGATGATGAAGCCGCTGCAGAGGAAGAAGACCATCACGCCGAACTGGCCCAGCTGGACCGTGGACGACGTCAGCCGCTCGATGGCCGGGACGGTGAGCTCGCCGATGTGCTGCAGCAGCACCAGGGCGACCGCGATCCCGCGCAGGCCGTCGAGGAAGTCCAGCCGTCCCGACGGCGAGCCGGCGCGCGACCTCACAGGGAGTGTTCGCACCGTCACCCGACGAGGCTAAGAGCCGCCACCGGCGCGCCCCCCGGCGGACAGGCCAGCGCCCCCGCGGAACTAGCCTCACCAATCACCATGGCCTCACCCGTCGATCCCCGTACCGGCCTGCCCGTCGTGGCGATGGTCGGTGGCGGGCAGCTCGCCCGGATGACGCACCAGGCGGCCGTGGCGCTCGGGCAGTCGCTCCGCGTCCTCGCGACGGACCCGTCCGACTCGGCCGCGCTCGTCGCCGCCGACGTCGTCCTCGGGGACCACCGCGACCCCGACGCCCTCCGCCGCGTGGCCGACGGCGCCACGGTGCTCACCTTCGACCACGAGCACGTGCCCACCGAGCACCTGCACGCCCTGCAGGACGCGGGCCACCGCGTCGCGCCCGGACCCGATGCGCTGGTGCACGCCCAGGACAAGCTGGTGCTGCGCCGCGCGCTCGCCGACGCGGGGGAGCCCCAGCCCGCGTGGGCCCGGGCGGAGTCCGCCGACGACGTGGCCGCCTTCGCCGAGGACGCACGGCTGGCCGGTGGTGCTGAAGACCCCGCGCGGCGGCTACGACGGGAAGGGCGTGTTCGTCGTCGCCGACCGCGAGCAGGCACGGGTGCTCCTCGACGAGCACGGCACGCTGCTGGCCGAACAGCGCGTCGAGATGCTGCGCGAGCTCTCCGCGCAGGTGGCGCGCTCGCCGTTCGGTCAGGTCGCGGTCTGGCCGGTCGTCGAGACGGTGCAGCGGAACGGCGTCTGCGCCGAGGTGCTCGCCCCCGCCCCCGGCCTCGACGCCGACCTGGCCGCCGCCGCCCAGCAGCTCGCCGTCCGGATCGCCGACCGGCTGGGCGTGGTCGGGATGCTGGCCGTCGAGCTGTTCGAGACGCCGGACGGCGTGCTGGTCAACGAGCTGGCGATGCGGCCGCACAACTCCGGCCACTGGACGATCGAGGGGTCGCGCACCAGCCAGTTCGAGCAGCACCTGCGGGCGGTGCTCGACTACCCCCTCGGCTCCACGGCGATGACGGCGCCGGTCGCCGTGATGGCCAACGTGCTCGGGGGCGCGGCGGCCTCCGACGACTGGGACGGGCCGGGTCTGGACGAGCGGGTGCACCACCTCATGGCGCACTGGCCCGACGTGAAGCTGCACTGGTACGGGAAGGGCCAGCGGCCGGGACGCAAGCTCGGCCACGTGACCGCCCTGGGCGACGACCTCGGCGAGGTGCGCGACCGGGCGGTGGCCGCGGCCCGCTACCTTGCCGACGGCGTCGTCGACCCGGCATTCGCCTTCGACCAGGACCATCCGGGAGCCAGCAGTGAGTGACCCCGTCGTCGGCATCGTCATGGGCAGCGACTCCGACTGGCCGGTGATGGAGCCCGCGGCGCTCGCGCTGGAGGAGTTCGACGTGCCCTACGAGGCGCACGTCGTCTCCGCGCACCGGACGCCGCGGCGGATGCTCGAGTACGCCGAGACGGCGGCCGACCGCGGCCTGCGGGTGATCATCGCCGGCGCCGGGGGAGCGGCCCACCTGCCGGGCATGGTCGCGGCCGCGACCCCGCTGCCGGTGATCGGCGTGCCCCGGCCGCTCGACAAGCTCGACGGCCTCGACAGCCTGCTCTCGATCGTGCAGATGCCGGCCGGGGTGCCGGTGGCGACGGTGAGCATCGGCGGTGGCCGCAACGCCGGCCTGCTCGCGGTCCGCATCCTCGCCGCGGGCGACGACACGCTGCGCGCGGCGGTGGTCCGCTTCCAGACCGCCCTGGCCGACCAGGTGATGGCGCGCGACGCGGCGCTGCAGGAGAGTCTCGCTACCGAGGAGTGAGCTCGGCGGGCTTACGATCTACCCGTGGGTAACAACGCTGGGCTGTACGCACTGACCGAGGAGCACGAGGCGATCCGGGCCGCCGTGCGCGACATCGCCGAGCGGGAGATCGCCCCGTTCGCCGCGGAGGTCGACGCCGCAGCCGCGGTATCCGGTCGAGGCCCAGAAGGCGCTGACCGCCGCGGGCTTCCACGCCACGCACATCCCCGAGGCCTACGGCGGCGAGGGCGCCGACGCGATCGCCACCTGCATCGTGATCGAGGAGGTGGCCCGGGTCGACTGCAGCGCCTCGCTGATCCCGGCGGTGAACAAGCTGGGCTCGGTGCCGATTCTCCTGTCGGCGTCGGAGGAGCTGAAGCAGACGGTGCTGCCCTCGATCGCCGCGGGCCGGGCGATGATCAGCTACGGCCTGTCCGAGCGCGAGGCCGGCTCCGACGCCGCGGCGATGAAGACCCGCGCCCGGCTCGACGGCGACACCTGGGTGCTGAACGGCACCAAGGCCTGGATCACCAACGCCGGGATCTCCGAGTGGTACACGGTCATGGCCGTCACCGACCCGGAGAAGGGCGCCAACGGCATCTCCGCGTTCGTCGTGCACCGCGACGACCCGGGCTTCGCCGTCGGCCCCAAGGAACGCAAGATGGGCATCAAGGGCTCGCCCACCTGCGAGCTGTACTTCACCGACTGCACCATCCCGGCCGACCGGATCATCGGCACGCCCGGCACCGGCTTCAAGACGGCGCTGCGCACCCTGGACTTCACCCGTCCGACCATCGGCGCGCAGGCCGTGGGCATCGCGCAGGGCGCGCTGGACGCCGCGATCGGCTACGTCAAGGACCGCAAGCAGTTCGGCACCAGCGTCGGCAGCTTCCAGGGCGTGCAGTTCATGCTCGCCGACATGGAGATGAAGGTGGAGGCGGCCCGGCACCTGGTCTACGTGGCCGCCGCGCGCGGCGAGCAGGGCGGCGCCGACGTCACCCGCGTCTCGGCCTCGGCCAAGGCCTTCGCCTCCGACGTCGCCATGCAGGTGACCACCGACGCCGTCCAGCTCTTCGGCGGCGCCGGCTACACCCAGGACTTCCCGGTCGAGCGGATGATGCGCGACGCCAAGATCACCCAGATCTACGAGGGCACCAACCAGGTCCAGCGCATGGTCATCGCCCGGAGCCTGCTCAAGTAGGGCCCTCACCAGCGCGTTTCCGACCGCGCGGCGCGCCCGCCGGATCACTGGGCGCGACGACGCGCCAGTTCCGGAACGTTCACCTCCGATCCTCTTGAAGGATCAAGATCGGACCGACAGCCTCCCGCCTCACCGTGTCCAATTCGTTATGGGAGAGCTGATGAGGCGTAGGAGAGCGGTCACCGTGCTGGCGGTGGCGGTATCGGTCGGGCTGGCCGTGGTGGCCGGTCCGAGCGTGGCGAGCGCACAGGACAGCGGGGTGTCGACGGTCGCCGGTGGCCTGGACGGCCCGCGGCAGCTGAACAGCTACAGCAACGGCAAGCTGGTCGTGGCCGAGTCGGACTCCGGCGAGGTGTCGTCGGTCGATCCGCGGACCGGCCAGGTCCGCACCCTGGTGAGCGGCCTGCCCACGCCGCAGGGCGTCGACTTCCGCGACGGCCTGCTGTTCATCGCGACCGGTGACCCGGCGCCCGACATGGAGCCCACGGCCGCGGAGATCGCAGACGTCGAGCGGGTACGGCCGGGTCGGAGCTGCCAGGCGTCCCGCGAGGCGGCCCCGTACTCGCTGATCGTGGCCCGGCCCGACGGCACGATCGTCAAGCGCTGGGACCTGCTCTGCTACGAGTTGGCGCAACAACCCCGACCGGCAGCTGCAGTTCGACCGGCAGACCGATGAGCCGCTGGACGCGCTGTCCAACCCGTTCTCGGTACACGTGCAGGCCAACCGGATCCTCGTCGCCGACGCCGGGGCCAACGCCGTCCTGTCGATCGACCGGCGCACCAACAAGATCAGCACGTTCTTCGTACCCCCGCGGGTGCCCGTGTCGCAGGTGCCGGAGTGCGAGGGCACCAACGACACCCAGGGCGTGCAGGGCTGCGACCCGGTGCCGACCGGCGTCACCCAGGACAAGAACGGCAACATCTACGTCAGCACCCTGGGCGGCGACCGGCCCAACGCGGGCCGCGTGTACGTCCTGTCCCCGGGCGGCAAGGTGCTCAGGGTCATCCGCAACCTGGAGCCGCTGACCGGGATCGCCGTCGACTCCTACGGCAATGTCTTCGTCTCCGAGCTGTTCGCGGGTGACCCGGCCGGGCCGCCGGAGGACGTCGGCCAGGTCGTGCGGATCACGCCCAACGGCGCCCGGTCCTACGCCCAGGTCACCCTGCCCACGGGCCTGGAGTTCAGCGGCGGCAAGCTCTTCGCCTCCGCCTGGAGCGTCGCCATCTTCTTCGGCCAGCCCGGCCGCGGCGAGGTGGTCCGGATCGCGCCAGGGGCGTTCGCCGTTCCCTGACCGACCGACACCGGGCGGCGTCCGGCGGGCATGTCCCGCCGGGCGCCGTCCGCGCGTGCCGGGACGTCGGCCGTCAGCCGCCGACCCGGCCCTCGAGCAGGCACGTGACGCCCGCGCTGCGCACGCGGCCGTCCAGCACGAAGCGCCGCGCCTGTGCGAGGAGCATCCCCTGGCGCTGCGGGACGCAGACCGTGACCGGCCGGCGCGGACGCACGGCCGGCAGCAGGAAGGCCCGGGTGATGAGGGCCTCCCCGAGGTCCCTCGGCAGGTCGGCCGGGTCGGCCCAGAACTCGACGACGACGCGATCGTCGGTCTCCGAGACGTGTGCCTCGGCGACCGTGCCGTTCGGCAGGACGGCCGTCACCGACGTGTCGTCGCTGAGCAGCTCCCAGGGGCGGCCGTCGGCGGCTCGACCCGCGGTCCGGCGGGGGAGGGGGATTCGGTTCACGGATGCGCTCCGAGGACAGAGGTCGGCCCGGTGGCGGCGGCCACGCTTCGACACTGGAGCAACCGGCGTCCGACGGGGCACAGCTTCCCGCGCGCATGGACGCCGATGCAAGGCTCAGCCGGCGGCTGTTCCGCCGACCGTGGGTAGCCCCGCGGCGGCCCAGGCGGAGAAGCCGCCGACGACGTCGGTCGCTCGCGTCAGGCCGATGGCCCGCAGCGCGTCGGCGGCGAGGCTGGACGTGTAGCCCTCCGAGCACAGGACGACCACGTCGACGTCGTATCCGGTCGCCTCGGGCAGCCGCGCGTCGCTGAGCGGGTCGAACCGCCACTCCAGCACGTTGCGCTCGACCACCAGCGCGCCGGGGACCTCGCCCTCGCGGGCGCGCTGGGCGGCCGGCCGGATGTCGACGAGCGACGCGCCGGCGGCCACCCGCGCCGCCGCCTCGGCGGGCGTCACGCGGGTGATCCGGCTGCGCGCGTCGGCCAGCAGTTCGTCGATCGAGCGCGCGCCGTGGGGCCGCGCGAGCGTCGGAGCGCTCACCAGTCCACCCCCGCCCGCTCGCTGCCGGTGTGCAGGAGGAGGCCCTCCACGACGCTGTAGGTGTTCATGCGGAGCAGGGCCGGCGTGTAGACGTGCACGCTGATCGCGGGCTCGGCGCCCTCGTTGGTCACCTGGTGCACGTAGTGCGGTCCGAAGTGCCGCACCCGGCCGGCGGTGAGCTCGCCGGCGGTCGGCTGGACCGGGCGTCCGTGCCGCGCCGCGGCGACGACCCGCTCGGTGAGCGTGCCGCGGACGACGGCGAACGCGCCGGCACTCCAGCCGTGGTCGTGCAGCGGCGTGCCCTGCTCGGGCAGCCACGACAGCAGCCAGACCTGGGCCGAGGCGAGTTCGGGGTGCAGGGACGGGTCGAGCGCCGCGGCGGCGGTGTGCGGCTCGACCAGATGGGTCCACCGGCTGTCCGGTCGGTACTCGACCAGGTCGAGCCAGTGGTCTTGGCCGCGGCGGCCAGACCCGCCGCGAGGGCGGCGGCTCCGGTGCGGCGGACGGTGGGGTCGTCGGGACGGCGGACGAGAGCAGGCAGGGCAGGTGCAGGCAGGGAGAGCATGGGATTCCTCGGGCAGGGGTGGGAGAAGACGTGGGGCGCGGGTCAGCGACAGCGCGCGGACCACACCCGGCCGAGGTCGATGTGCACCCGACGGATGAGACGGGGGCTGCGGGCGGTGTGCACGACTAATGTCTACCATGTCGATCAGAATTGACGGGTATGCACCCGCCCGACCGAGGGAGAACGCCGAGATGACCGCCGACCGGCTGCCGCAGTTCGTGATCGCGGGTGCCCCGAAGGCCGGCACCACGGCGCTGCACGCGGCGCTGGCGACCCATCCGGGCCTCTATCTCTCGCCCGTCAAGGAGCCGAAGTACTACCTGACCGGCGGCCGGCCACCTGCCCGCAGCGAGCAGCGGGGCCCGGGCGACGCGCACAGCGCGCGCGAGTGGGTGTGGCGGCGGGACGACTATCTCGGGCTGTTCGCCGACGCGCCGCCGGAGACGCTGCGGGGGGAGAGCACGCCGTTCTACCTCTACGACCGGAGCGCGCAGGAGCGGCTGGTCGCCGACGTCCCCGACATCAAGGTGATCGCCGTCGTCCGTGACCCCGTGGACCGTGCCTGGTCCAACTGGGTGCACCTGCGCGCCGACGGCCTGGAGCCCGAGGCCGACTTCCTCCAGGCGGTGCGGCTCGAGGAGCGCCGGATCGCCGACGGCTGGGCCCCGTTCTGGCACTACCGCGGGCTGGGCCGCTACGGCGAGCAGGTGCACCACCTGCTCGAGCTGCTGCCCCGTCCCCAGGTGCTCGTGCTGCGCTACCGCGCCCTGGTCGACCACCCGCGGGAGACGCTCGACCGGGTGAGCACCTTCCTCGGCGTGCCCACCGGCGTCGCCCACACCGTCGATCCGGAGAACGTGAAGCCCTACGTCGCCGACAGCGCTCGGCACCGCGCGCTGGCCCGGGTGGTCCGGGCCGGCGCGGCGCTCGGGGCCTACGCGCACCCCCAGGTGTGGCGTCGGCTCAGCCGGCCGCTCACCGCGGCGCTGCACGCTGCCCGGACCCACCGCCCGACGATGCCCGTCGCCGTCCGCCGGGAGGTCCTGGAGCCGCTGCTGCCCGACATCGCGCTGCTCGAGGACGTGCTCGGGGAATCCTTCGCCGACTGGAAGGGCGACACCGGCCGCGGCCACTTCGGCTCGCGCCGGAGCGGCTCAGTCCAGGAGGCGGGACACCGCTGAGAGCCGGGTGTCGCCGGCCATGGCCGCGAGCCAGGCCGACCAGCCCGGCCGTGCCCGCATCGCCTCGAGGGCGTTGCGGGCCGCCTCGCGGTCACCGCGGCCGGACGCGGCGACGGCCGCGTAGAGGTCGCGGGCGCCCTCCGGGGCGAACAGCGCCAGCATCTCGTAGTCGCGCTCGTCGTAGGCGCGCTGCAGGTTCCGCAGCATGCGCAGCTGCGCGACCGGGTCGCCGGAGTCGTCGACGCGCAGGTCCATCAGGACGCCGTCGTCCTCGTCGGAGGCCGGCTCCCCGCTGACCACGAGCAGCGCGGCGGACTGCCGCCCGCGCAGGTCGCCGCCGGCGTCCTGACCGGCGGTGAGCGCGGCCAGCAGCCGGTCGGCGAGGCTGCCCCGTGCCGCGCCGAGCGCCTGGGCCATCGCGGGCAGCACGTCGGAGGAGACCAGCATGTTGCCCTGGACGCTCCAGCCGTCGCCGACCAGGTGACCGCTGGCCGGGAACGAGCCCTGGCCGGTGTCGGCGGCCACCCGGCCCTGCGCGTCGAGGACGGCGATCTGCCGGTCGGCGTCCTCCGCGGCGTGCGCCGCCCGGCGGACGAGGTCGGCCGGGGCCACCCCGTCGGCGAGCCCGCTGATCAGCCGGGTCCCGAGCCCGCGCCGGCTGCGGGCCTGGACGGCCACGACGCCCACGCCCGGCCGCGCGCTCGGCACGGCCCGGCCGACGGCGAGGATGCAGGAGGACACGGCGATGCCGAGCTCGCCGGTCGTGGGGTCGCGCGCGAGGACCGAGAAGGTCATCCCCGGCCCAGTTCCCGGACGCCCTCCACCCGTCGTCCGAACGTCGCGGTGACCCGCTCGTCGGCCGCGCGCCGGGGCAGCGTGTCGGCCAGGGCGTTGCGGACCAGCACCAGGGAGGCGCCCGCGGCCAGGGGCGCCAGCAGCCAGGCGACCGGTCCGGCCTCGGCCGCGACCTGCTCGTCGACCAGCAACCGCTCGCCGGCGCCGATGCCGAGCCGCGCGGCCAGCTCCCGGGCGGCGTCCACCAGGCCGCCGAGGGTCAGCTCGAGGCCGCCGAGGCGCAGACCCGGACCGGACGGGTCGGGCGGCTCGTACGGACTGAAGAAGTCGCCGTGGGCGCGGACCTCGATCGCGAAGTCCCGGGCCGGGCCGACGTAGCCGGCCATGCCGAGGCCCAGCGGGTGCAGGGACAGGCCGACCAGCTCCGCGGTGTCCTCGGGCAGGTCCTCCTCCAGCGCCGGCAGCCGGTCCTGCGCGGCGAGGACGACGTCGACCTCGGCGAGGCGGCCCTCGTCCTCGGTGGCGGTGTCCAGAACGGTGGCGCCGCAGCTCCAGGCCGCGAGCAGCACGGCCGCGGTCTGCCAGTGCACGGGCAGGGCGAGGGCCACGGCGCTGCCGGGGCCGACGTCGAACTCGTCCTGCAGCAGGTTCGCCGTCTTGGCCACCCAGTTGGCCAGCGTCGCGCCGGAGAGCTCGACCCGCTCACCGGTGGCGTCGTCGTACTGGGTGACCAGCGGGGCGGCGCCGTCCCGGCGGAGGACGTCGGTCAGCAGGTCGGCGGGCAACGTGGGCACGCTGTCCAGGGTGCCAGCGCGCTTCCCGCTAGTTGATGCAGGTGGTGTCGGCCGCGGTGCGCGCGTCCTCGCCCTCGACCGCCTCGGTCGGCTCCGGCGTCGTGACCGACTGGCCCACGCCGTTGAAGTTCGACCCGAGCACGAGGTCGACGATGCCCGGGGTGGGCTCCTCCGCCTCGGCCGTCGTGGCACCGGGGATCGCGGCCGCGAGCGTGCTGGCCAGCGCCTGGTCGCCCGGGGCGTAGCGGATCTCGGTGGCCGTGTACTCGTGGCTGTCGGCGTTGCCGGTGCTGGCGACGACGAAGCCCTGGCCCTGCAGCTCGGTCGCCGTCGAGGCGGCCAGGCCCGAGATGCCGGACCCGTTGTAGACGTTCACCGAGACCTGCGCCGGGGCGACGGTCTCCGGGGCGGCGGTCTCCGTCGGCTCGACCGGCGGCTCCGGATCGGCCGAGAGGTCGGCGAAGAACTGGTGCAGCGTCTCCTCGTCCTCGAGCCGGAGGATGTAGCGGCCGTCCGCGTCCTGGTCGTCGCCGACGTAGGGGATGGTCTGGAACTCGATGCTGCCGGCGGTCACCGACTGCATCTGGCCGGCCAGCCCGAGCAGGTCCAGCGACTGGTCGACGGTGAGCGAGTTCGCCACCGCCTCGACCAGCTCGCGCTGCTTGCCGAGGTCGAAGAGCACGTTGTCGTCGAGCAGCTTGCGGACCATGCCGCCGATGAAGACCTGCTGCCGGATGATCCGGTCGAAGTCGCCGCGGGGGAGACCGTGCCGCTGCCGGACGAACGCCAGCGCCTGCTCGCCCTCGATGGTCTGGACGCCGGCGGGGAGGTTCACGCCGGAGTAGGCGTCCTGCACCGGGGCGCAGAGGTTGACCTCGACGCCGCCGACGACGGAGCTCAGGTTGAAGAAGCCGAGCAGGTCGACCTCGGCGTAGTGGTCGATCTGCAGGCCGGTGAGGCTGCTGATCGTGCGGATGAGCAGCTGGGCGCCGGCGGCCTGGCGCTCGGCGTCGGTGGCCCCCTCGCCCGCCTCGTACTGGTAGCCGAAGGCGTACGCGGCGTTCAGCTTGTCCATGCCGTAGCCGGGGATCTCGACGTAGGAGTCGCGCGGGAAGGAGACGAACGAGGCCTTCGACCCGTCGGCCGGCACGTGCACCAGGATCATCGTGTCGGTGTTGATGCCGTCGTGCGCGGTGGTGTTGAGGTCGTCGAGCTGCTCCTCGGTGGCGCTCGCCCGGCTGTCGTTGCCGACCAGCAGCAGGTTCATCGCCGCGCCGCCGCCGATGCCCTCGTTGCCCTCGGTCGGGATCGCGTCGGTCCGGTTCACGCTCGCGTCGGCGACCCGGCCCAGGTACCAGCCCCAGCCGCTCGCGGCGAGGACGGCGACGGTGACCAGCCCCGCCACCATGCGCGCCGCGATGGCCAGGCGGGTGCCGCCCGACCGCCCGGTGCGTCCCGAGTCCGAGCCGCCGTCCCAGCCGTCGTCGTCCCGGCCGCCGCGCGAGCGCGGGTTGCGCGGCGCGGTCCCCAGTCGGGGGTCCAGGCGCGCGGGCAGCGGTGGCCGCTGCTGCTCGTTGCCTCGATCGAACGTGCTCACGGGACTTCCTCACCTCGGGCCGGCCGGCACGAACGAGAGCGGTCGAGCTCGTCCAGCGGCGGAGTCGGCGCGACGATACGACTCTTTCCGTCACAGGTCGGGGACGCTGCAGGCGTCTCTGTAACACTGGCCCCGTCCGTGTCTCACGTCCGCGTGCTGACTCTCACGTCCACCCCGGAGGGGTCCTGCTCGATGCGCATCCTGGTCACCGGCGGTGCCGGCTTCATCGGCTCCCACTACGTGCGCACCATGCTCACCGGGGGCTACCCCGGGTTCGAGGACGCCGAGGTCACCGTCTTCGACAAGCTGACCTACGCCGGGAACCTCGCCAACCTGGCGCCGGTCGCCGACAACCCGCGCTACCGGTTCGTCCAGGGCGACATCTGCAGCTCCGACGACCTCGACGGCGCCCTCCCGGGCCACGACATCCTGGTGAACTTCGCCGCCGAGTCGCACGTCGACCGCTCCATCCACGGCGCGGCCGACTTCGTGCTGACCAACGTGCTCGGCGCCCAGCAGGTGTTCGAGGCGGCGCTGCGCCACAAGGTCGGCCGCGTCCTGCACGTCTCCACCGACGAGGTCTACGGCTCCATCGACGAGGGCTCCTGGACCGAGGACCACATCCTCGAGCCGAACTCCCCGTACTCGGCGGCCAAGGCCGGCAGCGACCTGATCGCCCGCGCCTACGCCAAGACCTACGGGCTGAACATCTCGATCACCCGCTGCAGCAACAACTACGGGCCGTACCACTTCCCGGAGAAGGTCATCCCGCTGTTCGTCACCAACCTGCTCGACGGCGAGAAGGTGCCGCTCTACGGCGAGGGCGCCAACGTGCGCGACTGGCTGTTCGTCGACGACCACTGCCGGGGCATCCAGCTCGTCGTCGAGCACGGCAGGCCCGGCGAGTTCTACAACATCGGCGGCGGCCGCGAGCTGTCCAACAAGGAGCTCACCGAGAAGCTGCTCGAGGCCACCGGCCGCGACTGGAGCTACGTCGAGAACATCATCGACCCGCGCGGCGGCGGCCACGACCTCCGCTACTCGGTCGACTACTCGAAGACCGCCGAGCTGGGCTACACGCCGCGGATGACCTTCGAGGACGGCCTGGCCATGACCGTGCAGTGGTACCGCGACAACCGCGACTGGTGGGAGCCGCTGAAGGCCGCGGCGGCGACGGCGCACCAGGTGGTGGGCTCGCAGGACGCCGAGTGAGCGACGGCGGCACCATCGCCTGGCTGGTCACCGGTGCCCGGGGTCAGCTCGGCACCGACCTCCTGGAGGTCCTCGGCACCCGGCCCGGCGACGACGTCACCGGCCTGGGCCGGGCCGAGCTCGACCTCACCGACGAGGCCGCGGTCCGCGAGGCGGTCCGGAGCTGGCTGTCCGGGGTGCGGGCCGACCGCGCCGTCCTGGTCAACGCGGCCGCGTACACGGCGGTGGACGCGGCCGAGACCGACGAGGCGACCGCGGACCTGGTCAACGGCCGGGCGCCGGGGTGGCTCGCCGAGGAGATGGCCGGCCGGCCGGACGGCAGGGCCAGGCTGGTGCACGTGTCCACCGACTACGTCTTCGACGGGTCGGCCACCGAGCCCTACCCCGTGGACGCCCCGATCGCGCCGGCGTCGGCCTACGGCCGGACCAAGGCGGCCGGCGAGCGAGCCGTCGCGGCCGCCGGGGGCGACGCGAGCGTCGTCCGCACGGCCTGGGTCTACGGCCGCTCCGGCGCGAACTTCGTGAAGACGATGCTCCGGCTCGAGGCCCAGCACGAGACGCTGACCGTCGTCGACGACCAGGTCGGCTCGCCCACCTGGTCGGCGGACCTGGCGGCGGGGCTGGTCGAGCTCGGCGCCCGCGACGGCGCCGTCCCGCCGGTGCTGCACTACACGAACGCCGGGCAGGTCAGCTGGTGCGGCTTCGCCCGGGCGGTGTTCGAGGAGGTCGGCGCCGACCCGGAGCGGGTGCGGCCGATCACCACCGCGGAGTTCCCCCGGCCGGCGCCCCGGCCCGCCTTCTCGGTGCTCGACGGCAGCGCCTGGACGGCCGCCGGGCTGCCGCCCCTCCGGCCATGGCGCGAGGCACTCACCGAGGCCATGCGGAGCGGTTTCCGCGACTGACGGCTCCCGGCGCCCCCTCACGGCAGCGCGGCGCGTCGTCGTCGGACACGTTGGCCGAACATGACGAAACCGAGACGACCCGGTGTGTTCGCGTGACTGATCCGGTACTCCCCGTAACTATGGGGGACCGGGTGGCCGACGTTCTGGACGCCGCCCCGTGCATGGATGCCGGGAGGAACGCAGATGTCTCGAGGACGACGATGGATCGTCGCGCTCGTCGTGATCGCCGCCTGCGCCGCGGCCGGTGCGGGCTACGTGATCACCCGCGGCTGGCCCGGGACCTCGGCGGCCGCCGAGTCGACCTCCTCCGACCCCGCCTCGACCACGGTTCCCACGCCCGCCGAGCAGACCGCCGTCGACCCTGACGAGCCCAACCCGAGCTCCGGCCAGACGGTCGCGACCGACGAGCCCGTGGTCGTCGAGACCGAGGCCGTGCCCGTCGTCCTGACCTACAGCGCGTGGAGTGCCGCGGACCGGCAGGTCCTGGCCGGCGGCTACGCCGCCGGCGTCATCGAGGACGGCGGCGTCTGCACGCTCACCCTGACCCAGGGCGGCTCCACCGTCACCGTCGAGGGCCCGGCCATGCCCGACGCCAGCACCACCGTGTGCGGCGGTCTCGTCGTGCCCGGCAACCGGCTGACCGCCGGCACCTGGCAGGCCACGCTCACCTACGCGTCGGCGACGCACAGTGGCACGTCCGCATCGGCCCCCGTCGAGGTCGCCGCGTGATCGCTGCGCTCACGCGCCGCGCGGTCCTGCTCGCCGTCGCGGTCGTCTGCGTGCTGGCGATGCTGCCGGCCCAGCAGCCGAACCCGCCGTCCCCGGAGCTGGCCCCCGCGGCCGACACCTCGGCCTTCCGGCCGGGCAACATCATCTCCGACGCCGTCTTCTACGACGCCGGCGCGATGACCGCCGCGCAGGTGCAGGCGTTCCTCAACCAGCAGGGCCGCAACTGCACCCCGGCCAGCGGCGGCCCGGCGTGCCTGAAGTCCTACCGGATGACCACCGAGTCGCAGACGGCGGACGCCTACTGCCCGAACGCCTACACCGGGGCCGCGAACGAGACGGCGGCCGCGATCATCGTCAAGGTCGCCGCCGCCTGCCGGATCAACCCGCGGGTCATCCTCGTCATGCTGCAGAAGGAGACCAGCCTGGTCACGCGCTCGGCGCCGACCGAGCACCTCTACAAGCGCGCGATGGGCTTCGGCTGCGCCGGACAGCATGAACGGCGGGTGCAGCGCCTACTACCCGGGCCTGTTCCGGCAGATCTACTTCGCGGCCAAGCAGTTCAAGCGGTACGCCGCCAACCCCGGCAACTACGGCCACGTCCCGGGGATCGTCAACAACGTCCTGTTCCACCCCAACAGCGCGTGCGGGTCCTCGCCGGTCATGATCGAGAACAAGGCGACCGCAGGGCTGTACAACTACACGCCCTACCAGCCCAACGGGCCGGCGCTGGCGGCCGGCTACGCGGCCTCGAGCAACGCGTGCTCGTCGTACGGCAACCGGAACTTCTGGCTGTACTTCACCGACTGGTTCGGCAGCACCCAGACGGTCGGGCGGGACGTCGACGCGCCCGATCGGCAGCCTGGACGCCGTCGGCACGTACAAGAGCACGATCACCGTCCGCGGCTGGACCTACGACCCCAGCGCCCCCATGACGTCGATCAACCTGCACGTCTACATCGACGGCCGGTTCTCCATCGCGATCCCGGGCAACCAACTGCGCTACGACGTGGAACGGACCTTCTCCGGGGTCGGGCCGGCGCACGGCTACAACAGCGCGGTCGTCGCCTCGCCCGGCACGCACACGGCGTGCGTCTACGCGGTCAACACCGGCCTGGGCTACACCAACCCGCTGCTGGGCTGCCGCACGCTGACCGTGCCCGGCTTCCCCGCGAACCCGCCGCTGGGCGCCGTGGACGCCGTGACCGTCTCGGCCCACACCGTGACGGTCAACGGCTGGGTCATCGACCCGAACCTCCCGCCGCCAGCAGGTCCGGGTGCACGTCTACGTCGACGGCCGCGCGGTGGCGGCGACGACGGCGAACATCGCGCGCTCCGACATCGGGCTCGCCTACCCGCGGGCCACGGCCAACCACGCCTTCGAGTGGACCGGGCCGCTGTCAGTGGGGACGCACAAGGTCTGCGCCTACGCGATCAACCTCGGGGCGGGGACGACCAACCCCGGCATCGGCTGCCGGACCGTCACCGTCGGCGGGCCCCCGATCGGCCGGTTCGAGTCCGTGACGCCCACGCCCGGACAGGTCCAGGTCGAGGGCTGGGCGATCGACCCCGACACCGCGGACCCGATCGGCGTCCACGTGTACGTCGACGGCGTGTTCAAGCAGGCCGCGATCGCCGACGGCGACCGGCCCGACGTGGAGACCGGCTGGCCCGGGAACGGCGCCGAGCACGGGTTCGACGTCACCGTGCCGGTCCTCGGCGGCACCCGGTCGGTCTGCGTGTACGCGATCAACCAGTACAGCGGCAGCGGCAACACGCGACTGGGCTGCAGCACGGTCGTCGTGCCCGCGACGACGTTCCTCCCGATCGGCAACATCGACTCGGTCACGCCCGGAGCGGGCACCATCACCGCGATGGGCTGGGCCCTGGACAAGGACGTCATGACCGACGTCGTCCAGGTGCACGTGTACGTCGACGGCGTCATGAGGGCGTCGGTCACGGCCAACCGGCCGCGCGCCGACATCGCCACCGCGTACCCCGGTGCCGGCCCGAACCACGGCTGGCAGACCGCGGCGATCCCGGCCACGAGCGGCGTGCACAACGTCTGCGCCTACGGCATCAACATCCACGGCGGCTCGTCCAACCCGCAGCTGGCCTGCCGCAGCGTCACCGTCCCGTGACGACCTCCGCGCGACGCGTCGTCGCCTGCACCGTGGCGTGGCTGGCCATGACGGCGACCGTCCTGGTCGTGCCGGTCAGCGCCGCGCCGGGCCCGGAGGCCGAGCCGGTCGAGACCTCGACCGAGCAGATCGCCATGGGCTCGGTGGAGGACCCGGCCCCCGCGGCCGACGTCGAGCAGGGGACGACCGAGCCCGTCGGCGGCGTGGCCCCGACCGACCCGGTCCTCACCGTGACCGAGACCCGTACCGAGGACTTCTCGCTGGTCGGCGTCACCTGGGCCGCCGACGCCGCGGTCACCGACACCGTGGTGCAGGTCCGCGTGCAGGACGAGGCCGGCGCCTGGGGCGACTGGACGCAGCTGACCGTCGAGGACGCCGGCGCGGACGCCGAGACGACCCCGGACGCCCGCGGCGGCACCGAGCCGCTGTGGACCGGACCGAGCACCGGCGTCGAGGCCGAACTGGTGACGCGCTCCGGCGCCGCGCCGACCGAGGTGCAGCTGGACCTGGTGAACCCGGGGGAGAGCCCGGCCGACACCGCGCTGGACTCCCCGGACATCACCGACACCGCCGACGCCGCGACGACCATGCCCGCGGTCTACAGCCGCGCCCAGTGGGGCGCCGACGAGTCGATCCGCACCTGGGCGCCGCAGTACGCGAGCACCATCCGCGCGGCGACCATCCACCACACCGCGGACACCAACGACTACACCTCCGCCGACGTGCCGGCGATGCTGCGGTCGATCTACCGCTACCACGCGGTCAGCCGCGGGTGGGGGGACATCGGCTACAACGTCCTGGCCGACAAGTTCGGGCGGCTGTGGGAAGGGCGCTACGGCGGGCTGTCGAGCACGGTCGATCGGCGCCCACGCCGGCGGCTTCAACTCGACGACGTTCGGCGTCTCGATGATCGGCAACTACGACCTGGTCACCCCGCCGTTCGCCATGATCAGCGCCGTCGCCGACATCGTGGCCTGGAAGTTCGCCCTGTACGGCGTCAACCCGCGGAGCACGGTCACCCTCACCTCGGGCGGCGGCAGCACGGTGCGCTGGCCGGCGGGCACGCGGGTCACGCTGCCGACGATCTTCGGCCACCGCGACACGGGTCTGACCACCTGTCCGGGGGACTACGCGTACGCGCGGCTGAACGACCTGCGCGGCCTGGTCGACGCGCGCATCTCCGGCTACGGCACCCGCATGCTCGGCAACGTCGAGGGCCTGTCGGTCAGCGCGCAGACGGTCACCGTGCGCGGCTGGACGGTCGATCCGAACGCGCAGACGACGGCCGTCCCGGTGGCCGTCTCCGTCGACGGCACGCCGCGGCCCGACCTGGTGGCCAACCAGCCCCGGGCCGACGTCGCCCGCGTCTACCCGGCGGCCGGGCCGAACCACGGCTTCTCCACGACGTTCACCGTCCCCATCGGGGAGCACGACGTCTGCGTGCGGTTCCAACCGGTCGCGACGGGATCGCTGCCGGTCTGGAACTGCCGGGCCCTGACCGCCGTCCATCCCGACCGGCTGCTCGAACCGGTCGGCTCGATCGACTCGGCGACGGTGGAGGGCAAACGGATCGTCGTCAGCGGCTGGACGGTGGACCAGGACGCCCTCGCCACGGCACTCGACGTGCACGTCTACGTCAACGGCGGCTGGGGCGGCGCCTACCGCGCCGACGACCCGAGCACCGCGGTCGGCACCGCCTACGCCGCGGCCGGCACCAACCACGGGTTCGAGCTGTCGCTGGCGATGCCCGGACCGGGCACCTACGAGGTCTGCGTCTACGGCATCAACACCGCCGCCGGCACGATCAACACCGAGCTGGGCTGCGAGACGGTCGTCGGTGCGGCCGCCACGTGGGCACCGATCGGGGGCCTCGACTCCGCCCGGGTCACCGGTCGCGCGGTGACCGTCTCCGGCTGGACGCTCGACGCCGACGCCCCGACCCAGTCGCTGGGCCTGCACGTCTACGTCGACGGCCGGTACTCCAGCTACGCCGTCGCCGACCGCACCCGCACCGACGTGGGGCGCGTGTACCCGGGCACCGGCACCACCCACGGCTACACGACCGCGCTCGACGTGGCGGCCGGCCGCCACCAGGTGTGCGTCTACGCGCTCAACGCCGGTCCGGGGACGCTCAACCCGCGGCTGGGCTGCGCCACCGTGACGGTCGAGGCCGCCGCCTGGAACCCCTTCGGCAGCCTGGACTCGGCCACCGTCGTGAACGGCACGACCGTCGTCCGGGGCTGGGGGGTCGACCCCGACACCTGGGGCACGCCGATCCGCGTGCACTTCTACATCGACGGCCGCTTCGGCGGCTCGGTCGTCGCCTCCACCCTCCGGGCCGACGTCGGGCGGGTCTACCCGCAGGCCGGCTCCTCGCACGGCTACACCGGCTACCTGCGGGTGGCGCGCGGCACCCACCGGGTGTGCGCCTACGCGATCAACTCCGCCCAGGGGACCACGAACCCGGTGCTCGGCTGCCGGAACGTCACCGTCCCCTGAGGCCCGGTCAGCCGGCGAGCGCGCGCTCGTAGGCCCTGACGGTGGCCGCGGCGGTCGCCGACCACGTGTAGCGGGCCGCCCACGCGCGCCGCGCAGTCCGCGGCGCCCGGCGGATCCGGCCGGGTCAGCCGGTCGGCGAGCGCAGTCGGCCAGCGCCGCCGCGTCGCCGAGGCGGGACCAGGGTCGCCCGGTCGGGGTCGGCGCCCAGGACCTCCCGCGTCACCGGCAGGTCCGACGCCACCACCGGGACGCCGGCCGCGAAGGCCTCCAGGGGCGGCAGGCCGAAGCCCTCGGCCGCCGAGGGGAACGCCAGGACGGCGGCCCCCGCGACGATGCGCCGCACGTCGTCGTCCTCCCGCCACCCGGTCGTGACCACCTGTCCGTCACCGATGCCGGCGAGGTCGAGCTGCGGTCCCCAGCCCGCGGGGCCGAGCAGCACCAGCGGCACCTCGCCGGCCGGGGTGCCCGCCAGCGACCGCTTGGCCTCGATCAGCGTGGGCAGCATCTTGCGGGGCTCGATGGTGCCGACGAACAGGACGTAGCGCGGGGGGAGCCCGGCGTCGGCGAGCCAGGCCTCGTCGGGAGCGGGGGTTGCCGCCCAGAGCGGATCCACGCCCAGCGGCGTCACCTGCAGCCGGTCGGCCGGGACGCCGAACGCCTCGGTGATCTCGTCCGCCACGGCCTGCGACGGCGTGCAGACGACGGCCGCACGGGACAGCGCGCGGGGCACCAGGACGCGGAGCCGCTGCGAGGTCGCGCTCACCGTGCCGGGGGAGTGCAGGAAGGCGAGGTCGTGCACGGTGACCACGCCGCGGGCCCGGCCGGGGGGCGGCAGCACGAAGTTGGTGCCGTGGAAGACGTCCACGCGCCCGATCAGCGACGTGACCGTCGGCCACTCGGTCCGCGACCAGATCTCCTGGAGCAACCGGGCCGGTGCCGGGCGGCTGCGGTCGCGCACCCCGTCCGGCAGGAGGGCCGCGAGCTCGCCCCGGCCGCGGAGGCTGAACGCCGTCGCGACGACGTCGACGGGCGGGACGCCGGCCTCCGGAGCGGGACGGACCAGTTCGGGCAGCAGACCGCCGACGTACCGTCCGATCCCGGTCCTCCGGCCCAGCAACGGCGTGGCGTCGAGCCCCACCAGCATCAGGTCTCCCTCCCCTTCCGGGCGTTCCGCGACGGGACGGGGCCCCCGGCGTCGAAGGGTAGAGTCCCTCCCGCACGGATCCCGCGCGGGCGGTGGGGCTTCTCCGGGCCGCCGCCGAGCAGAGAGGGTCGACGCAGATCGATGCCGAGGGTCACCTCTGACGTCTGGCGGTATCGCGGCCTCGTCGCGGACTTCGCCCGGCGGGAGCTGAAGGGCAAGTACAAGGGCAGCGTCCTCGGTTCCTTCTGGGCCCTGGTCAATCCGCTGGCGACGCTGGCCATCTACAGCCTCGTCTTCGGCTTCTTCCTCCGCTTCGAGCCGCCGGTCGCCGGCAACGGTTCGCTGCAGAGCTTCCCCATCTACCTGTTCACCGGGCTGGTGGTCTGGAACTTCTTCCTCGCGATCGCCACCGGATCCATGGCGGCGCTGATCGGCGCCGGGCCGCTGCTGCGCAAGATCTACTTCCCGCCGTTCGCGCCGGTGCTCGGCAACGCGGTGGCCACCCTGCAGCAGACCGCGATCGAGCTGGCCCTGCTGCTCGTCGTCTTCGTCTTCGCCTGGAACGTGGGCTGGACGGTGCTGCTGCTGCCGTTCCTGATGGTCCTGCTCGGTGCGTTCAGCCTGGGCGTCGGCCTGCTGCTGGCGATGCTCAACGCGAAGCTGCGGGACATCAACTACATCGTGCAGGTCGTGTTCAACCTGCTCTTCTACTCCGCGCCGATCATCTACCCGATCGCGTTCGTCACCGACCAGTACGACGAGCACCCGTGGTTGCGGATCTACGAGTTCAACCCGATCACGGCGTTCGTCGAGGCGTTCCGGGACGTCCTGTACGACCTCACCGTGCCGCCGCTCTGGCAGCTGGGCTACCTCACCGCCATCAGTCTCGGCATGCTGGTCCTGGGGTGGCGCTTCTTCCAGTCCCGGGCCCCCGACGTGAGCGAGGAGCTGTGACCGAGACCCCCGTGACCGAGCCGACGGCCGCCGAGCAGGCGGAAACCCCGGCGACGGACCACGCGACGGGCGAGCCGGCGATCGTCGTGGACGCGGTCAGCAAGCGGTTCCGCATGTTCAAGGACCGCCCGACCAACCTCAAGGAGAAGCTCACCACCCGCTCGCGCGGCAGCCGGGGCGAGGACTTCTGGGCGCTGCGCGACGTCTCGCTGACGATCCCCCGGGGCAGCACCTACGGGCTGATCGGGCACAACGGGTCGGGCAAGTCGACGCTGCTCAAGCTGATCGCCGGCATCCACCGGCCCACCTCGGGCTCGATCACCGCGCACGGCCGGGTCTCGGCGATGCTCGAGCTCGGTGCCGGCTTCCACCCCGAGCTGTCGGGCCGGGACAACATCTTCCTCAACGGCTCGATCCTGGGGCTCACCCGCCGCCAGATCGCCGCGGCGATGGACGAGATCATCGAGTTCAGCGGCATCGGCGAGTTCGTCGACGTGCCGGTGAAGGTCTACTCGAGCGGCATGTACGTGCGGCTGGGCTTCTCGATCGCGGCCAACCTCGACCCCGAGCTGCTGATCATCGACGAGATCGTCGCGGTGGGGGACGAGGACTTCCAGCGGCGCTGCTTCGACCGCCTCTACGAGCTGCGCCGCAAGGGCACGACGATCGTGTTCGTCTCGCACAGCCTGGCGCTGATCCAGACGCTCTGCGACCGGGTGGCCTGGATCGACCACGGCCGGCTCCGGGCCGAAGGCCCTGCCTACGAGGTCGTCGACCGCTACGTGCAGGAGGTCAACGCCGCCGAGAGCGACCGGCTCGGCGGGGGCAGCACGGACTCCGACGGCAAGCACCGCGGCTCCGGCGAGCTGACCATCCGGAAGGTCGAGTTCCTCGACGAGAGCATGACCGCGCGGCCGGTGGCCGTCGCCGGCGCCCCGCTGACCATCCGGATCCACTACGAGGCCACGAAGCCGGTCACCGAGCCGGTCTTCGGCCTGGCGTTCCACCACGAGACCGGCGTGCACGTCTCCGGACCCAACAGCCAGGCCGGTGGCACGATCGCCGGCACGGTGGACGGGCCGGGGTACGCCGACTACCACTTCGACCGACTTCCGCTCAACGCCGGCATGTTCGTGGTCACCGCGGGCATCGTCGACTCGAGCCAGACACACGTCTTCGACTACCGGGACCAGGCCTTCGAGCTGCGCGTCCAGCCCGGCCACGGACCCGATGTCCCCGGCCTGGTGCGACTGGACGGCCGGTGGACGGGCACACACCTGCAGGAACTGTGATCCACGGGACGCCGGTCGCTCGACGGCGGCGTCCGTGGTGCGGTGATGCAGGACGACAATGAGGGAGAACTCGTGCGCGTGACACTCGGCGGCAGCCGCCGTGACGGTTGGGTGGCCGTCCACCCCGATCCGGATGTGGCCGCGGACGTCCACCTGCCGTACCTCGAATACGTCGAGGAGCACGGCGCCCAGATCACCGAGCTCGAGCTGGGGATCCTCGACGAGCAGACCGAGCCCGTCCTGCCGCGGCTGGTGGCGGCGCTCCGTCGGGGCACCGTCGTCCGCGGCGCCGGCCGGTCCGACGTCTCACGCGAGGCGCTGGCCGACACCCTGCGCGGTGCCGGTCTCCTCGACGTCGGCGTGCACGCGGACGGCCAGGCATGGAGCTTCCGGGCGATCCGGGGCGGCGAGGCCGAGGACGAGACCGAGACCGTCCCGGAGAACGTCGAGGGCGACGTCCGCCCGCTGATCGCCGAGGACACCGAGCCGGCCGATCCGCTCGACGTCCCCGCGCCCCAGGGGCTCAAGGCGAAGCTGCGCGCCGCCGCGGCGGCCCGGCTGCCCGAGGGCAGCCGCTCCCGCGAGGTCGCCAAGGCGGGCCTGACCACCTACCGCGAGGCGCGCAAGGCGGCCGCGAAGGTCCGCGAGGCGTGGGTGATCCCGGGCGCGCTGGAGCCGAAGGAACCCTCGTACGCGGCGTTCCTGCGCCGGCACGACTCCCCGCCGCACGTGCTCCAGGAGCAGCGGCTGTACTCGCGCCGCACGAACCAGCCGACCACGGTGCACGTGGTCGTGATCGCCGAGGAGGGCGCCGGGCTGGGCGTCACCCTGGGCAGCCTGCGCGAGCAGACCTGGCAGCAGTGGTCGGCGTCCGTGGTCGGTGCCCCGGCGCCCTCCGGCGACGACCGCCGGATCCGCGCCGTGGCGTCGGACGGTCGCAGCCTGGCCGAGCGGGTCAACAGCGCCGTCGCCGAGTGCGACGACGACCTGGTCATGGTGCTGCGCGCCGGCGACCGGCTGCGCAACGAGGCGCTGTACCACGTGGCCGTCTCGGCGCACCGCGATCCGCTGGTCGACCTGATCACCTGGGACGACGACGTCCGCGACACCGGCACGGTCGGCCGGCACCACAGCCCGCTGTTCCACCCCTCGTGGTCGCCGGAGATGCTGCTCGGCGCCAACTACATCGGCCGGTCCTTCGCCATGCGCCGGGCCCGCTACCTCGCCATCGGCGGTCTGCGCGCGGAGGCCGGCGCCGCGATGCACTGGGACCTGCTGCTGCGCTCCGACCTCGAGGCCGAGCGGGTCACCCGCGTCGCCCGCGTGCTCGGCAGCGTCGCCCGCCGCGAGGCGGAGCCGGTCACGGCCGGGGTGCGCGTGGTCCAGCAGCACCTCGAGCGCACCGGACGCCCGGCGGTCGCCGAGGCGGCCGGCGACGTCGTCCGCGTCCGCTGGACGCCGGAGACCTGGCCCAAGGTCAGCGTCGTCATCCCGACCCGGCACAACCGGACGATGCTCTCCACCTGCCTGCCCTCGCTGGCGCGGACCGACTACCCCGACTTCGAGGTGGTCATCGTCGACAACGGCGGGCACAGCGAGGAGAACGAGAAGTGGTACGCCGACAACGACGCCGGCCTCGGGGTCGACGTCCTGTGGTGGGACGTCACGCCGTTCAACTACTCCCAGGTCAACAACGCCGCCGTCCAGCGCGCCTCCGGTGAGGTGCTGGTCTTCCTCAACGACGACACCGAGCTGCTCGACCCGGCCTGGATGAAGGAACTCGTCGGCTGGGCGGTGCAGCCCGAGATCGGCATCTCGGGCCTCCAGCTCACCGGGCTCGACGGCAAGATCCAGCACACCGGCGTGATCCTGGGCCTGGGCGGCTTCGCCGACCACGTGTTCGAGGGCATGGCGCCGGGCAGCGACACGATCTTCGGGTCGACCGACTGGTACCGCGACGTGCTCGCCGTGACCGGGGCCTGCTGCGCCGTCGAGCGGTCGGTCTACGACAAGCTCGGCGGGCTCGACGAGCGGTTCATCCTCTGCGGCTCGGACGTCACGCTCGGCCTCGACGCCACGCTCGTGGGCCTGCGCAACGTCTGCTCGCCGTTCGCGGGCATCCGCCACCTCGAGTCGGCCACCCGGGGGACCTCGGTGCCGACGGCGGACTTCTTCGCCAGCTACTGGCGGTACAACCCCTGGCTGTTCGGCGGGGACCCGTACTTCAACCCGAACCTGTCCCTGGGCAGCCGGCGGCCGGCCCTGCGCAACCCGTACGAGCCGACCCCGCAGCAGCGGGTGTCCCTGCCGCTGGGCCGCAAGTTCGCCGCGTTCCGGCAGAAGAGCGACGCGGCCGAGTCGCGGATGCTCGCCGACATGTGCAAGGCGCTGCCCAGCGACGAGTCCCAGGTCCTGGCCCTGCACGAGCGCAACGCCGAGCCCTTCGACGTCCGCACCATCAACTGGTACATCCCGGACATCGACAGCCCGTTCTACGGCGGGATCAACTCCGCGCTGCGGATCGCCGACCACCTGGCCCGCACCCGCGGCGTCGAGAACCGGTTCGTCGTGTGGGGCAGTCCGCCGGACTACTTCGTCCGGTCCGCGCTCGCCGCGGCGTTCCCCGCCCTGGCCGACTCCGAGATCGTCTTCTACGACGGCACCCAGGCCAGCCTGGACGCCGTGCCGGAGGCCGACGCCGGGATCGCGACCCTCTGGGTGACGGCGTTCGCCCTGGCGCACTCGCCGAACATGAAGCGGAAGTTCTACCTGATCCAGGACTACGAGCCGATGTTCTACCCGGCCAGCACGCTGTACGCGCTGGCCGAGGAGACCTACCGGCTGGGCCTCTACGGCCTGTGCAACACCGACAACCTGCGCCGGATCTACGCCGACGACTACGGCGGCAAGGGCATGAGCTTCGCGCCGGCCGTCGACCCGAACGTCTTCCACGCCCGGTGGCGGCACCAGCGGACCCCGGGCTCGCCGGTGACCGTGTTCGTGTACGCGCGGCCGGGCCACTGGCGCAACTGCTGGGAGATGGCCTCGCTGGCGCTCGAGGAGCTCAAGCGGCGGCTCGGCGACCGGGTGCGGATCGTCACCGCGGGCGCCTGGGCCACCGGCGAGGGCGGCGACGAGGACATCAAGCACCTCGGCCTGCTCGACTACCGGGCGACCGGCGAGCTGTACCGCAACAGCGACGTCGGCCTGGCGCTGACGGTGTCCAAGCACCCGTCGTACCTGCCGCTGGAGCTCATGGCCTGCGGTGTGCCGGTGGTGGCCTTCGACAACCCGTGGGGGCACTGGATCCTGCGCGACGAGGAGAACTCGCTGCTCGCGAAGCGGACCGTCGACCACCTCGCCGACCAGCTCGAGCGGCTGTGCGCGGACCAGGAGCTGCGCGAGCGGCTGTCGGCGCAGGCGCTGCAGGACATCGCGGCCGCGCACGGCGACTGGGACACGGCCCTCGCGCCGATCTACGACTACCTGTGCGACCCCGAAGGGCGGCGCGGCTGACCTCCGGACGGGGTGCGGGCGTCCTGCTCGTCACCCCGGAGCCGCTCGTCGAGCGGATGGCGGGGCCCGCCATCCGCTGCCTGGAGCTGGCGCGCGCCCTGGCCCGCTCCGGCCGGGTCGGCCCGGTCACCGTCGCCTCCCTGACCACGGCGGAGCTCGAGGAGCCGGACGTCGCGGTGCGGGCCGTCGACGGCCCCACCCTGCGCGCCCTGGCTGCCGACGCGGGCTCCGTCGTCGTCCAGGGCGACGTGCTCGGGCTGCACCCGTGGCTGGCCGAGGCGGACGTCCCGCTGGTCGTCGACGCCTACGACCCGTTCCAGCTCGAGCAGCTGGAGCAGGCCCGCGGGCTGGGGGAGGCCCGGCGGCGGGCGGTCGTCCGCGACTGCGTGCGGGCGCTGGACCGGCAGCTCGGCCGCGCCGACTTCGTGCTGTGCGCCTCGGCCCGGCAGCGGGCGATGTGGATCGGCCACCTCGGTGCGCTCGGCCGGGTCAACCCGGTCACCTACGACGCCGCCCACGACCTCTCCGGCCTGGTGGCCGTCGTCCCGTTCGGCGTCCCGCCGACGCCGCCGCGCGCGGGCGACCGGGCGCGGCTCACGGCCGCGCTGCCGGGGATCGGCCCGGAGGACGACGTCGTCGTCTGGGGTGGCGGCGTCTACGACTGGTTCGACCCCGAGACCGTGATCCGGGCGGTCGGCCGGCTCGCCGCCGACCGGCCCCGGCTGCGGCTGCTCTTCCTCGGGACCCGGCATCCCGCCCAGGGGGGCGTGGGCGCCGAGGCGGTCGCGCGGGCACGGGCCCTGGCCGAGGAGCTCGGGTCTGCTCGACCGGGTCGTCTCCTTCCACCACGACTGGGTGCCCTACGCCGAGCGCGACCTCTGGCTGGCCTCGGCCGCCGTCGGGGTGAGCGCGCACCACGAGCACCTGGAGACCGAGTTCTCCTTCCGCACGCGGATCGTCGACTACCTGTGGTGCGGCCTGCCGGTCGTGACCACCGGCGGCGACGAGCTCGGCGAGCTGATCGGTGCGCGCGGGGCGGGAACGCCGGTCGCGGCCGAGGACGTCGACGGCTTCGCCGCGGCGCTCGCCGTCCTGCTCGACGACCCGGACCGGCGTGCGGCGGTCGGCGCGGCCGCGCGCGAGCTGGCCCGCGACCTCACCTGGGACGCCGTGGCCGCACCGCTGGTCGATTTCTGCGCGGCACCGCGCCGCGCGCCCGACCTGCTGCTGGGTGCGGCCGACCGGGAACTGCTGGGGCTGCGGGTCGGTCCGGCGCGCGCGACCCTGACCGCGCGCGCGGGCGCAACCCTGCGCGAAGGCGGGCCGGGCCTCCTCGCCCGCCGGCTGGTGCGCCGGATCAGTCGGCTGCCGTCGTCCAGCGGGCGCTGATCTCCCGCGGCGTCACCCGCGCGGAGCCGACGATCGACCGTCGCTCGCGCAGCGCCCACGGGACGAGCCGGAGGAACGAGCCGAACGCCCGCAGCCGCAGCCGCGGCCGGAACGTGGCGACGTCGGGGACCCGCTGACCGATCGCCCGGCGCGCGACGAGCGACGCCGTCGTGAGCAGGAAGCGGCCGGCTGCCGACAGGGCGGCGCCGGCCGGGCCGCAGCGCAGGAGCGTCAGGAGCCGGTTGCGCTCGTTGTGGAAGGCGAAGTTCTCCGACTGCTGGTCGACGGTGGCCGAGTGCTGGTGCCGCACCACCGCGCGGGGCTCGTAGCGGACGGTCCAGCCGGCCAGCCGCAGCCGCCACGAGAGGTCGGTGTCCTCGTAGTAGAGGAAGAACCGGCGCGGGAACCCGCCGACCGCCCGGACGGCGGCCATGCGCAGCGCGGCGGCGCCGCCGCTGAACCCGAAGACCTCCTCGGCCTCGGCGTAGGTGCCGTCGGGCTCGCCGAAGCCGCGGTCGGTGCCGTAGCCGCTGGGCAGGAGCAGCACGCCGGTGTTGTTCAGGACGTCGGGCCGGTCGGCCAGCACCATGCGCGAGGTGACCGCGGCGGCCTCCGGGTGCGCCTCGAGATGCCCGACGAGCGCCTCGAGCCAGGCCGGATCGGCCTCCGCGTCGTTGTTGAGCAGCGCCGCGTACGGCGTCTCGACGACGTCGAGGCCGGCCTGCACACCGCCCGCGAAGCCGAGGTTCTCCGGCGTCGTGACGACCGTGGCCCCGGGATGCTCGGCGGCCAGGAAGTCGGCCGTTCCGTCGGTGGAGGCGTTGTCCACGACGACCAGCCGGTGGGGGAGCGTCTGGGCCTCCAGGGACTCCAGACAGGCTCCGATGAGGTGTCGGCCCTGCCAGCTGACGACGACGACCGTGACGGAAGTGCCAGATGTGCCCGCGGTCATCGTGATCGACAGTAGCCGAGGTACCGTCGATCCCCGTGACAGCCGTGAGCGCCACTCCTTCCCACCTCTCCGTCACCTCGGCCGACCAGCCGAGCGGGCTGAACTCGCTCGACGTGACGGTCGTGCTGCCCTGCTACAACGAGCAGGACCACGTCATGGAGGAGATCGACCGGATCACCGCCGCCATGGACGCGAGCGGGTACTCCTACGAGCTCCTCGTCATCGACGACAAGTCGACCGACAACACGCTCGAGATCCTCACAGGCCGCGCTGCCCACGCGCCCGCACATGCGGCTCATGCCCTTCCGCACCAACGGCGGGTCCGGCACCGCGCGGCGGATCGGCACCCGCGAGGCCTACGGGAAGATCGTCGTCTGGACCGACGCCGACATGACGTACCCGAACGAGCGGATCCCGGAGTTCGTCAAGTACCTCGACGACAACGTCGGTGTCGACCAGGTCGTGGGCGCCCGCACCACCGAGGAGGGCACGCACAAGTTCCTCCGCGTGCCGGCCAAGTGGGTCATCCGGAAGATCGCCGAGCGGCTGTCGTCGACGAAGATCCCCGACCTCAACTCCGGTCTGCGGGCCTTCCGCCGCGACGTCTCGCTGCCCTACCTGCGCCTGCTGCCCCCCGGCTTCAGCTGCGTCACGACGATCACGATGTCGTTCCTGTCCAACCAGCACCCGGTGGACTACCTGCCGATCGACTACGCCAAGCGGTCCGGCAGCTCGAAGTTCCACTTCGTGAAGGACGCCTACCGCTACATCCTGCAGGTGCTGCGGATGATCATGTACTTCAACCCGATCAAGGTCCTGATGCCGCTGGCGCTGACGCTGCTGGGCCTGAGCCTGGTCAAGGGCATCGTCGACGTGATCCGCTACGACTTCGGGATCACCACGAACGCCGTCCTGCTGTTCATCAGCGGGATGCATCATCTTCACGCTCGCGCTGCTGGCCGACCTGATCGTGCGGTCTCGCGGCGAGACCTGAGCGTCAGCGCGGGTTCGAGGCGAGCGCCCGTTCCACGGCGTCCAGGGTGCGGTCGTCGATCATGGCTCCCCGGCCGGACGCGATCGTCCGTTCGACGATCTCCAGGACGATCACGTCGGCGTCCACCAACGCCGCGGCCGCCGCCTGCGGGTCGATGTCCGCGTACTCGTTGTGCAGCACGGTGACCTGACGGAAGAACGGCCCGAGCAACGGCCGGGACGAGTTGCTGAAGGAATCCCCGAGGAGCAGCGTCGCCGGCGCGAAGAGCGGGGCACCGGTCGTTTCGTTGGTGACCGTGACCGGACCGGTGACGGGCATCTCCGGCAGTGCGATGTCGTCGCGGCCGACCGGCCGGACGCCGGGCCGGGACACCGAGACCGCGGTGAACTCGTCCTCCGACGGCTGGCCGCTCATCGCCGCCAGGTCACCGGGCCACGTCTTGGGGCCGTCCTCCCGAAACGACGTCGAATCCAGCAGCGACGGGTCGAGAGCGCGCGCGACCTCCCTGGCGTAGATGGCCGCGCCCCGATCCGCCCAGTGCGTGTCGGTGCGCCGATAGATCGGCTCACCGGTCCGGCGCTGCTCCTCCTCGAGGCTCCGGCGCAGGTCGACGTAGTTGCTGGGCGGTGCGTCGTACAGGGCTTCCCAGAACTCAGCCCGACGCGCCTCGGAGCACTCCCGACCCAGGTAGGTCTCGGGCAGGGCATCGGGGTAGACGGTGGACTTGTCGGTGGCCACGGTCCACACGAACCGTCGGCCGGATTGCTCCACAGCCCGTGCCAGGCGGTCCATCCTCTCGAGGGTCTCCTCGACGCCCCGGACCGGTTCGCAGAGGTTGGAGACGTCGCCGCCGAAGTAGAGCCAACCGTCCTCGCCCTGCAGGACCTTGGGGTACTCGGTGGCTGCGCCGTCGGTGCCGTCACCCGGCGGAGCGCCGCCGACCGGGCCTTGGTCCGTGCCGCCGTAGGACGGCGGCTCCCCGAAGACCTCCTCCGAGCCGGCCGCGTAGACCTCGACCGCCTGCTGCCGGAGCGGGAGGTGGTCGACGGCCCACGTGGTGAAGTCCGGGAAGAACGACCAGCCGTCCGAGGGCGAGGGCAGGTCGGACAGTGCCCGGTTCTCGAACGCCTCGGGGCGGGCGCCCAGAACGAACGCACCGAGGGGTCCGAAGAAGAACGCCAGGGCGGCCAGCAGTGCCCAGGGGCGCCGGGTGCGGCGCGGCGGGCCGGGTTGGGTGGTCACGACGGCGTCCTCAGAACTGGTAGTAGAGGAAGGGACTGAAGGTGCCGGCAGCCGCGACGACGGCCGCGCACGGGGCCGCGACGGCCATCACTGCGAACCGGGTGATGGCGGCGGGCCGGCTGCGGCCGGACTCGAGGATGCGTCCGAGCACGAACGAGCCGGGCAGCAGGACGACGAGCAGCGCGAGGACGAGCACGAGGCTGCGCTGATCGGTCAGCGAGGCGGCGACCGCCTCCGACAGACCCGCCCCCGAGGGGACGAACATGTGCCGCAGATCGTCAGCGCCTGGCCGAGGGTCTCGGCGCGGAAGAACACCCAGCCGACGACCACCGAGCAGGAACGTGAGCGCCCGCCGCGGCACGAGCACCGGCGCGGTCGCGGTGGACCACCCCGGGCCGGTCACCCGCTCGACGAGAGCAGCGCGCCGTGGTACAGGCCCCAGACCAGGAACGTCCAGCTCGGCGCCGTGCCAGAGACCGGTCAGCACGAAGACGATGAACAGGTTGCGGTAGGTCGTGCGCGGCGCCGCCGCGGTTGCCGCCGAGCGGGATGTAGACGTAGTCGCGGAACCAGCGCGACAGCGACATGTGCCAGCGCCGCCAGAAGTCGGTGATCTCGCGCCGAGTAGGGCCGGTCGAAGTTCTCCGGCAGCCGGAACCCGAACATCTGGCCGAGGCCGATCGCCATGTCGGAGTAGCCGGAGAAGTCGAAGTAGATCTGCATCGTGTAGGCGAGGAGCCCGAGCCAGGCGGTCGCCGTCGTCAGGTCGCCGGCCGGAGGTGGCGAACGCGGCGTCGGCGATCGGCGCGATCGTGTCGGCGATCAGCACCTTCTTGGCAGGCCGAGGGCGAAGCGCGGGAAGCCGAGCGCGAAGTCGGCGATGCGGTCGCGTCGCGCGTCGGCCAGCTGCTCGGAGATCTCGTGGTAGCGCACGATCGGCCCGGCGACGAGCTGCGGGAACATCGCGATGTAGGTGACGAACTGGACGGGGCTCCGCTGCGCAGGCCGGCTGCGCCGGTACACGTCCACGACGTAGGAGATGTGGTGGAACGTGAAGAACGAGATGCCGATCGGCAGGGCGAGCGCGACGACCGGGGTGTCGCCCAGGCCGAGCGCCGAGGAGAGGCGTCGATCTGCTGCGAGGCGAACCCGGCGTACTTCCAGACCGCCAGGATCCCGAGGTCCCAGGCACCGCTGCGTACAGCACCGCCCGGCGCGCCCTGGGCCGCTCGGCGTACCGGTCGGCGTCGATGAGCAGCCCCGCGGCGTAGTTGACACCGATGCCGACAGCAGCAGGCCGTGTACGGCCCCGCGCCCCACGTGTAGAAGACCAGGCTCGCCAGGGCCACGATGCCGTTGCGCCAGTGCCGTGGAAACACCCAGTACGCCAGCAGCGTCGCCGGCATGAAGTACCAGAGGAACAGCGGTGAGGCGAAGGACATGGGTCTCCGGGAGCGGAGTGGGAGGACACAGGAGCGGCTACATCCCGCCTACGGGACCGGCTCGAGGATACCGGCGGCCCGATCGTGCGGCGTTCCGCCCAGAGGGCACGGCCCGCTCAGTGGCCGCCGCCTACCCGTCTCTGCGCGCACCATCTGGGTACCGTCGGGCCGTGGGAGTCGTCGAGATGCCGAGGAGCGCACCATGAGATTCCTGCGTTCCGGCCTCGGCAGCCCCGTCGCCTGGGCGGCGACGGCCGTCTTCCTGGCCCTCATGGTGCTGTGGACGGTGGTCACGCCGGCGTTCCGGAGCCCCGACGAGCCGCAGCACGTCAACAGCGTCCTGCGCCTCGCGGACGGGGACGGGTGGCCCGAGCCCGGTTCCGCCTTCGTCCGCCCGGAGGTCCTGCGGGCGAAGACGCTGACCGGTTTCTCGGCCGTCGACGGACAGATGGGCAATTGGATCGGGGGCACGCTCCTCCCCGGTGTCCGACCGACGATCCCGGAGGACGACCTGCAGTTCTTCGTCCCCTTCAGCGGCCGGCCGGTGACCCCACCCGAGGACCGGCTGCCCTTCGGCGAGCTGGAACTGAGCCCGGGTGTCGATCCCCGGATGCACGGCGACCAGATGACGCAGCACCCGCCGCTGTACTACGCCGTGAACGCCGCCGTCGTGACCGCCAGCGGCTCGCTGAGCTGGCCCTTCGACCGCACCCTCCTGCTCATGCGACTGGTGAGCGTCGCGATGGTGATGTGGGTCCCCCTGATGGCCTTCTCGGTCACCCGGACGCTCACCGGCAACCGACGTCTGGCGGATCTGGCGTCTGTGCTCCCGCTCGGGGTGCCGCAACTGGCGGCCCTCGGAGGCAGCGTCCAGAACGACGCGCTGGTGATCCTGCTCGGCGGACTGGTGGCGGTGCTGCTCGCGAAGGTGCTGCAGGGCGACCGTTCGTGGCGCACCCTCTGCCTCCTCGGGGTCACCCTCGGACTGGGCCTGCTGACCAAGGGCAGCCTGCTGGCACTGGTCCCCGTCGTGGGGGTGGGGGTCGTGGTCGGTGCCCGCCGCGCGGCGGCTCTCGGCTGGCGTCCTGCCCTGATCCGGTTGGCGGTGGTGTGGGCGATCGCGTTCGTCGTCGGCGGCTGGTGGTGGGCGGTCAACATCCTGCGGTACGGGACCATCCAACCCTCGGGCGTGCCCGCCGAGCACGAGCCGGGGCTGGCCAGCGGGGCTGACACCGACTCGCCGATCCAGTTCGCGGGCGTCTTCTGGGAGAAGATCACCAACACCTTCTGGGGGGTGTTCGGCCAGCTCGAGCTCCCGCTGCCCCGACCCCTGGTGATCGTGCTCACCCTGCTGCTGCTCGCGTTCGTCGGCCTGGCCTTCCGGCGCCCGGCGACCCGCGTGCCGCTGCTGGTCCTGCTGTCGGCGTTCTTCCTGACCGTCGCGCTGGTCTTCTGGCAGATGTACGAGTCGCATCTCCGCACCGGGCAGTACGCCGGGATCCAGGGTCGGTACCTCTACGGCGGGCTGGTTCCGGTGTTCGCTGCCGCGGCCATCGGGGTCGGTGCGCTCGTCCGCCCGGGCGGGGGAGTGGAGCGGTGGCTCTCGGCTCTGTTCCTGCCACCGGTGCTGCTCTCGGCGGCGTTCGGGCTGTGGGTCGGCTTCCGGGGCTACTACGTCGACATCGGCTGGACGGTGAGCGAGGCCTGGCAGAGGATGACCGACTGGTCGCCACTGCCCGACTCGGCGGTCCGTGGCCTCGCCGTCGTCGTCGGTCTTCTGGCGCTGGTCGCGGTCGCCGTCGCCGTTCGCACGGCTCTGCGCCGGGACGACGGGAGAACACCACCGGAGGCACACGACCCGGCCATCGAACAGGAGTCGGCACTCTCCCGCGTGGCGTGACGCCGGGTTTCGTCGCTCGCGCCACGCCCCCCACTGATCCGGAGAAGACGACAGACATGTTGAACAAGCTCAAGCGCCGGATCGCCGGCACGCCGCTCGAAGGGCCGGCCCGGCGACTGCTGGCTCTCGCGTCCTCTCCGAGTGCCCGGAAGAACAGCCGGGACGACGAGGCGTTGCGCTCGCTGATCCGCTCTCTGCCTGCCGACGCCGACTGCGTCGACGTCGGCGCGAACATGGGGCACATCCTCGCGGCGATGGTCGAGAGCTGTCCGCAGGGTCGGCACATCGCCTTCGAGCCCGTGCCCGAGCTCGCGCAGGACCTGCGGCGCCGGTTCCCGGACGTCGACGTGCGCAGCCAGGGGGTCGCGGACGTGCCGGGCCGGACCTCGTTCACGGTCGTGCCTGGCAAGCCGTCCCGCTCCGGTATCTCCGCGACGCTGGACCTCACGGTGGAGGCACAGGTCCAGGAGATCGAGATCGAGGTGACGACGCTCGACACGGCTCTGCCTACGGAGTTCCGTCCCTCGCTCGTCAAGGTCGACGTGGAGGGTGGCGAGCTCGAGGTGCTGCTCGGGGCCCGTCGCGTGCTCGCCGAGCACCGGCCGATCCTGGCCCTCGAGCACCAGTACGGCCGTCGCAGTGATCCGGCGCGGACCCTGCGAATCCACGACGTGCTCGACGAGCTCGGGTACGAGCTGCGGACGATCAGCGGCACGCCGCTGGAGCGGCAGCGATTCGCCGAACTCGTGGCGACGCGGGCGGAGTGGAACTTCCTGGGCTATCCCGGCTGAGGGGTTGCCGCGGTGAGGGTGTCCACGTAGCGCTGCCAGATGAGGTCGTCGTCGGGGGGCCGGACCGCCGACCGCAGTTGCGCCAATCGTCCCGGCTCGTACAGCCGGCGGATCGCTCGTGCCAGGTCCGCGGCGTCCCCTGGCTCGACCAGCAGGCCGTCGACCCCGTCGGCGACCTGCGCCGGCATGCTGCTGATCCGGCTGGCGATGACCGGCACCCCGTGGGCCTGAGCCACCCGCACCTGCTGAGTGCCGGTACCGGACGTGTAGGGGAGCACGAGGGCGTCGGCGTCGCGGAGCAGGACGTCGAAGCTCTCCGTCGGCAGGTAGGCGAGCTGCAGATCGACGCGGTCGCGGAGTCCGAGCTCGTCGACGAGCGCGCGAATGCGGTCCTCTCCGTCCCACACCTCACCGGCGACGACGAGACGCGCGTCGGGCACCTCGGCCACGGCGCGCAGCAGCACGTCGACACCCTTGTAGGGGCGGATGAAGCCGAAGAACAGCAGGCCGCCGCCACCGCGGTTCCGCATCCCGTCCGCGCCGCTCTCTGCGCCGCTTTCCGCGCCGGTCGACACCGCCGTCCCGGGGCCGTGCGGCGGGAGCTCCGCGGTCCGGACGTCCGCTGCACCCAGCTCTCGTGCCCGTGCGGCTTCCTCCGTCGTGTGGGTGAGGACGACATCGCAGCGCGACAGCAGCGCTCTCGTGAGCGCTCGGTCCCCGGGCCGGGGTTCGTGTGGGAGCACGTTGTGGCAGATCACCGCGATGGCTGGTCGCCGAGTCGGCTGGTGGCGCCCGCCGAGGGCGGCGATCATCACGAGGTAGGCGGGGATCTGCACCGGCGTGACGAGAACGAGCAACAGCATGGCGTCCGGCCGGGACCGGAGGGAGCGGCCGAGCCGCCACCAGCTGTCGGGGCGGTACCAGGCAAGCGGGTAGCGCGTCCCCGGGAAGACGGGGATCTCCGGAGTGGTGACCCGCTGGACTCCTGGATAGAGAGCTGCGGGGTACTGCGCGGACCAGGAGACGAGGTCCACGTCATCGCCGGCCGCCGCCAGGCGGTGCGCGAGGGTTGTCGTGTGCTGGGCGACCCCACCCTTGTAGGGGTGCGTGGGACCGACGAGCGTGCAGTGCATTGACCGTCCTCCGTTACTGATCCGGACCGGACGTGGCCTGAGGCTCCGGATCCCGGGTCCGCGTGCGCGAGCGCCAGACGAGCCAGGCGAGACCGGCGCCGGCGAGGTCCAGCACCGTGAGCATCGCCCGCGACACCACCGTGACCGCTGTCGCTGCGGCGGCCCCGGTCACGGGCGTGAGGATGAGGGCCATGAGGACCTCGCGCACACCCGCACCAGCGGGTGCCAGGACGACGAGGACGCCGAGCGTGCTCGCGACCGTGTACGCGGCCACGGCTGGGAACAGGGCGCGCAGGGGATCGGCGCCGACCGAGATCGCCAGCACCCACACGTGCAGGCCGCCGAAGACCCAGGCGAGGAGGTAGAGCAGGACGATCCGGGCGATGCCGGCGCCCTCCAGCGGTTGCTCCAGGTGACCCCGACGGGCCAGCCGCATGCCGCGATCGAGGATGGCGTTGAGCAGCCGCGGCCAGAGCAGGACGACGGCGAGGACGGCGAGGGTGGCCACTGCCAGGGGCAGGTAGTCACCGCCGTAGGCGATGAGTGCCGGCACGCCGATCGACAACCCTGTCATCAGGCTGAAGGCCAGGCTCAGCACGTACGAGTACCCCATCCGAGCCCGCGGGATCGCGACATCCCGCCCGAGGCGGAGCATCGCCACCCCGGCCCAGACGCTGCCGGGCAGGTACTTGCCCAGCTGGGAGACGAAGTAGATGTTCGCCGCTGAGGTCAGGGGGATCGGCGATCCGAGTTCGCGAAGGGTCGTGCGCCAGGCCAGCATGCCCGTCACCTGGAATCCGAGAGCCAGCAGCCCGCTCAGACACAGCCCGCCGACGCTCATCGACGACAACGACGCCGCGACGTCGGGCCAGAGCCGGTACAGGGCCAGCGAGATGCCGCCCACCGTGACGACGAGGAACAGGACGCGCAGCACGCGGGTAGCGGTTCCCCCCTTGAGCACGCAGATCCTCTCGCCAGCGCTGCGCACAGCCGGTCGACGGTCGCGTGCGCAAGGTTAGCCCAGGGGACGACGCTCCTCCGGGCTCCGGACCGAGCGCGGGGTGTGCGCGGCTCCGGGCTACCGTCCCCCGTTCGGTCCCGTCGCCAGCACGGAAGGAGCGGGATGCTGCGCGTCGCCGTCCTGCTGGAACAGGTCCTCGGCCCGGTCCCGGGCGGCACAGGTCGTTACGCGCGCGAGGTCGCCACGGCGCTCGCCGAGCAGGCGCCGCCCGACGCCGAGGTGAGTTCGTGGACCGCGTGGCACCGGGACGTCGCTGCCGCGATCGTGCCCGGGGTAGCCGGCCCGCACCGGCTGCCCGCTGCCGCGCCGGCCGCTGACCCTGGCCTGGGAGCACGGGCTGCGGGCCGGGGCCGCGCGGGGTCGACGTGCTGCACGCGCCGACGCCGCTGGCCCCGCCGCGCCGGGGCACGCCCCTGGTCGTGACCGTGCACGACGCCGTGCCGTGGACCCACCCGGAGACGCTCACGCCCCGCGGGGTCGAGCTGGCATCGCGCGCGATGGCGGGCGCGCGGTGCGGGACGCCGACGCGCTCGTCGTCCCGACCGCGGCGGTGGCCGACGAGTTGGCCCGGCACGTGACCCGGCCGCCCGGTGCGCGTCGTGCGGGAGGGCGTCCGGGGATCTCGCGGTGCCTGCCGACGCCGACGACCGGGCCGCGGCCCTCGGGCTGCCCGCGCGGGTATCTGCTGACGCTGGCCACGCTCGAGCCGCGCAAGGGGCTGGACGTCCTGATCGGCGCGCTGGCGCGGCCGGCGGCGCCGGCCTGCCGCTGCTCGTGGTCGGCCAGCCCGGCTGGGGGGGCGTGGACCCGGCGGCGCGGGCCGCGGAGCTGGGCCTGCCGGCCGGCGGCGTGCGGCCGCTCGGCCGGCTGCCCGACGCCGACCTGGCGGTGGTGCTCGACCGCGGCGACCGTGCTGGTCGTGCCCAGCCGGGCCGAGGGCTTCGGCCTGCCGGTGCTGGAGGCGATGGCCGCCGGCGTCGCCGGTGGTGAGCTCCGACGACCCGGCCCTGGTGGAGGTCGGCGGCGGCGCGACGGTCACCGCCCCGGTCGGCGACGCCGCGGCGCTGGCCGCGCGCTCATGGAGGTGGCCGGCCAGACCGGCGCTGCGCGCGCGCGATGGTCGAGCGCGGGCGGCGTGCGGGCGGGCGACTTCACCTGGGACCGCGGCCGCCGGCCGGCTGTGGGAGCTCTACCGCCGAGCTGGCGCTGACCGGGCTCAGGCCGTCGGACGGGGTCGGCTCGTCGAGCAGGCCGAGCAGGTAGTCGCCGTAGCCGCTCTTCTGCAGCGGCTCGGCCAGGGCCTGCAGCTGGGCGTCGTCGATGAAGCCGCGCCGCCAGGCGATCTCCTCGATGCAGCCGATCTTCCAGCCCTGCCGTTCCTCGACGACCCGGACGAACTCGGCGGCCTGCATCATCGAGGCGTGGGTGCCGGTGTCGAGCCAGGCGGTGCCGCGCTCGAGCACGGTGACGGTGAGCTCGCCCCGCCGCAGGTACTCGTCGTTGATCGCGGTGATCTCCAGCTCGCCGCGGGCGCTCGGCTGGATCTTGGCGGCGATGTCGACGACCTGGTTGTCGTAGAAGTAGAGGCCCGGGACGGCGTAGGTGCTCTTCGGCTTCGGCCGGCTTCTCCTCGATGGAGATCACCCGGCCGTCGTCGTCGAACTCCACGACGCCGTACTCGCTGGGGTTGGCCACGTGGTAGGCGAAGACGTGCCCGCCGCGCGGGTCGGTGTTGGCCCGCAGGTTCTCGCCGAGGCCCGTGCCGTAGAAGATGTTGTCGCCGAGGACGAGCGCGACAGACTGGTCGCCGATGAAGTCGGCGCCGATGAGGAACGCCTGCGCCAGGCCCTCGGGCTTCGGCTGGACGGCGTAGCTGATCTCGATGCCGACGTCGGACCCGTCGCCGAGCAGCCGCTGGAAGCCGCGCCTGGTCCTCGGGGGTCGTGATGACCAGGACCTCGCGGATCCCGGCATTCATCAGCAGGGAGAGCGGGTAGTAGATCATCGGCTTGTCGTAGATCGGCATCAGCTGCTTGCTGATCGCCTTGGTGATCGGGTAGAGCCGGGTGCCGCTGCCGCCGGCCAGGATGATGCCTCGCATCGGGCGCAGCGTAGGGGGCCGGTCGCGCAGCCGCGCGGGCACCGCACCTGCTGCCCGTAGGCTCGGACCGCCCGTCCGACCCGCCGACCTCCAGGAGCCGGTCCTGCCCTACGCGACCCCGTGTGGTCCGTCGACGCCACCGCCGTACCGGCCGGACCGGGGCGGTGTCGGCCGCTACGTCGACGAGCTCCTGCCGGCGCTGCGCGGCGGAGGGCGCCGACCTCGCCGTCGTCTGCCAGGCCCACGACGCAGGGCACTACGCGGAGCTCGCTGCCCGGCGCCGAGGTGCTGGCCGCGCCCGCCGCGGCGGCCCGGCCGCGCCGGCGCGGCTGGCCTGGGAGCAGGTCGGGCTCGCCGCGGCTGGCCCGCGCGGCCGGCGCCGAGGTGCTGCACTGCCCGCACTACACGATGCCGCTGGTCGTCGGGCCTGCCCGTCGTGACGACGCTGCACGACGCCACGTTCTTCACCCACCCCGAGGTGCACCTGCCGGTCAAGCGCGCGGTTCTTCCGCACCTGGACGCGGATCTCGCTGCGCCGCGCGGCCCGGCGCTGCGTGACGCCGTCGGCGGCCACCCGCGACGAGCTGGTCCGCGGACGTCGGGGCCGACGCCGGCCGGATCGACGTCGCCCACCTCGGCGTCGACGCCGCGCCGCTTCCACGTGCCGTCGGACGGCCGAGCGGGCCGCCGTCCGCGCGCACCTCGGGCTCGACCGGGCCGTACGTCGGCGTTCCTCGGCACGCTCGAGCCGCGCAAGAACGCTGCCGGCCCTGATCGCGCGGCTGGGAGCGGGCGGTCGCCGACCGGCGCGACCCGCCCGCGCTGGTGCTGGCCGGCGGCCGCGGCTGGGACGACGAGGTCGACCGCGGCCGCCGCCGACGTGCCCGCCGGACTCGACCTGCTCCGCCCGGGCTACCTGCCGCTGGAGCTGCTCGCCGGGTTCCTCGGCGGCGCGGAGCTGGTCGCCTACCCGAGCCTCGGCGAGGGGTTCGGGCTGCCGGTGCTCGAGGCCATGGCCTGCGGCGCCGCCGGTGCTGACCACCGAGCTGCTGGCCCTGCCGGAGGTCGGCGGCGACGCCGTCGCCTACACCGGCCCGACGCCGGCGGCGATCGCCGCCGCGCTCGCGAGCCTGCTCGCCGACCCGGGCGCCGGCGCGCGAGCTGGCCGCCGCGGCGGTCCGGGCCGCGGGCTCGCCTGGCGGTCTGCGCTGGCGGCACCTGCGCCTACGCGGGCGGCAGCCCTGACGGCGGCCTACGGCCGCGGCGGGTGCGGCAGTGGGACCGCCGGCGAGCGCCGCTGCGGGTCGTGGTGGTCACCTACTCGCCGGGGGAGGCGCTGGACGGCTTCCTCGACTCGCCTGCGCCGGGCCACCACCCGGCCGCTCGAGGTGGTGCTGGCCGACAACGGCTCCGACCGACGGCGTCCCGGAGCGGGCGGCGGCGGCCAACGGCGACGTCCGGCTGCTGCCGGACCGGCGGCAACGTCGGCTACGGCGCCGCCGCGAACGCCGCGCTCGCCGACGCGCACGACCGGGCTGGGCGATGGTGGCCAACCCCGACATCCGCTTCGAGCCGGGTGCGGTCGACGAGCTGCTCGCCGCGGCCGAGCGGTGGCCGCGGGCGGCGACGATCGGCCCGGCCATCCGCACGCCCGCCGGGCGCCCTCTACCCGTCGGCCCGCGACCTGCCCTCGCTGTCGACCGGCATCGGGCACGCCGCTCCTCGGCTGGGTGTGGCCGGCCAACCCCTGGACCGCCCGCTACCGGCGGGAGCGGGAGGACCCGCGCGAGCGGACCGGCCGGCTGGCTGTCGGGCTCCTGCTTCCTGGTCGACCTCGCGGCGTTCCACTCCGTGCGGCGGCTTCGACCCGGGCTACTTCATGTACTTCGAGGACGTCGACCTCGGCCGAGCGGCTGGGCCGAGCGCGGCTGGCTGCACGTCTACGTCGCCCTCGGCGGTCGTCACGCACGAGGGCGGCCACGCCACGTCGCGGGAGCCCGCACCGGATGCTGCGGGTGCACCACACCAGCGCGCTGCGCTACCTGTCGGCGCAGTACCCCTGCGGCGACACGCGCCGCTGCGCTGGGCGCTCCGGGCCGGGCTCGGCGCCCGGATGCTGCTCTCCTACGTCAGCGACCGCGTCGGCGCCGGCGCCCAGCTGCAGCGATCGCGCCGCCGAGCTGCCCCGGGCACCCGCCACCGGCTGCCGGCGCAAGTGAACCGCCGGTCGGCCGGAAGGAGCACGGCATGCAGCACGCGGTGATCATGGCCGGCGGCTCGGGCACGCGGCTGTGGCCGCTGTCCCGCGCCGGCGCGGCCCAAGCAGCTGCTCGACGTCGTCACCAGCACCGGACGGCGGCGCGCACAGCCTGCTCGCCGAGGCCTTCGACGCGGCTGGAGCACGGTGCTGCCCGGCCGAGCGGATCTGGGTGTGCACCGCCGCCCGGTACGCCGACGCGGTGCGGGCGGCCCTGCCGCGGCTGCGCGCCGACCGGCTGGTGCTCGAGCCGATCGCCCGCGACACCGCCAACGCCGTCGGGCTCAGCGCCGCGCTGGTGGCCGACGTCGACCCCGACGCCGAGCTCGCCGTCGTCAGCGCCGACCACGTCATCCGGCCGGTCGAGCGGTTCGCCGACGCGCTGCGCACCGCGTACGCCGCGCTCGCCGAGCGGCCGACGCGCGCTGGTCACCCTCGGGATCACGCCCACCTCGCCGGCCACCGGGTTCGGCTACGTGCAGCGCGGCGCGCCCACCGGGGTCGCGGGCGTGGCCGAGGCGGCGTCGTTCCGGGAGAAGCCCGACCGCGCGACCGCCGAGCAGTACCTCGCGTCGGGGGAGTACCTCTGGAACTCGGGCATGTTCGTCTGGCGGGCCCGGACCGTGCTGGACGCGCTCGCCGAGCACCTGCCGGCGTCGGCCGACGGGCCTGCAGCGGATCGTGGCGGCGGCGCCGGGGCCGGCGCGCGACGCCGTCCTCGCCGAGGTGTTCCCGACGCTGCCGAAGATCAGCGTCGACTACGCCGTGCTCGAGCCGGCCGCCGCCGAGCCCGGCCGGGTGCTCGTCGTCGACCTCGACGTCGACTGGCTGGACGTCGGGTCCTGGCCGGCGCTGGCGCACACGCTGGCCGTCGACGCCGACGGCAACGCCGTCCGCGGGCTGACCGCGTGCCTGGACAGCGCCGGCAACGTCGTCCTCAGCGACGACCCCGACCACCTCGTCGCCCTCGTCGGCGTGCGCGACAGCGTGGTCGTGCACACCGCCGACGTGACGATGGTGTGCCCGGTCGGCGGACGCCGAGCGGGTCAAGGAGCTGCTGGCGGACGTCGAGGGCCGGTTCGGGTCGCGGTACAGCTGAGACTGCCGGGGTGGACGGGTCTGACGGGGTCGCGACCAGGTGAGGTCCGCTGAGCGGGACCGATCCGCCACGCAGTATCCGTGCATGACGAGCCTGTCCGCCCGCCTGCCGTCCCTGGACGGGTTGCGCGGCCTCGCGGCGATCGTCGTCGTGGTCCACCACGCCTTGCTCACGTGGCCCGCGCTCTTCGCCCAGTACGAGGTGCCGAACCGTGGTTCGGGCACCTGGTGGCTGACGTTCACGCCACTCCATCTCGCATGGGCCGGGCGCGAGGCGGTCGTGGTCTTCTTCATCCTCAGCGGGCTGGTCCTGGTCCTGCCGTTCCTCGGGCCGCGGAAGGTCGGGACGTGGCCGGGTTACCTGGTGCGCCGCGTGCTGCGCCTCTACCCGCCGGTCGCGGTGGCGCTCGTGCTGTCCGCCGTCCTCGTCGCAGCTTCCCGAGGAACCCAGTGCCCGGAGCGTCGACTGGTACACGTGGCACGACGTCGATCTCACGTGGACCGGCTTCGTGCACGATCTGGTCCTGATCGACGGCACCAGCATGATCAACAGCGTCCTGTGGTCACTGCAGTACGAGGTCGTCTTCTCCCTGCTGTTGCCGCTCGTCGTCCTGGCCGTGCGTCGGATGCCGCCGCGCCTTGCGTTCACCCTGCCGATGTCGCATCCTTCTCGTGGCACTCGGCCAGGTCAGCGGTTCCCACTGGGCGCGTGGCTCTCCGTCTTCCGGGTGGGCGTCGCGTTGGCGATGGGAAGGAGGACATGTGGCGGCTGGCGCAGTGGATCGAGCACTCGGCCAGTCCGCGCGCGACTGGTCCGTCCTGACGTCGTCGCCGTCGCCCTCCTGCTGGCCGAGTGGGTGTTCCGCGGCCTGCACGTCCCGACCGGGACGTGGGCGATCGCCGCCCCGCCGTTGGTCGCCCTGGGTGGTGCGCTCGTCTGCTTCATCGTGCTGGGCTGCCCGGCGGCGAAGGAACTGTTCAGCGGCCGGTTCCTGCAGTGGGCCGGGCGGATCTCGTTCTCGCTGTACCTCGTCCACGAGCCGGTGATCGTGTCGGTGGCGAGCCTGGTCGAACCGGGCACGGTCGGTGTCCTGATCACCGTCGTCGTCGGCCTGCGCGGTGAGCGTCGCGCTGGCCGTCGTGCTCCACCGGTTCGTCGAGGCGCCCTGCCAGCGCGGTCGCGGGAGCTCGGCAAGGGCGTCGACCGCTGGGTCCGCCCGGCGGGGCCGGGACGTGGAGTCCCGGTCCGGCCACCACCGTTCGGCCGCACGCCGCGGCCGCTCCGGTGCGCCCGCGGGTCCCGGCCCGCCCGCTCCCGCGGCCGAGGTCACCGGCCTGGTGGACGCCCGCTAGCCTGCGGACGTGAAGAGCTTCGACGTCGCAGCCGTGGTCTCCGGAGGAGCCTCCGGGCTCGGCGAGGCCACCACCCGAGCACTGGTCGCCGAGGGCGCCGCCGTGACCATCCTCGACCTGCAGGAGGAGCGCGGTGCCGCGCTCGCGGCCGAGCTGGGCGGGCACACCACCTTCGTGCGCACCGACGTCACCGACGAGGCGTCGGTGCAGGCCGCGATCGAGGAGGCGACGGGCAAGGACCGCCCGCTGCGCATCGCGATCAACTGCGCCGGCATCGGCTGGGCGCAGCGCACCGTCGGCCGGGGCGGCGAGCCGCACGACCTCGGCGCGTTCGTGAAGACGGTCCAGGTCAACCTGATCGGCACCTTCAACGTGCTCCGGCTGGCGGCCGCCGCGATGTCGGCGACCGAGCCGGACGAGGACGGCGAGCGCGGCGTCGTCGTCAACACCGCCTCGATCGCCGCCTACGACGGGCAGATCGGGCAGATCGCCTACTCGGCGTCCAAGGGCGGGATCGTCGGCATGACCCTCCCCGCGGCGCGGGACCTCTCCAGCGTCGGCGTGCGGGTGTGCACGATCGCCCCCGGGCTGGTCGACACGCCGCTGCTCGGCAGCCTCCCCGAGGAGGCGCGCCAGGCGCTGTCGGCGGGCATACCCTTTCCGAAGCGGCTCGGTCGTCCGTCCGACTTCGCCGAACTGGCGCTCGACATCGTCCGCCACGGCTATCTCAACGGTGAGGTCATCCGCATGGACGGCGCGCTCCGCATGGCACCGCGCTAGCAACTCGCAGAACCACCCGGGGGAACGTCACGAGCACCGCCACGCTGTCCGCGCACGAGTCGACCTGGACGCCGGACTGGCCGCTGGACCTGCTCCGGGCGCTCGGTCCGCACCGCCGTGGGGCCGGGGACCCGACGATGCGCATCGCCGACGACGGCGTCTGGCGCGCGACGACGACCCCGACGGCCCGGCGACCGTCCGGATCGCGCTCTCGGGCGGCACGGTGCGGATCTCGGCCTGGGGGCCGGGTGCCGAGCGGGCCGGGACGGCGGTGCCCGAGTGGCTCGGCGCCGCGCGACTCCGCCGACGGCTTCGATCCGTCCGGGCACCCGGTGGTCGCCGAGCTGCACCGCACCACGCGGTGGCTGCGGCTGGGCCGCACGGGCCGCACGTGGGACGCCGTCGTCCCCGCCGTCCTGGAGCAGAAGGTGACGGTCGTCGAGGCCCACCGGGTCTGGCGCGAGCTGCTCCGGCTGGCCGGGGAGCCGGCGCCGGGTCCCGCGCCGGCCGGGATGCGCGTGCCGCCGTCGCCGCAGCGGGTGCTGGACGTGACCGACTGGCAGTGGCACGGCTGCGGCCTCGACGGGGCCCGGCGCCGGGCGCTGCGGGCGGTGGCCTCGGTGGCGTCCCGGCTGGAGCCGGAGGTGGCGGGGGACTCCCCGGCGCTGCAGCGCCGGCTCTGCTCGATCCCGGGCATCGGCGTCTGGACGGCGGCCGAGGTGGTGCAGCGCGCGCTCGGCTGCCCCGACACGGTCAGCGTCGGTGACTACCACCTGAAGAACATCGTGGGCTTCGCGCTCACGGGGCGCCGGAACACCGACGACGCCGAGATGCTCGAGTTGCTGGAGCCCTGGCGCGGGCAGCGGCAGCGCGTGGTGCGGCTGCTGCTGGCGGGCGGGCCCCGTCGGCCGCGCCGCGGGCCGCGGTTCGCGCCGACGAACGTCCGCCGCATCTAGGTGGGGCAGTCGCCGCCCGGGTTGACGCGGCCGAGGACCTGCGTGCCGATCGCGTGCAACTGGGCGCACTGGGCCGGGGTGAGGCCGTCGAACACCAGCTGCCGGACGGTCTCCACGTGGCCGGGGGCGGTCTCCACCACCTTGGCGTAGCCCGCGTCGGTGAGGACGGCGTTGGTGGCGCGGCCGTCGTCGGGGCAGGGCTCGCGGGTGATGAGGCCCTGGCCCTCCAGCCGGCGGGCGACGTGGGAGAGGCGGGAGAGCGAGCCGTTGGCCAGGCCGGCCAGCTCGCTCATGCGCGCGGTGCGTGAGGGGCGCTCCGACAGCATGGCCAGGACCATGTACTCGAAGTGGCTGAGGCCCGCGTCGCGCTGCAGCTGGGCGTCCAGGGCGGCCGGGAGCAGGGTCATCATCCCGGCCAGGCTCAGCCACGCTGCGCGCTCGTCCGCGTCCAGCCAGCGCGGCTCCTCGATCGTCGACACGCCGGAAGTCTACCTGGAAACTTGACGCTTCAACAGTTGACGATCAGCCAGCCCGGAGCTCGGCGTAGCGGGCGGCGCACTGCTCCATGGTGGGCAGCAGGCCCTGCTCCTTCGCCTCGGCCAGGCTCGGGGCGGCCTGGTCCTTGGCGGAGAAGCCGAACTCCATGTCCGCCGGCCAGGGCAGGTCGAGCTCGGGGTCCATCGGGTTGATGCCGAACTCGCGGTCGGGCGCGTAGCCGGTCGACACCAGGTAGGTCACCGAGCTGCCGTCGGCCAGGGAGACGAAGGCGTGGCCGAGGCCCTCGGAGAGGTAGACGGCGCGGGGCTCGTCGCTGTCGAGCACCACCGAGTCGTGCACGCCGAAGGTGGGGGAGCCGACCCGGATGTCGACGATGACGTCGAGGACCCGGCCCGACGGGCAGTAGACGTACTTGGCCTGGCCGGGCGGCACGAGCGCGAAGTGCACGCCGCGCAGCACGCCGCGGGCGGAGACGCTGTGGTTGGCCTGGGCGAGGGTCAGCCCGAAGCCGGTCTCGCTCGCCAGGATGTCCGCGCGGTACCACTCGGTGAACCGGCCGCGCGGGTCGCCGTGCGGCACCAGGTCCAGCGCGTAGGCGTCGGGGACGGCGAGTTCGCGGATCTCCACGCCGACGACGCTATCGTTAGGAATGGGTGGGTGTGCTTGGTGTGCGAGTTTGTTGCGGTGTGGGGGGAGGTGGTGGGCACGGTGGGGTGTGTGGGGGGTTACAGGGAGCGGGAGCGCGGACTGGGTGACCGAACACGGTGGCGACGTTCTCCTCGAAGGCCACAGTGGGGCGCCGTCATGGTGCTGTCGGGTCCTGACGAGGCTCGCTGGGTGACGTCGACTACCGCGTCTCGTGCGCAACCGGCTGCTCCGGGTGGGGCCGCTGTACCTCGTCGTGCCCTGCTCGCGCTGGCGACGGGGACACCGCTGTGGTCGCGATCCAGACGACGCTCGGATCGGTCGTTTCCCGGCGGTCGCCTGGGCGTCGCGCGCTTGGGGGTCGGCGTGGAGTGCAGTCACCTGCTGCCGCTCGCGGCTGCCACAGCCGCGGGCGCGACCGCCCAGTCCCCCTGATGATGGTGCTGCGCACGCTGGCCGCGCTCAGTGCGGTGCCGGGCTGGCTACGAACCTCCCTTCTTCTCCCTCGTGGGCGGATCGACCAGTCCATCGGGATGCTGGCCGCCGACTCCCCGCAGACCGGCGCGTGGTCGGCCGGGCCGGGTGGCGGCGCTCGCCTTGGCGGTCACGGTCGCGGCTGTCTGACACAGTCGAGGGGCAAGGCGCCGCGGGTCACTGTGGCCGACGTCGGGCGACGCGAAGCCGGTCGGGCGGGGCGCGGGAGCTACGTCGCGACCGAACGGTCGGCCGGGACGCTCAGCAGGGCCCGGCCGGGGCGGGGAGCGCTCGTACGGGCTCTATCGCTGCACGTCCCGCTGGTGTACATCGTGATGTTCCGCGGCTGGACCTGGACGTGCCGGGAGGCGCTGTCGTCGACGCCGCGGTGACCGGACTGGTCTGGTGCTGCCGTGCGCCGTCGCGCTGTCCGCTCTCAGCATCCGCGGTGGAGCAGCCGTCCTGTCGCTGCGCCGTCAGTACGTCGTGGCCCCGCCGCCACCACGACGAGCGCGTCGGGAGTCCGCGCGCACAAGCACCGTCCCGCGATCGACGTGCACCAGCGGGCCATGGACAGCATCAGGGCTTAGCGGCGCGCGGGCGTGAAGCGGTCCGGCGGGTCGGGACGGGGTACCGAGCCAGAGCCGGCCGACGAGCGACGTGCCCCCCGCGGTGTGCACCGGCTCCCAGCGGCTGGCCCAGCCGTCGGCGTGCAACTGCACGATCACCGCGCCGAGCAGGGCACCGAGGTTGAGCGCGGTGGTCGTCGTGACGGCGTCGCTGAGGTGCACGTCGACGACGCCGTCCTCCTCGCCGCCGTACCGCAGCACCACCGGGAACTCGGGCAGGGCGGCGCTGGCGATGCGGAACGCCTCGGCGACGGCGTCGAGCTCGCCGGCGCGCGGCACGAGGTCGCTGGCCGGGCTGCGGGACGGCACCACGTCGCGGGCGCCGTAGGGGAAGAGGTCGTCGTCCGGCAGCCGGACGAGGGGCCGGGTGCCGGGGTCGGGTTCCGGCCGGTCCGCCGTCAGCCCGCGGACGACGGCGACCGGGACGCCGGCCAGCTTGCCCTTGACCAGGTCGGCGGCGGCGGCGAGCTCGTCCACGAGCGCCGTCCTCGTGACGTCGAGCTGGTTGCCGTGGGCGTCGACCTTGCCCCGGTGGTCGAGCAGGGCGGGCAGGCCGGCCGAGCCGACGGCGACGTCGGTCAGCCCCTCGCGCCAGGGCCGGCCGAACGTGTCGCTGACGACGACGCCGACGTCCACGCCGAGCAGCTCGGCCAGCCGGGCGCGGAGGGCGCGGGCCGAGGCGTCGCCGTCCTCGGGGAGGAGCACCAGCAGGTCCTGGGCCACGTTCGAGGCGTCGATCCCGGCGGCGGCCAGGACCCAGCCCTGCTTCGTCTGCACGATCGAGAGGGGTCCGCGGCGGGCCACGACGCGGACCGCTTCCTCCTCGACGGCGTGGCGGCGGGCGGCCTCCCGGTCGGTGCCGGCCGGGACGTGCACCAGCCGGTCCTCGACCTTGGAGACGACCTTCGAGGTGACGACGACGACGTCGCCGTCGGCCAGCCAGGGCGCCGCGGTGGCGATGGCGCCGGCGAGGTCGTCGCCGGGTCCGAACTCGGGGAGCCCGTGCACCGGGTGGATGGACAGCCCGTCGGGCGGGCTAACCACTCGCCGCGTCCAGGGCGGCGCGGGCGAGGGCCTCGGTGGCCTCCGGCGAGCTCATCATCAGCGGCACCTGGCGGACGTCGACGCCCGGGACGTCGGCCGGGTCGTCGGGCGCGACGAGCCAGGCGTCGAGCAGGCCGCCGTCCTTCCGGGCGCCGTAGTGCCGGCCGACCCCCTCGGCGCTGACCTCGATGCCGAGCACGGGGAGGCACCGGTCGGCCATGCCGCGGACGACCGCCCCGCCGACGATGGGGGAGACCCCGGCGATGCGGGCGGGGCTCGCCAGCAGCGCCTCGCGGAGGCCGGGGACGCCGAGGATCGTGCCGATCGAGACGACGGGGTTGGAGGGCGCCAGCAGGATCGCGTCGGCGGCGGCGAAGGCCTCGACCACTCCGGGGCCGGGCCGGGCGTCGTCGACCCCGACCTGGACGAAGGCGGACGCCTCGAGCGCGGCGCGGTGGCGCACCCACCACTCCTGGAAGTGGATGGCCTGCGGGCGGCCGGTGTCGGGGTCGGTGACGACGACGTGGGTCTCGACCCGCTGGTCGCTCATCGGGAGCACCGTGACGCCGGGCTGCCAGCGGGTGGCGAGGGCGGCGGTGACAGCCGAGAGGGGGTAGCCGGCGTCGAGCATCCGGGTGCGGATCAGGTGCGTGGCGAGGTCGCGGTCGCCGAGGCCGAACCAGGTCGGGTCGGCGTCGTAGGCGGCCAGTTCCTCCTTGACCGTCCAGCTCTCGCCGGCCCGGCCCCAGCCGCGCTCCTCGTCGATCCCGCCGCCCAGGGTGTAGACGACCGTGTCGAGGTCCGGACAGATCCGGAGGCCGTGCATCGTCACGTCGTCCCCGGTGTTGACGACCGCTGTGATGTGCGCCTCAGGCGCCGCCGCGCGCATTCCGCGGAGGAATCGAGCCCCTCCGGTCCCTCCGGCGAGCACGACGATCTTCACGAAACGCATCCTGCCGTATCGGCATTTGTCGACTGTTCCATGGGCGTGTTGAGGGGCCCCACGACAGTTGACGAACGTGTGTTACGGGAGGGGCTGGTGTGGCGTGTCGCTTACACCGAGCGAAGTTGACGGGTTGGCAACGACACGCGTGTAATTCCCGCGATGTCATCGAGTGCAGAGCGGGCCGGGAACCTCCCGGGAGCCGCGCACCGGGACGAGAGCGAGAGGGGACGCATCGTCATGGCCGAGATTTCTTGGTTGAGCGACTACGTCAGTGCCACCGAGCGGTCGACCGACCGCACGGGGGCTGGCGCCGGCCAGGGGATCGGCCAGGGCATCGGTCAGGGCATCGGTCAGGGCTTCGGGCAGAGCCAGGGCATCGCCGGGCTGCTCGGCATCGGCCTCGAGGGCGACGCGCAGTCGTGGCAGGAGCAGGCGCTGTGCGCCGAGACCGACCCCGAGGCGTTCTTCCCCGAGAAGGGCGGCTCGACCCGCGAGGCGAAGAAGATCTGCACCGGCTGCGAGGTCAAGGCCCAGTGCCTCGAGTACGCGCTGGCCAACGACGAGCGCTTCGGCATCTGGGGCGGGCTCTCGGAGCGCGAGCGTCGCCGGCTGCGCCGCCGCGCCGTGTAGCTCACCCAGCTGTTCCACCGCAGCCGCCGACGGATCCCGTCGGCGGCTGTGGTCGTATTCGGGACGTGTTCACGCGGGTCGCGGTCGGCCGGGCCCGAGTGGTCCGCGAGGTCCGCGCCGCCGGCCCACTGATGGCCCGGCTGCGGGCGCCGGTGACGGCGCGCGGTCCGTGGCTGACCGCCGTGCTCAACGACGGTGCCGCCCGATGGCCGCGCGCCCGCCCGGTCGCCGTCGTCGTGGAGGCCCACGCCCAGGGCCGGCCGGAGGCCGTCGCGTTCCTCGAACTGCGCCGCCGCGGCGTGCTGACGTCCGTTCGCCTCCTGGGCAGCGCGATCGCCCCGCTGCCCGGCGGGCTCCCGACCGCCCGGTTGCCGGCGGGCGACCCTGCGGTGGCTGAGTTGCTCGCGGCCGGGCTGGTCGAGCTGCTCGGGTCGCTGCGCGGACGGTCGACCCTGCGCCTGACCGGGTTGCCGCTGGGTGACCCGACCGTTCGGGCGCTCGCCGCGCGCCTGCCCACGGCCGTCGTCGCCAACGAGCGCAGTCGGCGGCTGGTCGACGGTCTCGACGACGTCGGCGACGTGCAGCGCAGCCGGGATCCCGCGGTGCTCGAGCGCTGGCTGCCAGCGCTGCTGTCCGCGGCGCCGCCGCGGTCCCGGCGCTTCCTGAGGGCGGCGGCGCGGCTGCATGTCGCGATCGGTCAGCTGGAGCTGGCGGTGATTTCGGACGGCGAGACGCTCCGGGCGGGGCTGCTCACCCTCGTCGACGGGTCCGACCGTTGGCCGTGGTGGGGGACGACCTCGATCGGCGGGCTGTCGACGGAGATGGGCGCTCCGCTCGTCTCGCTCATCGTGCCGGCTCGGCGTTGGCCGGCCTGAGCTCCTGTCCACAGCCGGCCCGTCATCCACAGATCTGCAGGAGCGCGGAAACTGTCACCACTCGAACATACGATCGAACGCGTGGACAGGGAAGGCGCCGCGCCGGCGGTGGGCTGGGCCTCGGGCCCGCTGGGTGCTGGCGCAGGCGGCGGATCGGGAGATCGCCCGGCAGACGGCGGTGCGCGCCCGGGCGCTGGCGGAGTTCGCGGTCGACGCGTCCGGCGTCGGCCGACCGGCCGCCCGGCCAGCCGGGCTGCATGAGCGCGGACCGGCGGGCGTCCCGGCCCGACGTGCTGGCCGAGGTGAGCGAGTGGGCCGCGGAGGAGGTCGCGCTGGCGCTGTCGGTGTCGACCCGCACGGCGGAGCGCGAGCTGGCCCGGTCGCTGACCCTGGTGCACCGGCTGCCGCGCACGGTGGCGGGGCTGGAGTCGGGGCTGCTGCACGTCGGGCATCTGTGGTGCCTGCTGGAGAAGGTCGCCCCGATCGCCGAGCGCGCGGTGCGCGAGGCGCTGGAGGAGGACCTGCTGGACTGGGTCGCCGGCCGGGAGGTGACCACCCCGGCGCAGCTGGCCGCGAAGATCCGCCGCGAGTTGCTGGCCCGCAAGGTCCGCGACGCCGCCCGGGAGCTGGCCGATCAACTCCGCCGGCGGGGGGTGTCGCTGCGCCCGGACCGGGTGGACGGGATGGCCGCGTTGACGGTGCTGCTGACCGTGCCGGAGGGGGCGGCGCTGCTCGACGCGCTGGGTGAATGCGCCGACGCGGTCGATCGACGACCCGGCCGACGGGCCGCCGCGGACCCGGGAGCAGAAGATGGCCGACTGCCTGCTCGACCTGGTGCTGCGCCCCGGCGAGACCGATCTGCCGGCGGTCCGCGCCCAGGTCACGGTGGTCGCCCCGGTCGGCGCCCTGATCGGTGGGGACTCCCCCGCGGAGGTGGCCGGCAACCCGGTGCCCGCGGACATGTGTCGCGCCCTCGCCCAGGGCCTGGGCCTGCTGCCCGCCCCGGCCGACGACGCCCGTCCACCGGCCGACGCCTGGATCGAGGACCCGGACGAGTCCGAGGAGGAGTGGTGGGCGCGGGTGGAGGCCCGCGCCCGCGAGGTCTGGCCCCCCGACGAGGAGCCCACCCCGGAGCAGGAGCAGCGGATGTGGGAGCAGACCGCCGCCGAGCTGGCCGCCGACCCGGAGTACGCGCTGCTGCTCGGCTTCGCCGGCGACGACGACGAGGATCCGGTGCCGCTGCCCCGGCCGCCCGATCCCGGCTCCCTGCCGACCGTCGGCCCGGAGCCGTCGTGGTGGGCCGCGGCGGATGCGGCGGTGGACGAGGCGACCGCGGCCTGCGCGGTGCTGCACCAGGCGATGGCCCGCGCCCGCCGCGCGGTGGCGGCCGCCGAGCGGGCCGACCTGGCCGACACCGACGCCTGGGACGAATCGCCGGCAGCCCGGATCTCGGCCGCCCCCGACGCGATCACCGCCCTCGGCTACGTCACCGCCGACCAGCGGGCGGCGCTGGCGGATCTGCTGGAACGCACCGGCGGGGGTGGGCTGGTCGACCGGCCGCGGATCGCGGTCACCGACGCCCTCACCGGCGCCCTGCTCGCCCTGACCGACGCCCCCGGGCTGCGCGCCGCCGGCACCTGCGGGGACCGGGCCTGCCGCACCGGCCGCCGGGTGTGTGACCACGACCTGACCGGCCGGCCCGGCCTCGGCCCACCCGGCCCGTGCGACACCTACCGCCCCGGCGCCGAGCTCGACCGGTTCCTGCGCGCCCGCGACCGCCGCTGCCGCCAACCCGGCTGCCGCAACCGGGTGCCCCGCGGCGGCGAACTCGACCACAACACCCCCTGGCCCGACGGGCCGACCGCGGCGCACAACCTCAACGGCTTCTGCACCCGCCACCACCGCGGCAAGCACCAGGCACCCGGCTGGACCTACGACCTCGCCGACGACGGCACCCTCACCGTCACCACCCCCACCGGACTCGTCGCCTCGACCACCCCACCGCCGTTCTGACGAAGCGGGCTCAGTCGTGGATGCGCATCTCGCCTTCGACGAGGGCCGTGCTTCGCTCGCCGAGCTCCAGTTCGCCCGAGCCGTCCGGATCGACGGTGACGACCAGGTCGTAGCTCCGGCCGGTGGGCTCGGGATCGCTGCCGGTGGGCCGGGTGGTGGTGGCGAAGTCGCCCTCGATGCGAAGGCCGTCGCCGTCGGCGGTGACCGACAGCTCGGGGGAGTCGAGCTCGGCGTACTCGGTGCGCCCCGGGACGCAGCCGGCCTCGGCCGGGTCCTCGGGAGCCTCGACGGCGAGGCAGTTCCAGGTCGGCAGCTCGACCGAGGCGACCGGTCCGTCGGCGTCGGTGTCGAGGGTCAGCTCCGGATAGGTGACCGTGACACCCACCGCGCGCTCCTCGAGGACGATGCCGCCGAACCTCAGCTGCGCCTCAGCCGCCGCCGGAGCTTCGTCACCCGCACGGCCCTGTCGTTGTTCATGACCGCGGCGGTCGGGTCCGGCGGTCGCCGCCACGACGGCAGCCGCCACGAGCAGCAGGACGAAGAGACCGGCCAGCACCGCCATCGATGCGGTGGGCACCACCCGACGTGGCGGCGGCGGCGCGGGAGCGGTAGGGGCGCGGTGCCGGGGCGAGCGCGACCACGGCGTCCGAGGACGGCCGTGCGGGCGCCGGCGCCGAGCCGGGCGGGAACTCGAGGAAGCCCGGCAGGTCGTCCACGTGGTCGGCCGGCGGCTGCACCACCGGGGCGGCCGCTCGACGGTGGGCCACGAACGCCGCGACCAGCCCGACGAGCACGAGCCCGGCGACCGCCAGCAGCACGCCGACCGCGATGTCCATCGCGCCCAGCATGGCAGGAGGGGTCCGGATCAGCCGGTGGGGTCGATCTCCTCGGGATCCCGGCCGAGCAGCACCGCGACCTGGTCGACGACGACGTCGCGGACGAGGTCGGCGAGGTCCTCGCGGTCGTGCGCACGGATCTCCAGCGGCCGCCGGTACACGACGATGCGCGGCGGCACCTCGGTGCCGTTCTCCCGGTGCGCCGGCAGCACGCGCGCCAGCGGAACGCTGCCGTCGTCGAGGACGTCGGCGTCGAGCACCACCTCGTCAGGACTGGTGTGCTCCACCCACGGAACGTCCTCGACGGCGAACTCGACGCCCGCCAGCTCGCGCTCCCAGCGGCGCTCGATGTCCTCGACCGCGTCGAGCACGAGGTCGTCGAACTGCTCGGCGCGGCTGCGGGCCAGCGGCACCTCGTTCGGCACGAGACGACTGCGCAGGCCACGGCCGTGCCGGTCGCGGCGCGAGCGCTGGGGTCTCCGGGGCGGGTGGGTCATGACGGGCGAAGAGTACGGCGCCGGAGACCCCTGTCGATGCCCACGGGGTCATCGTGCAGGATGGGGCACCCGGTCCCCGGCGGCCCACTTTTCCGGTGCGCCTGCTGCCAGCGACCCCGGCGCGGGATTACTGTGCCTGTCGTGAGGAACCGGTGGTGAGGCAATCACGTCGCTGCTCGCGCAGCGGCTGCGCGCAACCGGCAGCGGCGACCTTGACGTACGTGTACGCGGAGTCGACGGCCGTTGTCGGCCCGTTGGCGACCTTCTCGGAACCGCACAGCTACGACCTCTGCGAGTTCCACGCCCAGCGCCTCACGGTGCCGCGCGGCTGGGAGGTCGTCCGCCACGAGATCGACCTCGAGGACTCCGGCCCCACCGGCGACGACCTGCTCGCCCTGGCCGACGCCGTCCGCGAGGCGGCCCGCCCCGAGCCGGCCCGCGACCCGGCTGACGACGGCAGCGGCACGCGCCGCGGCCACCTGCGCGTCCTTCCCGACCTGCCCTGAGACGTCCCTCGCGCTGAGCCTCCGACCCGCCGTTAGGGTCGGCGGCGTGGGCGACCTTTCATCGATCATCAAGGCGTACGACGTCCGTGGCGTCGTGCCCGACGAGTGGGACGACGACGTCGCCCGCGCCATCGGGGCCGCGTTCGCCGAGTTCGTCGCCCAGGAGACCGGTGCGACCGCGGTGGTCACCGCTCACGACATGCGCGAGTCGTCGATCCCGCTGTCCCGCGCCTTCGCCCACGGCGTGACCAGCCGTGGCCTCGACGTCATCGAGGCCGGGCTCGGCTCGACCGACCTGCTGTACTTCGCCGCCGGCTCGCTCGACCTCCCCGGCGCGATGTTCACCGCGAGCCACAACCCCGCCCAGTACAACGGCATCAAGATGTGCCGGGCCGGGGCCGCCCCCATCGGGCAGGACTCCGGGCTGGCCACCATCCGCGAGTGGGCCCAGCGGGACAGCTACGACCGCGAACCCGACCGGGTGGGCACCGTGTCCTCGCGCGACGTGCTGCACGAGTACGCCGCCTACCTGCGCTCGCTGGTCGACCTCTCCCAGATCCGCCCCCTGAAGGTCGTCGTCGACGCCGGCAACGGCATGGGCGGGCACACCGTGCCGGTGGTCCTCGACGGCCTGCCGCTGGAGATCGTGCCGCTGTACTTCGAGCTCGACGGCTCGTTCCCCAACCACGAGGCCAACCCGCTCGACCCGGCCAACCTGGTCGACCTGCAGAAGGCCGTCCCCGAGCACGGCGCCGACATCGGGCTGGCCTTCGACGGCGACGCCGACCGCGTCTTCGTCGTCGACGAGCGCGGGGAGCCGGTCAGCCCCTCGGCGGTCACCGCGCTGGTCGCCGTCCGCGAGCTCGCCAAGGGCCGCGGGACGACGATCATCCACAACCTGATCACCTCGAAGGCCGTGCCGGAGATCGTCCGCGAGCACGGCGGGCAGCCCGTCCGCACCCGCGTGGGCCACTCGTTCATCAAGGCCGAGATGGCCCGCACCGACGCCGTGTTCGGGGGCGAGCACTCGGCCCACTACTACTTCCGCGATTTCTGGCGGGCCGACACGGGCATGCTTGCGGCCATGCACGTGCTCGCGGCGCTGGGGGAGCAGGGCCGGACGCTGTCCGACCTGACCGCCGCCTACAGCCGCTATGCCGCGTCGGGGGAGATCAACTCCACCGTCGCCGATGCGAAGGCCAGCATGGCGACGGTGCGGGACACCTTCGCCGATCAGGACGGAGTCAGCGTGGACGACCTCGACGGCCTCACGGTCGAACTCCCCGACGGCGCGTGGTTCAACCTGCGCGCCAGCAACACCGAGCCGTTGCTGCGGCTCAATGTGGAGGCGCCGAGCGAGGCGCGCACCGCCGAGCTGCGCGACCAGGTGCTCGGGATGGTGCGGGCATGAGCGGCACCGGCCCGCTGGGCCTGGACCCGGAGCTCCTGGCGATCCTGGCCTGCCCCGACACCCATCACAGCCCGCTGACCGTCGACGAGGAGAACAGCGAGCTCGTGTGCACCACCTGCGACCGCGCCTTCCCGGTGCGCGACGGGATCCCGGTGCTGCTGCTCGACGAGGCCCGGCACCGGTCGTCGTGACCTCTCCCGAGTTCGCCGAGGAGGTTCTCGACGACCTCGAGGTGCTGCGTGCTCGGGACCCGCGAGGATTGCTCCCGGCGGTGGCCGGCGCCGGGGCCCAGGTGCGTGAGACGGCCCGGCTGACCGAGGAGGCCGGGCTCCGGCGGGTCACCGACGGCGGGCGCCCGCGGGGGCTGGTCATCGTGGCCCGCCGGGAGGGCGCCGTCGCCGCCTCGGTGCTGCGCGCGCTCCTCGGTCCGGCCAGCCCGGTCACCGTGGACGTCGTCCCGGGCCCGGCGCTGCCGGTGTGGACCGGACCCAGCGACATCGCCGTCGTCGCGACCCGGACCGGTGCCGGCACGTACGCCGTCGCGCCGGCCTACGAGGCGGCCCGCCGCGGCGTGGCCCTGGTCGGCATCGGGGCCGAGGAGGCCCCGTTGCAGGCCGCCTGCTCGACCGCGCGGGCGCCCTACGTGGCGCTGCCCCGCTCCCGCGTGCGGCACACGACGCTCTGGTCGCTGCTGACGCCGCTGCTCCAGCTCGCCACCGATCTGGGGCTGCTCCCCGAGGGCACCGCCGAGCCGGAGGCGATCGCCGCGGCGCTCGACGAGGTCGCGCGGGAGTGCGGGCCGGCCCAGGAGTCGTTCGTCAACCCGGCCAAGACCCTCGCGCTGGAGTTGCTCGACGCCCTGCCGGTCATCGTGGCCGAGGGGCCCCTGGCGGGAGCCGCGGCCACGCGCATCGCCGACCAGCTGGCGACCCTGGCAGGTCTGCCCGCGACCACCTTCCGGCTGCCCGACCAACGGGTCGCCGCCTCCGCGGTGCTGCGCGGACCGCTCGCGCCGAGCGAGACCGATGACTTCTTCCGCGACCGCTCGGGCGACGAGGGCCGTCGGCTGCGGCTGCTCACCATCCGCGACACCGACGCCGGTGAGCACGACGGCGCGGGGGAGCGGGAGCCGCGCTCGGCCGGAGAGGCCATGCAGGAGGCCCTGCGGATCGCCACGAACACCAACATCCCGGTCAGCGGGCTCGCGGAGCACGGCGACCCCCTGCGCTACGCCCGCCTGCCCCGGCTGGCGCGACAGCTCGCCGTCGCGGACTTCACCGCGGTCTACCTGGCCCTGGCGCTGGACTACGAGAGGGCACTCCGGACATGAGCGAGGGCGGGGAACACGAGGCGGGCGGCGGGCACGGCGGCGGCACGAAGGCGATCATCGCCGCGCTGCTGGCCAACGTCGGCATCGCGATCTCGAAGTTCATCGCTTTCCTGGTCACCGGCGCCTCGTCGATGCTGGCGGAGGCGATCCACTCGGTCGCCGACTCCGGCAACCAGGTGCTGCTGCTCATCGGCGGCAAGCGGGCCGCCCGCGAGGCGACCCCGCAGCACCCGTTCGGCTACGGCCGGGACCGCTACATCTACAGCTTCATCGTCGCGATCGTGCTGTTCAGCGTCGGCGGCCTCTTCGCCCTCTACGAGGGCTATCACAAGCTGACCCACCCCGAGGAGCTCACGTCGCCGCAGTGGGCGATCGGCGTCCTCCTCGTCGCGATCGTCCTGGAGAGCTTCTCCTTCCGGACGGCGCTCAAGGAGACCGCGGCCGTGAAGCCGCCGGAGGACAGCTACTGGACCTTCATCCGGCGCGCCCGCCAACCCGAGCTCCCCGTGATCCTGCTCGAGGACTTCGGCGCACTGATCGGCCTGGTCCTCGCCCTGCTGGGCGTCGGCCTGGCCACGATCACGGGCAACGGGGTCTTCGACGGCATCGGCACGGTGTGCATCGGCCTGCTGCTGGTGACCATCGCCTTCATCCTGGCGATCGAGACGAAGAGCCTGCTGCTCGGCGAGTCGGCGACGTCGCAGGACCTGCGGAAGATCGCCGACGCGCTCGAGGGTGGGCACGAGGCCTCGATCATCCACATGAAGACGCTGCACCTCGGCCCGGACGAGCTGCTCGTCGCCGCCAAGATCGCCGTCTCCCACGGGGACACCGCCGAAGGCATCGCGCGGGAGATCGACGCCGCCGAGCGGCGGATCCGCGAGGCCGTGCCCTCGGCGCGGGTGATCTACCTCGAGCCCGACATCCGGCGGCCGGACGCCGCGCCCGTGACCGGCGCGGGGGCCCCGCCGGCGTGACGGGACGCACCGAGCTCTCGCCGCAGCGGCGGCGGGAGGACCGCGCGCGGCTGACCCGGGAGGTCGTCGACGTCCTGGTGATCGGGGGCGGCGTGACCGGCGCCGGGACGGCGCTGGACGCGGCCAGCCGCGGGCTGTCGGTGGGGCTGCTCGAGGCGCGGGACTGGGCCTCGGGCACCTCCAGCCGGTCCAGCAAGCTCATCCACGGCGGCCTGCGCTACCTGGAGCAGTTGGCGTTCCCGCTGGTGTACGAGGCCCTGCAGGAGCGGGCCCGCCTGGTGCAGACCATCGCCCCGCACCTGGTGTCGCCGCTGCCCTTCCTGCTGCCCCTGACCTCGCCGGTCTGGCAGCGCGCCTACTACGGCGCCGGAGTCGCGCTCTACGACGTCCTCGGTGCGGCGCTGACCAACGAGCGGGAGATCCCCACCCACCGGCACCTGTCGAAGCGGGCCACTCTCGAGGCGTTCCCCGGCCTGCGCGGCGACGTCGTCCACGGGGCCATCCGGTACTGGGACGCCCAGGTCGACGACGCCCGGCACACGCTGGCCGTCGTCCGCACCGCCGCCGGGTACGGCGCCCGGACGCTCTCCAGCGCCCGGGTCGTCGACCTGCTGCGCGACGGCGGCGGTGGGATGGGTGGGGCAGACAGGGCGCCCGTGGTCGGCGTCCGCGTCGCCGACCTGACCGACGGATCCTCGTTCGACGTCCGCGCCCGCAGCGTCGTGGCCGCCACCGGCGTCTGGAGCGACGACATCGGCGCCATGCTCGGCGCCTCCGCGCCGAGCCTCCGGGTCCGCGCGTCCAAGGGCGTCCACCTGGTGGTGCCGCGCTCGGCGATCGACGGGCCGGACAGCTCGCCCGCCGGCCTGATCCTGCGGACGACGACCAGCGTGCTGTTCGTGATCCCGTGGGGCGACCACTGGATCATCGGCACGACCGACACCCCGTGGAAGCTGGACCGGGCGCATCCGGCGGCCAGCAGCGCCGACATCGCCTACCTGCTCGACCAGGTCAACCGCGTGCTCACCCGACCGGTGAGCGCCGACTCGATCCTCGGCGTCTACGCCGGACTCCGTCCGCTCCTGCACGGGGAGTCCGACGACACCAGCCGCCTCTCGCGCGAGCACGCCGTCGTCACCCCCGTGCCGGGCCTCGTGCTGGTCGCCGGCGGCAAGTACACGACCTACCGGGTGATGGCCGAGGACGCCGTCGACGCCGCGGCCGCCGTGCTCCCCGGCGTGCCCGGGTCGCGGACCGCGCACCTGCCGCTGGTCGGCGCCCGGGACTGGACGACGGTGCGCGACCGGGCCGCCGAGATCGCCGCCGAGGCGGGTCTGCCGGAGGAGACGATCCAGCGGTTGCTGCACCGCCACGGGGACCGGATCGGCGACGTCCTCGACCTGGCCCGCCGCGATCCCGCGCTCGAGCAACCGCTCACCGGGGCACCGGACTACCTGGCGGCGGAGGTCGTGCACGCCGTCGTCGCCGAGGGAGCGCTGCACCTCGACGACGTCCTGACCCGTCGGACCCGGGTGTCGATCGAGACCGGGCACCGCGGCGTGGAGTCGGCACCGGAGGTCGCGGCCCTGATGGCCGGGCCGCTGGGCTGGGACGCCGAGCGCACCTCGCGGGAGGTCGAGCACTACACGGCGCGGGTGGCCGCCGAACGCGAGTCGCAGCGGATGCCCGACGACCGCACCGCCGACGCCGCGCGGCTCGGCGCCCCCGACGTGCGGGCACCGGCGGAGGTCTCCCCCCGACGGGGGTGATGCGTCCCATCGGCGGGGTGCGCACCGTAGCCTGACCTCGATGTGGCAGCTCAGCAACGGTGTGCGCTTCTACCCGTGGGGTAGCCGGACGGTCATCCCCGAACTCCTCGGGCACCCCGTTCCGGCCGATCGGCCGCACGCCGAGCTCTGGGTGGGTGCGCACCCCGACGAGCCCAGCATGCTGCCCGACGGCCGACCGCTGACCGACGCCATCACGAGCGATCCGCACGCGCTGCTCGGGCCCGCCGTCGTCGAGCGGTTCGGTGCCCGGCTGCCCTTCCTGCTGAAGGTGCTCGCCGCCGACACCCCGCTGTCACTGCAGGCGCACCCGACGATGGAGCAGGCGCAGGCCGGTTTCGCCGCCGAGGAGGCCGCCGGCGTCCCGCGCGAGGACTCGACGCGGTCGTTCAAGGACCCGTTCCACAAGCCCGAGCTGCTGCTCGCGCTGACCACCTTCGAGGCGCTCTGCGGGTTCCGGCCCGTCGAGGAGTCGCTGCACTGCCTGGCCAAGCTGCAGGTGCCCGACCTCAAGCCCACGATCGCGGCGCTGGCCCGCGGCGGGCTGCAGGCGGCGATCCCGCAGCTGATCGCGCTGTCGGGCAAGCGCCGCACGGCGCTGGTGAGCGCGGTCGCGGAGGCGGCGGCCCGGTTCGTCGCCGCCCACGACCCCGAGTTCATCAACACCTACCGCTGGGCGGCCACGCTCGCCGAGATCTACCCGGGTGACCCCGGCGTCGTCATCTCGCTGATGTGCAACCACCTCAAGCTCGCGCCGGGCGAGGCGGTCTTCCTGCCCGCCGGGAACCTGCACGCCTACCTGTCCGGGGCCGGCGTCGAGGTGATGGCCAGCTCGGACAACGTGCTGCGCGGCGGGCTCACCGCGAAGCACGTCGACCTGGCCGCGCTCATCGAGGTGCTCGACTTCTCCGACGGCAAGGTCCCGGTGCTCCACCCGGTGCTGGGGCCCGGCGGCCTGCGCTACCCCGTCCCGGTCGAGGACTTCGACCTGACCCGCTGCCAGCTCGGCGCCGAACCGGGAACGCTGACCACCGCCGGCCCGCAGGTCGTGCTCTGCACCGAGGGCACCGCCGTCCTCGCCTCCGCCGACGGCGAGGTCACCCTCGACAAGGGCCAGGCGGTGTTCGTGCCCGCCGGTGCGCCCCTGAGCGCCCGCGGTCCCGCCGTCCTCTACCGGGCCACCACCAACCTGGCCTGAGCGCCCGACCCGGGTACCCTGGACGACGGCACGAGCCCCGCCGAAGCCTCGGCATGCTCGCTCAGTCCTGAGAACCCCAGCCCGTCGCGGGCGGGCAGAACCCTGGAGCGACATGACCGCCAGCACCCTTCAGCACGCCGACTTCAAGGTCGCCGACCTCTCCCTCGCCGGCTTCGGCCGCAAGGAGATCTCCCTCGCCGAGCACGAGATGCCCGGCCTCATGGCCCTGCGCACCGAGTACGGCGACCAGCAGCCGCTCGCCGGCGCCCGCATCGCCGGCTCGCTGCACATGACCGTGCAGACCGCCGTCCTCATCGAGACCCTGACCGCGCTGGGCGCCGACGTCCGCTGGGTCAGCTGCAACATCTTCTCCACCCAGGACCACGCCGCCGCGGCGATCGTCGTCGGCGACGGCACCCCCGAGGAGCCCGCCGGCGTGCCGGTCTTCGCCTGGAAGGGCGAGAGCCTGCCCGAGTACTGGTGGTGCACCCAGCGCCTCTTCGAGTTCCGCGACGACAACGGCGACGTGGTCGGCCCGAACATGCTCCTGGACGACGGCGGCGACGCCACGCTCCTCGTGCACCTCGGCACCCGCTTCGAGGCCGACGGCGCCGTCCCCGACACCACCGAGGCCGACTCCGAGGAGTACGGCGTCATCCTCGACGTGCTGCGCGGCACGCTGGCCGACGACGCCGGCTACTGGACCCGCATCGGCGAGGGCATCAAGGGCGTCACCGAGGAGACGACGACCGGCGTCATGCGGCTCTACGAGCTCGCGCGCGACAGCCGGCTGCTGTTCCCGGCGATCAACGTCAACGACTCGGTCACCAAGAGCAAGTTCGACAACCTCTACGGCTGCCGGCACTCCCTGATCGACGGCATCAACCGCGCCACCGACGTGATGATCGGCGGCAAGGTCGCCGTCGTCTGCGGCTACGGCGACGTCGGCAAGGGCTGCGCGGAGTCGCTGCGCGGCCAGGGCGCCCGCGTGATCGTCACCGAGATCGACCCGATCTGCGCGCTGCAGGCCGCGATGCACGGCTACGAGGTGACCACGCTCGACGAGGTCATCGGCAAGGCCGACATCATCATCACCGCGACCGGCAACAAGGACATCATCACCGCCGAGCAGCTCGCCCGGACCAAGCACCAGGCGATCGTCGGCAACATCGGGCACTTCGACAACGAGATCGACATGGCCGGGCTGGCCCGCACCCCGGGCGTCGTCCGGACGACGATCAAGCCGCAGGTCGACGAGTGGCGGTTCGAGGACGGCCACACGATCATCGTGCTCTCCGAGGGCCGGCTGCTGAACCTGGGCAACGCCACCGGGCACCCCAGCTTCGTCATGAGCGCGTCGTTCTCCAACCAGGTGCTCGCGCAGATCGAGCTGTGGAACAACCGCGCGGCCTACGAGGGCCAGGAGCCGGCGGTCACGGTGCTGCCGAAGAAGCTCGACGAGCACGTCGCGCGGCTGCACCTCGACGCGCTGGGCGTGCAGCTCACCGAGCTGTCCAAGGTGCAGGCCGACTACCTCGGCGTGCCGGTCGAGGGCCCCTTCAAGAGCGACCACTACCGCTACTGAGAGGGGCTCGAACGGGGCTCACCCGGATGGGTAGGCCACGTTCGGCCCTGGACAGCGCAGAATGGGCCCCGTGCCACCCACCGCTCCCCAGAACGGGCCCAGTCGCGGCCGTGTCCTGGTCGTCGACGACGACGCCGCCCTCGCGGAGATGCTCGGCATCGTGCTGCGCCGCGAGGGCTACGAACCTGCGTTCGTGTCCGACGGCAACCGCGCGGTCGGCGTCTTCCAGCAGACGCGACCCGACCTGGTGCTCCTGGACCTGATGCTGCCCGGCCGCAACGGCCTGCAGATCTGCCAGGACATCCGGACGCAGTCGACGGTCCCGATCGTCATGCTGACGGCGAAGGGCGACACGATCGACGTCGTCCAGGGCCTGGAGGCCGGCGCCGACGACTACGTCACCAAGCCGTTCAAGCCGGTCGAGCTGGTCGCGCGTGTGCGCGCCCAGCTCCGACGCGGCGAGACCGGCCAGGCCGAGAACCTGAGCATCGGGGACGTCCAGATCGACGTGCCCGCCCACCAGGTCACCCGGGAGGGCGTGCCGATCGCGCTGACCCCGCTGGAGTTCGACCTGCTGGTCGCGCTGGCCCGCAAGCCGCGCCAGGTGTTCACCCGCGAACTGCTCCTCGAGCAGGTGTGGGGCTACCGGCACGCCGCGGACACCCGGCTGGTCAACGTCCACGTGCAGCGCCTGCGCGCCAAGATCGAGCGCGACCCCGAGAAGCCCGAGGTCGTGCTGACGGTCCGGGGCGTCGGCTACAAGGCCGGCCCGCCGTAACGGTGACAATGGGGCTGTGACCCGGACGGATCTGCCCGCCGGCGACGTCGATGTCGCGGCGTCGCCCGAGCGCGCGCGTCCGTCGCGCGGGCAGCTGCCGCGCGTGCGCGGTGCCCTGTCCCGGCGGATGCGCACGCTCCAGCGGCGGGTGCGGCGCGGGGTCAGCCGGCTCGCGTCACGAGCCGTGCGCCTCTGGCGCTCGTCGCTGCAGATCCGCATCGGCGCGATCACGATGGTCGTGGCCGGCACGGTCGTGGTCATCGTCAGCCTGGTGCTGTTCAGCCAGATCCGCGACCAGCTGCTGCGGGTCAAGCGCGAGGCGGCGATCGACCAGGCCCAGGACGGCGTCTTCTACGCGCAGAGCCAGGTCACCGGCATCGCGACCGGTGACGCGGCCAGCGTCCGCACGACCCTCGACCGCACCGTCACCCAGCTGCTCAACCGCGGCGGCGCGGCCGGCGACTTCGACGTCGTCATGCTCTACCGGACCGAGACGCGCGAGGCCCCGCCGGCCTCCAGCCGCCGGTTCATCGTCGACGCCCTGCCCGAGGACCTGCGCGCCGACGTCGACAACGGCGGGCAGTCGTACAAGTACCACCCGATGCCCGACGACGAGCGGGAGCTGCAGCCGTCGTTGCTGATCGGGGCGCCGGTGCTCACCGAGACGGCCGGCACCGAGCAGATCGAGCTCTACTACGTCTTCCCGCTGACGCAGGAGGAGGAGAGCCTCTCCCTGATCCGCAGCACGGTCATCATCAGCGGCATCGCCCTGACCCTGTTCGTGGTGGGCATCGGTGTGCTCGTCACGCGGCTGGTCGTCGACCCGGTCCGCCGGGCGGCGGGCACCGCGCAACTGCTCGCCGAGGGGCAGCTCGAGCACCGGATGACCGTCCGCGGCGAGGACGACCTGGCCCGCCTGGCCACCAGCTTCAACGCCATGGCCGACAGCCTGCAGCGGCAGATCACCCAGCTGGAGGGCCTCTCCCAGCTGCAGCAGCGGTTCACCTCCGACGTCTCGCACGAGCTGCGCACCCCGCTGACCACCGTGCAGATGGCCGCCGACGTGCTGCACGAGGCGCGTGGCGACTTCCCGCCGGCGGTCGCCCGGTCCGCGGAGCTGCTGCGGGCGGAGCTGGACCGGTTCGAGTCGCTGCTCACCGACCTGCTGGAGATCAGCCGCTACGACGCCGGGGCCGCCGTCCTCGACCCCGAGCCGACCGACCTCGGCGCGCTGGTCGCCCGCGTGGCCGCCGGGATGTACTCGCTGGCCGAGCTGCACGAGTGCGAACTGGACGTCGACCGGCCCGACGAGGAGATCATCGCCGAGGTCGACGACCGGCGCGTGGAGCGGATCCTGCGCAACCTGGTCGGCAACGCCATCGAGCACGGCGCCGGCCACCCGGTCGAGATCACGCTCGCCGCCAACAAGACGGCCGCCGCGGTGACCGTCCGCGACTCGGGGGTCGGGCTCAGCCCCGCCGAGGCGCAGCACGTCTTCGACCGGTTCTGGCGCGCCGACCCCTCGCGGGTGCGGACGGTCGGCGGCTCCGGTCTCGGCCTCTCGATCAGCCTCGAGGACGCCCGGCTGCACGGCGGCTGGCTGCAGGTCTGGGGCCAGCCCGGCGCCGGCGCCCAGTTCCGGCTCACCCTGCCGCTGGTCGCCGGTGGCGACCTGACCGGCTCGCCGCTGCCGCTGCGGCCGGCCTTCCTGCGGCCGCGTCCCGGGACTCCGACGTGATCCGTCGGCGCGCGGTGCTGGCGGTGCTCCTCGGCCTGCTGCCCGGGCTGGCGGCGTGCTCGACGGTGCCGCTGGAGACCGCGACCGTGCAGATCACCCAGGTGCCCGAGCGCCCCGCCCAGGAGGTCGGCATCGAGCCGCTCCCGCCGGAGCCGGGTGCGACGCAGGAGCAGATCGTCCGCGGGTTCATCGACGCCGCCGCCAGCACGGCGGGCCGACCACCCGGTCGCTCGCGAGTTCCTCACCGAGCAGGCCGCCGAGACGTGGAGCGACGAGGGCACCATCTCGATCATCAGCCAGGACTACTCCGCGAGCGTCACCACGGAGGGTGCCGTGCGGCTGACCGCGGACCTGATCGGCACGGTCGACCAGCGCGGCATCTTCGACGTCGACGGCGAGGGCCAGCTCCCCCGGGAGTTCACGCTCGAGGAGGTGGACGGCGAGTGGCGGATCGCCAACCCGCCGGACGGGCTGATCATGCTCGAGCCCGACTTCGAGCGGCTCTACGACCGCCGGCTGGCCTACTTCCTGGACCCCACCGGTACCCGCGTCGTCCCCGACCCCCGCTACCTCATCAGCGGCGAGGCACAGCCGACGGCGCTGCTCAACCGCGTGCTCGAGGGTCCCTCGGCCGCGCTGTCGGCCGGGGTGCGCAACCCCCTCTCCGGCGGCGAGGTGCAGTTGCGCAGCGCCGTGACGGTGAACGGAACTCGTCGGCCGTCGTCGACCTGACCGGGCTGGGCAGCGACACCGAGGCCGTCCTGGCCGGGATCTCCGCGCAGGTGGTCTGGACGCTGCGCCAGCTCGGCATCCAGACCGTGCAGATCCGGGTCGACGGCGAGGTGGTCCAGTTCGACGACATCCCGGCGCAGCAGACCATCGACGACTGGGTGTCCTTCGACCCGAACTCGGTGCCGGTGAACTCGGTCGCCCACTACGTCCAGGACGGCGCGGTGCGGGTGGTGAGCACCGGCGAGCGCGGTGCCCGGTCCGGCGGGCGACGGCACGTACCGGCTTCACCAGCGCCGCGGTCGAAGATCGACCCCCGCACCGGGGAGCTGAACTTCCTCGCGGGGGTCGCGTCCAGACGGGAGCGGCCAGCAGCTGTGGGCCGGCCCGTACGGCGGCGCGCCTGACGCCGGTGCTCGACGGCGAGACGCTGACCGCGCCGACCGTCGCCGCCACCCGCGCCGAGATCTGGGTGGTCCGCAACGGCGCGGAGGTCTTCCTGGTGCAGTCCGGCGGCCGGCCGCGTCAGGTCGAGGCCACCACGCTGCCGGCCGGGACCGAGGTCCTGCAGCTCTCCCCGGACGGCGTCCGGGCCGCGGTCGTCGCCGATTCCGTGCTCTCCGTGGGCACCGTCGTGCGCGACGAGGAGGGCGGCGTCGCGCTGCGCGACCTGCGTCCGATCGCACCGACGCTCACCCAGGTCGTCGACGTCGCCTGGCGGGACAGCGAGGAGCTGCTGGTGCTGGCCGGCGGCGCCGGCGACGACCGGACCAGTCCCTACCTCGTCGGCGTGGACGGCTGGGGGCTGGACGACGTGACGGTGTCCGGCCTGCCGGACGACCCGACCTCGATCGCGGCCGCGCCCACCCGCGCGCCGCTCGTGGTCGCCCAGGGGGCGATCTGGCAGCTCACCGGCGGCAACACGTGGGTGACGATCGAGCCCGGGGCCGAGCCGCGCCGGGGGAGCGAGCCGTTCTATCCCCTCTGAGGAAGGACCCGTCCGGCCTCGGGACGGGGCCATAGGGTGACGCGGTGCTGGGCGCGCTCGCCGACCTCGTGCTGCCCCGCACCTGCGCGGGCTGCGGCCTGCCGGGCGCCGTCCTGTGCCGGCGGTGCCGCACCCTGCTGGCGCAGCCCCACCCGGCCACGCCGCGGCGGTTCCCCGACGGCTTCCCGCCGGCGGCCGCGGCGGGTGCGTACGCGGGGCCGGTGCGTTCGGCGCTGATCGCGTTCAAGGAGCGCGGTCGCGCCGAGCTGGCGCAGCCGCTGGGCACGGCGCTGGCGCTCGCGGTGGCCGCGGTCGTCGGCCGCCGTCCCGGGGCCGCGCAGGCCGATGGTGCTCGTGCCGGTGCCGAGCACGGCGGCGGCCGTGCGCACCCGCGGCCGGGACCACGTCCGCGAGCTGACCTCGGCGGCGGTGGCCGAGCTGCGGGCGGCGGGTGTCGATGCGGGTGCTGTCCGGCTGCTCCGCCGTCGTGGCCGGATCCGGGACTCGGCCGAGCTGTCGGTGGCCCAGCGGCGGGCCAACCTGGCGGGGAGCTTCGTCGTCGAATCCTCCGGGGCGTACGTGGCGGGGACGCAACTCGTCGTCGTCGACGACGTGGTGACCAGCGGGGCGACGCTCACCGAGGCGGCGGGAGCACTCGAGCGGGCCCTCCCGGGCGGCCCGGTCGTGCTCGCCGCGGTCGTGGCGGCCACCCCGAAACGGCTGTGAGGGCGCTCACCTGCGAGAACGCTGCGACACGCCTGCGAGGTGGTTCCGAGACCGCTCGCCGGACTGTCGGGACCGGACCGGAGGGACTAGCGTCGAAGCGACTACAGCCCGTCCTACCGGGAGGTCTCATGGAGATCGTGGTCCGTGGTCGCAACGTCGAAGTCCCCGAGCATTACCGCCAGCACGTCGAGGACAAGGTCGGTCAGATCGACCGATTCGACGGCAAGTTGAAGATCCTGCGGGTGGACGTGGAGCTCTTCCACGAGAAGAACCCGCGCCAGTCCGCCCACTGCCAGCGCGTGGAGATCACCCTCCGCGGAAAAGGCCCCGTCGTCCGTGCTGAGGCCGACGGCGCCGACTTCTACGCAGCGCTCGACCTGGCCGCGCAGAAGCTCGACAACCGCCTGCGCCGCGCGGCCGACCGCCGACGCGTGCACCACGGCCGCCGTACGCCGGCCAGCGTCCGCATGGCCGACAACACCGCCGTAGGTGTCGAGGCGTCGCTCGACCTGGACCGCCGGCTCGCCGACGGCCCCTACGTCACCGACCTCGACGAGCACCTGCCCGGGCGCGTCGTGCGGGAGAAACAGCATCCCGCCACCCCGATGACCGTCGACCAGGCCCTCCACGAGATGGAACTGGTCGGCCACGACTTCTATCTCTTCCAGTGCGCCGATACCGGCCAGCCGACGGTCGTCTACCGCCGGCACGCCTACGACTACGGGCTGATCCGCCTGACCGACGTCCCCCTCAACGGCGACGCCGCGCACGCACCGAAGCACGCGGCCGACGCCGTAGCCGCGCACACCTGACGCCCGGTGGGAGGGCGCGCGAGCGCCCTCCCACCGCTCAGCTGTCGGCCAGCCGCCCGAACAGGGCCGCGTCGCCCCGGGTGCCGTCCCGGTATTCCAGGCAGCCGCGCACGACGCCCTCCTGCACGAAGCCCGCCTTCCGCGCCGTGGCCTGCGACGGCTCGTTCTGCATGTCGGCGAACAGGTGCACGCGCGGCGCCCCGTGGTCGAGCGCCCACTGCGCCAGCCCGCGCGCGGCCTCCGAGGCGTAGCCCTGGCGGCGGGCCCAGGGCGCGACCCAGTAGCCGACCTCCGGCCCGAGCCGGCCGGTGGTGAGCGCGTGCAGACCGCACGACCCCACCAGTTCGCCGTCCACGTCGATCGCGCAGCCGAGGTCGGTCCCGGCAGCCCGACCGCGCGGCGCGATGCCGGTGACGAAGTCGGCGGCCGCCTCCCGCGTGTACGGCGAGGGGAGCGCGGTCAGCCAGCGCTGCAGGTCGGGGCTCTGGCAGGCGCGGTACACCGGGTCGACGTCGTCCCGGCGGTACGGGCGCAGCAGGAGGCGCTCGGTGCGCACCGCCTCGGTGATCAGGTCGACGCCGGTCACATCCACGTGCACATCATGGCCCCGTCTCGGGTCCCGCCCTGAGCGTGCGAAGGGTGGGGAGGACGGGGTCCTCTTTCAGGCGTGGCCGAGGATCCGGTCCACCGAGATCTCGATGACGACGCGCAGCGGGTTGACCCTCGGCTGCCGGTAGCGGCGGGCGTAGCGCTCGACGGCGTCGGCGACCGACGCCGCGTCGTCCCGGACCACCGCCGTCCCCTCGAGGGTGAGCCACCGGCGGCCTTCCAGCTGGCAGACGGCCACCCGGGCCTGCCCGGCGCGGACATGGCGGACCTTCGCCGAGCCGCCCGAGGTGATGACCCGGGCGGTCGACGTGGCCGGGTCGAAGGTGACGCCGACCGGGACGACGTGCGGACTGCCGTCGGCGCGCAGCGTCGTGAGGGTCGCCAGGTGCCGCTCGGTGAGGAACTCCAGGACGCTCTCGGGCAGGTCGTGGGGATCGAGTGGCACCTGGGAAGGCTACGGAGCAGGCCACTGGGCTGTTGGTGCAGGTTCGATGCCGCATCGCCGCCTACGCTGGGGGTGTGGTGTTCCAGAAACTGCTCCGTGCCGGTGAAGGCAAGATCCTCCGTCGTCTCAACCGCATCGCCGATGCGGTGGAGTCGCTGTCCGACGAGACGGCCGAGCTGACCGACGCGGAACTGCGAGCCAAGACCGACGAGTTCAAGGAGCGGTACGCCGACGGCGAGTCGCTGGACTCGCTGCTCCCGGAGGCCTTCGCCGTCGTCCGCGAGGCCGCCACCCGCACGCTCGGCCAGCGGCACTACCGGGTGCAGATCATGGGCGGCGCCGCCCTGCACCTGGGCAACGTGGCGGAGATGAAGACCGGTGAGGGCAAGACCCTGACCGGCGTCATGCCCGCGTACCTCAACGCGCTCGCCGGCAACGGCGTGCACGTGGTCACCACCAACGACTACCTGGCCTCCCGCGACGCCGAGTGGATGGGCCGGGTGCACCGCTTCCTCGGGCTCAACGTCGGCACGATCGTGTCGGGACAGCAGCCGACGCTGCGCCGCGAGCAGTACCTGTGCGACATCACGCACGGCACGAACAACGAGTTCGGCTTCGACTACCTGCGCGACAACATGGCCTGGAGCAAGGGCGACCTGGTCCAGCGCGGCCACTTCTACGCGATCGTCGACGAGGTCGACTCGATCCTCATCGACGAGGCCCGCACCCCGCTGATCATCAGCGGCCCCGCCGAGTCGGCCGCCAAGTGGTACACGGAGTTCGCGCGGATCATCCCGCTCATGAAGAAGGACCTCCACTACGAGGTGGAGGAGGCCAAGCGCACGGTCGCCGTCACCGAGGAGGGCGTGGAGTTCGTCGAGGACCAGCTCGGCATCGAGAACCTCTACGAGGCGGCCAACACCCCGCTGATCGGCTACCTGAACAACGCGCTGAAGGCACGTGAGCTCTTCCACCGCGACCAGCAGTACATCGTCAGCAACGGCGAGGTGCTCATCGTCGACGAGTTCACCGGCCGCGTGCTGGCCGGCCGCCGCTACAACGAGGGCATGCACCAGGCCATCGAGGCCAAGGAGAAGGTGAAGATCAAGGACGAGAACCAGACGCTCGCCACGATCACCCTCCAGAACTACTTCCGGCTCTACGAGAAGCTGGCCGGGATGACCGGTACGGCCTCCACCGAGGCCGCCGAGCTGCACCAGACCTACAAGCTCGGCGTCGTCCCGATCCCGACCAACCGGCCGATGGTCCGCAAGGACCAGTCCGACGTCATCTACAAGACGGAGAACGCCAAGTTCGACGCCGTCGTCGACGACATCGCCGACCGGCACGAGGCCGGGCAGCCGGTCCTCATCGGCACCGCGAGCGTCGAGAAGTCCGAGATCCTGGCGAAGTTCCTGCTCAAGCGCGGCATCCCGCACGAGGTGCTGAACGCGAAGAACCACGCGCGTGAGGCGCACATCGTCGCCCAGGCCGGGCGGCTCGGCGGCGTCACCGTCTCGACCAACATGGCCGGTCGTGGCACCGACATCCAGCTCGGCGGCAACCCGGAGTTCATCGCCGACGAGACGCTGAAGGCCCGCGGGCTCTCGCCCGCCGAGACGCCGGAGGAGTACGAGGCGGCCTGGGACGAGGCGCTGGAGACGGCGAAGTCGCAGGTCAAGGCCGAGCACGAGGAGGTCGTCGAGGCCGGCGGCCTGTACGTGCTGGGCACCGAGCGGCACGAGAGCCGCCGCATCGACAACCAGCTGCGCGGTCGGTCGGGCCGTCAGGGCGACCCGGGGGAGTCGCGGTTCTACCTCTCCCTCGGCGACGACCTGATGCGCCGGTTCAACGGGCCGATGCTCGAGGGGATGATGAACACCCTCCGGGTGCCCGACGACCAGCCGATCGAGTCGAAGATGGTCACCCGGGCCATCCGCTCGGCGCAGACCCAGGTCGAGCAGCAGAACTTCGAGGTCCGCAAGGACGTCCTGAAGTACGACGAGGTGCTCAACCGCCAGCGCACCGTCATCTACGACGAGCGGCGCAAGGTGCTCGAGGGCGCCGACCTGCACGTGCAGCTGCAGTCGATGGTCGACGACGTCATCAGCGCGTACGTCGACGGCGCGACCGAGACCGGCTACGCCGAGGACTGGGACCTCGAGCAGCTGTGGACCGGCCTCAAGGCGCTCTACCCGGTCGGCATCACCATCGAGGACCTGCTCGACGCGGAGGCCGACGGCGACCAGTCGGCGCTCACCGCCGACGTCCTGAAGGCGAAGCTGCTCGAGGACGTGCACACCGCCTACGAGAACCGCGAGGCCGCGCTCAGCTCGGACGTCATGCGCGAGCTCGAGCGCCGCGTGCTGCTCTCGGTCATGGACCGCAAGTGGCGCGAGCACCTCTACGAGATGGACTACCTGCGGGCCGGCATCCACCTGCGCGCGATGGCCAACCGCGACCCGGTCGTGGAGTACCAGCGCGAGGGCTACGAGATGTTCATGGCGATGCTCGACGGCATCAAGGAGGAGTCCGTCGGCTTCCTGTTCAACCTCGAGGTCAAGACCAAGGAGCAGCAGGAGGCCGAGGCCAAGGCCAAGCAGGACGAGGCCGAGGCGGCCGCGCTGGCTGCCGCCCAGGCCGGGACGGCGAAGGTGCTCGCCCGCAAGGCCGCCGAGGCGAAGGCCGCGGCTGCGCAGGCCGCCGGCCTGCCGCCTCAGGCCACGGCACGGAAGTGCTGCGGCGCCGGCCGCCGCGACGCCGTCGGGCACCGGGCCGCAGCTGGCGGTCAAGGGCCTCGAGGCGCCCAAGACCTCGCCGGACCAGCTCAGCTACTCGGCGCCGACCCTGGACGCCGCACCGAAGGAGTCCGGCGCGGCCAAGGCCGCCAAGTCGGCCACGGTGACCGGCACCAAGGAGACGCCGCGGAACGCGCCCTGCCCCTGCGGCTCGGGCAAGAAGTACAAGCTCTGCCACGGGGCGCCCAGCCGCTGAGGCGCTACGCGACCCAGTCCGGGAAGACGCCGTCGGTGAGTCCGTCGACGTCCAGCGGGGCCCGGCCGGTGCCGTCCGGGCGGATCACGTAGAGCTCCCGGCCGTAGACGAGCAGGTACTGCCCGTCGGGCGACCAGGTGACGAACTGGCCGTACTCCGGGCTGACCCGGGCCAGGTCGGTGCCGTCGGCGTCGACGACCCACACGTCGCGGTGCGGGTCGTCCTCCGCGGGATCGCCGCTGCGGCAGTCGTCGGCGTCGGAGAACCGGCAGTCGTCGCGCACCGAGGTGAAGGCGATGCGGTCGCCGTCGGGTGACCAGGCCGGCCAGCCGTCCTGCCCGGGGGCGTCGGTCAGCTGGACGAGGTCGGTGCCGTCGGTGTCGACGACCCAGATGTCGTAGTTGCTGGCGCTCGGTCCGCCCATGAACGCGATCCGCGTCCCGTCGGGCGACCAGGCCGGGTACTCGACCCAGGAATCGGTCGGGATGCGGCGGAGGTCGGTCCCGTCCGGGTTCACGAGGTAGCCACCCATGGGCAGGCCGTCGCGGTCGGAGTTGAAGACGATGGTGCGGCCGTCGGGGGACCAGTCGGGTCCCCAGTCGTTCGCCGGATCGTTGGTCAGGTTGGTTGCGCCGGTGCCGTCGGCGTCCACCACGAAGATCTCGTCGTCGTTGTTGAAGCCGCGCTGCGAGTCCCGGTAGACGACGCGGGACCCGTCCGGCGCCCAGGCGGCGTCGATCTCCGGTCCGGCTCCGGTCGTCAGCCGGCGCACTCCCGTGCCGTCGGCGTTGGCGGAGTAGATGTCGTCGGCATCGGTCACCACGATGCGGCCGGTCAGCGTGGTGACGTCGATCGGCTGGGCTGACGGCGCCTCGTCCGGCTCGGTCGTGTCGCTCGTGCAGGAGGCCGTGGCCATGAGGGCGGCGCAGGACACGGCGGCCAGCCCGCGGCGCGATCTCACCAGGCCGGGCGCGGTGACGGCAGGCGGCCGTCGTTCACCGCCAGGACGGCGCCGAGCAGTCCGGCTCGCATCGCCTGCACGCCCTCGTCGCCCACCGAGGCGGCCCACCGTCGTTCGATCTGGTCCTGGATGGCGACGGACGCCTCGATGGCGGACCGGCCGCGTGCCGTGAGGGTCAGGGGCTTGGAGCGCGCGTCGCCCTCCGCCGGAGCCGGCGCGAGGTAGCCGTTGCTCACCAGGGTCGTGACGAGCTTGGCGGCGCCCTGCTTGGTCATGCGGAGCGCGCGGGCGAGCTCGGAGGCCGTGCGGGCTCCGCCGGCCACCGCGTTGAGCGCGAAGCCGTGGACCGGCCGCAGGTCCGGATGACCGGCGGCGGCGAGCTCCTCGTGCAGTTCGTCCAGCCCCACGGCCATGGCCATGGAGAGCAGCCGGACCAGGGGCACCTGGCTCACCGGGTCCAGTTCACCGGGTCCACGTTCACCGGGTCCATGTTCACCGGGTCCAGGGCACCGGCACGGGGTCGCCGTCGCCCACCCGGGCGGTGGCGGCAGGCGTCGAGGCCGTGAGCGTCACGAGACCATCCTCTCCGGCGGTGAGGCGCCGCTGCACCCCCGCGGGGAGCACGACCGAGTCGCCGGCGGGCACCAGGCAGCTGTGCCCGTCGATCTCGGCCGACAGCCGGCCCTCGACCACGACGACGACCTGGTCGGTGTCGACCGTGTGCAGGGGACCGCTGGCTCCGCCCGCCATCTGGGTGCGCCACACGGCGATGTCCGCGCGCACCGGCGTGGTGGGGCTCGCGTACGTGCGCATCGTGGCGGCCGGCGTCTCCGTCGTCCGGGCGTCGTCCAGACGGATGTGGCTCATGGTGGCTCCTCCTTCGACGGACCAGATAGACAACCTGGTTGTCGCTATCCTGGCGATGGACAACCAAGTTGTCAATCGGTCACCGGTTCGCTTTCGCACGCGCGCCGGGGAAGGGTGTCGTCACGGTTTCCTGCGGTTAGGTGGCGCACATGACGGAACTACGGGGCAGCGACGCCCCGGCGATCGTGCTGGTCGACGCCTCGAGCGAGGCGGAGCGGCGGCTGGTCGAGGGCGCGCTGCCCGACCTCGGCGAGCGGCAGGTCACGGTGCTGCCGCTGAGGGCCGAGGCGCTCGCCGGGCCGTTGCGCGGCGCCGACCCGGACACGCTCGTGACGGCGCTCCGGGTGGCCTGGGTGCCCCGCCGTCCCGCGGATGGGGACGACGGCCGGCGGACGCGCGGGCGCGTGGCGAACGTGGCGCTGTCCCTGCGCCGGCGTCCGCCGCGGCCGCTGCAGAAGGCGGCCCTCCGGCGGGATCCGGAGCGTGCCCGCGTCGTCGTCGCCGAGCCGGCCACGGTCGCGGAGCTCTCCGGCCGCTGGGACGGCACCGGCTCGTTGACCCGCTTCGTGGCGCACCAGGCCGCGCTCGCCCTCGACCGCGCCGAGCGCATCGTGGTGGGCAGTGGCGCCAAGGTGCCCCGGCACGTGTCCGAGGCGATCCAGTACAGCGCCGCGTTCCGGAGCGAGGTGCGGCTGCTGGCCGAGCGGCTCGAGCAGCCCGAGGAGGAGGTGCGCACCGACGCCGTCGCCGCCCTCGAGGGGCTGGTCGCCGCGATGGACCCGGCCGCGGTGGAGGTCTTCACCGGCCTGTTCCGGCCGCTGCACACCAAGGCGTGGACGGTGGAGGCCGACACGGCCGGGCTCGAGAAGCTCCGCGAGCTCAACCGCCGCTACCCGCTCGTCTTCCTGCCCAGCCACCGCTCCTACGTCGACCCGCTGGTGCTCGCCGACGTCCTCGCGCGGCACGACTTCCCGCGCAACCACGTGCTCGGCGGCGACAACCTGCGCTTCTGGCCGCTGGGGTCGCTGGCCAAGCGCGCCGGCATCGTGTTCATCCGGCGCAGCTTCGGCGACGACCAGGTCTACAAGCTCGCCGTCCGGGAGTACTTCGCCTTCCTGCTGGCCAAGCGCTTCAACCTCGAGTGGTACATGGAGGGCGGCCGCTCGCGGACCGGCAAGCTCCGGCCGCCCCGGCACGGCCTGCTGCGCTACGTCGCCGACGCGGTGGAGCGGGGCCGGGTCGACGACGTCTTCCTGGTGCCCGTCTCGATCACCTACGACCAGCTGCGCGAGGTGTCGCTCATGGCCGCCGAGCAGCGCGGCGCCGCCAAGCGGGGGGAGGGGCTGTCGTGGCTGGCGTCCTACGCCCGCGAGCAGCTGACCACCCCGCTGGGCACCGTCCACGTCGGCTTCGCCGAGCCGCTGTCGCTGGCCTCGGCGCTGACCGCCGGCGCCGACCCGGACGATCCCGACGCCCGCCGGCTGACCCTCCACAAGGTCGCCTTCCAGGTCGCCGTCGGCGTGAACTCCGTCACCCCGGCGACGGCGACGGCGCTGGTCACCCTGGCCCTCCTCGGGGTCCGCGACCGGGCGCTGACCCTCGCCCAGGTGCAGCGGCTGCTCGCCCCGCAGCTGGACTACCTGACCGAGCGGGACCTGCCGCACTCCGGCGCGGTGCTCGGCACCGCCCGCGGGGTGCGCCGGGTGCTCGCGGCGCTGGCGCAGCAGGGCGTCGTCACCGTGTACGAGGGCGGGGAGGAGCCGGTCTACTCGATCGAGCGCGGGCAGCACCTCGTCGCGGCGTTCTACCGCAACAGCGCGATCCACCACGTCGTCGACCGGGCGATCGCCGAACTGGTGATGCTGCACGACCCCGCGGACCGCTGGGACGAGGCCATGCGGCTGCGTGACCTGCTGAAATTCGAGTTCTTCTTCCCCGAGCGGGAGGCCTACCGGGAGCGGCTCTCGGCCGAGCTGGAGCGGCTGGACCCGGAGTGGGAGACCGCCGACGGCCGCGACGTCCTGTGCGGGGCGCCGCTGCTGATGGCCCACCGGGTGCTGCGCTCGTTCGTCGACGCGCAGCTGGTGGTGGCCGAGCGGCTGGCCGCCCGCGATCCGCGGACGCCGGTGGTCGAGCCGGAGTTCCTGGACGAGTGCAGCGGGGTCGGGCAGCAGATGCTGCTGCAGGGGCGTCTGCACGGGCCCGAGTCGCTCTCCCGGGAGCTGTTCGCGTCGGCCCTGAAGCTGGCCGCGAACCTCGATCTCGTCGACCCCGGACGGGAGGAGCTGGCCCGCCGTCGGCAGGAGTGGGCGGCTCAAGTCCGCGACGTGGTCGGCCGAGTAGCAGTGATCGACGAACTGGACGCCGCGGCGCGGCGCGAGACCGTGGGAGTGGAGCCGTGAGCGTGGACGAGAGGCCGGGAACGGACGCCGGGGCGCCCGGTGGACCCGTCGCCCGGGCCGCGACCGCGTTCCGGGGCGGCGTCTGGACCGAGGATCAGCTGATCGCCGACGTCGAGGCCGGCCCGCAGGGCCCGCGGATCGGCGCGTTCTTCGACTTCGACGGCACGGTCATCGACGGCTACTCGCTGGCCGCCTTCGCCCGGCACCACCTGCGGTCGCTGCACGTGACGCCGTCCGACCTGGGGGAGCTGCTGCTCACCGGTCTGCAGGGCGTGACGACCGAGGAGGACTTCGAGAAGTTCACCGTGCTCGGCATGCGCGCCTGGGCCAACCGCACCGAGGACGAGCTCGTCGAGCTGGGGGAGCGGCTGTTCGTGCAGGGCATCGCCGGCTCGCTGTTCCCCGAGGCCTGGCGGCTGGTGGCGGCGCACCTGCAGGCCGGGCACACCGTCGTCCTGGCCTCGTCGGCCACCCGGTTCCAGGTGGAGCCGGCCGCGCGGGCCATGGGCGTGGAGCACGTGCTCGTCTCGCCGGTGGAGATCGAGGACGGCGTCTGCACCGGCCGGCCGGGCGGTCCGCTGCTGTGGCGGGCCGGCAAGGCGGCCGCCGTGCGCGAGTTCGCCGCCGGGCACGACATCGACCTGGCGCAGAGCTACGCGTACTCCAACGGCGACGAGGACGTCCCGTTCCTGCGCACCGTCGGCCGGGCCCGCGCGCTCAACCCGGGCAAGGGCCTGGTCACGGCCGCGCGGCACTACTCGTGGCCGATCGCGCGGTTCCGCCGGCGCGGCCGCGGGGGGCCGCTGGAGCTGGTGCGCACCGCGGCCGGCATCGGCGGGCTGCTCGGCGGCTTCGGCGCCGGCGTGGCGATCGGGGCGCTCAGCGGCTCCCGCCGCGAGGCCGTCGACCTCGGCATCACCCTGGGCGGCGAGCTCGGCAGCGCGCTGGCCGGCGTCCGCATCGACGTGCAGGGCGCCGAGCACCTGGCCGCCCGGCCCGCCGTCTTCCTGTTCAACCACCAGAGCCAGCTCGACGTGCTGGTCCTGGCCAAGGTGCTGCGCGGCGGCTTCACCGGCGTGGCCAAGAAGGAGCTGGCCAACGCTCCCGGCTTCGGGCTGGCCTTCCGGCTGGCCGACGTCGCGTTCGTCGACCGGAAGAACGCGACGGAGGCCCGCAAGGCGCTCGAGCCGGCGGTGGAGAAGCTCCGCGAGGGCATCTCGCTGGTCATCGCGCCGGAGGGCACGCGCTCGGCGACGCCGTCGCTCGGCCCGTTCAAGAAGGGCGCCTTCCACGTCGCCATGCAGGCCGGCGTGCCGATCATCCCCATCGTCATCCGCAACGCCGGTGAGCTGATGTGGCGCGGCTCGACGACGATCCACTCGGGCACCGTGCAGGTGCGCGTCCTCCCGCCGGTCCCGACCGACGGCTGGACGACGAAGGACCTCGGCGCGAAGGTCGACGAGGTCCGCGGCATGTACGTCGACGCGCTGGCCAACTGGTCGGGGAAGTCACGCCCGACAGTGACCGAGGCCGGCGCGGGCGAGGGGTCCGCGCCGCAGGACGTGCCGCTGGACTGGGGCATGGCGGCGGAGATGAACCCGCTGGAGACGGCGATGTGGCGCGCGGAGACCGCGGATCCGCGGCTGCGGGCCAACGTCACGCTGCTCGAGCTGCTGGAGCCGGCACCGGACTGGGAGCGCCTGCGGGCGTCCCACGAGTGGGCCTCGCGGATGGTGCCGCGGATGCGGCAGCGGGTGGTCGAGCCCGCCCTGGGCGTCGGTGCCCCGCGCTGGGTGACCGTCGAGGAGCTGGACGTCGACCGGCACCTGCGGCGGGTCCGCCTGGAGGACCACGGCTCGATGCGCGAGCTGCTCGACGTCGTCAGCGAGTTCGCGTCGGCACCGCTCGACCGCGACCGGCCGCTCTGGGAGGTGCTCTTCGTCGAGGGTCTCGCCGACGGGCGGGCGGGCTACGTCGTCAAGACCCACCACAGCACGACCGACGGCCTCGGCGCCGTCCAGCTGATGAGCAAGCTGCACAGCCGGACGGCGGAGCACGACCCGTCGCGCCCCGAGCCGCCGGTGCCCGTACCGGGTGCGGTCACCCGCACGGAGCTGCTGACCGGGCAGATCGCCGAGGCCGTGAAGGCCGCACCGCTGGGGCTGCTGCGTCGGGCCGGCGGGCTCGGCGGTCTGCTGCGGCCGATGGAGGCGGCGAGTTCCGTGGTGGACGCCGCGCGGTCGGCGGCGCGGACGGTGGCGCCGCCGCCGAGCGGCTCGGAGCTGCTGAAGACGCGCGGCGGGAGCTGGCGCTTCGAGGTGCTCGAGGTGCCGCTGGCCGACCTGAAGGCCGGGTCGAAGGCGGCCGGTGGCTCGCTGAACGACGGCTTCCTCGCGGGCATCCTCGGCGGGTTCCGCCGGTACCACGAGCGGGTGGGCGCACGGGTCGGCACGCTGACCCTCGGCATCCCGATCAGCCTGCGCGCGCAGGACGACCCGCAGGGCGGCAACCGGTTCACCGGCGCGCGGTTCACCGCGGCGCTGGACGAACCGGACCCGGCCGAGCGGATCAAGGTGATCCGCGAGTTCGTGCTGTCGGCTCGGGACACCAGTGGCTCGAGCTCGGTCGAGGGCCTGGTCGCACCGTTCCTCGGCTGGCTGCCGGCGCCGGTGATCGGGGCGCTGTCCGGGTCACTGACCAGCGCGAACGACGTGCAGGTGTCGAACATGCCGGGGGTGAACCACCCCGTCTACATCGCCGGCTCGCGGATCGTGCGGATGTACCCGTTCGGCCCGCTGCCCGGCTGCGCCGCGATGATCACGCTGCTCTCGCACGAGGACCAGTGCTGCATCGGCATCAACGTCGACGCGATCGCGGTGACCGACCCGGAGGGGCTGGCCGAGGACCTGCAGGCCGGCCTGGACGAGGTGCTGGCCCTGGCCGGCTGACCCCGGGCTCGACCGGTCACCCGATCTGGAGGGCCGTGCACCGCCAGCGCCCGTCGATGCCCTCGAGACGGGCGGCGACGGCGTGCGCCCGCCCGCCCCGTCGGGCGACGGCACTGATCTCCGCGACCCCGTCGACCGGTTCGCACACGTGGACCCGGCCGATGAGCACGGGCGCCGTGCCCTCGCACCACCGGGGACGTCGCCCGGCGGAGAGCGCGGCGAACACCCCGGCCGAGGTGAGCGGCTGCAGCTGGAGCAGGGGCCGCCGGCCGGCGAACGCCTCCAGGGTCAGCGCGATCAGCCGTCGCCCGGCCGCCGACGGATCGGGGAGGTCGCTGCGGAGGGACCAGGCCGGACCGAAGTCGGCGTCCATGCCGACCGCCCGGTCGGGGCGTGGCCGCGGTCCCGGCCGGTGGGCCGGCCGCGGAACCGGGACGCCGTCGAGCACCAGCCGCAACGGCCGGCGCACGTCCTCGAGCGGGGGTTGCGGCGTCCGGACGCGGACCAGCTGCAGGGCAGGTCGCTCGGCGGGCGGGGCCTCCGGGGCGGTCGTGACGGTCATGGGGGCTCCTCGGTAGTGGTTCGGGCAGAAGGACCAGAGGCCGCGTCACGGTTGCGGTGCGCGGAGGACCTGGCCGGGAAGGATGAGATCGGGGTTCGGCCCGATGACCTGGGCGTTGGCGGACCACCAGGCCTGCACCGCTCCGGCGATCGCCGCGTTCGTGACCGGCGAGCCGGCGGTGCTGAGCCGAGCGGCGGCGATGTCCCAGAGACAGTCGCCGCGGACGACGACGTGGGAGTCGGCCGGCTGCTCCGCGGGCCAGTCGGGGACGGCTCCCGGCGTCGTCGCGCCGGCGAGGATCACGTGCCCGGTGCCGACGACGGGGCTGCTCAGGAGGACGGGGGCGGCGATCCCGAGCCCGATGCCGAGGGCGAGGGCGGCGCTGCGACGGGCGCCGGCCGGCAGCAGGACGCGGAGCAGCCGACCCGCCGCGCCGCCCACGGCGCCCGGCACGGCGGATGCTGCGGTCAGGGCCAGGCCGAGCGCGCCCCAGGCCCAGACGACCCAGGCCGTGAGTCCGGCGGCGGACAGCAGCGAGGGCATCGGCGCCGCGGGTGTCGACCGTGCGCTGCGGCTGGGCCAGGGCCGTGGCCGCCGCGCCCAGATCGGGGGTCAGGGCGGCCAGCGCGAGGGCCACAGCGGCCATGGCGGCGCCGGTGAGCACCAGGCGGCGAACGGACACGACCCCTCCTTCGTCAGTGACGAATGCAGATGAAAGCAAGCAAATGCATCCAAACGCAAGAGAAGAGATGGATCTACGCTGTCGATCGGAGGTGGGGCGGTGCGGTGGCAGCAGCTGTTCGCCGATCTGCAGGCGCAGTTCGAGGAGGAGGAGTCGGCCGGGGAGCGGGCCGAGTCCGGATCCCGGGCGCGTGCAGAGATCGGCGGGCTGGCTCTCGTGGACCGGCTCCGCGGGAGCCTCGGAGCCCAGGTGTCCGTGACCGTCCGCGGTGCGGGGCACCTCGGCGGTGTCCTGGCGGACGTGGGCGCCGACTGGCTGCTGCTCGCCGACGAGCTCGGCAGGGACGTCCTCGTCGCGACGCCCGCCGTGCGGGCCGTGACCGGCCTGGGGCGGCGGACCGGCGCCGCGGAGGCGCCCGGCCACGTGCGGAGCCGGCTGGACCTGCGCCGGGCGCTACGCGGTCTGGCGCGTGACCGCGCATCGGTGCAGGTGGTTCTCGACGACGGATCGGTCCTGGTCGGGACCGTGGATCGCGTCGGTGCGGACTACGTGGAGCTCGCCGAGCACCCGGCCGACGCGCCACGGCGGGCCGAGGCGGTCCACGGCGTGCGGGCGGTCGTCATCTCCGCGGTCGCCGTCGTCCGCACGTCATCACCGGGGATCTGAGCCGCCCTCGGCGGGAGCCGGCTCGGTGCCCCCGCGGGCCTCGGCGTACTTCTGCTGGATGAAGCGTTCGAGCTCGTCGACCTCGACGCGCCACTGCCCGCGACCGCCGATCTGGATCGCGATCAGCTCCTTGCGGCGCACGAGCGCGTACGCCTGCGACCACGAGACGTTGAGGATCTCCGCGACGTCGTCGAGGGTCAGGAAGCGGGGCGTGGGCATCGGTCGTCCGTCCTCTGGCAGCCAGTCCTCTCGCGGCCAGTCTGTCAGCACTGCAGGTGGAACATGCCAACCGTCCACACCCGAACGTGTGGACGGCGAGTGCGGCCGAGTGCGCCCATGACGCATCATCTGCATCCGATCGCCGTCAACCGACGGCATCGGAGCAGATGACGTCCGGGAGGAACTGGCATGACGGCGGTCCGGGCCCCCGGTGCACCGATGACAGAAGCGGTGCCCGCCCCGACGCCGCGCCGGGTCCGCCCGCCGCGCTGGCTGGATCTCCGGCTGGTGCTGGGTGTCCTGCTCGTCCTCGGCTCGGTCCTGCTGGGCGCGCGGGTGGTCAGCGCTGCCGACGCCACCGTGCCGGTCTGGGCGGTCGCGGAGGACCTCGCGGCCGGTACCGAGCTGGACGCCGACGACCTCGTCGCCGTCGACGTCCGCCTGGACGACGCCGCATCGGCGTACCTCTCGACGAGCACCCGCCCCGAGGGGCGCACGCTCGGCCGGGCCGTGCAGGCCGGTGAGCTGCTGCCGCGGTCCGCGCTGGAGGAGCCCGCCGACCTGGTGCAGGTGGCCCTGCCGGTCCAGGCCGGCTTCGTGCCGCCGAGCCTCCAGCGCGGCCAGCTCGTCGACGTGTACGCGCTCGCGGACCCGGCCGCGGGAGCGACCGCGGAGGCCGACGGCAGCGTGACGGTGGTCGTGGAGCAGGCGCCGGTGCAGGCCCTCTCCGGACGCACCGACGGCGTGCTCTCCACGCCGACGACCACGGTGCAGGTCGTCGTCGCCGTGCCCGCTGACGAGGCGGCGGACGTGCTGGCGTCGATCGGTGGGCGTCCGCTGGTCGTCGTCGTCCACGGCTCGGTGGACGCGGATCCGGCCGGCTGATGGCACTGCAGGTCTTCACCGCCGTCACCGGCGCCGCCTGGGAGTCCGAGCTGGTCGGGGCACTGGATCGTGCCGACCACGGGGTGACGGTCGTCCGGCGGTGCGTGGACGTGGCCGAACTGCTCGCGGCAGCGGCCACCGGCACCGGGCAGGCGGCACTGCTGTCCGGAGAGCTGCGCCGCCTCGACGTCGACGCGGTGGCCGGATTGGACGCGGCAGGTGTGGCCGTCGTCGGCCTCGTCGAGCCGGGAGACGACCGGTCGGCGGAGCGCCTGCGCCAGCTCGGGGTCCGTTTCGTGCTGCCGGCCGACGCCGAGCCGGAGGTGATCGCCCGCGCGCTGCGGGACGCCGTCGCCGGGCTCTCCTCGGCCGGACGCGGCGTCGCCGATCCGACCGCGGCACTGCCGATGCTCGGCGCACCCGCCGAGCCGGAGGACCTGCCCGCCGGGACCGGCCGCGTCGTCGCCGTCTGGGGGCCGACCGGCGCTCCCGGGCGGACGACGGTCGCCGTCGGCCTGGCCGACGAGGCGGCCCGGCTCGGCATCTCCACGCTGCTGGTCGATGCCGACGTCTACGGCGGTGTCGTCGCGCAGCTGCTGGGCCTGCTCGACGAGTCGCCGGGCCTGGCCGGGGCGGCGCGGCAGGCGTCGACCGGACGGCTCGACGGCGCCGGCCTGCTGCGACTGGCCTGGGCGGTGCGCCCGCACCTGCGCGTCCTCACCGGACTGGCGCGGGCCGACCGCTGGCCCGAGCTCCGGCCGCGGGCGGTGGCCGCCGTGCTCGACGAGGCGCGACGACTGGCCGACCTCGTGGTCGTCGACTGCTCGTTCAGCCTCGAGGACGACGAGGAGTTGTCGTTCGACACGGCCGCGCCGCGGCGCAACGGAGTGACGCTGACGGTGCTCGAGAACGCGGACACGGTGCTCTGCGTGAGCGGGGCGGACCCGGTGGCCCTCCAGCGCAGCATCCGCGGACTCGACGAGCTGCGGGAGACCCTGCCGGACGTCGAGCCGGTCCTGGTGGTCAACCAGGTGCGCCGGGGGCCGGTGCCGGGCGATCCGCGAGCGGAGATCGCGGAGGCGCTCGAGCGCTTCGCCGGCCGGGACGTCCGCTTCTTCCTCCCCGCCGACCGCCGGGCGACCGACGCGGCGCTCGCCTCCGGCCGGACCGTGGCCGAGGTCGCGGCCACGTCCCCGCTACGCACCGCACTCCGGTCGATGACCGCCACCCTGCTCGGCGTCCCGGAGCCGGCCTCGGGGCGGACCCCGTGGCGGTCCCGGAGAGCCGGCTGACCGTGCCTGCTTCGCATCCGCGCGGCCGCCGTACCGTGGGCCCGCCCCGCGGAAGGAGATCGATGGCCGAGCGCCTGAGCACGCTGGACTCGTCGTTCCTCTACCTGGAGGAACCCGGGACCCCGATGCATGTCGGGGGCGTGCTGGTCCTGGAGACGCCGGCGGGCGGGGTGGAGTCGCTGGCCGGGCTCATCGCCGCGCGGCTCTCGCTCGTGCCGCGCTACCGGCAGCGGGTGGCGGAGGTCCCGGGGCACCTGGCGAACCCGGTGTGGGTGGACGACCCGGACTTCGACCTCGACTACCACGTCCGGCGGTCGGGGCTGCCGCGCCCCGGGACGGAGAGCCAGTTGCTCGACCTGGTCTCCCGGCTGATGGCGCGTCCGCTCGACCGGCGCCGGCCGCTCTGGGAGGCCTACCTCGTGGAAGGCGTCGAGGGCGGGCGGGTCGCGGTCGTCACCAAGACCCACCCGGCGCTGGTCGACGGGCTCAGCGCCATCGACATCGGCCAGGTGCTCCTCGACGTCGAACCGGATGCGCCCGCGCCGGAACCCGTGGAGTGGCAGCCACGGCGTGCCCCGAGCGGTGCCGACCTCGTCCTGCAGGCGCTCGACGAGTACCGCCGCCAGCCCTCGTCGATCGTGGAGAAGGCCCGCGGGGCCGTCGGCGACGTCCGGTCGACGGCGGCGCGCGTCAGCGGCGCCGCCGGTGGCCTGCTCCGCACGGCGCGCTCGGCTCTCCTTCCCGCGCCGAACAGCCCGCTGAACGCACCGATCGGGGGCCAGCGCCGGGTGGCAGTGGCCCGCGCCGAGTTGGCCGAGCTGAAGCAGGTCCGCAAGCTCTACGGCGGCACCGTCAACGACGTCCTGCTCACGGTGGTCACCGGTGCCCTGCGGGAGTGGCTGCTGTCCCGCGGAGAGCCGGTGACCGGCGGATGGTCGGTCCGGGCACTGGTGCCGGTGTCGCTGCAGGACGACGAGGGGCCGGAGGGCAACCGGGTCTCCTCCTACCTGGTCGATCTCCCGGTCGGGGAAGCCAACCCGCGCGTGCGCCTGACCCGCCTCAGCTACGCGATGCGCGGGGTCGCGGCGCACGGTCAGTCGGTCGGGGCGGACAGCCTGATCGCACTCACCGGGTTCGCCCCACCGACCCTCCACGCGCTGGGGGCGCGCGCCGCCCGGGGTCTCTCCCGCCGGTTGTTCAACCTCGTCGTGACCAACGTGCCCGGCCCGCAGGTGCCGCTGTACGCCGCGGGCGGTCGCATGCTCGAGGTCTTCCCGGTGGTGCCGCTGGCCCGCGGGCAGGGCCTCTCGATCGGCATGACCAGCTACAACGGCAAGGTGTTCTTCGGTCTCAACGCCGATCCCGACACCGTCGGAGACGTCCACGTCCTCGCCGATCTGATCGAGCAGGAGGTCGGCGAGCTGGTCGAGACCGCTCGCTGACCGGCGTTCCCGGGCGTGCGGGTTACCGTCTGGCGTTCCAACGACGAGAGGGGCCGCTCGGTGCGCGTCTACCTGCCGGCGACGACGACCGTCCTGCGGCGGCTCGTCGACGACGGTGTCCTCCCGGGCCCGCACACGGCCTTCGGGGTCACGGACGCCCTGCGACGCTTCTACGCCGTCAGCGACGCCGAAGCGGACAGCGAGGAGCTCGAGTACGCGGGGCTGCTGGCTGCGGCCCGCGCCAGCCTGCGCCTGCTGGACGTCGACCTGATGGCCGCGCGTCGGCGAGCGGTGATCGCCGCCGACGTCGCCGACTCGGCCGTGTCGCCCATGGACGACCCGCACGTCGAGCCGGGAGCGGTGCGCGTGGAGGGCGACATCCGATTGCAGGACGTGGCCAGCGCCCACCTCGACGAGGCGGACGCGGAGGACGACGTGCGGGCGGCCGTCGCCGTCGTCCTCGAGGCCGATCTGGGGAGCGACGACGCGCAGTTCGTCGTCGACCAGGCCGAGGGGCACGAGCTGGCCTGGTACGCGTCGCAGGAGATCGGACCCCTGCTCGACCTGCTCTGAGCCGCTCACGGTCGCGCCGGCTCCTCGGCGCGACGGCGAGCCACCTGCACGCGCTCGACGGTCCCGCCGGTGACCAGCCACCCCGATCCGGGGCGGACGGGAACGGGTGTCCGGGGGAGCCGGACGCCGAGCAGGTCCGCGTCGCCCGGTCCGGGGCAGAGGAGCAGGCCCGTCCGCGCGCGGCGCAGCGCGGCCACCGGGCCCTGGTAGTGCGCCGCGAGCTGGGCCGGCTGGCCGGCGGCGATCACCGCGATCCGGCCCGAGGGGCCGCCCGAGCGCACCACTGCGGTCAACGCGGCGCACTCGACCGGCGACCCGAGGTCGTCGGTGACGACCACTCCCGGCCCCTCGCCGAGCGCGTCGGCCCACGCGCGGGCCGACGCCTCGTCCGACGGATCGATCCAGTCGCCCGACGTCGGGGACGGCGCTCGATGGCAGAGCCGCAGCAGCGGGACCCCCTGGTCACGCAGCTGACCGGCGAACGCGTCGACGGCGGCGGTCCGTCCGCTGCCGGGTGGGCCGGCGACGAGCAGTCCGCCGGTGCGGGCGAGGTCCACGGAGAGCGGCCGGCCCTCGTCCCCACCGGGGCCGATCATCAGCAGGTGAGGGTGTGCCGGCAACACGGGATCGGCCGGGAGCTCCGGAATCCGCAGCGCGGACCGGCCCGGAGAGGGTTGTCCGGCACACGCCTTCCACTCGGAGCGCGGGAGCGCGAGCTGGCATTCGAGCGCATCCTCGCCGAGCAGGGCACGCCCCGGCGGCCGGTGGTCGGGCACCGCGCGGGGCGGAACGCCGGCCACCGCGTAGTCGGCCCGGTCGGCCAGCGGGAGGATCAGCCGATGCCGGGCGAGCGCGGCGAGGCGGCCTCCCGGGATCGCCCGGTCGGCGGTCACGACGCACGTCAGGCCGGCCGCGGCGCCGTCCCTCATCAGCCGGGCGAGCATCGCCGACCCGTTCCCGGGGTCGGCCTCCTCGACGAGCGTGAGGAGCTGCTCCACCCCGTCGACGAGCACGAGGACCGACGGCAGATCGGCACCCTGCGGAGTGGCCCGACGGACGGCGATCTCCTCCGCCAGCCGCTGGATCAGGCGCACCGTGCGCAGCCGGTCGTCGCCGCTGATGACGGTGCCGGTGTGCGCGAGGCCTGCCGCCTCGGTGGCCAGCGAACCCCCGCCCGACTCGATGACGTGGACGTGCAGCCGGTCCGGCCCGAGCTGCGACACCGCTTCGCGGAGGACGGTCCGGAGCAGGGTCGTGCGTCCGCTGCGGGGACCGCCGACGGCGAGCCATGTGCCGCCGTCGGCGAGGTCGAGCTCGAGCGGTCGCTGGCTCTGCTCGTCGGGCAGGTCCACCAGGCCGATGCGCAGCCGGGTGCCGGAGCCTTCCGGCTGGTCGTCGGATGCGAGGTGATCGGGGAGCGCCGGCCGCCAGGGCCGGTGCGGTGGTCGGGCTCCGACGGTGTGAGCGTGCGCGGCGATCGCCCGGCTCAGGCGCGACAGGTCGCTTGCCGCGGTGGGTGTCGCCGCCGGCGGTGCGGGGGACAGGGGCCACGTCCAGCGGCGGACAGCGGGGACCTGATCTCCCGATGGCTCGCCGGCGGAGGCCACGCGCGCCACCTGGAAGAGCCGCGGCGCGGTGTTGCCCGTCCGCAGGTAGGCCCGGCCGGGGACGTCGACCGGGAGGTGGGCGGCCGACGGGGTCCCGAGGACGTCGCGCGAGTCGCCCTCGTCGGTCGTGCGCAGGCAGAGGCGGAGGCTGGAGTTCGCCCGGATCTCGGGCGAGACGACGCCGCCGGGCCGCTGCGTGGCGAGCACGAGGTGCACGCCGAGCGAGCGTCCCCGCTGGGCGATCGAGACGAGGCCGGGCACGAAGGCGGGCAGCTCGTCGGCCAGCGTCGCGAACTCGTCCACGACGATCACCAGGCGTGCCAGCTCGACGTCGTCGGGCAGATCGGCCAGGTCGGCGACGCGGGCGGCCGCCAGGATCGACTCCCGACGGAGGAGCTCCGCGTTCAGCGAGCGGAGTGCCCGAGCCGTCGTCTGACCGTCCAGGTCGGTGAGCATGCCGACGGTGTGCGGCAGCGCAGCCGCCTCGGCGAAGGCGGCTCCGCCCTTGTAGTCGACGAGCAGGAACGAGCACGTCCGGGGCGGATGATTCAGCGCCAGGCTGGTGATCAGGGTCTGGAGCAGCTCGGACTTGCCCGAGCCCGTCGTGCCGGCGACCAGGGCGTGCGGGCCCTCGCTGCAGAGGTCGACGACGACCGGCCCGTCGGCCGTCCGGCCCAGGACCGCCCGGAGCCGGTGACGGGCGGGGGACCACTCGCCTGTGACGCGGTCGGCGTCATCGACGGCGAGGCCGCCCTCGGCCACCTCGACGAGTCGGACCGAGCGGGGGAGCGCCGTCGAGGCGTCGTCCGGCGCGAGTCCGGCCAGGTCCCGGGCGAAGCGGACAGCAGCGGACGCGGGCAGCCGGTCCACCGAGGTGAGCGATTGGTCCACCACTCCACGCCGGCACAGCAGTCCCACGTCGCCCGTCTCCCCGACGAGCCGGAACGACGTCTCGAGTGGGACCGGCACCTCCGGGAGCGACGTGGCCGAGGTCAGGACGAGCACCCCTGCCTCGCGCGCCTCCCGCAGGACCGCGACGAGGCGGGGGTCCAGTGGGCGGTCGACGACCACGACCGTCCAGGCCGATGGCCCGGACAGAGGCCCGCTCCGGAGCGACGCGGCTGCGGCCCGGCGCCGGGCAACCAGGTCGGTCACGGCGGAGAGCAGGTGCGTATCGGTCTCCTGCCCCGACGGGCGGTCGGTCCGGACGTGCACGGAGGACGGGTGGAGGTGCGGCAGCCAGCGAGCCCACTGCCAGACCGGGAGTCGCGATGCATCGACGAGGAGGTGCAGATCGAGGACTCCTGGCGGATGCAGCGCGGTCAACTGCGCGAGAACCGCTGACAGCACGCCGTCCGCGTACTCCCGCGGGCCCACGACGGCCAGGCCGCCGTCGCGTCGGAGGTCCACCACGACGGGCAGGTGCGCGGCCGGCTGGGGCTCTCGGGAGCCGTCGCCGTCCACCCGCACGACTCTGGTGAGTCCGGGACCGATCCCGAGCCGTACGGTCACGGCGTCTGCGTCTCCGGCCGTACGGCTCCAGAGGAGGCCGGTGCGGCGCCGTGCTGCCGTCGTGAGTGTCGCCAGGTCGGGCTGGGCGGAGTCGGCTGCCCGGATCGCGTCGCGCACCGCCTGATCCAGCCGCTCCTCCGCCGCGAGCACGTGGCGAGCATGCTCAGCGGCCTCCCGGCGACCGCTGCGGCGGCCGGTCCATCGGTCCGACAGCCAGGTGCCCACGGCGACGATCGGACTGAGCAGCGCGAAGAACAGGAACGACGGCGCGCTGAGCAGCCATGCCATCAGCACGCCACCGACCGCAGGGAGGGCGACGGCGACCCACGCGAGGCGACGAGTCGGCGGTGGCGCCGGTGGCCGAGGGAAGGCGATCTCGGTCTCGACGACCGGGGGATCGTGACGGGGCGCCGGCCGGAGCAGGACGCGCCCGCCCGACCCCGGCGCGAGGCTCGCGGCGCTGTGCACGGACGCGGCGACGGTGAGCGCGGTCGTGCCCAGGCGGACGACGGCCCCGACCGGCCACGGACGTGGCTCCGCGGACAGGTCCACGCCCTCGATGCGGCTGCCGTTGGTCGAACCCAGGTCGGCGACCGTGATCCGTCCGCCACCCACGTGCACCGCGAGGTGGTGCCGGGAGATGTCGGGATCCTGGAGCGGCACCGTCGCGTCTCGGCTGCGACCGAGCACGTGTCGACCCTGACCGAGCGGGAACGTGCGCCCGGCATCCGGACCGCCGAGGACGTGCAGTTCGAGTGGGCTGCCGCGGACGCTGCGCCAGGCAGGCGGAGCCGGCCGACCCAGACCCAGGACGGCGCCGTGGGCCAGCGCCGGAGCGGTCAGCGGCAGCTGGTCGGGCAGCCGGACGTCGTGCTCCCAGAGGCTGTCGACGGGCACCCGCAGGGCGCGTGCGAGGGCGGGCAGGACCGCGTCCAGGGTGTCGGAATCGAGGGCCTCCAGCCCGACGTCGATCGCGCCTTCGTCGCCCACGAGGGTCCAGCACCGGAGGGCGCGCACCGGGGCGGCGCGGGGAAGGTTGGTCGGGAGCACCGGCCGATCCTCACGGTACGGACGGACCTGAGGTGCCCGGGGACGGCAACCTGTGGACAACGACCCCGCCTGTGGACAACTCGGGGGACGAACGGCGGCTCGGGCCTAGCGTCGCTCGTGTCCGGGAGGTGCCCGGCAGCACGAGGAGGATCCATGAAGGTCGACTTCGCCACCCTGCAGTCCATGGCCGGCCAGTGCCGCTCCGAGGCCGCGGACACCACGGCACGGCACGCGACGTTGTCGAGCAGCATCAACGGTTCGGTGCTCGAGGGCTGGACCGACAGCCAGGCGGCCGTGCGCTTCACCGAGCTCTACGAGCAGTGGCGGATGTCCGCCCAGGGCGTCAGCGACGCGCTGACCGGGATGGGCACCCTCCTCACCAACGTCGCCGGCTCGTACCAGCAGCACGAGGCCGAGATGGCGGCCCGGATCGGCGCGATGCTCTGACGCCCGGGAGGCGGCCGTCGGCGTCGTCCGTAAGATCATCGACCGTCCAGACGGGTCACCGGCGCTTCGTGGTGGGCAGCTGGCCCGCCGCCTCCGGTGGGCTCGCTCCGGCACCGGCCGTACCCGCGCACGCGTCGACGTCGGGAGCGAGCAGATGCAGTTCGGTCGGTACTACGAGGAGTTCGAGGTCGGTGCCGTCTACAAGCACTGGCCCGGCAAGACCGTCACCGAGTACGACGACCACCTGTTCTGCCTGCTCACGATGAACCACCACCCGCTGCACATGGACGTGAACTACGCGGAGAAGACCACCGACTTCGGCAAGAACGTGGTCGTCGGCAACTACATCTACTCGCTGCTCCTCGGCATGAGCGTCCCCGACGTCTCGGGCAAGGCGATCGCCAACCTGGAGGTCGAGTCGCTGCGGCACGTCGCCCCGACGTTCCACGGCGACACGATCTACGGCGAGACCACGGTCCTCGACAAGACGGAGTCGAAGTCGAAGGACGACCGCGGGATCGTCTACGTCGAGACGATCGGCTACAAGCAGGACGGCACGGTGGTCTGCATCTTCCGCCGCAAGGTGATGGTGCCGAAGCGTTCCTACGGGGAGAGCCGCGGCGGGGAGCAGCCCGGCCGGCCCGAGCCCGCGGCCCGCTGACGGATCACCGGGGGAGCTGTCCCCACTCCCGCAGCGTGTCGACGAGCCGCGGCGTGCAGGGCAGCTCCCGCAGCGCGGCGGCGTCGACGAATCGGACGTCGGCGGCGTCGTCGCCGGCGACCGGTACGGCCGCCGGGTCGACCAGCGTGCAGGCGAAGTCGACGACGTCGAACTCCACCTCCGCCGCTGGGGATGCGGACCTGCCCGACGACCGGGCCGACCCGGATCTCCAGCCCGGTCTCCTCGCGGATCTCCCGGACGACGGCTGCCTCCGGCGTCTCGCCCGGCTCGACCCGGCCACCGGGCAGGGTCCATCGGCCGCTGTGCGGGTCGTGGCCGCGCTGGATCATCAGCAGGCGGCCTGCCGGGTCGTGCACGATCGCGCCGACGCAGGCCACGACGTGCGGCGACGCGCCGCTCGGCGCCTGGTCTGGGACCATGCGCGGCAGGCTACGCAGCCTCTACCCGTGCCACGACGTACCCACGGCGTGCAGTCGGGCGGATGCGCTGCGCTTGACCTTTCTGCCCGGTCACAGGACGGTATCTCCCGATGAGCGTGTCGCCCGTCTGCCCGCGCTGCGGTGAGGAGCTTGTGGTCCGCCCCGGGTCGGCGGCCCAGGCGTGGTGCCACGTGCACGGAGCCGTCACCCCGCTGCACCACGCCGTCCTGCTGGCGCACGACGCGATCGTCGCCGTCACCGCCGACGCCCGGGTGCCCGCCTGGGTGCCCGACCCCATGCCGCCGGGCTGGGCCGTCACCGGCATGGCGTGGGGCGGCGAGCCGGGCGCGCGGGCCATCGTCGTCGACTGCGCCGGCCCCGCGCCGCTGGGCGGCTCGGCCGAACTGCTGCTGATCGCGGAGGAGCCCGGCACCGGCGTCGGCTGCGGGTACGCGGGACTGCCCGGACCCGACCCCGGCGACGTCATCACGGGACAGAACTCGGTCGATGTGAAGGCAGCGGGCCAGCGCGCGCCGCTCTGGGCCGTCCCGACGTCGGACGACCGGGCCGCCTTCGTCGGCGAGGCCTACGGCGTGTGGCTGTGGCTGGTCATGTGGCCGATGAACGCCGCGTGGCTGCTCGCGGAGCAGTTGGAGCTGCTCGATCTGCGCGACCGCATCTACCCCGACCTGCCGCTCGGCCCGGCGAGCGAGCACCTGCTGCCCGGCAGCTGAACCGGTACCCGACGGTCTCCGCGCTGGTCGGCGCGTCGCCGCAGCGACATCTGGGACCTGTGTTACCCATGGGACGAACAGGTCCGCCGGACTCGCGGCGGGCCGGCTGAGCCCACCGGAGGTGATGGTGAACCTCAAGAAGGTCATCGCCTGGCTGGTCGTCGCCTTCGTCGTCTTCTACGTGATCCAGGCCCCGCAGTCGTCTGCCCAGTTCGTGCAGAACGTCGGCGAGGCACTGGGCAACGCGGCGTCCTCCTTCGCGACCTTCGTCGGATCCTTGATCTGAGCGACGGCGTGTCCGGTCCGCCGCAGGGGCTGCCCGTCCGCGCCCGCAAGGACGTCGAGAAGTACCTGCTCCCCGATGAGCAGGCCGTCGTCGTCACCCGCCGGCACTGGGCGGTGCTGATCGAGCCGACGGTCAAGTTCCTGCCGTTCTTCCTGATCGGCGGCTGGCTGCTCGTGCTCGACCCGGGAAACCGGGTGACCAGCTCCGCAGGATTGCTCGTGATCCTCGGCTCGCTCGTCTACTACGGACTCCGCCTAGCCGAGTGGTGGATGCGGCACTTCATCGTCAGCCGGCGGCGGGTGCTGCTGACGTCGGGCGTCATCGCCCGCACCGTCACCCTGCTGCCGCTGCGCCGGATCACCGACCTCACGTGGGAGGAGACGCTGCTCGGTCAGGTGCTGGGCTACGGCACGTTCCGCTTCGAGTCCGCCGGCCAGGACCAGGCGCTGCGCCACCTGACCTACCTGCCGGACGCCCAGGCGCGGTACCGGCAGGTCAGCGAGCTGCTGTTCGGCAGCGACAAGGCGGCCGCGGCCACCGGCGACGACGAGGGCAACGAGGAGCCCGAGTTGCGCGAGCCGCCGCCCCCGCCGGGCCCGGAGGGGTCCGGGCGCCACGACACCGAGCCCATCCCGCGTCTGCCCCAGGCGTGAGTTCCGCCTCCCGCGACCTCCGGTCGGGTGCGCGGTCTCCGGGTACGGCAGTCTGACCCCCGATGCGGATCGACCTGCACACCCATTCCTCGGTGTCCGACGGCACGGAGGACCCCGCCACCCTCATGGAGACGGCCCGCCGCGCGGGTCTCGACGTCGTCGCGCTCACCGACCACGACACCACCGAGGGGTGGGCGGCGGCCGAACGCGCCCGCCCGCAGGGGCTGACGCTCGTGCCCGGCATGGAGTTCTCCTGCCGCTGGTTCCCCGAGAACGACCGGCCGATCAGCGTCCACCTGCTCGCCTACCTGTTCGACCCCACGCACGCGGGGCTGGCCGCCGAACGCGAGCGGCTGCGCGTCGAGCGGCTCAGCCGCGCCGAGCGCATCGTCACGGCCCTGGTCAACGGCGGCTATCCGCTGAAGTGGGACGAGATCGCCGCGGGCTGCACCGGCGGTGTGGTCGGGCGGCCGCACATCGCCCGCGCCCTGGTCGCCGCCGGTGCGGCCGAGTCGGTCGACCACGCGTTCGCCACGCTGCTGCACCACCAGAGCCCGTACTACGTGGCCAAGGCCGACACCCACGTGCTGGAGGGGATCGCGCTGGTGCGGGCGGCCGGGGGAGTGCCGGTCTTCGCCCACGGTCTGGCCACCAAGCGGGGGCGGACGGTGGGGGACGACGCGATCGCCGCCATGACCGCCGCCGGACTGCTCGGCCTGGAGGTCGACCACCCCGACCACACGCCGGCCGAGCGGTCACACCTCCGCGGTCTGGCCGGCGACCTCGGACTGATCGTGACCGGCTCGAGCGACTTCCACGGCACCAACAAGCAGACCGGCATCGGCGCCTGCACCACGGACCCGGCGCAGCTGGAGCGGATCATCGACGCCGGCATCGGCAGCGAGCCGTTCCGCGACTGACCTCAGGTCTCCTCGACCGGTCCTCCGCCGAACCCGATCTCGTTGCCGTCCGGATCCCGGTAGGTCACCTTCCGCACGCCGTTCTCGTAGGTCTCCCGCTCGGCGGGCTCGATCCCCCGGTCGGCGATCGCCTGCACCCGCGCGTCGAGGTCGTCGACGAACAGCGTGTTCAGGGCGTGACCGGCGTGCGGCGGGCGGAGCTCGATGTAGACGAACCGGTGCTCGTCGACCTCCCACACGGCCTCGACGTCGTTCGGCAGGAAGCTGGGCGGTGAGCCGAGCAGCCGCTCGTACCAGCCCAGGGCCTGGTCGAAGTCACTCACCGAGATGCCTGCGAAGAGGTCCGCGCCCATGGCTCGACGGTAGCCAGGCCGTCCGGCGGGCCAGGAACCACGCCCAGCCGAAGAAGCCGGCCAGGAAGGCGTACCAGCCGAGCGCGCCGCCGACCGCGGCCGCGGCGGCGAGTGCGACGGCGACGATCACGTCGGTCCGCCGTCGCGAGGCCGCGATGGCGAGGATCCCGGCCAGCCCCGCGACCGCGAACCCGCCCGCGTGCACGACGGCGTGCCACGAGGAGATCCACGACGTCACGGCGCCCGGGTCGCCGTCCGGGAGGTCGAGCGGGAAGGCCGCCGCCAGCAGGCCGGCGCCGCAGGCAGCCAGCAACCTCGAACGTCCCCCGCGGGGCAGGGCGCCCGCCAGGGCGACGAGCGAGGCGCCGGTGCCGGCGAAGGCGACCGTCTGCAGCCAGCCGCCCGGGAGCAGGGCCAGGCTGCTCGGCCAGGGCACGCCGTGGTGGTCGAGCGGGGTCCACCCCCACGCGAGCAGGGCGGCGCGGTTGGTGGCGCTCAGGACAGCAGCAACCAGAAGGAAGGTCGGTGCGGCGACCAGCGCGGGCCTCGTCAGGACGAGCTGCTGGTGGCGGGAGGGGACGACGGTCGGGACAGAGGTGGTCATCGCGGTCTGCTCCTCGTGCGACGGGACGGAACAGCCGCATGGTCAGCGGGCGCGCGGCGCGCCCCCATCCCCTGGACGGCGGGTATTCCTGGGGATGTAATGCGCCATGGCCGCGCTCTCCGCGCGTGGACGGCGGGCACTGGAGCAGCTGCGGCTCGTCGCGGCCGACGCCACCAGCGCCCGGCTCCTGGCCGACCGCGCCCTGGCCGTCCTCGAGACGGCGGTGCCGTTCGACGACGGCGCGCTGTTCGCGGTGGACGACGGATCGCTCCTGTTCACCCGCGTGCTGGCCTACCGCGGGGAGGCGGCCGACGCCATGCGGACCTGGCTGCGCGACACCTACCTGGTCGCGGGGGAGCCGGCCGCACTCCACTTCCCGAGCCTGCTGCGCGCGGGCGGCGGAGCCGGGGTCTACCACGAGGACGGCGACCGCTGGCTCCGCGCGACCCCGCCCGCGGTCTCGGCCGCGGAGCTGCGCACGGCCTGGCGGCAGTGGGACTCGCCCGTCGGCGGCGCCCTCCGCTACGGGCTGGCCCACCGGCGGCGCTGGGTCGGGGCGCTCCAGTTGGCCCGCCTCGACCCGGGCCACGGGTTCCGCCCGGCCGAACTCGAGTTCCTCGACCGGGCCGCGCCGACGCTGGCCCGGGCACTGGCCGAGCGGCTCGCGCAGACCTCGCCGATCCCCGCACCGCGACCGGCGCCGGGCCAGCTCACCTTCGACGAGCACCGGCACCTCGTGTCGGTCAGCGTCTCGGCCGAGCGGTGGCTGGCCCGGCTCCCCGCCGATCCGCTCGAGCCGCCCGTTCCGGTGGCTGCGCAGGCCCTGGTCGGGCACCTCGCCGGGTCGGGACGGCCGACCGGCACCCTGACCACGATCGACGTCGGCGGCGGTCGCGTGACCCTCGCTGCCGAACCGGCCCTCCGCCTCCGACCCTCCGGGGACCCGGGCCGGGGCTGGGCGATCAGCATCGGCGCCGCACCGCCCGGCCCCACCGGCCTCACCGGCGCGCAGTGGGCCGTGGCCCAGGCGGTCGCCGAGGGCGACAGCGACGGCGAGATCGCCGCGCGCTGCACGTGTCGGTGGCGACCGTGCACGAGCACGTCGCCGCCCTGCACGGCCTCCTGGGCACGACGACGCGCCCGCGGCTGGTCGCCGTCCTCGCCGGTGGACTCAGGGTCCCGGAAACCGTCGGACCCTCCGGTTAGCGTGACCCGAAGGGTCCGCGGACGGCGAGGAGGTGCGCCCGATGAGCCAGATCGAGATGCCGGGCATGCCCCGCCGGCTGTTCTCCGCGACGCCGAGCAAGCTCGCCGCGTTCGCCGACTGCCCCCGCCGCTACCGGTTCGCCTACGTCGACCGGCCGATGCCGCCCAAGGGGCCGGCGTGGGCGCACAACACGGTCGGCGCCGCCGTCCACGCGGCGCTGCGCTCGTGGTGGGAACTGCCCGTCGAGAAGCGCACGACAGCGGCCGCGCGGCAGCTCCTGTACTCCGCCTGGTCGCAGAACGGGTTCCGCGACGCCGAGCAGTCCGAGCGCTGGCGGGCCCGGGCAGCCGGCTGGCTCACCGAGTACGTGCCGACCCTCGACCCGACCGACGAGCCGGTCGGCACCGAGCGCACCGTCGGCGCGACGACCGAGCGGCTGGCTCTGTCCGGCCGCGTCGACCGCATCGACCAGCGCGGCGACGAGCTCGTCGTCGTCGACTACAAGACCGGCCGCTCCGTCTGCACCGACGACGAGGCCCGCGGGTCACCCGCGCTCGCCGCCTACGTGCTGGGCGTCCGGCGCACGCTGCGGCGGCCGTGCACGCGCGTCGAGCTGCACCACCTGCCCAGCGGCACGGTGGCCTCGTTCGAGCACACCGACCGGTCGCTGGCCAACCACGTCCGCCGGGCCGAGGACATCGCCCTCGACATCACCGCCGCCACGGAGGCGGTGGCCAAGGGCGACGACCCCGACGTCGCGTTCCCGACGACACCCGGCGTGCAGTGCAGCTGGTGCGATTTCCGGTCCAGCTGCCCGACCGGCCAGGCGGCCGCCCCGCCGCGCGAGACGTGGAGCTTCCTCGCGGAGGACGAGGCGCACGCCTGACCGGTCGCCCCCGTCAGGCGCTGAGCTGCGTCGCTCCCACGCGCTCGTAGCCGCCCCACACGATCGGCGAGCGCCGCACCCGCTGGGGCATCAGCTGCATGGTCTGCCGGAACGCCTTCACGCCGGCCGTTGCCGCGGCGTCGGTCAGCGGGAGGCCGGGCAGCGACACCATCCGCCGCGCCCAGGGCGGCAGCAGCGCCACCGCCAGCGAGGCCAGCCCGCCCCACGCCGGCTGGGCCGGGGTCAGGTAGCGCACCCAGGTCTTCATCGGCGGCAGCAGGATCAGCCGGTAGGCGTCCCGGGCGGCCGGGGTCACGGCCAGCGAGGGCCGGATGTCCGCGAAGTACGCCGCGAGCCCGGCGACCGACGACGGCGCGTCCGAGCCGGGGATCCCGATCAGCTCCGCGGCCCGCACCTGCTCGGCCACGTACCGGTCGGCGTCGTCGTCGGTCAGCGGGACGCCGCCCCGCCGCGCCACGGTGAGCAGCGAGTCGACCTCGCAGCAGTGCACCCACAGCAGCAGGTCCAGGTCGTCGACGCGGTACGCCCGCCCGGTCGTCTCCTCGACGCCGCCGAGGCGCCGGTGGATGCCGCGCACCCGCGCGGCCGCCCGGACCGCCTCGGTGCGGGTGCCGAAGGTGAGGGTGTCGACGTAGGTCGCCGTCCGGATCAGCCGCGGCCACGGCTCGTCCTTGAAGCCGCCGGAGAACCTCGCGACGCCGTCCATGGCCACCGGGTGCAGCGCCTGCAGCAGCAGCGCCCGCAGCCCGCCGACGGAGAACGTCGGGTCGGAGTGGACGCGCCACGAGACGCTGTCCGGCCCGAAGAACCCGACGCGGTCCTCCTCGGCGGTCCAGCCCGACGGCAGCGGGATCACGCGCGCTCCGCGTCGTCGGCGCCGAGGCCCGCCCAGAAGTCCAGCAGCACCTCGAGGGTGCGCGGCGGGTTCTCCACCGCCGGCGAGTGGATCGAGTTGTTGATGACCTCGTACCGGCAGCCCAGGCGCTGGGCCATGTCGGCCTGCACGTGCGGCAGCCAGGCGTCGTCGGCCTCGCCGTGGGCGACCATCAGCGGCACACCCGCGGCGGCCAGCTCGGGCACCCGGTCGGGTTCGTGCAGCATCGCGTCGGCCATGCCGCGCAGCCCGGCCTCGGAGTTGCGCAGGAAGCGCTTCGAGTAGAACTGCCGCGTCGGCTCCGGCACCGCCTGCGCCTTCGGGTCGGTCATCGCCACCTGCTCGAGCGTCTCGTGCACCAGCGCCACACCGCCGGCGTCCAGCAGCGGCCCGAGGTGGTCGAGCAGGTCGGCCCGCCGCCCGGTCAGCTCCGACGGTCCCGAGCCGAGCAGCGTGAACGAGGTGAACGCCGCGGGGTCGGCGAGGACGGCGGCCCGGCAGACCAGCCCGCCGAAGCTGTGGCCGACCAGGTGCAGCGGCTCACCGGACTCGTCCCGCAGCACCGCGGCGACGGCGAGGACGTCGGAACCCAGCTCCGCCACCGAGTAGCGCTCCGGGTCGTCCGGCCCGGGGGACTCGTACTGGCCGCGCTGGTCGAGCGCCACCACCCGGTAGCCGGCCTCGGCGAGCGGGGCCAGGAGCGGCGCGAAGTCCTCCTTGCTCCCGGTGTAGCCCGCGACCATCAGCACGGTGCCGCGGACGCCGTCGCCACCGGTGTCCAGCGCGACCAGGTCACCCGCGCCGCCCGGGAACGTGCGGTGCCGCGCGTCGTGGTCGGCGAGCTGACGCAGGTCGTCGGGCGCGATCGCCAGGGTCACGGAGGGGGAGGCGGAGCCGCCGGGCATGACCATGGCTCTCAGTGAACCTCGCCGTCGGCGTGCGCGCCGCAGGAGGTCATCGGTAGACGACGACCTCGTCGCCCAGCTGGTGGATGACGACCGGTCCGAGGGCGGTCGCCAGCCCGCCGGAGCCGAGGTCGTCGGCGGCCGCCGGCTCGCCCCGGCGATCCCCGGTCAGGCTGTCGCGCGGCACGAAGCCCGAGGCCTCCGGGACCATCAGCACGCTGGCCGCGTCGCCCTGCTTGTGCACGATCGGGACCCCGGGCAGGCCGCGCGCCGGGACCTCCCAAATCCGCTCCGCGGACACCGGCTCGTACGCGCGCAGCATGCCGTCGACGAGCAGCAGGACGGCCACGCCGACCGACGTCATCTGCGCGTCGTCGGCGGTGGCCACGGTGCGCAGCGGGGCTCCGTCGGCCCCGGCCAGCAGCTGGATGTCGCCGCCGACCTCGACGCCGACGACCCGGTCGGCGCCGAGCAGCCGGACGTCGTCGTCGGTCGGGGCGGGCAGGTCGCGGCTCCAGCGGGCGTCGCCGGTGAAACCGTCGAGCATCCGGAGCTGCACGGCGGGGGAGCCCGAGCAGCGCTGCAGCAGCGCGACACCGGCGTCGCCCGCGTCCGCACCGAGGATGCGGCAGCGCTCGGGGGGCTCGTACCGCCAGCGGATGTTGTTGTTGTTCGGGTCGAGGGTGACCAGGCTCCGCTCGGCGGTCGCCAGCACGATGCTGCTGGTCGAGTCCAGGACGACGTCGCCGCCGAAGCTCACGTTGCGGGTCCACGCCCGCACGCCGGTGTCGGCGTCGAGCGCGACCGCCTCGTCGCAGCGGTCCTCGGTCCGGAACACCGCCACCGCGACGCCGTCGGTCACCGCGACGTCGCACAGCCGGGCGTTGCTACGGGTGTAGTGCCACGCCTCCTCGCCGGTGCGCGGGTCGAGCGCCCGCACGCCGTGCTCGGCGCCGATCAGCACCCGCCCGCTCTCGACGACGTCCTCCGGCATCGGGTCGCCGGTCGCCGACCACTCTTCCGAGACGGCGGCGGCCGGCGCCCCCACGGGGACGCCGGCCGGTTCCGCGGTCGTGCTCTCGGTCGCGGCGGCGTCGGACCCCCGCCAGAGCAGGGTCGCGACGACGACCAGCGCCACGGTGGCGGCCACCCACACCCACACCCGCAGCGGCGGGCGATGCAGACGGGCCATCGGAGAGATCAGGCGGCGGACTCGGAGCCGCCGCCGCGGTTGGCGCCGCCACGGCGACGACGACGGCGCGGCTTGGCCGAGCCACCCTCGCCCGTCGTCCCCTCGGCGCCCTCGCCGGCCCCGGCCGCCGCGGCACCGGCCGCGGCCTCGCCGCCACCCCGGGTGCGCCGGCGCGGACGGCTCTTGCCGCCGCCCTCGGGCTTGTCGCCCTCGGGACGGTCACCGGAGGGACGGCGCGAGTCGCCGCGGCCACCGGTCGTGGGGCGGTTGCGCTTGCCGGTCTCGCCGAGGTCCTCGAGCGTCTCGGCCTCCAGGCCCTCGCGGGTCCGCTGCGAACGCGGCAGCCGGCCGGTCGCCGTCTCGGGGACGTCGAGGTCGGTGTAGACCCACTTCGAGGTGGAGTACGTCTCCGGCGGGTCCTCGAAGCCGAGGTCGAGCGCCTTGTTGATCAGCTGCCACCGCGGGATGTCGTCCCAGTCGACGAGCGTGACGGCGACGCCCTCGCTGCCGGCCCGGCCGGTGCGGCCGATCCGGTGCAGGTAGGTCTTCTCGTCCTCGGGGCACTGGTAGTTCACGACGTGGCTGACGCCGGTGACGTCGATGCCGCGGGCGGCGACGTCGGTGGCGACCAGGACGTCGACCTTGCCGCTGCGGAACGCGCGCAGGGCCTGCTCGCGGGCGCCCTGACCGAGGTCACCGTGCACGGCGGCGGCCGCGAAGCCGCGGTCGACCAGCTCGTCGGCGACCTTCTGCGCGGTCCGCTTGGTCCGGCAGAACACCATGACCAGGCCGCGGTCGCGGGACTGCAGCACGCGGGAGAGCAGCTCGGGCTTGTCGAGGTTGTGCGCCCGGTAGATGAACTGGGTGGTCTGCGGGACCGTCGAGCCCTCGTCGTTGCCGTGCGCGCGGATGTGGGTCGGCTGGGTCATGAACGACCGCGACAGGGTCACGATCGGGCCGGGCATCGTCGCGGAGAACAGCATCGTCTGCCGCTTGTCCGGGACCATCGCCAGGATCCGCTCGATGTCGGGCAGGAAGCCCAGGTCGAGCATCTCGTCGGCCTCGTCGAGGACGAGCACCTTCACCTTGCCGAGGATCAGGTCGCCGCGCTGGGCCAGGTCGAGCAGCCGGCCGGGGGTGCCGACGACGACCTCGACGCCGTTCTGCAGCGACTGCACCTGCGGCTCGAAGGCGCGGCCGCCGTAGATGGCCTGGACGCGGATGCCGCGCTTCTTGCCGGCGGTGGCCAGGTCGCGGGAGACCTGCACGCAGAGCTCACGGGTGGGGACGACGACCAGCGCCTGCGGGACGCCGTCGCCGCCCTCGTCGACCGGGACGACGCGCTGCAGCATGGGGACGCCGAAGCCGAGGGTCTTGCCGGTGCCGGTGCGGGCCTGACCGATCAGGTCGTGGCCGGCCAGCGCCAGCGGGAGCGTCAGCTCCTGGATCGCGAAGGTGCGGGTGATCCCGACCTCGTTCAGGGCGCCCACGATGTCGGGGTGCACGTCGAAGTCGCTGAACAGCGGGCTGTCGGGAGCGACGGGCGCGCCGCCGAGCTGCTCGACCTGCGACTCGATCTCCTCGGGAGCGGGCGCGCCGGTCTCGGCGTGGTCCAGCTCGGGAGCTGCGGTGGGGGTATGCGGGGTGTTCTCGGTGGAGGTCAGTGCTCTCGCCTCTGGTCTGCTGGGGGAGGGGGCGGTCGCGTTCGGCGTTCCGGACCCGTCCCGATGGTTGTCGCGGGATCGTTTCCAGCGCCAACTAGAGCCAGCAGAACCGGGCGTCCAGAAGGTCGGCCCGGGAGACAGCCCAAGGGGCGTCTTCCAGCGGTCGTCAGCGCACAGATACACAGCGCGCCCGGGGGCTCGCCGATTCCCATCGTAACCTGCGCACCGGTTAGCCTCGGAGCGCCGCGCTGCCGAGGCCCGCTCACCCCCGCCCCCCGACCCGTCAGGAGCCGCGCGTGACGCCGGTCGACACCACCGCCGTCGTCGATCTCCTGGGTGCCCTCGCCTACGCCGAGCTGACCGCCTTCGACCGGCTCGCCGAGGACGCACGGCTGGCGCCGACGCTCGGCGGCCGGGCCGCGCTCGCGCGCATGGCGGCGGCCGAGATCGAGCACCACCTGCGGCTGGCCGAGCGGCTCACCGAGCTCGGGGCCGACCCCGCCGAGGCCATGGCGCCGTTCGTCTCCGCGCTGGACACCTTCCACGAGAGCACCCGGCCCAAGACCTGGCTCGAGGGCCTGGTGAAGGCCTACGTCGGCGACGGCCTGGCCAGCGACTTCTACCGCGAGATCGCCTCGTTCCTGGCCGACCCGGACAAGGCGCTGGTGCTGGAGGTGCTCGCCGACACCGGGCACGCGGATTTCGCCGTCCGCGAGGTGCGGACGGCGATCGCCGCCGACCCGCGCGTCGCCGGGCGGCTGGCCCTGTGGGGACGGCGCCTCGTCGGCGAGGCGATGACCCAGTCGCAGGCGGTCATCGCCGAACACGACCGGCTGGCCGAGCTGATCATGACCGGCACCGGGGACGTCGCCGGCGTGGGGCGGCTGATCGAGCGGATCACCACGGCACACACCGAACGGATGACAGCTCTCGGACTGAGGGGTTGACGATGCCGAATCTGCTGGTCGTGGGCGCTGGCCCCGGGATCTCGGGCGCCACCGCGCGCCGTCTCGGCGCCGAGGGGTACGCCGTCGGGCTGATCGCCCGGCGCGAGGAGGCCCTGGCGCAGCACGGGGAGGAACTGCGCGCCGAGGGCATCCGCACCGAGTGGGCGACCGGTCAGTCGGGCGATCCGGCGTCGCTCACCGCGGCGATCGGCCGGCTGGTCGACGTCCTCGGCCCGATCGACGTCCTGCTCTACAACGTCTCGGTCGGCCGGCAGGCCACGGTGCCCGATCTCTCGCCGGAGGACCTGCTCGCCGACGTCGCCGCCGGCGCGATCGGGCTGCAGACGGCGGTCCGCGCCGTGCTCCCGGGGATGCGGGAGCGCGGCGGCGGCACCGTGCTGGCCACGGGCGGCGGCACGGCCGACAAGCCGATGGCCTCGCTGGCGTCCCTCGGCGTCCAGAAGGCGGCCCTGCGCGCGCTGGTGCAGGTGCAGGCCGCCGGGCTCGCCGACGAGGGCGTGCACGTGGCGACCGTGACCATCCGCGGGCTCGTCGGCGAGGACAAGTCGATCCACCCCGACACGGTCGCGGCGCTCTACGCCGAACTGGTCGCGGAGACCGACGGCCCGCCGGAGAACTGGCGGACCGTCGTCGAGCTGACCGCCGAGGGTGCTCAGACCTTGAACTGACCCACGAGCCGGGACAGCTCGGCCGTGATCTCCGCGACCTCCCCGGCGTTCTCGCGGGCCCGGGCGGCGTCCGCGCCGTTCTCCCCGCTGACCGTGGAGATCGTGACGATCGACTGCGCGATCGACCCCGACCCGAGGGCGGCCTCGTTCACGCTGCGCGACATCTCGTTGGTCGTGGCCGTCTGCTCCTCGACGGCGCTGGCGATGGTCGTCTGGTAGTCGCTGATCTGCGCGATGACCTCGTCGATGCGGGCGATGGCGGAGACAGCGCCCGACGTGTCGGCCTGGATGGCCTGGATCCGGGCGGCGATGTCCTCGGTCGCCTTCGCCGTCTCCTGGGCGAGTTCCTTCACCTCGTTGGCGACGACGGCGAAGCCCTTGCCGGCCTCGCCCGCCCGCGCGGCCTCGATGGTCGCGTTCAGGGCGAGCAGGTTGGTCTGCTCCGCGATGCTCGTGATGACCTTGAGGACGTCGCCGATCGCCCGGGACGAGTCGCCGAGCTTGGAGACGGTCGCGTTGGTCGACTTCGCCAGCGTCACCGCGTCCCCGGCGATCCGGGCGGCGTCGTTGGTGTTGGTGGCGATCTCCCGGATGCTGGCGCCCATCTCCTCGGCGCCGGCCGCGACGGTCTGCACGTTGCGGGACACCTGCTCGGCCGCCGCGGACACCTGCTGCGACTGCGCCGCGGTGCGCTCGACGGCCTCCACGAGGCGGTGGGAGAGCCCGGTCATGCCCGAGGACACCTCGGTCAGTGCGCCCGATGCCCGCCCGATGCCGGCCACCGTGTCGGCCACCTTGGCCACGAACCGGTTGAAGGCCGCGCCGAGCCGGCCGAACTCGTCGCGCCGGGTCTCGTCGACGCGGGCGGTCAGGTCGCCGTCGCCGTCGGCGATCTCCTCCAGCCGACGCTGCAGGACCTCGAGCGGGCGGACGACGTTGCGCGCCACGAACAGGCCGACCAGGGCAGCGAGGAGCAGGGTCACCAGGGCGCCGATCAGGATCGTCGTCCGCAGCGAGTGGGCCTCGGCGAGGATCGCGCTCTCGGGGATCTCGACGAGCACCGACCAGACCTGGCCCTCCCCGACGGTGATCGGAGCCGCCACGACCACCGCGGCGCCGTCCTCGCCGTCGACCGTGCGCTGCACCGCCTCGCCGGAGCCCAGAGCGTCCTCGGCGGCGGCCGCGGCCGCCCCCTGCGGAGCGGAGCCGACCTCGTCGCCGTCCCGGTTGCTGGCCACGACGACGCCGTCGCTGGACACCAGTGCCGCGCGACCGACGCCGTAGGGCCGGATCGCGTCGACGGTGGCCTGGACGTCGGCCAGCGGGACGTCGACGCCCGCCACGCCGACCACCTCGCCGCCGACCCGCACGGGAGCGGTCAGCGACGTCATCAGGACCTCTTCGCCGGCCACCTCGTACGCGTAGGGCTCGAGGGCGACCTCGGTGCCGCTGTCGCGGGGGAGGAGGTAGTAGTCGCCGGCGCCCGGCACGGTGTAGTCGACCAGCGGGGTCACCGCGATGGCCGCGCCGTCGCGGAACCAGTAGGAGATGTAGCGACCCGTCTGGTCGCTGCTCCGCGCGCCGACGTGCGCCAGGTCCTGGCCGTCGAAGGAATCGGGCTCGAAGGCCGACCAGACGCCGAGCAGCGTCGGGTCCTCGGTCAGCATCTGGCGTTCGATGCCGTCGGCGACGAGTCGGTTGCCCTGACGGTCGAGGGCCATGATGCCGAGCGTCTGGGCCAGGTTCTGCGCGGTGGCGCGCTGCCGGGTGATGCCGGCCTCGAGCTCCTCGGCCCGGAGCGAGGCCAGGCTGGTGGCGTACCGGAGACCGTCCTCGCGCGCCTGGCTCGTGGTCAGCGTCGCGATGATCGCGACGAGGCCTCCCAACGCGACGGTCAGGACGGTCACGATGCTGATGACCAGGCGGGCTTTGACGCTCATGAGGGGGCTCCAGGACGGCGGAAAGGGGTTCATTCCGCTTATCGGCCGATCCCGGTCCGATGTGCACGTCCGGACGCCGACGGGGCGCCGTCCGCAGATGCGGACGACGCCCCGTCGGGCTGTGCTGCGGTGTCGCTAGGCGCCGGCGATGAAGCCCACGCGCCGTTGATCCGGCTGGGCGATCTCGACGTAGGCGATCCGGTCGACGGGGACCAGCACACGCCGGCCCCGGTCGTCGACCAGCGACAGCAGGCCGTCCTTGGTGGAGCCGGACATGGCGGCGGCGACGTCCGCCGCTATCTCGTCAGGGGTCTTGGGACTGTCGATGACCAGCTCCCTGGGGGAGTGCTGAACACCGATCTTGACTTCCACGTGGGCGATGCCTCCTCGGTTCGCGCGACTGCCTCAACGCTAGACCAGCCGCGGGTGCCGGGGCCGTCCCGACGGGTGCGCCGACAGCGAACGCGCTACTCCACCCGGGGGAAGCCGGACATCCCTCGCCAGGCCAGCGCGGACATCAGCTGGACCGCCTCGTCGCGCGAGACGGTGCCCTTGCGCGGCAGCCACCAGCGCGCCGCGGTCTCCGACAGCCCGGTCAGCCCGGCCGCCAGCATCAGGGCCCGCTCGGGGTCCGCGCCGGTCTCCGAGGCGATCACCTCGGCGATCGCCTCGACGCACACCTGGGTGCCGCGGTCGACGATCGCCCGGACGTCGGCGTCGTTGCGCAGGTCGGACTCGAAGACCAGGCGGAAGGCCTCGCCCTCGGCGTCGATGAACTCGAAGTACGCCTGGACGGCGCCGTCGACGCGCTGGCGGTTGTCGTCGGTGCCGCCCATGGCCTCGCCGACCCGCTCGGCCAGCTCCGAGACGTGCTCCTCGAGCAGCGCCAGGTACAGCTCCCGCTTGCCCGGGAAGTGCTGGTAGAGCACCGGCTTGCTGACCCCGGCCCGGTCGGCGATGTCGTCCATCGCGGCGGCGTGGAAGCCCTGGGCGACGAAGACGTCCTGCGCCGCGCGCAGCAGCTGCAACCTCCGCGCTCCCCGCGGGAGACGGGAGGTGCGCCGGTTGTTGGTCGCGACGGGGCGTGGGGGTGGCTGCATGACAGCCGTGATGTTACCGGCGAGTTGCGCTTCCGCATTCCGGTGGCGGCCGTGTCCTACCGTCGGAGCCGATGTCCGCCGAACCTTCGCCGGCCGGCCCGCGCGCCGCCGTGCTGTCCACCGAGCCGCTCCCACGGCTGCGCACGCTTCTTCCGCCGTGGCCGGGCACCGACGTGCCGGTCCAGGGCGGTTCCCTCTTCGTCCGGCGCACGCCGTGGCGCGGCCCGGTCGACGGCGACGGGCGCGGGAGAGCGCGCCCCGGGAACGCGCGCTCTACGTGCACGGACTGGGCGGTGCGTCGACGAACTGGACCGACCTGGCGGCGCTGCTCGCCGTCCGGTTCGACGGCTGGTCGGTCGACCTGCCCGGCTTCGGCCGGTCCCAGCCGCCGCCGCGGGCGCGGTACACGATCCGCGGTTCCGCCGCCGCCGTCATCGACGTCCTCGAGCACATCCGCGACCTGCCCGGCCCGGGTCAGGGCGAGCCGGTGCACCTGCTCGGCAACTCCCTCGGCGGGCTGGTCAGCCTGCTCGTCGCGGCCCGCCGTCCCGACCTGGTCGCGTCCCTGACGCTGGTGTCGCCGGCGATGCCGGTCTACCGCGTGCCGGCGGCGTTCAGCCGCGCGCTGCTGCTCCTCCTGCTGCCCGGCATCCCCACGCTGGCCGAGCGCCGCATGGCCCGCATCGCGCCCGAGCAGCACGTCCGCGCGATGGTGCGGATGTGCTTCGGCGACCCGCGGCGCGTGCCCCGCGCGCGGATCGAGCAGGCCGTCGAGGAGATGCGCGAACGCGCGGAGCAGCCCTGGGCCGACCGGGCGCTGACCCGCAGCATGCGCGGGCTGATGACGTCCTACCTGCGCGTCGGCGGCACCAACGCGTGGCAGCTGGCGCGGTCGCTGAGCATGCCGACGCTCGTCCTGTGGGGCGACAAGGACCGGCTCGTCGACCCCGCGCTGGCCCCCCGGCTCGCCGCGGCGATCCCGGGCGCCGTCCTGCACGTGCTGGAGGGCGTCGGGCACGTCGCGATGCTGGAGGCGCCGGAGGAGACCGCCCGGGCGGTGCTCGGCCTCGTCGAAGGGTGTGACGAAGAGCGGAATGGTGGGTACGACGCGGGGCGTGACGTGCCGACATCTCGCGCTGCTGCCGACACGCCACGGAGCGTGAGACCCTGAACAGCTGACGGGGCCGACGGACCAGACCAGGAGGGCGGCCAGTGGGAGCACGCCCGAGCGACGGCCGGTCATCCGGTCCGCGCAGGGTCGGTGGCAACCTCCCGCCCGTGCCGCGTCCGGCCGGTCGCCCGGCGGTGTCCCGCCCACGCCCACCCTCGAGCCGCGCCCCGCTGGCGGCCCGGGTCGACGTGCTCGAACGCCCCGTCGTGCGGGCCGCCGTCCGCGCGGAGCCCAGCCGCGTCCGCCGGTTCGTCCGCCGCCACGGCTGGCGGGCCTACGCGGTGCCGTTCCTCACCATCGCGACGCTGTTCGCGCTCGTCGACGTCGCCACGAACGAGCCGTCGCCCGCGCCGAGCCAGAGCGCCTCGGCCACCACCGTCGCCACGCCGTCGCCCCCCGCGCCCACGGCCGCCGTGGCGCCCTCGGCCCCTGCGGCAGGCGACGCCGGCCCGACGGAGACAGAGGCCGCTCCGATCGACACCAGCTACGTCGAGCAGGGCGCCGGCTCGCTGTCCGTCGTCGACGGCAGCTCCAAGGTCTACGGAACCGGGCCGCTGACCCGCTTCATCGTCGAGATCGAGGACGGCATCGAGGTCGACGCCGCGGCCTTCGCCCACGCTGTCACGGAGACGCTCGCCGATCCTCGTTCGTGGGGCGCCGGCGGCCGGATGTCGTTCCAGCGCGTGGGCGCCGCCGAGGCCGCCGCGGGCCAGTTCGACATCCGCGTGGCCCTGGTCAGCCCGGGGAGCATGGAGCGGTACTGCCCCGGCGTCGGCACCGGTGGCTACACGTCGTGCCGCTACGGCGACCGCGCCGTCATCAACCTGGCCCGCTGGGCCACCGCCGTCCCGCACTACGACGGCGACATCGAGACCTACCGCCACTACGTCGTCAACCACGAGGTCGGCCACGCGCTGGGCAACGGCCACGTCAACTGCCCGGGCCCGGGCGAGGTCGCGCCGGTCATGGTGCAGCAGACGCTGGGTCTGCAGGGTTGCGTCAAGAACGCCTGGCCCTACCCGTAGATCGCCGCCCCGCCGGCGTCGAGCGCGGGGAAATCGCCCTTCTGGACGCCGTCCCGAGGTCGACAACCCCGCGCTCGGCGCCGGCGAGCAGCGCTCGGACGGCGCGCACCACCTCGCCCGGCTCGTGCAGGTCCGCTGCGGTGACGTGCAGGACCGTCCACCCGGCTGCGACGAGAGCATTGAGCCGACGCCGGTCACGCGCCAGCTGCCCGGGCCTGCCGTGCCATGCGCCGTCGTACTCGATCGCCACCCGTTGCTCCGGGAAGGCCAGGTCGACGCGGGCGATGAAGCGTCCGTCCGGAGTGCGCACGACGTACTGCGGCACCGGCGACAGGCCGGCCGTTCGCAGCAGCACCCGCAGCACGGTCTCCGGAGGCGACTCCGCGCGCCCGTCCGCCAGGGCGACCGCCTGACGGGCTCGGCGGACGCCGCGACCGGTCGGCATTGCCGCTGCCCGGTCGGCGAGGTCGTCTGGATGGACGAGCCCTCGGCCCAGGAGCACGTCGAGGGCGACGACGGAGTCGGGCAGCGGCTCGAGGCATGCGACGTCGAGCGCGGTGCGCACCGGCGTGGTGCACAGATACCGGCTCACGCTGCGGACGTCGGAGGACGGCAGCGACGCCCGGCGGATCTGCAGGGCGGACACCGTGCAACCGGTCGGCTCCGGCACGACGACCTCCACCGGCGTCGCTGGGTCGACCAGCGACTCGGCGCCCAACAGGTACGCGGCGGACCGGCCGGCGAACACCGCCGTCCGCGGGACGATCAGGGCTGCGCCCGCGACGGCCACCCCGTGCGTCTCGGGAAGGCCGGCGTCGGCGTACACGTCCCGGAAGAGCCGCCGCCATGCACGGGACGAGAGCTGCTTCCGCGTGACCAGACCGACGGCCACCGCGTCGCGTCCTCGGAACACGCGGCCGCGCAATGCAGTGGGACGCGTGGGCTCGGGCACCGCGTCAGCCTGCCGAAACTCCGCGGTCAGCCGTTGTCGTCGTCCACAGGCTCGTCGAGCGCGGGGATGTAGCCCTTCCGGACGCCGTCCCGAGGTCGAGAACCCAGCGCTCGGCGGCGAGGGGCGGGAGTCGAGGGGATTACCGCGGGGTGCCAGGCTGTTACGCACACGAACGCCGTACATCGTGAGGAGCAATCGTGTCCCTGCCACCCCTGGTGGAGCCCGCCGCTGACCTCTCCATCGAGGAGGTCCGCCGGTACAGCCGCCACCTGATCATCCCCGACGTCGGGATGGACGGGCAGAAGCGGCTGAAGAACGCCAAGGTGCTCGCCGTCGGCGCCGGTGGCCTCGGCTCCCCGGTGCTGATGTACCTGGCCGCGGCCGGCGTCGGCACCCTCGGGATCGTCGAGTTCGACACCGTCGACGAGTCGAACCTGCAGCGCCAGATCATCCACGGCGCCTCCGACGTGGGCCGCTCGAAGGCCGAGAGCGCGCGCGACTCCATCAAGGAGATCAACCCGCTGATCGACGTCCGGCTGCACGAGACGCGGCTCGACAGCGAGAACGTGCTCGAGATCTTCGCCGACTACGACCTGATCGTCGACGGCACCGACAACTTCGCCACGCGCTACCTGGTCAACGACGCGTGCGTGATGCTGGGCAAGCCCTACGTGTGGGGCTCGATCTACCGCTTCGACGGCCAGGTCTCGGTCTTCTGGAACGAGCACGGGCCCAACTACCGCGACCTCTACCCGGTGCCCCCGCCGCCCGGCATGGTCCCGAGCTGCGCCGAGGGCGGCGTGCTCGGCGTCCTCTGCGCGACGATCGGCGCCATCCAGGCCACCGAGGCCGTCAAGCTCATCACCGGCATCGGCGACACGCTGCTCGGCCGGCTCATGGTCTACGACGCCCTGGAGATGACCTTCCGCACGATCAAGGTGCGCAAGGACCCCGAGGGTGAGCCGATCACCGAGCTCATCGACTACGAGGCGTTCTGCGGCGTCGTCTCGGTGGAGGCCCAGGAGGCCGCCGCCGGCTCGACGATCACCGTCGACGAGCTCAAGGACATGATGGACGCGGGCAAGGACTTCGAGCTGATCGACGTCCGCGAGCCCAACGAGTTCGAGATCGTCTCGATCCCCGGCGCGAAGCTGATCCCCAAGGACGAGATCCTCTCCGGCCGGGCGCTCGCGCAGCTGCCGAACGACAAGCCGATCGTGCTGCACTGCAAGACCGGTGTGCGCTCGGCCGAGGCGCTCGCGGCGGTCAAGAACGCCGGCTTCCGGGACGCCGTGCACGTCCAGGGCGGCGTCACGGCGTGGGCCACGCGGATCGACAAGACGCTTCCTACGTACTGACAGAAGGACCCCGCTGCCCCCCACCCCTCGCACGCTCGGGGCGGGCCCCTGCAGCGGGGCCTCTCTTCGGGTTGACTGGGGCTCATGGCTGACTTCTCACCCGTGGAGCTCCTCGAGCTCTTCCAGCGCGCCCAGGCACAGTTCACCGACCGGGTGGACGCCGTGGCCCCGGACCAGTGGGACGACGAGTCGCTGCCGGGCTGGACCGTCGCCGACCTGGTCGCCCACCTGGTCACCGAGCAGCTGTGGGTTCCGCCCCTGCTGGCCGGTGAGCCCGTGCTCGAGGGCCGCTTCCCCGAGGAGACCAGCGACCTGCTCGGCTCGGACCCGTTCACCGGCTGGGAGTCCGCGGCGGACGACGCGCTGTCCGCGTTCGCCGAGGACGACGCCCTGGTGCGCACCGTCCACCTCTCCCGCGGCCCGACGCCGGCGACCGACTACATCCTCGAGATGACCGCCGACCTGACCGTGCACGCCTGGGACCTCGCCCGAGCGACCGACGGCGACACCGACCTCGACGGCGAGCTCGTCACCACCGCGCTGGTCTTCGCCGAGTCGCTGCCGGAGGACGGCATCCCGGGCGTCATCGACCCGCCGCTGGACGTCTCCGCGACCGCGGACCCGCAGACCCGCCTGCTCGCGCGCTTCGGCCGCAAGGCGACCTGACCCGACCCGCGACAATGGGCCGGTGACCGACCCGGCCGACGTCGACGAGGCGGTGTTCGACGTGGTCGAGCAGATCCCGCCGGGCCGCGTGACCACCTACGGCGCGATCGGGGGACTGATCGGCATCGGGCCGCGGCGGGTGGCCCGCGCCCTCTCCTCCGGCGGGGGCGGTGCCGTGCCGTGGTTCCGGGTCGTCCGCGCCGACGGCTCGGCCGCCGAGCCGGTCCGTGTCGAGCAGATGCAGCGGCTCGCGGCCGAGGGCGTCCCGATGCGCAACGGACGTGTCGATCTCGCGGCGGTGGGATGGCCCGACTGACGCCCGTGTTGCCGGCGCGTAAGCAGCTGCCCCGTGCGGACCAGTTTCGGTCCATCGCCTTCAGTTGCCGGCGATTCGTGCCGACCTGAGGGCATGAACTCCATGGCGTGCAGGGCAGTGGCTCAGGCCGGGCTGTCCGCGACGACGGCCTCCCTGGACGACGAGGCGGCGTGGCCGCTGCTCCTCGTCGCGGGCTGGCTGACGACCGCGGCGGACATCATGAAGGAGGCCGAGCTGCGGGAGACCGTGCTCATCTGATCCCACTCGCCTCAGACGTCCCGGAACTGTCAGCGGGGCGTGCTTCCATCGAGGCGTGGCGGTTCGGGGGAACGAAGCGGCGCCGGTCTACCGGCTCGTCGTCGGCGATCCGCCCCGCGTCTCCGCTCCGCAGCTCGACCCCACCCAGCAGGCCGTCGTCGACCATCCGGCCGGCCCGCTGCTCGTCCTGGCCGGTCCCGGCACCGGTAAGACGACGACGATCGTCGAAGCGGTCGCCGCCCGCATCGACGCGGGCATCGACCCCGAGCAGATCCTCGTCCTGACCTTCAGCCGCAAGGCCGCCGCCGAGCTGCGCACCCGCATCACCGGCCGGGTCGCCCGGACCATCCGCGAGCCGCTGGCCCGCACCTTCCACTCCTACGCCTACGGCGTCCTCCGCCGCGCCGCGCTGCTGCGCGGTGACCCGCCGCCCCGCCTGCTCACCTCCGCGGAGCAGGACGCGGTGGTCGCCGAACTGTTGCGCGGCGACGCCGAGGAGGAGGGCGCCGTCCGCTGGCCGGCCGACATGGCCCCGGCCCTGGCGACGGCGGGCTTCCGCACCGAGCTGCGCGAGCTGCTGCTCCGCGCGACCGAGCGCGGCGTCGGCGCCGAGCAGCTGGCCGCCTGGGGCCGCGAGACCGGCCGCGAGCACTGGGTGCACGCCGCCGCGTTCCAGGAGCAGTACGAGGGGGTCACCGCCTTCTCCACCGCCGGCCGCGGTGACGCGTCGGGCTACGACCCCGCCGAGCTGGTGCGCACGGCGATCGCCGAGCTGGCCAGCGACGACGAGTTGCTGCGCCAGGAGCGCGAGCGGGCCCGCTGGCTGTTCGTCGACGAGTACCAGGACACCGACCCCGCCCAGGTCGAGCTGCTCGACCTCCTCGCCGGTGGGGGCGGCAACCTGGTCGCCGTCGGCGACCCCGACCAGTCGATCTACGCCTTCCGTGGGGCGGAGCCGCGCGGCATCGTCGAGTTCCCCGACCGGTTCCGGCACACCGACGGTCGCCGCGCCGCCCGCGTCTCGCTCGGCGTGTGCCGGCGCTCGGGGGAGGAGCTGCTGCGGATCACCCGCAAGGTCGCCGAGGGGCTGCCCGGGCCGTGGGAGCACCGGCGCCTGGCCGCGGGGGAGGGCGCCGACCCCGGGGCCGCCGAGGTCCACGTCTTCTCCTCCGCCGCGGTCGAGGCGGCGTACCTCGCCGACGTGCTGCGCCGCGCCCACCTGCTCGACCGGCTGCCGTGGTCGCAGATGGCGGTGGTCGTCCGCACCGCCACCGCTCTCGGCCCCTTGCGCCGGGCGCTGGCCTCCGCCGGCGTGCCCGTCGCGGTGTCCTCCGACGACCTCCCGCTGGCCGCCCAGCCGGCCGTCGCGCCGCTGCTGAGCGCCCTGACCGCGCTGCTGCCCCCGCCCGGCTCGGGCCGCGAGGGCGAGGAGCCGCCGGCGGGGTTGGACGAGCCGGCCGCCGAGGCGCTGCTGGCCTCGCCGCTGGGCGGTGCCACCGTGCTCGACCTGCGCCGGCTCCGCCGGGCCGTTCGCGTGGAGCTGGCCAAGCGCGGGATCGACGCCGCCGAGCGGGGCGCGCCGCTCGCCACCGTCATCGAGGACGACGGCCTGCTCGAGTCGATCCCCGAGCCCGTCTCGCGCCCGGCGGAGCGCGTGGCCGCCGTGCTGGCTGCCGGCCGGCTCGCACTGGCCTACGGCGGCACCGCCGAGGACGTGCTCTGGGCGATGTGGCAGCGCAGCGGCCTGGCCGCCCGGTGGGCGCGGGCCAGCGCGGCGGGGGGCCCGACCGGCGCCGTCGCCGATCGCGACCTCGACGCCGTCGTGGCGCTCTTCGACGCCGCCGCGGGCTTCGTCGACCGGCTGCCGTCGGCCGACGTCCGTGCGTTCGTCGCCCACCTCTCGGCCCAGGAGCTGCCCGGCGACAGCGGGGCCGCGCGGGCGGTCGCGGGGGAGAGCGTCCGGCTGCTCACCGCGCACGCCTCCAAGGGCCTCGAGTGGGACCTGGTCTGCGTGGCCGGTGTCCAGGAGGGCGTCTGGCCCGACCTCCGCGAGCGCACCTCGCTGCTGGGGACCGAGGAGATGGTCGAGCGGGCCGCCGGCATCGACGCCACCGCGGTCGACCGCCGCACGCTCGCCCTCGCCGAGGAACGGCGCCTCTTCTACGTGGCGTGCACCCGGGCCCGCCGTCGGCTGGTCGTCACCGCCGTGGAGGGGGCTCTCGACGGCGCGGATGCGGGTGCGACGGCGTCCCGGTTCCTCGACCTCGTGGTGCCGCCGCCGGAGGACGGCCGCGTTCCCACCGACCTGCCGCGCTCGCTCACGCTCCATGCCCTGGTGGCCGAGCTGCGCCGGGCGGTCACCGATCCGCAGACCCCGCCCGGACGTCGCTCGTCAGCGGCGTCGCTGCTCCGGCGGCTGGCCGACGAGGGCGTGCCGGGCGCGTCCCCGGCCCAGTGGTGGGGGCTGGCGCCGCTGTCCGACGACGCCCCGCTGGTGCCCGACGGCGACCCGGTGCGGGTGCGGCCCTCGGCGATCGAGACCTTCCAGCGCTGCCCGCTGCGATGGGTGCTGAGTGCGGTCGGGGCCGAGGCGTCGCCGGACACGAAGCAGACGGTGGGTACGGCGGTCCACGCCGTGGCCCAGCAGGTCGCCGAGGGGCTCCCTGCGGCGGAAGCTCCCGCGGCACTGGCTGCCGAGCTCGACCAGCTCGACCTCGGTCCCGGCTGGTCCGACCAGCGGCAGCGGCAGACGGCGCAGGACATGCTCGGCCGCTTCCTCGCCTGGCACGCCGCCGACGGTCGCGAACTCGTCGGGGTCGAGATCGAGTTCGACGCCACGGTCGGCAGGGCGTCGATCCGGGGCAAGGTCGACCGGCTCGAGCGTGACGCCGACGGCCGACTGGTGGTCGTCGACCTCAAGACCGGCAAGACGGCCGCCAAGAACGTCGAGGAGCACGGCCAGCTGGCCGCCTACCAGGTCGCCGTCGCCGCGGGCGGATTCGGGGACCACGGCAGCAGTCCCGGCGGCGCCGCGCTGCTGCAGGTCGGCACCGGCGCCAAGGCCAAGGAGCAGCACCAGGAGCCGCTGCCGGCCGACGTCCCGGTCGCCGAGACCTGGGCCGGCGAGCTGCTGGCGGAGGTCGGCGAGGGCATGGGCGCAGGCACCTTCGAGGTGCGCACCGGTGCGCACTGCGCGCGCTGCCCGGCGCGGCGCACGTGCCCCCTCCAGGAGCCGGGCCGGCAGGTGACCGGATGACCGTCGGCCAGGACCAGCTCTCCTTCGACGAGCTCTTCGCCGCCGCGCCGGCCGAACCGTCCGCCCCCGTCCGGCTGCTCGACCCGGCCGAGGTCGCGGCTCGCTGCGGCCTGTCCTACGCGCCGTCGCCGGAGCAGGCCCGGGTGGTCGCGGCGCCGACCGACCGGCCGCTGGTCGTCGTCGCCGGCGCCGGGTCGGGCAAGACCGAGACGATGGCCGCGCGGGTGTCGTGGCTGGTGGCCAACCGGATCGTCGAGCCCGAGGCGATCCTCGGCCTCACCTTCACCCGCAAGGCGGCCAGTGAGCTGAACGAGCGGGTGCGGTTGCGGCTCGGTGCGCTGGCCCGCCACCCCGAGACCCCGGCCGAGCTGAAGGCCCGGCTCGACATCGCCCAGCCGACCGTGTCGACCTACCACGGCTACGCCGCCTCGCTGGTCGCCGAGCACGGCCTGCGCATCGGCGTGGAGCCCGGCGCGGGCGTCCTCGGCCCGGCCATGTGCTGGGGCCAGGCGGCCAGCGTCGTCGCGGCGTGGACCGGCGACATGTCCGACGTCCCGCTGACGCTGCTCACCACGGTCGAGGACGTGCTGGCGCTCGCCACCGAGCTCGGCGAGCACGACATCACCCCCGCGGCCCTGCGCGCCTGGACGGCGAAGCTCGAGGCGCAGATCGCCTCGTACGCGGACGCCCCGCGCAAGAAGGGCCCGTACGCCCCGGTGCTGGAGATGCTCGGCCGCCAGCGGGCGCGGACGGCCCTGCTGCCGCTGGTCGAGGCGTTCGAGGCGCGCAAGCGCGCCGCCGGCGCCATCGACTACGCCGACCAGGTCGCCTACGCCGCGAAGATCGCCGTCGCCGCACCCGAGGTCGGCCGCCGCGAGCGGGCCCGCTGGCAGGTCGTGCTCCTCGACGAGTACCAGGACACCAGCGTCGGTCAGCTGCGCATGCTCGAGGCGCTGTTCGGGCGGGACAGCGGCCATCCGGTGCTCGCCGTCGGCGACCCCCGCCAGTCGATCTACGGCTGGCGCGGTGCCTCGGCCGGCACGATCGAGCGCTTCGACCGCACGTTCCCCGGCCGCGACGGGCGCCGCGCGGAACGGCTGACCCTCGCGACGAGCTGGCGCAACGACCGGTCGGTCCTCGCGGTGGCCAACGCGGTCTCGGCGATGCTGCCGGCCCCCGAGCACCCGCTGCCCGACCTCGCGCCCGCGCCGACCGCCGGCCAGGGGGCGGTCACCGTCGGGCTGTACGAGACCGTCGCCGAGGAGACCGAGGCGCTGGCCGACCGGCTCGCCGCCTGCTGGCACGGCACGGACCCGCGGTTCGGCCGGCGCGCGGACGGGCGGCCCCCGACCGCCGCGGTGCTCGTCCGCGCCCGCAAGCAGCTGCCGGGCATCGCCGCCGCCCTCCGCCGGCGCGACGTGCCGGTCGAGGTCGTCGGCCTCGGTGGGCTGCTCGAGGTGCCCGAGGTCTCCGACGTCGTCGCCACGCTCACCGTGCTCGTCGACCCGACCGCCGGCGACGCCCTCGGCCGGCTGCTCACCGGTGCGCGCTGGCGGATCGGTCCCCGCGACCTCGCCGCACTGGAGGCGCGCGCCCGCTCGCTGGTCCACTCGCGGCGGCCGCCCCGCCCCGACGAGGCACCCGCCGTCGAGACGCCCACCGAGCGCGGCAGCATCGTCGAGGCCCTCGACGACCTCGGCGGGCCGGACGCCTACTCCACCGCCGGCTACCGCCGGCTGCGCCGGCTCGGCGGCGAGCTCGCCCATCTGCGCAACCGGATCGGGGAGTCGCTCCCGGACCTGGTCGACGAGGTCGCCCGCACGCTGGGTCTGGAGACCGAGCTGGCCAGCGCTCCCGGCGTGAGCCCGGCCGGCGCCCGCGCCCATCTCGACGCGCTGCACGGCGTCGCCGCCGAGTTCACCGAGCTGGCCGAGCTGCCGTCGCTGCCCGCGTTCCTCGGGTACCTGCGCGACGCGGAGGAGCGCGAGCGCGGCCTGGAGCCGGGCGAGGTCGCGGTCAACCCCGAGGCCGTCCAGCTGCTCACCGGGCACTCCGCGAAGGGGCTGGAGTGGGACGTCGTCGCCGTGCCGGGGATGACCACCGACCAGTTCCCCGCGAAGACCGACACCAGCGACTCCTGGGTCAAGGACCCGGGCGCCGTACCCGCCGACCTGCGCCTCACCGACCGCGAGGAGCTGCCCCGCCTGCGGCTGCCCGTTCCCGGTTCCGGCGACCAGGCCGTCGTGAAGGCGGCGCTGGAGGACTACGTCCAGGAGTGGAAGGACTTCGGGCTCGCCGAGGAGATCCGGCTCGGCTACGTCGCCGTCACCCGCGCCCGGCACCTGCTGCTCTGCTCCGGCAGCTGGTGGCGCGACGGGGTCCGGCCGTGCGGGCCGTCGTCGCTGCTCACCACCGCGCGGGCGGCCTGCGAGGCCGGCGCCGGCGAGGTCGTGCACTGGGCCGAGGCGCCCGCCGACGACGCGACGAACCCCGCGCTCGAGGAGTGGCCGGTCGGCATCTGGCCGGCCGACCCGCTGTCGTCGGGACGGCGCCGTGCGCTCACCGCGGCCGCCGAGCTGGTCGACGCCGCCGCGCCGCACCCCCTGGACCCCGAGACCACCCTCGGCGAGCCGGACGACCTCGTCGAGCAGTGGGTGCGCGACGCCGACCTGCTGCTCCGCGAGCGTGCGCGGCACGCGAGCCCGACGGTCGACGTCCCGCTGCCGTCGCACCTGTCGGTGTCCGCGCTCGTCGCGCTGCGCCGGGATCCGGGCGAGCTGGCGCGGCGGCTGCGCCGGCCGATGCCCGCCGCTCCCGCGCCCCAGGCCCGCCGCGGCACCGCGTTCCACGCGTGGCTCGAGGAGCGGTTCGGTGCCGCCCGGCTGGTCGACCTCGACGAGCTGCCCGGCTCGGGCGACGAGTTCGCCGCTCCCGACGGTGCGCTCGCCGGCCTGCAGGAGGCGTTCCTCGCCAGCGAGTGGGCCGAGCGCCAGCCGATCGAGGTCGAGGTGCCGTTCGAGACGCCGCTCGGGCCGCTCACCCTGCGCGGCCGGATCGACGCCGTCTACGCCGACGCCGAGGGCCGGTACGAGGTCATCGACTGGAAGACCGGCCCGCCGCCGTCCGCCGCGGAGCTCGCGGCCGCCGCGGTGCAGCTGGCCGCGTACCGGCTCGGCTGGTCGCGGCTCACCGGCGTGCCGGTCGAGCAGGTCAGCGCCGGCTTCCACCACGTCGCCGCCGGGGTGACCCTGCGGCCGGTCGACCTGCTCGACGAGGCCGGCCTGCTCGCCCTGGTCAGCGGCACCGAGGCGGACGAGGAATGAGCGGGGAACGCGACCTGGCCCGGCTGCTCGCGGGGCTCGACCCGGTGCTGGCGGACGAGCCGTACGTGTTCGCGCTCGTTCCCGACCGTGTCGTGCCGCCCGATCTCCGGCCGTTCGCCACCGTCGACGAGGACGAGGGGCTGACCGTCGTGGTTCCCCGCGCGGACGCCGACCGGCTGGGGCTCGCCTACGACTACGTGGCCGCGCGCATCACCTTGCGCGTGCACTCCGACCCCGCGGCCGTCGGCATGACCGCAGCCTTCAGCCGCGTCCTCGCCGATGCCGGCCTGAGCTGCAACGTGATCGCCGGCTTCTTCCACGACCACCTGCTGGTCCCCTGGGACCGGGCCGACGAGGCCGTGCGGCTGCTGCAGGAGCTGGGCCGTGGCTGAGCCGGCCGGGACGCTGGACGCCGTCCGGACGTCCTACGACACCGTCGCCGACGACTACGCCGACCTGCTCCGCGAGCGCGCTCGCCGCCAGTCCGACCGACCGGGCGATGCTGAGCCTGTTCGCCGAGCTGGTCGCCGGGTCGGGCGGCGGGGAGGTGGCCGACCTGGGCTGCGGCCCGGGCCGGATCACCGGACACCTGGCCGCTCTGGGGCTCGACGTCCGGGGCGTGGACCTCTCGGCGGGCATGGTGGCGGTGGCTCGGCGCGAGCACCCGCAGCTGCGCTTCGACGTCGGCTCGATGACCGAGCTCGACCTCGCTGACGACTCCCTGGCCGGAGCTCTCGCCTGGTACTCGCTCATCCACCTGCCGACCGAGGAACTGCCGGCCGTCCTCGCCGAGCTGGCCCGCGTCCTCCGCCCGGGCGGACACCTCCTCGTCGCCTTCCAGGTGGGCGACGAGCCGGTGCAGCTGCGGGAGGCCTACGGCCACCAGGTCTCGCTGGTGGTCCACCGCCGACTGCCGGACCTCGTCATCGCGCTCCTGGCCGACGCGGGCCTCGTCGTGCACACCCGGTTGATCCGGGACCCCGAGGGGCGGGAGAAGAGCCCGCAGGCCTACCTGCTGGCGCGCAAGGGAACCGCCGGCTAGCTCGAGGCGATGCGGTCCAGGATCGCGGCGGCCAGCTGCTCCGGCGCCTGCTCCGGGATCCAGTGGGTCACCCCGGGCAGCTCGACGAAGCGGTAGTCGCCGGTGACGTACTCCGCGCACGCCGCGGCGGCGGTGCGCCCGATCGCCACGTCGCCGTCGCTCCAGACGTAGGTGGTCGGCACGTCGACCGTGTCCACCCGGATGTCGGAGCTCATCGCCCGGTACCAGTTCAGCGCGGCCGTCAGAGCCCCCGGTGCCGACAGCACCGACACGTACTCGTCGACCGCCTCCGCGGGGACCCCGGTGTCGCCGTCGCCGTGCAGCATCCGCCGCAGCCGGCGGGCGTCGTCGGCGAGCAGCACCTCCTCGGCCTTGCCCGGCTGCCAGAAGAGCCGGATGTAGCCCGAGCGCTCCTTCTGCTCCGGATCCACCCGGTAGGCGACCGTGTACGCCGTCGGGTGCGGCACCGAGACGGCGGTCAGCGAGCGCACCCGGTCGGGGTGCCAGGCGGCCAGCGTCCACGCCACGTTGGCGCCCCAGTCGTGGCCGACGACGTCGGCGCGGGGCACGTCCATCGCCGTCATCAGGTCGGCGGTCACCTGGGCGAGGTTCGGCATCGAGTAGGCGTCGACCTCGGCCGGCCGGGCACCGGGGCAGTACCCGAGCTGGTCGGGGGCGTACGTGCGCAACCCGGCCTCGGCCAGGCGTGGGGTCACCGCCGCCCACGACAGGGCGGTCTGCGGGAAGCCGTGCAGGAGCAGGACCGGCCGCCCGTCCTCGGGGCCGTCGACCCGCACGTCGAAGGTCAGATCGCCGACATCGACCCGCAGCAGCTCTCCCGGCATGGGAGGGACGCTAGCCCGGCGCTACCGTCGGTGCCCGTGAGCAGCGCCGAGCCAACGCCGAACGCGCATACGTCCGTGCCCACCTCGACGACCTGCACGCCGACCTCGACGCCTGGCTGCGGATCCCGTCGATCTCCGCGGACCCCGCGCACGCCGACGACGTCGCGGACAGCGCCGCCTGGCTGGCCGGGGCCCTGACCCGGGTCGGCTTCCCGACCGTGGAGATCTGGCCGACCGCCGGCGCGCCCGCGGTGTACGCCGAGTGGCCCAGCGCCGACCCCGACGCACCCGTCGCGCTCGTCTACGGCCACCACGACGTGCAGCCCGTCGACCCGCCGGAGCTCTGGGTGCACCCGCCGTTCGAGCCCACGGTCGTCGAGGGCCCGGACGGCCCCGAGCTGCACGCCCGTGGCGCCATCGACGACAAGGGCAACGTGGCCTTCCACCTGCTCGGCATCCGCGCCCACCTCGCGGCGACCGGCCGCGACACCCCCGCCGTCACGGTCAAGCTGCTGATCGAGGGCGAGGAGGAGTCCGGGTCGCCGCACTTCGCCGCCCTGCTCCAGGAGCGCAAGGACCGCCTGGCCTGCGACGTCGTCGTCGTCAGCGACACCGGCATGGCCGCGCACGACCTGCCCAGCGCCGTGGTGTCCATGCGCGGCCTGACCGGCGTCGAGATCACGCTGCGCGGGCCGGAGGTCGACCTGCACTCGGGTTCGTTCGGCGGCGGCGTGCCCAACCCCCTGCACGCCATGGCCTCGCTGCTCGCGGCGCTGCACGACGAGCACGGCCGGGTCACCCTGCCCGGCTTCTACGACCAGGTCCGGCCGCTCAGCGACCGGGAGCGCGAGCTCATGGCGCGGGTGCCCTTCGACGAGAAGGAGTGGCTGGCCGGGCCGGCCGCGTCCACGGCCGCCAGCGGCGAGGAGGGGTTCAGCACCCTGGAGCGCGTCGGCGCCCGCCCGACGGCGGAGGTGAACGGCATGTGGGGCGGCTACACCGGCCCCGGCCACAAGACCATCGTCCCGGCCGAGGCGCACGCCAAGGTCAGCTTCCGGCTCGTGGCCGACCAGCGACCCGAGGACATCGGCCCCCAGGTCCGCCAGTGGGTCGACCAGCACCTCCCGGAGGGGATCACCGCCGAGGTGGAGACCCCGCCCGGCGGCGTCTCGCCCTGCGCGAGCGACCTCGACTCGCCGGCCATGGCCGCCCTGCTCACCGCGATCGCCCAGGCGTGGGACAGCGACCCGGCCGACGTGCTGTACCTGCGGGAGGGCGGCAGCGGGCCCGAGGCCGACCTGGTCGACGTGCTCGGGGCGCCGCTGGTCTTCCTCGGCGCCGGGCTGCCCACCGACCGCATCCACTCGCCGAACGAGCGGGTGCTGCTGGAGATGCTCTACCGCGCCGCCGAGGCGACTGCCCACCTGTGGCGGGAACTGGCCACGCTGGCCCGGGACCGGTAGTGACCACCGCGCCGGACGGCGAGCACTACGGGCCGTACCGCGTGCTCGGGGTGCTCGGCAACGGCGGCATGGGCCGTGTCCTGCGCGCGTACGACGCCGAGCACTCCCGCGAGGTCGCCCTCAAGGTGCTGCACCCGCAGTGGGCGCAGGACGAGAGCTACCGCAGCCGCTTCCGGCGCGAGGCGCAGATCGCCGCCCGGCTCAACGAGCCGCACGTCATCCCGATCCACCGCTACGGCGAGATCGACGGCCAGCTGTTCCTCGACATGCGCCTGGTCGAGGGGGAGAACCTCGACTCGCTGCTGCGCCGGGCCGGCTCCCTCGACCCCGCCCGCGCCATCGACCTGATCGGCCAGGTCGGCCGCGCGCTCGACGCCGCGCACGCCGGCGGCCTGGTGCACCGCGACGTGAAGCCGTCGAACGTGCTGCTCGCGCCCCGCATGGACGGCGCCGACCTCATCACCTCCACCGCCGGCGACGACTTCGCCTACCTCGCCGACTTCGGGATCGCCCGCGGCGCCGACGACACCGCCGGGCCTGCGCTCACCGCGACCGGCACCGCCGTGGGCAGCACCGAGTACATGGCACCCGAGCGGTTCGGCCGGTCCACGCCGGACGCCCGCTCCGACGTCTACTCGCTGGCCTGCGTGCTGTACGAGCTGCTCACCGGCCGGCGGCCGTTCATGGGCGGCGACCCGGTCGCGCTGATGTACGCCCACCTGCACGAGGAGCCCGTCCCGCCGTCGCGGATCCGCCCGACCCTTCCGTCGGGTCTCGACGAGGTCGTCCTCCGCGGGCTGGCGAAGGACCCGGAGCAGCGCTGGCAGACCGCGGGGCAGCTCGCCATGGCCGCCCGCGCGGTGCTGGCCGTCAGCGGCGTCCCGCTCCCGCGCCAGGACGACGCCCCGACGTCGATCGAGCCGGCCGGGCAGCCGGGTGACCGCGTGCTCACCCGGCAGGACCAGTTCCCGCCGCCGGGCATGCCGACGCCCGGCCTGGCGCCCAGCGTGCCGACGCCGGGGTTCCCGGCGGCGCCGCCGACCGTCGTCGGACCGCCCCCCGGTGCCACGCCCGCGCCCCGCCGAGCGCCGGGGCTGGGCCTCGCGTGCGCCGTGGATCATCGCCGCGGCGGCGATGGTCGCCGTCCTCCTCCTGACCGCCCTGGCGGTCGTCCTCGACGGCCGCGCCGACGACGCCCGGAGCGGGGCCACGGACGCCTCCGAGCGGCTGGTGGCCCTCGCCCTGCCCGTGGACATCGACCGCGCCGCGTGCAGCACCGGCGCCCTGGAGGAGGGCGAGCTGTACACGCTCGAGTGCCCGGGCGCCGAGCAGCCGGAGGGCTTCCCGACCGCCACCTACACGGCCTTCGCCGGCGACGGGGCGCAGGCCGCGGTGACCGACGCCGTCGAGCAGTACGACCTGACCGAGCTCGAGGACGAGTACGCCTGCGGCAGCTCCGACGACCCCGAGGGGTGGGTGCAGCTCGACGACTCCGACGGCAACCACGTCGGCCGGCTCTCCTGCAACGTCGACGGCGACGGGGACCCGCAGCTGCGCTGGGCCTGGGACGACCTGGGCGTCCTCGGCTTCGCGGAGCTGCGCGGCGGCGGCATCGACGCCCTGGCAACCCTGCGCTCGTGGTGGTCGGACTTCGCCGACCGCGGTCGCTGAGCTCAGCGCGTCCCGACGACGACCGTCGCGCCCCGCTCGTCGTCCTCGACGACCAGCGGGTCGAGGCCGGCGGACCGCACGGCGGCGACCGCGTCGGTCATCTGCGCCGTGCCGGTCTCGAACAGCAGCGCCCCGCCGGGTGCCAGCCAGTCCGGCGCCCCGGCGATGATCCGGCGCAGCACGGCCAGGCCGTCGTCGCCGCCGTCGAGGGCGACCGCCGGCTCGTGGTCGCGCGCCTCGGGCGGCATCAGCCCGATGGCCGACGTCGGCACGTAGGGGGCGTTGGCGACCAGGACGTCGACCCGCCCGCGCAGCCCGGGGGGCAGCGCCGCGAACAGGTCGCCCTGGTGCACGGCGGCCCCGGGGAGGTTGCGGCGGGCGCACGCCACGGCCGCCGGGTCGACGTCGGCGGCGTGCAGCTCGATCCCCGTGACCGCGGCGGCCACCGCGGCCCCCACGGCGCCCGAGCCGCAGCACAGGTCGACCACGACCGCCCCGGGCCGGGTGCGGAGGACCGCCTCCTCGGCCAGGGCCTCCGTGCGGCGGCGCGGGACGAACACCCCGGCGGCCACCGCGATCCGCAGCCCGCAGAACTCCGCCCAGCCGAGCAGCTGCTCCAGCGGCTCCCCGGCCACCCGCCGGGCGACCAGGTCCTCGAGCTCGGCCGGGTCGTCCGTCGCGGCCATCAGCAGGGCCGCCTCGTCCTCGGCGAACACGCAGCCGGCGGCACGGAGGGTCGCGACGACGGGCGCGGTTCCGGGTCGGTAACTCCTCGACGGCATGGGGCGGCGACGCTACTCCGCCGTCCTAGGGTGAAGGCGGTGACCGAGCGTGCGAGGTCACGCATGGACAGAGCACCCGGTCATGGGACCGACGAGCGCCAGCGAGGAGGTTCCGTGACCCATCCTGACGGCACGGCGATGGCACCGGGCTGGTACCCCGACCCCGACGGGGCGCCGGGCCTCGTGCGGTGGTGGAACGGCATCAGCTGGTCCGACGTCGCGACGCCGGCCGGGCCGGGCGTCGCCGTCCAGCAGCCGGTGGGCTACACGCCGCGGGCGTTCGACCCGGCGGTGCCGCCGCCGGCCCCGCCGTCCGGGGGCGGGAAGACGGGCTGGTTCGTCGGGCTGGGCGTGCTGGGCCTGGTCCTCGTCGTGCTGATCGGTGTCCTGGTCGCGTCCGGCAGCGAGGACGAGGACGCCGTCGCCGATCCCGGCGCCTCCGTCCCGGCGGCGCCGGTCCCGTCCGGGCCGACGTTCCCGTCCGGCACCGTGCGGATCATCGACGAGGCGGCCGGGAATCTCCTATCCGTTCCTGGGCGAGGGCTGGTTCGAGTGGGACCTCGGCGAGCAGTACGAGCTCACGGAGATCTCCGGGCAGTACTTCACGACCCAGGAGGAGATCCCCGACGGGGGCATCTTCATCGCCCAGTGCACGTCCGGGCCGGTGGCCGACGGCTACGGCTGGGGCGGCCCGTCGACCCTGGCCAGCACGGTGACGGAGGTCGCCGACAGCGCGATCGCGAACTACTACCCGTACCCGAACGAGCGGGAGGTGCGCCGCGACGAGGAACGCACCGTCGACGGGCACGCCGCCCACCTCTACGAGTTCCAGCTGACCTGGGACATCGAGGGGTACGACTCCAGCGGCGAGCGGGCGGCGATGCTGCTCATCGACGTCGGCCGCCCCGCGCCGGCGCTGCTCTACATCTCGATCCCGAACACCCACGCCGAGCTCTACGGCGTCATCGACCGGGTACTCGACGACGTCGACGTCCTGGAGTGATTACTGTCGCTCCCGTGACAGCTGCTGGTGCCGAACTGACCCTGCGGCACCCGGTGGAGCGCTTCACGCTCGACAACGGGCTGCGCGTCGTCCTCGCCCCCGACCGGAGCGTGCCGGTCGTGGCGGTGAGCGTCTTCTACGACGTCGGCATGCGCAACGAGCCCGAGGGCCGCACCGGGTTCGCCCACCTCTTCGAGCACATGATGTTCCAGGGCTCGGCGCACGTGCCGAAGATGGAGCACGCCCGCCTGGTGCAGGCGGCCGGCGGCACGTTCAACGGCTCGACCCACCAGGACTACACGAACTACTACCAGGCGCTGCCGTCCGAGGCGCTGGAGCGCGCGCTGTTCCTCGAGGCCGACCGGATGGCCGCCCCGGCGATCACCGAGGAGAACCTCCGCAACCAGATCGACGTGGTGAAGGAGGAGATCCGGGTCAACGTGCTCAACCGGCCCTACGGCGCCTTCCCCTGGCTGCAGCTGCCGCAGATCGCCTTCGGCAGCTTCGCCAACACCCACGACGGCTACGGCTCCTTCGTCGACCTGGAGTCCTCGACCGTCGACGACGCCACCGACTTCTTCTCCCGGTACTACGCGCCGGGCAACGCCGTCCTGTGCATCGGGGGAGACCTCGACGTCGCCGAGACCGAGCGGCTCGTGCGCCGCTGGTTCGGATCGGTCGAGGCGCGCCCCGTGCCGCCGGTGCCGGCCACCGGCGAGCCGATGCCGACGACGGTCCGCTCCGACGTCGTCGAGGACGCGCTGGCACCCGCGCCGGCCGTGGCGCTCGGCTGGCGGGTACCGGACCCGGTCGCCGAGTTCGACCGCTACCTCGGCACCGTCCTGGTCGCCGAGCTGCTCAGCGAGGGCGACGCCTCACGGCTGGAGCGCCGGCTGGTGCACGAGGACCGGATCGCGATCGCGCAGAGCAGCTACGTCGGGCTCTTCGGCGACCCGTTCGACGTCCGCGACGCGACGCTGCTCACCACCCAGGTGCACCACCCCGCCGGCGTCCCGGTCGGCAAGGTCCTCACGGCGGTGCACGAGGAGGTGGCGCGGATCGCCCAGGACGGCGTCGGTGCCGACGAACTGCGCCGCGTCCAGGCCCGCACCGAGGCGCAGCTGCTGCGCGAGGCCGACTCCGTGCTCGGCCGGACGCTCGGGTTCGCCGCCGCGGAGATCGTCCACGGCCGCGCCGAGCTGGCCGGCGAGCTGGCCGCCCGGCTGGCCCGCATCACCCCCGACGAGGTCCAGGTGGCGGCGCGCGACCTCGATCCCGACACCGTCGCGGTCCTCGAGCTGCGTGCGACCGGAGGCCGGAATGAGCGAGCTGCGAGCTCATCGAGGAACACAGCAGCGCCGCGAACGCGGCCGACGAGCGCCAGCGAGGAGTGCAGTGAGCGACCTCGACCTGGCCCTCATCCCGCCGCTGGGGGAGGCCCGCGCCCACCCGGTGCCGGCGGCGCACGAGACGACGCTGCCCAACGGCCTGCACGTCGTCGTCGTGCCGCGGCCCGGCGTCCCGCTGGTCGAGCTGCGGCTGCGCATCCCGTTCTCCGCCCCCAACGCGCACCTCGCCGCCGTGCACACCGCCCGTGCCGGCGTCCTCTCCGGGGCCGTCCTGCTCGGCACGGAGCACCGCGACCAGACCGGCATCGCGGAGGCGCTGCAGAGCCACGGCGCCGAGATGTCGGTCACCACCGACCCCGACCGGCTGCTGTTCGGCACCACGCTGCTCGCCGAGGGGCTGAGCCCCGTGCTCGCCCTCCTGTCGGAGCTGCTCACCTCCGCGACGTACCCGGCGGAGCGGGTCGAGGGCGAGCGGGACCGGGTCGCCGAGCGGATCGGGATCGCCCGGTCGCAGCCGGGTGTCATCGCCCGGACGGCGCTGGCCGCCCGCCGGTACGGCTCGCACCCGTACGCCGTGCAGCTGCCCGATCCGGAGCTCGTCCTCGACGTGCGCGCCCCGGCGCTGCGCCGCATGCACCGCGAGCACGTGCTGCCGGCCGGCAGCAGCCTGGTGCTCGTCGGCGACCTGGAGCCGAAGCGCGCGACCGACGCCGTCGCCGAGGCCCTGGGCACGTGGGTGGGCGCGGGGACGGCGCACGAGACGCCGCCGGCACCCGAGGCTCAGTGGCCGGCGATCGAGCTGGTCGACCGGGCCGGCGCGGTGCAGTCCAACGTGCGACTGGGCGGGCCGGCGCCGCGGCGCACCGATCCCGACCTGGCCGCGGTCCGCCTGGCCAACATGATCTTCGGTGGCTACTTCTCGTCGCGGCTGGTCGAGAACATCCGCGAGCGCCGGGGCTACACCTACAGCCCGCGCAGCTCGGTCGACCACCAGGCGGCCGGGTCGTCGTTCCTCGTCGAGGCCGACGTCGCCACCGAGGTCACCGGGCCGGCCCTGCTCGAGACCTGGTACGAGCTGGGCCGCATGGCGCTCACGCCGGTCACCGAGGCGGAGCTCGACGGCGCGCGCCGCTACATCCTGGGCAGCATGGCCCTGTCGACGGCGACCCACGCCGGGCTGGCCAGCACGCTCTCGGCGATCATCGGCGCCGGCCTCCCGCCGGACTGGTTGACCGACCACCAGCGCGCCCTCGCCGACGTCACGGTCGAGGAGGTGCAGGAGGCGTCGCGGCGCTACCTGGCCTCCACCGGCCTGACCGCCGTCGTCGTCGGGGACGCCGGCCGGGTGGCCGAGCAGCTGCGGACACTCGCCCCGGTGGAGATCACCGGCGGCGGGGACGGCGGCGGCGCGACGTGACTGCGTGCCCGAGTCGGCCTGGCCGGAGGGCACGCCCGACTCCACCGGGATCGTGCCGGTGCTCTCGCGCGTCGCGCACGACCGCGCGCACCTGTCCCGCGGGCTGGCCGACCCGACCGGCGGCCGGCCGGTCCGGGTGCTCACCGTCGACCGCGAGCGGACGGCGCCGGTCCACGAGGCCGCCGACGGCCCGCACCTGGTGTGGGACGAACGACCCGAGCTGCCCACCGGTGCGGTGTTCCTCGGCGAGGCCGACGGCGTGCCGTACGCCGCCGTCCGGGGCGAGCGGGCGCTGACCGTCAACGGCCGGGCGGTGGACTCCTGGTCGGGCCTCCGCGAGGTCGGTGCCGCCCTCGGCGACCTCGACGCCGGCCTGCTGGTGCAGGCGATCGCGATCCTCGAGTGGCACGACCGCCACCGGTTCAGCCCGGTCTCCGGCGCCGCGACGACGATCGAGCGCGCCGGCTGGGTGCAGCGCGACCCGACGACCGGCACGGAGTTCTTCCCGCGCACCGACCCTGCCGTGATCATGCTCGTCCACGACGGCGGAGACCGCGTGGTGCTGGGCCGTCAGGCGGTCTGGCCGCCCGGCCGGTTCTCGATCCTGGCCGGCTTCGTGGAGCCGGGGGAGTCCGCGGAGGCCGCCGTCGCCCGCGAGGTGGCGGAGGAGGTCGGGCTGCGCGTCACCGACGTCCGGTACGTGGCCAGCCAGCCGTGGCCGTTCCCGCAATCCCTGATGCTGGGCTTCGTCGCACGCGCCGAGGACGCGGGCGACCTGGTGCTCGATCCCGACGAGATCGAGGAGGCGCGCTGGTTCACCCGCGACGAGCTGCGCCAGGGCGCCGGCCCGCGGGCGCTGCCGCCGCCGGTCTCGATCGCCCGGCACATCCTCGACCGCTGGGTGGCCGGCGAATTCAGCTCGTGAATCGGCCGCCCAGCACGAGCGCCGGCCGGTCCGGGTGGTCGGCGAGCACCACCGCGTCGGCCAGCGCCGCCGGGTCCACCTCGTCGTCGTAGCGGTCGAAGGCGGGCAGCTCCCACGCCTGCTCGGCCGGCGTCAGCCGCCGGCGCGCGGCCGGACCGACCCGCAGGTGGACGACGACGTCGAACGCCAGCCCGACGCCCTGCAGCAGCGCGCCGGGAACCAGCAGCACCCCGCCCGCCGGCATCGGCTGCGGGCGGGACCGCACCGCGCGGTCCCGCACGGTGTCCCAGAGCGCGGGCAGATAGCTCCCCTCGCCGCCCGGACCGAGCGGGTCGAGGACCTCGCGGGCCAGACCCTTGACGTCCAGCCAGTCGGTGTAGCGGGCGTCGGGATCGGTGCGCCCGTGCTCCAGGCGCAGCGACGCCGGACGGAGGAATCCGTCGGCGGGCACGACGACGGCGGGGCGGCCGAGCGCGGGCAGGCGGTCGGCGACGGCTGAGGCAAGTTCTCGCGGGCGGGCGACGTCGGGACCGTCGACGGCGACGCGGACCGCGACGGCGCCGGGTTCGGGCGCGACCCCGGCCAGCAGGATGGCCAGCCGGTCGGCCAGCGCGTGCGGGGTGAGCGGCTCCGGACGGGTCAGGAGCGGCCGTCCGCCGCGAGCGGCACGGTGGGGGGACCGTTGGCCGCAGGCAGGCGCGGCACGGGCGCGATGACGGCGACGGTCGCCGTCGCGGCGGCGTCCTCGCGGGGCACCATCGCGTCGAGGACCTCGCGGGCGAGCTCGGCGACCGGACGGCCCTGGGAGCGGGCGTCGCGGCGCAGCGACTCGAACGCGGCGCGCGGATCGGTGCCGAACCGCTCGGCCAGGACCCCGATGGCGCGCTCCGTGGCGACCCGCGCGGCCAGCGCGTGCTCCAGCTGTGCCACGGTGCGTTCCAGCGCGGTGATGCGAGCGTCCACCGGGTCGGCGGCATCGATGTCCGACGTCACCGGGCCCCGGGCGGAGCGCCGGGTGAGACGGTCGGGCTCGGCGAGCGTGCCGAGCTCCTCGGCGATCAGATCGGCCAGGGACAGGCCCTCGACCAGCCCGTCGACCTCGTGCGCGCCGCTGGGGGAGACCACGCGCCAGCCACGGGGAGTGCGCGTGAGGGAGACCGGCGAGCCGCCGGTCCTGCTCTCTGCGCTCGGGTTCACACGCCGATTGTGCGCGACCGGAGCGTCAGGAGCAGGGAGGAGGGCAGCGAGAACCCGCGCCCGGGCCACTTCGGGGCGGTCGAGCCCCGTCGAGGGCCGGGGACCAGGGATCACGCGCTCATGCCTCCGTGTGCTCGCCCAACTGGGCCTTGACCTGGTCGATGCTCGGGTTGGTGAGCGTGGTGCCGTCGGCGAACTGGAGGGTGGGCACGGTCCGGTTCCCGCCGTTGGCGTTCATGACCACGTCCGCCGCCCGCGCGTCGGTCTCGATGTTGACCTCGGCGAAGTCGATGCCCTCGGTCTGCATCAGGCGCTTGAGCCGGACGCAGTAGCCGCACCACGACGTCGTGAACATCGTGACAGGGGCCGTGGGGGTCGAGGTCATCGGGGCGATCCTCCATGTTCGGGGCAGGCAGGTCCACCCCTCGAGAGGGGTGGATCACAGAGCGTTGTGGTTGCCCAGGTCAACGCCGCCGTCCTGGGGATGCTTCCCCGGAGCGTCCGTACCGGCTGGGAGGATCGCGGTCGACGACGCACGACGAGGGGGGCCGATGACGCCGATCGGGACGGACGCGGGGGCGCAGACCCGCGCTGAAGCGGTGCTCGCAGGGCTCGACGACGAGCAGCGCACGGCCGCCCAGGCGGTGTCCGGCCCCGTCTGCATCCTCGCCGGCGCCGGGACCGGGAAGACGCGCACGATCACCCACCGCATCGCCTATGGCGTGCACACCGGCCGTTACGTGCCCGAGCAGGTCCTCGCGGTCACCTTCACCGCGCGGGCGGCGGGGGAGCTGCGCGGCCGGCTGGCCGCTCTGGAGGTCGGCGGTGTCCAGGCCCGCACCTTCCACGCCGCGGCCATGCGCCAGCTGCGGTACTTCGCCCCGCGCGTGCTCGGCGGCCCGATGCCCGGGCTGGTGGAGAACAAGCTGCGGCTGGTGGCCTCGGCGGCCTCCCGGTCGCGGCTGTCGACCGACCGCACCAGCCTGCGGGACCTCGCGTCGGAGATCGAGTGGGCGAAGACGACGCTCGCGACGCCGGAGGACTACCCGGCGCGGGCCAGGGCCGCCGGCCGCGAGCCGCCGTTCGAGGCCGCCGCGGTCTCCGCCGTCTACGCCTCCTACGAGTCGGCCAAGCAGCGCGACGGCGTCCTCGACTTCGAGGATCTGCTGCTGGTCACGGCCTACGCCCTCGAGGAGCACCGCGAGGTCGCCCAGCAGATCCGCGGGCAGTACCGGCACTTCGTCGTCGACGAGTACCAGGACGTCAACCCCCTCCAGCAACGGCTGCTCGACGCCTGGCTCGGCGGCCGCGCCGACGTCTGCGTCGTCGGCGACCCCAACCAGACCATCTACTCCTTCACCGGCGCCGACCCCGACTACCTGCTGGGCTTCGCCGACCGCTATCCCGACTCCGCCGTCGTCAAGCTGGAGCGCGACTACCGCTCGACCCCGCAGGTGGTGGGCCTGGCGAACCGGCTGATCGGGCAGGCGCCGCGGCGCAAGGGCCTGCCGGGCCTCCGGCTGCTCGGCCAGCGCGCCGACGGCCCCGAGCCGCGCTTCACCGAGCATCCCGACGAGCCGGCCGAGGCGGCCGCCGTCGCCGCGCGCTGCCGGGCGCTGATCGACGGCGGCATGCCGGCGTCGGAGATCGCGGTGCTGTTCCGCATCAACGCCCAGTCGGAGGTCTACGAGGCCGCCCTGACCGACGTCGGGGTGCCCTACGTCCTCAAGGGCGGCGAGCGCTTCTTCGAGCGGCCCGAGATCCGGGAGGCGGTGCTGCTCCTGCGCGGTGCTGCCGCCGGTGGACACGACGCGGGGGCGCTGGTGCCCACGGTGCGCGACGTCCTCGCGTCGCGGGGCTGGGCCGAGCACCGGCCTCCGGCCGGGGGAGCGGCGCGCGACCGCTGGCAGTCGCTGAGCGCTCTGGTCGACCTCGCCGTCGACCTGGTGGCGGACAACCCGACCCTGGACCTGCAGGGGTTCGTCGCGCACCTCGCCGAGCGGGCCGACGCGCAGCACGCGCCGACCGTGCAGGGCGTGACGCTGGCCTCCATGCACGCCGCCAAGGGCCTGGAGTGGGACGTCGTGTTCGTCGTCGGACTGGTCGACGGCGTGGTGCCGATCTCCCAGTCACTGGCCCGCCCCGACGCCGTCGAGGAGGAGCGCCGGCTGCTCTACGTCGCCATCACGCGTGCGCGGGAGCAGCTCACCCTGTCGTGGTCGCTGGCGCGCAACCCCGGCGCCAAGCGCGCCCGCCCGCGCAGCCGCTTCCTCACCGGGCTCGCGCCCGACTCCAGCCCGACCGCCCCGACGGCGCGGCGGGCCGGCAAGAAGCAGAAGGTCGTGCTCGAGGGCGAGGCGGGCGAGTTGTTCGAGCGGCTGCGGGCGTGGCGGAGCCAGACGGCGCAGTCGGCGTCCGTCCCGGCCTACGTGGTGTTCAGCGACGCCACCCTGCAGGCGATCGCCGAGACCCGGCCGTCGAACCTCCGGGAGCTGTCGGGCCTGCCCGGGATCGGCTCGCGGAAGCTCGAGATGTACGGAGCAGAGGTTCTCGCGACCGTCACGGGCTGATCACAGGGTGTAGCGGCAGGTCGGTTCCGGAACGCGCCGCCACACCTCCGAAGGACTCGCGCATTAATTGCGTTGACCGTCGTCACAGCCGCGTCCTACTGTCTTGATCGCGCTCGGGGGGATCCTCGCGGCGCGCCAACGTAGGACCGGCCCGACGGCCGGCACCGAGCCCCGGAAGGAGGGGACCGATGACCAAGAACACGTGGATGTCCGTCCCCGCCGGGGCCCTCGGCCAGGGGAGCGCTGACGCGCGTCCGTTCGGCGGCTTCGTCGCCGGGACCGCTGCGCAGCCGCCCTTCGCCGTGCGCCAGGGGACCGGTCTGCCCACCACTCGGCTCCGTGACTTCGGCTACGGCCCGGTCGAGGGCGTCGGTGTCCTCGGCACCGCTGTCACCGGCAACGCCCCCTGCACCCCGCGCGGCGAGTTCATCGCCCAGAACGACGGCACCACCCTCGGGTTCCATACCTCGAGCAGACCACTGAGCTAGCCGCTCACCGGTCCTCCTCGAGGCCGCGGAACCCGAACCCGGGATCCGCGGCCTTTGTGTTTCGTCCGCGACGTCCCGGCCCCGACCACCGGTCGGCGGGCCCACCGCCGGCCGTCGCAGACGAGTACGAGGAGGAGCGGCAGTGCAGCAGACGATCGACCGCCCGACGTCCCACCGCCGACCCGGGCTCCCCCGGACGGGCACCTTCCCGCCCAGCAACTTCCCACCGCGGCGTCCGCACACCCCGTTGGCCCCCGCACCGGTCCGGCGCCCCCTGCCGTGCCGGGTCGAGGACCCGGAGTTGTGGTTCGCCGAGAGCCCGGCCCAGCTGGAACAGGCCAAGAGCTTCTGCGCCGACTGCCCGGTGCGGAGCGCGTGCCTGGACGGCGCACTGGACCGAGCCGAGCCGTGGGGCGTCTGGGGCGGCGAGATCTTCGAACGGGGCGTCGTGATCGCGCGCAAGCGGCCACGGGGACGTCCCCGCAAGGTCGTCGCGGCGTGAGCGGCGACCCGACCACCACGTTCAGACCGACATCAGAAGGACCTGCCATGTACCTGCTCGAATACCAGATGGCCGACAGCCAGATGCACGAACTGCGTGACCAGGCGCTCGCCGCCTCGCGCGCACGTCGGCTCTACGTGGCCCGTCGCGCGGCTCGCCGCGCGGAGCTCGCGGTCCGCCGCGCCGCACGGGCCAGCGCCTCCGTCTACTGACGGTCGTGCGAACCGCCGCCCCCGGGGCGGCAACCCCGGTGAACGAGGCCGGGTCCGGACGCTCCCGAGTGCGTCCGGGCCCGGCCTCCTGCTTGTCTTCTGGCTCCCCACCCATCGAGGATCTGGGAGTGGGCACGACCTCGGACGACGTGACGTGCGCCGGCTGCGGACGCGTGGGCACGGCCACCGACGTCACGCTGGGCTGGTCCTTCGACGTACCGCCGCGCCCGACGGGGTCGACGGAACCGGCACGGTCAGACGAGGCGAGCTACCTCTGCCCGGAGTGCACGCGGCGCATGGTCCGGGACGTCGAGGCCCGACTCGACCTCTGAGGCGCCCGGGTTCAGTCGACGAAACCCGGCAGCCACTGCTCGAGCACGCCGCGGAAGTCTCCCTGGGCGTCGAGCTGGCAGAGGACGCCGATCGAGCCGATCGTCACGCGGTGGATCATCAGGTAGGCCGGCGGCAGGTTGAGCTGGCGGCCCAGCCGGCTGGCCTCGTTGCGCGGGTCGGCGATCCGCGCCGCCTGCTCCTGCATCCAGGCCCGCGTGAAGTGGAAGTGGTCGGTCTGCACCGGGTCGAGCAGCGGACGCAGGTAGTCCAGCACCGACTCGGCGTCCACCTCGACGTTCGGCCGCACGAACCCCTCGACCCGCAGGTCCGCGAGCACCTCGTCGGCCTTGCCCGCGAGCGCCCAGCGGAGCAGGCGCCCGATCGGCTCCGGGTGACCGTCGGGCAGCCGGGCGGTGGCGCCGAAGTCGATGACGCCGAGCCGTCCGTCGTCCAGGAGCCGGAAGTTGCCGGGGTGCGGGTCGGCGTGCAGCATCCCCGCTCGCTCCGGGCCGGAGAAGTGCAGCAGGGCCAGGAGCATGCCGGCCTGGTTGCGCTGGTCGGCCGTGCCCGAGGCGATGATCTTCGACAGCGGCGTGCCGTCGAGCCATTCCGAGACGATCACCTTGGGCGCGCTGGCGACCACGCGCGGGACGGAGATGTCGGCGTCGCCGGCGTAGGCCGCGGCGAACGCCCGCTGCGCGTCGGCCTCGAGCCCGTAGTCGAGCTCCTCGACCACGCGCGCCTTGAGCTCGGCGATCAGCGGCTTGACGTCCATGCCCGGGAAGAGGGCGGCGAACAGCCGGGCGAAACGGGCCAGCTGGTTGAGGTCGGCCATCAGCGCGGTCGCCGCGCCGGGGTACTGGATCTTCACGGCGACGTCGCGGCCGTCCCGCCAGGTCGCGCGGTGCACCTGACCGATGCTGGCGGCGGCCGCCGGCTGGTCGTCGAAGTCCTTGAAACGCGTGCGCCAGGTGCCTCCGAGCTGCTGGGCCAGCACCGCGTGGACGGTGCGCACCGCCATCGGCGGCGCCTCCTCCTGCAGCTTGACCAGGGCCTCGCGGTAGGGCGCGGCCACCTCCTCGGGGACGGCCGCCTCGAACACCGAGAGCGTCTGGCCGAGCTTCATCGCCCCGCCCTTGAGCTGCCCGAGCACCGCGAACAGCTGCTCGGCGGTGCGCTGCTGCAGTTCGGCGGCGACGGCGTCGGCGGGGCGGCCGGAGAGCCGCTTGCCCAGACCCAGCGTGGCGCGACCAGCGGCCCCCAGGGGGAGTGATGCCAGCCGGGCGGTCCGGGAGACCGACCCGCGGGGCATCACCGGTCCGTCGTCAGTCACGCGGCCTCCTCGTCGGCGTCCCGTCCCCTGCTCGCGCAGCGGCGCCGTGCTCGTGTCGGGTGAGCCCGTGACTCCGTGGGCTTTCCGGTCCTGTGGCCATTGTCCCCTGTCGGACCCTCACTTCGACCGATGGTGCCCTCTCCGACCCCCCGGGAGGGGCATCCCGGGCCTCACCCGTACCGGCGTCGCCCGGAGGGGTTACCTGTGACCACGCGTCAGTGCCACGATGCCCCATCACCTCGTCGTCCTGCCCGGATGGGGGTCCCGCGTGCCTGCCGGCGTCCGCGCGCGTGCGTCCCGGTGGCTCGCTGTGCTCTTCCTCCTCGCGGTCGTCGTCGCCCCCGTACCCCTGGCGACCCACCCGGCGCACGCCGCGACGACCTACGACTTCGTTCCCTCCGGTCTCGACGGGGCCGGGTTCCAGAACGTCGTGGCGTACAGCCCGTTCCTGGACGACCAGGGCCGGCGCCCGCTGCTGCTCGGGGCCGACGTCGCCGGGGTGCACCGGAGCGTGGACGGCGGCCGCACCTGGGCGCCGGCCAACGCGGGCCTGATCAATCCGCAGGTCGCCTCCCTGCTGTTCTCGCCCACCGTGCCGGGCCGGGTCTGGGCCGCGACGGACTCGCGGCTGCACCTGTCGACCGACTTCGGGCAGACCTGGACCGCCCGGCCCGCGGCCGTCGACTTCGACGCGAACGGCGACTACCGGCCCGGCGGCCGCGAGCACCCCCGGGCCACGGGCACGTTGCTCGTCGAGGACAGCTCCGGCCCGACCTCCTACCTCTACGCCGCCACCGCCACCCAGGGCGTCAAGCGGTCGAGCGACGACGGCGCCACCTGGGCGCGGGTGGCCCTCACCGGTCGCCATCTGCGGTCGATCGCACTGGACCCGGCGAACCCCGACGTCCTCTACGCAGCCGCCTACGACGGTGGGCTCCTGGTCAGCCGGAACGCCCGCACCGACCTGACCTTCGCGCCGGTGGCCGGCACCCCGCCGGTCGTCGAGGAACTCGAGTTCGTGGGCGGCGTGCTGTACGTGGCGGCCGGCTCGGCCGGCGTCTTCTCCTACGACGGCGCCTGGCACGACCTCGGAGCCGGGCTCGCGGACGGCGCCCTGTGGCAGTCGCTGACCGGCTACGTCGACGCGGCCTCCGGGGCGACGGTGCTCCTCGTCGGTTGCGCGAGCCCGGTCGCGGGGAACCACACGATGCGCTCGCTCGACGGCGGGGTGACCTGGCAGTCGGTGTCGGCGGGTGACGGCGTGACGATGCACCCGCAGGTGTTCGGCTCGGCCATCGACTGGTGGGCGGCCGACAAGGGCTACCTCGACCCCGGCAACAGCGCCTTCGTCACGTCGGACATCGCCGTGGACCCCGACGACCACGGCACGGTCGTGATCGCCGGCCGGGGCGGCGCGTACGTCGGACTCCTCGACGTCACCGGCACCGGGTGGTGGCCATCGGTGCGCGGCCTGATGGCCACGGTCAACATGATCGCCGTCGCCGACCCACGGCTGCCAGGCCGCGTCTACGTCGGCAACATGGACTGGACCTTCATCGCGTCTGCGGACAACGGCGCCACGTTCCTCGGGAACGCCGTGCCGGCCGGTGCGCCCACCACCGGCGACGTCGTGGCGCTCGACCAGGACGGTCCCGCGGGGAGTCCGTCGACGGTGTACCTGGCGGCCAGCCGGCGCGGCCAGAACACCGGTCTCGGGATCCTGTACTCGAACCCCGACCCGGTGGCGAACCCGACGGGCTGGACGAACGAGGGCCTGCCGGTCTCCAACGACGTCGTCGGCCTCGGGGTCGGCCACGCCGCGAACGGCAACCGGGTGATCCTCGCGTCGGTCACCGGCCGCGGCCTCTACCGCAAGGACGGCGGCACCTGGACCCGGGTCACCGGCACCGCCCCGTTCGGCTCGGGTGGGTACGGCAGTTTCGCGTGGGTGCCGGGAAGCCCGCTCGTGTACGCCATGGACGGCGGCGGCATCTGGCGGAGCACCGCCGCAGGCGCGCCCGGCTCGTGGGTGCGGCTGACCGGCGGCACGGCCCAGTACGGCAACGCGACCAGCCTGGTGCTCGATCCGGTGCGCCCGGGCGTGCTCTACGCGAGCGACGACGCCCTCGGGGGAGTCGTGCGCATCTCTGCGGCCGACGGTGCGCCGGTGCGCACGTCGGTGCTGGCCTTGGCCGATCCCGGCCCGATCGCGGTGACGCCGGAGGGGACGCTCCTCGTGCACGACCGCGACGGGGCGCGACTGCTGGCGTCGGACGACCCGGGCGCCGCCACACCCGTGTTCGTCGAGGTCGGCAATGCCCTGCACCGCGACTCGAACGAGAACATCCGCAGCTTGTCGGTCGGGGCCGACGGCTACGTCTACACCGCGTCGAACAGCGGCGGGGTGACCGTGGCCGCCCCGCGTGACCCGCCACCGCCGGACGTCACCCCGCCCTCGCCGCCGTCGGGACTCGCCTCGCCGGCGCAGACGGCCACGTCGGTCTCCCTCACCTGGGACGCCGCGACGGACGACGTGGCCGTGACCGCCTACCGGGTGCTGCGCGACGACGCCGTCGTCGGCACGACCGCCGCCCGGGCCTGGACCGACACCGGGGTGGCGCCGTCGGGGACGTACACCTACCGGGTGCAGGCCCTCGACGCCGCCGGCAACGTCGGCGAGGCCGGCGATCCACTGGTCGTCGGGACACCGGCCTGGGTGGACACCACCCCACCCACCGCGCCGACCGGCCTGCGGGGTCGGCTGGCCAGCCCCACCCAGGTCGCACTGACCTGGCCGGCCAGCTCCGACGACGTCGCCGTCACCGGCTACCGGGTCACCCGCGACGGCCAGGTGATCGCCACCCCTGCGGTACCCGGGCACACCGACACGGGCGTGGCGCCGGGCGTGCGCACGTACCGGGTCGCGGCGATCGACGCGGCCGGCAACGTCTCCGCCGAGGCGACCGCCGTCGTCACGGTGCCCACCCCGGCGCCGGCCGGCCTGACCGCGCGCTACTACGACACCGCCTCCTTCGGGACGCTGCGGACGACGCGGGTGGACCCGCAGGTCGACTTCGGCTGGGGGACCGGGCGACCGACGACCGCCGTCGCCCCGGACACCTTCAGCGTCCGCTGGACCGGTCGGGTCATCCCGCCCGCCGACGGGACGTGGACGTTCGTCACCCAGTCCGACGACGGCGTCCGCCTCTGGGTCGACGGCCGCCTGGTGGTCAGCAACTGGACGACGCACACACTCACCGAGAACCGCGGCAGCATCGTCCTCACCGCCGACCGGGCCCACGACATCCGGCTCGAGTTCTTCGACCAGACCGGCAGCGCGACGATCCGGTTGCTCTGGAGCGGGCCCGGCACCACCCAGCGGACCGTCCCGTCAGTGGCCCTCCTGTCGAGCTGATCGCTCACCGACGGCCGGCTCGAGGTCCGCCGCCGCGCGGCACCCGCACGCCGGATGGGGCGGCCAGCGGCGCAGCTCCGGGAGCAGGGCGGGCGGTCGCAGCTCCAGCGTGGCGTCCAGGACGACCGGTGCCGGCCCGTCGGCGCGCGCGGCGCCATCGAGGTAGGCGAGCACCTGCACGGCGGCCACGACGGCGGTCAGCAGGCACGTGACGGTGGCCCCGCTGGGCGGCGGGTCCTCGGCGGTGAGCTGGGCGGCGAGCTCCGGCCACCGCGGGTCGGCGTCCCGCCGGTGCCGTTCCCCGCAGCGCAGGCAGGCGGTGCGGCCCGGGACGACCAGCGGCCCGACGACGCCCGTCTGGCCGCGCACCGTCGCGACCAGGTGCGGTTGACCGGCGCGCTGGTAGGCGCCGACCAGCGGGTCGGACGCCGCCCACGGCCGGGCGAGGACGACGAGGTCGGCGCCCGCGCCCTCCGGCAGCGGGCGCAGGTCGGTGAGCGGGCTGGCGCGACGGACCGCATCGGCAGCCGCCAGGCAGCGCGGGCGACCCTCGTCCGCCGCGCTGAGCCCGCCGACGACGGCGTCGCCGGCCTCCACCAGCCCCGCGTCGCGGACCGAGACGCGGCCGATGCCGCTGGCAGCGAGGATCGCGGCCAGGGGCGCGCCCACCCGGGTCGCGCCGTCGACGACCACGGCCGCCGCCCGCCGTGTGCGCCAGGACGTGCTGCCCGAGCGGCTCAGGGCGGCCGGGAGTTCCGGGGCGGTCCGCGCCGCAGCCGCCGGGCCGGCGTCGGCGGCGAGCAGGTCGGCGGGGTCGAGGTCGACCAGGAGGCCGGTCGCACGCAGGCTCTCGAGCAGGCCGGCCGTCGCCGCGGTGTCCTGGCCCGAGCGGGCGGCGTCGGCGAGCACGGTGCGCAGCGGCCGCCGGCCGTCCAGTCCGCGCAGCAGCGCGGCGGTCCTCCGGTCGGCCGGCGACACCAGGATGCCGTCGGACGAGTCGACGCCGCCGACCTGCACGCCGTGCCTGCCCGACCGCAGCAACGGGGTGGCGGCGGGCAGGAGGGGATGAGCCCCGCCCATCGTGGCTGCGGGGAAGGACAGGTCGGAGTCGCTCACCCGGGCAGCGTCGCAAGCAGGCGGGCCCGTCCGCTGCCGCCGTCCACAGAAAACGGCGACGGCGGCGTTCCTGTGGAGGAACGCCGCCGTCGCCGCGACGTGCTGGTCCTTCGTCAGGCCTTGCCGAGGATCCGGTTCATCTTGGTGCCGCAGACCGGGCAGGTGCCCTGGGCCATCCGGCGACCGGACTCGCTGACCTTCACCTCGCCGTCGAAGTCGCGCTTCTCCTTGCACTTCACGCAGTAGCCGTTGTAGCTCTCCGCCACGGGATCTCCTCGTTCTCGGGGGTGCCTCGGCACGCGCCGGGCGCCGTTGCGCAGGCACGCTACCCGGGATCCAGGCGGGAAACCCCGCGAGGTGGTGCCTCGTCGTGCCTGGTGGCAAAGAATCGATACCACCGCGTACCCACAGCCTGTGGACAGACCTGTGGAGCACGTGGGGACCGCTCGGCGTGTCCCTGTGTGCGGACCGGGGACAGCCGTGGGGGCGGCGAGCCTCGGCGGTTCCGCAACAGCGCTCCGACCTGCGGTTACAGACACCGCAGCGGTGTGGACGGCGCCGGTGTCACCGGTGCGTGCGGTCCCGATGTCCACCATCCGTGCGACCTGTACCCGGTTGAGTGCCCGGACGCGGGCGCGCCGGGGGCCGAGTGCCTTACGGTGCCTGCGTGCCCGGATCGACTCCCGCCGCGAACGCGTGCCCCGAGCCGGCCGGTGTCCACCCGGCCGGCCGCCGGCCCACGCGTGCGCTGCCGGCCGCCCTCAGCGGGCGTGGGCAGGGCGTCGACTGTCCGCCGCTGGCCGGGTCCGAGGGCAACGTGGTCGAGGTCCGGCGCAGCGCCCGCCGCCGCCGGACGGTGACCGCCTACCGGGAGCAGGGCCGGACGATCGTGCTCATCCCGGCCGCCTTCAGTCCCGCGGAGGAGCGGCGCTGGGTGGCCCAGATGGTGGCCAAGCTGCAGACCCGCGAGGAGCGGCGGCGCAAGTCGCTGGGTGGCGACGAGGACCTCATGGCCCGTGCCCACGCCCTCTCCGAGGCGCACCTCGACGGTCTCGCCGAGCCGGCCGCCGTCCGGTGGGTGGACAACCAGAACCGGCGGTGGGGTTCCTGCACGCCGGCCGACCGCACGATCCGGCTGTCGAGCCGGCTGCGGGCGATGCCGGAGTACGTCGTCGACTACGTGCTCGTCCACGAACTCGTGCACCTGCTCGAGCCGGGGCACAACGAGCACTTCTGGAGCCTCGTCGCCCGCTATCCCCGGGCGGAGCGTGCCCGCGGGTTCCTCGAGGGCATCGAGCAGGCCAGCTCGCACGACGAGGACGGCCCGGGCGACCTGGTCGACTGAGGTCCCGGGCTCACCCCGTGCCGCTCGGGGTCCGGCGGGGTCCGTCGTCCTCGGCTCGTCGTCGTCGCTTCTCGGTCTTCGCGTCGTCGGCGGTCAGCGCGGCGAACTCGTCGTCGAGACCCTGGCGGGCCACGAAGTCCATCGGCTCGTCGAGGTCGTCGGAGGTGGGCAGCAGGTCCGGGTGCGACCAGAGCTTGTCGCGGTCGGCGCTGCCGTAGCGCTGGCCCATGGCACCCCACACCGTCGCGGCGTCGCGCAGCCGGCGCGGGCGCAGCTCGAGACCGACCAGCGTGGCGAACGTCTGCTCGGCGGGACCGCCGGACGCGCGCCGGCGGCGCATCGTCTCGGCGAGCGCGGAGTGCCCGGGCAGCCGGTCCTTGGCCGCCTCGGCGACGACGGTGTCGATCCAGCCCTCGACGAGCGCCAGCAGCGTCTCCAGGCGGCGCAGCGCCATCTGCTGCTCCGGCGTCTCCTCGGGCTCGAGGACGCCGCTGCCGAGCAGCTGCTGGATGCTCTCGGGGTTGCTCGGGTCGATGCCGCCCTCCATGCCCGACATCGCCTCGGTCAGCCCGCGCTCGATGGCCTCGCGGTCGATCGTGATGCCGCGCGCGTAGGCGTGGACGGCGTCGGCGAGCTGCTGGCGCAGCCACGGCACGTGGGCGAACAGGCGCTGGGCCGCGGCCTCGCGCAGCGCGAGGAACAGCCGCACCTCGTCGGCGGGCCGGTCGAGCCCGGCGGCGAACTCGGCGACGTTCTGCGGGACGAGCACCGCGGTGCCGGCCGGGGCCAGCGGCAGCCCGACGTCGGTGCTGGTGACGACCTCGTCGGCGAGCTTGCCGAGCGCCTGGCCGACCTGGGCGCCGAACATCAGCCCGCCCATCCGGCTCATGATCCCGGCCATCGGGCCGAACGACATCGCCGCCTCCTGCGGCAGCGCGCTGGTCATCGCGGCGACCACGCGCTCGGCCAGCGGGTCGATCAGCGCCGTCCAGGCGGGCAGGGTCTTCTCGACCCAGTCGACGCGCGACCAGGCCTCGGTCCGCTCGATGCCCGAGGGCAGCTCGGTGACCGGGTCCAGCCACAGGTCGGCCAGGCGCAGCGACTCGGCGACGGCGGTGCGCTCGGCCTCCGACGTCGGCTGGTGACCGGCGGAGAGCTGGCTGATGGCGCCCTGGCGGGCGAGGTCCCAGTTGACCGGGCCACCGGACCAGTTCATGAGCTTCTGCAGCTCGGCGAACAGCGGCATCTTGCCCATCAGGTCCTCCGGCGACCCGCCGGCGCCGATGCTGCCGAACAGCGCGCCGAGCCCGAACGGATCGCCGGCCGGATTGCCGCCCTGTCCCTGGTCGCGGCGCTCGGGGTCGCGGTCGGGGAGGCCGAAGCCGAAGGGCACGTCACTCATGCCGTCCACGGTAGACGCGTGATCTTCAGGCCGTGACGATCGCGGCGCGCGGTCGTTCCGCCCTGGGCGGACGCCGCCTGGAGCCGCAGTCGACATAGGCTCGCCCGTCGTGAGCCGTCGGATCGCCGTCCTGACCACCGGTGCCCTGCTGTTGCTGGTGCTCGGCGTGCTCGGGACGACGCTGCCGGTGCCCTACGTCGCGCAGGTGCCCGGGCCGACCTTCAACACCCTCGGCGACATCGACGGCGAGCCGATCATCGTCGTCGAGGGCCGCGAGCCCAACGACGTCGACGGGAACCTCAACCTGACGACCGTGGGCGTCAGCCGGGGCGGGCTGAGCCTGGTCCAGGCGGTGCGCGGCTGGCTCGACGACGAGGTCGCCGTCGTCCCCGAGGACGTCATCTACCCGCCGGACCAGTCCGAGGAGGAGACGCGGGAGGCCAACCGGGAGGCGTTCCTGACCTCGGAGCAGGCGGCCGAGTCGGTCGCCCTGGGGCGGCTCGGCTATCCGGAGAAGGTCGTCGTCAAGGGCTTCGCCGCCGACTCCCCGTCGGAGGGTCTCCTCGAGGAGGGCGACGCCATCGAGGCGGTCGACGGCCGGCCGACCCCCGACCTCGACGCCCTCGACGAGGTGCTGACCTCGGTCCCCGGCGGCACCGAGGTCACCGTCGACTACACCCGGCTCGGCGAGCCCGGCACCACGACGGTGGTCACCCGCGCCGCCACCGAGCGCGAGGGGTCGCTGCTCGGCGTCTCGGTCCTGCTCCAGCCGTTCGCGCCCTTCGACGTCGACATCCAGGTGGAGGACGTCGGCGGCCCGTCGGCCGGCCTGATGCTCACCCTGGGGATCCTCGACCTGGTCGGGGACGACGACCTGACCGGCGGGGCCGTGATCGCCGGCACCGGCACCATCGACATCGACGGCAACGTCGGCCCGATCGGCGGCATCACGCTGAAGATGGTCACCGCGCGCGAGATCGGCGCCGAACTGTTCCTCGTCCCGGCCGACAACTGCGCCGAGGCCCTGCGGGTCGACGACCCGGGCTTCCCGCTGGCCCGGGTGGCCACCCTCGACGACGCCCTCGAGGCGCTGGCCGACCTCCAGGCGGGACGCGCCCCCGCGACCTGCTGACCGCCGGCGGCGGGAACCCCGACCGCTGCGGTGCGTTGTGCTGGGATAGCCGGGAGTCCGGGCCCAGCAATGCCCGCTCCCGTTCGAACGTGCAACAAGAAGGAGACCACTCGTGGCCATGCGGCCCCCCGTGTCCGTGCCGACCCTGTCGCGGCGGGCGAAGCTGCTCCTGGGCGCCGTGGGTGTCCTGCTCGTGCTGTTCACGGCGATCGGCACGCTGACCAACGTCTACGTCGACTACCTGTGGTTCGACGAGACCGGCTTCACCGAGGTCTTCTGGACCGAGCTGCAGACGCGCGCCCTGCTCTTCGCCGTGGCCGGCGTCGCCACGGGCGGCCTGGTCGCCGCGGCGATCTACCTGGCCTACCGGTTCCGGCCCACCTTCCGGCCGATGTCGCTCGAGCAGCAGAACCTGGAGCGCTACCGGCAGTCGCTGGAGCCGCGGCGCGGGCTGGTGCTCGGGGCGGTCGGCGTCGTCCTCGGCCTGTTCGCCGGGTTCACCGCCCAGGGCAGCTGGGAGACGTGGCTCGAGTTCCGCAACAGCGTCAACTTCGGCCAGGTCGACCCGGAGTTCGGCATCGACATCTCCTTCTTCGTCTTCGACTACCCCTTCTGGCGGCTGATCCTGGGCTTCGGCTTCGCGATCGTGCTGCTCGCGCTCATCGGGTCGCTGCTCACCCACTACGTGTTCGGCGGCCTGCGGCTGCAGACCCCGGGGCAGAAGCTCACGGCGGCCGCGCGGGTGCAGATCTCGGTGCTGCTCGGGATCTTCCTGGCGCTCAAGTCGGTGGCGTACTGGCTGGACCGCTACGGCCTGGTCTACTCCGACCGCGGCGAGGTCTTCACCGGGGCCAGCTACACCGACGTCAACGCGCTGCTCACGCCGAAGACCATCCTGGTGTGGGTCGCCGCGCTGTGCGCCCTGGCCTTCTTCGCCAACATCTTCGTGCGCAACTTCCTGCTCCCGGCCGGGGCGCTCGTGCTGCTGCTGGTCACCAGCCTCGTCGTCGGCGTCGCCTACCCCGCGATCGTGCAGCAGTTCGTGGTCAAGCCCAGCGCCAACGAGAAGGAGGCGCCCTACATCGCCCGGGCGATCACCTCCACGCGGGACGCCTACAACCTCTCCGACGACGACGTCGAGTACATCGACTACGCGCTCGGCGCGACGGGGGACGAGGTCGACCCGGAGGAGGTGCTCTCCGAGCTGCGCAACGACACCGAGACCATCCCCAACGCCCGGTTGCTGGACCCCAACGTCCTCTCCGGCACGTTCACCGCACGCCAGCAGATCCGCAACGTGTACGGCTTCCCCGAGAAGCTCGACATCGACCGGTACACGATCGGCGACGAGACCCGCGACTACGTGGTCGCGGTGCGCGAGCTCAACTCCGAGGGCCTGAGCGAGAACCAGGCCACCTGGATCAACCGGCACACCGTCTACACGCACGGCAACGGCTTCGTCGCGGCACCCGCCAACGAGGTCGTCACCGGCCAGGACGAGGGCGGCGAGCCCAACTTCACCACCCGTGACCTGCCCACGATCGGCAACATTCCCGTCGAGCAGAGCCGGATCTACTACGGCGAGCTGATCCAGGACGGCGGCCAGGACGTCTACTCGGTCGTCGGCGCGCCCGACGGTGCCACCCCGCGCGAGTTCGACCAGCCCGAGGGGGGCTCGGAGGACGGCGGCCAGATCAACAACACCTACGACGGTGAGGGCGGCGTCTCGGTCGGCAGCTTCTTCCGGCAGCTGACCTTCGCCATCTACTACCGGGAGCGGAACTTCCTGCTCTCCGGTGCCGTCAACGACGCCTCCCGCGTGATGTACATCCGCGACCCTCGCGACCGGGTGGAGAAGGCGGCACCGTTCCTCGAGGTCGACGGCGACCCGTACCCGGCGGTCATCGACGGCCGGATCGTCTGGATCCTCGACGGCTACACGACCTCGGACCACTACCCCTACTCCGAGCAGATGCAGCTCGGCGAGGCGGCGTCGGACGCACTGACCGGCACGGGGACGACGGCGCTGCCCGACGAGACCTTCAACTACATCCGCAACTCGGTGAAGGCCACCGTCGACGCCTACGACGGCACCGTGACGCTCTACGCGTGGGACGAGGAGGACCCGGTCCTCCAGACCTACATGAACGCCTTCCCGGGCGTGATCCAGCCGAAGAGCGAGATGAGCGAGGAACTGGTCGGCCACGTCCGGTACCCCGAGGACCTGTTCAAGGTGCAGCGGGAGATCCTGACCCGGTACCACGTCGACGACCCGGTCGACTTCTACAACGCCAACGACCGTTGGCAGATCCCGAACGACCCGACCCGCGACACCGACGAGGACCAGCCGCCGTACTACATCCTCGCCCAGCGACCGACGGACGACGCGGCCACCTTCCAGCTGACCAGCGCGCTCAACGCGTTCGAACGGGACAACCTGTCGGCGTTCATCTCGGCCTCGAGTGCACCCGATACCTACGGCGACATCCAGGTCCTGCGATTGCCCGGAACGACGCCCTTCCGAGGGCCGATCCAGGTGCAACAGTCGTTCAACACGAACGACGAAGTCGCCCGAGATCTGTCGCTGTTCCGGAACGCCAACTCGCAACCGGTGTTCGGCAACCTGCTGACGCTGCCGATCGGTGAGGACGGCCTCCTCTACGTCCAGCCCCTCTACGTCGAGGGCCGGGCGGAGAACTCGTTCCCGTTGCTGAGAAAGGTGCTGGTCAACTACGGGGACCGGGTCGGGTACGCCGACACGCTCGCCGAGGCTCTGGACCAGGTGTTCGGGGCCGGCGCGGGTGAGGTGGCGAACGACAGCGACGAGGATCCGGGCGACGACGGCGGCACCTCGACCCCGACGTCGCCCAGCTCGCCGACGTCGCCGTCCAGTCCGACGACGACGTCTCCGCCGCCGGACAGCGGGGGGACGACCGATGCCGGTCTCGACGACGAGGTGGCGGCGATCAACGAGGCCCTCGACGCCCTGGCCGACGCGCAGCGGTCCGGCGACTTCGCCGCCCAGGGCCAGGCGCTGGAGGACCTGCAGGCCGCCGTCGAGGCCTACCAGGAGGCGCAGGCAGCCGCCGAGTCACCGGGCGGATGAGTTCGGTCGGTGGGCGCGCACACCCCGCGCCCACCGACGTCCCCGACGCTGGTACCCTGGTGCTACCGACGCGGGGTGGAGCAGCTCGGTAGCTCGCTGGGCTCATAACCCAGAGGTCGCAGGTTCGAATCCTGCCCCCGCTACAACGACGACGAGGGGCCGGCGCTGATGCGCCGGCCTCGTCGTCGTTCCGGGCCTACCGCGGGAGGGCCGCATCGGCCGCCGGTTTCCCGACGCGTTTCTGGCAATTTCCGGCCGGCTGGACCATCCCTTGTCCACGCAGTCCGGCCCTGCCCAGCCCTGCCGGTCCCGCGCTGAGCGGGGCCATTGCCGGCCCCTCGGGACTTCTCCGGGGCCATTCTCCCCTAGCGTTGGCGCGTGACGCCGACGACGACCCCGGAGGCGCAGTGACAGAGGCAGGGCAGGACGCGGCCGCACCACTGCGGGTGTACCGCAGCGCGCTGTACGTCGACTTCGACAACCTCTACTCCGGGCTGCGGCAGGTGGACGAGGACGCCGCCAGCGAGTTCGGCAACGACCCCGGCCGGCTGCTCGGCATGGCTCGCCACCGGTTCGGACGAGGAGGGGCTCTTCCGCCGCCGGTTCCTGATCGGCGACTGCTATCTGAACCCGCCAAGTCTACGCCGGCTTCCGAGCGCAGTTCGTGGCCGCTGGGTTCCGCGAGGTCGACTGCCCGTCACTGACCCAGCGAGGCAAGAGCAGCGCCGATACCCACATCGTGCTCGACGTTGTGGATGTACTGGGGCACGCAACCCGATACGACGAGTTCATCATCTGCTCGGCCGACGCGGACTCCAGCCCGCTCATGACCAAGTTGCGCCGCCACGACCGGCGGACACTGATGGTCGCGGCCGGGCCCTACGCCGCGGCGTACGAGGCCGTCTGCGATGGGACGATCGGCCCGATGCAGCTGCTGGACTGGCCTTTACCGCCCCGGCCGGGGCGGGTCCACGTCCTCGGGCCGGGCGCCCGCCGTCCCCGCGCTGACGGCGGACGAGGTGGCCGCCGCTGCGGCGGCCATCCGCGAACTGGTGGACGCCTCACCCGGCCTGCGGGCCGAGGCGACGGCGGCCCACGCCGGACGGAGGGCCGTTCCGCACATGACGGCCAGCGGCTGGGGACAGGCGGGCGACGGCTTCGCCGGTTGCGTGCGGGACCAGCTGCCCGACCTGGAGTTTCGGCGCAACAGTTCGGGCGGATGGTTGCTCGACCCGAGCCGGCACACGCTGGCCTCCGGCCGACGGGGAGGTCGAGCCGGACGACCTCGTCGAGCGCGGGTTTGCCGCATGACCCATGCGCCCGCTCTCTCACGCCCGGTGCAGTACGGGGTCCTCTTCGAGCACCTCGCCGCGGCCGCCCACGAGCATCCGACGCTGAACCGGCTCGGCGCCGAGGTGCGGGAGCGCACGTACGGCTATGGGCGAACCGGTGAGCCGTCGCGCGGTCAACTTCGTGATCCAGGGACTGGTGTACGCCGGCCTCGACCTCCGTACGGCCGCGCTGAGCTCCCCGGGAGCTGGCCGAGGCGTGGCGACGGACCCTCCGGACCCAGTGCGAGCAGGCGGGCCTGGAGCTCAGCGGTCGGGACGAGGCGACCTTGGACCAGTGGGTCCTCGGTGAGATGCCCGCCGACATGAGACCAGCGGTCCGATCCGCGTGCCGGTTCCGTGCAACTGCTGGCGGCACGCCTGGGCGGCTGCCGTCCTGGCGTCGGACGGTCGGAGGCGCACGCTCGAACCCGGTCAGGCCGCGTAGTGCTCGCGGACCAGCCGGACCAGCGGGTCGAGGTTCCGCGGCGGGCTGTCGGCCCACCACGCCACCAGCACGGGCACCGGCGGTGCGTCGCGCACCCGTCGGTAGACCACGCCCGGCCGCGGATGCTGGGCGGCGGTCGCCTCCGCGGTGATGCCGAGCGCCTGGCCGGCGGCGATGACCGTCAGCCACTCGTCGACGCCGCGCACGGTGCGCATCTCGGCCGGACGGAGCGGGGCCGGCCAGAGCTCGTCGGTCGTCGTCCCGGTGAGCCCGTCGACGGCGACGGTCCGGCCGGCCAGGTCGGCGAGCCCGACGGACCGGCGCCTGGCCAGCGGGTCGTCGGCCGCGAGCGCGGCGACGCGGCGTTCGAGGCCGACGCGCGCGGAGGCGATGCGGGGGTCCTCGGCCGGACGGCGGAGCACGCTGACGTCCGTCATGCCCTCGGTCAGTCCGGCGGTCGGGGTGTTGGACTGCAGCAGGACGAGCGACGACCCGGGGTGGGCGGTCGACCACCGCCGCTGCACCGAGGTGGTGTGCCGGCCGAAGGCGGCCCAGGCGTAGCCGACCCGGAGGTCGCCGCGTGCCTCGTCGGCGGACCGCTGCATCGCGGCGAGCTCCTCGACCACGCGCCGGGCGTGCAGCGACGACCCGCGCTCCGACGGCGGTCAGCGAGACCTCGCGCGTCGTCCGGTGCAGGACCCGCGCGCCGAGTGCGCGCTCGAGCGCAGCCACCGTCCGGGAGATCGAGGCCTGCGAGGTGTGCAGCTCCGCCGCCGCCCCGGTGAAGGTGCCCGCGTCGACCACGGCGAGCAGGGCCCGGAGGTGCCGCACCTCGACATCCATACGTCCAGCGTATCGCCGGGCCCGCAATCGGCATTTCCCCCGGCGTCGGCGCGTGCGAATACTCGGGCAGGTGGACAGCGCGGGGGACCGGTCGCTGCGCGGCATCGCGATGATGACCGCCAGCGCTCTGAGCAACCAGGTGGGCGCGGCGCTGGGTGCGCGCGCCTTCGACGCCATCGGACCGGTGGGCGTGGTCGCCGTGCGGCAGTGGGTCGCCGCCGTGGTGCTGATGCCGGTCGCCCGTCCGCCGCTGCGCAGGCTGACCTGGTCGCAGTGGTGGCCGGTGCTCCTGCTGGCCGCCGTGTTCGGCTGCATGAACCTGTCGGTCTACGTCGCGATCGACCGCCTGGGTCTGGCCCTGGCGATCACGCTGGAGTTCCTCGGCCCGCTCGCCGTCGCACTGGCCGGGTCGCGCTCGCGCCGCGACCTGCTCCTGGCGGTCACCGCCGCCGTCGGCGTCTACGTGCTCGTCCTGCCGGGCGGGTCCAGCGACTACCTGGGCCTGGCGATCGGGGCGATCGGCGGTGCCTGCTGGGCCGCGTACATCCTGCTCAACCGCGTCGCCGGCGAGCGGCTGCCCGGACTGCAGGCGCCGGCGGTCGCCAGCGCGCTGTGCGCGGTGGCCTACCTCCCTCTGCTGCTGATGGTGCTCGGGGACGACCGCGCGACGGCGGCGCCACTGCTGTACGCGATCGCGGCGGGAGTGCTGGCGTCCGTCGTCCCGTACGCCGTCGACCTGGTCGCGCTGCGCTTCGTGCCGGCGCAGTTCTTCTCGGTCTTCATGAGCATCCACCCGGTGCTGGCCGCGCTCGTCGGGCTGGCGCTGCTCGGTGAGTACCTGGCGCTGCACGAGTGGGTGGGCATCGCGGTGGTCGTGCTGACCAACGCCGCCGCGGTGAGCACGCGAGCGGCTCCGGTGCCTCAGCGAGGGTCGAGCCGCCAGGAGCTGGTCCGGTAGGTCACGTCGAGCACGTCGCGGCCCCGGGTCTCGGGGTGCGTGGCGAGCAGGTCGCGGATCCGGCCGAGGTACTCCTCGCGCGCGGCCTCGTCGAGCAGGGCGACGCGGCTGCTGCTGGCGGCCCGTCCGACGACGGCCTCCGGCGGCACGCGGTGCACCCACTGCGTGCTGTGCGCCGTCACCGCGGCGTCCAGTGCGACGGCGAACGCGTCCACCACCGCCTGGTTGCTCTCGGGCCGGTCGCCGGTCTGGTCGCGGGCGTCGGCCGCCAGGAGCCCGGCCATCGCGACCGACCAGTCGCTGGTGTCCTCCCGGGTGTGCCAGGTGAACCCGACGGCGCCGCCCGGCCGCAGCACCCGGCGGAACTCCGCCGATGCCCGCGCCGGGTCGAACCAGTGCGCCGCCTGGCCGGCCACCACGACGTCGACGTCGGCGTCCGGCAGCGGCAGGTCCTCGGCCCCGGCCACGAACGTCGGGACGCCGGGGAGCCGCACGGCCAGCTGGGCCAGCATGTCGGCGGAGGTGTCGACGGCGACGACGTCGTGACCGGCCGCCTGCAGCGGCTCGCTGAGCTGCCCGGTGCCCGCGCCCAGGTCGAGCACGCGGCGCCGCTCCTCACCGCCGACCAGGAAGGCGACGACGTCGGCCGGGTAGCTGGGCCGCCAGGCGGCGTAGTCGGCGGCGACGGCGCCGAAGGAGCGGCCACGCGCGTCCTTGGCCGCGGCCCAGCGGGTGTCGCCGGTCGGGGAGGCAGTCATGCCGGGGAGGCTACCGACGAGACGGACGAAAGGTCAGACCAAACTGACGGCGGGCTCGGTGCGCCGCTTCGGCGGGCTCATCCGCGCCGGGCTGACCGGCGAGGGGCGCGGCGCGGGCGGCGTCGCGGCGTGCACCGGCTTGGCCGGGCGGACGCCGGGTGCGGCGCGCAGCACGTGCGGCCGGGTGCGGTCGTCGATCTCGTCCGGATCGGTGGGCGCCGGCCGGCCCAGGGCGGCGGCGAGCGCCTCCGTGCGCGGCGGGTGGTGCGGGTCGGGCAGCCGCAGCTCGGCGAAGTCCTTCCAGAACGAGTGCCGCAGGCCGTCGACGGTGCAGCGCACGCGCGCGCGCACGCACGCGGCCTCCTGCTGCCAGCCCAGCAACTCGCCGGAGTACCAGATGCCGGCGTGGTGGATCTCCACCGGCTGCGGGCGTCCGGCGAAGCGGTGCATCGCCGATTGCCCTGTCACGCATCGGACTCTAGGTCCGTTCCGGAATGCCGCTGAGAAGGCGCGCGCGGCGGCTGGGACCGGTGTGACGGGGCGGTCTCGCGGTGCTCCCGAGGGACGCCCGGCCGGGCCCCGCCGGACGACGTGTACCGTGGGGATCGCAACGCGGGGTGGAGCAGCTCGGTAGCTCGCTGGGCTCATAACCCAGAGGTCACAGGTTCGAATCCTGTCCCCGCTACCACCGCGAGAAGCCCGGACCGATCGGTCCGGGCTTCTTCGCGTTCCGGGGTCGTCAGCCGTTGCCGGGGGCCGGGACGCCGGCGGTCAGCGCGATCCCGGCGTCGGTGGCGCTGCGCGCGATCGCGACCGACGCGCGCTCGGCCAGGGCCGCGATGGTCAGCGACGGGTTGACCGTGAGCGAGGTCGGGACGGCGCTGCCGTCGGTGACGAACAGCCCGGGCGATCCGCGGAGCTCGTGCTCGGGGGTGAGCGCCGAGGTGGCCGGGTCGTCCCCGATCCGGCACGAGGCCAGCGGGTGCGCCGACAGCGAGGGCTGGCCGCCGACCCACGAGAGGTGCCGGCCGATCCCGTCCTTCTCGATGATCGACCGGATCGCCTCGTCGGAGCGGTCCCACCCGCGCTGAGTGGCGGCGTTCGCCCGGTACTGGAGCGTGGTGACCGACGCGGTGGGTGCGGCGCGCACGAAGTTCCCCGTCGGCGGGGGCGGCCCGAAGACGCCCTCGTTGTCGTCCTCGGTCAGCGCCAGCAGCGTGAGCCAGGACCGCCACCGGGCGCTGAGCGTCTTCTTGTCGATGCCGAACCACTGCGGCTCCGCATCGGTGCCGTCCTCGGGCAGGACGTTGGTGATCGACGGGAAGTAGATCTGCTGGAGCCCGAACCGGTCGAACTCCGGCAGTGCGCCGTCGAGGAAGTCGTAGCTCATCGACCCGATCGGCTTGCCGATGTGGAAGGCCTCGTAGGCCACCCCCGGGCCGCGCTCCAGGCCGAGCACCGAGCCGAGCTTCTCCTCGTCGAGCAGTGCCATCGAGACGCGGTCGCCGTTGGGGGAGAAGTAGCGGCCCACCGCCGACGGGACGCCGCCGAGACCCGCGGCGGAGCGCTGGAGGATCACCGGCGTCCCCATCGCGCCGGCGGCGAGGACCACGACCTTCGCCTCGACGGCGCCGGCGCCCTGGGGCAGCCGGTAGTCGTCGGGGTCGAGCACGGTGTACTCGACGCGGTAGCGGTACCCGGGGGTGACCGCCCGGCCGATCGACTGCACCTCGTGGAGGGGGCGGACCTGCGCGCCGTGGGCGCGGGCGGCCGGCAGGTAGTTGAGCAGCATCGAGCGCTTGGCCCCGAATCGGCAGCCCTGCAGCATCCAGTTGCAGTTGGTGCATTTCGGGAGGTCGACGGCGAGCGGCACCGGGTTGCAGGTGTGCCCGGCGTTGCGGCAGGCGGCGGCCCACACGCCGCCCGCGTAGGGGACGTCGTCCCAGGTCTGCTGCGCGATCGGCAGCGTCTCCTCCACCCGGTCGTACCAGGGGTCGAGTTCGCCGCGGGTCAGTTCGGCCGGCCAGAGCCGGCCGGCGCCGGTGGAGCCCCGCCGGTCGAAGACGAACGACGGCGCGCGCAGCGACGCGGCGAAGTACACGACGCTCGACCCGCCGACGCAGTTGCCGGCGACGACCTGCACGCCGTCGCCGTTGATCAGGTCCACGTAGCGCGTGTAGGTGCCGACCCGCAGGTCGTGCTCGAACTCCTCGGTCGCCAGTTCCGGTCCGCGCTCGAGCATGAGCACCGACGCGCCGGCCGCCGCCAGGTTGTAGGCGGGGATCGCGCCGCCGAACCCGGTGCCGACGACGAGGACGTCGACGGTCTCCACGCTCATGCCGGCTGTCCCGTCGCCGTGGTGCGCGGGTGCGGGACGGCGAGCTCCCGCCGGTAGGAGAACTCCGGGTAGCGCCAGAGCCCGTCGGCGTCGGGGAGCGGGAAGTCGAGCCACACAAGGCCGGGGTGACCGGACCGGACGGCGTCGGCGGTGCTCAGGTGCCCGGCCGTGTGGAAGGCGAGCATGGCCACGCCGGCGAGGCCGTACCAGGCCAGCTGGTCGGGGCGGCCGCCGTCGAGCAGTTCCAGGGCCAGGGCGGTGCGGTGCTCGAACGGCAGCGCGACGAACGGCGGCACCGTCGGATCGAGCACCAGCGCGTGCGCAGCCGCGTAGCGGACCGCCTCCGCGCTCAGTCCCGCGGCCAGGGCCGGGACGGCGGGCGCCAGCCCCACCGGGCCGTACCGCATCATGTCCACCGCTCCCGCTTGGACGGCGCCAGGACCCGCAGCCGCGCCGGCGATGGCGCGGTCAGCGGCCGAGCGCTTCTCGCCCGGGACCATCGTGTCGCTCCACGCCTCCAGGGTGGCGGTCTCGGCGTCGACGGGCAGCGCGGGGTCGGCCCGGGCCGTCAGCGGCCGCAGGTCGGCGAACGGTGCCGCCGCGACGGCGACGGCGAGGACCTGGAGGAGCCGGCGGCGCGAGAGGCTCGCGACGGAGGCGGTCATCGGGCGCAGCGCGGGTCGACCGGGACACCGCCGTCCAGACCGCTGCCGGGGCGACCGTGGGCGCGCAGCCAGGCGGCCAGCTCCGGGCTGGCCTCCTCGACCGCCCGGGCCGCGTCCTCGACGGTGGCCGGCTCGCCGCCGACGGTGAGGTTGCGCAGGCGCGCCGCCGCCTGGCCGGTGCCCTTGTCGAACCAGTAGCTGCCGTCCCAGCGCACCACCGGGGTGTCGCCGCGGGAGAACTGGACGCTCCAGTGGTCGCGCTGCCAGTACTGGCACTTCGGCGTCGCGATGGCGAAGCGGGCCGGCTCGGCGAGCACGAAGGCGACCGCACCGCCGTTGTCGACGGTGATGTCCCGCTTGGCGTACTCCACGCACAGCGGGTCGTCGGGGTAGGCGGTGATGTCCGGCGTCTCGCCCTCGCCGAACCGGTGGACGGTGCACTCGTCGGCGAACGGGGGCGCGTAGTACGACGGAACCGGGGTGTCGTCGGCGGAGGCGCCGACGGGCAGGCCGACCAGCAGCGCGGTGAGCGGAAGAACGATCCGGGTCCAGCGCATGGCGGCCTCCGAGGCGGCGCGGGGTGGGTGCCTGCCCGTTCCAACGAGGCGGGGGAGCCGTGGTTACTGGCCGGTACGCCGACGCGCCGGAGTGGTTGTGCCGGGGCCGCACCCTTCTCTAGCGTTCCGGTCACCGTTGACCGTTTCTGCGAGGAGGAGCGCTCCGTGTCCGTGCACGCCGGGCCCGTGATCGATCTCGACGCCGTCGACCTGTCCGACCGCGACTTCTGGGTCCGGCCGCCGGCCGAACGGCACGCGGTGTTCGACGCGCTCCGCCGGGAACGGCCGTTCGCCTTCTTCGCCGAGCCCGAGGTACCGATGCTCGAGCCCGGCCCCGGCTACTGGGCGGTCACGCGCTACGCCGATCTCGAGGCCATCAGCTCCCAGCCGGCGGTCTTCTGTTCCGGCAAGGGCGCGGTGTCCATCCAGGACATCCCGACCGACCTCAACGAGTTCTACGGCTCGATGATCAGCATGGACGACCCCCGGCACGCCAAGATCCGGCGGCTGGTCTCCAAGACCTTCACGCCGCGGATGCTCGAGCGCGTTCTCGACTCGGTCCGGGAGATCGTGGCCGACGTCCTCGCCGCGGCCCGCCGGAAGGCCGAGATCCGGCGACGGCACCATCGACGTCGTCGCCGACATCGCCGCCCCGATCCCGCTGCGGGTCATCTGCGACATGATGGGCGTCCCCGAGGCCGACCGGGCGAAGGTCCTCGCGCAGTCCAACATCATCCTGTCCGGCGGCGACCCGGAGCTCGTCGAGGACCAGGACGACCCGCTCACCGCCTTCCTCATGGCGGGCATGGAGCTCGCCGCCCTGATGGAGCGCCTGGCCGCCGAGCGGCTGGCCGATCCCCGCGACGACCTGACGACGGCGCTGGTCACCACCGAGGTCGACGGCGAGAAGCTCTCCCACCAGGAGATCGCCTCGTTCTTCATCCTGCTGCTCGTCGCCGGCAACGAGACGACGCGGAACGCGATCAGCCAGGGCGTCCTCGCGCTGTCGGAGAATCCCGACCAGCGCGACCGCTGGATGGCCGATCCCTCGATCGACCGCACCGCGGTCGAGGAGATCGTCCGCTGGGCCAGCCCGGTCACCTGGATGCGGCGCACCGCCACGCAGGACGGCGAGGTCGGCGGGCACCGGTTCGCCGCCGGCGACAAGTTCCTGCTCTTCTACGCGGCCGCCAACCGCGATCCCGCGGTGTTCGCCGATCCGCAGCGCTTCGACCTCACCCGCGACCCCAACCCGCACGTCGGCTTCGGCAGCAAGGGGCCGCACTTCTGCCTCGGCGCGCACCTGGCCCGGCGGGAGATCACGGTCGCCTTCCGGATGCTCTTCGAGCTGCTGCCCGACCTCGAGGTCGCCGGCGAGCCCGACCGGCTGCGCTCGTCGTTCGTCAACGGGATCAAACGGCTGCCGGCCCGGCTGGGCGGCGCCCGATGACCCGGATCGAGGTCGACCGGGAGCGCTGCGTCGGCTCGGGCACCTGCGAGATGCTGGCGCCGGACCTGTTCGAGGTCGGCGACGACGGCATGGTCGCCGTCCTGCGGCCCGAGCCGGGCGGCGCGGACGTCGACGCGGCCGAGGACGCCGTCCAGGCGTGTCCCACGCAGGCCCTGAGCCTGGTGGACTGAGACCGGAACACCCACCGGCAGCCCACGGTTGGAGGTCGGCATGGAGGAGCCCGAGCTGACCGTCCGCGACGTCCCCGAGGAGCACAAGTACGAGATCCGGGAGGACGACAGGGTGCTCGGCATCTCGGTCTACCGCCGGCGGGGGGACGTCACGGACTTCCTGCACACGGAGGTCGACCCCGACGCGGGCCGTTCGGGCGTCGGCGGCACGCTCGTCCGCGCCGCCCTCGACGACGTGCGCGCCCACGGCGGATCGGTGATCGCCAGCTGCCCGTTCGTGCGCGGCTGGATCGAGCGCCACCCGGAGTACGCGGACCTCGTCTCCCGCGCTGACGCATGAGCATCCCCGACGACGGCTTCGACATCTCCACCGAGCACGTCTTCGGTGATCCGGAGGCACCGGTCACCGTCGTCGAGTACGGCGACTTCGAGTGCCCGTACTGCGCGGCGGCGGCGCCGGTGCTGCGTGAACTGGTGGAGGACTCCGGCGGTCGGGTGCGGCTGATCTTCCGCAACTTCCCGCTGCCCGACGTCCACCCGCACGCGCTGACGGCGGCGCTCGCCGCGGAGGCGGCCGGCGCGCAGGGCGCCTACTGGCAGATGCACGACCTGCTGTTCACCAAGCAGGACCGCCTCGACGACCGGTCCCTGAAGGCGTACGCCGACCACCTCGGGCTCGACGGGAACCTCGTCGTCGGGGCGGCGGCGCAGGAGTTCGGCGACAAGATCGAGGCGGACTTCTCCGCCGGGCTGGACGAGGGCGTCGGCGGCACCCCGACCCTGGTCATCGACGGCGAGCCCTACGCCGGCCGGATCGAGGTCGCGGCCCTGCGCCGGGCGACCGGCGGGTCAGGGAACGGCATCCTCGGCGGCGGCGGCGCGGGCACGGACGGCGGGGTCGACCCAGGGCCGCGGCGGCAGCGTCGGTGGTCCTTCGGTGCCCGGCGAGCACAGCGGGAAGCGCTCCCCGAGGAACCGGAGCAGGACGACGCCGACGACCGCGGCGGTCACTGACCCGGCCAGGATGCCGATCGTGGCCTGCTCCTTGAGCTGCTCGTCGTCGAACGCCAGGTCGGCGATGAACAGCGAGATCGTGAAGCCGATCCCGGCCAGCGTCGCGCCGGCCATGAGGTGCGACCAGCGCACACCGCCGGGCAGGATGCCCCAGCCGGTCCGCAGCGCCACGGCCGCGCCCGCCGTGATCCCGATGGCGTTGCCCACCAGCAGGGCGACGGCGACCCCGATGGTCACCGACGAGGTGGCCGCCGCGCGCAGCGTCTCGGCGTCGAGGGTGACGCCTGCGTTGGCGAGGCCGAACACCGGGACGACGCCGTAGGCGGTCCACCGGTGCAGCGCGTGCAGCAGCCGCGCCCCGGCCGGCACCGTGGCCGCGACCGCCAGCGAGGTCAGCCGCGCCCGTTCGGCGTCGGGTTGCTCGCGCAGCGCCCGCCCGTACACCTTGAGCCGGTCGATGACCGCCTGCTCCGGCGGCTTGGAGGGCAGCACGAGGCCGAGGACGACGCCGGCCAGCGTCGCGTGGACGCCCGAGGCGTGCACCGCCAGCCAGAGTGCGACGCCGACGAGCACGTAGGGCGTCAGCCGCCACACGCCCAGCCAGCGGAGCCCGAGCAGCACGGCGACCAGCGCGGCGGAGACCAGCAGCGCGGGCATGTGCATGTCGTCGGTGTAGAAGATCGCCATCACCGAGATGGCGCCGATGTCGTCGACGATCGCCAGCGTGAGCAGGAACAGGCGGAGCCGGTCGGGGCAGCGGGGTCCGAACAGGGCGAGGACGCCGAGGACGAAGGCGGTGTCGGTCGACATGACGACACCCCAGCCGGCGTGCTCCGGCCCGCTCGGGTTGAACAGCAGGTAGACGACGGCGGGCACGACGAGACCGCCGAGGGCGCCGAGGGCCGGCGCCGCCACGTTGCGGCGGTCGCGGAGCTCGCCGGTGCTCACCTCGCGGGTGATCTCCAGGCCGACCACCAGGAAGAACAGCGCCATCGCGGCGTCGTTCACCCAGTGCCGCAGGTCCATGGTCAGCGCGACGTCGCCGACGCCGATCGTCGCCGTCGTCGACCAGAACTCGTCGTACCCGGCCGCCCAGGGCGAGTTGGCCCAGCCCAGCGCGAGCAGGGTCGCGACCAGGAGCAGCGCCGAGCCGCCGGCCTCCGTGCCGAAGTACAGGCGCGAGCCGGGGGAGAGGGTCGGCAGCGAGACGCGGGGAACAGGTCCTGGGCGGGGTGGCTGGCTCACTACAGGACGTGCTGGCCGTACATCTCGCCGAGCGGGTCGGCGATGAGCTCGATGCGCGCGCCGTCGGGGTCGCGGAAGTAGACCGAGACGCCGCTGTGCACCTCGTGCGGCACGCCGGCCTCGGTGAGCCGCTCGACGAGCTTCTCCCAGCGCGCGGGCTCCACGCTGATCGCCATGTGGTGCAGCCCGCCGAGCACCTCGGCGTAGGGCCCGACGTCGAGGCCGGGGAAGTCGAAGAAGGCGAGCAGGTTGCCGTTGCCGATGTCGAAGAAGAAGTGCGACGACCCGGGGTAGTCGCGGTTCTCGATCAGCTCGGTCAGCGGGAAGCCGAGCACGTCCTGGTAGAAGCGGACGGTCGTCTCGACGTCGCTGCTGATCAGCGCGGTGTGGTGCAGCCCGCGCGCGGTGGAGGCGGGGCGCTCGCCGGTCGGCTTGAGGTGGGCGGCGCGGATGCGGTCGCGCTCGGCGGTGATCGCGGTGAGGTCAGTGCTCTCGGTCGTGCTCACGGGGTTGATCCTCCTCGCTCGGTGCGGCTGCTGGCCACAACCCCGGCGCCGGGCCCGTGCTTCCCGCCGGTTCAGGCGGTGAGGCGGCGTCGTCCGTCGACGACGGATCGCCTCGATCAGCCCGTCGAGGGGACGTCCAGGGCGTGCGCGAGGGCGGCCACGGTGAAGCGCAGGCTCGGACTCGCCGGACGCGGCGGCGATCTCCGCCGGACTCCGGGTCCCGCGGGCGGCGCGCAGCAGTGCACCCAGCCGGCGCCCCGGTCCGTTCGCGGCGGTCAGCGGCGGTCGCCATGGCGTGATATAATACGGATAGTCATACCGGGAGGGACGTGATCGAGCTGCGGACCCCGGCGAGCTGGACGCCATGCGTGCTGCGGGGGCCGTCGTGGCCGACATGCTCGCCGCGGTCCCGCGGCCGCGGCCCCGGAGTGCGACTCAGCCAGCTGGACGCGGTCGCCCGCGATGTCCTCGCACGCAACGGGCGCTCGCCGTTCCTGGGCTACCAGCCGCTGGCCACCACACCGCCGTTTCCCGGCGTCGTCTGCCTGTCGGTGAACGACGTCGCGCTGCACGGCATCCCCACGCCCGAACCGTTGGAGGACGGCGACCTGCTGAGCGTCGACGCCGGTGCCACCCTCGACGGCTGGGTCGGCGACGCGGCGGTCACGTTCTCGGTCGGCACCGCCCGCGAGGCGGACGACGCGGCTGGTCGCCACGGCGGAGGCGGCGCTGCAGGCCGGTATCGCCGCCGCCGTCGTCGGCGGACGCGTCGGCGACATCTCCGCCGCGATCTCCGCCGTCGGCCGGGCGGGCGGGTGCGGCATCAACACCGACCAGGGCGGGCACGGCGTCGGCCGGACGATGCACGAGGCGCCCCACGTGCCGAACGAGGGCCGGGCCGGCCGCGGGGTGCCGCTGCGGGCCGGGCTCGTCATCGCCATCGAGCCCTGGTTCCTGGCCGGCGGGAACGACGACTACCGGGTGGACGCCGACGGCTGGACGCTGCGCAGCGCCGACGGCAGCCGCGCGGCGCACGTCGAGCACACCGTGGCGGTCACCGACGACGGCCCGCGGATCCTCACCGCTCCGCGCTGACCGGAGTCTAGCCGAGGGCCTGCTCGAGGTCGGCCAGCAGGTCGTCGACGTCCTCGATGCCGACCGACAGCCGGACGAGGTCGGCGGGCACCTCGAGCGGCGAGCCGGCCACGCTCAAGTGGGTCATCCGGCCCGGGTGCTCGATCAGCGACTCGACGCCGCCCAGCGACTCGGCCAGCGTGAACAGCTGCGCGCGGTCGCACACCTTGAGCGCGGCGTCCTCGCCGTCCTTCAGCCGGAACGACACCATCCCGCCGAAGTCGGCCATCTGCTTGGCCGCGACGTCGTGCCCCGGGTGCGTCGGGAGCCCGGGGTAGAGCACGCTCGCGACGGCGGGGTGGTCGAGCAGGAACTCGGCGACCCGCGCCGCGTTGGCCGAGTGGCGGTCCATCCGGATGCCGAGCGTCTTGAGGCTGCGCAGCACCAGCCACGAGTCGAACGGGCTCGCGACCGCGCCCATCGCGTTGTGGTTGTAGGCCAGGCGCTCCCCGAGCTCGGCGTCGCGGATGACGAGCGCGCCGCCGACGACGTCGGAGTGGCCACCGAGGTACTTGGTCGTCGAGTGGACGACGACGTCCGCGCCCAGGGTGAGCGGCCGCTGCAGGTAGGGCGAGGCGAACGTGTTGTCGACGACGAGCAGCGCGCCGGCCTCGTGCGCGACCGCCGCGGTGAGCTCGATGTCGGTGATGTTCAGCAGCGGGTTGCTCGGCGTCTCGCACCAGACCACCCGCGTGGTCGGCCGGATCGCCGCGCGCACCGCGTCGGGGTCGTCGAGGTGGATGGGGGTGTACTCCAGGCCCCATTCCGACAGCACGCGGGAGATCAGCCGGAACGTCCCGCCGTACGCGTCGCCGCCGAGGACGACGTGGTCACCCGGCCGGCAGACGGTGCGCAGCAGGGTGTCCTCGGCCGCGAGGCCGGACGCGAAGGCCATCGCCCTCGTGCCCTCCTCCAGCGCGGCGAGCGCCTCGTGCAGCGCCGTCCGCGTCGGGTTGGCGCTGCGGCTGTACTCGTAGCCGCCGCGCAGCCCGCCGACGCCGTCCTGCTTGAAGGTGGTGGTCAGGTGGATCGGCGGGATCACGGCGCCGGTGGCCAGGTCCGGCTCCTGCCCGGCGTGGATCGCGCGGGTGTTGAAGCCGCTCGTGGGTTCGCTCATCGGGTCACTCCCACCAGGTGTCCCAGCACGTCCTGCCGGGTGACGACGCCGGCGGGCTTGCCGTCGACGTGCACGACCAGGGCATCGGCCGAGCCGAGGGCGCCGACGGCGGCGGCGACCGGCTCGCCGGAGCCGATGATCGGCAGCGGCGCCGACATGTGCCGCTCCACCCGGTCGTACAGGGTCGCCGTGCCGGCGAACAGGCCGTCGAGCAGCGTCTTCTCGTCGACCGAGCCGACCACCTCGCCGGCGGTGACCGGCGGCTCGGCGCGGACCACCGGGAGCTGGCTGACGCCGTACTCGCGGAGGATGTCGATCGCGTCGCGCACGGTCTCGTTCGGGTGCGTGTGCACGAGCGTGGGGGTCTCGCCGGACTTGGCGCGCAGGACGTCGCCGACGGTCTCGCCCGAGGCGACGTCGAGGAAGCCGTAGTCGGCCATCCACTTGTCGCTGAAGATCTTGTTCAGGTAGCCGCGGCCGCCGTCGGGCAGCAGCACGACGACGACGTCGTCCTTGGTGAGCTTCGCCGCCGCCTGCACCGCCGCGACGACGGCCATGCCGCACGAGCCGCCGACCAGCAGGCCCTCCTCGCGCGCCAGCCGACGGGTCATGGCGAACGACTCGCCGTCGGAGACCGGGATGATGTCGTCGGCGATCTCGCGGTCGTAGGTGGAGGGCCAGAAGTCCTCGCCGACGCCCTCGACCAGGTACGGGCGGCCGGTGCCGCCGGAGTAGACCGAGCCCTCGGGGTCCGCGCCGACGACCCGCACGCGGCCGCCGGAGGCCTCCTTGAGATAGCGGCCGGTGCCGCTGATGGTGCCGCCGGTGCCCATGCCGGTGACGAAGTGCGTGATCCGGCCCTCGGTCTGCGCCCAGATCTCCGGGCCCGTCGTCTCGTAGTGCGACTGCGGGTTGGCCGGGTTGGAGTACTGGTCGGGCTTCCACCCGCCCGGCGTCTCCCGGGCCAGCCGGTCGGAGACCGAGTAGTAGCTGCGCGGGTCCGACGGGTCGACGGCGGTGGGGCAGACGACGACCTCGGCGCCGTAGGCCTTGAGCACGTTGATCTTGTCCTGCGACACCTTGTCGGGGCAGATGAAGATGCAGTTGTAGCCGCGCTGCTGGGCGACCAGGGCCAGGCCGATGCCGGTGTTCCCGCTGGTCGGCTCGACGATGGTGCCGCCGGGCTGGAGCGCGCCGCTGGCCTCCGCGGCGTCGACCATGCGCACGGCGATCCGGTCCTTCACCGACCCGCCGGGGTTGAGGTACTCGAGCTTGGCCAGCACCAGCGGGGCGTCGGGGCCCAGGTCGCGGGTCACCGAGGTGAGCCGGACGAGCGGGGTGTTGCCGACCAGGTCCACGACGGACTCGGCGTACTGCACTGGACGCCTCCTTCCCGGACGCGATCAGCGCCCGCTTCGTCCCATCCCATCAGACCGCGGCAGCCCCTCGGCTCGGCCCGCCGGGTCCAGACGACGGGCCGTCTCGACGAGCCACCCCTTGACGACGCCGACGTCGCCGTCGCTCAGACCGGTCTCGACGGTCTGCTCGACGGCGCGGACACGGGGTGTGGCCCGGTCGAGGCGCCGCCGTCCCTCGTCGGCGAGGAACACCTGCAGGATGCGCCCGTGCGCCGGGTGCGCACGCCGGGTGACCAGCGACTGCCGCTCGAGCGTGACGAGGACGCCGTTCATCGCCTGCGGCGTCGTGTTGCACACGCGGGCCAGGTCGGCCCCGGACATCCCCGGGTCGCGCGCCAGCACGCTGAGCACCGCGTACTGGGCGCCGGAGAGTCCCTCCTCGCGGAGTGCGGCGTCCATGGCGTTGCGGAACGCGTACCAGGCCTGGCGCAGCAGGTAGCCGCTGTGGCCCTCCACCCCGCGGTAGCCCTGCCCGACCTCCGGCGTCTGCATGGAGACAGGTTATCAGGGACTTGACAACCATCACCGCGCTGAGAAGTATCAAGGCCCTGATAACCAACCCGTCCGAGAGAGGCGATCCCCATGTCCGCTGCGACGACCACCGTTCCGTCCGTCCTGACGCGCGAGGAGATGGACGCGCTCGTCGACGGTCACTACCGGGCCGAGGAGCACGGCGACCTGGCGGCGATCGTCGCCGGCTTCGGTCCCGGCGCCGAGCACGACGTCGTCGGCCGGCCCGGCGCACCGCTGCACGGCGGTGAGCAGATCGGCGAGTTCTACCGGGCGCTGCTCGCGGAGCTGCGCATCGAGCGCTTCGAGCCCGTCCGGCGTCGGTACGGGTCCGACCACGTCGTCGACGAGTCGGTGCTGCACGCCACCGCCACGGGCCACCCGTTCGGGCTCGACGGGCGCGGCCGGCCGGTGCGCACGCGCTTCCTGCACATCTTCGACTTCGAGGACGGCCTGATCTCGCGGGAGAGCGCGTGGATCGACCTCGCCGCCGTCCAGCAGCAGCTCGGCTAGCGACCCCTGCCAGGATGCGGGCATGACGACACCGGTCGGCACCCGCATCCTCGGCACGGACGGCCTTCCCGTCTCGGCGATCGGCCTCGGCTGCATGGGCATGAGCCAGAGCTACGGCCCCGCCGACCGCGAGGAGTCGATCGCCACCATCCACCGCGCGCTCGAACTCGGCGTGACGTTCCTCGACACCTCGGACGTGTACGGCAGCGGGCACAACGAGGAGCTGGTCGGCGAGGCGATCGCCGGCCGGCGCGACGAGGTCCAGCTGGCCACCAAGTTCTCGCTGTCGCACGACGACAGCGGCATGCGCATCGACGGCCGGCCCGAGAACGTGCGCGCCTGCGCGGAGGCCAGCCTGCGACGGCTGAACGTCGACGTGATCGACCTGTACTACCAGCACCGGGTGGACCCGACGGTGCCGATCGAGGACACCGTCGGCGCGATGGCGGAACTGGTGCAGCAGGGCAAGGTCCGGTTCCTCGGGCTGTCGGAGGCCAGCGCGACCTCGATCCGGCGGGCGGTCGCCGTCCACCCGGTCGCGGCGTTGCAGAGCGAGTGGTCGCTGTGGACCCGGGACCTCGAGCCGGAGGTCCTGGGCGTCGCGCGCGAGCACGGGATCGGCATCGTGCCCTACAGCCCGCTCGGCCGCGGGTTCCTCACCGGCGCGATCACCAGCCGCGAGCAGTTCGGCGAGGACGACTTCCGCCGGTCGCATCCGCGCTTCCAGGAGGACACGCTGGCGACCAACCTGCGGCTGGTCGAGGCGGTGCGCACGCTGGCCGAGGAGAAGGGCGTGACGGCGGCGCAGCTGGCGCTGGCCTGGGTGCTGGCCAAGGGCCCGGACGTCGTCCCGATCCCGGGCACCAAGCGGCGCCGCTACCTGGAGGACAACGTCGCCGCCGCGGCCGTCGAGCTCACGGGCGAGGACCTCGCCCGGCTCGAGGAGATCGCGCCGCCCGGCGTGGCTGCCGGCAGTCGCTACCGCAACATGGCGCCGGGCTACGGCGAGAGCCCGGAGAAGGTCGCATGAGCGCCGACCGCCTGCTGGTGGCCGTGTTCGCCTCGCCGGTCGCCGAGGTGCTCGTGCGGTGGGGCGCCGAGCTGGGCTTCCGGACCGTGCTCGTGGAGCCGACCGACCTCGCCGTCGAGGTGCGCGCCGACCGGACGGTGCACGGCTTCGCCGAGCTCGACGACGAGCTGGCCGACGGCACGGCGGACGTCGTCGTCACCGACCACCACCGCGACGAACTGGGCGACCTGCTCCGCGACGCCCTGGCCCGCCCCGCCCGCTGGATCGGCGTGATGGGCAATCCGCGGCACGAGGGCCCGCACATCGCGGCGCTCACCGCGTTGGGCGTGCCCCCGGAGGAGATCGCCCGGGTGCACCGGCCGATCGGCCTGGACATCGGCTCGAAGCAGCCGGCCGAGATCGCCGTCTCGACGCTGGCCGGACTGCTCGCCGACCGGAACGGGCGCGCCGGCGGCTTCGCGCACGGCGGCTGACCGGTCCGTGTCCGACGTCCTGCTCGGCGCCGACCTGGGCACCAGCGGACTGAAGCTGGTCGCCCTGGACGACTCCGGGACCGTCGTCGCCGAGGCGGAGTCCGGCTACGCCGTCGACCATCCGGCTCCCGACCGGGCCGAGGGGGACGTCGGTGCGTGGCGGCGGGCGTTCGACGAGGCGCTGACGGCGGTGCTCGCGGGCCTGGACGGAGCGGGCGTGCGTGCCCTCGGCCTCTCGGGGCAGATGCACGGGACGGTGCTCGTCGACTCCGACGGGACAGCACTGCGCCCGCCGGTCCTGTGGCCCGACCACCGGGCGACGGCGGAGGTCGCCCGGTGGCGCGCGCTGCCGGCGGAGGACCGCGCAGCGCTGGCGAACCCGCTGGTGCCCGGGATGACCGGGCCCGTGCTGGCCTGGCTGGCGCGGCACGAGCCGGACGCGATCGAGCGGGCGTCGGCGGTGCTGCTGCCGAAGGACGCGCTGCGGGCGGCCCTGCTGCCCGGGGTGGATCCGGCGGTGACCGACCGCAGCGACGCCTCGGCGACGCTGCTGTGGGACGTAGTGGCCGACGACTGGTCCCCGGCCGCGGTCGCCGCTGCGGGCGTTCCGCCGTCGCTGCTGCCGGACGTGCGGCCGTCGGTCGACGTCGCCGGGCACCTCACCGGTCCGCTCGACGGCGTGCCGGTGACCGTCGGCGGAGCCGACACTGCGCTGGCGCTGCTCGCGGCCGGCACCACCGGGGTGCAGGTGAATGTGGGTACCGGCGTGCAGGTGCTCCGGCCGATCGCGGCACCGTCCCCGGCCGACGACCCGGTGGTGCACTGCTACGCGGACGCCGTCGGCGGCTGGTACGCGATGGCCGCGCTGCAGAACGCCGGCTCGGCCTGGGAGTGGGTCTGTGGCGTGCTCGGCTTCTCCTGGGCGGAGCTGTTCGAGGCGGCTGCCTCGGTGCCGGCCGGAGCCGGGGGAGTGACGTTCCGGCCGTTCCTCACCGGCGAGCGTGGCGGAGTCGCGGCGCCGGACGACCGGGGTTCGTGGACCGGCCTCTCGGCCGGCGTCACCCGACTCGACCTTGCCCGCGCCGCGGTGGAAGGGGTCGTGTTCGCGGTTGCAGCGGCGACCGCGCTGCTCGACGTCCGCGATGAACCCGTGCTGCTCACCGGGGGAGGTGCACGCCCGGCGGTGGTGCCGCAGTTGCTGGCCGACGTCCTCGGCCGGCCGGTGCGGCCCCTTCTGCTGCGCAGCGCCTCGGCGGTGGGCGCAGCCCTGCTGGCCGGCCGGGGAGTCGGCGTCGTGGTCGAGCCACGGCTGCCGGCCACCGTCGAGGTGCGGCCCCGTTCCGCTTCCGCCCTGCGAGACAGCCGCGACCGCTGGGCCGCGGCCGGTTCGGGACCGTCGAGCTGAGTCGAGAGGGGCCGCCCATGGGCGTGATCGAGCATTCCGTGTGGATCCACGCGCAACCGGACGAGGTCTGGCGCGTCTACATCGATCCGCTGCGGATCCCGGACTGGCAGACCGGGTCGCCGGTCATCGACAGCGTTCGCGGGTCGGCGGACGAGCCGGGCTCGACGTACACCTCGCGGCGCGGCCGGTTGACCGCCCGGACGGTGGTCCTGGCGGTGGATCGCCCTCGCCGTCACGCGACCCGGACCCGGGCTGTGCTGGGTCTGCGGTTCACCCTCGTCTCCACGCTGGAGCCCGTCGACGGGGGCACCCGACTCGACATCCGCGTGGAGACGGACTGGCCTCGGGGACTCGGACTGCCCGGGCGGGTCGTCGAGCGGGCGATGCTCAGCGGCAACGAGGCGCACAAGGAGCTTGCGCGCCTCAAGGCCCTCGTGGAGAGCGGGAGTCGCTGATCAGGCGGGGGGTACGGGGGGCACCGACTGCAGCGGGACGACCGAATCGGGCAGCCGGAGGTGCTGCAGGGCGGCGTCGTGCAGCGCGCCGTTGGTCGCGAGCGCGTGCCCGCCCGCGGGGCCCGAGCCGCCGGTCAGGTCGGTGAACCGGCCGCCGGCCTCGCGGACGATGACGTCGAGGGCCGCGAGGTCCCACACCGACACCTCGGGCTCGCAGGCGATGTCGACCGCGCCCTCGGCGACGAGGCAGTAGCTCCAGAAGTCGCCGTACGCCCGGGTGCGCCAGACCGAGCGGGTCAGGTCGAGGAAGCCGTCGAGGATGTCGCGGTCCTCCCAGCCCGAGAGGCTCGAGTAGGAGAGGCTCGCGTCGCCGAGGCTGGTGACCTCGGAGACCCGGCAGCGGGTGGCCGACTCGAGCCGTCGTCCGGTCCAGGCGCCGACGTCCTTGGCCGCCCACCAGCGCTTGTTGAGCGCGGGCGCCGAGACCAGGCCGACCACCGGCTCGTCGCCGTCGAGGAGGGCGATCAGCGTGGCCCAGACCGGCACGCCGCGGACGAAGTTCTTGGTGCCGTCGATCGGGTCCAGCACCCACTTGCGCGAGCCGTGGCCCGTCGTCCCGAACTCCTCGCCCATGACGGCGTCGCGGGTGCGGGCGCGGCTGAGCGTGATCCGCAGCTGCTCCTCGACCGCCCGGTCGGCGTCGGTGACCGGCGTGAGGTCCGGCTTGGTGTCGACCTTCAGGTCCTGGGCCTTGAAGCGGTCCAGGCTGATCGAGTCGGCCTGGTCGGCCAGCACGTGTGCCAGCCGCATGTCTTCCGAAAACCCCCGGCCCGACGTCATGGGCACCGAACCTAGTCGGGCGAGGGCGCGGGGCCGCTGAACCGGCCCCGTCGGCGCCGATACGGTCGGGGGGTGGACGCCGCGACGATCGTGGGGCTGCTGGCCGATCCGGCCCGGCTGAAGGTGGTCGCAGCCCTCGCCCTCGGGGCCGGGACGATCGAGGACGTCGCCCGCCTGTCCGAGCTCCCGCTCAAGGACGTCGCGCTCGCGTCCCGCCGCCTCGCCCGCGCCGGACTGGTCCACCGCGACGGGCACGCCCTCGTGCTGCACACCGAGCGCTTCGGCGCCGCCGCGCGGGCCGCCGCCGAGGCCGCCCCGCCACCCGAGCCCCTGTCGGCGGACCCGGCCGAGGACGCGGTGCTCTCGGCGTTCGTCCGCGACGGCCGGCTGGTGTCGATCCCGGCCCAGCACAGCAAGCGGGTCGTCGTCCTGCAGCACCTCGTCCGGATCTTCGAGCCGGGCGTGCGCTACCCGGAGCGCGAGGTCAACGCGCTGCTGGCGGTCTGGCACCCCGACGTCGCCGCGCTGCGCCGCTACCTGGTCGACGAGGGCCTGCTCACCCGCGAGGCCGGCGTCTACTGGCGCAGCGGCGGCTGGGTCGACGTCTGAAAACCTGCGTCGCGGTCCGCGCCATGATCGTGGGAACACACTGTCGCTCGTGCCCGCCCCGTCCGCCGACGACTTCGCCGCTCTCGCCCGGTCCTCGCCGTGGCGCTGGTCGACGCTGCGCTTCACCGAGGGGCGAGTCCGGCCGGACGCCCGGGCCGGCCTGCGGGCCTGGCTACGACGCCCCGACGCGCTGCGCGTGGAGACGATCGGCGGCGCGCTGGTGCAGGTGGTCCGGGAGCGGCGCCCGCAGGTCGGCGTGCTGAGCATCAGCGGCGGCCGCAGCGAACACGTGCCGTGGCCCGGTGACCTCGGCGCGCCGGCGCCCACGGTGCGCCCGGACGGATTGGTGGCGGTCCGGCCGTCGACCCGGGAGCTGTCCTACGACGCCCCGATGTACCAGGACTACTTCTGGGTGGCGATGCTCGACCCGGTCGAGCTCGCCGAGGGCCTGGACCACGACACCGGCGAGTCCGCCGGGCCGCCGCTGCTCGTCGACGACGTGGCCGAGGTCGACCACGGCGGCCGGCCGGCGTGGGAGGCCGTGGTCCGGCCGACGGGCGTCTACGAGCCGCGCTGCGCGTGCTGCCCGCTGCTGCGCACCCGGGCGATCGACATCCTCGAGTACGGCGGCCCGATGCTGGACGAGTACCCGGAGGCGTTCCGGGTGCGACTCGACGTCGGCACCGGGGTGTGCGTGCTGACCAAGGAGATCGGCGGGCTCACGCCCGGCGCGGGGCACGAGGTGCGCATCGAGGCGGTCGACGAGCCGATGGACGACGAGCTGTTCCGCGACCCTCGCCGGCTCCGGCGCGCGGTCGGGCTGGTCTCAGTACCCCGGGCCGACCTGACCGACGGTTCCGAGGTGCAGGCCAGGGTTGCTGACGCCGACGTATGCCCTCTCGATGGACCTTCGGAGGCGTGACTGCGCGGGGACAAAGCGTCTCTAGCGGCCGGCCACTTAGGACACGCTTCAAGCCTGAGGAAGTTGCGGGGTCTGAAGCGGCCGGGCAACAGAAGGTAGCGAGACTCAGGTGCCGTGGAGCGGCTGCATCTGCCGGCCCACGACCAGGACCGACGGACGGGGCGACGTCACGCAGGGGTGCCGAGCGGCGGGTGCTCGAGCACGCGGGGCTTGTACTCGACCAGCTGGATGCGGCCGTCGAAAGTCCGGTGCTCGATCATCTCGAGGGCGACGTCCGGGTAGCCGTCGTAGATGCGTTCTTCGCCCGTGGCCCCGGTGATCACCGGGAATATCCCGACCCGGAAGCGGTCGACGAGTCCGGCTCGTAGCAGGGACCGGCACAGGCTGAGGCTGCCGATCGTGCTGAGGAGCCCCGAGCCACTCGCCTTCATGGCGCGGACCGCTTCGACGGCGTCGTCGCGCACGAGCGTGGAGTTGGCCCACGTCAGGGGCTCCTCGAGTGAGGAGGAGAACACCACCTTGGACGCTTGCGTGAGCTCGTTGACGGATGCCTCCTCTTCGGGCCTGAACTCGTCTTGGCCATCCGGAACCTCCCCGGCGGCGAAGCCCGACATCAGGCGGTAGGTGTTCGCTCCCATCAGGTAGGTGACCTCGGGCTGCTCGCCGAGCCATGCGAGGTACTCCGGGCCCTCGAGGCCCCAGAACCCGGGCCATCCCTCTCCCGATGCGTAGCCGTCGAGGGAGGTGATGAAATCGACGAGAAGCTCCGACATGGCGGCGTCCTTTCCTCGGGTGGCACGAGCTTGGACCGGCCGGGAGCCACGAACTCATCGGCTGCGCTGTGGGGTAACGAGGAAACCCACGACGCTGCAACGTCCCGAGTTCTAGCAGGTAGATCTCGACATGGAGCAGGTGAGGCGTCTGCATCGGCGACGACGAGATCCTGGTGTCGTGGCACCCTCCTGATCGGCCGCCGGATGGCCAGCGTCACGGCGCGGAAGGCACATGCGTCCCCGACAGCGGCGAGGTCATCGTCGTCAGTCGCGACGGGCAATGCTGGAAGGTCCCCGCCGGTCGTTTGAGACTCAGCCGGAGGCTCCCGTCGCCCTGAGCGGCCCACTTGAGGACAGGGCCGACCGCCAGGCGTTCCCGCGGAGAACGCGGTCAAGGTGCGCGGCTCGACGACCGTCCCGCGGGAGCCGGCGACTGTCTCGGCACGAGTGTCCTTCGGCGCCCCAGCGCTAGGGACGCGTGCCCGACCGGCTTGGACGGGTCGCTGCATGCGGCCCGCACGAATGATCGGCCGCGTTGCAGCGGGCAGTCGCCCATCCGAACCGGCGCGAGAACCGAAGGTCGGCAGGGCGCCGGCGAGTCGACCAGGCCCTGCCCGATGAACCTCAGCCCGTCGGAGTCGTACTTGAACGAGAGACCGAGTCGCACACCGGTAGCCGAGTCACTTGACCGTTCTCGATCGTCACGTCCTGGCGGATGACGTCGGCGATGCGGAGCTCCCGCCCGACCCCGCAGCGGTCACGATCGCAGTCCGGGCCGGCCGCCTGCCCAGGACGTCCGTGCTCACACCGATGACCGTTACGCGGCTAGACGCTCATCTGTCGCTCCTGTCCTGGTCGTTCGGGTCGTGCGACGTGGGCGACCGTAGTCGCCGCTCAGCGAGTCGCGCCGCTTCCCGGCGCCGACAACTGCCTCACCGACACCTGTCCCTGAGGCCGCCTTCAGGGACGCGGATTGCGCGAGACGCGGACTAGTACCCGGGGCCGACCTGACCGACGGCGGCGAGCAGCACCCGCAACCCGGCCAGTTGCTGCTGCCTGGCCGGGGGACCGGCAGCAGCCCACGCGTCCAGCGCGCATCCGGGGTCCTCGGCGGTGTGGCCGCAGGCGGGCGGGCAGTCGACGGCCACCTCGTTGATCTCGTCGAACGCCTCGAGGACGTCGTCGGCGGTGACGTGGGCCAGCCCGAACGAGCGGATGCCCGGGGTGTCGATGACCGTGCCGCCCGAGGGCAGGTCGAACAGCACCGCCGACGACGAGGTGTGCCGGCCCTTGCCGATCTTGCTGACGTCGCCGGTCGCGCGGAACGCGTCGGGGACCAGGCGGTTCACCAGGGTCGACTTGCCGACCCCGGACTGCCCCACGAACACGCTCATCCGCCAGGCCAGCCGGTCGATGAGCTCGTCGAGCGGGGTCTCGCGGCTCATGTGCACCGCGTGGAGGCCGAGGCCGGCGTAGCGGTCGAGCAGCGGCTGGGGACTGCCGAGGTCGGTCTTGGTCATGCAGAGCAGCGGCTCGAGGCCGCCGGCGTACGCGGCGACGAGGCAGCGGTCGATGAAGCCCAGGGCCGGTTCCGGATCGGTGACGGAGGTGACGATCACCAGCAGGTCGGCGTTGGCGACGACGACCCGCTCGGTGGGGTCGGTGTCGTCGGCGGTCCGCCGCAGCGACGTCGTCCGTTCCTCGATGGCGACGATCCGGGCGAGGGTGTCGGTGCGCCCGCTCGTGTCGCCGACCAGCCGCACCTGGTCGCCGACGACGACCCCGTGCTTGCCGAGCTCCCGGGCGCGCATCGCGGTGACGTCGACGGGGCTGCCGTCGGGGCCCTCGACCCGGACGGTCATCCGCCCGCGGTCGACGGCCACCACCAGCCCGGGGACGGCGTCGGTGTGCGCGGGCCGCTGACGCGTCCGTGGCCGGGTGCCTCGCCGGTTGGGCCGGACGCGGACGTCGTCCTCGTCCAGGCTCCGCGGGCTCAGGTGCCCACCCCGGCCGTCGCGCCGACGAGGTTCGCCCACCGCTCGACGAAGTCGGGCAGGGTCTTGCTCACCGCGCCGGGGTCGGAGACCGCGACGCCGTCGATCGCGAGTCCGAGCACCGCGGCGGCGTGCACCATCCGGTGGTCGGCGTAGGAGTCGACCTGCGCGGCGCGGTGGGGGCCGGGCTCGATGACGAGTCCGTCGGGCAGCTGGGTGACGGTGGCGCCGACCGCCGTCAGCACCTCGTCGAGCGCCTGCAGGCGGTCGGTCTCGTGCCCGCGGAGGTGGCCGATGCCGGTCAGCCGCGAGGTGCCGTCGGCCAGCGCGCACAGGGCGGCGAGGACCGGGGTCAGCTCGCCCACCTCGCCGAGGTCGGCGACGAGCGGTGCGATGGTGGACGGGCCGGTGACCTGCAGTCCTTCCGGGACGCGCACGACCTCGGCGCCCATCGCGCCGAACAGCCGGTCGAGCTGCGCGCCGGGCTGCGTGGTGACCTCCGGCCAGTCGCGCACCGTCACCCGCCCGCCGGTGACGAGGGCCGCGGCGAGGAAGGGCGCGGCGTTGGACAGGTCCGGCTCGATGACGACGTCGCGCGCGGCGATCGGACCGGGCGCCACCCGCCAGCCGCGCTCGGTGGCGGTGACCTCGACCCCGTGCTCGCGCAGCGTCGTCACGGTCATCTCGACGTGCGGCATCGAGGGCAGGGTGCCGGCGACGGCGAGGTCGAGGCCCTCGTCGAAGCGGGCGGCGGCCAGGAGGAGTCCCGACACGATCTGCGAGGACTCGCTGGCGTCGACCTCGATCGCGCCCCCGCGGACGCGGCCGGTGCCGTGCACGGTGAACGGTGCCCGCCCACGGCCGCCGTCGTCGATGCCGACGTCCAGCGCGCGCAGGGCGGCGAGCAGGCCGGCGTTGGGCCGCTCGTGCAGCCGCGGGTCGCCGTCCACACGGACGGGACCGTCGGCGAGCGCGGCGACCGGCGGCAGGAACCGCAGCACGGTGCCGGCCAGGCCGGCGTCGACCTCGGCCGGGCCGCGGAGCGGGCCGGGGGTGACCACCCAGTCCGCGCCGTCCTCGGCGATGCCGACGCCCAGGGCGCGCAGCCCGGCCGCCATCAGGTCGGTGTCCCGGGCGCGCAGGGCGCGCACGATCCGGCTCGGCCCGTCGGCCAGCGCCGCGAGGATCAGCGCCCGCGCGGTGATCGACTTGGAGCCGGGCAGGGCGACGACCGCGTCCACGGGCGCGGTGCGGTGCGGCGTCGTCCAGACCTCGGTCACAGAGGTGATTCTGCCCGAGTAAGGACCCGGTCCTCCTCACGCCTCGCAAGCTCGGCGCGAGCCTCGGGACCGGGCCGATGTCGACACCGCCCGCGCACCGGATTCAGCCGGCCTGCGGCTTGTCCGCCTTCTTCGCCGGGAGCACTCGCAGCAGCCGCCGGTTGGCGAACTCGAACATGCCCAGCTCCGACAGCTCGCGCCCGTAACCGGACCGCTTCACGCCGCCGAACGGCAGCTCGGGGGAGGACCCGGTCGGCTGGTTGACGAACACCATCCCGGCGTCGATCCGCTCGGCCACCGACTTCGCCTTGTCGAGGTCGCCGGAGAAGACGGCGGCGCCGAGGCCGTACGTGCTGTTGTTGGCCAGCTCGACCGCCTCGTCCTCGTTCGCGACCTTGTAGACGACGGCGGCCGGGCCGAAGAGCTCCTCGGAGTAGGCCCGCATCTCCGGGGTGACGTCGGTGAGGATCGTCGGCTCGACGAACGCGCCCGGGAGGTCCGGGCGGCCGCCACCGGTGACCACGGTGGCGCCCTTGTCGATGGCGTCCTGGATCTGGGCGTGCAGGTCCTTGGCCGCCTGCTCGCTGGACAGCGGGGCGAGCGTCGTCGACGGGTCGCTCGGGTCGCCGGGGGAGAAGGTGGAGAACGCCTGCTTGAGGCCCTCGACGAACGGCTCGTAGATGTCCTCGGGGACGATCAGCCGCTTGGCCGCGATGCAGGCCTGACCGCTGTTCTGCATCCGGCCCATCGTGGCCGCCTTGACGGTGCGCCCGAGGTCGTCGGTGTCGAGCACGATGAACGGGTCGCTGCCGCCGAGCTCGAGCACCGACTTCTTGAGGTGCTTGCCGGCCAGCGAGGCGACGGCGCTGCCCGCCTTCTCGCTGCCGGTGAGGGTGACGCCCTGCACCAGCGGGTGGGCGATGACCTTCTCGGCGTCGGGGATGGCGAGGAAGACGTTCGTGTAGACGCCCTCCGGCACGCCGGCGTCGAGGAAGCACTTCTCGATCGCCAGGGCGGTCTGCGGGTTGAGCTCGGCGTGCTTGAGCAGGATCGCGTTGCCCAGCACGAGGTTCGGTCCGGCGACCCGGACCACCTGGTAGAGCGGGTAGTTCCACGGCTCGATGGCCAGGATGACGCCGATCGGCTCGTTCGCGACGATCGCCTCGCCCTTCATGACCTCGATGTGCCGGGGCTCGAGGAAGCGCGGGCCGTTCTCGGCGTAGTAGCCGAGGATGCTGGCGGCCAGCTGCACCTCGCCGCCGGCCTCCTGGATCCGCTTGCCCATCTCGCGGGTCACGAGGGCGGCGAACTCGTCCTTGCGCTCGAGCATCAGCTCGCCGGCGCGGCCGACGATCTGCGCCCGCTCCTCGACCGGGCGGCGGCGCCACTCGAGGAAGGCGGCGTGCGCCTTCTCGACGACGCCGTCGATCTCGCCGGTCTCGAGGAAGGGGAACTCCTGCTCGGTCTCCCCGGTGTAGGGGTTGACCGTGCGGTACGGGCGGGCGCTCGCGGTCGTGGGCTGCGTGGTCTCGGGGCTCTGCGTCGCGGTCACGTCGACGATCCTCGTCTCTCGGTTGCGGAGTGCTCCTTCCACCCCTACCCCCGCCGTCCGGCGCCACGCAAGGGGCGGCCGCTGTCGGTGCCCGCACCTAGAGTCGGAGTGACAGTTTTCCCGCACCATGCCCGGAGGAAGCCCCATGTGCGGTCGCTATGCCGCCAGCCGGAGCCCCGACGACCTGGCCATCGAGTTCGAGGCGATCCGGGCCGACGGGCAGAAGCCGCTGCCGGCCGACTTCAACGTGGCGCCGACCAAGGACGTGTACGTCGTCCGGCACAAGAAGGAGCGCGACGCCGAGGGCGCCCCCACCGGCGGGGGGCACCGCGAGCTGCGCGCCGTCCGGTGGGGTCTGGTGCCGTCGTGGGCCAAGGACGTGTCGGTGGGCAACCGGATGCTCAACGCCCGCGTCGAGTCGCTCACCGACAAGCCCGCGTTCAAGAAGGCGGCCGCCACGCGTCGGTGCCTGGTCCCCGCCGACGGCTGGTACGAGTGGGCCAAGCGGATGGACTCGCCCACCAAGCAGCCGTACTTCATCACCCCCGAAGACGGCTCGGTGCTGGCGATGGCCGGACTCTGGGAGGTGTGGGGGCGCGGCGACGACCGCCTCTACACGTGCACGGTCGTGACGACGCCGGCGGTCGGGGCGCTCATCGAGATCCACGACCGCATGCCGCTGGTGCTGCCGCCGGACCGTTGGGCCGCCTGGCTCGACCCGGCCCGCGAGGACGTCGGCGAGCTCAGTGCGCCGACGCCGCTCGAGATCGTGGAGGGCCTCGAGCTCCGGCCGGTCAGCACCTCGGTCAACAACGTCGCCAACAACGGCCGGGAGCTGGTGGCGCGGGCGGAGTCGGTGAGCGAGCCGGCCGACCAGCCCGCTCTCTTCTGAGGTGGGCGACCCTCCCGAGGCTCCCGAGCCGCTGCCGCGCTGGGTCGCCGCCGGCGTCACGTTCCTCTGCTCCGGCGCTGTCCTCGTGCTGGAGATCGTCGGGCTGCGGCTGATCGCGCCGTACGTCGGCGTCACGCTGCAGACCAGCACCGCCGTCATCGGCTTCGCCCTGGCCGCCATCGCGATCGGGGCGTGGAGCGGTGGTGCGGCGGCGGACCGCACCGATCCGCGCCGGCTGATCGCGCCGCTGATGGTGGCCGGGGGAGCGCTGGTCGCCGCCGTCCTGCCGCTGGTGCGCTTCACCGGAGCACTGCTCGCCGGGGCCGACGCCGGGGGCGTGCTGCTGCTGGCCGCCATCGCGGTCGTCGTCCCGGCGGCGCTGCTGTCGGCGGTGCCGCCGATGGTGGTCAAGCTCCAGCTGGCCAATCTGGCGGAGACCGGTTCGGTGGTCGGCCGGCTCTCGGGCATCGGCACGCTCGGGGCGATCGCGGCGACGTTCGCGACCGGATTCCTGCTCATCGCCGTCCTGCCGAGCAGCGTGATCCTCGTCGGCACCGGAGCGGTGACCGCGGTGGCCGGCATCGCGGTCGGGGTCCTGCTCCGCCGCCGCACCGCCGGCGCCGCACGAATGCCGCCAGCACTGCTGGCCCTCGTCGTCGCGGGAGTGGGGCTCGCGGCGGTGGCGCCCACGCCGTGCGAGGAGGAGACGGCGTACCACTGCGCCCGCGTCGTCGCCGACCCCGAGCGCGAGACCGGCCGGGCGCTGCTGCTCGACACGCTCCGGCACTCCTACGTCGACCTGGCCGACCCGACCCACCTCGAGTTCGAGTACGTGCGGGCCATCGCCGCGGTCACCGACGTCGTCGCGCCGGAGGGCGAGCCGCTGTCGGCGCTGCACATCGGCGGCGGCGGGCTGACGCTTCCGCGCTACCTCGCCGCGGTCCGGCCCGGCACCGAGAGCCTGGTGATCGAGGTCGACCCGGGCGTCGTCGACATCGACCGGGAGCAGCTGGCCCTGGAGACCTCCGACGAGCTGCAGGTGCGGGTCGCCGACGGGCGGGTCGGCCTGGCGGAGGAACCGGCCGACGGCCGCGACCTCGTCGTCGGCGATGCCTTCGGCGGGCTGTCGGTGCCGTGGCAGCTGACCACGCGCGAGGCGGTCGAGCTGATCGACGCGGCCCTGACCGACGACGGCGTCTACGCGGTCAACCTCATCGACTACCCGCCGCTGGACTTCGTGCGGGCGGAACTCGCCACGCTGCGGGCGGTCTTCCCGCATGTCCTGCTGCTCGCGCGGGCGCCGGCGCTGGCGGGGGAGGACGGCGGCAACGTCGTCGCCGTGGCATCCCGGCGGCCGCTCCCGGTCGAGGAGATCGCGGCCGGGCTGGCCGAGCGCGACCTCGCCTGGCAGGTGGCCGAGGAGGCGGAGCTCGACGCGTTCGTCGGCGACGCGCAGGTGCTGACCGACGACTTCGCCCCGGTCGACCAGCTGCTGACGCCCTACGGCTGATCGTCCGTCGGTATCGGCCTGTCCCTGAAGGCGTGGTGTGGCCTGGGGTCGCAGACCAACGGCTCGACCCCAGGCCACAGCCTCACTTCTTCTTGCCCTTGCCCTTTTTCGCGGACTTGCCCTTCGCGGCCTTCTTCTTGTTCTTGGCCATGTGTTCCCTCTCTCTTGGTTCTGGCGCCAAGCCGTCCGCGAAGGCAAACCGGGAGGTGACCAGCCCGTGCAACTCAGCCGGCGCGCTCGACGTCACTCCGACGCCCATTGCTGATGCGAGGGGCGCTGATGCCTCGGGGTCGACCAACTGCACTGGGTCGTCTCTGAGGGCGGGTTCATCACAGCAGGCGGCAGCATCGGTGCGCTACCTCTTCGGCCCCGACCTCTACACCGGACCGTCTGTCACGGATCCGTCAGGCTGTCCCATGGTGGGCGCGCTCAGAGACGGGCGTTGATCGGCTCCCTCGCCGGGACGAGCATCGCGCCTCGGCAGATCGGATCCGGGACGCCGACGAAGGGCGCACACGCATGGACGACACGACGATCGGGCCCTACGCCCTGCAGAAGGGCGAGGGCTGGACCTACCGCTTCGCCGAACTCGGCGTCGACTTCGAGGTGAAGGTCGGCGAGCAGCGGCACGGCAGGCGGCTGGCACTCTTCGAACTCACCACCCGAGCCGGCGAAGAGCCGCCGACTCACACGCACGCCACCGAGGACGAGACCTTCTACGTCCTCCAGGGACAGGTGGCGTTCCGGTGCGGAGGTCGATCGCTTCGAGGTCGCCGACGGCGGCTGCGTGTTCCTGCCGCGCGGCATCGAGCACGGCTACCAGATCACGAGCGCAGGCGACGTGAAACTCCTCGTCATCACGACGCCGGCACCGGACGACGGAGTCCGTGAATGGGGCGGCTTCGTCGGAAGCTTCGAACGGAACTCGGAGCTGCGCGAGGAGCCGCCGCGCGATCGACGCTGAGTACCCGCACCTCACTGCCCCCTGAGAACGGCGGCCGTGTGCGCGTCGGCGGGCAGGAACGCCTCGATGCTCAGCTCGGCCGCGGTGAGGTCGACGGCGGTGCCGAAGGTGGTCACCGTGCTGAGGAAGGCCAGCGGGCCGTCGTCGTGCCGCAGTCTCAGCGGAACGGCGATGCCGTCGGGCGGTGCCGGGTCGCGACCACCGGGCAGGGCCACCAGCTCGCGGTGCAGAGCGGCCAGTCCCGGGTCGGCGGTCAGGTGTGCCTCGCGGGCCAGCCGGGTGAGCAGATGCGTCCGCCACTGCGGCAGGTTGAGGATGCGCGGCGCCAGCCCTCTGGGGTGCAGACCCAGCCGCAAGACGTTCACCGGTGGCTCCAACAGCTCCGGTGCGACGCCGTCGGTGAGGAGGGCGATGCTGCTGTTGCCGGAGACCAGGTGCCAGCCCCGGTCGACGACGACGGCGGGATACGGCTCGTAGGCGGCGAGGACCAGGTCGACCGCCGCGCGGACGGCCTCCATGTCCGGGTCGTCGAGCGCCCGCCGTCCGTACACGGGCGCGTACCCGGCAGCCAGCAGCAGCTCGTTCCGCTCGCGCAGGGGGATCTCCAACTGCTCGGCCAGGTGCAGCACCATCTCGCGGCTCGGTCGGGCCCGGCCGGTCTCGAGAAAGCTCAGGTGCCGGGCCGACACCTCTGCCTCGTTGGAGAGGTCGAGCTGGCTGAGCCGACGGCGCTGGCGCCAGTCGCGCAGCAGTTCCCCCACGGGTGGTCGGGTCGCGGTGGCGCTCACGCCGGCGAACGCTAGCGCCGGAAATCAGCGAGGGCGCTTACCTCCGAGGTAATCGACTGGCTCCCGTCCCGGCTCCACGGTGTCGGCCATGACAACGACCACCGTTCCCGCCCCGTCCCTCCTCCGCCTGGCCCTGCGAGCCGACGCCGTCGTCTCCGGGCTCAACGGCGCGGCGTACCTGCTGGTCGCCGGCCCCCTGTCCGACCTGCTCGGTGTCTCCGCCGGGGTGCTCCGCGCCGCCGGCATCTTCCTGCTCGTCTACGCAGCAGCCGTCTGGCTGGTCAGCGACCGTCCGGCGCCCGCCGCCGTCCGCGCCGTGATCACCGGCAACCTGCTGTGGAGCGCCGGCAGCATCGCGGTCGTCGTCGCTGACCTCGGGACGCCGACCACGATCGGTGCTGTCTGGTTGGTGCTCCAGGCGATCGTCGTCGCCGGCTTCGCGGTCCTGCAGATCGCGGGACTGCGCCGCTCGGAAGCCGGCACGGGATGATCGCCTCGTGACCGAGGACTGGGTGCAGCGGGCGGACGGCCTGGCTGCGGAGTCACTGGCCGCGGGGGACCCGACCGGCTGGTTCGACCAGCTCTACGAGGCCGGACGACGCGGCGAGGTGGACCTGCCGTGGGACCGGGGGGAACCACACCCGCTGCTCGCGGAGTGGGCGGGGGAGCGGCGGCCTGCCGGTAGTGGGCGACGAGCCGTGGTGGTGGGCTGCGGGCTGGGCCACGACGCCGAGTTCGTGGCCGGGCTCGGCTTCGACGTCGTCGGCTTCGACATCTCTCCCGCCGCCATCACCACCGCCCGCGAGCGGTTCCCCGACTCCCCGGTCCGGTACGTGGTGGCCGATCTGTTCGAGCTGCCAGAGGACTGGAGTCGCGCCTTCGACCTGGTCGTGGAGATCTTCTGCGTGCAGGCCCTGCCTCCGGAGGCCCGCGAGCAGGTCGTCGGTGCAGTGACCGGCCTGGTCGCCGACGGCGGGACGCTCGTCGTGGTGGCGAGCGCCCGCGACGACGGCGGGTCCGTGACCGGCCCGCCCTGGCCGCTGACGCGTGCGGAGGTGAACCTGTTCGGCGCCGGGTCGGACACCGTGCGAGTTCGAGCGGCGCTCCGACCGATGGCTGGCCGAGTTCCGCCGTCCCGCCGCCTGAGTTCCGAGGCCCTCAGCGGCCGATCGGCGCGGTCTTCGCGCGGGTGAGCCTGACGAGATCGGCCGGCGGCAGCTCCACCTGTAGCCCGCGCTTCCCGGCGCTGACCATGATCGTCGCGAACTGCAGTGCGGACTCGTCGACGACCGTGGGCAGCTGCTTCCGCTGACCCAGCGGGCTGATGCCGCCGCGGACGTAGCCGGTGGTCCGCTCGGCGTCGGCCGGATCGGCCATCACGGCCTTGCGCCCGCCGGCCGCCGCGGCCAGCGCCTTGAGGTCGAGGGTGCCCGCCACAGGGACGATCGCGACCGTCAGTTCGCCGTCGACACGGGCCACGAGCGTCTTGAACACCTGGCGCGGATCGGAACCCAGCGCGGCCACGGCTGCCTCGCCGTACCCCTGCTCCGAGGGGTGGTCCGGGTCGTACGGGTGCAGGGTGTGCGCCACCTTGGCCTTCTCCAGGACCCGCACCGCAGGAGTCGCCGCCACGGCGCGGCAGCCTAGCGAGTGCGGTCGGAGTCGCATCGGCGATTCGGTGGGCACGGGAATCGGCGCCGAGGCAGGTCGGTTGGACTGCGCGTGACCAGCACCGTCTCCAGCGCCCGGCCGCGGGTCGCGCACCGGCGGCCCCCGGGCCGCTCGGATGCCGCGCGGCTACGATCGACCGAGGCGGAGCCCCGCATCCGGGGCTCCCAGAGAGGACGGTCGGTGCCTGAGCAGTCCGCGGACCAGACCCCCGAGAACCCGCCCGTCGGCGCCCCGGTCGAGGTGCCGGAGGCGCGTGAGGGCGGCAGCCGCACCGAGGTCGCCGAGACCCGTGCCGAGCGCGACGCCCGCTTCGAGCGGGATGCACTTCCGTTCCTCGACCAGCTGTATCCGGCCGCCCTGCGGATGACCCGCAACCCGGCCGACGCCGAGGACCTCGTCCAGGAGACGTTCGTGAAGGCCTACTCGGCCTTCCACCAGTTCGCCGAGGGCACCAACCTCAAGGCGTGGCTGTACCGGATCCTGACGAACACCTACATCAACAGCTACCGGAAGAAGCAGCGGCAGCCGCAGCAGTACCCGACCGACCAGGTCCAGGACTGGCAGCTCTACGCCGCCGAGGAGCACAGCTCCAGCGGCCTCCGGTCGGCCGAGATCGAGGCGCTGGACCACCTGCCGGACTCCGACATCAAGGAGGCCCTGCAGCAGCTGCCCGAGGACTTCCGGCTCGCGGTGTACCTCGCCGACGTCGAGGGCTTCGCCTACAAGGAGATCGCCGAGATCATGGGCACGCCCATCGGCACGGTGATGTCCCGGCTGCACCGCGGCCGCCGTGGCCTGCAGCACCTGCTGGCCGACTACGCCCGCGAGCGCGGCTTCGTCCGCGCCGGATCCGGTGAGGAGGCGAACCGTCCGTGAGCAACGACGCTCCCGGGGCCGGCGAGCCCATCGAGATCAACTCCTGCGACGACGTCCTCTCCCACGTCTTCGAGTTCCTCGACCACGAGACCGACGACGCACGCCGCGCGGTCATCGCCGAGCACCTCGAGGACTGCTCCTCGTGCCTGCGCGAGTTCGGCATCGAGCAGGAGTTCAAGGCGCTGGTACGCCGGCGCTGCGGCGGTGACCCGACACCCGCGGGCCTCCGCGAGCGGATCAAGATCCAGCTGACCACCGTCTCCTTCGAGGAGGACGGCACCCAGATCAGCGTGGAGCGCGTGTCCGCCGAGTCCTACATCGAGGGCCCGAACCAGGCCTGACCCACAACGACAGAGCGCCCCGTACCTCGTCGAGGTACGGGGCGCTCCGTCGTTCACGACTCAGGCGTTGGGCCGCTTGCCGTGGTTGGCCTTGCTTCCCTTGCGGGAGCGACGCTTGCGTCCACGCTTGGACATCGCTGCCCTCCTCTCACGCTGCCGGTGGGGCCGGAGTGCCCCGGTTGCATCTGTGGGTCCGGATTCGTCGCAGGGGGCTGCGCGACGGGTCCGGACCGACGAAGCTGACCGCACTAGCCTCTCACGGGGCGGTGCGACGTCGTTCAACGTGGCGATGTCGGACGGGGGATCGCTGGAAGGGACACCCGTGGTTTCGCTGGGAATCGAGAGCGTGCTCGTGGCCGGGCGCGGGCCCGCGGCGTGCGCCGTGGTGTCGGCGTGCGCCCGGCTGGGGGTCAAGTCGGTCGCGGTGCACTCCGAGGCGGAGCGGACCGCCCGGCACGTGCGCCTGGCCGACGACGCCGTGCTGCTCGGCCCGGCGCCCGCGGCGGAGTCCTACCTGGCCGTCGACCGCATCGTCGAGGCGGCGGCGCGCAGCGGCGTCACCGCCGTCCTCCCGGTCCCGCCGGCCCTGGCCGGCAACGCGCGATTGGCCGCCGCGGTGACGAAGGCCGGGTTGACCTGGGTGGGTCCGGACGCCGAGGTACTCGAACGGCTCGGTGGCGACGGCGTCGAGCCGGCCAGCGAGCGCGGGTTCCTCGCCTGGGTCACCGCCGACGGTCTGCGCTTCACGACCCCGGTGTCGCGGGACCGCGCGGCCGGCATCGCGCGCGTCTCCTGGACCCCCGACGGGCCGTCCGAGCTCCCGCCGCGGGCCCGGCGACTGGCCGACATCGGCTGGCGCGGGCTCGTCACCGTCGGACTGGACCCCGACGGCGAGCTGGCCGAGATCGCGGCCGGGTTCTCCCTCGACATGGCCGTCCTCGAGCGCGCGCACGGCGTCGACGCCGTCGAACTCGCCCTGCGCAGCGCCTCCCGCCCCGGCGCGGGCGGTCCCGAGCCGGTCGCGGGCTTCCCGCGCTCGGCGGTCGCCGTCCAGCTGCGGTCCACCCTGCCGCCCGGCCAGGCCGGACGGGTGACCGGCCGGCTGCCCGGCGTCGGACCCGTGCCGCAGCCGGAGCCGGACGTCGACGTCGTCGCCGTGTCCGGCTACGAGCCGGGCGACCGGCTCGACGGCTGGTACGACGCGCTGCTGGCGACGGTCAGCGTCGGAGCCAAGGACGGCGCGACGGCGGCGCGGGTCGCCTCCGACGTGCTCACCGGGCTCCCCGCGGCGGGTGTCCCGCACGACGGCGACGAGGTCCGCGCCGTGCTCGGACGGCTGTCAGCGAGCTCCGTGCCCGGTACTTGATCACAGTGCTTGGATGACCGGGCGGAACCGATCGGCAGACGAGGAGGCCCGGTGGCGGTCGAGGAGATCCACGCGGAGATGGTCTCCAGCGTCTGGAAGGTCCTCGTCGAGGCGGGCGCACAGGTCGCCGCCGGCGACACCCTGGTCATCCTCGAGTCGATGAAGATGGAGATCCCCGTCCTCACCGAGACGGCGGGCACGGTGCAGGAGATGCACGTGGTCGAGGGCGAGGTCCTGCAGGAGGGCGACCTCATCGCCACCGTCGCGGCCAGGGCTGAGTCTCCTGCGCTGCCAGCAGCCCGCACTCACATGACCTCGTGGGCGGCACGCGTGTCCCTGAAGGCGGCCTCTGGGACGCAGCGTGGAGCTGGCCAGGCGCGGACTTGGCCGCCTGGGCCGGGCGGGCAGCGAAGTAGGCTCCGAGCTCATCCGGTTGTGGCCCTCCAGGCCGCGCAGCATGAGGCGGTGCACGCGTGCCCAAGTTCAGCTTCCAGCTCGATGTGCGCGATCCGCCTGCGCAGGTGATCGGCGCGATGGTCGACTTCTCGGAGCGCCGGCCGGAGATCTGGCCGAACCTCACAGCGCGCCTGTTCCAGGTGCACGCACTGGGCCCCGGAACCGCCGACGTGACGGAGGGCACCGCCATACCCGGCGTGGACATCTGGGAGCGCGTCACCTACGAGTGGACCGACTCTGTCGTCCGCGGGGTGCTCACGGACGGGAGAATCTTCAGGCCAGGCGGCACATTCGAGTTCCGCGTCGAGCCGCACGGCGACGGCAGCCGGATCACCAACGACTACGACCGGCGGTCGAAGACCATCCTCGGACGGTGCCTCGGCGCCTTCATGCAGTTGAGTGGTGGCGCGCCGATCAAGCGAAGCTTCCGACAGGTCTACGGCACGCCGCGCTGATCGACTCTGCCCCGTTCAGGTCACGGCGCTTCCGCTCCGCTGCGGTGTAGGCGGACTTTCCTGGGTGTGGCCCGCGAATCGGGTTACCGAGCGTGCTGCATGCCGCGGACCATGCGGATCTCCCGCACTCCGCCCTCGACCTGGGCCGTCCCGTCGGCAACGAAGCCGTGCTTGCGGTAGAACGCCTGGGCACGAGGGTTCGGGTCGGCCACCCACAGGGCCACCGATCCCTCTGGATCGACGACCGCGTCCAGCAGCGCCGGCCCAGCACCGGTGCCGTGGTCGGCCGCATGCACGTAGAGCACATACAGCTGCCGCGTCCACGCCGCCCCGGCGTCCAAGGGCGGGCCTGACATGGCGATCCCGATCAGCTCGCCGTCCCGCTCGGCGACAGCCGCGCGGTTCTCCCGATAGCGCTCGTCGGTCAACGCGGCAGTCCAGAACCGCTCCCGAGCAGCCACGAAGCCGGGGTCGTCGAGCACCGCGTCCGACACGAGCCCCCGATAGGTCTCCTGCCAGCACCGCACATTCACGCCCGCCATCTGGGCGACGTCCTCGATCCGAGCCGGTCGAACAGTCAGCGGGGAACTCACCGCCCCGATCGTAGGTCGCCCGCCGTCTATGCCGGGACCTCCTGGAAGGCGCGGACCTCGATCCGGGCGCCGAGCGCCTTGGATGCCTTCGCGGCCCAGGCGACGGCCGCCTCCTGGTCCGGTGCCTCGACCACCCAGAGGCCGCCGAGGTACTCCGGCGCCTGCGTGTACGGCCCGTCGGCGAGGGCGAGGTCGTCGCCTGTGTGGTCGACGGTGACCGCAGTCGACGGCGGGTGCAATCCACCCGCGAAGACCAGGGCGCCGGACGCGGCCAGCTCCTCGAGGAAAGCGCCAGCCACCGCCATCACGGCCTCCAGTTCGGCGGGATCCATCGACGCCATCGTCGGCTCCTCGGCCGAGTCGTGCGGCATCGACAGCAGGTATTGCGTCACGGTGATCCTCCGAGGTCGTCGCGCCGGCCCGTCCGGCCGCGCTTACGACCAAGTGACCCCACCGGCTGCCGGATCTCATCGGTCGAGGCCGGTCGGTGACAGGTGTTCGTCGTGCTGTGGGTGTCCCCGGTGGGCGGAAGACGACCACGCGGAAGCGGTCCACCGAGCGGGCATCGAGTAAGGACCGGCACAGGCTGAGGCTGCCGACGGTCCGCAGCGGTCGCGAATCGCGCCGCTTCATGTCCTGCACGGCCACGAGCATGCTTCCTGTGGTTCAGAACGGGGTGCTGACCGCGTCATCCCGCCACACCGTGCGCGTCTTCAATGCATGAACACATCAGACCAGCTGGCGATCGAGGAACTGTTCGACGTCCTTGACCGCCGACCCGATGGGCATGAGACATGACTACGGCAGTCATCGACCTCGCCGACTTCCTCCGCGCCCGCCTCAACGAAGACGAGAAGACCGCCGGGCGGTGCTGCTACACCGACCAGCCGTGGATCGGTTTCGTCGACTACCGCGGAGCTCACTACATCGGCCTGTCCTGCGCTCGTGTCCTGGCTGAGGTCCGCGCCAAGCGGCAGATTGTGAGGCTGCACGCGGCCTGCGGTACCGGAACGGGCTGCTGCGACGACGGCGACCGCGGCGGCCGAGAGGGGATCGGTTGCCGCACGCTCGCGTACCTCGCCATTCCGTACGCCGCCCACCCGGACTATCGGCCGGAGTGGCGCCCCTGAGCGATCTGGCCGACGGCCGTACTCCGTGTCGACGTCCACTCGCCTCGAGGCCGCGCTCAGGGCTACGCCTGCGCGAACCGTCAGAGCTCGCGCGCGTAGACCAGCAGGTCCACGTCGGGCAGCGGTGACCAGTCCCGCTCCGGCAGCCGGGTGAACCCGAGCCGCTCGTAGAGCCGGTGCGCAGCCGCCATCCGGACATCGGTCGAGAGCACCATCCGGCGCTTTCCCGCGGCCCGCGCCCGCTCGAGGCACGCGCGCACGAGCAACTCCCCGACGCCTCGCCCCCGGGCGGCCGGGTCGACCACGAGCATCCGGAACGCCGACTCCTCGTCGGACACGAGGACCTCGCCGAAGTCGCCGGACAGCACGAGCGCGACGGCGCCGACGATGCTGCCGTCGGCGTCGCGCGCCACGAGGATCTCGGCCAGCTGCGCACGACGGCCGACGTCGGCGAGATGCGGGAGGTACTTCTCGGGCGCCAGGTCGTCGACGACGTAGCCGTCGACGGTCATCTGCCCGATGCGCGAGTAGTCCGCGGGCGTGGCCCGTTCGACCCTCACGGCGTCGCCGGTCGCCACCAGCCGGGCGGGATCGGAGCTGTACTGGGACCACGAGCCCGCGTAGAGCCGACCCGGCCCGAAGCCCGCCAGCTCGAGGGCGAGCAGGTTGTGGCAGGCGTTCACGCCGGAGCCGCAGTAGGAGACGACGGGGCTGTCGTCGGTGACCCCGGCGGCGGCGAACCGCTCCCGCAGCACGTCGACCGGCAGGAACCGGCCGTCGTCGGCCACGTGCCCGCGAACCGGCAGGCTGCGGGCGCCGGGGATGTGCCCGGCCCGTGGATCGACCGGCTCGACCTCGCCCCGGAACCGCTCGGGGGCACGGCCGTCGAGGACGACGTTCGCCGGGTCGAGCGCGGCGTCGGCGTCGGCCAGGCGCTCGGCCGGCCACGGCCGAGGGGTGAACGTCGCGCGCGGCCGCGCGGGCGCCGCAGTCTCCATCGGCCCGTCGTACGCGGTCAGTCCACCGTCGAGGAGCGCCGCCGAGTGGCCGGTCACCCGCAGCAGCCAGACCAACCGGGCCGCCGTCGTCCCGCCGCCGTCGTCGTAGGCGAGCACGATGTCGTCGTCGCCGATGCCGAGCGACGCCATCCCCTCGGCGAACACCTCCGGCGGCGGCAGCGGGTGCCGCCCGGCCGCCGGGCTGGGCGGCGCAGCCAGCCAGCGGTCGAGGTCGACGAAGACGGCGCCGGGCAGGTGCCCGCCGTCGTAGGCCGCGCGGCCGGAGCGGCCGTCGAGGTACCAGCGGACGTCGGCCAGGACGACGGAGTCGCGGTGCGCCTGCCACCAGGCCTGATCGACGACGGGAGGGATCACGACCGCGACCCTACGAGAGGCGCACCCGGCCACCGACCTACCCTCGGCACCACCATGAGCAGCCTCTCCGAGCGCCTCACCCACGGTCCGGCGTCCCGGCCGGAACAGGTCGACCACGCGCGCCGGCTGGTCGCCGACTGGCAGCTGCTGGCCGACCTCGCCTTCGCCGACCTCACGCTCTGGGTGCCGCTGAAGACCGGCGCGTGGTGGTGCGTGGCCCAGGTGCGGCCGCTGACCGCTCCCACGAGCCGCCCGGAGGACCTGGTCGGCTCGGAGGTCGGGGGAGTGGACGCCGAGCCGTTCGTGGTCGCCCACCGGGAGGGGCGGCCGGTCACCGAGGGCGAGCCGGACTGGTCGGGGGTGGCTCCGCGGCGCCGGGAGGTCATCCCGGTCCGGCACGACGGCGTCGTCGTCGCCGTCCTGGCCAAGGACACCAACCTGGCGGTGACCCGGTCGCCCTCGACCCTCGAGCTGACCTACCTCGACATCGCTGCCGACCTCTGCCTGATGGTCTCGGCCGGCACCTTCCCGCCGGAGAAGGTCCTCGACTCCGAGATGGGCCCGCGCGTGGGTGACGGCCTGGTGCGGCTCGACGCGCACGGCCGCGCCGTCTACGCCAGCCCGAACGCCCTCTCGGCCTACCGGCGGGTCGGCCTCCCGGGCGACCTCGTCGGCGTGGACCTGGCCGAGGTGACGCGCTCGGCCGCCGCCGATCGGGTCGCCGGGGAGGCGGTCGCGGCCGGGATCGCCGCCGCGCTGTCCGGGCGCTTCCCGGACGCCATGGACGTCGAGGGCCGCACCGCGACGATGCTCCTGCGCGCGCTCCCGCTGCAGGCCCCGGGCGGTGAGATCGGCGCCCTCGTGCTGGTCCGCGACGTCACCGACGTCCGGCAGCGCGACCGGGCGCTGCTGACCAAGGACGCGACGATCCGCGAGATCCACCACCGCGTGAAGAACAACCTGCAGACCGTCGCCGCGCTGCTGCGACTGCAGGCCCGCCGGATGACCGAGCCGGCGGCGCGCGCGGCACTCGAGGAGTCGGTCCGGCGGGTGGCCTCCATCGCGGTGGTGCACGAGACCCTGGCCGGCAGCCGGGAGGACGTCGTCGACGTCGACGACGTCCTCGACCAGGTCATGCCCATGCTCGGCGACCTGACGTCGATCGGCCCGGCGGCGAGGACCCGGCGCACGGGGTCCTTCGGGGAGCTGCCGGCGGGCGCGGCGACGCCGCTGGTCCTCGCGGTGACCGAGCTGCTGCACAACGCCGCCGAGCACGCGTTCCCCGACGGCGAGCCCGGCAGCATCGAGCTGGTGGCCGAACGGGACGGCGACGACCTCGTGGTGCGCGTCCGGGACAACGGCCGCGGGCTGCCGGGCGACTTCGACCTCACGGGCAGCGACGGGCTCGGGCTGCAGATCGTGCGGACGCTCGTCGTCAGCGAGCTCGGCGGCTCCCTGACCATGGGGACGCCGGCCGACCAGCCCGGCACCGAAGCGGTCCTCACCCTCCCCGGCGCGGGGCGCGTCCGCCGCTGACAGACGACGAGGCCGGCCCAGGGAGTCCCTGGACCGGCCTCGTGGCGGTCAGTGCGGTCGCCGGGGCGAGCGCAGTCGTCGACTCAGGCGGTGTGCACCCGAGTACGGGCCTGACGGCGCTTCAGCGCACGTCGCTCGTCCTCGGAGAGGCCACCCCATACGCCGGAGTCCTGGCCGGAGCGCAAGGCCCAGTCCAGGCACGACTGCACGACAGGGCAACGCTGGCACACGGCCTTCGCCTGCTCGATCTGAACGAGAGCCGGGCCGGTCGTCCCGATGGGGAAGAACAGCTCGGGGTCCTCGTCCCGGCAGAGCGCGCGGTGGCGCCAGTCCATGGCTTCGTACTCCTCGGTGTCGTCTACGGTCGGTGCCCAGTCGCCGGCCTCGGACCGCGGTGCAGGGCCGACACCGGTTGCCCAGCGCTTTGGCTCAGCGACTGATTTGCTTTGTTACCAGCAAGTTGCGTACTGCAGCGATGTTTTCACGTGCAGGACGCCTGTCAAGCAGATCGAGGTCGTCGTTCGACCCCTCGTGAGCAACCTCACCACGCCCGTGCTAGGCCCGCCACTCGACAGAACCACACGCCGATGGCGGCCGTTGACAACCCGTCGGCGACGTGCGTGAGGGAGCGTGCGCGGTCCTTTCTCAGGCCACGACGCGTAGCGCCGCCGGCACGTGCCGGAGACGCAGTCCCGTGGCGGTGCCGAGGTGGTCGCCGTCGACCTGCCAGCCCTGCGGACGGGACGCCGTCAGGGTCAGCTCCTCGAGGTCGTGCCAGCGGTGCACGCCGCGGCCCCGGGCGTCGGGTTCCCGGGCGAGGGTCTGCCGCACCGTGTGCAGCATCCGGAGAGGGCCACGGCGTCCCAGTGCGAAGACGTCGAGGCCCGCGTCGAACGACGCCTCGGGGTTCGGGTTGATGGGGCGGGCGCCCAGGTACGTCCAGGGGCTCACGTTGGAGACCAGGCAGAGGAACAGGCCGGGGAGCGGTTCCTCGCCCGGCACCTGCAGCGTCATGGCCGGACGACGGCGCTCGCGGCCGAACAGGAAGGCCTTCGTGGCCTCCTTGACGTAGAGCGCGCCTGTGGAGCGGCGGCCCTTCGCCCGGCAGGCCTCCACGCGGGAGATGACGTCGGCGTCGAAACCGAGCCCGGCGGCGAAGACGAACCACCGGTCGGGCGTCCACTCCGGCCCGGCAGCCGCGGCGTCCGCGGCCGCCTCCGTCGAGGCGAGGGCGGGGTTCGGCTCGACCAGTGGCGCGGTGCTCGTGCCGGTGGCACTGGCCGTGCCGAGCGAGATCAGCCGGGTGCGGCCGGCGCGCAGCGAGTCGATGATCTCCGCGGTCGCCTCGACCGGGTCCCGCGAGCGACCGAGCGCACGCGAGAAGACGTTCGTCGAGCCACCCGGGACGACGGCCAGCATCGGCAGCCGTGGGCTCGGGCCCTCGGTCAGCAGCCCGTTGACGACCTCGTTGACGGTGCCGTCGCCACCCACGGCCACGACGACGTCGACGTCGGCGGCGGCCGCCTCGGTGGCCAACTCGCGGGCGTGCCCACGGTGCGAGGTCTCGGCGACGTCGACCTTCAGCTCACCGCCCAGGGCGCCGACGAGGACGTCGCGCATCTTGGCCGTGGTGCTGGTCGCCGCCGGGTTGACCACGACGAGGGCACGCATGAGTCGAGGTTATCCAGCCTGGCCGATCCCACACGGAAACGCAGGAGTCGGGTGGAACGGCCGGGACCAGCGGGACGCCGCGTAATCTCGCGCCCGTGTCCGAGCAGAGCGCCGACCGGCAGCAGGAGCCCCGTCGCCGTGCCGCGCGCCTGTTCGGCGAGGCCGCCGAGCCCTCCGCGCCCAAGCCGGTGCGGGCGGCGCCCGAGGCGCCACGCTCGCTCCGCGGAGCCGCGGCGGTGGTCGGGCTGGAGGCCGCGCTGATCGCGGTCGGCGCCCTCGTCCTGCTCTGGCTGACGCTGACGAGCACGCCGGACAGCCTGCCGCGCGCGATCGCCGAGGTCGTGGCCATCGGCGCGGGCGCCGCCGTGCTGGGGGTCGCCGCGCTCGGCCTGTCGCGGGTCGCCGCCTGGGCCCGCGGCCCGGTGATCGTGCTGCAGCTGATCCTCGCCGCCCTGGGCTACACCACGGCCTTCGAGGCGCAGCGGCCGCTGATCGGCGTCCCGGTGCTGGTGATGGTCGCCGCGGTGCTCTACCTGCTGGCGACGCCGGAGTCGCGGCTGGCCTACCTGGAGCGGGACACCGAGCGTTAGACCAGTTCGATGACGTCGGCGATCGAGTCGCAGATGCGGCTCGGCCGGAACGGGAAGCGGCGGACGTCGTCGACGCCTGTCGATCCGGTCAGCACGAGCACCGTCTCCAGGCCCGCCTCGATGCCCGCGACGACGTCGGTGTCCATGCGGTCGCCGATCATCATCGTCGACTCCGAGTGCGCCTCGATCCGGTTCATCGCGCTGCGGAACATCATCGGGTTCGGCTTGCCCACGAAGTAGGGCTCGGCGCCGGTGGCCCGGGTGATCAGCGCCGCGACCGATCCGGTGGCCGGCAGCGGACCCTCCGGCGAGGGGCCCGTGACGTCGGGGTTGGTCGCGATGAAGCGCGCGCCGCGGCCGATCAGCCGGATCGCCCGGGTGATCGCCTCGAACGAGTACGTGCGGGTCTCCCCGAGGACGACGTAGTCCGGGTCGGTGTCGGTGAGGGTGTAGCCCACCTCGTAGAGCGCCGTCGTCAGGCCGGCCTCGCCGATCACGTAGGCCGAGCCGCCGGGCAGCTGGTTGCGGAGGAAATCCGCTGTCGCCAGGGCCGACGTCCAGATCGACTCCTCCGGCACCTGGAGCCCGCTGCGGGCCAGCCGGGCGGAGAGGTCGCGCGGGGTGAAGATCGAGTTGTTGGTGAGCACCAGGAACCGGCGCTTCTTCTCGACCAGCCGTTCCAGGAACTCCGCGGCGCCGGGCAGCGCCTTCTCCTCGTGCACCAGCACGCCGTCCATGTCGGTGAGCCAGCACTCGGCGGGGTGGCGCTCGGTCGTCATGCGGTGCCTCCGGTCGGCGGCGAAGTCGCGCAGGGCGTCGTCGGTGAGGCGGAAGACCGTCCACTCGTCCATGGGGACGGCGCCGGCGGCCTTGTAGAACTCGATCGACGGCGTGTTCCAGTCGAGCACCGACCACTCCAGGCGCGAGTAGCCGCGCTCGACGCACACCTCGGCGAGCGTGCGGAGCAGTTCCTTGCCCAGCCCGCGGCCGCGGTGGACGGGCTGCACGAAGAGGTCCTCGAGGTAGATGCCGTGGGTGCCGCGCCAGGTGGAGAAGTTCAGGAACCAGAGCGCGACGCCGACGACGTCGTCCCCGTCGAGTGCGACGTGGCCGAACAGCGCGGGCGCGTCGCCGAACAGGCAGGCGGTCAGCTGCTCCTCGGTGAGCCGGACCTCGTCCAGCGCCCGCTCGTACTCGGCGAGCTCCCGGACCAGGCCGACCACCGCCGGGACGTCCTCGGGACGGATGGGGCGCACCGTCACGAGAGGGCCTCCTTGAGCCGGTCCGGCAGGAGCCGGGCCAGCGGCGACACGACGGGCAGCAGGATCGGCGCCAGCAGGTAGCCGTAGGCCAGCGCGATGCCGGTCCACACCGGGGTGAGCGCGAAGCCGACCACGAGCACGACGGCCAGGGCGATCAGCCCGTAGGGCTTGCCGCTCTTCGGGCTGACCAGCGACCGGAACGACCGGAACCGGATGTTGCTGACCATCAGCAGCGCCGGGACGACGACGATGAGCAGGACCCACAGCCGGTCGCGGCCCTCCATGTGCTCGCCGAACGCGAACACCGAGGCCAGCACGACACCGGCGGCCCCGGGGCTCGGCATGCCGATGAAGTACCGCTTGTCGGCCGTCGGGTCGATCGTCGTGTTGAACCGCGCGAGCCGGATCGCCGCGCAGGCCAGCCAGACGAAGCAGGCCACCCACCCCAGCGGATCCCACTCGTCGCGCCCCTCGGAGAACAGCGTGAACGCCAGCAGGGCCGGCGCCATGCCGAAGGACACCAGGTCGGCGAGGGAGTCGAACTGCAGGCCGAACGGCGTCACCGCGCCCACGAGGCGGGCGACGGCGCCGTCGGTGATGTCGAAGATGATCGAGAGCCCGACGAGCACGGCGGCCAGCTCGTACTGCCCGCGGATCGACACCAGGATCGCGCCGAAGCCGCACATCATGTTGCCGAGGGTGAACAGGCTGGGCAGCGTCGCCAGGGCGCGACGGCGGCTGCCCCGCACCGAGCCGCGGACGAATTCGCGCGTGGTCGTACGCCGCGTGGGCACCAAGGTCGACCGCTTCAGCCGGCCGCGGGGAAGCGGGCGATGACGGTCTCGCCGCCCCGCACCCGCTGACCCTTGCGCACCGTGATCGTGCACTCCGGCGGAAGGAAGACGTCCATCCGCGAGCCGAACTTCATCAGTCCCATCCGCTCGCCGGTGGCCAGCAGCTGGCCCTGGCCGGTCCGGGTGACGATCCGCCGGGCCAGCACCCCCACGATCTGCCGGAACACCACGGTCCGAGCGCCGTCGCCCTCTCCGTTGCGCAGCCACAGCTCGCTCCGCTCGTTCTTGTGCGCGGACTCCTTGCGGTAGGCGGCCAGGAAGCTGCCCTTCCGGTAGGAGCTCTCGACGACCTCGCCGGAGTACGGCGAGCGGTTGACGTGGACGTCGACGACGGACAGGAAGACGCTCACCTGCTGCCAGTCGCCGTCGGGGGCGACCCCGTCCTGCGGCTCCCCGGCCACCATGACCATGCCGTCGGCGGGGGAGAGGACCACGTCCGGGTCCGGCTTCTCCCGGTCGCAGCGCCGGTCGGGATCCCGGAAGAAGAGGGCCATGTAGGCCGACAGGCCCACGAAGGGCCAGGCCGCCAGGCGGGCCCACCGTCGGTGCCCGAGCCGACCCGCGGCCGCGAGGGCGGCGGCGGGGGCCAGCGGCCCGGTGATGAAGGGCCACCCGGCCGGATCGATGCGCATCGTGGTCAAACCGTACCGGGAGGCTCGGGCGGGGCTGAGGCATCCGGGAGCGGCCGGTCGCGCACGGTCGGACGGCTCACGTGCCCTCGGGGAGCGGCCGAGGCGAGGTCGGGATCGGCGCCGTGCGTCGACGTCCGGTCGCGCGGGGGCCCGCCGTACCAGTCGAGGCAGACCATCGTGGCGTCGTCGCGGAGGTCCCCGCCGGTGGCATGGAGGACTGCGGCACCGAGCTCGTGCACCAGCTCACGTGGGTGCAGGTCCCCGCTGGCCGCCAGGGCCGCGGCGACGTCGAGCGAGGCGGCGTTGCGCTCCTGCATGCCGTCGGTCAGGAGGACGATCCGGTCGCCCGGCTCCAGCGGGAAGTCCTGGACCGTGAACTGCTTCCCGGGGACGACGCCGAAGGGCACCTCCACCCGGAGCGACACCTCCTCGACCCGTCCATCGCGGAGCCGCAGCGGGAGCACGTGTCCGGCGTTGATGATCGACCGCCGACCGGAGCGCAGGTCCACGCGCATGAGCTGCCCGGTCACGAACTGCCCGGTGCGGCGTTGTCGACCATGCACTCGTTGGCGTAGGCCGCCTGCTCGGCGAGGTCGAGGCCCTTGCGCCGCCCGTTGCGGAGGCTCCCGACGAGCAGGGTGGCCAGCAGGGACGCCTCCACCTGGTGCCCGACGGCATCGGTGATGGACACGTGGAGGGTGTCGCGGTCGAGGTTGTAGTCGAAGGTGTCGCCCGCCGACCGAGCTGGCGGGCTCCAGCCATCCGGCCAGCGTGAACTGGCCGGCCTCGCAGGTATAGGACGCGGGCAGCAGCCGGCGCTGGATCTCCGCTGCGAGGGCGAACGGCGTCGACCGCTGGCCCCACTCGAAGACGTCGGTGTGGCGGCGGGCGGCGATGAGCACGTAGGCCAGCGCGTGCGCGGCGCTGCAGATGTCGGTGAGCTCGTCGGGCTTGGGTGGCCGGGGGAGCGTCATCTCCAGCAGACCGATCGCGTCACCGCGGTCGGTGACCGGGACGATCACCCGGGCGCCTGGCCGACCTCGTCGACGAGCGGCTGCTGGGTGCGCAGCACGCCCTCGTACGGAGTGCCCTCGAGCGGAAGGGTCTCGGCCTGCTCGACGCCGTGACTGCGGGCACCCGACACCGAACCGGCGGAGGTCAACCGGACGAGCGCCCGACCGCTGAAGTCGGCGATCAGGAGGTTGACCTCGTGGGCGCCCATCATCTCGCCGAGCCCCACGGCGACCGCCTGCACCGCGTCGATCGGGGGCGCCGACTCCACCTCGTGGAGGAGCGCCCCGACGTCGATCATCCAGTCTCCTACGGCGCTCATTCCCAGACCCTAGGCGCGTTCGCCCGGACTCATTGGTCGGCGGAGTTCCTATCACGACATGATCGCGTTCGGCGCGGAGGGCGCCCGGACGCGAACGGCGCCGACCGGCGGGACCGGTCGGCGCCGGCTGCGAGGAGGGAGTCAGGCCGCGGCCTTGGTCTCCCAGAAGATCGTGTCGATCTCGGCGATGTAGTCGAGCAGCTTCTGGCCCTCGGCCGGGTCCATGCTGCCCTTGCCACCGGAGGCGCCGGCCTGCTTGGTGGCCTTGTTGAACAGCTCGTGCAGCTGCGGGTACTTCTCGAAGTGCGGGGGCTTGAAGTAGTCGGTCCAGAGCACCCACAGGTGGTGCTTGACCAGCTCGGCCCGCTGCTCCTTGATCAGGATCGCGCGCGTGCGGAAGGCCGGGTCGTCGTTGCCCTGGTACTTCTCCTGGATGGCCTTGACGGACTCCGCCTCGATGCGAGCCTGGGCCGGGTCGTACACGCCGCAGGGGAGGTCGCAGTGCGCAGTGGCCTCCACGGTGGAGAACATGCTGGTGAGACGCATGGAGGATCCTCCGGATGTCGTGGGATTCGGTCGTCTGCGACCCTACTCGCGGTGATCGACGGCGACAGGACGAGGAGGCGGCCCGAGCAGGTCGCCCCGCTGGCGACGGCCTGGGCGATGGCGCGGGTCACCGGGCCCTCCATGTCGCCGACCGTCCGCTCCGGTGACCGGCTGCTGGTCCGCCGGGTGGCCTCGCCCGACGCGGTCGGGTCGGGGACGTCGTCCTGGCGCGGTTCCCCTCCCGACCGGAGCTGCTGGTGGTCAAGCGGGTGCGCCGCGCGGTCGACGGCGGGCACTGGGTGGAGGGCGACAACCCGTTCGCCACCGACGACAGCCGCGCGTTCGGCCCCGCCGTCGTCGTCGGCCGGGTGGTCACCCGGCTGTGGCCCCGTCCGGGCGCCCTCCCTCCGCCCCCACCTGGGGTAGCCCCGGATTACGCTCGCCGTGTCCATGGGCGGCGACCGAGTCCCGGGCACGAGCACGGCGCCGACCGCGTCGCCGACGACGAGGCGTTCGAGGTGCGCGAGGATGGCACGCACTCCGTGACGCCGTCCCGGCCGGTCGACTGGATCGGCGGCCTCGCGCTCACGTACGCACCCGGCGTAGCCCGGGTGTCCAGCACCATCGCCGCCGTGCTGGAGTTCGCCCCGCGTGCCCATGGGCGGCAACGAGATCCCCGAGCACGGCACCGACCGCTTCGCCGACGACCCGGCGTTCGCGGTGCACGAGGGCGGCAAGCTCTCGGTGACGCCGACCCGCTCGATCGACTCGATCGCCGACCTCGCCCTCACCTACACCCCCGGCGTCGCCCGGGTGTCCAGTGCGATCGCCGCCGAACCCGAGCTGGCCCGGCGGTTCACCTGGTCGCCGCGTGTGGTCGCGGTGGTGTCCGACGGCTCCGCCGTCCTGGGCCTGGGTGACATCGGGCCGGCCGCCGCACTGCCGGTGATGGAGGGCAAGGCCTGCCTGTTCAGCGAGTTCGGCGGGCTGTCGGCGGTGCCGATCGTGCTGTCGACCAACGACGTCGACGCGATCGTCGAGGCGGTCGTGGCCATCGCCCCGTCGTTCGGCGGCATCAACCTCGAGGACATCAGCGCGCCGCGGTGCTTCGAGATCGAGGAGCGGCTGCGCGAGCGGCTCGACATCCCGGTCATGCACGACGACCAGCACGGGACGGCGATCGTCGTGCTGGCCGCGCTGCGCAACGCCGCGAAGGTGGTCGGCCGGCCGATCTCGGACCTGCGGGTCGTCGTCGCCGGGGCCGGCGCCGCCGGCGTCGCCTGCACCAAGATCCTGCTCGGGGCCGGCATCGGCGACATCGCGGTCGCCGACTCCAAGGGCATCCTGCACGCCGGTCGCGACGACCTGCACCCGGTCAAGCAGTGGCTGGTCGACAACACGAACACGGCCGGCTACGCGGGCACGATGGTCGGCGCGCTCGAGGGCGCCGACGTCTACCTGGGGCTCTCCGGCGGCACGGTGCCCGAGTCGGCCATCGCGTCGATGGCGCCGAACTGCATCGTGTTCTCGCTGGCCAACCCCACGCCCGAGGTCGACCCGGACATGGCCGCGAAGTACGCCGCCGTCGTCGCCACCGGGCGCAGCGACCTGGCCAACCAGATCAACAACGTGCTCGCCTTCCCCGGCATCTTCCGCGGCGCCATCGACGCCGGGGCGACGCTCGATCACCGAGGAGATGAAGCTGGCCGCGGCCACGGCGATCGCCGACGTCGTCGGCGACGACGTGCGGCCGGACTACGTCGTCCCCAGCCCGCTGGACCGGCGGGTGGCCGCGGCCGTCGCCGCCGCGGTCGCGGCGTGCGCCCGCGAGCAGGGCGTCACCGGCTAGGAAGAGGACCCCCTCCTCCCCACCCCTCGCACGCTCGGGGCGGTGCCCTGGAGGGGGCCGAGCGTCAGCGAGCAGGCCGGTAGACCTGGGAGATGACGCCGGCCAGCAGCCGCTCGGCGACCGGGCGGGGCAGCGCGGACACGAGCGCATGCACCGGCGCCATCCGCTCCGGCAGCTTCCCGTTGCCGACGCCCGCCACCTCGAGCAGGGCGTCGACCTCCGCCACGGTCAGCGTGGCCGGGTCGATGGTCGCGGCGGCGGCCACGAGATCGGGGTCGGCGACGGGCCGGGGGAGCGCGGCGGCCGTGCGGGCGGCGGCGGCGAGGTCGGCGAGCAGGGCGTCCACCCGCCCCGCGGTCGCCCCGGTCACCGTGAGGTGCAGGGTCGCGGGCAGGTCGCCGCCGGACTGGGCGAACGGCGGCTGGGGCTGGAGCATCCAGCCGCGCGCGGTCATCTCGTCGGCGAGGTTGAGCACGTCGACGCCGTCCGGGCCGTCCTGGGCGAGCGCCACGAGCGTGGCGACGGGGGAGCCGACCACCCGCAGTCCGTCCACGGCCGCGGCGCCCTCGGCCAGCGCGACCGTGGCCGCACGGGTGCGCCGCGCGAGCTCGCGGTACCCGTCGTCGCCGAGCCACCGGTGCACCGCCCACGCGGCCGCCATCGGCCCGGCGGGCCGGGTGCCGGCCAGCGTCGGGTTGACGACCGGATAGCCGGGCCAGCCGGCCGTGCTGAACCCGTGCGCGTGCCGGAACTCCGGCGTGGCCGACAGCAGCACCGAGACGCCCTTCGGTGCGTAGCCGTACTTGTGCAGGTCCACCGACAGGGACGTCACGCCGGGCACCGACAGGTCGAACGGCTCGGGGACGTCGTCGAGGAAGGGCAGGATCCAGCCGCCGATGCAGGCGTCGACGTGGCAGGGCACGTCGGCGTCGGCCGCCAGCGCCGCGATCTCGCCGACCGGGTCGAGCACGCCGTGCGGGTACGACGGCGCACTGACGACGACGAGCGCCACCCGCTCGTCGAGGGCCTCGGCGACGGCGGCCGGGCAGCGCGCGGCAGGTCGTCGGGTCGACCGGAATGTCGACGACGTCGAGGTCGAACAGATGGGCGGCCTTGCGGAACGCCGCGTGCGCGGTGACCGGCAGCAGCAGGCGCGGACGGCCGGTGCGGCTCCTCGCCCGCCAGGTCTCCCGGGCGGCGAGCACCGCCAGCAGGCAGCTCTCGGTCCCGCCGCTGGTCAGCGTGCCGACCGTCGCCGGGCCGCCGCCGAGCAGGGTCGCCGCGGCGCCGACCAGGTCGTTCTCGATGCGCGCGACGCTCGGGAACGCCGTCGGGTCGAGTGCGTTCGTCCACTGGAACGCCGCCTGCGCGGCTGCCGCGAGTCCGTCCAGGTCGGCACGGCCGGAGTCGTAGACGTACGCCATCGTCGCGCCGCCGTGGGTCGGCAGGTCATCGGCCTGCAGGGCGGTGAGCTCGGCGAGCACCTGGTCGGGGGTCACGCGGCGGCCTCCTCGGGAACGGCGTCGAGCCGGTAGCGGGCGAGCACCGGCAGGCTGGTCAGCACGAGGAGCGCGGGGACGACGCTGAAGCCGAGCCGGACGGCGAGCACGGCGGTGTCCGACTGCGCGACCACCTCGTCGCCGCTGGACGAGACGTAGCCGGCCAGCGCCAGCAGCCCGCCCAGGAGGCCCGGGACCGACCGCGAGACCGAGCGTCTCGGCCGCCGTCCAGACGCCGGTGAACACGCCGGCCCGCCGCTCACCCGACGATGCCTCGTCCGCCGCGATGACGTCGGGCAGCATCGCCAGCGGGAACATCTGCATGCCGGCGTAGCCGACGCCGACGAGGACGACGAGCGGCACGGCGACACCCGTCCCTCCGGACGGGACCAGTACGAGGCCCGCCGCCGCGACCGCGAACAGCGCCGATGCGGCGAGCAGTCCGGTGCGCTTGCCCACGCGGCGGCTGACCCGCAGCCAGATCGGCATGACGAGGATCGCGGGGCCCACCAGTGCCGCGAACAGCAGCGTGCCCGCGGCCTCGTCGCCCAGCACCTGCCGGGAGTAGTACGGGACGCCGGCCAGCATCACGCCGATGCCGAGCGCCTGGACGACGAACCCGATCAGCAGCACCCGGAACGGCCGGGAGGCCCAGGCGAGGGCGAGCGTCTGACGGAGGCGGCCCTCGCTGTGCACCCGTGTCAGCGTCGGGGCGTTCCGCGTACCGGCGACCGCCCCGAGCATGCCGCCGGCGAGCAGCAGCGCCACGAACACCGCCATCGCGAGGTAGCCGGCCCGGCCGCCGCCGAACGCGTCGACGACGGCGGGTGCACCGGCCCCGGCCAGCAGGATGCCGAGCGCCAGGGCGGCGACCCGCCACGACATGAGCGTCGCGCGCTCGCCCGGGTCGTCGGTGATCTCGGCCGGCTGGGCGACGTAGGGCACCTGGAAGCACCCGTAGGCGGTCGCGGCGAGCAGGAAGGCCACCGCGACCCATCCCGCCGCGAGCCCGGACGGCGAGCTCGGGCCGGCGAAGACCAGCACGAACAGCGGCGGCAGCGCGAGGCCGCCGGCGAGCATCCACGGCCGGCGCGGACCCCAGCGGCTCTGCGTGCGGTCCGACCGGCTGCCGATCCACGGGTTGAGCACGACGTCCCAGGCCTTGGGCGCGAACACCACCAGCCCGGCGAGACCGGCGGCGACGCCGAGCTCGTCGGTCAGGTAGTAGAGCAGCAGCAGGCCGGGCACCGTGCCGAACGCCGCGGTCCCGATCGAGCCCAGCGCGTAGCCCAGGTGGGTTCCGCGGGTCAGCCGCGGAGCAGGCGAAACGGCGGTCACAAGATCGGCACGGTACTGCTCAGTCGCCCTTGACGTTCACCAGCTGCCGCAGCGTGTGCCGGACCTCGACGAGGTCCTCGGCATCGCGCATGACGACGTCGATCGCTTTGTAGGCCGCTGGGATCTCGTCGAGGAAGACGTCGCTGTGCCGCCACTCGATGCCCTGCATCGCCTCCTCGAGCTGCGCGCGGGTGAAGGTCTTGCGCGCCTTGGTGCGTGAGTACGCGCGGCCGGCCCCGTGCGGCGAGGAGTTCAGCGACAGCGGGTTGCCGAGGCCCTTCACGACGTAGCTCGCCGTCCCCATCGACCCGGGGATGAGCCCGTCCTGGCCCTTCTTCGCCTCGATCGCGCCCTTGCGCGACACCCACAGGTCGACGCCGTCGTGCGTCTCCCGCTGGGTGAAATTGTGATGGCAATTCGATTCGCTCGAGCTCCGGCGTCTCGTCGGCGCGCATGTGCCGGGCCAGGCAGTCGGCGACCCGGTCCATCATCTCCTCGCGGTTGAGCAGCGCGAAGTGCTGCGCCCAGCGCAGCTCGGCGATGTACCGGTCGAACTCCGGCGTCCCCTCGTCGAGCCAGGCGAGGTCCGGTCGGGCAGGTCGAGCTGCTCGCGGCGGGCCCGCTCCTGGGCGATCGCGATGTGCTTCGAGGCGATCTTGTTGCCCACGCCGCGGCTGCCCGAGTGCAGGAACAGCCAGACGCGGTCCTGCTCGTCGGCGGTGACCTCGACAAAGTGATTGCCCGACCCCAGGCTGCCCAGCTGCATCGGCCAGTTCGGGGCCGTCGAATTGACCGAACCGAGGACGCCGAGGTCCTCGCCCTGCCCCTCGAGCTCGGCCACCCGGCGCTTCGCCGAGTCGGTGAGCGTCTTGTTGTACTTCCCCGCCGACAGCGGGACGGCCCGCTCGATGTCCCCGCGCAGCGGCGCCAGCGGCCCGCGGGCGCGCACCTCGTCGGTGGTCCACGGCGTCCGGACGGCGATCATGCCGCAGCCGATGTCCACGCCGACCGCCGCCGGGATGATCGCGCCCTTGGTCGGCAGCACCGAGCCGACCGTCGCGCCCTTGCCCAGATGGGCGTCCGGCATCAGCGCCACGTGCGGGTGCACGAACGGCAGGGAGGCGGTGCGCTCGGCCTGCCGGCGGGTCTCGTCGTCGAGGATGCTCGCCCAGTTGAGCAGTCGGTCGGAGAGTCGCTCCACACCGGCGAGTCTGCGGGTGGCCGACGGGCAGGGCGAGCGGATTACGGAACTGCTCTCGATCCTTGTACGTCGCGGCGGGTCCATGGAGACTGCTGCGATCCGCAGCGCCGTCCCGGAGGAGCGACCATGCCCGGAGACGGGGCAGGAGACATCCGCGTGCTCGTCGTCGACGACCACCCGCTGGTCCGGACGGCGTTGACCGAGGCGCTCGAGAGCGAGGACGGACTCACCGTCGTCGGCGAGTGCGAGGACGGCTCTCAGGTCGTGGACGCCACCGCGCTGCTGCGTCCCGACGTCGTGTGCCTGGACCTGTCGATGCCGGTGATGGGCGGCCTCGCGGCCGCGGAGGCGCTGCGTGCCGCTCGGGCCGACGTCCGGATCATCGTGCTCACCGCGGAGTCCCCGGCACGGTCGACGGTCGCTGCTGTGGGCGCCGATGCCCTGGTGCCCAAACGCGCCCGGCCGGACGCGCTGCTGAGCTGTGTCCGGGCCGTCGCCGCCGGTGCGACCGACTGCCCGTACTGCCTCTGATCGACGGGCGCCGAGCGCTCAGCCGATGCTGAGCAGCAGTTTCTCCACCAGCGGGTCGACCGCGTCGCGGACCTCGGTGTTGACGTAGATGAACCCGACGGTCGCGGCGAGGAACAGCGGCACGAGCACCGCCTTCTCCAGCGTGGCCCCGGTGCGCATCGGGAAGAACACCAGCCGACCCCGGTTCAGGATCCAGAGCAGCGGCATCGGCACCCCGGCCGTGGTGATCGCATCGCCGACGATGTGCGTCAGCACCCCGGCGGCCACCGCCCACGGCAGCCAGGCCGGATTCACCATGTGGTCGAGCAGGTACCAGGCGCCGCCCCAGGACAGGATCAGGTTGCCGAGGACCGTGGTCTCGGTGCTGCCCGGGATGACGAAGTGCAGCGCCCGCAGCGCCAGCCCGATCCCCAGCGCCAGGAGCAGCAGGCTCGACCAGAACGCGTTGGCCGCGAGCATGGCCAGCCCACCGAAGGCGAGCGGGGCCAGGACGGCGTCGTGCGTGCCCCACCGGTGACCGCCGGCGAGCTTGCCGAGGATGCCGGAGGGGACGTCGGTCGCCGGGCCCCACATGTCCGACACGGTGGAGCAGTGCTGGTCGAGGTCGGGCAGCATCGCGAACCCGCCGACCGCGGCGATCCAGGCGACCTGGCTGACGGTGCCGTCGACGGGTGCCCACGGGAGCGTCGCGGCACCGACGGCGAGGCCCGAGAGGGCGTGGGAGTGACCGAGCACAGCCAGAGCGTCCCGCCGGACGGCGTGTCGGCGGGGGAGGCGCGCTGAATTTCAGTCGTCGAGGAGGTGGTGCAGCAGTCTCCCCGGGTCGTCGAAGAACGCCTGCCAGTCCTGCACCAGGTCGAGCTCGGCCCATGCGCGCTCGGTGAAGCCGTCGTCGCCGAGCTCGTAGATCCGGGCGCCGGGCATCGCCGCGAGCACGGGGGAGTGGGTGGCGAGCAGCACCTGGGAGCCGGCCGCCGTCATCCCGTCCACCAGGGCCAGGAGTCGCAGGCAGGAGCGGAACGACAGCGCCGACTCCGGTTCGTCGAGGATCCACAGGCCGCGCTCGAGCGTCCGTGACTCCAGGAAGGCGAGGAAACCCTCGCCGTGCGAGCGGGCGTTCAGCGGCACCCCGTCGAAGGCGCGCAGCTCCCAGGCGTCGGCGTCGATGCCGGAGAACCGCTCGTGCATGGCTTCCGCGCGCAGCCAGATGCCGCCCTGCGGCCGGGGCCACGGTCCGTCCAGCGCCAGCTCCCGCCAGAGCGACGCATCCTCCTCGTACGGCTTGCGGCCCCAGTGCTTCACCTGGGCGGTCAGCGACTCCTGCCAGGCGTGCGCGACCGCCTCGACGAGCGTCGACTTGCCGGTGCCGATCGAGGTGCACCAGACCAGGACCGTCATCGGGGGCCAGCGCCAGCCCGACGGCGCGCAGCTGCGCGATCGCCGGGCGAGTGGGCTCAGAACTCAGCAGCGGTCGGGCTCCCGGACGCGGTGCGGACCGGAGCGAGCGCAATGTCACTTCGTCGACGTCGTCCGTGCCGCCGCGAGCCAGCCAGGTGGCCAGCCGCTCGACGGGTACCTCGAAGTCGGGGTACTGGTCGACGAACGCCTGCATCTGGTCGGCCAGCCAGGCGAGGGTCACCTGTTCCTCGCCCCGCCGGTCGGCCAGCTCCTCGAGCCCGCGATCGGTGAAGTACATCGACTGCGTCAGTTGTCGCGGGCCGCGAACGCCTCGGTGACCAGCTGGCGCTGCTCGACCTCGTGCACCTTGGCCGAGCCGACCGCCGGGCTGGCCGACGCCCGCCGGCTGACCCGGCGGAACGTCCGGCCCTCCGGCAGGTGCTCGGGCAGGTTGACCGCCATGAACTGCCAGGCGCCCATGTTCATCGGCTCTTCCTGCACCCAGACGACGTCCTTCGCGTTCGGGTACCGCTCGAGCTCGGCGTGGATCTGCTCGGCCGGCAGCGGGTACAGCTGCTCCACCCGCACGACGGCGACGTCCGCCGTGCCGTCGGACTCCCGGTGCGCCATCAGGTCGTAGGCGACCTTGCCGCTGCACAGCAGCACCCTGGTCACCGCGCCGTCGTCCAGCGGCTCCCCGCCGACGCCCGGGTCGGGCAGCACCGCGCGGAAGTTCTGCTCGGTGAAGTCCTCCACCGCGCTGACCGCCGCCTTGGCCCGCAGCAGCGACTTCGGCGTGAAGACGACCATCGGCCGGTGGTACTCCGACAGCGCCTGCCGGCGGAGCAGGTGGAAGTAGTTGGCGGGGGTCGTGCAGTTGGCGACGGTCATGTTGTTCTCCGCCGACAGCTGCAGGAACCGCTCGATCCGGCCGCTGGAGTGGTCCGGGCCCTGCCCCTCGAGGCCGTGCGGGAGCAGCAGGACGACGCCGGAGCGCTGACCCCACTTGGCCTCGCCGGAGCTGATGAACTCGTCGATGACCATCTGGGCGCCGTCGACGAAGTCGCCGAACTGGGCCTCCCAGAGCACGAGGGCTTCCGGGTTGGCCACCGAGTAGCCGTACTCGAAGCCCAGTGCCGCGTACTCGGACAGCAAGGAGTCGTAGACGAAGAACTTGGCCTGGTCCTCGGCGAGGTTCGCCAGCGGCGTGTACTCGGCGGCGGACTCCCGGTCGATGAGGACCGAGTGCCGCTGGACGAACGTGCCGCGCCGGGAGTCCTGACCGGCCAGCCTGACCGGCACGCCCTGCATGAGCAGCGAGCCGAAGGCGAGCAGCTCGCCCATCGCCCAGTCGACGCCACCCTCGCTGGCCATGGCCGCCCGCCGCTCCAGCATCCGCTTGAGCTTGGGGTGGGGGGTGAAGTCCGGCGGGAAGGAGACGTGCGCGTCGCCGATGGCCTTGACGACCTCGGGCGTGATCGCGGTCTGGACGTTCGTCTGCTGCGGCGTGCGCGGGTCCATGACCGGCTCGGGCTTGGAGGAGTCCTGCGCGTCGTGGGTCTCGGCGAACGCCCGCTCCAGCTGCCCGCGGTAGTCCTTGAGCGCCTCCTCGGCCTCCTGCAGCGTGATGTCGCCGCGGCCGACCAGCGCCTCGGTGTACAGCTTCCGGACCGAGCGCTTGCGGTCGATGATGTCGTACATCAGCGGCTGGGTCATCGACGGGTCGTCGCCCTCGTTGTGCCCGCGCCGGCGGTAGCAGACCAGGTCGACGACGACGTCCTTCTTGAACGCCTGGCGGTACTCGACGGCGAGCCGGGCCACCCGCACGCACGCCTCGGGGTCGTCGCCGTTCACGTGGAAGATCGGCGCGTTCACCATCCGGGCGACGTCGGTCGAGTACAGGCTCGACCGTGCCGCTGACGGGCTGGTGGTGAAGCCCACCTGGTTGTTGATGACGACGTGCACCGTGCCGCCGGTGCGGTAGCCGCGCAGCTGCGACAGGTTCAGCGTCTCCGCGACGACGCCCTGACCGGCGAACGCGGAGTCGCCGTGCAGCAGGACGGGCAGGACCGTGAAGCCCTCCTCGCCCTTGTCGATCATGTCCTGCTTGGCGCGGACGATGCCCTCGAGGACGGGGTTGACCGTCTCCAGGTGGCTCGGGTTGCTGGCCAGCGAGACGGCGATCTCGGCGTCCAGGCGGAACGGGTTGCGGAACGTCCCGGTGGCACCGAGGTGGTACTTGACGTCACCCGACCCCTGCACGCTGCCGGGGTCCATGTTGCCCTCGAACTCGCCGAAGATCTTGGCGTAGCTCTTGCCGAGCACGTTGGCGAGCACGTTGAGGCGGCCGCGGTGCGCCATGCCGATGGCGACCTCGTCGAGGCCGTGGTCGGTGCCGGCGATCAGCACCTCGTCGAGGATCGGGATGATCGACTCGCCGCCCTCGAGGCTGAAGCGCTTCTGGCCGACGTACTTGGTCTGCAGGAAGGTCTCGAACGCCTCCGCAGCGTTGAGCCGGCCGAGGACGTGCTTCTGCTTCTCCCGCTCGGGCCGGTCGTGCTTGACCTCGACCCGCTGCTGGAGCCACTCGCGCTCCTCCGGGTCGGTGATGTGCATGTACTCGATGCCGACCGTGCGGCAGTACGAGTTGCGCAGCACGCCGAGGATGTCGCGCAGCGGCATGAGCCGCTCGCCGGCGAACCCGCCGACCGGGAACTTGCGGTCGAGGTCCCAGAGGGTCAGCCCGTGCTGGAGGATGTCGAGGTCGGGGTGGGTGCGGACCTTGAACTCGAGCGGGTCGGTGTCGGCCATGAGGTGGCCGTTGCGCCGGTAGGCCTCGATGACCTCGATGACCCGGGCTTCCTTGTCGATCTGCCCCTCGCGGCTGATCCGCACGTCGGGCATCCAGCGCACCGGCTCGTAGGGGATGCGCAGCGAGTGGAAGACGTCGTCGTAGAAGCCGTCGTCGCCGAGCAGCAGCCCGTGCAGCCGGCGCAGGAAGTCGCCGGACTCGGCGCCCTGGATGATCCGGTGGTCGTACGTCGAGGTGAGCGTGATGATCTTCGAGACGGCCATCTCGGTGAGCGAGTCGGGGTTCATCCCCTGGAACTCCGCCGGGTACTCCATGGCGCCGACGCCGATGATCGCGCCCTGGCCGGCCGTCAGCCGCGGCACCGAGTGGTTGGTGCCGATCGTGCCGGGGTTGGTCAGGCTGATCGTGGTGCCGGAGAAGTCCTCGAGCGTGAGCTTGCCCTGGCGCGCGCGCCGGATGATGTCCTCGTAGGCGGCCCAGAACTTCGCGAAGTCCATGTCCTCGGCGCCCTTGATGGACGCCACCACGAGCGAGCGCGAGCCGTCGGACTTGGGCAGGTCGATGGCCAGGCCGAAGTTCACGTGCTCGGGCTGCACCAGCACCGGCTTGCCGTCGACCTCGGCGAAGGCGCTGTTCATGTTCGGGAACGCGTCCAGCGCCCGCACCAGCGCGTAGCCGATGAGGTGCGTGAAGGAGACCTTGCCGCCGCGCGAGCGGGTGAGGTGGTTGTTGATGACGATGCGGTTGTCGGCCAGCAGCTTGGCCGGCACCGCGCGCACGCTCGTCGCCGTCGGCACGGTGAGCGAGACGTTCATGTTCTTGACGACGCTCGCCGCGGCGCCGCGCAGCGGGCTCTGCTTTCCGGCCGCGACCGGGGTGGCGGGCTTCGCGGCGGCGGGCTTGTCGGCGGCAGGCTTCTCGGCCGGCCGGCGGGCTTCGCGGGGGCCGGCTCGGCCCCGGCGGCGGGCTTCGGCTGCGCGGCGGCCGGCTTGGGGGCGGCCTCGGCCTTCGGCTGCGGCGCGGGGCGGGCGCCGTTGTCGGCGGCGGCGGTCTCGGCCGGCGCGCTCGCGCGGTCGGATGCACCCACGGGGCTGCCGGGCCGGTAGTCGGCGAAGAACTCGTGCCAGGCCTGGTCGACGCTCGACGGGTCGGAGAGGAACTGCTGGTACATCTCCTCGACCAGCCACTCGTTGGTGCCGAACCCCGCCACGGAGCGGAGGAGTTCGTGGAGGACGGCCGGGAGGAGCTCACGCTTGACACGGGGTCGAGTGCCTTCTTCGTCTATGGGGCGTTCTGTGCATGGGCGGTGTGCTCAGCGAGATGTATGCGCGCCACATGTCCGCTGGGCAGGGCTGGACCGGGTGTCGAGTCTACGCCCGACCCTCCGGGCCGACCTGGCATGTCCGTGTTGCTCGGCGGCGCCCCGACGGTCATGTGCGGCGCTCGATCAGTCGGTCGCACCGTGGGCGACGAGCACCTCGGCCAACGCGTCGTGGGCCGTGGCCTGACCTGCGTCCCCGCGGCGGAGCTGGGCCGCGGCGACCCGGCTGATGTCGAGGGCGCTGGCGCCGTCGTTCGTGGTGGCGTTGACGTCGGCGCCGGCGGCGAGGAGGACCTCGAGGATCTCGGGCGCGTCGCCGCCCGGCCTCGCGGCGACCGCGGCGTGCAGCGCCGTGCGGCCGGTGGCGGGGTCGCGCCGGTCGACGTCGGCTCCGGCGTCGACGAGCATCCGGACGACGTCCAGCCGCCCGCTCCCGGCCGCCGCCCGCAGCGCGCCGCCGTTGACGTCGGCCCCGCGACCCAGCAGCAGCTTCGTGGTGGACGTCGCCCCGCCGAAGGCCGCCCACGAGAGCAGGTCCGCGCCGGACGCCCGGTCGTCGGGCCGGGTGCCGCCGTCGAGCTGGCGCGTGAGCGTGTCGACGTCGTCCAGGTAGGCGGCGCTCGGGGCATCGACCTCCGCACCCAGCTCGAGCAGCACCGGTGCCACGTCGGGGACGAACCGCAGCGCGACGTGCAGCGGCGTGCGCCCGTGCTCCGTGCGCGCGCCGACGTCGGCGCCGGCGGCCACGAGCACCCGCACGATCTCGCCCTGTCCTTCGACGACGGCGACGTGCAGCGGCGTCCAGCCGCCCTGGCCCTCGCGTTCGACGGTGCGGGCGAGCAGCCGGGGATTGTTCTCGACGGCGCTGCGGACCTCGTCGGCGTCGCCGTCGGCGATCAGCCGGCCCAGGCGCTGGACGGTCATGCGGGTCGTCACGCGTCGGTCCCCTTCTCGATGGTCCGGAGTCGGCCGGGGCGGGGTTCGCCGGCTCAGACGATGTCGCGCCGCACGGCCAGGAAGGTTCCCAGGACCGCGGCGACCAGACCGTAGCCGAGCAACAGGAGGCCGCCCTGCCAGGCACCGAGCAGCTCCGGCCCCTCGAACGTCGCGGTCATCGCCTCCTGGGCGCCGCCGGGCATCCATTTGTAGGCACCCGCGGTCGCCGGGATCGACCGGATCACCGGCTCGATGACGAACAGGTAGACCAGCCCGCCGACGATCGCCCCCACCTGGTTGCGGAAGAGCGCCCCGATCCCGACCCCGATGAGCGCGTAGATGACCAGGACCAAGCCGGACGTCGCCAGGACCTCGAGATTGTCGGCGGTGAAGGACGGCGAGCCGCCGCGGGCCCCGGCGTACACCACGACGGTGAGGACGTTCACGGCCAGCACGAGCAGTGCGAACGGGATTGCGATCAGCGCGTAGGCGACGAGCTTGGCCACCACGACGTGGCCGCGCCGCGGCTCGGTGAGGAACGTGGGAGTGGCCGTCCGGTGCCGGTACTCCTGCGTCATGCCGATGATCCCGAGGATCAGGAACAGGACATTGGCGCCGGTGGCCTGCGCGAAGGCGAGCTGCTCGAAGGCGGGTGTGCCGACCGGCGGGATCCCGCTCTCGGCATTGCCGGCGAAGCCGGTCAGCAGGGACGTGAATCCGGCCACCATGACGCAGGCGCCGAGGAGCAGTCCGATCCAGACCCTGGTCGTGAACAGCTTTGTCCACTCGGCGCGAACCAGCCGGGTCATCGCGTCGCTCCCTCGGGGGTCGTGACACCGGCGGGCGGAGCGGCGAACTGCTCCTGACCCGCGGTGAGCTGGAAGTAGATCTCCTCGAGCCCGCTGGTGTGGGGCCGGAGCTCGTGCAGTTCGATCCCCGCCGCGAAGGCGCGGTTCCCGATCTCTGCGGGGGTATGGCCGGTGATGGTGAGCGACCCGTCCTCCTGCTCGGCGGGAATCCCGTCAGCCCGGAGCACGTCGGCGAACCGGGCGATCTCGGGGCCGCGGACGAGCACCGTGCCCGCGCCGTCGGCCCCGGATCGGAGCTCGGCCATCGAGCCCTCGCGGACCAGTCGACCGGCCCCGATGATCACCACGCGGTCGACGGTCTGCTCCACCTCGGAGAGCAGATGACTGGAGACGAGCACGGTCCGGCCCTGGTCGTGGGCCAGGTGCCGGATGAACCCCCGCAGCCACTGGATGCCCTCGGGGTCCAGGCCGTTGGCCGGCTCGTCGAGCACGAGGACGGCGGGGTCGCCGAGCAGGGCCGTCGCGAGCGCGAGCCGCTGACGCATGCCGAGGGAGTAACCGCCCGCCCGGCGCTTGCCGGCGTCGGCGAGCCCTACCTGGACGAGCGTCTCGTCCGCGCGGCTCAGCGGCAGCCCGGCGGCACGGCAGTACACGCGCAGGTGGTTGCGACCCGACCGCGCGGGGTGGAAGGCGGTCTCGAGGACGGCGCCGACGGTCCGGACCGGCGCGGGCAGCGTCGTGTACGAGGCGCCGTCGAACGTCGCCGTGCCCGCGTCGGGCGTCTCGAGGCCGAGCATCATCCGGAGGGTCGTGGTCTTGCCGGCGCCGTTGGGCCCGAGGAAGCCGGTGACCGAGCCGGGCTCCACGGTGAAACTCAGGTCGCTGACCGCTCGCACCTGGCCGAAGGACTTGCTGAGTCCGCTGACGTCGACCCGCACGGGTCGGACCGCCGCGGTGCTGCCGCTGGAAATGGTGCCGCTCCTGACCATCGGAGAAGGGACTCCGTCATCCAACCGTACTTAGGTAACACTTAGGTGGCGCCGATCCGACGGGCGATGATCATCTCGAGGTGAGCGTGGACACGGCGTCACATAGAGTCCGGGCCGTGAGCGAGAGCGCCTACCGGACGGTCGTCGTCGGCACCGATGGCTCGGAGTCCTCCCTGCGTGCGGTCGCCCGTGCCGGTGCCCTCGCCGGCGCCTGCGGCGCGACCCTGGTCATCGCCTGCGCGTACCTGCCGAGCGAGCCCGACGACCGCGAGGTGGCCGCGGCCCAGGACGCGCTGCGGGACGACGCCTACCAGGTGGTCGGCTCGCACCCCGCGGAGGACACCGTGCGCACCGCGGCCGAACGGGCGAAGTCGGCCGGCGCGAAGGACGTCAAGACGCTCGCCGTGCAGGGCTCCCCGGTGGAGACGCTGCTCGACGTGGTCCGCCGCGAGAACGCCGACCTGCTCGTCGTCGGCAACCGCGGTCTGGCCGGGATCAAGGGTCGGCTGCTCGGCTCGGTGCCGGCGGACGCGACCCGGCGCTCGGCGGTCGACGTCCTCGTCGTCCACACCACGGGCTAGGCCCGGACGCCGCCAGTGGTCGATCAGCAATGACCGATCCGGGGGACTCCCCGGGCCCGGCCGCCCGCGACGCGCTCGAGCGCCTCCTGCTCGACGGGCCGCGCCGTTACACCCGCCTGCAGATCGCCGAGATGTCCGGCATGCCGCCGGAGCGGACCCAGCGGCTGTGGCGCGCGCTCGGCTTCGCCGACACCGCCGACGACGACCCCGCCTTCACCGACGCCGACGTCGCCGCGCTGGAGGTCCTCCACTCGCTGATCGACTCCGGGTTCGTCGGCCCGGAGACCGAGGCGTCGATCGCGCGGGCGATGGGCCAGTCCCTGTCCCGCCTCGCCGACTGGCAGACCGACATGCTCGCCGACGTGCTCAACCGGGCCGCCGACGAGGACGCGAGCGACGAGGAGACGCTCGGCGCAGCGGTGGAGGCCGCGAGGGCCCTGCTGCCGCAGCTGCAGAAGGTGCAGGACTACGTCTGGCGCCGGCACCTCGCGGCCAACGCCGACCGGCTGCTGGCCTCCGCCACGGCGCCGGGCGATCCGCGCGTGCTCGCCGTGGGGTTCGCCGACCTCGTCGGGTACACCTCGCGCAGCCGCGGCATGGGTGGGCGGGAGCTCGGCCGCATGGTCGAGGACTTCGAGAGCACCGCCGCCGAGGTGATCGCCCGTCACCGGGGCCGGGTGGTGAAGACCGTCGGCGACGGCGTCCTGTTCACCGCGGGCACCGCGGTCGAGGCCGTCGAGATCGGGTTGGACATGCCGGTCGCCTGGGACGCCGACGACCGGCCGCCGCTCCGGGTGGGCGCGGCCTACGGGCGGGTGCTCACGCGGCTGGGCGACGTCTACTCGCCGGTGGTGAACCTGGCCAGCCGGCTGACCTCGATCGCCCATCCGGGCACCGTGCTCGTCGACCGCGAGCTCGCGCAGTTCCTCCGCGGGAACCCTGCGTACCGGGTGCGCCCGTTGAAGCGCGTCTCGGTGCGCGGGTACGACCACCTGCAGCCGTGGCTGGTGCGACGCCGGGAGACCGAGGACGGGTCCCCGTTGGAGGACTGGCTCGACGAGTTCGCCGACGACGTCCTCAGCCGCCCGGAGGACGACGCCGAGGAGCGCGGGGACTGACCCGTTCGCGCTCCGGGACGCGCGCTTGGCACAGTGTCCCGTCGTGAGCGCCACCCTCGTCGCCCGCGGCCTCGCGGCCGGCCACGGCGCCCGCGTCCTGTTCTCCGACCTCGACCTCGTCGTCGCACCCGGCGACGTCGTCGGGCTGGTCGGGGTCAACGGCGCGGGCAAGTCCACTCTGCTGCGCACGCTGGCCGGCGAGATCCCGGCCGAGGAGGGGTCGATCGCGGTCAGTCCGCCGTCGGCGAACCTCGGCTACCTGCCGCAGGAACACGAGCGCCGGCCGGGGGAGACCGTGGTGGCCGCGCTGGCCCGGCGCACCGGCGTGGCGGACGCGCAGGCCGCGCTCGACCGCGCGACCGAGCACCTCAGCGAGGGCCGGGACGGCGCCGACGACGCCTACGGCGACGCGCTCGAGCGGTGGCTCGCCCTCGGCGGCGCCGACCTCGAGGAGCGGGCGGCCGAGGTCGTCGCCAACGTCGCACCCGGCGTCGCCCTCGATGCCCTGACGACCGGGCTGTCCGGGGGACAGGCGGCACGGGTCGGACTCGCCTCGCTGCTGCTCTCGCGCTACGACGTCCTGCTGCTCGACGAACCGACCAACGACCTGGACCTGACCGGGCTCGAGCAGCTGGAGCGGTTCGTGGCCGGCGCCCGCGCGGGCATCGTCGTCGTCAGCCACGACCGCGAGTTCCTCGCCCGGACCGTCACCCGCGTCGTCGAGCTCGACCTCGCCCAGCAGCTGGTCCGCGTCCACGACGGCGGCTACGAGGCGTACCTGGTCGAGCGCGAGGTCGCCCGCCGGCACGCCCGCGAGGAGTACGAGGAGTTCGCCGACACGAAGTCGGGGCTCGAGGCGCGGGCGCGGATGCAGCGCAACTGGATGGCCAAGGGCGTCCGCGACTCGATCAAGAAGGCCAGCGACGGCGACAAGCACATCAAGGCCCACAACCGGGCGTCGGCGGAGAAGCAGGCGGCCAAGGCCAAGCAGACCGAGCGGCTGATCGAGCGCCTCGACGTCGTCGAGGAGCCCCGCAAGGAGTGGGAGCTGCGGATGGAGATCGCCGCCGCTCCCCGTGCCGGGGCCATCGTCGCCACCCTGCGCGGCGCCGTCGTCGAGCGGGGTGGGTTCCGGCTCGGGCCGGTGGACCTCCAGGTCGACTGGGGCGACCGCGTGGCCATCACCGGCGCGAACGGGTCGGGCAAATCGACCCTGCTCGCCGCATTGCTGGGGCGGGTCGAGCTGACCGAGGGCAGCTCGTCGCTGGGCCCCTCGGTGCGCATCGGCGAGATCGACCAGGCCCGCGGCCGGTTCCTCGGCCGCGAGCAGCTGCTCGACGCCTTCTCCGCCGAGGTGCCGGACTGGCCGACGGCGGAGGTGCGCACGCTGCTGGCCAAGTTCGGGCTGGTCGCCGAGCACGTGCTCCGCCCGGCCGACACGCTCTCCCCGGGCGAGCGCACCCGGGCCGGGCTGGCCCTCCTGCAGGCCCGCGGCATCAACGTGCTGGTGCTCGACGAGCCCACCAACCACCTCGACCTGCCGGCGATCGAGCAGCTCGAGGAGGCGCTGGCCTCCTACGCCGGAACGCTCCTGCTGGTCACGCACGACCGGCGGATGCTGGAGGCCGTCGCCACCAACCGGCACCTCGAGGTGGTCGAGGGGCGGGTCACCGAGCGCTGACCGACGCCGGCACGTCGACGGCGCGGCGCAGGATCTTCCCCGTCGGCCCCTTGGGCAGGGAGTCCACCAGCCAGAGGTGCCGCGGGTACTTGTAGGCGGCGACCCGCTCCTTGACGAAGTCGCGCAGCTCGTCGACCTCGGCGCTCGCCCCCGGCTTCAGCGAGACCGCCGCGGCGACCTCCTCGCCCAGCTCGGGATGCGGGATCCCGATGCAGGCGGCCTCGGCGACGGCGGGGTGCTCGTAGAGGGCCTCCTCGATCTCCCGCGGGTACACGTTGTAGCCGCCGCGGATGATCATCTCCTTCTTGCGGTCGACGATGAAGAAGTACTCGTCGTCGTCCTGGCGGGCCAGGTCACCGGTGCGGAACCAGCCGTCGGGGATCGCTTCCGCGGTCTCCTCCGGCCGCTGCCAGTAGCCGCGCATCACGTTCTCGCCGCGGATGGCGATCTCGCCGACCTCACCGGCGGTCACGTCGTTCCCGTCGCCGTCGACCAGCCGCATCTCGACACCGGCGATGGGCGTGCCGATCGAGCCGGGCTTGCGTTCGGCGTGCGGGTGGTTGAACGACGCGACCGGCGAGGTCTCGCTGAGGCCGTAGCCCTCGAGGATGATGCAGCCGAACGTCTCCTCGAAGGAGCGCATGATCTCGACCGGCATCGCCGAGCCGCCGGAGACGCACAGCCGCAGGCTGGAGACGTCGTGCGACGCGGTGTCGGGGGAGTGCAGCATCGCGGCGAACATCGTCGGGACGCCCTCGAAGATCGTCACCTTGTCGCGCTCGATGACCGAGAGCGCCTTGGCGCCGTCGAAGCGCGGGATGAGCGTGAGGGTCGATCCGCGGAGCACCGCCGCGTTCAGGCCGCAGGTGAGCCCGAAGACGTGGAACAGCGGCAGGCACCCCATGATCACGTCGTCGCCGGCGCTCTCGAGCAGCGTCTCGGCGGTCGTCCGGCAGTTGCCGGACAGGTTGGCGTGGGTGAGCTCGGCGCCCTTCGGCTGCCCCGTCGTCCCCGACGTGTACAGGATGACGGCGAGGTCGTCGTCGGACCGGTCCACCGGCGCGTTCAGCGGCTCGGCGGCCATGAGCTCCTCGGGCAGCGCCGGCCCGACCGTCACGGCGTCCACGCCGACGGCGGCGGCGGCCTCGGTGACCGGCGTCGGCAGAGGGACCGAGTGCGACGACGAACCGGGCGCCGGAGTCCCTCAGGTAGTACTCGACCTCGCGCGCCTTCAGCAGCGGGTTCATCGGGACGACGGCGGCGCCGGCCATCAGCGCGCCGTAGAAGGCGACCGGGAACGACAGCACGTTCGGGAGCACGAGGCCGACCCGGTCTCCCGGCTGCAGGCCCCTGCCCTGCAACGCCGCGGCCACGCGCAGCGCGGCGTCGCGGAACTGCCCGAACGTGAGGACGGCGTCGTCCATCCGGAGCGCGGTGCGCTCGGGATCCTTCGCGGCGGTGTCGATCAGGTTCTGCGCCAGGTTGCCCACGGTGTCTGGTTCCTCCCCCTCGAGGTCCCGCCCGCGCGCATCCGCCCGGTCAGTGACCTGTTCCACATGTCGGATAGCGTCCGGCCACCGGCCGCATGAGGGAAGGGGCGCAATGCCTGACGGCACGATCCTGGACATGTTCCGGCTCGACGGCCGGGTCGCCATCGTCACCGGCGCGTCCTCGGGGCTGGGCGCGGTCTTCGCGCGGACGCTGGCCGAGGCCGGCGCGGACGTCGCGCTCGGCGCGCGCCGGGTCGACCGGCTGGCGGAGACGCAGCAGGCCGTCGAGGCGGCCGGCCGACGCGCCATCGCCGTCGGCACCGACGTCTCCCGGCCGGAGGACTGCCAGGCCCTCGTCGACGCCACCGTGGCGGAGTTCGGGAAGGTCGACGTCCTGGTGAACAACGCCGGCGTGGGCACCGCCTACCCGGCGACCCGGGAGACCCCGGAGCAGTTCCGCCAGGTCATCGACGTGAATCTCAACGGCTGCTACTGGATGGCCCAGGCCTGCGGGCGGGTCATGCAGCCGGGCAGCTCGATCGTGAACATCTCGAGCATCCTCGGGCTCACCACGGCGGGGCTGCCGCAGGCCGCCTACGCCGCCAGCAAGGCCGGCCTGATCGGCCTGACCCGCGACCTGGCGCAGCAGTGGACCGGCCGCCGCGGCATCCGGGTGAACGCGCTGGCGCCCGGCTTCTTCGAGTCGGAGATGACCGACAGCTACCAGCCCGGCTACCTGGACTCGCAGATGCCGCGGGTGCTGATGGCGCGGGCCGGTCAGCCGGAGGAGCTGGCCGCGGCGCTGATCTTCCTGGTGAGCGACGCCGGCGGGTACGTCACCGGAACCACGATCCCGGTCGAGGGCGGCTTCCTCACCAGCTGACGGCGAGCCCCTCGACGGGGCCCGCGACCGGCGCGCACGGGCAGATCCGGTCGGCGTCCGGATCCGGGCGTCGGGAGCTCGGCGCCACCGCTGCGCAGCAACGGCCGGGGACGACGGGGCTGGCGGATGCCGGCGCCGCCACCGCGGTGCGGATAGACCAGGACGCGGTCGGGTGCGCCGTCGAGCGCCGCGCGCAGCAGCGGGGAGTCGCGGAAGGCGTCGCGCGCCTGCTCGTCCTCGAAGGTGAACTCGAGGACGACGCCCCAACGGTGCTCGTGGTCGTCCCAGAAGCGCGCGCCACCGGTCACCGCCGCCTCGACGAGCCGATCCCGCCAGGCGTCGGCCCACAGGACGGCGGAGAACGCGCCGTCGAAGACCTCGACCGTGATCCAGTGCACAGTGAGCGGGGACGCTACGCCGGGAAGACGCCCGGCGGAACAGGCAGAAGTGGGTGCCCCCGGCAGGATTCGAACCTGCGCCCCTGCCTCCGGAGGGCAGTGCTCTATCCCCTGAGCTACGGGGGCGATCCCGGTCGTACGACAGCCACGCTATCAGCCCGTGATCACCCTCCGGACGGCGGCTGTCAGGGCGCCGGAAGCGGGGTCCCGCCGCGGGCGGCGAGCATGTCGCTCATCGTCGTCGCCTCCGCCGTCTGGGTGTCGGCGATCGTCCGGGCCAGGCGCGCGACGGCCGGGACCTCGGCGTGCTCCGCCGCGTACTGGGCCATCTCCAGGCCGCCCTGGTGGTGCCGGATCATCAGCCGGAGGAACTCCACGTCGAAGTCCGTGCCCGAGAGGGACCGGAGCTCGGCGAGCTCGTCCTCGGTGGCCATGCCCGGCATCAGCCCGTCGGCGGTCATCGTGTGGCTGTGGCCGCCGTCGCCGGCCAGCCAGGCCATGGCCTCGCCGCCGGTGGGCGGAACGCCCCACAGCGACAGCCAGCCCTGCATCCGGCCGGCCTGGTTGGTCTGCGTCGAGGAGATGTCGAACGCCAACTGCCGGACCTCCGGGTCCTCGCTGCGCTCCAGCGCGACGTTGGCCATCTCCACGCCCTGCAGGTGGTGGATGGCCATGTCCCGCGAGAACCCGGCGGCGACCGAGTCCGCCGTGGGCACCGCCGTCCCGTCGTCCCGGCCGATGCCGAGGACGACGGCCAGCCCGCCACCGAGCAGCACCAGACCCACGGCGATGACCGCCAGGAGGGCGGTGCGCACGGCTCGGGCCGGGGCGGTCACGGCGAGGTGCTCTCCGGGGTGGTGGTCGTCGGCATGTCGGTCGGGCCGATCGGCGCGCTCTCGTCACCGGCCACCAGCGGAGCGGCCAGGAAGTTGGGGTTCTCGCAGCTCGCGCCCACCTCGGGGTGGAAGTCGGAGTTGCGGGTCAGGAAGTCGGCGAACTGGACGATCCGCTCGTCGTCGGCGCTGTCGACCTTCAGCTGGTGGTTCCAGGACTGGAGGCTGATCGGCGCGTCCAGGCCCTCGTACGGGGAGAGCATCCGGCCGGAGACGCCGTCGACGATGTCGGCGAGCTTCGCGACGTCGGCGTCGGAGAGCTCGTCGGGGTTGTAGGTGATCCAGACGGCGCCGTGCTCCAGGCTGTGCACCGCGTTCTCGTGCCGGATGTCGACGTCGTAGACCGTGCCGGTGCAGTCGGCCCAGGTGCCGTCGTGCGGTCCGCCGACCGGCGGGGACTCGGTGTAGTCGACCGGCGTGGCCACGTGCTCCTGGCCGGCGGCGTAGTCGTACTCGTCGATGCCGGCGATGTCGCCGATGGCGTCGACCCTGCCCTCGTTCGCCTCGTTGACCTTGACCACCGCGTAGGTGATGACGGCGGCGGCGAACACCACGACGGCGACGGCGCCCGCGATCAGCCCCCAGGGCCGCTGCTGCGTGACGACGGTGTTCACGGGGCGGGTGCGTCCACCCTTGCCGCGGGCTCCGCCGGCGGCGCGGCTGCCGTTGCCGCCCTTGCTCGCCCCGGTGGGGCGTGCCTTCTCGGGCGTGCGGTCCTTGGCCAAGGCCTCTCCTCGATTGCTGGTCCACGATGCGGGCGCCACGGGGCAGCTGACCGCACTCGCCCGCGAGTCTAGGTCGGCAATCTGGACATCCCCGGGCACCCGGGCGGCCCCGCCGGGCGCGCCGGGGGCGGTCAGTACGCTCGTGCGGTGACACCGGAGCAGCTGCAGGACGTCGTCCGGACCGCCGTCGCGGCGGTCGTGGGCCGAGGTGAGCTGCCCGTCGACGTGCCCCCCGAGGTCGTCGTGGAGCGGCCGAAGAACCCGGAGCACGGCGACTACGCCACCAACGTGGCGCTGCGGCTGGCCAAGCCCGCCGGTCGCCCGCCACGGGAGGTCGCCGAGCTGCTCGCCGCCGAGCTGCGGGCGCAGGACGGCATCGAGCGGGTCGACGTCGCCGGCCCCGGCTTCCTCAACATCACCCTCGCCGAGGGCGCCCTGGGCCTGATCGCCGTGCAGGCAGTGACCGGCGGGCCCGACTACGGGCACACCGACGTCCTGGCCGGGCAGCGGCTGAACCTCGAGTTCGTCTCGGCCAACCCCACGGGGCCGGTGCACATCGGCGGCACCCGGTGGGCGGCCGTCGGCGACGCGCTCGGCCGGCTCCTCGAGTCCAGCGGCGCCGACGTCACCCGCGAGTACTACCTGAACGACGCGGGCGCGCAGATCGAGCGCTTCGCGCGCAGCCTGCACGCCGCGGCCCACGGCCTCCCCGTGCCCGAGGACGGCTACGCCGGCAGCTACATCGGCGACATCGCCGCCCAGGTGATCGCGGCCGAGCCGGGCCTGCTCGACCGGCCCGAGGGCGAGCAGCTGGCCGCGTTCCGGGCCCGCGGCGTCGAGCTGATGGTCGCCGAGATCCGCAGCACGCTCGAGGCGTTCGGCGTGCACTTCGACGTCTTCTTCTCCGAGACCTCGCTGCACGACAGCGGTGCCCTGGAGAAGGCGGTCGCGCGGCTGCGGGACCACGGGCACGTCTACGAACGCGACGGCGCGGTGTGGCTTCGGACGACGGACTTCGGCGACGACAAGGACCGGGTCCTGGTGAAGGCCGACGGCGAGCCCACGTATTTCGCGGCCGACTGCGCCTACTACCTGGACAAGCGGGAGCGCGGCTTCGACAAGGTCGTGATCATGCTCGGGGCCGACCACTCCGGCTACGTCGGCCGGTACAAGGCGCTCGTCGCCGCCGCCGGTGACGACCCGGCCACCCACCTCGAGATCCTCATCGGCCAGCTGGTGAACCTGCTCCGCGACGGCGAGCCCATGCGGATGAGCAAGCGGGCGGGCACCGTCATCACCCTCGACGACCTGGTCGAGTCGATCGGGGTGGACGCCGCCCGCTACGCGCTCGCCCGGGCGTCGGTCGACCAGCAGATCGACATCGACATCGACCTCTGGACGCGGAAGACCAACGACAACCCCGTCTTCTACGTGCAGTACGCGCACGCCCGGATCTCCTCGGTACTGCGCAACGCCGCCGAGCTCGGGCTCGCCCTCGGGGCGCCCGACGACGTCGACGCCGGACAGCTGGTGCACGACCGGGAGAACGACCTGCTGCGGGCGATCGGCGAGTTCCCGCGGGTGCTGACCGGCGCGGCCGAGCTCCGGGCCCCGCACCGGGTCGCCCGGTACCTCGAGGAGCTGGCCGGCACCTACCACCGGTTCTACGACGTCTGCCGGGTCCTCCCGCGCGGCGACGAGGAGGCCACCCCGCTGACCACCGCCCGGCTGTGGCTGTGCGCGGCCACCGCGGTGGTGCTGCGCAACGGCCTGCGGCTGGGCGTCGCTCGGAGCGATGTGACGCCGTCCGGGCCAAAATGGCCATTGGCGGATGTGAGGGCGCACCCGGCGGGGCCGCTGCACGGCAACATCACGCAGCCGACCGCTGCGGGTGCGCCGCCGGCGGACCTCGGCTGCCTCGACCCGCACGTCTGGCCGCGCTCGGCGCAGCGCGTCGACGGCGAGCTGCACATCGGCGGCCGTCCGGTCACGGAGCTCGCCCGCGAGCACGGCACCCCGCTGTTCATCCTCGACGAGTCGGACTTCCGCGGCCGGGCGGCCGAGTTCGCCTCCGCCTTCGAGGAGGCCGACGTGCACTACGCGTCGAAGGCGTTCCTCTGCGGCCAGGTGGCGCGCTGGATCGCCGACGACGGCCTGCACCTCGACGCCTGCAGCGGCAACGAGCTGTCGCTGGCGCTGGCGGCCGGCTTCCCGCCGGAGCGGATCGCGCTGCACGGCAACAACAAGTCGCTGGTCGAGCTGCAGCTGGCCGTCGAGGCCGGGATCGGCCACATCGTCGTCGACTCCTTCGACGAGATCGACCGGCTCCTGCCGCTGGCCGCCGCCCGGGTCGAGGCCGGTGGCGCGCCGGTGCCCGTGCTCATCCGCGCCACCGTGGGCATCGAGGCGCACACCCACGAGTTCATCGCGACGGCGCACGAGGACCAGAAGTTCGGGTTCTCCCTCGCCACCGGCGACGCGCTGACCGCGGCCGTCCGGGTCATCCGCGAGCCGCACCTGGAGCTGACCGGGCTGCACAGCCACATCGGCTCGCAGATCTTCGACACCGCCGGCTTCGAGGCCGCCGCCCACCGGGTGGTCGGGCTGCTCGGCCAGCTCCGCCAGGCGACCGGCGAGGTGCTCGCCGAGCTCAACCTCGGCGGCGGGTTCGGCATCGCCTACCTGTCCGAGGACGACCCGGTGAGTCCCGCCGACATCGCCGCCCGGCTGCAGAAGGTCGTCGCCGCCGAGTGCGCGGAGCTGGACCTGCCCGTGCCGCGGCTGGCGGTCGAGCCCGGCCGGGCCATCGCCGGCCCCGGCACCGTCACGCTCTACGAGATCGGCACGATCAAGCCGGTGCGGCTGGGCGCGAGCGGGGCGCCGGGCACCCCGCTGGTGCGCAACTACGTCTCCGTCGACGGCGGGATGAGCGACAACATCCGCACCGCCCTCTACGACGCCTCCTACACGTGCGTGCTGGCCAACCGGCACTCCGAGGCGGCGCCGGCGCTGTGCCGGGTCGTGGGCAAGCACTGCGAGAGCGGCGACATCCTCGTCCGCGACCTGTGGCTGCCCTCCGACGTCGTTCCGGGCGACCTGCTCGCGGTGGCCGCGACCGGCGCCTACTGCTGGTCGATGGCGAGCAACTACAACTACCTGCTCAAGCCGCCGGTGGTCGCCGTCCGGGACGGTGCGGCCACCGAGATCGTCCGGCGTCAGACTCTGTCCGACGTGTTCGCCCTCGACGCCGTCCTCGCCGAACACCCCGTGGGAGCCCGCTCGTGAAACCCCTGAAGGTCGCGCTGCTGGGCTGCGGGACCGTCGGCAGCGCGGTGCTGCGGCTTCTCCACGAGCAGGCCGACGACCTCACGGCCCGCATCGGCCGGCCGGTCGAGGTGGCCGGCATCGCGGTCCGCCGTCCCGACCACCACCGCGACGTGCCCGCCGACCTGCTCACCACCGACGCCGAGACCCTCGTGCGGCGGGACGACGTCGACCTCGTGGTCGAGGTCATCGGCGGGATCGAGCCCGCCCGCACGCTCATCCAGGCGGCGATCGAGTCGGGCAAGTCGGTGGTCAGCGCCAACAAGGCGCTCCTGGCCGAGGACGGCGTCGCGCTGCACGCGGCCGCCGCGAAGGCCGGGGTGGACCTCTACTACGAGGCCGCCGTCGCCGGCGCGATCCCGCTGCTGCGGCCGCTGCGCGAGTCGCTGGCCGGCGACCAGCTGCGCCGGGTCGTCGGCATCGTCAACGGCACGACCAACTACATCCTGTCGCGCATGGCCGAGACCGGCGCCGGCTTCGCCGAGGCGCTGGCCGAGGCCACCGACCTCGGGTACGCCGAGGCCGACCCGACCGCCGACGTCGACGGGTTCGACGCCGCCGCGAAGGCCGCGATCCTCGCGTCGCTCGCCTTCCACACCCCGGTCACCGCGGCCGACGTGTACCGCGAGGGGATCTCGTCGGTGACCGCGTCCGACGTGGCGCGGGCGACGGAGATCGGCTGCACGGTCAAGCTGCTGGCGATCTGCGAGCGGGTCACGGACTCAGCGGACGGCGACGCGGCGTCCGATTCTGTTGCCGTCCGCGTGCACCCCGCGATGATCCCGACGTCGCACCCGCTCGCCTCGGTCGGCGGCGCGTTCAACGCCGTCTTCGTCGAGGCGGAGGCGGCCGGTCAGCTGATGTTCTACGGCCAGGGCGCGGGCGGGGAGCCGACGGCCAGCGCGGTGCTCGGTGACCTCGTCGCCGTCGCCCGGAACCGCGTCATCGGCGGGGCCGGTCAGGGCCCGACGGGCTACGCCGACCTGCCGATCCGGTCGATGGACGCGACGCCGACCCGGTACCACGTGAGCCTCGACGTGGCCGACAAGCCCGGTGTGCTGGCGACCGTCGCGCAGGAGTTCGCCAAGCACGAGGTGAGCATCTCGACGGTCCGCCAGAACGGGCACGGCGACGCCGCCACCCTGGTCATCGTCACCCACAGCGCGCCGGACGCCGCGCTGTCGGCCACCATCGCCGCGCTGCGGGACATGCCCGCCGTCCGCGCGGTGACCAGCGTGCTGCGGGTGGAGGGGCTGGCATGACCGTCGCCTCCGCGGTGTCGCCGGGCTGGCCCGGACTGATCGAGGCCTACCGCTCGCGCCTGCCGGTCAGCGACACGACGCCGGTCGTGACCCTCCAGGAGGGCGCGACCCCGCTGCTGCCGGCGCCGGAGCTCTCCCGGCGGACCGGGTGCGAGGTGTTCCTGAAGGTCGAGGGCGCCAACCCGACCGGCTCCTTCAAGGACCGCGGCATGACGATGGCCATCACCAAGGCCGTCGAGGAAGGGTCGAAGGCGGTCATCTGCGCCTCGACCGGCAACACCAGTGCCAGCGCGGCCGCGTACGCCGCCCGCGCCGGTCTCGTCTGCGCCGTCCTCGTGCCGCAGGGCAAGATCGCCACCGGCAAGATGGCCCAGGCGCTGGTGCACGGCGCCAAGCTGCTGCAGGTCGAGGGCAACTTCGACGACTGCCTCGCGCTGGCCAGCAAGCTCGCGATCGACTACCCGGTCAGCCTGGTCAACAGCGTCAACCAGTTCCGCATCGAGGGGCAGAAGACCGCCTCGTTCGAGATCGTCGACGTGCTGGGCGACGCCCCCGACATCCACTGCCTCCCGGTCGGCAACGCGGGCAACATCACCGCCTACTGGCAGGGCTACCGCGAGTACTGCCACGACAGTTCGACCCCCGGCCCAGCCTCCCGGACCCCGCGCATGTGGGGCTTCCAGGCCGCGGGGGCGGCGCCGATCGTCACCGGCAAGGTGGTGGAGAACCCGAGCACGATCGCCACCGCGATCCGGATCGGCAATCCCGCCTCGTGGACGAAGGCGCTCGCCGCCCGGGACGAGTCCGGCGGCCGCATCGACGCCGTCACCGACCGCGCGATCCTGTCCGCCTACCGGCTGCTCGCCCGCACCGAGGCCGTCTTCGTCGAGCCCGCCTCGGCGGCGTCGGTCGCGGGCCTCCTCCAGGTCGCCGCGGCCGGCGAGCTCGAACCCGGCCAGCGGGTGGTCTGCACGGTCACCGGCAACGGCCTGAAGGACCCGGAGTGGGCGATCTCCGGCGCCCCCGCGCCGACGACCATCCCGGTGGACGCCGCCGCGGCCGCGGCGCAGCTGGGCCTATGACCTCCGTCCGGCTCCAGGTACCGGCCACCAGCGCGAACCTCGGACCGGCCTTCGACTGCGCCGGTCTCGCCCTGTCCCGGCACGACGTCCTCGAGTTCGCCGTCGCGCCGTCCGGACTGGATGTGCGGATCGCCGGCGTCGGGGCCGGCGAGCTGCCCACCGACGAGTCGCACCTGGTGGTGCGCGCCTTCCGCGCCGCCTGCGCCGAGCTCGGCTGGAGCCCGCCCGGGCTCCGGCTGACCGCCGAGAACTCCATCCCGCAGGGCCGGGGGATGGGCAGCTCGGCCGCGGCGGTCGTCGCCGGGGTCGTCGGGGCCTGGGAGCTCTGTCCGGACGTCGAGGTGCGGAACGACGACGCCGTCCTCCGGCTGGTCAACGAGATCGAGGGCCATCCGGACAACGTCGCCGCGTGCCTGCTCGGTGGCGCGACGCTGTCGTGGACCGAGCCGACCGGCGCCCGCGCGGTACGGCTCGACGTCGACCCGCGGGTGCACGCCGTCGTGCTGGTTCCCGAGACCACGCTGTCCACCCACGTCGCCCGCGGCCTGCTGCCCGAGTCCGTCCCGCACGCCGACGCCGCGCACAACGCCGGCCGTACCGGGCTCCTGGTGCACGCGCTCACCCGGGAGCCGTTGCTGCTGCTCGACGCCACCGAGGACCGGCTGCACCAGCGGCAGCGCGCCGAGGCCATGCCGGACTCGATCGCGTTGATGGACCGGCTCCGGGAGGCCGGGCTCGCCGCCGTCGTCTCCGGGGCCGGCCCGAGCCTGCTGGTGCTCGCCGGCGGACCGCAGGAGGCGGCCACGGTGGCCGATCTCACTCCGGCGGGGTGGACGGTGCTCCCGTTGGCGGTCGATCCTGAGGGTGCCCGTGTGCTGAATGGGAACCCGCAGGTATCGTCTCGATAACGAGGAACACGCTGGTACCAACCGGTGTTGTCCACTCCGTGAGTCGCGTCTAGGCTCACGGCGTAGCCGCCCACTTGGGCGAGCCTCGCGCGGGGGCCGAAACAGCCGAATTCTTTCCGCTGATCCGCCCCGCATCTTTTCCACCTGTGCCCTGTGCGCTCCCGCCTCCCGGCCGGACCGACAGGGGGCGGGGACCTCCTGCGCTGGAACGCGCAGGCACCGCAGGGAAGGACCTGTACGTGAGCGAAACCACCGACCTCGTCGCGGGCGGCACGCAGGACGCTGCCGTTCCGACGACCGAGGCACCTGCCGCTTCTGGGACGACGGGCAGCGCCCGGCGCCGCGGCAACGGCCTCTCCGGGATGCTGCTGCCCGAGCTGCAGCGCCTGGCGGCCGAACTGGGCATCTCCGGCACCGGCCGGATGCGCAAGGGCGACCTCGTGGCCGCCATCTCCGCCCGCCAGGTGGGCGGATCCGCCCCGGCCGGCGACAACTCGGCCACCAGCAGCGCGTCCGAGACCGCTGCCCCCGCGACCGCTGCCCCCGAGACCGCCGCGCCCCTCGAGGCCCCCGTGAGCGGCGGCGCCAACGGCGGCGTCCTCAACGGCGCCGTCGAGGCGCCCGCAGCGACCGCCCCCACCCAGCGCACCCGCCGTGGCGCGAGCCGCCCCGCGGGCTCGCCGAGCGGCGACGCGCCCGTGGGCGACCAGGTCGCCGCCACCAGCGACACCGCCGACACCGCCGCCATCGACACGGCCCCGGCCGAGAGCGACCAGCGGACCGACGGCGACCGTCCGCAGCGCAATCGCGAGCGCGGCGGCCGCAACCGCAACGACCGCGATGACGGCACCAACCGCGACGGTGCGAACACCCGGGACGGCGGCGACCGCAACGAGCGGAACGCCAACCGCGACGGTGCCAACCGCGACGGTGCCAACCGGGACGGCGGCAACCGCGGGCCGGACAACCGCGACCGCAACGAGCGCGGCGCCCGGAACGACAACCGCCCCGACAACCGCCCCGACACCCGGGCCGAGGGCGCCAACCGCGGCTCCAACCCGAACGACGAGGACGACGACGACTTCGAGGGCGGCCGTGGCCGTCGCGGACGTCGCTACCGCGACCGCAACCGGCGCGGCGGCCAGACCGGTGGTCGCGACCGCTTCGAGCAGGGCGAGCCGACCGTCAGCGAGGACGACGTCCTGCTGCCCGTCGCCGGCATCCTCGACGTCCTGGACAACTACGCATTCGTCCGGACGTCGGGCTACCTGACCGGGCCGAACGACGTCTACGTCTCGCTGTCGCAGGTGCGCCGCCACGGCCTGCGCCGCGGTGACGCCATCACCGGCGCCGTCCGCCAGCCCCGCGAGGGCGAGCGCAAGGACAAGTACAACGCGCTCGTCCGCCTGGACACCGTGAACGGCCTCGAGCCCGAGCAGGCGCGCAACCGCCCGGACTTCACCAAGCTGACCCCGCTCTACCCGCAGGATCGCCTGCGGCTGGAGACCGAGCCGCACATGCTGACCACCCGCGTCATGGACCTGGTCATGCCGATCGGCAAGGGCCAGCGCGCCCTCATCGTCAGCCCGCCGAAGGCCGGCAAGACGATGGTGCTCCAGTCGATCGCGAACGCGATCACGACGAACAACCCCGAGTGCCACCTCATGGTCGTCCTCGTCGACGAGCGGCCCGAAGAGGTCACCGACATGCAGCGCTCGGTGAAGGGCGAGGTCATCGCCTCGACCTTCGACCGGCCGCCGTCGGACCACACCACGGTCGCCGAGCTGTCCATCGAGCGGGCCAAGCGCCTGGTCGAGATGGGCCACGACGTCGTCGTCCTGCTGGACTCGATCACCCGCCTGGGCCGCGCCTACAACCTGGCGGCCCCCGCCAGCGGGCGCATCCTCTCCGGTGGTGTCGACTCCACGGCGCTCTACCCGCCCAAGCGCTTCCTCGGGGCTGCCCGCAACATCGAGAACGGCGGCTCGCTGACGATCATCGCCTCGGCGCTGGTCGAGACCGGCTCCACGATGGACACGGTCATCTTCGAGGAGTTCAAGGGCACCGGTAACGCGGAGATCAAGCTGGACCGCCGCCTGGCGGACAAGCGGGTCTTCCCGGCCGTCGACGTCAACGCGTCGGGCACGCGCAAGGAGGAGATCCTCATGTCGCCCGACGAGCTGGCCATCGTCATCAAGCTGCGCCGCGTGCTCGCCGCGCTCGAGCCGCAGCAGGCCCTCGAGCTGCTGCTGGACAAGCTGAAGAAGACTCGGAACAACATCGAGTTCCTGATGCAGATCCAGAAGACCACCCTGGGGCCCGGCGGCGAATGACCCGGCGAGGTCGGCCGGTCTCCGGACGTGGGAGACTGGTCGACCGAGCCCCGCTGAGCGGCCGGAATCTTCGGTCGGCCGCCGGCGTTCGACCACCCGAACGAGAACAGACTTCCGCAGAAGAGGCGATATGAAGCCCGACATCCACCCGGCCTACAACGTCACCACCGTGACCTGTGGCTGTGGCAACACCTTCACCACCCGCAGCACGTCCCCGACCGGTCAGCTGACCGTCGAGACCTGCTCGGCCTGCCACCCCTTCTACACCGGCAAGCAGCGCATCCTGGACACCGGTGGCCGCGTCGCCCGCTTCGAGAAGCGGTTCGGCAAGCGTGCCGCTGCCGGGGCGTCCGCCGGCGGCTCGGCCGACAAGTAGCACCTCCGACGGCGCCCGTCCCCACCTCGCGGTGGGACGGGCGCCGTCGTCATGTCCAGCCCAGAATCGCCTGAGAGGCACCGTTCGATGAGCAGCACCGAGACCGCGCCGGACCGGCTGGGCTCCTTGCTCGCCGAGCACGCCGCGCTGGAGAAGGAGCTGGCCGACCCCGCGGTGCACACCGACCAGTCCCGCGCGCGGCGGCTGGGCCGGCGCTACGCCCAGCTGGCTCCGCTGGTCGAGACCGCCCGCGCGCTCGACGAGGCGCGCGGGAACCTCGCTGCGGCCCGGGAGCTCGCCGAGGAGGACGCGTCCTTCGCCGCGGAGGCGACCGGGCTCGAGCAGCGGATCGTCGAGCTGACCGACCGGCTGCGCGAGCAACTGCTGCCGAAGGACCCCGACGACGACAAGGACGTCATCCTCGAGGTCAAGGCGGGGGAGGGCGGCGCCGAGTCGGCCCTGTTCGCCGGTGACCTGCTGCGCATGTACCTGCGCTATGCCGAGCGTCGCGGCTGGACGACCGAGATCCTCGACGCGGTCGACGCCGACCTCGGGGGCTACAAGGACGTCGCCGTGGCGATCAAGTCGCGACCGCCTGGGGGCGATGACGGAGCGGGCGTCTATGCGCGGCTGAAGTTCGAGGGCGGGGTGCACCGCGTGCAGCGGGTGCCGGCCACCGAGAGCCAGGGGCGCATCCACACGTCGGCCGCGGGCGTCCTCGTGCTGCCCGAGGCCGAGGAGGTCGACGTCACCGTCGACCCGAACGACCTGCGGATCGACGTCTTCCGGTCGTCCGGCCCCGGCGGGCAGAGCGTGAACACCACCGACTCCGCCGTCCGGATCACGCACCTGCCGAGCGGCATCGTGGTCAGCTCGCAGAACGAGAAGAGCCAGCTGCAGAACCGCGAGTCGGCGCTGCGGGTGCTGCGGTCCCGGCTGCTGGCCGCCGCCCGCGAGGAGGCCGCGGCCACGGCCAGCGACCAGCGGCGCAGCCAGGTGCGCACCGTCGACCGCAGCGAGCGGGTACGCACCTACAACTTCCCGGAGAACCGGATCTCCGACCACCGGGTCGGCTACAAGTCGCACAACCTCGACCAGGTGCTCGACGGCGACCTCGACGCCGTCATCGATGCGCTCACCACCGCGCACACCGCCGAGCTCCTGGCGGCCGGCTCCTGAACCCGCGCGCGCTGCTCGCCGACGCCGTCCGCCGGCTGGCCGACGCCGGCGTCGACTCGCCGCGGGTGGACGCCGAACTGCTGCTCGCCCACGTGCTCGACGTCCCCCGGACCCGGCTGATCACGCTCGACGCGGTGCCGGACGAGGCGGTCGCGCGATTCACCGCGCTGCTGGACCAGCGCGCCGACCGCGTGCCCCTGCAGCACCTGACCGGCCGCGCGCCGTTCCGGCACCTCGAGCTCGCCGTGGGACCGGGCGTCTTCGTCCCCCGTCCGGAGACGGAGCTGCTGGCGGGCTGGGTGCTCGACCAGGTCGCCGCGATCCCGGAGCCGATGGTCGTCGACCTCGGCGCGGGATCGGGCGCCCTCGCCCTGTCGATCGCGAACGAGCACCCCGGAGCGAGGGTGACCGCCGTCGAGCACGACCCCGACGCCATCGAGTGGACCCGGCACAACGCCGCCGCCCGCGCGGCCGCGGGGGACACCCCGGTCGAGGTGCTCGCCGGCGACATGACCGATCCCGGACTGCTCCGTGACCTCGACGGCAGCGTCGACGTCGTCGTCTCCAACCCGCCGTACGTGCCCGATGGCGCGCGGGTGCCGCAGGAGGTCGCCGACCACGACCCGCCGCTCGCCCTGTGGGGCGGGCCCGACGGCCTCGACGTCGTCCGGGGGCTCCTCCGGACCGCCGCCCGGCTCCTGGTGCCCGGTGGCGCGCTGGGCATCGAGCACGCCGACCAGCAGGGCGAGGCGCTCCCGGCGCTGGTCCGGGGCGCGGGTGGCTGGACCGACGTCACGGACCACCGCGACCTGGCGGGCCGTCCCCGCTTCACCACCGCCCGCCGCGCCGGCTGACGACTGAGGGAGACTGCTGCCCCGTGGCCGACCTCTATGACTGCTCCGACCCCGACGCACGCGCCGCCGGCCTCGACGCCGCGGCCGCGGCCATCGGCCGGGGCGAGCTGGTGCTCCTGCCGACCGACACCGTGTACGGCGTCGCCGCCGACGCGTTCACGCCGTCGGCCGTGACGGGGCTCCTGGCGGCCAAGAACCGTGGCCGCGCGATGCCGGTGCCGGTGCTCGTGCCCGAGGCGTCCACGCTGGCCGGGCTCGTCGTGAACCTGCCCGCGGTCGCCAACCAGCTCGCGCAGGAGTTCTGGCCCGGCGGGCTCACGCTGGTGCTCGAGCACGCGCCGTCGCTGGCGTGGGACCTCGGGGACGCGGAGGGCACCGTGGCGGTCCGGCTGCCCGACGACGACATCGCGCGCGACCTGCTCCGGCGCACGGGGCCGCTCGCCGTCTCCAGCGCGAACCGCTCCGGCCGCCCGGCCGCGACGACGGCGCAGGAAGCCGTCGAGCAACTGGGCACCCATGCGGCCGTCGCCCTCGACGGCGGTCCCCGCAGCAGTTCCGCGGCGAGCACGATCGTCGACTGCACCGCCCCGACCCCCCGCATCCTCCGCGTCGGCGCGATCTCCCCGGAGCGCCTGCGGGCGGTCGTTCCCGAGCTCACCGACTGACGGGCGTTACCGTGGGGTGACCGTCTGCCCCGAACCGTCAGGAGCGCCGCCGCGATGAGCACGCCCTACCGGGGCCCGGACCTCGCCGGCTGACGCATGCGCGAGTACGCCGTCGTCCTCCTCACCGCCGCGCTGGTCACCTTCCTGGCCACGCCGGTGGTGCGCATGGTCGCCGTCCGGCTGCGGATGATGGCCGCGCCGCGTGACCGCGACGTCCACGTCATCCCGACCCCGCGGGGCGGCGGCGTCGCCATGTACCTGGGATTCGCCGCAGCCGTCCTCGTGGCGTCCCGGCTGCCGGCGCTGCAGCGGACGTTCGACGACTCGCAGACCTACGCCGTCCTGGTGGCGGGCGGCCTGATCTGCCTGCTCGGGGTGCTCGACGACAAGTGGGGCCTCGACGCGCTCACCAAGCTCACCGGCCAGATCGCCGCGGCCGGGGTGATGGTGCTGCTCGGCGTCCAGCTCGCGTTCCTGTTCCTGCCGGTCGCCGACATCGGGACCATCTCGCTCGGCCCCCAGCTCGGCGTCCCGCTGACCATCCTGCTGACCCTGCTGACGGTCAACGCGCTGAACTTCATCGACGGACTCGACGGCCTCGCCGCCGGCGTCTCGGCGATCGCGGCGCTGGCCTTCTTCGCCTACAGCTACAACCTCGGCGTCGTCGGGTACGACGACGTCGCGAGCGCGCCGGCCCTGATCACCGCCGTCCTCGCGGGCACGTGCCTGGGCTTCCTGCCGCACAACTTCAGCCCGGCGCGCATCTTCATGGGCGACTCCGGCTCGATGCTCGTCGGCCTGATGCTGTCGGCCGCCGCGGTGACCGCGACCGGGGGAGTGGACGCGCAGACCTTCGACTCCGCCGCGAGCCTGCTCCCGCTGACCCTGCCGCTCCTGGTGCCGATCGCGATCCTCTTCATCCCGTTCGTCGACCTGGTGATGGCGGTGATCCGGCGCACCCGCCGCGGCCAGTCGCCGTTCTCGCCGGACAAGATGCACCTGCACCACCGGTTGCTGTCGATCGGTCACTCGCACCGGCGTGCGGTGCTCGTCATGTACTTCTGGGCCGCGCTGCTCTCCTTCGGTGCGGTCGCGCTGTCGATCACCGGAGGGACGGCGGAACTGCTGGTCGCGATCGCGGTGCTGCTCGTCGTCGGCGTCGTCGTCGTGCTCAGCCCGCGCGCCCGCCGCGCCGCTCGCGAGGCGCGCGCCGCGGAGCTGGCGGCCCAGCGCGAGCGCAGCCGCGCCGACCACCCGACCGCCCGGGCCCTGCGCGCGAACGAGCCGGCCGAGACGCCAGGGCCGCCCCCGTCACCCCGGTCCGCCGACCCGGGACCGGTGCTGCGATGAGCGCCCCCCGCCCGGCGCGCAGCGAGGTTCCCTGGGACATCTCCTTCCTGCGGGTCGGCGCCCTGGTGACGGCGGCCGTCACGGCTGTCGCCGCCCCGCTGGCCGGCATCGTCGGTGGCTGGTCCGCACTGCTCGGCGTGCTGGTGGGCGCCGCGGTGGTCACGGCCTTCTTCTGCGTATCCGGCCTGGTCATCGCCTGGGCCGGGCGGATCGACGACGCCTTCACGCTCCCCGCGGCGCTGGGCACCTTCCTCGTGAAGGCGGTCATCTTCTTCGCCGTCCTGAGCCGGCTGCCGGCCGACGGCACGGTCGACCGGTTGGTGATGGCGTGGACCGTGATCGCCGGCGCACTGCTCTGGAGCGGGGTCCAGGCGCGCTGGGTGTGGACCCGGCAGATCTACTACGTGACCCCGCACCCGAAGTTCCGCGTAGCGACCCGGAAAAGCCCGCGCCACGCGGCTGAGATAGTGTCCCGACCGATGGCCGAGGACAGCCCTGCTCAGGGAAAGGCTCGACCTCGAACCACCGAACCAGCACGTCAGCCCAGCGGGGCGGACATGGGCTGGGGGATCACCGGGACGATGCTCTCGGGGATCATCGTGTGGGGCGGGGTCGGGTGGCTGCTCGACCGCTGGCTGGAGACGCGGGTCTTCATCCTGGTCGGCACCATCCTCGGCCTGACGGTGGCGATCTACCTGATCGTCGTCAAGTACGGAGCCGTCGGCCCGCCACCGGCTGATCGACGGTCTGCAGATACGACCGCGGGCGGACAGCGACGCCGTCCGCAGCAGGCAACGCAGCAACAGACGCAGAAGGGACAACGGTGACCTCCAGCGCCACCGCGCTCGTCAGCATCCTCGCCGCCGCGGAGGACGGCGAGGACAGCGGCTTCCAGTCCCCGACGATCGAAGAGTTCTACCCGGAGCCGCTGGTCTCCTTCAACATCCTCGGCATCGACTTCGACATCACCCGCATCACGGTCATCCTGTTCATCGCCACCGCGGCGATCCTCGCGCTGCTGGTCGCGGCCGTGCGCAAGCCGTCGATCGTGCCCGGCAAGCTGCAGTACCTCGGTGAGAGCGGCTACTCGATCGTCCGCGACGGCATGGCGCGGGACGTCATCGGACCCAGGGGCCTGCCGTTCGCCCCGTTCCTCGGCGCCCTCTTCTTCTTCATCCTCGCCAACAACGCGATGAGCATCATCCCGTTCTTCCAGATCTCACCGAACTCGAAGTTCGCGATCCCGCTGGTTCTCGCGGTCATCGTCTGGGTGCTCTACAACTGGGTCGGCATCCGCGAGCAGGGCGCCGGCAAGTACTTCAAGGACGCCGCCATCCCGCCGGGCGTGCCCATCGGGGCGCTGATCCTGGTGACGCCGATCGAGCTGCTCCAGGTGTTCATCATCCGGCCGTTCACCCTCGCGGTCCGGCTCTTCGCCAACATGTTCGCCGGCCACATGCTGCTGGTGGTCTTCTCGCTCGGCGCGACCTACCTGCTCACCGCCGGCAACATCCAGCCCATCTTCGGCGTCGCCTCGTTCGTGATGGCCGTGGTCATGACGTTCTTCGAGATCCTCGTGATCGTGCTGCAGGCCTACGTCTTCACCGTGCTGACGTCCACCTACCTCGCCGGCTCGATCGAGCCGGCGCACTAGACCGGCCGCCCAGTACCCGGCACCACCGACCGTTCACCCCAGAACCACCCCGCCAGCCGCCCGGAACGACCCGGGCGACCGACACAGGAGGAACACCCCGCATGGACGTCATGGCAGAGCTCGTCGGCAGCATCGGCTCGGTCGGCTACGGCCTCGCCGCGATCGGCCCCGGCATCGGTGTCGGCATCGTGTGGGCCGCCTACATCCAGGCGACCGCCCGCCAGCCCGAGTCGGCCGGTCTGACCCGTACCTACGCCTTCCTCGGCGCCGCGCTCTCCGAGGCGCTCGCGCTGATCGGTCTGGTCGCACCCTTCATCTTCGGTCCTGGCGACGCCGGCTGATCCGCATCACCGACCGACCGCACTGAGACAGGGGCACTGACAGCATGAGCATCCTCGCTGCGGAGAGCCACAACCCGCTGATTCCGCCTGTCGGCGAGATCATCATCGGCCTGATCGCGTTCGCGATCGTCTTCTTCGTCTTCGCGAAGTTCGTCGCGCCGCGCTTCGAGCAGGTCTACCGAGCCCGCCGCGAGGCGATCGAGGGCGGCATGGAGCGGGCCGAGGCGGCGCAGGCCGAGGCCAAGGCGGCACTGGAGCAGTACCGCGCGCAGCTGGCCGAGGCGCGCAACGAGGCCGCGCAGATCCGCGACAAGGCCCGGGCCGAGGGCCAGCAGATCCTCGAGGAGCTGCGCACCCAGGCCCAGGAGGAGTCGGCGCGGATCGTCGCCCGAGGCGAGGAGCAGCTCGCCACCGCACGCCAGCAGGTCGTCAACGAGCTGCGCGGCCAGATCGGCGCGCTCGCGGTCACCCTCGCGGGCCGCGTGGTCGGGGAGTCGCTCGCCGACGACGCCCGCCGCAGCGGCACCGTCGACAGGTTCCTGGCCGAGCTCGACGGCATGACGGCCGGCAGCCCCGACGGGCGCGGTCACTGATGGAGGCCTCCAGCCGGGAAGCGATCGTGCAGGTGCGCGAGCGCCTGGACGAGTTGACCCGTGGCCCGTCAGGCCTGCTCGCGAAGACGCGCGACGCGCTGACCCGCCAGCCGCGGGCGGTGTCGGCCGAGGAGCAGAGCAGCCTGGCCGACGAGCTGTTCGCCGTCGCCCGTCTCCTCGACGGGCAGATCACGCTGCGCCGGTCGCTGTCGGACCCGGCGGGCAAGCCCGACGACCGGGCCGCCCTGGCCAACCGGCTGTTCGGGTCGCGGCTGTCGCCGGCCGCGCTCGACCTCGTCGAGACCGTGGCCCGGCAGCGCTGGTCGCGCCCGCCGGACCTGGTCGAGGCGTTCATGACGCTGGGCACCGAGGCGGCGCTGGACGCCGCCGACGCCCGGGGCGAGCTCGAGGACGTCGAGGACGAGCTGTTCCGGTTCGGCCGCATCGTCGGCGGCAACCGCGAACTGGGCCGGGTCCTCAGCGACCGGAAGGCCTCGGCGGAGGGCCGGTCCGCGCTGCTCGACAGCCTGCTGTCGGGCAAGGCCCATCCGACCACCTCCCAACTCGTGCGGAACGTCCTGTCCGGCCCGCACGTGGGCAGCGCGGAGAACGCCGTCTCGCGGCTCTCCGAGGTGGCAGGCCGCCGTCGCGGCCAGTCGGTCGCCCGGGTGACCACCGCCGTGCCCCTCACCGCCGCGCAGGAGCAGCGGCTGGCGCAGGTGCTCGGCCGGATCTACGGGCGGACCATCGGCCTGCAGGTGACCGTCGACCCGAGCGTGCTCGGCGGGCTCGTCGTCCAGGTGGGCGACGAGGTCATCGACGGCAGCATCGCCCACCGACTCGAAGCCGCTCAACGCCGCCTTGCCGGCTGACACTGCTGGCTGACACTGCCGGCTGACCGACCGTCCCGCCACAGACCACAGACACGTAATCGCGCAGGGAAGAGGACCCCACATGGCCGAGCTGACGATCTCCGCGGACGAGATCCGCAGTGCCATCCAGAGCTACGTCACCGAGTACAGCCCCGACGTCTCCCGCGAGGAGGTCGGCACGGTCACGGAGTGCGGCGACGGCATCGCCCGGGTCGAGGGACTGCCCTCGGTCATGACCAACGAGCTGCTCGAGTTCGAGAGCGGCGTCCGCGGCCTGGCGCTGAACCTCGACGTGCGCGAGGTCGGCGTCGTCGTCCTGGGTGACTACTCCGGCATCGAGGAGGGCCAGCAGGTCCGCCGCACCGGCGAGGTGCTCTCGGTTCCGGTCGGCGACGGCTACCTCGGCCGGGTCGTCGACCCGCTGGGCAACCCGATCGACGGCGGCGGCGAGCTCGAGATGACCGAGCGCCGAGCCCTCGAGCTGCAGGCGCCGACCGTCGTCCAGCGCCAGTCGGTCAAGGAGCCGCTGCAGACCGGCATCAAGGCCATCGACGCCATGACGCCGATCGGCCGCGGCCAGCGCCAGCTGGTCATCGGCGACCGCCAGACCGGCAAGACGGCGATCGTCACCGACACGATCATCAACCAGAAGGAAGCCTGGGAGACCGGCGACCCGCAGCAGCAGGTGCGCTGCATCTACGTCGCGGTCGGCCAGAAGGGCTCCACGATCGCCGCCATCCGCACGGCCCTCGAGGAGGCCGGCGCGATGGAGTACACGACGATCGTCGCCGCTCCCGCGTCGGAGGCCGCCGGCTTCAAGTACATCGCCCCCTACACCGGCTCGGCCATCGGCCAGCACTGGATGTACGAGGGCAAGCACGTCCTCATCGTGTTCGACGACCTCTCCAAGCAGGCCGAGGCCTACCGCGCGGTCTCCCTGCTGCTCCGCCGTCCCCCGGGTCGCGAGGCCTACCCCGGCGACGTCTTCTACCTGCACTCCCGCCTGCTGGAGCGGTGCGCGAAGCTCTCCGACGAGCTCGGTGCGGGCTCGATGACCGGACTGCCGCTCGTCGAGACCAAGGGCAACGACGTGTCGGCCTACATCCCGACGAACGTCATCTCGATCACCGACGGCCAGATCTTCCTCGAGACCGGTCTGTTCAACGCCGGTGTCCGTCCGGCCATCAACGTCGGCATCTCGGTGTCGCGCGTGGGTGGCTCGGCCCAGGTCAAGGCCATGCGGTCGGTGGCCGGCCGGCTGCGCCTGGACCTCGCCCAGTTCCGCGAGCTGGAGGCCTTCGCCTCCTTCTCCTCGGACCTGGACGCTTCCAGCCGCGCGACCCTGGACCGGGGCCAGCGCCTGGTCGAGCTGCTCAAGCAGAGCCAGTACTCGCCGTTCCCGGTGGAGCGCGAGGTCGTCTCGCTCTGGCTGGGCACCACCGGGAAGCTGGACAAGGTCCCCGTGAGCGAGGTCCGCCGCTTCGAGGCCGAGTTCCTCGAGTACGTCTCCCGCAACCACGAAGGCGTCTTCGACGAGATCCGGACGTCCAAGGTTCTCGGTGACGACGCCGTGCAGAGCCTGGAGAAGGCCGTCGAGGCGTTCTACGGGGAGTTCACGACGGCCGAGGGCGAGTCGCTCCAGCTCAACGAGCCCGAGGCCGAGGCGATGGACGCGTCGGAGCGGGGCCAGGAGCGCGTCCAGGTCAAGAAGAAGGCCTGACGGATGGCCGCGTCACTCCGCGCGCTGCGGCGTCGCATCCGCTCCACGCAGTCGACGAAGAAGATCTTCTCGGCGCAGGAGCTGATCGCCGGTGCCCGCATCGTGCGCGCCCAGGCCCGGGTGGAGGCCTCCAAGCCCTACGCCCGGGAGATCACCAGGGTGCTGTCGGCGCTGGCGTCGTCGGCGTCGCTCGACCACCCGCTCCTCACCGAGCGGGAGAACCCGAACCGCGCCGCGGTGCTGGTGATCACGTCAGACCGCGGGTTCGCCGGCTCGTACAACGTGAACGTGCTGCGGCGAACCGAGGAACTGCTCTCCCTCTTGCGCAACGAGGGCAAGGAGCCGCTGCTCTACGTCGTCGGCCGAAAGGGGGAGAGCTACTACTCCTTCCGTCACCGCGACATGGTTGACACGTTCACCGGCTTCTCGGAGCAGCCCTCGTACCCCGACGCCCAGCGCGTGGGGGAGGAGCTGATCGCGGCCTTCACCGCGGGCGCGGACGACGACGACAGTGGCGGCGCCGGTGCCGACGGCATCCTCGGCGTCGACGAGCTGCACATCGTCTACACCGAGTTCCGCTCCCTGCTCGCGCAGGTCCCGGTCGCCAAGCGCATGGCTCCGCTGGAGGTCGAGGAGGTCGAGGAGTTCGACTACGAGCGGGAGGACAGGGAAGCCGGACAGACCGGCGACTCCGGCGTCCCGACGTCGTACGAGTTCGAGCCGTCGGCCGAGGGGCTGCTCGATGCCTTGCTGCCGAAGTACATCACCACACGGATCTACGCGGCGATGCTCGAGGCAGCGGCCTCGGAGTCAGCGTCGCGCCGCCGCGCGATGAAGTCGGCCTCGGACAACGCCGAGGAGCTGGCCAAGAACCTCTCCCGGCAGGCCAACCAGGCCCGCCAGGCCGAGATCACCCAGGAGATCAGCGAGATCGTCGGCGGCTCCGAGGCGCTGGTCTCGGCGGGCTCCCGCGACTGATCGACATGCACCACCCGAAGACTCGAGACGAACCCCACAGAGCACACAGCCCGAGGGCAGGAGAGCACTACAGATGACCGTCACCGAGGACCGTCCGACCAACTCGCAGACCACGGCCGCCGGCCGCGTCGTGCGGGTCACCGGGCCGGTCGTCGACGTCGAGTTCCCGCGCGACGCGATGCCCGACCTGTTCAACGCCCTGAAGGTCGACGTCACGCTGGCCGACCTGGGCAAGACCCTGACGCTCGAGGTCGCCCAGCACCTCGGCGAGAACGTCGTCCGCACGATCTCGATGGCGCCGACCGACGGCCTGGTCCGCGGCGCCGAGGTCACCGACACCGGATCGGCGATCAGCGTGCCGGTGGGCGACGTCGTCACGGGGCACGTCTGGAACGCCCTGGGAGAGTGCCTGGACGAGCCCGGCTACGGCGCCGACGCCGAGCGCTGGACGATCCACCGGCACGCGCCGCGCTTCGACCAGCTCGAGGGCCGCACGGAACTGCTGGAGACCGGCATCAAGGTCATCGACCTGCTGACGCCGTACGTCGCCGGCGGGAAGATCGGCCTGTTCGGCGGGGCCGGGGTCGGCAAGACCGTGCTGATCCAGGAGATGATCCGCCGGGTCGCGCAGGAGTTCGGTGGCGTCTCGGTGTTCGCCGGCGTCGGCGAGCGCACCCGTGAGGGCAACGACCTCATCACGGAGATGACCGAGTCCGGCGTCATCGAATCCACCGCCCTGGTCTTCGGCCAGATGGACGAGCCGCCGGGCACCCGGCTGCGCGTGGCGCTGTCGGCGCTGACGATGGCGGAGTACTTCCGCGACGAGAAGAACCAGGACGTGCTGCTCTTCATCGACAACATCTTCCGGTTCACGCAGGCCGGCTCCGAGGTGTCGACCCTGCTCGGCCGCATGCCGTCGGCCGTGGGCTACCAGCCGACACTGGCCGACGAGATGGGTGAGCTGCAGGAGCGGATCACGTCCACGCGTGGACGCTCGATCACCTCGCTGCAGGCGATCTACGTGCCCGCCGACGACATCACCGACCCGGCGCCGCACACCACGTTCGCCCACCTCGACGCGACGACCGTGCTCTCCCGGCCCATCTCGGAGAAGGGCATCTACCCGGCCGTCGACCCGCTGGACTCCACCAGCCGGATCCTCGACCCGCAGTACGTGGGCGAGGAGCACTACCAGATCGCCCAGACCGTGAAGCGGATCCTGCAGCGCTACCAGGAGCTCCAGGACATCATCGCCATCCTCGGCATCGACGAGCTCGGCGAAGAGGACAAGGTCACCGTCAACCGGGCCCGGCGCATCGAGCGCTTCCTGTCGCAGAACATGTTCGTCGCCGAGGCCTTCACCGGTCAGCCGGGTTCGTTCGTGCCGCTGTCGGAGACGCTGGAGGCGTTCAAGGCGCTGACGGAGGGCACCTACGACCACCTCCCCGAGCAGGCGTTCTTCATGCAGGGCGGGCTCGAGGACCTCGAGAAGAACGCGGAGAAGCTCAAGAAGTAGCGGAAGTACGTCACCTGATGGCCGGGCACCTGTGAGGGGCCCGGCCATCGGAGTTCGATCACCCGATAGCGCAGCAGCGCGCAGACCGGGGTCCCCCGATCGGGTGATTCCCGGCTATGGTGCTGCGGGTTGGTACCGGCGGTGCCGACCATCCAGGAGATGAGCCCGAGCAGCGGGCACCGTGACGAGGACCATCGTGGAACCGAACGCAGACGCCAGTCCCCACACCGAGGTCGTGGGTGCGGCTGACTGGACCGCCGACTGGACGTGGCCGCCGTACGCGCCCGTCCCGGCCGCTGAGGATCCCCGGTTCTGCCTCGACGAGTGGGCTCCGCCCTCCACCGTGCGTCACCCCTGGGTCCGGCTCGGGTCGCTGGACGCTGCTCTACCGCCGCGCCGCCTGAACCCGTCCGCACCGCCGAAGAACGGTGCACGACACGCCGCTACAGTGAGGGTCCCGTCCGTGGATCCCGAGGAGTGTCGTGGCGACCCTGCAGGTCGAGTTGGTGGCCGTCGAGCGGAAGATCTGGTCCGGCGAGGCGAAGATGGTCATCGCCCGCACGACCGAGGGGGAGCTGGGTGTCCTGCCCGGCCACGCGCCGCTGCTGGGAGAGCTCGCGCCCGGCGGCGTGGTGACGATCCGCACCGAGTCGGGGGACGACCTCGTCGTCGCCGCGCACGGTGGCTTCCTCTCGGTGACCGAGCAGGGGGTCTCGATCCTCGCCGAGACCGCGGAGATCTCCAGCGAGATCGACGTCGAGCGCGCCCGGGAGGCGCTGCGCCGCGCCGAGGAGGAGGGCGACGACCCCGAGGCCCTCGCTGCGGCCCGCCGCGCCCAGTCCCGGCTCCGGGCGGCCGGCGAGAGCGCCTGACGCTCCGACCGCCGAACACCGGGCGCACGCCGTGACCACGGTCCTGCTGGTCCTGCTGGGCGTCCTCGTCGTCGTCGTGGCGGTCGTGTTCCTGCTCCGCCGCCGCTTCCTGCTCTCCGGCCTGGGGGCGGTCACGATGTGGCTGCGGCCCGTCGGGTCGCCGCGCTGGTCGGTGGGCGTCGCCTGGTACGGCGGCGACATGCTGCTCTGGTACCGGGGCCTGTCCCTGTCGGTCCGCCCGCAGGAGCGACTGTGCCGGGCCGAGCTGGTGGTCGAGTCCCGCCGCAGTCCCGGTCGTGACGACCTCGCGCTGCCCGCGGACGTCGTCGTGCTCGAGTGCGCCACCAGCGAGGGGCCCCGGGAGCTGGCCATGGACCGCTCGACGGTGACCGGCTTCCTCTCCTGGGTGGAGTCCGCGCCGCCCGTCCGCTAACCGGTCAGCGGGCCGAGGGTCCGCCCGGCTGCCAGAGCACGTCGCCCCCCGGGTTCGCCGACCGGGCGAGGATGAACAGCAGGTCCGAGAGCCGGTTGAGGTAGCGCGCGGTCTCGGCGTTGGTGCGCTCGGCGTCGACGGCCAGCAGTGCCCACACGCTGCGCTCGGCCCGCCGTACGACGGCCCGCGCCTGGTGCAGGAGCGCGGCGGCGGCCGTGCCCCCCGGCAGGATGAAGCTGGTCAGCTTCGGCAGCGGCTCGTTGTGGAGGTCGCACGCGGCCTCGAGCCGCTCGGTGTACGCCGGCGTGATCCGCAGCGGAGGGTGCTCCGGGTCGGGGACGACGGGCGTGCACAGGTCGGCGCCGACGTCGAACAGGTCGTTCTGGATACCGCGCAGCAGGTCGGCGATCTCCTCCGGCACCTGACCGAGCGCGATGGCGACGCCGAGGATCGTGTTGGACTCGTCCACGTCGGCGTAGGCGATCAGGCGCGGATCGGTCTTGGCCACCCGGCTCATGTCCCCGAGATGCGTCTCCCCGGCGTCGCCGGTCTTCGTGTAGATGCGCGTGAGCCGGACCATGGGCGCAGCGTAAATGGCGCCCCGCTTAGGGTGGCCCGGTGGAGTGCTTCGAGGTGACCGGCGGCGCGGCCCTGACCGGCCGCGTGCGGGTGACCGGCGCGAAGAACAGCGCGCTGAAGCTGATGGCGGCCGCGCTGCTCGCCCCGGGCCGGTCGGCCATCGACGAGGTCCCCGACATCCTCGACGTCGAGATCATGAGCGAGGTGCTCCGCCGGCTGGGCTGCGGTGTCACCTACGACCGGGCCGGCAGCGGTGGCGGCCAGGTGGTCATCGACGTGCCCGAGGAGCCCTCGACCGAGACGGACTACGAGCTGGTGCGGAAGATGCGTGCCTCGATCAACGTCCTCGGGCCGCTGGTCGCGCGGTGCGGCTCCGCCAAGGTGGCACTGCCCGGGGGCGACGCCATCGGCTCGCGCGGCCTCGACATGCACATCTCCGGCCTGGAACGGCTCGGCGCGACGATCGTCAGCGAGCACGGCTATCTCGTCGCGACGGCGCCCCGGCTCACGGGCGCGTCGATCTGGCTGGACTTCCCGTCGGTCGGCGCGACCGAGAACCTGCTGATGGCGGCCGTCCTGGCCAGCGGCACGACGGTCATCGACAACGCCGCCCGCGAGCCGGAGATCGTCGACCTCTGCACCATGCTGAACGCCATGGGCGCCGGCATCGACGGCGCGGGCACGTCCACCCTCACCGTGGACGGCGTCGAGGCCCTCTCCCCGGTCAGCTACACGACCGTCGCGGACCGGATCGTCGCCGGCACCTGGGCGATCGGCGCGGTGATGACCCGCGGCGACGTCCTCATCGAGCGCGCCGACGCGGCCCACCTCACCGTGGCGCTGGACAAGCTCGTCGACGCCGGGGCGACGGTCGAGGTGCTGCCCGACGGCATCCGGGTGGCGATGGACGACCGCCCGCGCTGCGTCGACGTCGTCACGCTGCCCTTTCCCGGGTTCCCGACCGACCTGCAGCCGATGGCGGTCGCGCTGGCCGCCGTCTCCACCGGCACGGCGCTGATCACGGAGAACGTGTACGACGGCCGCTTCATGTTCGTCAACGAGCTGGTCCGGCTCGGCGCCGACGTCCGCGTCGACGGGCACCACGCCGTCGTCCGGGGCCGGGAGCGGCTGTCGAGCGCGCCCGTCGTCGCCACCGACATCCGGGCCGGCGCCGGGCTGGTGCTCGCCGGCCTGGTCTCCGACGGCGTCACGGAGGTGCAGGACGTGCACCACGTCGACCGCGGCTACCCCGACTTCGTCGACCAGCTCCGCGGGCTCGGGGCGCAGGTCACCCGCACGAAGCGGGACTGAGCTACTCCGGCGGCGCGAACGACGCCGCCAGCATCCGCGCCCGGTCGGCATCCTCCGGGAAGACCAGGACGTCGGCCCGGTGCGCGGCGGGGAAGCGCACGGTGGATCGGATGCCGGCGTCGGAGAGCACGGCCCGCAGGGCGAGGGCGGCCTCGCGCTGGGACAGCGTCGCGATCCGGGTGAGCAGGCCGTCGTCGGCCTGAGGGGGCGGCGTCCGGTCGGATCCGGTGCCGAACGCCCAGCGCATGAACAGGGCGAGCAGGCCCAGGACGACGAAGGCGATCACCGGCCCGACGAGGTAGTGCAGGCTGCTCCCCGCCCCGATCGGCATGGCGATCCTCCTTACCCACGTTCGAGTGTGCCACCGGTCATAGCCGAGCGGAGCCGCCCGGAGGCCGGGCTGCTACCCGTGAGTAACCGCCCTACACTCCGCTGGCATGCCGTTCCCTTCATCGCCGAAGGAGCGCGACCGCCCCTGGGTCATGCGCACCTATGCCGGTCACTCCTCGCCGGTCGAGTCCAACAAGCTGTACCGGAACAACCTGTCGAAGGGGCAGACCGGACTCTCGGTCGCGTTCGACCTCCCCACGCAGACCGGCTACGACCCGGACGACGAACTGGCGGTCGGTGAGGTCGGCAAGGTCGGCGTGCCGATCACGCACATCGGCGACATGCGCGCCCTGTTCGACGGCATCCCGCTCGACGAGATGAACACGTCGATGACGATCAACGCGACGGCGATGTGGCTGCTCGCGCTCTACCAGGCGGTGGCCGAGGAGCACGGGCACGACGTCAGCAAGCTCGCGGGGACGACGCAGAACGACATCATCAAGGAGTACCTGTCGCGCGGGACCTACGTCTTCCCGCCCGAGCCCTCGATGCGGCTGATCACCGACATGGTCGCCTACACGGTGACGGCCATGCCGAAGTGGAACCCGACCAACATCTGCAGCTACCACCTGCAGGAGGCCGGGGCGACGCCGGTGCAGGAGGTGGCGTACGCACTGTCGACGGCGATCGCCGTCCTGGACTCGGTGCGCGACTCCGGCCAGGTGCCGCAGGAGAAGTTCGGCGAGGTCGTCGCGCGCATCTCCTTCTTCGTCAACGCGGGCGTCCGCTTCGTCGAGGAGATGTGCAAGATGCGGGCGTTCACCCAGCTCTGGGACGAGCTGACCCAGGAGCGCTACGGCGTCGAGGACGCCAAGCACCGGCGGTTCCGCTACGGCGTCCAGGTCAACTCGCTCGGCCTGACCGAGGCGCAGCCGGAGAACAACGTCCAGCGGATCGTGCTCGAGATGCTCGCGGTGACCCTGTCCCGCGACGCCCGCGCCCGCGCGGTGCAGCTGCCCGCCTGGAACGAGGCGCTGGGCCTGCCCCGGCCGTGGGACCAGCAGTGGTCGCTGCGCCTGCAGCAGGTGCTCGCGTTCGAGACCGACCTGCTCGACTACGAGGACCTGTTCACCGGCTCGGTCGTCGTCGAGCAGAAGGTGGCCGAGATCGTCGAGGGCGCCCGCGAGGAGATGGCCCGCGTCGAGGAGATGGGCGGCGCCGTCGCGGCCGTCGAGTCCGGCTACATGAAGGGGCAGTTGGTCGGCTCGCTCGCGGAGCGGCGCCGGAAGATGGAGAGCGGCGAGGACGTCGTCGTCGGCGTCAACAAGTTCGACACCACCGAGCCCAACCCGCTGACCGCGGACCTGGACACCGCGATCATGACGGTCGACCCCGCGGTGGAGGCCGCGGCCTGCGAGTCGGTGAAGAAGTGGCGCGCCGACCGCGACCCCGAGCCGGCGGAGCGGGCGCTCGAGCGGCTGCGGCAGGCGGCCGGCACCGACGAGAACCTCATGGAGGCCACCCTCGAGTGCGCGCGGGCCGGCGTGACCACGGGGGAGTGGGCCGGGGTCCTGCGCGACGTGTTCGGCGAGTACCGGGCACCGACGGGCGTGGCCGCGGCCAGCGGCGGCGGCGAGGCCGACGCGTCGCTGACCGACGTGCGGGAGCGGGTGCGGGCCACCGGCGAGGAGCTGGGCGGCCGGCTGCGCTTCCTCGTCGGCAAGCCGGGCCTCGACGGGCACTCCAACGGCGCCGAGCAGATCGCCGTGCGCGCCCGCGACGCCGGCTTCGAGGTGATCTACCAGGGCATCCGGCTCACCCCGGCGCAGATCGTCTCGGCCGCCGTCGAGGAGGACGTGCACGTGGTCGGGCTGTCGGTGCTGTCCGGCTCGCACCTGCAGGTCGTGCCGGCGGTGCTGGAGGGCCTGAAGGAGGCCGGGCTGGACGACGTCCCCGTCGTCGTCGGCGGGATCATCCCCGACAGCGACGCTCGCCGACTGCGCGAGCAGGGCGTGGCCCGCGTCTTCACGCCGAAGGACTTCGGGTTGACCGACATCATGGAGCACGTCGTCGACGTGATCCGCGAGGCCAACGGTCTCCCACCACCTCGAGGAGAAGGTTCCCGAGCCGGCCTAGAGGCGGACGACGACGCCGTCCGTCGCGCTGCGGCGGGCGGCGTCGAGCACCGTTGCCGTGGCGACGGCGTCGCGCGGGTCGACCGGGACGGGGCCCTCACCGCGCACCGCCCGGGCGAACGCCGGGTAGAAGGTGTCCCACCGGCCGCGCTCGGTGGGCACCGGCTCGCCCTCGCCGCCGCGGGTGAGCGCGCCCCAGCGTTCCTGGGGTTCCTCGCCCCACCGCTCGCCGTCGGTCGCGGGCGTCCGGCCGGCGAGCAGGGCCGCCTCCTGGCCGTCCATCGGCCCGCCCACCTCGTAGGCGGCCTCGGTCCCGGTCACGCGGAACCGCGAGCCGGGCGCGCCCTGGCTCCAGCTGCCCCAGAGGTGGGAGTGCGCGCCGTTGGCATGGGTCAGGGCCACGAAGACGTCGTCGTCCAGACCGCTCTCCCGCACCCGGAACTCGGCGTAGACGGACTCGACCGGGCCGAGGAGGACGAGCGCCTGGTCGACCAGGTGAGCGCCGAAGTCGAGCAGGGTGCCGCCGCCGGCGGCCGGCGGTCCCGGCTCGGGGTCGAACCGCTCGAACCGCGACTCGAACCGGGTGACGGTGCCCAGCGTCCCGCGCTCGACGAGCGCGCGGACGGTCCGGAAGTCGGAGTCCCAGCGGCGGTTCTGGTACGGCGCCAGTGCGAGACCGAGCCGCTCGGCACGCTCCACCGACGCCCGGGCGGCGGCCGCGTCGAGCGCGAAGGGCTTGTCGCAGACCACCGCCAGCCCGAGGTCGAGGGCGGCGTCGGTCAAGGCGCTGTGGGTCACGGCGGGCGTCGAGATCGCCACAGCCTCGGCGCCGGCCGCGACCAGCTCCTCGAGCGAGCCGAACAGCGCGGCGTCGGGGTGCTCGCGGGCGACCAGGGCCCGGCGCTCCTCCGACGTCGTGACCACCCCGAGGAAGGCGCACTCCGGGGCCGCCCCGAGCAGCGGGGCGTGGAACCACCGCCCACCGAAGCCGTACCCGACCAGGCCGAACCGGACCGGTTCCATAGCGTGCTCCCGCCTCGTAAGGGTCGAGCGCGAAGGCTAGCGTCGGGGTCATGAGCGGCGAGGGCGCACCCCGGGTCGAGCGCGACGGCGACACGATCTGCATCACGATGACGCGCGCGAAGCGGCGCAACGCGCTGTCCCGCGAACACCTGACCCAGCTGCTGGCCGCCGTCACGGAGGCGGGGGAGAGCGACGCCACCGGGATCGTGCTGGCCGGTGAGGGACCGGTGTTCAGCGCCGGGCACGACTTCGCCGACGTCGCCGGAGCCGCGCTGCCCGAGGTGCGCAGCCTCCTGCTCCTGTGCACCGAGCTCATGCAGACCATCCAGGCCGTGCCCCAGGTCGTCGTGGCCCGCGTGCACGCCCTGGCCACGGCCGCGGGCTGCCAGCTCGTGGCGTCCTGCGACCTCGCCGTCGCCGCCGAGTCGGCCGGCTTCGCCGCCCCGGGTGGGAAGGGCGGTTGGTTCTGCCACACGCCGATGGTCGCGATCGCCCGCAACGTCGGGCGCAAGCGCGCCATGGAGCTGGCCCTGACCGGCGACGTCATCGACGCCGCCACCGCCCTGGACTGGGGGCTGGTCAACCGGGTCGTGCCCGACGCCGAACTGGACGCCGCCGTCGCCGATCTCCTCGGCCGGGCCACCCGCGGCTCGCGCGCCAGCAAGGCCTGGGGCAAGCAGACGCTGTACGCCCAGCTCGACCGGCCCGAGCGGGACGCCTACACGACGGCGATCGAGGTCATGGCCGCGGCCAGCCAGATCCCCGGCGCCCGCGAGGGCATGGCGTCGTTCCTGGAGAAGCGCCACCCGGTCTGGCCGGACTGATGTCCGGGCCGGTCGCCGACCGTCCGTTCATGCCGGGCTACGGCGTGCTGCCGGCCGACGAGGGCAGCGGGCTGATGGCGTGGGCCGAGGCGGAGCGCCGGCTCACCGTGTCCCACGACTACTGGTGCGCGACGGTCCGGCCCGGCGGCAGGCCGCATGTCATGCCGGTCTGGGGCGTGTGGCTCCACGGCCGGGTGTGGTTCTCCAGCGGGATGCAGTCGCGCAAGGCTCGCAACCTGACCCAGGACCCGCGCTGCACGCTGACCACCGACGACGCCCGCGATCCCGTCGTCGTCGACGGCGTGGCGACGCAGGTGACCGACGCGGCCGGGATCGAGGCATTCGTCGCGGCGGTGAACGCCAAGTACGGCGGGCGGGTCAGCGTCGACGTTCCTGGACCCGACGGTCAACGGCACGTTCGCCGTCGCCCCGGTGTCGGCATTCGCGATCAGCGAGGCGGACTTCGGAGGCAGCCCGACCCGGTGGACGTTCCCGGCGTGAGCCCGAGCACATCCGGGATGGTGGCCGAGATCCGGCGCCTTGTTCCTGCCGTGCAGAACCTGTGGGGGCTCACGCGTCGGCGTGCCCTGGACTTCGGACGGATGACGACCGCCGGCTGTTGACGCCGGCCTCCTCGTCCTCCTTCTCCGTTCCGTCCGAAAGGTTCTTCTTCTCGTGCTCGCACGTCTCCGCCGCGTCCCGTTCGCGGCGCAGGTCCTCCTCGCCCTCGTCCTCGGCGTCGCCCTCGGGCTGATCGCCCGTGACCTCGGCCCGGCCGCCGACGGCACCCCCAACTGGCTGACCAGCACGCTGGCCACCATCGGCTCCACCTTCGTCACCCTGCTGAAGGTCCTGGTGCCGCCGCTGATCGTCACCGCGGTGATCGTCAGCATCGCCAACCTCAAGCAGGTGTCCAACGCCGCGCGACTGGCCGGCCAGACCCTCCTCTGGTTCGCGATCACCGCACTGATCGCGGTCTCCATCGGCATCGGCCTCGGCCTGCTGACCGAGCCGGGTCACAACAGCTCGGTCGACGCCGCCGCCGCGGTCGCGCCCGAGAAGTCCGGCGGCTGGTGGGACTTCCTGACCGGTCTGGTGCCCGGCAACATCCTCGGCCTGCAGGGCTCGGCCGACGGGTCGCTGTCCTTCAACGTCCTCCAGCTCATCGTGATCGCCGTCGCCGTCGGGATCGCCGCCCTCAAGGTGGGCGAGGCCGCCGAGCCGTTCCTCGGCTTCGTCCGGGCCGCCCTGGCGATCGTGCAGAAGGTGCTCTGGTGGGTCATCCTGCTGGCCCCGATCGGCACGCTCGGCCTGATCGGCAACGCCGTCGCCAGCTACGGCTGGGAGTCCCTCGGCTCGCTCGGCGTCTTCGCCGGTGCGGTCTACGCGGGCCTCGCGCTGGTGCTGTTCGTCGTCTACCCGGTGCTCCTGCGGCTGCACGGCCTCTCGCCGCTGCGCTACTTCGCCGGGGCGTGGCCGGCGATCCAGCTGGCGTTCGTGTCCCGCTCCTCGATCGGCACCCTGCCGGTGACCGAGCGCGTGACCGAGCAGAACCTCGGCGTCCCGCGGTCCTACGCCTCCTTCGCCGTCCCGCTGGGGGCGACGACGAAGATGGACGGCTGCGCCGCGATCTACCCGGCGCTGGCGGCGATCTTCGTGGCCCAGTTCTTCGGCGTGGACCTCTCGATCACCGACTACCTGCTCATCGCGCTGGTCTCGGTCATCGGCTCGGCCGCGACCGCCGGCGTCACCGGCGCGGTGGTCATGCTGACCCTCACGCTGTCGACCCTCGGCCTCCCGCTGGCCGGCGTCGGCCTGCTGCTGGCCATCGACCCGATCCTCGACATGGGCCGCACCGCGGTGAACGTGGCCGGCCAGGCGCTCGTGCCGACGATCGTGGCCAAGCGCGAGGGCATCCTCGACGTCGACCGCTACGAGTCGACGTCGACGGTCGACCCGGTCCGTCGCCTGGAGCCCGCGACCGTCTGAAGAAGGACCCTGCCTCCCCACTCCTCGCAACGCTCGGAGCGGTGCCCTGGAGCAGGGCCGCGCCCACGCACCGGCGGTACCGGGTCCCCGACCCGGTACCGTCGGCGTCCGTGCGTCTGGTCCTCGCCCGCTGCTCCGTCGACTACATCGGGCGGCTCACCGCCCACCTCCCCATGGCGACCCGCCTGCTGCTGGTCAAGGCCGACGGGTCGGTGTCCATCCACGCCGACGACCGGGCCTACAAGCCGCTGAACTGGATGAGCCCGCCCTGCACCCTCAAGGACGAGCTCACCGACGGCTCGGGCACCTGGACGGTGACGAACAAGGCCGGCGAGCAGCTGATCATCACGATCGAGACCGTCGAGCACGACCACTCCGCGGAGCTGGGCATCGACCCCGGCCTGCAGAAGGACGGCGTCGAGGCGGAACTGCAGCGCCTGCTCGCGCTGCACGTCGAGACCTTCGGCGCCGGTTGGTCGCTGGTCCGGCGGGAGTACCCGACGGCGATCGGCCCGGTCGACCTGCTCTGCCGCGATGCCACGGGGGGCGTGGTGGCCGTCGAGATCAAGCGTCGCGGCGAGATCGACGGCGTCGAGCAGCTCACCCGCTACCTCGAGCTGCTCAACCGCGATCCACTGCTCGCCCCGGTGAAGGGCGTGTTCGCCGCGCAGGAGATCAAGCCGCAGGCGCGGGTGCTCGCCCAGGACCGCGGCATCGACTGCGTCACCGTCGACTACGCCGTGCTCAAGGGCACCGACGACCCTTCCGCCCGCCTGTTCTGAACCCTGGTTACTGGCCGGTAGCCCGGCCGGGCGACGCCCCGGCCGGGGTGAGAGACTTCCTCGCGATCACCGTCGTGAGGAGTGGCAACGTGGCCAGGGAACTGAACGAGGTCGGCGTCGTGGGGCTGGGCACCATGGGTGCCGGCATCACCGAGGTGCTCGCCCGCGCGGGGCTGTCGGTGACCGCCGTCGAGATCAACGACGAGGCGCTGGAGCGCGGCCGTGGTCACCTCGACCACTCCACCGGCCGGGCAGTGAGCCGCGGGAAGCTCGACCCGACCGAGCGCGACGCCATCTACGAGCGGATCCGCTTCAGCACCTCCCTGGAGGACCTCGCCTCGGCCGAGCTGGTCATCGAGGCCATCCCCGAGCGCATGGAGCTCAAGGCCGAGATCTTCGCCGCGCTGGACAAGATCTGCCCGCCCGACACGATCCTGGCGACCAACACCTCGAGCCTGTCGGTGACCGAGCTGTCGGTCGTCACCGGCCGGCCGAGCAAGGTCATCGGGATGCACTTCTTCAACCCGGCGCCGGTCATGAAGCTGGTCGAGGTCGTGCAGACCGTCGTCACCGAGCCGTCGGTCGTCGAGGACATCGAGGCGCTCGCCGACCGGCTGGGCAAGGTCGACGTCACGATCGGCGACCGCGCGGGCTTCATCGCCAACGCGCTGCTGTTCGGCTACCTCAACCACGCCGTCTCGATGTACGAGGCCCGGTACACCAGCCGCGAGGACATCGACGCCGCCATGCGGCTGGGCTGCGGCCTGCCGATGGGCCCGCTGGCGCTGATGGACCTCATCGGGATCGACACCGCCTACGAGATCCTCGACACGATGTACAAGCAGTCGCGCAACCGGCTGCACGCGCCGAGCCCGATCATCAAGCAGATGATGACGGCGGGCCTGCTCGGCCGGAAGTCCGGCCGCGGCTTCTACACCTACGCCGAGCGCGACTCCGCCGAGGTCGTGGACGACGCCGCGACGCCGTCGGCCGAGGGGGCGACCGCGGGTGCCCGTTCGGTGCGAGACGGTCGGCGTCGTCGGGTCGGGCACCATGGCCACCGGCATCATCGAGGTCTTCGCCAAGGGCGGCTACGACGTCCGCTTCGTCGCCCGCGCGCCCGAGAAGGTCGAGGCCGTGCAGAAGGCGCTGGCCAAGTCGCTGGAGAAGCAGGTCCAGCGCGGCAAGCTCGAGGAGGCCGCACGGGACGAGGTCCTCGGCCGGGTCACCGGCTCGACGTCCCTGGACGACCTCGCCGACCGCGACCTGATCGTCGAGGCCGTCGTGGAGTCGCTGCCGGTCAAGGAGGCGCTGTTCTCCAACCTCGGTGAACTCGCCAAGGCCGGCGCGGTGCTCGCGACGACGACGTCCAGCCTGCCGGTGATCGAGTGCGCCAAGGCCAGCGGCCGCCCGGCCGACGTCGTCGGCATGCACTTCTTCAACCCGGCCCAGGTGATGAAGCTCGTCGAGGTGGTCTCGACCATCTCGACGGCGCCGGACGTCGCCGCGACCGCGCACGCCGTCTCCCAGAAACTGGGCAAGCACCCGGTGTCCTGCACCGACCGGGCCGGGTTCATCGTCAACGCCCTGCTGTTCCCGTACCTCAACGACGCCGTCAAGATGCTCGAGGCGCACTACGCGACCGCCGACGACATCGACGCCGCGATGAAGGTCGGCTGCGGCTACCCGATGGGTCCCTTCGAGCTGCTCGACGTCGTCGGGCTCGACGTCTCGCTGGCGATCGAGCGGGAGCTCTACATCGAGTTCCGCGAGCCCGGGTTCGCGCCGGCCCCGCTGCTCGAGCACCTGGTCACCGCCGGCTACCTGGGGCGCAAGACCGGGCGCGGGTTCCGCGACTACGCCAGCCGCTGAGGGATGGGCCGCCGAAGGCCGGCCCGGCGGCCGCCGCCGGTCCGCGCCGACGCCGTGGAGGAGGCCGCCGACGGCGACTGGGTCGTCCGGCCGCTCACCGGCTCGGGGACGGGCAAGGCCTACCGCTGCCCCGGCTGCGACCAGGAGATCCGGCCGGCGACCCCGCACGTCGTGACCTGGCCGGCCTACCCCCGGGACTCCGACCTCGACCCCTGGGACGTCGAGTCCGCGTCCGACCAGCGGCGGCACTGGCACACCACCTGCTGGCGGGCGCGCGACCGGCGCCGCTAGTCCAGGATCGCCGTCACCACGACGTTGTCGCGGTAGCTGCGCCGGTCGGCGTCGAACTCCCCACCGCAGGTGATCAGCCGTAGCTCGGCACGGGGCGTCGGTCCGTAGATGTCCGCGGTCGGGAACGCGTCCTTGGGATAGCGGTCCGTGCGGGACACCGTGAAGCGGACCGTGGTGCCGTCGGCACGCTCGACGAGGATCTCGTCACCGGGGGCGAGCTCGGCCAGTCGGAAGAAGACCGCCGGCCCGTCGCGGGAGTCCACGTGCCCGGCGATCACGGACGGTCCGACGTCGCCGGGGACCGTTCCCGCGGCGAACCAGCCGGCACGCGCGAAGTCGGCCGGGGGCACCAGCGTGCCGGCGGCGTCGACGTCGAGCATGGTCAAGGGGCTGTCGACGCCGATGGCGGGGACGCGCACCCGAACGGGGGCGGACGCCGCGCGCATCGGGCTGCCCGAGGCGAGCGCGATCTGCCGGCCGACGTCGGTATCGCCCGCGACCGTCGGAGCTGCTGCAGTCGGGCTGCTCCCGGCGTCGTCAGGGGTCGGCACCCCGAGCCCGAGGACGGCGACGGCAGCTCCGATCAGCACCATCCAGCGCCATGACCGGAGGCTGCGCCCCACGGCCCGGTGCCGGCCGTGTCCGATCGTGTGCCGGCCGCTTCCCGTCACGGACGACGGGCGGCGTGCCGGGCGCGGCCCCGGCGGGAACGAGCCCCGACGGCCAGCAGCGCACCACCTGCGCCGACTGCCAGGGCGAACACGCCGACCGGCACGCCCCCGCCGGCCGTGCCTCCGGCGCCCGTCTCCACGCCGCCGACCGGCACGACACCTGGGCTCGCAGCGTCGAGCACCGGCTCGACGGTCAGCCCGGCGTCGGGCTCGTCCAGGACGAGCAGGCTGTAGACGGAGCCGGCATCCAGGTCGACGGGCAGGTCGGTGGGCGGCTCCCCGCCGGCGGACACCTGCAGGGTGGTCGAGCCGGCCGGGACGTCGACGTAGTCGCTGGTGCTCGCGAATGCGAGATCGGTGGCCACGGCCGTGCCGTCGGCGAGTGTCACGTCGAGCGTCTCCGCGTTCGAGGCCGCGGCGAGCACCCGCATCCTGGCCTGCCCGCTGCTCGGCATGTCCAGGGAGTCCTCGATGATCTCCAGGCCGAGGTCGGCGAACAGGCCCACCCCCGCCACCGTGAGGGCGCTGTCGCTGACCACCTCGACGGTGGTCGAGAGCACGGGCGGCGTCGCGGGGTCGGCACCGGCCGCGCGCATGCTCACCGTGTACGTGCCGGGCGGGACGTCCTGGTAGTCGGAGACCGTGCCGTAGTCGACACCTTCCAGGGTGATGCCGGCCTCGGGGTCGGCGACGGCGTCGACGTACACGTCGACGGCCGGGGTGTCCGGGGAGAGGTGGGCCAGCCGGAGCAGACCGTTCCCGTCGGGCGCCGCCTGTGCCGTGCCACCGCAGATGACCCACCCCGCCAGCAGCACGGCCGTACCGGTCGTTCGCCAGGCACGGCTCATCGTCCACCTCCGCAGCAGAGTGTGCGCCGCCGATGACAGGCGGTCGACGGGCACCTACCCGACGAGGCGGATCCACACGTGTGCTCCCGGCGTGTCCCCTCAGGGCGTGTTCGCGGTGACCACCGCGTCCGGCGCCGACTCGTAGTGGAAGCCGACCAGGACCCCGTCCGGGGTGACGGAGACGGCGTCCGGGGCGAACGGTGGGAGTTGGGCCTCGAGGAACGCGAGCAGCCGATCGGTGGCCTGCTCACCGGGCACCACGCGTTCGGACCCGACGCGATCGAGCAGGACGTGCCGGGCGAGCGGACCCTCGATCGGCTCCCCGGGGGCGGGTGGGAAGTCGGCCACGCCGACGCCGAGCTGCGCCACGAGGACGGCGAGCACCCCGAGCAGGCGGGCGTCGACGGTCGCCCCCTCGAGCACCTCCTCGGCCCGCCCTGTGGCGCCGGTGTTCGGATTGGCCAGGATCGCCGCGGACAACCGCTGACGCCGGTCGAGTTCGTCCGCCGTGGGCTGACCTGGCGCGGGATCCACCACGGTCAGCGCGGCACCGTCGGGGTCGGCGAACCGGGCGAGCACGAGCGATCCCGGCGGCGGCTGCCCGGTGACGAGGAGCAGCGAGCCGGGTGCATCGGAGTCGACCGAGCGGAAGCGGTCGTCGGCGGCGCTCAGCTCGTCCAGCAGCTCGTCCGGGACCCGGACCGCCCGTGTCGGCCGGTAGCTCCGCACGGGTCCACCGGACGACGTCCGCCGCCGCCGTGTCGGCGGCGGGTGGCCCGACCGCACCGGTCGGCCGCTCCGCTGCCGTCGGGCGCAGCAGGAGCACCGCGACGAGCGCGACCACGGCCAGCGCGACGATCGCGAGGAGCACGCGCGTCCGCCGGGACCCCGGCGCGCGATGTGCGCCGGCCCGGAAGGCGGCCAGCCCAGCGGACGTGGTCGCCGTCGAGCCGGAGGAATGCCGTGGACCGGAGCCTGCCGACGGACTGCCCGGAGGCGGCTCGTCGGGCGGCTGCTGATCGGTCACGGTGGCCTTCCGGCTCAGCCGTCAGCGCGTCGGCAGACCGAGGGAGAGCGAGCCCTCGCCCTCGGCCGGTGTCAGCCCCGTGACGCCTGGGCCGGCTGGTCGATCGCCTGGGTCGGCGGGTTGACCTGGCTCGCGGCGGTGGAGCCGGTCGCACCGGGACGCGGGGGCATCGGCAGCTGCCGGGTCTCGGGCGCGCGCTGCGGGGCCGTGGTGACCGGCTCGCGGGCCGCCTCGCTCTCGCTCCGGCCGGCGTGCGGCGTGGGCGAAGGACGGCGGGCCGGCGCCTCCTGGGCAGAAGCGGCCGCGTGCTGCGCACTGCTCGGCGCGGTGGTCTCCGCAGCGGACGGCTGGGCTGCCGGGGCAGGCGCGGGAGCCGACACCGGAGCCTGCGGCCGGTCGCTGAGGTCGGGCAGGCTGGTCAGCAGCTGGCGGGCCTGGTGCAGGCGGCTGGTCAGCTCGTCGCGCACGTCGCGGATCGCCTCGGCCTTGGCCTCGGCCTCGGCGACCAGCTGCGCGGCGTGCTGCTCGGCGGCAGCGATCCGCTGGCGGGCGGCCTGGGTGGAGACGCGCTCGCGCTCGTCCTCGGCCCGGGCGGCCTCGGCACGACGGGCGCGCTGCGCGATCTCGAAGTCCTCCTCGACCTTGGCGCGGCGAGCCTGCGACTCGGCGTCGAGGCGGGCCACCCGCTCCTGGGCGAGGGCGACGAGCTCGTCGGCGCGGATCTGCGCCTTCTGGGCGATCTGCTCGGCGTTCTGGCGGGCCTCGGCGAGCATCCGCTCCACCTCGGCCTGGCCGGCGGCGTGCCGCTCGAGCAGGGCGCGCTCCTCGGCCGCGGTCTGCTCGCGCACCGCCATGGCGTCGGCCTCGGCGGCGCGGCGGATCTCCGCGGCCTCCTCCTCGGCCAGCTGCAGCATGTGCTGGATGCGCTCGCTGATGTTCTCGAACGTCGGCGCCGATGCGCTCGCCGCCTTCCGGCGCAGCGCCTCGATCTCGCCGTGCATCGACGACAGCTGGCTGGCGAGGTCCGCGGACCGAGCGGCAGCGGCGTCGCGGTCGGCGAGGGCGACCCGGAAGTCGGCCTCGAGCTGCTCGATCGTCTCGGCGACCTGACTCTTGTCGTAACCCCGCAGGACCACGTCGAACGAGTGCGACGTGGGGTGCATCGCGAACGGGTCATGGCGCGGGTCGGTCATGAGGTCATCCTCGCAGAAGGGAAAACGCTCGTCGGCGTGTCGGTGGGCGGCGGGTCACACGAGTCCCGACCGCCCCGTCCGCAACCGAGTCCCATGCAGGGCCCCGTGCGAGCTTGCGAGTGGCGGGGGAGCGGGGTCCTTCTTCAGTGGCCGCGGAAGCGGTTGATCGCGTCGAGGTGCTGGGCGCGCTTCTCCGGGTCGCGGACGCCGAGGCCTTCCTCGGGGGCGAGGGTCAGGACGCCGACCTTGCCCTGGTGGGCGTTGTGGTGGACGTCGTAGGCCGCCTGCCCGACGTCGGCCATCGCGTAGACCTTGGACAGGGTGGGGTGGATGAGGCCCTTGTCGATGAGCCGGTTGGCCTCCCACGCCTCCTTGTAGTTGGCGAAGTGCGAGCCGATGATCCGCTTGAGGTTCATCCACAGGTAGCGGTTGTCGTAGGAGTGCATGAAGCCGCTGGTGGAGGCGCAGGTGACGATCGTGCCGCCCTTCTTGGCGACGTAGACCGACGCGCCGAAGGTCTCCCGGCCGGGGTGCTCGAAGACGATGTCGACGTCGTCGCCGCCGGTCAGCTCGCGGATCTTCTTGCCCAGCCGCTGCCACTCCTTGGGGTCCTGGGTGTTCTCGTCCTTCCAGAACTGGTAGCCCTCCGCGGAGCGGTCGATGACCAGCTCGGCGCCCATCGCCCGCACGATCTCGGCCTTCTCCGGTGAGGAGACGACGCAGACGGGGATGGCGCCGCCGTTCAGCGCCATCTGGGTGGCGTAGGAGCCCAGCCCGCCGGAGGAGCCCCAGATCAGCACGACGTCGCCCTGCTTCATGTTCGCGCCGTTGTGGGTGACCAGCTGCCGGTAGGCGGTGGAGTTGACCAGCCCCGGCGCGGCCGCCTCCTCCCAGGTCAGGTGGCCGGGCTTGGGCATCAGCTGGTTGGACTTGACCAGCGCCAGTTCGGCCAGCCCGCCGAAGTTGGTCTCGAACCCCCAGATCCGCTGCTCCGGGTCCATCATCGTGTCGTCGTGCCCGGCCGGGTCCTCCAGCTCCACCGACAGGCAGTGCGCCACGACCTCGTCGCCCGGCTTCCACCGGTTCACCCCCGGCGCCGACCTTCAGCACGACGCCGGCCAGGTCCGAGCCCGACCACGTGGTAGGGCAGGTCGTGCCGCTTGGTCAGCTCCGACAGCCGCCCGTAGCGCTCCAGGAACCCGAAGGTCGACACCGGCTCGAAGATCGACGTCCAGACGGTGTTGTAGTTCACCGACGAGGCCATCACGGCCACGATCGCCTCGCCCGGGCCGAGCTCCGGGGTGGCGACGTCCTCGACGTGCAGCGACTTGCGCGGGTCCTTCTCCTTGGCCGGGAGGCCCTCGAACATGTCCTGCTCGTCCTTGCGCACCAGCACGGCGCGGTAGGACTCGGGCACCTCCAGCCCGCCCACGGCATCCAGCGAGTCGCTGAGGATGGCGTCCCTGATCTCGTTCACACGGGTCTCCCGGGTCGTCGTTGGCGCGGAGGAGCGGCGTCGATCGTCGAATGTTACCGGTGGGTAGATTTCAGTGCCCACCCGAGGCGGGCTGGACCAGCTCGACCAGGACTCCGCCGGCGTCCTTGGGGTGCACGAAGTTCACCCGGCTGTCGGCGGTCCCGCGCTTGGGGACGTCGTAGAGCAGGCGGAGCCCGCGCTCGCGCAGGGTCGCGCTGACCGCCTCGACGTCGTCCACCCGGAACGCCAGCTGCTGCAGGCCGGGGCCCGAGCGACCGATGAACTTGGCGATCGTCGAGTCCTCGTTCAGCGGGGCGAGCAGCTGGATCCGGGTCTCGCCGTCGCCCACGGCGAGCATCGCCTCGTGGACGCCCTGCTCCTCGTTGATCTCCTCGTGCACCGAGTGCACGCCGAAGGCGAGTTCGTAGAAGGCGATCGCCTCCCGCAGATCGGGGACGGCGATGCCCACGTGGTCGATGGTCGTCAGCAGGCCCTCGGGCAGCCCGGGCCGGTCCGCGTCAGTGGTCACGGGCGCATCCTGCCGCCAAGACGTCTGGGACGACCACTCGATGTGGTCCGCCTCACGCGCCGGTCGCAGGACCGGTCCGTCGTCCTATCCTGATCACCACCCGACGCTCAGACTCGGTCGCCAACGGCGGCGGCCCGGCACTGGAGGCAACATGTCCCGCTCGGTCATCGTCAGCGGCGCCCGTACCCCGATGGGCCGGCTGCTCGGCTCGCTCAAGGACTTCTCGGCGGCGGACCTCGGTGGCGTCGCGATCAAGGCCGCCCTCGAGCGCGCCGGCATCTCCGGCGACCAGGTCGACTACGTGATCATGGGGCAGGTCATCCAGGCCGGCGCCGGCCAGAACCCGGCCCGCCCGGCGGCGGTGGCCGGCGGCATCCCGATGTCGGTGCCCTCGTTCACGCTGAACAAGGTCTGCCTGTCCGGCATCGACGCGATCGCGCTGGCCGACCAGCTGATCCGCGCCGGCGAGTTCGAGATCGTCGTCGCCGGCGGCATGGAGTCGATGACCCAGGCGCCGCACCTGCTGGCCAACTCGCGCACCGGCACCAAGTACGGCGACACGAAGCTGATCGACTCGATGGCCCACGACGGCCTCTCGGACACCTTCGACCAGATCGCCATGGGCGTGCTGACCGAGCAGGCCAACGAGAAGTACAACCTCAGCCGCGAGGAGCAGGACGAGTTCGCCGCCGCCTCGCACCAGCGGGCGGCCGCGGCGGCCAAGAACGGCCTGTTCGACGACGAGGTCGCGCCGGTGCTCATCCCGCAGCGCAAGGGCGACCCGATCGAGTTCCGCGACGACGAGGGCATCCGCGCCGACACGACGGCCGAGTCGCTGTCGAAGCTCAAGCCGGCATTCGCCAAGGACGGCACCATCACGGCCGGGACCGCGTCGCAGATCTCCGACGGCGCCTGCGCCGTCGTGGTGATGAGCGCCGAGAAGGCCGCCGAGCTGGGCCTGACCCCGCTCGCCGAGATCGGTGCGCACGGCGTCGTCGCCGGTCCGGACGCCACGCTGCAGACCCAGCCGTCGCGGGCGATCGCGAAGGCCTGCGAGCGCGAGGGCATCGACCCCAAGGACCTCGACCTCGTCGAGATCAACGAGGCATTCGCCGCGGTCGGCATCGTGTCCACCCGCGAATTGGGCCTCGACCCCGAGAAGGTCAACGTCAACGGCGGCGCGATCGCGCTCGGCCACCCGGTCGGCATGAGCGGCGCCCGGATCGCGCTGCACCTCGCCCTCGAGCTCGGCCGCCGCGGCGGCGGCGTCGGCGCAGCCGCGCTCTGCGGCGGCGGCGGCCAGGGCGACGCCCTGATCCTGCATTCCGTGCCCGCCAAGGCGTGACCTCGGAAGGAACCGCGGTCCAGACGCCGGCACCGGAGGCCCCTCGCGGCCGCCGGGGCCGGCGGACTGCCGACGTCCCGACGCTGGTGGAGCGGGCCCGCGAGGGCGACGCGCGGTCGGTCGCTCGGCTGATCTCGCTGGTCGAGGACGCGAGCCCCGCGCTGCGCGAGGTCGCGGCGGCGCTGTCGCCGCACACCGGCCACGCGCAGGTGCTGGGCCTGACCGGCTCGCCCGGTGTCGGCAAGTCGACGACGACGACGGCCATCGTGCGGGCGCTCCGGCAGGCGGGCAAGCGGGTCGGCGTGCTCGCCGTCGACCCGTCGTCCCCGTTCTCCGGGGGTGCGCTGCTCGGCGACCGCGTCCGGATGCAGGACCACGCCGGCGACAGCGGTGTCTACATCCGGTCGATGGCCTCCCGGGGGCATCTCGGCGGTCTGGCGTGGTCGACCCCGCAGGCGCTGCGGGTGCTGGACGCGGCCGGCTGCGACGTCGTGCTGATCGAGACCGTCGGGGTCGGACAGTCCGAGCTCGAGATCGCGTCGCTGGCCGACACCACCCTGGTGCTGATCGCGCCGGGGATGGGCGACGGGATCCAGGCGGCCAAGGCCGGGATCCTGGAGGTCGCCGACGTCTTCGTCGTCAACAAGGCCGACCGCGACGGCGCCGACCAGACCGTCCGCGACCTGCGCTACATGCTCTCCCTCGGCGGGCGCCACTCCGAGGCCGGGCACTGGCGGCCGCCGATCTGCAAGACCGTGGCGTCGCGGGAGAAGGACAACGGCGTCGACGAGGTGCTGGCCAAGGTCGAGGAGCACCGCGAGTGGCTCGAGTCCTCGGGCGAGGGCCACCGCCGGCGGGCCGAGCGGGCCGCGCGCGAGATCGAGGCGATCGCCCTGGCCGCGCTGCGGGAACGGATGGGTGACGTGCACGGATCCGCGGCGCTGGGCTCCCTCGCCGAGCAGGTGGTGGCGGGCGACACCGACCCGTTCCGGGCTGCGGACGAGCTGCTCGCCGAGCTCTGACCCTGCGGGGCGTGGTCCGCGCCCGGAGGATGGAGCGGTGAACGGTCAACCGGACGCCGTCGTCGTCGGCGCCGGGCCCAACGGCCTGGCCGCCGCCCTGCGCCTGTCGGCCGCCGGGCTGCGGGTCCAGGTCGTGGACGCGGGGGAGCGCCCGGGTGGGGGCATGCGCACCGCGGAGCTCATGCGCCCCGGCTACCACCACGACGTCTGCTCGACCGTGCAGCCCATGGCCGCGGCGGCACCGTTCTTCCGCGAGTGGGACCCGGAGAGTCGCGGCGTCCGGCTGGTGCACCCCGAGATCAACTTCGCGCACCCCCTCGACGGCGGCGGGGCGGCGCTGTCGTTCCGGTCGCTGGAGGAGACGGCGGCGCGGCTCGGGGTCGACGGCGCGGCCTACCGCCGGTTGTTCGAGCCGCTGGTGGCGCACGGCACCGACGTCGTCGACTTCTTCCTGACCTCGCAGCTGCGCCGGCCGCCGACGCGCAGCGTGCCGCAGATCGTGCACTTCGGGCTCAACGGACTGCCCAACGTGCGGTGGCTGGCGCACCGGTACTTCGACACCGAGGAGGCCCGCGCGCTGCTCGGCGGCGCGGCGGCGCACGGCATGCTCGACCTCAGCCAGCCGCTGACCTCGGCTCTCGGGATGCTGCTGGCGATGCTGTCCCACCACGTCGGGTGGCCGCTGATCCAGGGCGGCTCGCAGAAGCTCGCCGACGCGATGGTCACCGCGCTCGAGGAGCAGGGCGGCGAGGTGGTGACCGGGCACCGGGTCACCGACCTGCGCGAGTTCGACCGCGTGCCGGCGGTGCTGCTGAACACCACGCCGGAGGACTTCCTCGACATGGCGGGGGACCGGGTGCACGAGGGCTACCGCCGGTGGATCTCGCGGTACCACCACGGTGCCGGCGTCTTCAAGATCGACTGGATCCTGTCCGAGCCGGTGCCCTGGACGAACCCCGACGTCCGGCGCGCGGGGACCATCCACCTCGCCGGCACGCTCGACGAGACCATCGCCGGGGAGCGGGCGCCCAACCAGGGCCGGCTGACCGACCAGCCCTACGTCCTGGCGGTGCAGCCGACGGTGCCGGACCCCTCGCGCGCACCGGAGGGCGGGCACATCCTCTGGGCGTACGTGCACGTGCCGCACGGGGCCGACGTGGACATGACCGAGGCCATCGAGAACCAGATCGAACGATTCGCGCCCGGTTTCCGTGACACGGTCGTGGAGCGATACACGAAGAACGCCGTCCAGATGGAGGCCTGGAACCCCAGCTACCTCGGCGGGGACATCTCCAACGGCCAGGCCACCCTCCGGCAGATGCTGGCCCGGCCGGTGCCGCGCTGGAACACCTACAAGACGCCGGTGCGCGGGGTGTACCTCGCCTCGGCGGCCACCCCGCCGGGCCCGGCGGTGCACGGTGCCTGCGGGGACAACGCCGCGCGGGTGGCCCTGCGGGAGGTCTTCGGGATGAGGAAGGTCCCGCCGCTCAAGCCCGCGCTGACCTGAGGGCCCCGGGATGAACGCTCCCGACGGCCGGCCGCGCCTGCTCGTCCTGGCCTCGACGTTCCCGGCCCACCACGACGACGGCACGCCCGCGTTCGTCGCGGACCTCGCGGTCGCGCAGTCCGCGGCGTTCGAGACCGTCGTGGTCACCCCGCGCGTGCCGGAATCGCGTGCTCGTGAGTCGTGGGCGGGCGTCGACGTCCGCCGGTACCGGTTCTTCCCGCGCCGATGGGAGGACCTCGCGTCGGGCGCGATCCTGGAGAACCTCCGCAGTCGGCCGAGCCGCTGGCTGCAGGTGCCGTTCCTGTTCCTGGCCGGGGCGCTCGCGGTGCGCCGGGCGGTGCGGGAGATCGCGCCGGACGTCGTCCACGTGCACTGGATCATCCCGCAGGGCGTGATGGCGCTGCTCGGCGCGCGACGGTCGACCTGGCTGGTGACGACGCAGGGCGGCGACCTCTACGCGCTGACGTCGTCGGTCGCGCGGTGGGTCAAGCGCCGGGTGCTGCGCCGGGCGCGGGCGGTGACCGTCATGAACACGGAGATGGGGGAGCGCGTCGTCTCCCTGGGCGTACCGGCCGAGCGGGTGCGGGTGCTGTCCATGGGGGTGGCGCTGGACCGGATGCCGGCGCCCGGCCCGGAGCGGATCCCCGGCCGGTTGATCTTCGTGGGCCGGCTGGTGGAGAAGAAGGGGCTGGCGCACCTGCTGGAGGCGCTGCGCGATCTCCCGGCGGACCTCGAGTGGTCACTGGAGGTCGTGGGGGACGGGCCGCTGCGGGCCGACCTCGAGGAGCGGGCGGCACCGCTGGGGGAGCGGGTCGTGTTCCTGGGGCAGCGCTCGTCGGAGGACCTCGGCCGGCGGCTGGTCCGGGCGTCGGTCGCGGTGTTCCCGTCGGTGCGCGCCCGGTCGGGCGACCAGGACGGCCTGCCCGTCTCGCTGCTGGAGGCGCTCGCCACCGGGACGCCGGTCGTCGCCAGCGACCTCCCCGGGCTGGCCGACGCGGTGAGCGGGGGAGGGGCCCCGGCCGGGATCGTCGTCGCGCCCGGGGACGTCCCCGGGCTCACCGCCGCGCTCGCCCGACTGCTCGGCGACGGCGCCGAGCGCGACCGCATGGGCCGGGCCGCGCGGGCCCGCGCCGCCGAGTACTCGGTCGACGCCGTCGGCGCCCGCTACGTCGATCTGCTCCGCGAGGTTGCGCGCTAGCACACATGCTCGCCTCCGCCGCCCGACGGGATCGCCGTGTCACAGTGGGGTGTGGAACCGGGACGCGGCCCCGTGGCGCCAGGCCACCGAGGGCCCCGTCCGACGCTGCCGGTGCGGCTGCTGATCGGCCTGCTGGTGCTCGAGGTGGTCGTCTTCCTCGTCTCGACCATCCCCGGCGTCCGATCCGAACCCGGCTTCGACCCGCTGCTCGACGGCTGGCTGCAGGGCGCCGGGTACGTCACGGCCGCGGTCGTGGCCGCGTACCGCCCGCTCACCTCCGCCGTCGACCGCCCCGTGTGGGCCTGGCTGGCCGCAGGTCTGGCGGCCCGCGCCCTGGGGTTCGTGCTCTTCCTGTCCTACGTGCGCTACCAGGACCCGCTGCCCTACCCGTCGGTCGCGGACGTGGCCTGGCTGGCGATGTACGTGCTGATGTTCGCCGGCCTGGTCGCGCTGGCCCGCCGGCGGGCCCGCCGGTTGTCGACGTCGCTCGTGCTCGACGCCCTGGTCGGCATCCTGGCGGCCTCCGCGCTGGCCGTCGCGCTGCTGTACCGGACCGTCCTGGGCCTGGTCGAACCGGGCACGCCGAGCTCGGTGGTCGCCGTCAACCTGGCCTATCCCGTGCTCGACCTCGCCCTGCTCGTCGTCTTCATCGGCGTGCTCCTGGCCTACGAGTTCCGCCCGCCTCCGGCTGCATGGGTGCTGGCCGCGGGCGTGGTGGGCTTCGCGGTCGTCGACGCGATCTTCGTCTACCAGTCCGCGGCCGGGACCTTCCGTCCCGGCACGATCCTCTCCTCGGCCTCCCTCGTGGTCATGGCGCTGGTCGCCGTGTCCGGCTGGCTCCCCGGCGAGGCCCGCGCCGGCCGGCGCGAACCGCTGCCGAGCGTGGTCCTCCCGGGCCTGTTCGCCCTGGTCTGCCTGGGGTTGCTCGTGGTCGCCACCCAGCAGCAGACCCCCGTGCTCGGCGTCGCCCTCGCCGGGATCGGCGTGGCCGTCGCGATCGCCCGCACGGGCCTGGCGTTCCGGGCCGTCCGGTCGCTGGCCGAGCACCGGCGGGAGGCCCGCACGGACGAGCTGACCGGCCTGGGGAACCGGCGGGCGTTCAACGAGGTGCTCGAGCGGGCGATGGCCCGGCGCGCCCCCGACCGGCGCCTCGCGCTGCTGGTCGTCGACCTCGACGACTTCAAGGCCGTCAACGACTCCCTCGGCCACCACTACGGGGACGAGCTCCTCCGGCTGGCCGCTCCGCGGCTCCAGCAGGCGGTGCGGTCCGGCGACGTGGTGGCACGGATCGGCGGCGACGAGTTCGCCGTCCTGCTCGCCGACGCCGACAGCGCGCTGGCGGTCCGGATCGCCGAACGGCTGCGCGCCGGCTTCCGGCGGCCCTTCCCCCTCGGCCCGCGCTCGTGGGTCATCGCCCCGAGCGTCGGGATCGCGCTGGCTCCCGACGACGGCAACGACCCGGTCGAGCTGCTCCAGCACGCGGACCTGGCGATGTACGAGGCGAAGGCCACCCGGAGCGGGCAGGCCCTGTTCAGCCGCCAGCTCCATCCCTCGGGGCGTAAGCGGTTGGAGACCACCGAGCGACTGCGGCATGCCCTGCGCGGCGGCGAGATCGTCGTGCACTACCAGCCGATGGTCTCGCTCCGCACCGGCGAGGTCACCGGGGTGGAGGCACTGGCCCGGTGGGAGCACCCGGAGGAGGGCCTGGTGCTGCCGAGCGGCTTCCTCCAGCAGATGGAGAGCGGGGGTCTGATGCCGCAGCTGACCGCCGCCGTCCTGCAGCAGGCCCTGCGGCAGAACGCGGCCTGGCACGCGCAGGGACGCTCGCTGACCCTGGCGGTGAACCTGTCGGTGACCAATCTCCTCGACCCCTACTTCCCCGACCAGGTGGTCGACCTGCTCGGTGGGCACCAGCTGCCGGCCGGAACCCTGGAGCTGGAACTCACCGAGGACCTGTTCATGGCCGATCCGGTCCGGGCGCGGGCGGCGATCCGCCGGCTGCTCGACGCCGGGGTCTCGCTCGTCGTCGACGACTACGGCACGGGCTTCAGCTCCCTGGGCTACCTCCGGGACCTGCACGACATCCGGGGGCTGAAGCTGGACCGCTCCTTCGTCGGGCCCATGACCACCGACCCGCGCGCCGCGGCCATCGTCGAGTCGACCATCAACCTGGCGCACGCGCTGGGCATGCACGTGGTCGCCGAGGGCGTGGAGACCGACCCGGTCCGGGCGCGGCTCGCGGACCTGGGCTGCGAGCTGGCCCAGGGCTTCCTCTTCTGCCCGGCGATGCCCGCCGATCAGGTGCCCCTGGACAGCCGGGAGCTCCCCGGGCCGGTCCGTCTCGGCGGCGGGGACAGCGGCCGACGGTAGCGTTCGGTCCATGGTGCGACCGCTGGGGCTGCCCTTCGACCCGATCGAGCGGGCCGGGGAGACGTGGGAGCAGCACTTCGGTCCGGCCTCGGCCATGCGGGCCGCCACGTCCGTCTTCCGGGTCCAGCAGATCCTGCTCGCCCGCTTCGACGAGGTGCTCAAGCCGCACGAGCTCACCTTCGCCCGCTACGAGGTGCTGGTGCTGCTGACCTTCAGCCGCAGCGGCGAGCTGCCGCTCAAGGTCATCGGCAGCCGCCTGATGGTCCACCCGACGAGCGTCACCAACGCCATCGACCGCCTGGTCGCGGCCGGGTACGTCGACCGCCGGCCCAACCCGAACGACGGCCGCGGGGTGCTGGCCGGGATCACCGCACAGGGCCGGGCGGTGGTCGGGACGGCGACGGCCGCGCTGACCGACCTCGACTTCGGTCTCGGCGACCTGCCCGAGGCCGATCGCGCTCAGTTGTTCGACATCCTCAAGCGGGTCCGGCTCGGGGCGGGTGACGTGGCCGACGCGTCGGTCGACGCGAGATAGTTGGACGTCCTACTATCTGGGGCATGGGTCTCGACGCACGGCAGCGGTGGCAGCAGCGGTTCGACGCGGCGGAGGCCGCGCGGGAAGATCCGCGACGCCGACTTCACCACGCTCTCCGGCGTCGAGGTCGACCCCGTGTACGGCCCGGCCGACGAGTCCGCGGTGCCCGGCTTCGAGCGGATCGGCTATCCCGGCGAGTTCCCGTTCACCCGCGGCCTGCACGCGAGCGGCTACCGCGGGCGGCTCTGGACCATCCGCCAGTTCGCCGGCTTCGGCAACGCGCAGCAGACCAACGAGCGCTACAAGATGATCCTGGCCGAGGGCGGTGGCGGTCTGTCCGTCGCGTTCGACATGCCCACCCTCATGGGCCGCGACTCCGACGACCCGCGCAGCCTCGGCGAGGTCGGGCACTGCGGCGTCGCCATCGACACGGCGGCCGACATGGACGTCCTCTTCGGTGACATCCCGCTGGACACGACGACCACGTCGATGACGATCAGCGGCCCCGCCGTCCCGGTGTTCTGCATGTACCTGGTGGCCGCCGAACGGCAGGGCGTCGACCTCGGCAAGCTCAACGGCACCCTGCAGACCGACATCTTCAAGGAGTACATCGCGCAGAAGGAGTGGCTGTTCGCGCCCGAGCCGCACCTGCGCCTCATCGGCGACCTCATGGAGTACTGCGCCGAGAACATCCCGGCCTACAAGCCGATCAGCGTCTCCGGCTACCACATCCGCGAGGCCGGTTCGACCGCCGCGCAGGAGCTCGCCTACACGCTGGCCGACGGCTTCGCCTACGTCGAGCTGGGCCTGTCCCGCGGGCTGGACATCGAGCAGTTCGCCCCCGGTCTGTCCTTCTTCTTCGACGCCCACCTCGACTTCTTCGAGGAGATCGCGAAGTTCCGCGCCGCGCGCCGCATCTGGGCGCGCTGGCTGCGCGACGTCTACGGCGCGACGACCGACAAGGCCCAGCAGCTGCGCTTCCACACCCAGACCGCCGGCGTCTCCCTGACCGCCCAGCAGCCGGACAACAACATCGTCCGGACGGCGGTCGAGGCACTGTCGGCGATCCTCGGCGGCACGCAGTCGCTGCACACCAACGCCCTCGACGAGGTGCTCGCGCTGCCGAGCGCCAAGGCGGCCCAGATCGCCCTGCGCACCCAGCAGGTGATCATGGAGGAGACCGGCGTGGCCAACGTGGCCGACCCGCTCGGCGGCTCCTGGTACGTCGAGGCGCTCACCGACGAGATGGAGCGCCAGGCGGAGGAGATCTTCACCCGGATCAAGGACATGGGCACCGACGGGACCATGACGTCCGGGATCCTGCGCGGCATCGAGGACGGGTACTTCACCGGCGAGATCGCCGAGGCCGCGTTCGTGTACCAGCGGGCCCTGGAGAAGGGCGACAAGAAGGTCGTCGGCGTCAACACCCTCACCGGCTCGGTCGACGCGCACGACAAGCTCGACATCCTGCGGGTCAGCCACCAGGTCGAGATCGACCAGAAGGCCGAGCTCGCCGCCCGGCGACAGGACCGCGACGAGGCCGCCGCCCGAGCCGCCGTGCAGCGGATGGTCGAGGTCGGTCGCACCGAGGCGAACATGGTCCCGGCGATGCTGGACGCCGTCCGGGCCGAGGCCACCCTCGGCGAGATCTGCGACGCGCTGCGCGCCGAGTGGGGCAGCTACACGGAGCCCGCCCGCTTCTGAACCCGTCCCGGCCATGACGTAACTCACGAGTAACTTCCTCGTTGGCACGACACAACTCCCTGCCGATGGTGGAGGTCGGTCGTGCGTCGTGTCGTCCCAGTCCTGCTCACGAGCGCGGTGGTCGTCGCCGGCCTGGCCGCGCCCGCGGGGGCCGAGGAGCCCGGCTACGGGCCCGACCAGTACGGCGAGTTCGCCGGCGTCCGCAACATCCTGCCCCCGGGACAGTCCGGGTCGATCAGCGTCGCCGAGGCCGCTGCCGCCCAGGCAGGCAGCCCGCCGGAGAACTTCGACAACCAGCTGGAGATGTACGACGCCCTCAACCACGCCGACCTCTCGGCGCTGACCGAGGGCGACCTCGGCAACTACTACAAGGACGCCCCGCTCACCCTGTCCGACGCCGACGCCGTGCACGTCGACCGGCCCAAGGACGGCGTGACCGTCCGCTGGGACGACTTCGGCGTCCCCTACATCGAGGGCGCCACCCGTGAGGACGCCGCCTTCGGGTCCGGCTACGCCGGCACCAAGGACCGGATGTTCCTGATGGACCTGCTCCGGCACGTCGGCGCGGCGCGGGCGGCGGAGTTCCTCGGCCCCAGCGAGGCCAACGCCGCGATGGACCAGGAGCAGCTGCGCGCCGCGTACTACAGCGAGGAGGAGGCGGCCGCGCAGATCGAGCAGGCGGCCGAGCGCTTCGGCGCGGAGGGCGAGCGCCTCGTCGCCGCCCTCGACGCCTACATCGAGGGCATCAACGCCGCCCAGCAGGAGATGTGTCCGGCCCTCGTGGTCGGGCCGGACTGCCCGGTCGAGTACGCCGCGCTGGGTCGCGTCCCGGAGCCGTGGGACCGCGCCGACGTCGTCTTCGTCGCGTCGCTGGTGGGCGGCATCTTCGGCAAGGGCGGTGGCGCCGAGTTCGAGAACGCCCGCTGGCTGCAGCAGCTCGAGGCGCAGTTCGGCGCTGACGAGGCCCGCCGGGTCTTCGACGACCTCCGCCTCGCCGACGACCCGCAGGCGCCGACGACGGCCAGCACCCCCGCGCCCTACGGCGGCGGCCCGGTCGACCCGACCCTCCCGGGCGTCGCCCTCCCAGACCTCGACGGACCGACGGCGCCGGGCACGGGGGCCGACGCCGGGTCCGGCGGGGTGCCGATCCCCGGGCCGGCCGCACTGCAGGGCCGGCTCGGGGAGAGGCCGATGGTCGTCGACGGGCCGTTCGGCCCGATCGATCTCGGCCGGGTGCCCGACGGCATGAGCAACGCGGCGCTGATGGGCGCCGACCGCACGGCCGACGGCCACCCGGCCGTCGTGTTCGGCCCGCAGACCGGCTACTTCGCTCCGCAGCTGCTCACCGAGCAGGCCGTCGTCGCGCCGGGCATCCGGGCCCGGGGTGTCTCCTTCGCCGGCACCAGCCTCGTCGTCCAGCTCGGCCACGGGGTCGACTACGCGTGGTCGGCCACCAGCGCCGGCAGCGACCTGGTGGACACCGTCGTCGTCCGGCTGTGCGAGACCGACGGTGGGACGGCGACCGTCGAGTCCGAGGCCTACCTCCGCGACGGCGAGTGCGTGCCGATGGACCGCGACGTGCACGAGGAGCTGGCCACGCCGACGGCGGCCACGCCCGGCGCTCCCCAGCAGTACCGCTTCCTCGTGCTGCGGACCGAGCACGGCATCGTCCAGCTCCGCACCACGGTCGACGGCGCGCCGGTCGCCGTCGTCACCCAGCGCAGCACCTACGGCCGGGAGCTCGACTCCGCGCTCGGCTTCGAGCGGCTCGGCAACCCCGACTACGTGCAGGACGCCGCCGGCTTCCGCGACGCCGTCGCGGCGATCGACTACACGTTCAACTGGTTCTACGTCGACGACCGCGACATCGCCTACTACTCCTCGGGGCGGCTGCCGCTGCGCGCCGAGGGCACCGACCCGCACCTGCCGCGCTGGGGCGACTCCCAGTACGACTGGCAGGGCTGGCTCGCCACCGAAGGCCACCCGCAGCAGGTCAACCCGCCCTCGGGGTTCCTGGTCTCCTGGAACAACAAGCAGGCGCCCGGATTCGGCGCGGCCGACGACCAGTGGGGCTACGGCCCGGTGCACCGCAGCGAGGCGCTGTCCGACCGGATGACGGAGCTGGCCGCGCAGGGCGGCGTGACGACCGTCGACATGGTCGCCGCCGTCCAGGACGCCGCCACCGTCGACTCCCGCGCCGTCTACACGCTGCCGTCGCTGCTCGACGTGATCGGCGAGGACCCGGCGCTGGCCGAGGCCACCGGCCTGCTGCGGGGCTGGGCCGACCGCGGTGCCCACCGCCTCGACCAGGACCGCGACGGCGCCTACGAGGAGCAGGCCGCGATCGCGCTGTTCGACGAGTGGTGGGAGCCGACCGACGGCTCCGGCCGCCCGGTCGCGCAGGAACTGCTGGCCGGCACCCTCGGCGACCTGGTCGCCGACCTGCCACAGCGGCTCGACGACCACCCGCGCCAGGGCCTGGGCTCCTCGTGGAACGGCGTCGCCTGGTACGGCTACGTGCTCAAGGACCTCGACCGCGTCCGGGGCGAGGACCCGGGCGCCTGGTCGCAGGCCTACTGCGGCGGCGGCGACCTCGCCGCCTGCCAGGAGGCGCTCCGGGCGTCGCTGCGCGCGGCGGTCGACCGGGTGCTGGCCGCGCAGGGTGTCTCGTCGGTCGACGAGCTGACCTACGACAAGCACATCGACGACATCCGGGCCACGACGGCCGGCGTGGTCGGGGTGCGGCCCATCGACTGGCAGAACCGCCCGACGTTCCAGCAGGTCGTCGGCTACACCGGTCACCGGCCGCGCTCCTGAGGGCGGTGGGATGATCGTGGGCATGCAGCCCACTCGTCCCGCCCGTCCCGATCCGCGGGCTCAGGCGCAGCAGGCCTCGATGGCCGCTGCCATGGCCGGCGCGGTCGACCTCGCCGCCGTCAAGGCGCGGTCGGAGGCCGCCCAGCGCGCCCAGGCCGCGCCGCCACCGAGCGCCGGCGTACCGAACGGGGCTCCGGGCTCGGCGGTCGTCGACGTCTCGGAGGCCACGTTCCAGGCCGAGGTGCTCGACCGCTCCTTCCAGGTGCCGGTCGTGCTGGACCTCTGGGCCGAGTGGTGCGGGCCGTGCAAGCAGCTCTCCCCGGTGCTCGAGCGGCTCGCTGCCGAGGGCGGGGGCAGCTGGGTGCTGGCCAAGGTGGACGTCGATGCGAACCCGACACTCGCGCAGGGCCTCCGCGTGCAGGGCATCCCCGCCGTCAAGGCGGTGTGGCAGGGGCAGCTGGTCGCCGAGTTCACCGGCGCCATCCCGGAGGAGCAGGCCCGGCAGTTCGTGACCGAGCTCGTCAAGGCGACCACCGGGGGAGGCGTGCCGGGCGCCGAGGACGACGAGGATCCGGGGCTGGACGACCCCCGTCTCGACGCGGCGGAGGAGGCCCTGGAGCGCGGGGACCTTCCCGCCGCCGAGGCCGCCTACCAGGCGATCCTCGACGCCGAGCCCGACCACCCGGAGGCCGGTCTGGCCCTCAAGCAGGTGCAGCTGTTCCGCCGCGCGGAGGAGGCCGGGCCCGACGCGCTCGCCGCCGCCGACGCCGCACCCGACGACGTCGAGGCGCAGACCCGGGCCGCGGACTTCCTGCTCGGCACGGGCAACGTCGACGCGGCGTTCGACCGGTTGCTCGACGTCGTCCGCCGGACCGCCGGTGACGACCGCGACCGGGCGCGCACGCACCTGGTCGAGCTGTTCGGCATCGTCGGCGACCAGGACCCCCGGGTCGGCGTCGCCCGCCGTCAGCTCACGCTCGCGCTGTACTGACGAGCCGCGGTGCGGGGCCGCGCAGGCCCCGCACCGCGGACGACGTCACACGCCGATGTTGCAGGCGCCGCCGCCCTGCAGGAATCCGCTGCGGAACTGACCGACCAGCTCGAAGCCGGACGAGTCGACGTTCGGGAACACCGCCGGGTTGACGCCGTACTCCAGGAGGAAGATGACCGCCTCGTCGACGTCGCCGGGGCTGATCTCGGCCCCGGTCTGCTCGGTGAACGCCCCGTTGAACCACTGGGCGGTGTACCAGCCGGTCAGGCAGACGGCCGACCGGGTGGCATCGCCGTCGTTGGTCGACAGCTCCGCCTGATCGCGCGCCGCGAGGGCGTAGGGGAGCGAGATCGCCGTACCGATGGCGAAGTCGCCGATCTGGTCGTACGCGGGGCCGGCCAGGTCCGTCTGGTCGTAGTAGACCGTCGTGTCGGACTCGCAGTACCCGAGCTCGCGGTCCTCGGCGCCCATGTCCCCGCACTCCGGTGCAGTTCCGTCGAACGCCTGGACGGCCGGTGCCTGGAACTCCCGGCCCAGGCCGGAGGAGAAGATCGTCCCGTAGAACTCCGGCAGGCTGTCGGAGATCCAGCCGACGATGTCCTCGTAGGGAGCATTGCCCTCGTTGTCGTACTCCTCCGGGTCGAACGACGCGGCGGTGAAGAGCCGGTCGTCGCCGAAGTCGTCGCGGCAGGAGGCCACGCCGCCGTCGAACCCGGCGTAGAAGCCGGAGACGCGGTCGAAGTAGGAGCCGTGCGCCGACGGGTCGTTGGGATTGCTGCCGACCGGGTCGCGGAGCAGCAGGAAGCCGCGGACGACGTCGTCGAGCTCGGGCACGCGGATCGCGACGTGCTCGGCGTTGCCGTCGGCCACCCAGCGGGTCCAGGCACCGGCGAGGCAGTCGGCCTGCGTCTCGACGATGATCTGCGCGGCGTCCAGCCCGCCGAACCGACCCTGCATCGCGTGGCCCAGCTCGTGGGCCATGACGACCGGGCCGAGGAAGCGCCCGTAGTTGTCCGACAGCTCCTGGATCAGCGCCCGGTCGTAGGCGACCAGGTCGCACCCGGAGGTGTAGAAGGCGTTGCCGGCGACCTCCTCCGGCGCGATGTACTCGTCCGCGCAGCCGATGCCGGTGTCCGGGTAGGCGGACGGGTCGATGTTGTTGGAGTCGACCGAGAAGTAGCCGCCCGCCAGGGGCGTGTACTCCTCGCCGAAGAACTCGGGGTAGGCCGCCTTCCAGAAGGTCTCGAGGTCGGCGAGCGCGTTGCGGGCGAACTGGTCGACCTCGCTGTCGCTGACCCCGGTGATGGGAAATTGATCGGCGGCCACGTCGGACGGCTCACCGGCACCCGGTGAGGCCGTACCGACGACCGTCGTTGTGGAACAACCGGCGAGCAGCATGCCCACGGCGACCGTGGGCAGCGTGCGGCGCAGGACCTGCCTCATGAGGGCTCGTCACCTTGTCTGCGGGAAGGCCGGATCAGCCCGGCACGATCAGGAGCCGGGACAGAATGCCTGGTCCGACCCTGTCCCGGGGAGTTCCAACGCGCCGGGACCCCCGATCGTGCCCTTCCCGCCGCTCAGCCCTCGTGCAGGAACCAGACCGTGCCGAGCGGGGGAGCTGCCACGGTCGCCGAGAACGGCTGCCCGTGCCAGGGCTCCTCGACCGCCTGGACGCCGCCGAGGTTGCCGACGCCCGACCCGCCGTAGCCCTCGAAGTCGGTGTTGAGGACCTCTCGCCACTGCCCGCCGCGCGGCAGCCCGACCCGGTACTCGTGGTGCGGGCTGCCGGAGAAGTTGGCGACGCAGGCCAGTGCCGAGCCCTTCCCGCCGTCCGTCGCCGGCTTGCCGTACCGCAGGAAGGACAGGACGTTGCCCGAGGCGTCGTTGGCGTCGATCCACTGGAAGCCGGACTGGTCGATGTCGAGGGACCAGAGCGCGTCGACCTCCCGGTAGCGGGTGTTGAGATCGGTCACCAGTTGCAGGATCCCGCGGTGTGCCGGGTCCTCGAGGTGCCACCAGTCCAGCGAGCGGCTCTCGGCCCACTCGGCGTCCTGGCCGAACTCGGCGCCCATGAACAACAGCTGCTTGCCGGGGTGGGCCCACATGTAGGCGAGGTAGGCGCGCAGGTTCGCCAGCTGCTGCCAGCGGTCGCCGGGCATCTTCCGGAGCAGCGAGCCCTTGCCGTAGACGACCTCGTCGTGGCTGATGGGCAGCACGTAGTTCTCGGAGTAGGCGTAGATCATCGAGAACGTCATCTGGCCGTGGTGGTAGCTGCGATACACCGGGGCCTTCTCCATGTAGCCCAGCGAGTCGTGCATCCAGCCCATGTTCCACTTGAAGCCGAAGCCGAGGCCGCCGAGGTGGGTCTGGCGGGTGACGCCCGGCCAGGCGGTGGACTCCTCGGCGATGGTGACCACGCCGGGCACCTCGCGGTACACCGTGGCGTTCATCTCCTGCAGGAACGCCACGGCCTCGAGGTTCTCCCGGCCGCCGTGGATGTTGGGCACCCAGTCGTCGCGCGAGTAGTCCAGGTACAGCATCGAGGCGACCGCGTCGACGCGGATGCCGTCGACGTGGAACTCCTGGCACCAGTACAGGGCGTTGGCGACCAGGAAGTTGCGCACCTCGGACCGGCCGAAGTCGAAGATGTAGGTGCCCCAGTCCAGCTGCTCGCCGCGCCGCGGGTCGGCGTGCTCGTACAGCGGGGTGCCGTCGAAGCGGGCCAGCGCCCACTCGTCCTTGGGGAAGTGCGCGGGGACCCAGTCGACGATGACGCCGATGCCCGCCTGGTGGGCCCGGTCCACGAGGTAGCGGAAGTCGTCGGGGGTGCCGTAGCGGGCCGACGGCGCGTAGTAGGAGGTGACCTGGTAGCCCCAGGAGCCACCGAACGGGTGCTCGGCGACCGGCATGAACTCGATGTGGGTGAAGCCGGCGTCGACGACGTAGTCGACCAGTTCGTCGGCCAGCTGCCGGTAGGACAGGCCCTGCCGCCACGACCCGATGTGCACCTCGTAGACGCTCATCGGCCGTTCGTGCCAGCCCGCCTGGGCGCGGTCGGCCAGCCAGGAGTCGTCGGCCCACTCGTAGGCCGACTCGGTGACGACCGAGGCGTTGAGCGGCGGCACCTCCGTCGCGAACGCCAGCGGGTCGGACTTCTCCCGCCAGGTGCCGTCGGCGCCGAGCACGTGGTACCGGTACCGGCTGCCGACCTGGACGCCGGGGATGAAGATCTCCCAGATACCCGACGAGCCCAGGGACCGCATCGGGTAGGCGCGGGCCTCCCAGTAGTCGAAGTCGCCGGTCACCTTGACGCCGCGGGCGCTGGGCGCCCACACGGCGAAGGAGACGCCCTCGACCGTGCCGCGGGGGGTGTCGTAGCGCCGGACGTGCGAGCCGAGCACCTCCCAGAGCCGCTCGTGCCGCCCCTCGCGGATGAGGTGCTGGTCGAGCTCGCCGAGGGTGGGCATCCACCGGTAGGGGTCGTCGACGACGTAGCTGGTGGTGCCGGTCTGGCCGTCGTTGTAGGCGACCTCGATCCGGTAGTCGCCCGGCTGCTGCGGAAGATGCGCCTCGTAGATCCCGCCGCCGTGCAGCTGCCGCGCGTCGTACCGGGTTCCGTCCTGGTCCAGGACGGCGACCGCGACGGCCTCGGGCCGCAGGGTGCGCACCACCCAGCCGTCGGCGGTCCGGTGCGTGCCGAGGACGGCGTGCGGATCGTGCGACCACCCCTCGACGACGGCCCGCAGGTCGTCGCCGCTGACCTCGCGGACCCGCTCCGAGGGCACGGAGTGCCCGGTCGGCGACTCGGCCGGCGGCAGGGCGGCCGGCTCCGTCGTGGCCTTCTTCGCCGGCGCCCGCTTGGCAGCGGTCGTCTTCGCGGCCGTCGTCTTCGCGGCCGTCGCCTTCTTCGCGGCCGCGGGCGCCTTCTTCGCGGCGGGCGCCTTCTTGACCGCGGGCGCCTTCTTGGCCGCCGTCGCCTTCGCGGAGGCGGGGGCCTTGCGGGCGCGCTTCGCGGGGACCTCGGCGCTGGTGTCGGGCAACTGCTCGCTGCCTGAGTCGTTCGTCATCGTCTCGCCGTCCTCTGGTCTTCGGGGCGCTGGGTCTGGGGGTCGGCGCTCAGTCGCGGCCGGTCAGCCGGGAGAGGGAGGTGAGCGGGATCATCAGCCAGTGCGGACGGTTCCGTGCCTCGTAGACGCACTCGTAAACCGCTTTGTCGGCCTCCAATGCACGGAGGAGTGGTGATTCACCGCACGGTTCGAGTCCGCTGGCGGTGGAGTAGCCGGTGCAGAAGGCGGCCCGGTTGCGCTCGGCCCACTCCTGGGCGCGGTAGGCGCGCTGGGAGTCCTCCGGCTGCTCGACGAGCATGTGCCGCGCCGCGTAGTCGAAGCTGCGGAGCATCCCGGCGACGTCGCGCAGCGGGCTGTCCAGCTCGCGGCGGGCGGCCAGCGGACGGGCGGGCTCGCCCTCGAAGTCCAGGACGATCCAGCCGGTGGCCGTGCGCAGCACCTGGCCGAGGTGCAGGTCGCCGTGCACCCGCTGCCGGGTCACCGGCTCGGTGCTCGAACCGACCGCCGCGTACAGCTTCCGGATCGCGTCGGCGTGGTCGGCCAGCTGCGGCACGACGTCCAGGGCCGCGTCGAGGCGCTCGTTCATCTGGGCGGCGACGGTGCCGAACCACTCGCTGTCGGCCGGCTCCGTGGGCAGCACCGCCGCCATGTCGGCGTGCACCGAGGCGGTGGCCGCCCCGAGCCGCTCGCTGTCGGCGGCGAAGTCGCCGCCCACCTCGTCGGCGTGCAGGTCGCCCTCCGCGTAGAGGTCGCGCACGCTGGCGGTCGCCAGCCGCCAGCCGTCGCTGGCGTTGGGCACGAACCGCTGGAGCATCGCGACCGTCGCCGGGGGTGCCGACGGGTCGGCCGGGTCGTCGATCTCGACGTGCCCGAGCAGCGGCGCGATGTGCTTGTTGTCCCGCTGCCGCAGCGCGTCGTGCACCTCGACGTCGGGGTTGAGGCCGGGTTCCAGTCGGCGGAACAGCTTGAGGATCGCCTCGGAGCCGTAGATGAGCGACGTGTTGCTCTGCTCGCCGGAGACGATGTCGCCGGGCAGCCCCTCCGGGATGTAGGCGACGCCCGCCGGATGGAAGTGCATCGGCCCGATGGTGGCCGCGGCGACGAGGTGCACCAGCCACGGCGAGGTCGCGTCGCGGTCGCGCATCGCGTCGTAGGCGTAGTTCTCGCCGTCCTTGCCCGGCACGGCACCGACGAAGGCCGAGGACAGCTCCTCGATGACGTGGTTGCGCCAGGAGAGCGGGACCAGGTACGTCTCGCGGCCGCCGTCGGTGAAGGTCACCTGCACGCGGTGCACCGACAGCACGGGGCCGGCCGAGTCGAGGAGGAAGCCGTCCTCGCTGACGTCGGCCCACTCGCGGCCCTTGCTGCCGAACCAGCGCTGGTGCGGCATCCACTCCCGCAGGAGCTCGACCAGGGCGGCGCTCATGCGGTTCCTCCGGGGGTGTCGCTGTCGCCCGACCGGTCGTCGGCCGCGTGCACCACACCCGCCGCGAGGAGGGAGTCGGCGACGGCGGACGAGCCCTCGCTCTCCCAGTCGTGCTCGTCGCTGGGCTCCTGCGGCCGGGACAGCTCGAACCAGTAGAAGCCGTGGCCGGCGAGGGTGAGCATGTAGGGCAGGACGCCGATCTGCGGGAACTCGACCCGGCCGGTCAGCTCGACCGGCGTGTAGCCCTCGAAGCGGCGCAGGTCCAGCTCGACCGGCTGCGGGAACCGGGACAGGTTGTTGACGCACAGCACGACGTCGTCGCCGAACGCGCGGACGAACGACAGCACGGTCGGGTTGCGGGAGCCGACCTCCTCGTAGCTGCCCACCCCGAACGTCGGGTGCTGCCCGCGGACCTGGATCATCCGGCGGATCCACTGCAGCATCGAGTTGGTGTTGCGCAGCTGGGACTCCACGTTGGTGACCTGGTAGCCGTACACCGGGTCCTGGTTCAGCGGGAGGTACATCCGCTGCGGATCGGCGGTCGAGAAGCCGCCGTTGCGGTCCGGCGTCCACTGCATCGGGGTGCGGACGCCGTCGCGGTCGCCGAGCCAGATGTTGTCGCCCATCCCGATCTCGTCGCCGTAGTAGAGGACGGGCGAGCCCGGCAGCGAGAGCAGCAGCGCGTTGAACAGCTCGAGGGTGTTGGTGTCGTTGTCGAGCAGCGGGGCCAGCCGGCGGCGGATGCCGATGTTGGCCTTCATGCGGGGGTCCTTCGCGTACTCCCCCCACATGTAGTCGCGTTCCTCGTCGGTGACCATCTCGAGGGTCAGCTCGTCGTGGTTGCGGAGGAAGACGCCCCACTGGCAGTTGTCCGGGATCTCCGGCGTCTGGGCCATGATCTCCGAGATCGGGAACCGCTGTTCCCGCCGCACCGCCATGAACAGGCGCGGCATCACGGGGAAGTGGAAGGCCATCTGGCACTCGTCGCCGTTCTCGCCGAAGTACTCGACGACGTCGGCCGGCCACTGGTTGGCCTCGCAGAGCAGCACGACGTCGGGGTAGTCGGCGTCGACCACCTTGCGCACGTGCTTGAGGAACTCGTGGGTCCTCGGCAGGTTCTCGCAGTTGGTGCCCTCCTCCTCGAAGAGGTAGGGCACGGCGTCGAGCCGGAAGCCGTCGATGCCGAGGTCCAGCCAGAAGCGCAGGGCGTCGATGATCGCCTCCTGCACCTTCGGGTTCTCGAAGTTGAGGTCCGGCTGGTGGGAGAAGAAGCGGTGCCAGAAGTACTGCTTGCGCACCGGGTCGAACGTCCAGTTCGAGCTCTCGGTGTCGACGAAGATGATCCGGGCGTCGGAGTAGCCGCTGTCGTCGTCGGCCCAGACGTAGAAATCTCCGAACGGCCCGTCGGGATCGCTGCGGCTCGCCTGGAACCAGGGGTGCTGGTCCGAGGTGTGGTTCATGACGAAGTCGATGATCACGCGCATGCCGCGGGAGTGGGCCGCGTCGAGGAACTCGTGGAAGTCCTCGATGTCGCCGAACTCGGGCAGCACCGCGGTGTAGTCGCTGACGTCGTAGCCGCCGTCGCGCAGCGGGCGAGGCGAAGAACGGCGGCAGCCAGAGGCAGTCGACCCCGAGCCACTGCAGGTAGTCGAGCTTGTCGATCATCCCGCGCAGGTCGCCGATGCCGTCGGCGTTGCTGTCGGCGAACCCGCGGACGAGCACCTCGTAGAAGACGGCGCGCTTGTACCACTCCGGGTCGCTGCCGGGCGGCGGCAGCGCGGAGCGGCGGGGGCGGTCAGGGACGGGAACGGTCATGTGCGGAGGCTGCCCTCGGTGGGGTGTGGTTGCGGGGGTGGAGCGTGCGAGTAGGGGGGCGGGGCTTCAGGAGACGTGCGGCGGGAACTGCACCGGTCGAGGCAGCGTCAGCGCGAAGACGTGCGCGGGCTCCCGGTAGGGGTCGAGCTCGAGGTAGTTGAACTGGCCCCAGTCGTAGTTCGCCCCGCTCATCTCGTCGGTGACGCCGAACCGCTCGTGCCAGTCCAGCCCGAGCACCGGCATGTCGAGCGCCGTCGTCCCGATCTGGGTGTGGTGGCTGGACAGGTTCACCACCACGAGGACGGCGTCCTGCGAGCCGGGGTCGGTCTTCGAGAAGCAGATCAGGTTCGGGTTGTCGACCGGGTGGAAGTGCAGCGTGCGCAGCTGCTGCAGGGCCGGGTGCGCGCGACGGATCTCGTTGAGCCGGCGCAGGTAGTGCGCCAGGCTCCGGCCCGACGTCTCCGCGGCGGCCCAGTCGCGCGGCCGGAGCTGGTACTTCTCGCTGTCGAGGTATTCCTCGCTGCCCGGCCGGACGGCGACGTGCTCGTACAGCTCGAAGCCCGAGTAGACGCCCCAGGTGGGGCTCATCATCGCCGCGAGCACCGCGCGGATCTTGAACATCGGCGGGCCGCCGTACTGCAGCGACTCGTGGAGGATGTCCGGGGTGTTCACGAAGAAGTTCGGCCGCATGTAGTGGCTGTTGTCGGCCAGCTCGCGCCCGTAGTCCTCGAGCTCGCCGCGCTCGGTCCGCCAGGTGAAGTACGTGTAGGACTGCGTGTACCCCATGCGCGCCAGCTGGTGCATCATCGCCGGCCGGGTGAAGGCCTCGGCGAGGAAGAGCACGTCGGGGTCGGTCTTCTTCACCTCCCAGATCAGCCAGTGCCAGAAGTTCAGCGGCTTGGTGTGCGGGTTGTCGACGCGGAAGATCTTCACGCCGGCGTCGATCCAGACACGGATCACCCGCAGGCACTCGGCGTAGATGCCCTCGGGGTCGTTGTCGAAGTTGATCGGGTAGATGTCCTGGTACTTCTTCGGCGGGTTCTCGGCGTAGGCGATCGACCCGTCGGGCTTGGTGGTGAACCACTCCGGGTGGGTCGCGACCCACGGGTGGTCCGGGGCGGCCTGGAGCGCGAAGTCGAGCGCCACCTCCATGCCCAGCTCACGGGTGCGGTCGACGAAGGCGCGGAAGTCCTCCATCGTCCCGAGCTTCGGGTGGACGGCGTCGTGCCCGCCCTCGTCGCTGCCGATCGCCCACGGCGACCCGACGTCGTCCGGCCCCGGAGTCAGGGTGTTGTTCGGGCCCTTGCGGTTGACCTTGCCGATCGGGTGGATCGGCGGCAGGTAGACCACGTCGAAGCCCATGTCGGCGACGGCGGGCAGCCGGTCCTGGGCGTTGGCGAACGTGCCGTGCGTCGGGACGCCGCCGACGACCGGTCCCTCGGAGCGCGGGAAGAACTCGTACCAGGAGCCGTAGAGAGCCCGCGGCCGGTCGACCCAGACCTCGTAGCGCGGGGACCGGGTGACCAGCTCGCGCACGGGGTGCTCGTGCAGGTACGCCTGCAGGTTCGCGGCGAACGCCGGCGCGATGCGGGCGGTCAGCTCCAGCGAGGTGTCGCGCAGCGCCGCCGTGGCGGAGAGAACGGCGTCCTTGTGCTCGGGGTCGGCCTCGCCGGCGACGCGGTCGAGCAGCCGGGCGCCCTCCTCGAGGTCGTTGGCGAGTTCCTCCGGTCCCTGGCCGGCGGCGACCTTCACCTCGACCGCGTGGTGCCAGGTGGCCAGCGGGTCGCTCCACGCCTCCACGACGAAGGCCCACTGGCCTTCCTGGTCGGGGACCACGGTCGCGAGCCAGCGGTCGGGCTCCTTGCCGAACTTCGCCATCCGGATGAACGGCGACGAGCCGGACCCGTCGGCTGCTGGCTCCCACACGACGTTGGCGGCCACGGCGTCGTGGCCCTCGCGGAACACGGTGGCGGTGATCGGCACGTGTTCGCCCACGACCGCGCGGGCCGAGAAGGACCCGCAGGACACGACGGGGGCGACATCGGAGATGCCGAGGCGGAGGTCAGGGCGGCCAGTCATCGCGATCACGCTATCGAGGTCGCCGGTGGGCAGCACATCGGCGCGGGCCGCACCACGGCCGCGCGACGGGATGGGCGGGACCGGGGAACGCTTGGTGGCCATGGGGCTCCTGAGTCCAGGTGTTCCGTGTGAGAACGGAGACATTGCGCGGTGTGGTTAGTCTCGCCCGGTGCGAGCACTCCGTCGATTCACTGTCCGGGCCGCCCTGCCGGAGCCGCTGACGCCGCTCTCCCAGCTGGTCATGAACCTCCGCTGGTCGTGGCACGCGGAAACCCGGGACCTCTTCGAGACCCTGGACCCCGAGCTGTGGGTGCGCTGCGGCGGTGACCCGGTGAAGGTCCTCGGGGAGGTCTCCGCGGAGCGCCTGGCCGCGCTGGCCAAGGACCGCAAGTTCATCCGGCGGCTGAAGGACGCCGTCGACGACCTGGAGGAGTACCTCTCCACCCCGCGCTGGTACCAGAGCCTGGGTGCCGAGGCACCGGCGGCCATCGCCTACTTCTCCGCCGAGTTCGGCATCACCGAGGTGCTGCCCCAGTACTCCGGCGGCCTGGGCATCCTGGCCGGCGACCACCTCAAGGCGGCCTCCGACCTCGGCCTCCCGCTGATCGGCGTCGGACTGCTCTACCGGGCCGGCTACTTCGCCCAGGGTCTGTCGGCCGACGGCTGGCAGCTCGAGCACTACCCGTCGCTCGACCCGCACGGTCTCCCGCTCAAGCTCCTCCGCCAGGCCGACGGCACCGCCGTCGTCATCACCGTGCCGCTGCCCGAGGGCCGGACGCTGCACGCCCACGTGTGGCGGGCCCAGGTCGGCCGGGTCTCCCTGCTGCTGCTCGACAGCGACATCGAGGAGAACGCGCCGATCGAGCGGGTCGTCACCGACCGCCTCTACGGCGGCGACGAGGACCACCGGCTCCGGCAGGAGATGCTCCTGGGCATCGGTGGCGTGCGCGCCGTGCGCGCCTACTGCGGGCTGACCGGCACCCCGCAGCCCGAGGTGTTCCACGCCAACGAGGGCCACGCCGGCTTCCAGGGCGTCGAGCGGATGCGCGAGCTCTCCGAGGCGCACTCGCTGTCGTTCCCCGAGGCGCTGCAGGCCGTCCGTGGCGGCACGGTGTTCACCACGCACACCCCGGTCCCGGCCGGCATCGACCGGTTCCCGAAGGCGCTCATCGAGCGGTACTTCGCGGGCTTCGGCGTGCCGCTGCAGGAGCTGCTCGCGCTCGGCGCCGAGGAGGACCCGACCAAGTTCAACATGGCCCACATGGGCCTGCGGCTCGGTCAGCGCGCCAACGGCGTGAGCCAGCTGCACGGGCACGTCAGCCGCGGGATGTTCAGCGACCTGTGGCCGGGCTTCGACGAGGGCGACGTCCCGATCGGCTCGATCACCAACGGCGTGCACGCCCCGACGTGGACCGCCCGTGAACTGATCGAGATGGGCACCCAGACCTCGAGCCAGGGCGACCCGGTCGACGTCGTCGACGGCGACGTGCACTTCGACGGCGTCGACAAGATCCCGGCAGCCGAGCTCTGGGGCATGCGCCGGACGCTGCGCGGACGGCTGGTCGAGGAGGTGCGCCGCCGGATCCGCGACACCGCCCTCTCGCGTGGTGCCACCGAGGCCGAGGTCGACTGGACCGAGACCGCGTTCGACCCCGACGTCCTGACCATCGGCTTCGCCCGGCGGGTCCCGTCCTACAAGCGGCTCACCCTGATGCTGCGCGACCCGGCGCGGCTCAAGGCACTCCTGCTCGACCCGGAGCGGCCGATCCAGCTCATCATCGCCGGCAAGAGCCACCCGGCCGACGACGGCGGCAAGCAGCTGATCCAGGAGATGGTCGCCTTCGCCGACGACCCGGAGATCCGGCACCGGATCGCCTTCCTCCCGGGCTACGACATCGGGATGGCGCGCTACCTCTACTGGGGCTGCGACGTCTGGCTGAACAACCCGCTGCGGCCGCTGGAGGCGTGCGGCACCTCGGGCATGAAGGCCGCGCTCAACGGCGGGCTGAACCTCTCCATCCGCGACGGGTGGTGGGACGAGTGGTTCGACGGCCAGAACGGCTGGGCCATCCCCACCGCCGACGGCGTCGCCGACCCCGACCGCCGCGACGAGGTCGAGGCGCGGGCGATCTACGACCTGCTCTCCAACCAGGTCGTGCCCCGCTTCTACGAGCGGACGCGGGACGGCGTGCCCACGCGCTGGGTCGAGATGGTGCGGCACACGCTGCGCGAGACCGGGCCCAAGGTGCTCGCCACCCGCATGGTCCGCGACTACACGCGGGCGCTGTACGTGCCGGCCGCCGGCTCCGCCCGGTCGCTGGCGTCCGACGGCTACGCCCCCGCGCGGGAGGAGGCGGCCTGGCGCAGCCACGTGCTGCAGCACTGGCACGACGTGCGCGTCGCCCACGTGGAGGCGACCGGCGGCAGCGACACCCCGCAGATCGGGTCGACGCTGGACCTGCGCGCCGAGGTGGAGCTGCCCGGCCTGACCCCGGAGGAGGTCGAGGTCCAGGCGGCCTACGGCCGCGTCGACGAGACCGACGCGCTGCACCAGGTCACCTGCCTGCCGATGAAGCACGAGCACACCGACGGGTCGCGGCACTGGTTCACCGCGACCGTCCCGCTCGAGCGGACCGGTGCCTTCGGTTACACGGTGCGCGTGCTCCCGTACTCCGAGCACCTCGCCGACCCGGCCGAACTCGGGGTGGTGACGAGCGCTTGAAGCGGCTCTGGTCACCGCTCGCGACCCTCTGGTCACGCGGGTCCCAACCACCCCGTGTGACCTGTTCGTGGCCCGGCGTGGCGATGGCGGACGACCTCGCGGAGCGCCCGCAGATCATTAGGCTGTAGGCATGCCCGACCGCTGTGAAGTCCTCCCCGGAGACTCCGTCGTCGCCCGCCGCGGCGCCGGTCTGCTGTGGGTCGACGCGCCCGGCTCGCCGGCCCTCGTCGCCGCCCTGCACGCCTGCCTCGGCGTCTCTGGCTCTGGTGCTGACCGCGTGCTCGCCGCGGTGGCCGGCCAGGTGGGTTCTCTCGCCCACGGGGCGGCGTCCTTCGCCCTCGTCCTGACCGACGACTCCGGCGCCGGAGTCGCCCTCTGGGCCGGCAAGGGTCAGCCCGCCGTCGACGGCGTCCCGCTCTCCGGGTCGTCGGTCGAAGGCGGCACCCTCGCCTCCGGCTTCTCGCTGGGCCAGACGGTGTACGTCGGTCCCGGCCAGGCCGCTCCCCAGATGCCGCCCGGCGTCTCCTACGACCTGGTCGAGGGCACGGTGCCCGGCTCCGGCGCGCTGCTGTCCGTCGCCGCGCCCGCCCCGGCGGCTGCGGCGGCCCCGCCGGCGACCGCTGCGCCGTCGTCGTTCAGCTCCGCCTCCGACGCGGGCTTCGGCTCCGGTGCCTCGGTCGCCCGCCCGCAGGAGGCGGCCCCGCCGGAGTCCGGCGAGCAGACGGCGTTCTGGCGGCCCGACGCGTCCGCCGCGCCGGTGCTCCGGTTCGACGACGGCATGGTCGTCACCGTCGACGAGGACCTCGTCCTCGGTCGCCGGCCCGACAACCACGAGATGGTGACCAGCGGTGGGGCGCGTGCCGTCCCGATAGCGGACACCCAGAACGTCCTCTCCTCGGCCCACGCCGCCCTGCAGCGGTCCGGCCGCGAGGTCTCCCTGGTCGACCTGGGCTCGCTCAACGGCACCCACGTCGCCGGCCCCGAGGCCACCGAGTGGACCCAGCTCGAGCCCGGCGTCGCCCACCCCCTCTCCGACGGCGACCGCCTGCTCCTCGGCTGGACCGTCATCACCTTCGAGCAGTCCCAGGAATAGCGAGACCGCACGCAGCGCGCTCGAGGCCCCGTTCCGAGCTCTGGAACGGGGCCTCAGCGCACTCTGTCGCCGCGCTACCCGGTGACCGTGCCGGTGAAGATCTCGCGGCCGGCATCCGGGATCGTCGCCGACGAACGCGGCCACCATCCAGCCGCCCCCGCGCAGGCCTTCGAACTCGCCGGTGCCGCTCACGACCTCCCACGTCCGCGCTCTGGACCGCGCTGTTCTGCCTCGGCGCGTACTCGCACCGTCAGCGTGCCGTCGGGACAGCTGAACGTCGCCGTGATGGTCGCCCCCTCGCTGGATCCGGTGGACTCCCCGCCCGGGCAGAACGCCGACTCGCCGATGAGGGACCCGTCGAGGACCTCGCCCGTGTGAGCTCTGGCGTCGGTGATGCGCGTCTCGATCAGGATCGCGTCACCGCTTCCGGACGCGGGTGTCGAGGTCTCCTGGGTCGACGTCTCAGCGGGGGCATCCGCTGCGTCACCGCCGCCGTCGTCAGCGCTGCAGGCAACGAGACCGATGGCGGCGATCGCCACGGCCGTCAGACGCCTCACCGTGGTCATGGCCAGATCGTTGCCGCAGTGAGGCATGGCGGACAGATCCGTCAGGCCCGCCGCACGACGCGCAGCACCCAGACGCATCGTCCGGGGACCTCGATCGGCCCGGGGGCAGCACGGTGACCGAGGGCGGGGCGCCGGTCGGGTACTCGGTGGAGAGGGCCAGCTCGTAGCCGTCGGCCCAGGGCGGCCCGGGCAGCGTGACGGTGACCGGCTTGGAGCCGCCGTGGAGCTGGACGAGGTAGCACTCGTCCACGACCGGCCGGCCGTGCTCGTCGCGGTGCCGGATGCCGCGGCCGTCGAGGTACATGCCGAGGGTCTGCAGGCCGGTGTCGAACCAGTCGCCGGTGGTCAGCTGGCCGCCGTCCGGGGCGAACCAGGCCAGGTCGCGCGTGCCGCCGGTGCCGGGCAGCTCGGTGCCCTTGATCTCGTGGCCCTCGAAGAACGCCTCCTGCCGCAGCACCGGTGACTGCCGGCGCAGCCGCAGCATCCGGGTCGTGAAGGCCAGCAGGTCCTCGTCGACGTCCTTCCAGTCCAGCCAGGAGATCTCGTTGTCCTGGCAGTACGCGTTGTTGTTGCCGCGCTGCGTGCGGCCGAGCTCGTCGCCGGCGGTCAGCATCGGCACGCCGGTGGAGACGAGCAGCGTCGTCAGCAGGTTGCGCACCTGGCGGGCGCGCAGGGCCTGGACCTGCGGGTCGTCCGACGGGCCCTCGACGCCGCAGTTCCAGTTGCGGTTGTGGTTCTCGCCGTCGCGGTTGTCCTCGCCGTTGGCCTCGTTGCGCTTGTGCTCGTAGGTGACCAGGTCGGCCATCGTGAAGCCGTCGTGGGCGGTGACGAAGTTGATGCTCGCGAACGGGCGGCGGCCGTCGGAGCGGTAGAGGTCCGAGGAGCCGGTGAGCCGGTAGGCGAGATCGCGGACGCCGACGTGGGCACCGGCCCACACGTCGCGCACGGTGTCGCGGTACTTGCCGTTCCACTCCGTCCACGGCGGCGGGAAGTTGCCGACCTGGTAGCCGCCCTCGCCGACGTCCCAGGGCTCGGCGATCAGCTTGACCTGGCTGACCACCGGGTCCTGGTAGACGACGTCGAAGAAGGCCGAGAGCCGGTCGACGTCGTGCATCGAGCGGGCCAGCGCCGAGGCGAGGTCGAACCGGAACCCGTCGATGTGCATCTCGGTGACCCAGTACCGCAGCGAGTCCATCAGCAGGGCGAGCACCGCGGGACGGCGGACGTCGAGGGTGTTCCCGCAGCCGGTGTAGTCGGTGTAGCGGGCGCGGTTGCCGCCGTCGAGCCGGTAGTAGCCGGGGTTGTCGATGCCGCGGAACGACAGCGTCGGGCCGGTGTGGTCGCCCTCGGCGGTGTGGTTGTAGACGACGTCGAGGATCACCTCGATGCCGGCGGCGTGCAGCTCCTTGACCATCGTCTTGAACTCGGTGACCTGGCCGCCGCCGCTGCCCGAGGAGCTGTAGCCGGCGTGCGGCGCGAAGTAGCCGAGGGTGTTGTAGCCCCAGTAGTTGGTCAGGCCGCGGCGCAGCAGGTGCGGCTCGGAGACGAAGTGCTGCACCGGCAGCAGCTCGACGGCGGTGACGCCGAGGGTCTGGAGGTGCTCGACGAACGCCGGATGCGCCAGGCCGGCGTAGGTCCCGCGCTGCGGCACGGGGACGTCGGGATGGGCCGCCGTCGCCCCCTTGACGTGCACCTCGTAGATGACGGTGTCCGACCACGAGGTGCGCGGCGGCCGGTCGCCGTCCCAGGGGAACGGATCGTGGACGACGACGCCGCGCGGCACGTACGGCGCCGAGTCGTGCGGATCGCGCATGGGGGAGTCCACCGAGTCGCCGGCGTAGCCGAACAGCGCGGGGTGCAACGTCACGTCGCCGTCGACGGCGCGGGTGTAGGGGTCGAGCAGCAGCTTGGCCGGGTTGTAGCGGAGACCGGCCGCCGGCTCGTAGGGGCCGTGCACGCGGTAGGCGTAGCGCTGCCCCGGCCCGACGCCGGCCAGCCGGCCGTGCCAGACCTGGTGGGTGGTCTCCTCCAGGCGCTGGCGGTGCTCGGAGCCGTCGGGGTCGAACACGCAGAGGTCGACGGCGGTGGCTCCGTGCGCCCAGATCGCGAAGTTGGTGCCGGTGCCGTCCCACTGGGAACCGAGCGGCGAGGGCGAGCCGGGCAGAACCTCACCCATGGGCAGGCCGGTGCGATGCGTCACAGCGGCATCGTGCCTTGCCCGGAGCGCGTGCGGCCGGGTCGGGCTTGGTTGGATGGGGTCGTGTCGAGCGCAGTCGCCTCCGACGGGGCGGTCGTCAGGATGACCGGGGTCGACGTGGTGCGGGGGGAGACCCACCTGCTGCGCGGTGTGGACTGGGCCGTCGAGCCCGACCACCGGTGGGTGATCCTGGGGCCCAACGGGGCGGGGAAGACGACGCTGCTGGCGCTCGCCTCCGCGCACATGCACCCCACCCGCGGCGAGGTGCGGCTGCTCGGCGAGACGCTCGGGGCGGTCGACGTCTTCGAGCTGCGGCCCCGGATCGGGATCACCAGCGCCGCGCTGGCCCAGCGCATCCCCGGCGCTGAGCGCACCGGCGACATCGTGGTCTCGGCCGGGTACGCCGTCGTCGGCCGGTGGCGCGAGCAGTACGACGTCCACGACCTGACCCGCGCGGCGATGCTCATGGAGCAGTGGGGGATCGCGCCCTTCGCCAACCGGCCGTTCGGCACCCTCAGCGAGGGCGAGCGCAAGCGCGCCCAGATCGCCCGTGCGCTCATGCCCGACCCCGAGCTGCTGCTCCTCGACGAGCCCGGCGCCGGCCTCGACCTCGGCGGCCGGGAGGACCTGGTCGCGCGGCTCTCCGACCTCGCCCGCTACCACTACGCGCCCGCCCAGGTGCTGGTCACGCACCACGTCGAGGAGATCCCGCCCGGCTACGACCACGCGCTGCTGCTGCGTTCCGGCGAGGTGGTGGCTTCCGGCGCCGCCGACGACGTCCTCACCGCCGAGACGCTCTCCGACACGTTCGGTCTGAAGCTCGACCTCACCCGCACCGACGGCCGCTTCACCGCCCGCCGCGCCGCGTGAGCCGGCGCTGGCTAGGGTGCCGAGCATGGCCGACCCGGAGTTCGTGACCCTGCAGGTGGAGGACGGGGTGGGCACGATCCGCCTCGACCGTCCGAAGATGAACGCGATCGACGAGCAGCTCCACATGGAGGTGCGCGCCGCCGCCCTGGAGGCCGGCCGTCGCGACGACGTCCGCGCCGTCGTGCTCTACGGCGGCGAGCGGGTGTTCGCGGCCGGCGCCGACATCAAGGCCATGGCGCAGGTGGACGGCACGGCGATGGTGGCCTGGGGCCGCGAGCTGACCTCGAGCTTCACCGAGGTCGCGAAGCTGCCCAAGCCGGTCATCGCCGCGGTCACCGGCTACGCCCTCGGCGGCGGCTACGAGCTGGCCCTGTGCGCCGACTTCCGGGTGCTCGGCGCGGGCGCGAAGATCGGCCAGCCGGAGATCCTGCTCGGCGTGATCCCGGGCGCCGGCGGCACCCAGCGGCTCGCCCGGCTGGTCGGCCCCGCCAAGGCGAAGGACCTGGTCTTCACCGGGCGGCACGTCGGCGCGGAGGAGGCGCTCGAGATCGGTCTCGCCGACGCCGTCGTCCCGGACGACGAGGTGTACTCGACGGCGGTGGCCATGGCCCGCAAGTTCGCCGCCGGCCCGCCGCTCGCGATGGCCGCGGCCAAGCGCGCGATCGACGAGGGCCTGGACCTGCCGCTGTCCGGCGGCCTCGAGCTGGAGAGCCGGCTGTTCGCCGAGCTGTTCGACACCGAGGACCAGAAGACGGGCATGCGCTCCTTCCTCGAGAGCGGGCCGGGCAAGGCGCAGTTCACCGGTCGCTGAGCCGTTCGATAACGGTCATCACACGTTCGTGTCCGGATCCGACCCGCCAGCGGCCGGTTCGGCCACAATCGCGGAGCCGGCCGACCAGCGTCGACGGGGCACTGGCGCGGCGCGGCACCACATCAGGAGGACACGTGCGACCTAGGACCCTGCGGACCGCGATCGCGGTCGTCACCGCCGGAATCACCCTGACCGCCTGCGGTTCGGACGACGGCGGTGGCGACGGGGGCGGCGGAGGCGACGGGTCCGACGCCGCCACCGCGACCTCGGCCGAGGACTTCGGCGGGATGGACGCCCTGGTCGAGGCCGCGCAGGAGGAGGGCACGCTCAACGTCATCGCCCTCCCGCCGGACTGGGCCAACTACGGCGCGATGCTCGATGCGTTCAGCGAGAAGTACGACATCGAGATCAACAGCGCGACCCCCGACGGCTCGAGCCAGGACGAGCTGAACGCCGTCACCAGCCAGCGTGGCCAGGACCGGGCTCCCGACGTCCTCGACCTCGGCACGGCGTTCGCGCGCCAGGCGCAGGCCCAGGACCTCCTCGCGCCGTACCAGGTGGCCACGTGGGACGAGATCCCCGAGGGCCAGAAGGACCCCGAGGGCTACTGGTACAACGACTACGGCGGCTACATCTCGATCGGCTGCAACGCCTCGGTGATCGACGAGTGCCCGACCAGCTTCGAGGCCCTGCTCGACCCGCAGTACGCCGGTCAGGTCGCGCTCAACGGCAACCCGACGCAGGCCGCAGCCGCCTTCGCCGGTGTCTGGGCCGCCTCGCTCGCCAACGGCGGCGACCTCGACGACATCGGCCCCGGCATCGACTTCTTCGTGGACGTGAAGGAGGCCGGCAACTTCAACCCCGTCGAGATCACGCCGGCCACCATCCAGAGCGGTGAGACGCCGCTGGCCATCGACTGGGACTACCTCAACGCCGGGCTCACCGAGACCCTCTCCGAGCAGGGCGTCGAGTGGCAGGTCGCGGTGCCCAGCGACGGACTCTTCGGCGGCTACTACAGCCAGGCGATCAGCGCCTACGCCCCGCACCCCGCGGCGGCGCGGCTCTGGCAGGAGTTCCTCTACAGCGACGAGGGCCAGAACATCTGGCTCGCGGGCGGCGCCCGCCCCGTCCGGCTGCCGGCGATGGAAGAGGCCGGCACCGCCGACGAGGAGGCCCTCTCGGCCCTCCCGTCGGTCGAGGGCACGGCCGAGTTCCCGACCCAGGAGCAGGAGACCGCCGCGCAGCAGGTCGTGGCGGAGCGCTGGAACGAAGAGATCTCCGGCTGAGCACTCCAGCCGGTGACACCGCCGCGCCGGCCCCTCGCAGGAGGGGCCGGCGCGGCGCCGTCCTGAGCGCGCTCGGCGCGCTGCCGTTCTTCCTCTACGTCGCGGTCTTCCTCCTCCTGCCGATCGGCGTGCTGGCCGTCGAGGCCTTCCGCGCGACCGACCCGGTGACCTTCGAGGAGAGCTGGTCGACCGACAACATCGTCGCCATCACCGAGGGCGCCTACCGCCGCGCCTACCTCGGCAGCCTGCAGCTCTCGGCGATCACCGCCGTGCTCGGGGCCGTCCTGGGGCTCGCGCTCGCCTTCGCGGTGCTGCGCACCCGACGCAACCTGCTCCTGCGCCGCCTGGTGCTGACGGCCGCCGGCGTCCTGGCCAACTTCGGCGGCATCCCGCTGGCCTTCGCCTTCATCGCGACCATCGGCACCTCCGGCGTCGTGACCGCCCTGCTCCAGGACACGTTCGGCCTGGGGCTGGGGGGCTTCTCGCTGTACTCGATGGCCGGCCTCGCGCTGGTCTACCTGTACTTCCTCATCCCGCTGATGGTCCTGACCATCACGCCGGCGCTCGAAGCACTGCGGCCCCAGTGGCGCGAGGCCGCCGACAACCTCGGCGCGACCGGCTGGCAGTACTGGCGGCACGTCGGCGGGCCGGTCCTGGCGCCGCCGGTCATCGGCGCGACCATGTTGCTGTTCGCCAGCGCGTTCGCCGCCTACGCCACCGCGAAGGCGCTGGTCGGCAGCAGCATCCCGCTGGTCACCCTGCAGATCGCCGACGCGCTCTCCAGCAACGTCGTCGTCGGCTCGGAGAACCTGGGCAAGGCCCTGGCGTTGGGCATGGTCGTGCTCATCGGCGTGGTCATGGTCTTCTACGCCTGGGTCCAGCGGCGCACGCAGCGGTGGCTGGCATGACCGCCCTGTCGACGGCGGGGGTGACCGGCGGGGGAGCGGTCGCCCCGCCGACCCCGGTCCGGGCGCGACGCGGCGCCGGCGCGTGGCGATTCGTCGTCTTCGCCGTCCTGGGCTTGTACTTCCTCGTCCCGATCGCCGCCTCGGTGTGGTTCACCGTCCGCTCGCCGGACGGCGTCAGCCTCCGCCGCTACGCGGAGATCCCGTCCGCGGAGGGGTTCGCCGAGGCGTTCACGAGGTCTCTCGCGCTGTCCGGGCTGACCGTCGTCCTCGCCCTCGTGCTGATGGTGCCGACGGTCGTGCTGGTCGAGCTGCGGCTCCGCCGGCTGCGGACGACGGTCGAGATCCTCACGCTCCTGCCGCTGGTGCTCCCGCCGATCGCGCTGGTCGTCGGCGTGCGCAGCGTGCTCGAGTGGGCGCCGGAGTACTTCCTCAACACCCCGCTGGCCGAGGTCTTCTTCGCCCTCCAGGAGCCGGACCTCCCCTGGATCCTGGTGCTGGTCTACGTCGTGCTGGCGATGCCCTTCGTCTTCCGCGCGCTCGACGCCGGGGTGCGGGGCTCGGACCTGAAGACGCTCACCGAGGCCGCCCGCAACCTCGGCGCCTCGTGGCCGCGGGTCCTGGTCTCGGTGGTGCTGCCGGTGCTGCGGACGTCGGTGCTGAACGCCTCGTTCATCACCTTCGCCCTCGTGCTCGGCGAGTTCACCGTCGCCAACATCCTCGGCTTCGAGACGTTCCCGACGTGGATCCTCCGGATCTCCGGCTCGCAGTCGCAGCTGTCGGTGGCCGTCTCGGTGCTGTCCCTGTTCGTCACCTGGATGCTGCTGCTGATCATCTCCGCGCTGGACCGCCGGCCCGGCTCGAAGGAGTCCGCATGACCCCCGCCCCCGCGTCCGCCCGGGTCGCCGCCGGTGCCGCCGTGACGGGCCAGCGCCCCGGGGTCGCCGTCCGCCTGGAGGGGCTCACCCGGCGGTACGGCTCGGTGCTCGCCCTCGACGGGCTGGATCTCGACATCGCCGGCGGCGAGTTCCTGGCGCTGCTCGGGCCCTCCGGCTGCGGCAAGACGACGGCGCTGCGGGCGATCGCCGGGTTCGACCGCCCGGACGCCGGGCGGGTTCTGCTCGGGGGCCGGGACATCACCGACGTCCCGGCGAACAAGCGGGACATGGGCATGGTGTTCCAGGCCTACAGCCTGTTCCCCAACCTCACCGTCGCCGAGAACGTCGCGTTCGGCCTCCGGGTGCGGGGCCGGGACAAGGGGGAGCGGGCGGGACGCGCCGGCGAGCTGCTGGAGCTGGTCGGCCTGGCCGACCGCGGCGCGCGCTATCCGCACCAGCTCTCCGGCGGCCAGCAGCAGCGCGTGGCCCTGGCCCGGGCCCTCGCCGTCGCGCCGCAGGTGCTGCTGCTGGACGAGCCGCTGTCGGCGCTCGACGCGCAGGTCCGGGTCCAGCTCCGCGAGGAGATCCGCCGCATCCAGCTGGAGCTCGGCATCACCACGGTCTTCGTCACCCACGACCAGGCCGAGGCCCTGTCGGTCGCCGACCGGGTCGGCGTCATGCGCAGCGGCCGGCTGGAGCAGATCGCGAGCCCCGACGACCTCTACGAGCGCCCCGCGACGGCGTTCGTCGCCGAGTTCGTCGGCACCATGAACCGCATCCCCGCCACGCTCGCCGACAACGCCGTGCAGGTCCTGGGCGTCCGCCTCCCCGTGAGCGGTGCCACGCCACCCCCTGGCCCCGTGACGGCGCTCGTGCGGCCCGAGGCGCTGCTCGTCCGGGAGGAGCCGGGCGGTGCCGGGCGGGTCATCACCCGCACGTTCTCGGGCGCGGTCACCCGGGTCCTGGTCGGCCTCCCCGACGGCGTGGAGGTGCGGGTCGACGTCGCCAGTGCGGTCAGCGCCGAGCTCACGCCGGGCACCGCGGTGTCGGTGACGCCGGCGGAGCGCCCGGTGCTCGTCGTCCCGGTCGAGGCCTGACCGCCGCTAGACCGCGGAGATGTCGAGGATCCGCACGGTCCCGTCGTTGAGGTTGGTGACGTAGGCCCGCCGGCCGTCGGGCGTCACCGAGATGCTCGTCGGCCCGTTCCCGGTGGGGATGGTCGCCGTCACCTGGTTGGTGGCCGTGTCGATCACCGACACCGTGTTGCCGTCGACGTTCGCCGTGTAGAAGTGCCGGCCGTCCGGCGCGTAGGTGATGTCCTGCGGCTTGGCACCCACGGGGATGGTCGCGACGACGGCGTTCGTCGCCGTGTCGATCACCGAGACGGTGCTGCTCTCGAAGTTGACCACCGACACCCGCGTCCCGTCGGGGGACACCTGGATGCTGTGCGGCGCCTGGCCCACCGGGATGGTCGTGAGGACCCGGCCGCCGTCGGAGAGGTCGAGCACGGACACGACGCCCGACTCGTGGTTGGCGGTGTAGCCGATGGTGCCGTCCTCCGAGATCGCGATCCAGTGCGGGTTCGGCACGACCTCGTACGAGTCGACCTCCTGGGCCGTCGCCGTGTCGAGGACCTCCACCCGGCCCTCGTCGTGCAGCGGGACGTAGAGCAGCGAACCGTCGGGGGACGTCGACGGGGCGAACGGACGGAGCCCGACCTCCACCGTCGCGGTGACCGTGTTGGAACTGGTCTCGACGAACGCGACCGCGTTGTAGGTGTAGTCGGCGTTGTAGATCGTCACGTAGGCCACGGCGCCGTCGGGCGAGAAGGTGATGAACTGCGGCGGGCCGGCGGTGATCGGGATGGTCGCGGTGACGGCGTTGCTGGTCGTGTCCAGCACGGTGACGATGCCCTCGTCACGGTTGGCGATGTAGCCGTACCGCCCGTTGGGTGCGATCTGCAGGTAGCCGGGGGTGGGATTCACCGGCACGGGGGCACCGAAGATGGTCGGCACCGCGATGCTCGCCGCGGGCTCCGGCGGCGGCGCGGTGGGTGGGCCGGCCGATGGCAGGGTGAGCCCCGAGGCGGTCGGCGTCGCACCGGTCGTCGTCGTCCCGGTGTCACTGCCGGCCGTGGGGTCGTTGCCGTCGGGCCAGAGCAGGAACGTCAGAACCCCGGCCACCAGGACGAGCACCAGGCCGACCGCCAGTGCCAGCCGTCGGTTGCGGCTGGACGTGCCGTTCGGGACCGGCCCGACCGGGGGCTGCTGCCACCCGGGACCCGCCGGTGGACCCTGCCACCCCGGACCCGCCGGTGGACCCTGCCATCCCGGACCCGCCGGCGGACCCTGCCAGCCCGGTGCGGGCGGACCGCCCGGACCGTCGGGGCCCTGCGGCGCCGGCAGGGGGTCGATCGTGCGGTGCCCTCCCTCGGTCCGCAGACCGACCTCCATCGCCGCCGGCATCGTCGGTGGGGGAGCAGGCGGACCGACGGGAACCGCGGCCGGCTGCGTCGACGGGCTCCGCGGGGCGGGCACCCCGCCCGCGCCGTCGAGCGCTGCCCGGGCCGCGGCGACGAGCTCGCAGGGCGTGGAGTAGCGGTCCTCGGGACGCTTGGCCATGCCGCGGCTGATGACGTCGTCCAGCGCCGGGGGGACCCCGGGGACCATGGTGCTCGGCCGCGGGGGATCGGTGTACAGGTGGGCGTAGAGCAGGGAGGCGAGGTCCTCGCCCGGGAACGGGCGGGTCGCCGTCAGGCACTCGGCGAGCACGCAGGCGAGCGAGTACACGTCCACGCGCCCGTCCAGCGGCTGGTTGGTGAACCGCTCGGGTGCCATGTAGTCCAGCGTTCCGACGGTCGCGCCGGTCAGCGTCAGCGACGAGCGGGTGCTGCCGATGGAACGGGCGATGCCGAAGTCGACGACGTAGACGAAGTCGTTCGCGGTGACCAGCACGTTCGACGGCTTGATGTCGCGATGGACCAGGTCGTCGGCGTGCGCGGCCTCCAGGGCGTCGGCCACCTGGGCGATCAGGGCGATCGTGCGGGCGGGCGGGATCGGCCCGTCCTTGAGGATCACGCCGAGGTCGCGGCCGTCGACGAGGCGCATGTCGATGAACAGGCGGCCGTCGATCTCCCCGTAGTCGTGGATCGGGACGACGTGCGGCTCCCGGAGTCGGGCGGCCACGTGCGACTCCCGGCGGAACCGGTTGATGAAATCCGTGTCGTTGCCCAGGGCCTCGGGGAGGAGTTTGAGCGCGACGGTGCGGTCGCGGCGGGTGTCCGTGGCGCGCCAGACCTCGCCCATGCCACCGACGCCGATCAGCGATTCCAGCTCGTAGTGGCCGAACTGCCGCGCGGTCATGCCATGAGCCCCCTCGCTGGGCCGACTGGCCCACGGTGGCGGCAGCCTAGGAGCCGGGCCGTCACCGGGTAAAGGCGTGCGCGTGCGCCTGCGGCGCGCGGGGCAGGCGTAGCGTCAGGGTCGTTCTGGTTCACGTCGCGCACCGGCCCCCGCCGCCGGTGCCGGGCCGGGAGCACGCCGCTGCGTGCCGGTCACACCGGCTCAGTCAGGTTCGTCCTCATGACCAGCACCCCTGTCGAGACCACCGCCCGTCCCGAGGCCGTCGAAGGCGCCTGCGAGATGTGCCCGCACGCGCTCAGCGCGCACGACGCCATCTCGCTGCGTTTCTGCTCGGCCACCCGGGCCGCGGCCCTGACCCGGGGCTGCGTCTGCCCCTCCGCCTAGCCGACCTCCGGCGTTCATCGGCTCCCATGGACCTGCGACGATCCGCGTGACCGGCGTCACGCGGCCCTCCGGGCGGCGCGGCGTTACCAGCCAGTAACATCCATGATCGGAGCCAGGCGGACCCCCGTGTCCGCGTCCTGAACGCGTACTGAGGAAGGTCAGCGCGATGAACATCGTCGTTCTTGTCAAGCAGGTCCCCGACTCGGGTACCGAGCGCAAGCTGGACCCGGCGGACAACACCGTCGCCCGCGCCTCGGCCGACAACGTCATCAACGAGATGGACGAGTACGCCATCGAGGAGGCCCTGACCGTCCGCGATGCGCAGGGCGGTGAGGTCACCATCCTGACCGTCGGCCCGGACTCGGCCACCGACGCGATCCGCAAGGCGCTGTCGATGGGCGCGGACAAGGCCGTGCACGTCGTGGACGAGGCCATCCACGGCTCGTGCGCGGTGGCGACGTCGGCGGTGATCGCCGCGGCGCTGGGCCAGCTGGAGTACGACCTGGTGCTGTGCGGCGCGGAGTCCACCGACGGGCAGGTGTCGGTGATGCCGGCGCTGCTGTCGGAGCGGCTGGGCATCCCGCAGCTGACCGGTGCCCGCAAGCTCACCGTCGAGGGCGGGACGGCGAAGGTGGAGCGGCAGACCGACGGCGGCTACTGGGCGCTGGAGGCTTCGCTGCCGGCGATCGTGTCCTGCTGGGACACCATCAACGAGCCGCGCTACCCCTCGTTCAAGGGGATCATGGCCGCGAAGAAGAAGCCCGTGGAGACGAAGTCCCTGGCCGACCTGGGTGTCGACGCCTCGACCGTGGGCCTGTCGAACGCGACCAGCCAGGTGCTCGACTTCTCCGGCCGCCCGCCCAAGGGCGAGGGCGTGAAGGTCACCGACGAAGGCGACGGCGCGCAGAAGCTCGTCGACTACCTCGTCAGCCAGAAGATCGTCTGAGCCCGTACCGGAAGAGGAGATACAGACATGGCAGAGGTCCTGGTCCTGGTCGAGCTCAACCCGGCCGGTGGAGGAGTCCGCAAGACCACCCTGGAGGCCCTCACCGCGGCGCGCGCGCTGGGTGAGCCCTCCGCCGTCGTGCTGGGTGCGCCCGGCACGGCCGCCGGCGTGAAGGACGCCCTGGCCGAGTACGGCGCGGCCAAGGTGTACGTGGCCGAGTCCGACGACATCGACGGCTACCTGGTGGCGCCGAAGGCCGAGGTGCTGGCGCAGCTGGTGGCGTCGGCGTCGCCGGCCGCCGTCGTCATCCCGTCCTCGCCGGAGGGCAAGGAGATCGCCGGCCGCCTGGCGATCAAGACGAACTCCGGCTTCCTCACCGACGTCAGCGAGATCGCCGCCGACGGCACCGCGACCCAGGTCGCCTTCGCCGGGGCGACGATCGTGCACTCGAAGGTCACCACCGGCACCCCGATCTACACGCTGCGCGGCAACTCGGTCACCCCCGAGGCCGCGCCCGCCGCGGGCGCCGAGGAGACCGTCGACGTGGCGATCTCCGATGCCGCCAAGCAGGTCAAGGTCGTCGACCGGGTGGTGGAGCAGAAGTCCAGCCGCCCGGAGCTGACCGAGGCCTCGATCGTCGTCTCCGGTGGCCGCGGGGTCGCCTCGGCGGAGAACTTCTCGATCATCGAAGGCCTGGCCGACTCCCTCGGCGCCGCCGTGGGTGCCTCCCGCGCCGCGGTCGACTCCGGCTTCTACCCGCACACCTTCCAGATCGGGCAGACCGGCAAGACCGTGTCCCCGCAGCTCTACATCGCCATCGGCATCTCCGGAGCGATCCAGCACCGGGCCGGCATGCAGACCTCGAAGACCATCGTGGCGATCAACAAGGACTCCGAGGCCCCGATCTTCGAGCTGGCCGACTTCGGCGTGATCGGCGACCTGAACACCGTCGTCCCGCAGGCCACCGAGCAGATCACCGCCCGCAAGGGCTGAGTTCGCCCGCAGTACCGTCGAGCGCCGGTCCCCTCGCGGGGCCGGCGCTCGACGCATGTGGAGGAGGAAGCCGTGCAGACCGGGAGTCCGGCAGGGGTCTTCGACAAGGCCCACCGGCTCACGACCGCCGGGCTGCTCATGCTGGTCACGTTCGTGGCCTTCGAGGCCATGGCCGTCGCGACGGCGATGCCGACAGCGGTCCGCGAGCTCGACGGCCTCGCCTGGTACGGCTGGCCGTTCTCGGCCTACCTCGTCGCGTCGGTCATCGGGATGGTGCTCGGTGGCGACCTGGGGGACCGGCACGGCTCCCGCACCGCCCTGCTGACGGGCGTGGGCCTCTTCGCCGGGGGCCTCCTGGTGGCCGGCGTGGCCGGGCACATGGCTCTCTTCGTCGGCGCCCGCGCGCTGCAGGGCATCGGCGGCGGGATCATCTCGGTCGCGCTCTACGTCGTCGCCGGTCAGGCCTACGAGCCGGCGCTGCGACCGCGGCTGTTCGGCGCGATCTCCGCGGCCTGGGTCGTACCGGCGCTGGTCGGACCGCTGATCTCCGGACTCGTCACCGACCACCTGACGTGGCGGCTGGTCTTCCTCGGCCTGCTGCCGCTGATCGCGGTCGGGCTGGCCCTCGTCCTGCCGTCGATCCGACGGCTCGCGGTCCCCGACGGGACGGCGGTGCCGGTGGCCGGACGCCGGTGGTGGGCGCTGCTGGCCGGCGTCGGCATCGGCGCGCTCCAGTACGCGGGGCAGCGCCGGGACCTTCTCGCGGTCGGTATCGCCGTGCTCGGGCTGGCCGCCCTCGTGGCCGGACTGCGGAAGCTGCTGCCGGCCGGCACCGTCCGGGTGCGCCGGGGACTGCCCGCCGTCATCGCCTCGCGCGGGCTGCTGGCCGGGGCGTTCTTCGGCATGGACGTGCTGCTGCCGCTCACGCTGTCCGAGATCCACGGGTACAGCCCCGCGCTGGCCGGCGTGCCACTGACCGCCGGTGCGCTCGGCTGGGCGATCGCATCCCAGATCCAGGGACGGCGACCGGATCTCGACCGAGCCGTGCTGCTGCGCGTCGGTTTCCTCCTGCTCGCGGGCGGCATCGCGGCCACCGCTCTCGTCGCGGTCCCCGGGGTCGGCGGATGGCCCGCGTACGCCACGTGGGCGGTGGCCGGACTCGGCATGGGACTCGGCATGCCGAGCGTGGGCGTGCTGCTGCTCGACCGGTCGCCCGAGCACCGCCGGGGTGCCGACTCGGCCGCCTTCCAGATCGCCGACGTCACCACCTCGGCGCTGTGCATCGGCGTCGTCGGGGTGCTGGTCGCCGCGGCCACCGGCGGACTGCTGCCGCTGCGCACGGCGGTGCTGCTGGCCGTGGCAGTGCTGACCTCCCTCGCCCTCGTCGGTGCCCTGTTGGCCCCGCGCGCCGGTGCGGACGGTGCCGACCCGGCGACGGCCGCCGACGGTCGCGAGCCCGCGACTACGCTGGCAGGGCCATGAGCTACCTGGACCACGCGGCGACCACGCCGGTGCTCCCCGAGGTACTGGCTGCGATGACCGCGCAGCTGGGCCGCGTGGGCAACGCCTCCTCGCTGCACGCGAGCGGCCGCGCGGCCCGTCGCGTCGCCGAGCAGTCGCGCGAGCGGCTGGCCGCTGCCCTGGGGGCGCGACCGTCGGAGGTCCTGTTCACCAGCGGTGGCACCGAGAGCGACAACCTCGCCGTCAAGGGGCTCTTCTGGGCGCGCCGCCAGGCGGACCCGGCCCGCCGCCGGATCGTCGCCAGCCCGGCCGAGCACCACGCCGTCCTGGACAGCGTCGAGTGGCTGGCCAAGCACGACGGGGCCGAGGTCACCTGGCTCGCGGTCGAGCCGTCCGGGCGCATCACCCCGTCGGCGCTCGCCGACGCGCTCGGCGACGGCAGCGACGTCGCCGTCGCCAGCGTCATGTGGGCCAACAACGAGATCGGCGCGGTCTCCGACATCGCGGCACTGACCGAGGTCGCGCACGCCGTCGGCGTCCCGCTGCACACCGACGCCGTCCAGGCGGTCGGGCAGGTGGAGGTCGACTTCGCGGCCAGCGGTGTCGACGCGCTGACCATGACCGGGCACAAGCTGGGTGGGCCGATGGGCGCCGGCGCGCTGCTGCTGCGCCGCGACGCGGAGTGCACGCCGCTGCTGCACGGCGGGGGTCAGGAGCGCGACGTGCGGTCCGGCACTCTCGACGTCGCGGCGATCGTCGGCCTCCAGGTGGCCGCGACCAGCGCCGTCGCCGCGCGGCCGGAGCGCGCACCGCGCCTGGCCGCCCTCCGGAACCGGCTGGTCGCCGGCATCCAGGAGCTGGTCCCCGACGCGCAGCTCAACGGCCCGCCGCTCGACGACGTCGTCGCCGGGGGACCGGGCCGGCTGCCGGGCAACGCGCACCTGTCCTTCCCCGGCGCCGAGGGAGACGCGCTGCTGATGCTGCTCGACGCCAAGGGCATCGAGTGCTCGACCGGCTCGGCGTGCAACGCGGGGATCGCGCGGCCCAGTCACGTGCTGCTCGCGGTGGGGGCCGATACCGACCGCGCGCGCAGCTCGCTGCGGTTCACCCTCGGCCACACGACGGGCGAGGACGACGTCGACGCCGTCCTCGACGTGATCGGCCCCGTGGTGGAGCGCGCCCGGCGGGCCGGGCAGGGAACGCGATGAGGGTCCTCGCTGCGATGAGCGGGGGAGTGGACTCCGCGGTCGCGGCCGCCCTGGCGGTCGACGACGGGCACGACGTCACCGGCGTGCACCTCGCGCTCTCGCCCGACCGGCAGATGCTGCGCAGCGGCGCCCGCGGGTGCTGCAGCGTGGAGGACGCGCACGACGCCCGACGGGTCGCCGACGAGCTGGGGATCCCGTTCTACGTGTGGGACCTCGCCGAGCGCTTCACCGAGGACGTCGTCGACGACTTCGTGGCCGAGTACGCCGCCGGCCGGACGCCGAACCCGTGCCTGCGCTGCAACGAGAAGATCAAGTTCTCGGCCGTGCTGGACCGGGCGCAGGCGCTCGGCTTCGACGCGGTCGTGACCGGTCACCACGCCCGGCTCGTCGACGGATCGTTGCGGCGGTCCGTGGACGCGGCGAAGGACCAGTCCTACGTGCTCGGCGTGCTCACCGCCGATCAGCTCGCCGGAGCACGGTTCCCCCTCGGGTCGATGACCAAGGAGCGCGTCCGGGAGATCGCGGCCGCACGCGGGTTCGCCGTCGCGACCAAGCCGGACTCGCACGACATCTGCTTCATCCCCGACGGGGACACCCGCGGCTTCCTCTCCCGTCGCCTCGGCAGCCTCCCGGGCCCCGTCGTCGATGCCGCCACCGGCGCCACGGTGGGGGAGCACGACGGCACCTACGGGTTCACGATCGGCCAGCGGCGCGGCCTCGGCGTCGCCGTCGGCGACGCGCGGCCGCGGTACGTGCTCGGCATCGAGCCGGTGTCGCGCACGGTCACCATCGGGACGGCCGACCTCGCGGGCGTGAACTCGGTGCAGACCGGACCTCCGACCTGGACCGGACCGGTGCCGTCCCTGCCTCTCCGGGCCGAGGTGCAGCTGCGTGCTCATGGCACGCCGGTCGGGTGCGAGGTGTCGGCGAGTGCCGACGGGGGCTTGCTGATCCGCCTCGACGACCAGCAGCGGGGCGTCGCCCCCGGCCAGTCGGCCGTGCTGTACGAGCCGGACCCGCTTCGGGGGGACCGCGTGCTCGGGCAGGGCGCCGTCCTGGCGGCGGCGTGACGGCTTGGGGTGGCGCGTCCGGCGTCGGCTCGCTCCCGGGTGGGGACCCCGCCGAGGCGCTGCGCCTCGTGCTCGGCGAGCTGCCTGACCTGCCGCACCTGCCGGAGCTCCCCGAGCCGCGGGCCAGGCGCCGACATGGTGGGCCGTACGGCGGCCATGCTCGTGGACCTGGCCGTCGACATCACGCCGGCCGGGTGGCGGCTCGTGCCGCGCTCGGGCATCGACCAGCGCCGGGCCCGCGAGTTCCTCGCGCGCGACCTCGACGCGCTCGCGGACGTCGCCGACCGGTACGCCGGGCCGTTCAAGGTGCAGGCCGTCGGGCCGTGGACGCTCGCGGCCTCCCTCGAGCGCAGCCGGGGCGACCGCGCAGTCGTCGACGCCGGCGCACGTCGTGACCTCGCGCAGTCGCTGGTGGAGGGCCTGTCGGCGCACGTGGCCGACGTCGCGGCCCGGGTGCCCGGGGGGTCGGTGATCGTGCAGCTGGACGAGCCCTCGGTGCCCGCGGTGCTGCAGGGCGCGCTGCCCACCGCGAGCGGGTTCGGCCGGCTGTCCGCGGTGGAGGAGACGGTCGTCGAGCAGGAACTCGGTGCCGTCGTGGCCGGGCTGCCCGGGGCGGTGGTGGTGCACTGCTGCGCCCAGCGCATGCCACTGGGACTCTTCCGCGCGGCCGGTGCGGGGGCCGTGTCGTTCGACCTCGGGCTGATCCAGGACCTCGACTCGGTCGGCGAGGCGGTCGATGCGGGCCTGCACCTGTTCCTGGGCGTCGTTCCCGGGACGGACGCCGCGCTGCCCGCGCCGAAAGCGATCGCTTCCCGAGTGCACGCGTGGTGGCGCGAGCTGGGATTCGCGGCGGACGACCTGGCCGACGCGGTCACGCTCACGCCCGCCTGTGGCCTCGCCGGCGCGACGCCGGGCTACGCGCGCGATGCGATGACTCATGTGCGTGAGGCTGCCAAGTACCTGCGACCCGACTGACGCATCGGAGTGTTTCACCGCTCCTGGAGTTCTGCAGAACCCCCGGAGCACCAGAAGAACCCCCGTAGCGGTCACCGACGATCGACCGTCGGACGTGGCGGATACCGTTCGTTCGTGAGCGCCGAACTCGACGAACCGACGGTCGCTGCCGCCGTGGACCAGGAGGACGTCACCGAGGTCCCGGACGACGCACGCACCCGGCACCGCGACCTGTCCGAGGAACTCGACCGGTACGCCTTCGCCTACTACGTGCGGGACGAGCCCCTGGTCAGCGACGGGCAGTACGACGAGCTGATGGGCGAGCTCAAGGCGATCGAGGCGGCGCACCCGGCCCTGGTCACGCCCGAGTCGCCGAGCCAGAAGGTCAACGGCGGCTTCGCCGCCACCTTCTCCCCGGTCGAGCACCTCGAGCGCATGCAGAGCCTCGACAACGCCTTCTCCAGCGACGAGCTGTCCGCCTGGGCCGCGCGCATCGAGCGCGAAGGCGGCACGGGAGCCAGCTTCCTGTGCGAGCTCAAGATCGACGGCCTGGCCGTGGCCCTGCTGTACGAGCGCGGCCGCCTGGTCCGGGCCGCGACCCGTGGCGACGGCAACACCGGCGAGGACGTCACCGCGAACGTGCTGACGATGAAGGACATCCCGCACCAGCTCGCACGGCGAGGACCTGCCCGAGCGGCTCGAGGTGCGCGGGGAGATCTACTTCCCGGTGGCGGCGTTCGCCGACCTCAACGCGTCGATGGTCGAGCAGGGCAAGGCGCCGTTCGCGAACCCGCGCAATGCGGCAGCCGGCTCGCTGCGCCAGAAGGACCCCCGGGTCACCGCCTCGCGGCCGCTGCGGCTGATCGTCCACGGCATCGGCGCGCACGACGGCTGGCAGCCCGAGCGCCAGTCCGAGGCCTACGGCCGCCTCCGCGAGCTGGGGTTGCCGACCAGCGACCGGTTCGAGGTGGTCGACGACCTCGAGGGCGTGTGGGCCTACATCGAGCAGTACCGCGAGCACCGCCACTCGGTGGCGCACGAGATCGACGGCGTCGTCGTCAAGGTCGACCAGGTCGCGCTCCAGCGCCGGCTCGGCTCCACCTCGCGCGCGCCCCGCTGGGCGATCGCCTTCAAGTACCCGCCCGAGGAGGCGACGACCAAGCTCCTCGACATCCGGGTCAACGTCGGCCGCACGGGCCGGGTCACGCCGTTCGCGTACATGGAGCCGGTGAAGGTCGCCGGCTCGACCGTCCAGCTGGCCACCCTCCACAACGCCAGCGAGGTCAAGCGCAAGGGCGTCCTGATCGGCGACACCGTCGTCATCCGCAAGGCCGGCGACGTCATCCCCGAGGTGCTCGGCCCCGTGGTGGCGGCGCGCACCGGCGACGAGCGCGAGTTCGTCATGCCCGCCGAATGCCCCGAGTGCCACACCGAACTCCGGCCGGAGAAGGAGGGCGACGCCGACATCCGATGCCCCAACGCCCGGTCCTGCCCCGCCCAGCTCCGGGAGCGCGTCTTCCACGTCGCCGGCCGCGGTGCCTTCGACATCGAGGTGCTGGGCTACGAGGCGGCCATCGCACTCCTGCAGAGCGGCCTGCTGCGCGACGAGGGCGACATCTTCTTCCTCGAGGAGGAGTCGCTCACCCAGGCGCCGCTCTTCACGAAGAAGGACGGCACGCTCTCGGCCAACGGCGCCAAGCTCCTCGCCAACCTGCAGACCCGCAAGGACGTCCCGCTCTGGCGGGTGCTCGTCGCCCTGTCGATCCGGCACGTCGGGCCGACCGCCGCCCAGGCGCTGGCCCGCGACTTCCGTTCGATGGACCGGATCATGGCGGCCACCGAGGAGGAGCTCGCCGCCGCCGACGGCGTCGGGCCCACGATCGCGAAGTCGATCCGCGACTGGTTCGAGGTCGACTGGCACCGCGAGGTCGTCGAGAAGTGGCGCAGCGCCGGCGTGCGCATGGCCGACGAGGGCGAGGACGCCGGCCCCGGACCGCTGACCGGCGTCACCGTCGTCGTCACCGGCTCGCTGCGGGACTACAGCCGCGACCAGGCCACCGCGGCCATCCAGGAGCGCGGCGGCAAGGTCACCGGCTCGGTGTCGAAGAAGACCGGCTTCGTCGTCGTCGGGGCCGACCCCGGCAGCAAGTACGACAAGGCCGTGCAGGTCAAGGCGCCGGTCCTCGACGACGACGGCTTCCGCGTGCTGCTCGAGCAGGGCCCGGAGGCCGCCCGCGAGGTGGCGACCATCGGCGACGGCGCCTAGTCCGGCGGCAGCGAGGCGACGGTCGTCGCGATCCCGGTGAGGTGCGCCAGGCGCAGCAGCTCCGAGCGGCGGAACGCCGGCCCACCCGAGCGGCCGACCACGACCGCGCACCCGGGCCCGCCGTAGGGGGCGACCATCATCTCGATGGCCATCTCCCGCCAGCGCTCGGGCATCCACTCGTCCTCGCTGGACAGCAGCCGGGGTCCCGGCAGCGGCATCCACGGCAGGGCGAGTCCCTCGAAGCCCGGGGCGGCCTCCGAGGCGGCCGCCACCTCCCAGGCGTCGGACGTCGCCGACAGCACGACGGCCCAGCCGGCGTGGAACACCCGGGGCAGCTCGGCGGCCAGCAGCTTCGCCGCCGCGTCCTCGGCGGTCCTGGCCAGCGCCTCGAGCAGTTCGAGCTCGCGGTGGGTGTCCAGCGGACCGGCGAACGGCCGCAGCGCCTCCACCTCGACCCCGGGGACGGCGCGGACGGCGGTGATCAGGCTGTCGGGCACCCGGTCGCGGGGCAGTTCCACGACGACGTCGTCGACGGCGACGCCACCGCCGCGCTCGAGGACGTCGATGGACACGATGTCGATGCCGGCGTCACCGAGCGCGGTGGCCACGGCGCCCAGGATGCCGGGTCGATCAGGCACCACCAGGCGCAGGAGATAGGACACAGGACCTCCGGGTCGTCGGCCCCCTGCAGGGTCCCGGTGCGAGCGTGCGAGCGCCGGGGGCAGGGGGTCCTTCTGCGATCTCCGTCGATCGTGACGGGGTCAGCTTCTCACGAGACTCTCTCGGACCGGATACCCCGTACGGGCCCCACGTAGAGTGGCGAGGTCACAGTGGCGGTCGAGCAACGAGCCGTCGAGCAGCACCGAATGGAGTCCCCACCCCAGTGAGCACGCTCTCCCGGAACGGCCGCGTCACCCGCGAGGAGATAGCGCACCTGGCGCGGTTGGCCCGACTGGCGGTGACCGACGAGGAGCTCGACCTCTACGCCGGTCAGCTCTCCGCCGTCCTGGACGCCGTGGCCCAGGTGCAGAAGGCCCCCGTCGAGGACGTGCCGCCGACCACCCACGCGGTCCCGATGACCAACGTCTTCCGGCCCGACGTGGCCCGGCCGAGCCTGCCGCGCGACGTCGTCCTGGCCGGTGCACCCGCCGCCGAGGACGGCCGCTTCCGCGTGCCGCGCATCCTGGGGGAGGAGGCGTGACCGCCCCGGCCACCGACATCACGAGCACCGACGCCGCCGAGCTCGCCCGCGCGATCGGCGCCGGCGAGCTCACCTCGGTCGAGGTCACCCGGGCCTACCTGGACCGCATCGCCGCCGAGGACGGCGCCCTCGGCGCCTACCTGCACGTCGACCCCGACGCCGCGCTGCGCGCCGCCGAGGAGTCCGACGCCGCACGCGCCGCGGGCGCCGACCGCGGTCTGCTCACCGGTGTACCGGTCGCGCTGAAGGACGTCGTCGTCACCGAGGGCGTCCCGACCACCAGCGGATCCAAGATCCTCGAGGGCTGGCGCCCGCCGTACGACGCCACCGTCGCGGCGCGGCTGAAGACCGCCGGCACCGTGCTGCTCGGCAAGACCAACATGGACGAGTTCGCGATGGGCTCCTCCACCGAGAACTCCGCCTACGGCGTCACCCGCAACCCGTGGAACCCGGAGCGGATCCCCGGCGGCTCGTCCGGGGGATCGTCGGCGGCGGTCGCCGGCGGGCTCGCCCCCTGGGCGATCGGCACCGACACCGGCGGCTCGATCCGCCAGCCGGCCGCCCTCACCGGCCTGGTCGGGCACAAGCCGACCTACGGCTCGGTCTCCCGCTACGGCCTCATCGCGTTCTCCTCGAGCCTCGACCAGGCCGGCCCGATGGCGCGCACCGTCCTCGACGCCGCGCTCCTGCACGAGGCCATCGGCGGCCACGACCCGCTCGACTCGACCAGCATCGACGCCCCCGTGCCGGTGCTCGCCGAGTGCGCCCGCCGCGGTGCCGAGGGCGATCTGTCCGGCCTCACGGTCGGCGTCGTCCGCGAACTCGGCGGCGAGGGTCACCGCGAGGGCTACGAGCAGGGCGTCCTCGACCGCGTCGCCGAGGCGGTCGCGCTGCTCGAGGGCATGGGCGCCGAGGTCCGCGAGATCTCCTGCCCGGCCTTCGACCTCGCCCTGGCGGCGTACTACCTGATCGCCCCCAGCGAGGCGTCCTCCAACCTGGCCCGCTTCGACGGCGTCCGGTACGGCCTCCGGGCCGGCGACGACGGCAGCCGCGACCTCGACGAGGTCATGGCGCTCACCCGCGAGCAGGGCTTCGGCGCCGAGGTGAAGCGCCGGATCATCCTCGGCACCTACGCGCTCTCCAGCGGCTACTACGAGGCCTACTACGGGCAGGCGCAGAAGGTCCGCACGCTCATCACGCGCGACTTCACCGCCGGGTTCGACCAGGTCGACGTGCTGGTCAGCCCGACCACCCCGACCGTCGCGTTCCCGCTGGGCTCCCGCGTCGACGACCCGGTCGCCATGTACGCGGCCGACCTGTGCACGCTGCCCGCCAGTCTCGCCGGTGTCCCGGCCATCTCGGTGCCCTGCGGACTGTCCGACGGCCTGCCGGTCGGCTTCCAGATCATGGCCCCGGCCCTCGCCGACGACCGCTGCTACCAGGTGGCCGCGGCGCTGGAGGCCGCCTCCGGTGGCCCGCTGATCGACCGGCTTCCGAAGCAGTCGGCGTGAGCGGGGCCCTCAAGGCCGCCTGGGGCCTCACCGCGTTCGTGATCGTCGCCGGCGCGCTCGGCTGGATCCTGACCGGCCGCGTCGTCTTCGCCGTCTTCATCGTCCTCGGCGTGCTGACCGCCGTCGGTGCCCTGGTCACCGGGCGCACCGAGCGAGCCGCCTCGAAGGAGGAGCCCACCTCGTGACCACCACCACCGCAGGGGACCGTCTCGTCGACTTCGACGAGGTCCTCACCCGCTACGAGCCGGTCATCGGCCTCGAGACCCACGTCGAGCTCGGCACCGCGTCGAAGATGTTCTGCGGCTGCTCGACGACGTTCGGCGCCGAACCCAACACCCAGACCTGCCCGGTCTGCCTCGGCCTGCCCGGCTCGCTGCCGGTGGCCAACGAGGCCGCGATCGAGGCGACGATCCGCATCGGGCTGGCGCTGGGCTGCCGCATCGCCACGTGGTGCCGGTTCGCGCGGAAGAACTACTTCTACCCGGACATCCCCAAGGGCTTCCAGACGACGCAGTACGACGAGCCCCTGTGCACCGCCGGGCACCTCGACGTCGAGGTCGACGGCGAGACCTACCGCGTGGAGATCGAGCGGGTGCACCTCGAGGAGGACACCGGCAAGAACCTGCACGTCGGTGGCGCCACCGGCCGCATCCACGGCGCCGACCACTCGCTGATCGACTACAACCGCGCGGGCATCCCGCTGGTCGAGATCGTCACCCGGCCGATCCCCGGCGCCGGGGCCAAGGCGCCCGAGGTGGCCAAGGCCTACGTCACCGAGCTGCGCGAGATCCTGCTCGCCCTCGGCGTCTCCGAGGTCCGGATGGAGCAGGGCAACCTGCGCTGCGACGTCAACACCTCGCTGGCCCCGATCGGCGACCTCGAGTGGGGCACCCGCACCGAGACCAAGAACGTGAACTCGCTGCGGTCGGTGGAACGCGCCGTCCGCTTCGAGATGCGCCGCCAGGCCGCCGTCCTCGACGCCGGCGCGGGGGTGCACCAGGAGACCCGGCACTTCCACGAGGACACCGGCAGCACCTCCCCGGGCCGCAGCAAGGAGGAGGCGACCGACTACCGGTACTTCCCCGAGCCCGACCTGGTCCCGGTCGCCCCGGACGAGGAGTGGGTGGCCAAGCTGGGCGCCACGCTGCCCGAGCTGCCCGCCGCGCGCCGCGCCCGGCTGAGCGACGAGTGGGGCATCTCGCCCACCGAGATGGCGTGGCTGGTCAACGCCGGCGCGGTCGAGCTGGTCAGCGACACCGTGGCCGCCGGCGCCTCGCCCGCCGACGCCCGCAAGTGGTGGCTCGGTGAGCTCGCTCGTCGAGCCAACGACGCCGGCGTCGACCTCGCCGAGCTCTCCGTGACCCCGGCGCAGGTCGCCGAGCTGGTCGGCCTGGTCTCGGCGGGCACCATCAACGACCAGCTGGCCCGCCAGGCGCTGGACGGCGTGCTGGCCGGCGAGGGGAGTCCGACCGAGGTCGTCGAGGCCCGCGGGCTGGCCGTCATGGGGGAGTCCGACGAGCTGGTCGCCGCCGTCGACGCCGCGATCGAGGGCAACCCCGACGTCGCCGAGAAGGTCCGCGGCGGCAAGGTGCAGGCGATCGGGGCGCTGGTCGGTGCGGTCATGAAGACCACCCGCGGCAAGGCCGACGCGGCCACCGTGAAGCGGATGCTCGAGGAACGGCTCCTGGGCTGAGCGCTGTGCAGCTGCGCCGGCTCACGCGGGCGGACCTCCCGCTGCTGGCGCGGTGGCTGGCCGAGCCGCTGGTCGCCCGCTGGTGGGCGCACGAGACCACGCCGGAGGCCGTCGAGCGCGAGTTCGGGCCCGCGATCGACGGCGCGGAGCCCACGGACCTGTTCCTCGGCTGCCTGGACGGCGAGCCGTTCGGCCTCGTGCAGGTCTACGCGATCGCGGCGTACCCGGAGTACGTCGAGGAGCTGACGCCGGTCTGCCCGGTCCCGCCGGGCGCACTCAGCATCGACTACCTCATCGGGGAGCCGGCGGCCCGCGGTCGTGGCCTGGGCGCCGCACTGATCGCGGCCGCCGTCGCACGGGGGTTCGCCGACCACCCGGATGCGCAGGACGTGATCGTCCCGGTCGCCGCCGGCAACATCGCCTCGATCCGCGCGCTGCAGCGGGCCGGCGCGACCTGGTACGCCGACGGCGAGCTCACGCCCGACAACCCGATCGATCCGCGCGACCACGTGGTGCACCGGTGCGGTCCGGGGACGGGCTAGAGCGGCGACTCGGCGCCCGAGCTCGGCGGGAGGATCCGCAGCACCTTGTCGTCGCCCTCGCCGGGTCGGCCGATCCCGTCGCGGTTCGACGTCGTGATCCAGAGCGCACCCTCGGCGTCGGCCACCACGGTGCGCAGCCGGCCGTACTGCCCGCCGAGGAGCTCCTCGGGGTCCATGGGCTCGGTGCCGTCCTCGGGCTCCTCGAGCTGCAGCACGTGCACCCGCTCGCCGGTGAGGGCGCCGATGAAGGCCATCGGGCCGATCGTCGCGCAGCCGCCGAGGCCGCCCTCCTCGGGGAGGATCTCCGCGACCGGGGCCATGCCCCGGGGGCCGCCGTACACGGACCCGCCGGACAGCAGGTTCAGCTCGTCGGGCCCGGTGTCGCCCTCGTCGGTGGCGTAGATCGCGAGGTCGCCCTGCGGGCAGAGTGCGGTCACGTCCCGGTGCCCGCTGGTGAACACCGGATCCGCCCCGATCGGGCGGCCGAAGACATCGATCCGCAGGACCTTCCCCGCCAGCGAGGCCGGGTCCTCCGCCGCGGACGGGTCGCCGGTGTCGCCCGTGCCGACGTAGAGGTGGCCGTCGGCGCCGAAGACCAGCCCACCGCCGTTGTGCGTGGCGCCCCGCGGGATGCCGGTGAAGACCGGGTTCGGCGTCCCGCCCAGCGGGAAGCGGACGACGCGGTTGTCGGTCGTCGTCGTGATGTAGGCGTAGAAGAGCCCGTCCTCCGTGAACGTCGGCGAGAGGGCGAGGCCGAGCAGGCCGCCGTCGCCGCTGATGTCGAGTCCCGGAACGGTCATGAGCTCGCGCGGCGGCGAGCGGTCGGGGAAGACCTGGAGCAGCCGGCCGGTGTCCCGTTCGCCGACGACGGCGGTGCCGTCGGCCATCACGACCAGGGGGGTGGGCACCTCGAGGTCGCTGGCGACGACGTTCGGGTCGCCGCCGTCCTCCTCCGAGCCGGGCGGCGATGGCTGGCCGGGCCGCGGCGCCTCCGTCGTCGGCGGGCCGACCTGCGGGGGAGCGCCCTCCGGCAGCGGGCGGAACGGGCCGGACGGCTCGTAGCCGTCGTCCCCGCAGCCGCTCAGCAGCACGGTGGCGAGCAGGGCGGCGACCACTCCGGGAACCCGGCTCCGCCCACCCCTGCTCACCCCGATCACAGTACGTGCGACACCCGGCCAGCCGCCTACAGTCGGTGCCCGTGCCCACCCTGAACCTCGGTCCCGACGAGCCGCTGCACGTGCTGGTCCCGTCCTCGGCGCTCGGCGCCGCGGTCGAGGCGCTGTCACCGCGCGTGCACGCGCACCGGGTGCGGCCGGGGGAGGGACCTCCCTCCGGCGAGGCCGCGCAGGCGCAGATCTGGGTGCCCCAGGCGGGTGGCCCGGCGCCGTCCGACGCCGAGTTCCTCCAGGCGCTGCCCCGGCTCCGCCTCGTGCAGCTGCTCAGCGCCGGCGCCGAGCGCTTCGCCGGCCGGGTGCCGGAGGGGGTCGTCCTCTGCAACGCCCGTGGCGCGCACACCCCGGCGACGGCGGAGTGGGTGATGGCCGCCCTCCTCGCCGCCCAGCGCGGCATCCCGCACTTCGTCCGCGAGCAGGCGGCCGGCCGCTGGTCCTTCAGCACCCAGCGCTCGCTGGTGGGCGCGCGGGTCCTCCTGGTCGGCGCGGGGGACATCGGCCGGACGGTCGGCCGGATGCTCGACGGGTTCGGCGCCGAGCTCACCTACGTCGCCCGCACCGCCCGGGACGGCGTCCGGTCGGTCGACGAGCTGCCCGAGCTGCTGCCGCACGCCGACGTCGTCGTGCTGCTGGTCCCCGTGACGCCCGAGACCACGGGCATGGTCGACGCCGCGTTCCTCGCCGCGATGCCCGACGGCGCGCTGCTGGTCAACGCCGCCCGCGGCGTCGTCGTCGACACCGACGCCCTGCTGGCCGAGCTCGAGAACGGGCGCCTGCGGGCCGCCCTCGACGTGACCGAGCCCGAGCCGCTCCCCGAGGGCCACCCGCTCTGGTCGGCGCCGGGTCTGCTGCTCACCCCGCACGTCGGCGGCGCCATCCCGGACACCAACGAGCGCGCGGCGGCCGCGGTCACCGACCAGCTCACCCGGGTGCTCGCCGGTCAGCCGCTGGTCAACGTCGTCGACCGCTACTGACCGGGCGCTCGGAGCCTGCGCCTACGATCGCGGATCGTGACGACCGTCGACCAGACCGCTGACCTGAAGCCCCGCAGCCGTGAGGTGACCGACGGGATCACCAAGGCGCCGGCCCGCGCGATGCTGCGCGCGGTGGGCATGGGCGACGACGACTGGGAGAAGCCGCAGATCGGCGTCGCGTCGTCCTGGAACGAGATCACCCCCTGCAACCTGTCGCTGGACCGGCTGGCCAAGCGGGCCAAGGAGGGCGTGCACGCCGCGGGCGGCTACCCGCTGGAGTTCGGCACGATCTCGGTCTCCGACGGCATCTCGATGGGGCACGAGGGCATGCGCGCCTCGCTGGTGTCCCGCGAGGTCATCGCCGACTCGGTCGAGACGGTCATGTTCGCCGAGCGCCTCGACGGCTCGGTGCTGCTCGCCGGCTGCGACAAGTCCCTGCCCGGCATGCTCATGGCCGCCGCCCGGCTCGACCTCGCCAGCGTCTTCCTCTACTCGGGCTCGACGTTGCCCGGGAAGCTGGGCGACCGTGACCTCACGATCATCGACGTCTTCGAGGGCGTCGGCGCGTGCGCGCGGGGGCTGATCACCCGCGAGGAGCTCGACGCCATCGAGAAGGCCGCCTGCCCCGGGATGGGGTCGTGCGGCGGCATGTACACCGCCAACACGATGGCCAGCGTCGCCGAGGCGCTCGGGATGGCGCTGCCCGGCAGCGCCGCCCCGCCGGCGCCGGACAGCCGCCGCGACGCGTTCGCCGTCGCCTCCGGCGAGGCCGTGGTCAACCTGCTGCGCAAGGGCATCACCGCGCGCCAGATCATGACCCGCGAGGCGTTCGAGAACGCGATCACCATCGTGATGGCGCTGGGTGGCTCGACCAACGCCGTCCTGCACCTGATGGCGATCGCGCACGAGGCGCAGGTCGACCTCACGCTCGAGGACTTCAACCGGATCGGCGACCGCACCCCGCACCTCGCCGACGTCAAGCCGTTCGGCCGCTACGTCATGACCGACGTCGACCGCATCGGCGGCGTCCCGGTCGTGCTGCGCGCCTTGCTCGACGCCGGGCTGCTGCACGGCGACATGCTCACGGTGACCGGCAAGACGATGGCCGAGAACCTCGCCGAGATCGCCCCGCCCGACCCGGACGGCACGATCATCCACGCGATGAACGCGCCGATCCACAAGACCGGCGGCCTGGTGATCCTGCGCGGCTCGCTGTCGCCCGACGGCGCCGTCGTGAAGTCCGCGGGCTTCGACGCCGAGGTCTTCGAGGGCACCGCCCGCGTCTTCGACGGCGAGCAGGGCGCGATGGACGCCGTCACCGAGGGGACGCTGAACCCCGGCGACGTCGTCGTCATCCGCTACGAGGGCCCCCGGGGCGGGCCCGGCATGCGCGAGATGCTCGCGGTCACCGGCGCGATCAAGGGCGCGGGCCTGGGCAAGGACGTGCTGCTGCTCACCGATGGCCGCTTCTCCGGCGGGACCACCGGGCTGTGCATCGGCCACGTCGCCCCCGAGGCCACCGACGGCGGCCCGATCGCGTTCGTCCGCGACGGCGACCGGATCCGTCTCGACCTCACCACCCGCACGCTCGACCTCCTGGTGGACGAGAAGGAGCTGGCCGCGCGCCGCGAGGGATGGGCTCCGCTGCCGCCCCGCTACACCACCGGTGTGCTCGGCAAGTACGCCAAATTGGTCGGTTCGGCGGCCCAGGGAGCCATCTGCGGCTGATCACCCGGACGGGTGACGCCACCTGCTCCCCGGCTCGACCGGGAAGCACGCACTGCCGACTGACGGGGTGTGGACCCGCGTCGATGGTGGCTGCTCGCGGGCGTCGGACCGGCGATCTTCGCCTGTGCCGTCGCCGCGAGCTCTCCTGCGCTGCGCCCGCTCGGTGACCTCGCCGTCGCCGCCAGCGGGCTGATCGTCGCCGTCCTCGTCTGGGTCGTCGCGTCCCGCCGCGGGCAGAGCCGGACCGGCTGGCGCCTGCTGGCGATGGCCCCGCTGCCCCCGGCCGTGGGTATGGCGCTGTCGGCCGTCGTGGCCCCGTCCGATCCGCTCGACGTCGTCGTCCTCCGCTGGGCGCCCACCGTTCCGGGCTACCTGCTCGCGATCGTCGGCATCCTCCTGCTGGTCGAGCGGCGCCGGCTGCTGGCCGCCGGCCTGCGCCTGGCCGTCGAGGCGGTCCTGTTCACGGTCGCCTGCCTCGTCGTCGTCCAGTTCCTCATGGTCGGTCCGCTCGGCGGCTGGGCCGGGCTCGGGATCCAGGAGTTCGTGGTCCTCCACGCCGCGGTGGTCGTCACCTCCGCGACGATGGCCGCCGCCCTGACCCTGCTGGGGGCCATCGAGGCCCGTCGCCAGCCCATGGCACTCGTCCTGCTCGCCTGCGCGGTCCTGCTGACGGCCGGTCGTGGACTCAGCACGTCCGCCCTCCTCGCGGGCACACCGATCGCGGGCGACTCCGCCCGCTTCTTCGTGGTGGCCGGCCTCTGGCTGCTGGCCCTCGCGGCGCTGACCGACCCCGGCCGCTGCGCCGAGTCCGGCTCCGCCCCGGTGCCGGGCCGGTCCACCGAGCTCGGCCAGGTCCTGCCGCACCTGGCGATGCTCGTCGCCGTCGTGGTCACCGGCGCGCTCGCGGTGAGCGGCATCCGCCCGAGCGGGGCGGCCATCGGCGGCATCGTCGTCTGCGTCGCGCTCGCCGCGCTGCACCGGTGGATCACCGTCCGCGAGGTGCGGTTCATGGCGGCCCGCCTGCGCCGCCGCGAGGCCTACTTCCGGTCGCTGGTCCGCTCCAGCAGCGACGCCGTCGTCATCCTCGACGACCAGCTGCGCATCACGGGGGCGACCGCCGCTCTGGAGCGCACCCTCGGCGCCGGCGCGACCGGCCTGGTCGGCCGACCGCTGCTCGACGTCGTCCACCCCGAGGACCGTCCCGTCCTGACCGCGGCCCTCCCGGCCGCCCCGGCCGACGAGGCCGACGACGCCGACGCCTCTGACGAGGGTGCAGCCGAGGTCTCCGGACTGCTGCTGCTCCGCCTCCAGGACGGCGACGGCGTCTGGCGCTCCTTCGAGGCCGGCGTCAACGACCTGCGCTCGGACCCCGACGTCGGCGCGGTCGTGCTGCACTGCCGCGACATGACCGAACGGCACGCCCGCGAGCAGGCCCTGCTCGGCGTCGCCTACACCGACCCCGCGACCGGCCTGCCCAACCGGGCCGGGTTCCTGCGCGCGCTGGAGCAGCAGTTGGACCGGGGCGACCCGGTCGACGAAGAGACCACGCTCATGATGATCGAGCTCGACGGCCTCGGCGCCGCCCGCGAGCAGGTCGGCCGCGATGCGGTCACCGCCGTGGAAGCGGAGGTCGGTCGCCGGCTGCGGGCCACGGTGCGCAGCGAGGACGTCGTCGCGCGCCTCGGCAGTGGCGGCTTCGCCGTCATGGGCCACGGCGAGCCGGGCGAGGCCGAGCGCCTCGCGTCCCGGCTCCTGTCCGTCGTCGAGCAGCCCGTGGTGACCGCCGAGGGCGTCATCGACCTGACCGGGAGCATCGGCATGGTCACCGTCGAGGGCGAGTCGGTCGAGGACCTCTTCCACCGGGCCGACCTCGCCGTGCGTGCCGCCCACGAGGCGGCCACCGGCACCGCGCGCCGGTACGACCCCTCCCTGGGCGAGGCCGCCGACCGGCGCGACCGGCTGCGCGTCGCGCTGCAGCGGGCCTGCGCCGACGACCAGCTGTTCCTGATGTACCAGCCGATCGTCGCGCTCGACCAGCAGCGGATCACCGGCATCGAGGCGCAGCTGCGCTGGCGGCACCCCGAGCTCGGCGAGGTCCCGCCCGCGGAGTTCCTGCCGCTGGCCGACCGCGCCGGCCTGACCGGCGAGCTGCTGCGCTGGGCGCTGCGGACGTGCACCGCCGTCGCGACGACCCTCACCTCCGGCGGCGAGCCGATCAACATCGGCCTCAAGGTGCCGACCGGCTACGCGGCCACCGGCACCATCGTCCCCGACGTCGAGGACGCACTGCGCGCCTCCGGCCTCGCGCCGGAGCGGCTGGTGCTGCAGATCAGCTCGCCGACGGTGGCCTCCGACGACGAGCGGATCGGCCTGGACGTGACCACCCTGCGCCTCATGGGCGTCCACGTCGCGCTCGAGGGGTTCGGTGGCGGCACGTCCGCCCTGGAGCACCTCACCCGGCTGCCGCTCGACATCCTCAAGCTCGACCGCTCGCTCATCACGCGGATCGACCGCGACCCGCAGAGCCGCGCGCTGTGCGAGTCGATGATCGGGATCGGCCGCGCCCTCGGGCTCGACGTCGTCGCCGAGGGCGTCGAGACCCCGGCGCAGCTGGCCGCGCTGCGGACCTTCGGCTGCAACTTCGCCCAGGGCTTCCACATCGCCCGGCCGACGCCGCTGACGGAGCTGACCGGCCTGCTGCAGGACGACGCCGCGCTCTGGCCCAAGCTGGTCGCCTCGCGCTGAGCTCGAGCCGTCCCATGCACTTGGACACGGTGTCCACATCGTGAGACGCGTTGGTTGACGGCCGCGCCTGACAGGGCGCACAGTGTGCGGGTGCCCTGCACTATCTCGATTCTCGTAGTTGCCTAGCGCGTCGGTCGCCCGACCGACGCGCTGACCCCTCCGTGCCCGTGGCACGAGGGGTTTTTTGTTGCCCCGCACCACCCGGCACGCTCCAGGAGAACGCCGCGATGACCACCACCCCGACCGAGGCAGCCGCCCACGAGGCGGCCACGCGCGAGGCAGCCACGCGCGAAGCCGCCGCCTCGCTGGCCGGCGTCGAGACCACCGTCCGTCCCGCCGCCGTGGAGCCCGCCTCCGGGATCACCGGCGCGCAGAGCCTGGTCCGGTCGCTCGAGGCCGTCGGTGTCGAGGTGATCTTCGGCATCCCGGGCGGCGCGATCCTCCCGGCCTACGACCCGCTGTTCGACTCGGAGGTGCGGCACGTCCTGGTCCGCCACGAGCAGGGCGCAGGGCACGCGGCCACCGGGTACGCCCAGGCCACCGGCAAGGTCGGGGTCTGCATGGCGACGTCCGGTCCGGGCGCGACCAACCTGGTGACCCCGCTGGCCGACGCGCACATGGACTCGGTGCCGCTCGTCGCGATCACCGGCCAGGTGCCCAGCCACGCGATCGGCACCGACGCCTTCCAGGAAGCCGACATCCGGGGCATCACGATGCCCGTCACCAAGCACAACTTCCTGATCACGAACGCCGACGAGATCCCCCAGCGGATCGCCGAGGCGTTCCACCTGGCCGCCACCGGCCGGCCGGGCCCCGTCCTGGTCGACATCTCGAAGGACGCGCTCCAGGCCCGCACCGACTTCGCCTGGCCGCCGCGGATGGACCTCCCCGGCTACAAGCCGACCATCCGCCCGCACGGCAAGCAGGTGCGTGAAGCAGCGACGCTGATCGCGGCCGCGCGCCGTCCGGTCCTCTACGTCGGCGGCGGCGTGATCAGGGCCGACGCCACCGCGGAGCTCGCCGAGCTGGCCGAGCTCACCGGCGCACCGGTGGTCACCACCCTCATGGCCCGCGGCGCGTATCCCGACAGCCACCCGCAGAACCTGGGCATGCCGGGCATGCACGGGAACGTCACCGCGGTGACGGCGCTGCAGAAGGCCGACCTGCTCGTCGCCCTCGGCGCCCGGTTCGACGACCGCGTGACCGGCCAGCTGTCGTCGTTCGCGCCCGACGCGCAGGTCGTGCACGCCGACATCGACCCCGCCGAGATCGGCAAGAACCGCAAGGCCGACGTCCCCATCGTCGGCGACGCCAAGGAGACCATCGCCCAGCTCGTGACGGCGCTCCGGGCGGAGTACGGCACCCGCACGCCCGACCTGTCGGCCTGGTGGGCGCAGCTCGACGACTGGCGGGAGCGCTACCCGCTGGGCTACGACTGGCCCGAGGACGGCTCGCTGTCCCCGCAGTACGTCATCGAGCGGCTGGGCGCGATCGCCGGCCCCGACGCGATCTACACCGCGGGCGTCGGCCAGCACCAGATGTGGGCCGCGCAGTTCATCCGGTACGAGAAGCCCGGCACCTGGCTCAACAGCGGCGGCCTCGGGCACCATGGGCTACGCCGTCCCGGCCGCCATGGGCGCCAAGTACGGCCGGCCCGGAGACCACGGTCTGGGCCATCGACGGCGACGGCTGCTTCCAGATGACCAACCAGGAGCTCGCCACCTGCGCGATCGAGGGCATCCCGATCAAGGTCGCCGTCATCAACAACGGCAACCTCGGCATGGTGCGGCAGTGGCAGACCCTGTTCTACGAGGGCCGCTACTCGAACACGAAGCTGCACGCGCTCGAACGCCGACGGGACTCCGAAGCCGGTGCGCATCCCCGACTTCCTCCTCCTGGCCGAGGCCCTCGGGTGCGTCGGGCTGCGCTGCGAGACCAAGGACGACGTCGACTCGGTGATCGAGAAGGCCATGGCGATCACCGACGCCCCCGTCGTCATCGATTTCGTCGTCGGCCACGATGCGCAGGTGTGGCCGATGGTCGCCGCGGGCGCGAGCAACGACGACATCCTGGCCGCGCGCGACGTGCGCCCGGTGTTCGGCGAGGGACAGGTCTGATCATGTCGCGACACACCCTGTCCGTGCTGGTCGAGAACAAGTCGGGTGTCCTGGCCCGCGTCTCGGCGCTGTTCAGCCGCCGCGGGTTCAACATCGAGTCCCTGGCCGTCGGGCCCACCGAGAACCCCGACCTCTCGCGGATGACGATCGTCGTCGACGCGGAGAGCGCGCCGCTGGAGCAGATCACCAAGCAGCTGAACAAGCTCATCGAGATCATCAAGATCGTCGAGCTGGACGGCGGAGCGGCGGTCCAGCGCGAGCTGCTGCTGGTCAAGGTGCGCGCGCCGATGGCCGAGCGCACCCAGGTGCTGCAGACCGCCGAGCTCTTCCGCGCCCGCGTGGTCGACGTCAACCCCGACACGGTGACCCTCGAGGCCACCGGCACCCCCGACAAGCTCCAGGCCCTGCTCGCCGTCCTCGCCCCGCTGGGCATCAAGGAGATGGCGCAGTCCGGCACCGTCGCCCTGGGCCGGGGTCCGCGGTCGATGTCGGGCGCCGGTACCTTGCGCCCCGTCGAGCGCACCGCCTGACGACCGCTCAACAAACCCGAAGGGAACAACCACCAGCATGGCCGCCGAGATCTTCTACGACGACGACGCCGACCTCTCGATCATCCAGGGGCGCACCGTCGCCGTCCTGGGGTACGGCAGCCAGGGCCACGCGCACGCCCTGTCCCTGCGCGACTCCGGTGTCGACGTCCGCGTCGGGCTGCCCGAGGGCAGCAAGAGCCGGCCGAAGGCCGAGGCCGAGGGCCTGCGCGTCGTGACGCCGTCCGAGGCCGCCGCCGAGGCCGACCTGATCATGATCCTGGCGCCCGACCACGTGCAGCGGCACCTGTACGCCGAGTCGGTCGAGCCCAACCTCCAGGACGGCGACGCGCTGTTCTTCGGCCACGGCTTCAACATCCGCTTCGGCTACATCAAGCCCCCGGCCGGCGTCGACGTCGCCATGGTCGCGCCCAAGGGCCCCGGCCACCTGGTCCGCCGCGAGTTCGAGAACGGCAAGGGCGTGCCCTGCCTGGTCGCCGTCGAGCAGGACGCCAGCGGGCAGGCGCTGCAGCTGGCGCTGTCCTACGCGAAGGGCATCGGCGGCGCGCGCGCCGGCGTCATCAAGACGACGTTCGCCGAGGAGACCGAGACCGACCTGTTCGGCGAGCAGGCCGTCCTCTGCGGCGGTGCGAGCGCGCTGATCACCGCGGGCTTCGAGACGCTGACCGAGGCCGGCTACCAGCCCGAGGTCGCCTACTTCGAGTGCCTGCACGAGCTCAAGCTGATCGTCGACCTGATGTACGAGGGCGGCATCGCCAAGCAGCGCTGGTCGGTGTCCGACACCGCCGAGTACGGCGACTACACCTCCGGGCCGAAGATCATCGACGAGCGCGTGAAGTCGACGATGAAGGACGTCCTCGCGGCCATCAAGGACGGCTCCTGGGCCGCGGCGTTCATCGCCGACCAGGACGCCGGCGCTCCCGACTTCAAGCGTCGTCGGGCCGAGGCCGAGGCGCACCCCATCGAGGAGACCGGCCGCAAGCTGCGCGGCCTGATGAGCTGGGTGTCGGCGTCCGACGACTACACCGGCACCGCCGCCCGCAGCTGAGAACGCAGAAGGGCCCCCGCAGCCATCGGCTGCGGGGGCCCTTCTGGTTGATCAGGGGATCAGTACTGGATGCCCCGAGCGGCGTAGTACTGCTTGGCCTGCGGCTGCAGGAGCAGGAACACGATGATCGCCGGCAGGATGAAGCCGAGCAGGCCGGTGAAGACGAAGCCCCACCCGCTGATGAGCGACCAGATCAGGTACAGCAGCTGGACGGCGATCGAGGCGTAGCTGCCCAGGAGCAGCAGACGCGGCGACTTGCCCTGCAGCGCCTGGATGCCACCGATCAGCACCACGACGGCGGTGGCGATCGACAGCAGCGCCAGCAGGCCCAGGATCGGGTCGAAGGCGAAGACCAGCCCGATGCCGAACAGGCTGATCAGCCCGAACAGCGAGCCCAGACCACCGATGACGATGCCGATGATGGCGGCTGCGGTGACCTGGCTGGGGCGGGCCACGGCGTTGCCGTAGCCAGAGGGGGCGCCGGGAGCGTTGTAGCCCTGCGGCGCGCCATAGCCCTGGGGCTGGTTCTGAGGCGCACCCCAGCCGGGCTGACCCTGCGGAGCACCCCCCTGCGGGTAGTTCGGGTCGGAACCGGGGGTGGGCTGGGACATGGGCGGGCTTCCTCCTCGACGTGCACTCCGCCGTTGTGGCGGAACGGTGGCGGAGTGTAGGGCGCGCCACGGGCCCGTGGGGGGACCTCGTGGCGCGCCGTCACCCCCGTGGGCTACCGCCCGCGACGGGCGCGGTGGCCTGCGAAGTAGTCCGCGGCGGGCTTCATCGACAGCAGCACGACGATCGCGAGCGCCATCAGCAGGAAGATCAGCGAGACGATCACGCCGCCGGCGGTGGTCTCGTCGCTGCCCAGGCCGCTGAAGAAGCCGATCACCATGAAGAACAGGGTGATCGACCCGCCGACGAGCAGCATGACGCGGCTGCGGCCGCTGATGGCCCACACCGAGCCCCAGATCATCACCACGGTCCAGGCCAGGATGACGACTGCGATTCCGATGAAGATCCCGGTCACGGCGCCGCCGAGGCCACCGCTGTCCTCGAAGCTGCCGAAGAAGCTGCCCAGCGCAGCGCCGCCCAGGATCGCGCCCACGGCGCCGAGGATGCCCAGGGCGCCGAAGATGAAGCCGAAGACCGCGGCGATCGTGACGCCGGCGGGCCGGGCGGGCACGGCGGTGGCGCCGTACTGGCCGTACTGCTGCTGCCCGTAGGCGGCGGGCTGCTGTCCGTACTGCTGCTGGCCGTAGGGCGCCGGCTGCTGGCTGTACTGCGGCTGCTGGCCGTACTGCGGCTGCTGGCCGTAGGCCGGCTGCTGCCCGTAGGGGTTCTGGCTGGGGTCGTTCGTTGGGGTGGTCATGGTCTCCTCCGTCGGCGCCGGCTGTGCCGACTCTCGCGGTCAGGATGTCGGCGGGGCACCCCCGGGGCAAGGATCCTGCGCCTGCTGTCACACCGTGGCGTCGTTCTCCCTAGGCTGCGCCACCGTGACCGTCCCCGGAACCAGCCCCGTGACCGCGCCGCCCGTGGTGCTCATCGCCGAGGAACTGGCCCCGAGCGTCCTGGCCGTGCTCGGCGAGGAGGTCGAGGTCCGGCACGTCGACGGGGCCGACCGCGCCGCGCTGCTGCCGGCGCTGGCCGACGCCGCCGCGGTGCTCGTCCGCAGCGCCACGCGGATCGACGCCGAGGCGCTCGCCGCCGCGCCCAACCTCAAGGTGGTCGCGCGCGCCGGGGTGGGCCTGGACAACGTGGACGTCGGCGCCGCGACCGCGCGCGGGGTGATGGTGGTGAACGCCCCGACGTCGAACGTCGTCAGCGCCGCCGAGCACGCCGTCGCGCTGCTGCTGGCCGCCGCCCGCCGCATCCCGGCCGCCGACGCCTCGCTGCGCGCCGGCCGCTGGGACCGCTCGCGCTTCACCGGCATCGAGCTGGCCGGGAAGACGGTGGGCATCGTCGGGCTCGGGCGGATCGGCGTCCTGGTCGCCCAGCGGCTGGCGGCGTTCGACGTCTCGCTGATCGCCTACGACCCCTACATCCAGCCCGGTCGGGCGGCGCACCTCGGCGTCCGGCTCGTCGCGCTCGACGAACTGCTGCGGGAGTCCGACCTGATCACCGTCCACCTGCCGAAGACGCCGGAGACCGTCGGGCTGATCGGGGCGGCCGAACTGGCGACGACGAAGCGCGGCGTGATCCTGGTGAACGCCGCGCGCGGCGGTCTGGTCGACGAGGCCGCACTCGCCGACGCCCTCCGGTCGGGCCAGGTCGGTGCGGCGGGCATCGACGTCTACACCAGCGAGCCGTGCACCGACAGCCCGCTGTTCGCCCTGCCCACCGCGGTCGTCACGCCGCACCTGGGCGCCTCGACCACGGAGGCGCAGGACAAGGCCGGCACGGCGGTGGCCCACTCGGTGCGGCTCGCGCTGCAGGGCGAGTTCGTGCCCGACGCGGTGAACGTGCAGGCCGGCGGGGTCGTCGCCGAGGACGTGCGCCCGGGGCTGCCGCTGGCCGAGAAGCTGGGGCGGGTCTTCACCGCCGTCGCCGGTGGCCTGGCGCAGTCGGTGACGGTCGACGTGCGCGGGCAGATCGCGGCGTTCGACGTCTCGGTCGTGCCGCTCGCGGTGCTCAAGGGCGTGTTCTCCGACGTCGTCGAGGAGCAGGTCACCTACGTCAACGCGCCGCTGTTCGCCGAGGAGCGCGGCCTGGAGGTCGACCTGACCCGCGACGAGGAGAGCCCGGACTACCGCAACCTGATCCGCGTCCGCGGGGCGATGGCCGACGGCGCCGAGATCACCGTGTCCGGCACGCTGTTCGGCAAGAACCAGGTGCCGAAGCTGACCGAGGTGAGCGGCTTCGACATGGACCTCGACCTGTCCGGCTACCTGCTCTTCTTCGTCTACACCGACCGGCCCGGTGTCGTCGGCACCGTGGGCGCGGCCCTGGGTGAGGCCGGCATCAACATCGCCGGAGCGCAGGTCAGCCGCACGAACCGCGGGGGAGAGGCGCTGATGGCGGTGACCGTCGACAGTCCCGTCCCCGCCGACCTGCTGGCCCAGCATCGCGGCCCGGATCGGCGCGCGCGAGGCCCGGTCGGCGGATCTCACGCCCCCCTGACCTAGGGTCGCTAGCCATGCGGCTGGCTGTGATCCCTGGCGACGGCATCGGGTCCGAGGTGGTGGCGGAGGGTCTCAAGGTCCTGCGCGAGGTGGCCCCGGACATCGAGAGCACGCCCTACGACCTCGGCGCCTCGCGCTGGCTGCGCACCGGCGAGCTGCTGCCCGACACCGTGCTCGAGGAGCTGCGCCAGCACGACGCGATCCTGCTCGGCGCCATCGGCGACCCGAGCGTGCCTCCGGGCATCCTCGAGCGCGGCCTGCTGCTGCGGCTGCGCTTCGAGCTCGACCACCACGTCAACCTGCGGCCGGCCAAGCTCTACGACGGCGTCGAGAGCCCGCTGGCCGACCCCGGCCCCATCGACATGCTGTGCGTGCGCGAGGGCACCGAGGGCCCCTACGTCGGCAACGGCGGCGTGCTGCGCAAGGACACCCCGCACGAGGTCGCCACCGAGGTCAGCCTCAACACCGCCTTCGGCGTCGAGCGGGTCGTCCGCTACGCGTTCGAGCGGGCCGTCGCCCGGCCGCGCAAGCACCTGACGCTGATCCACAAGACCAACGTCCTCACGCATGCGGGCGGGCTCTGGTCGCGCACCGTGGAGGAGGTCGGCGCCGAGTTCCCCGAGGTGACCGTCGCCTACCAGCACGTCGACGCCGCCTCGATGTTCTTCATCACCGACCCGGGCCGCTACGACGTGATCGTCACCGACAACCTGTTCGGCGACATCGTCACCGACATCGCGGCGGCGGTCACCGGCGGCATCGGCCTGGCCGCCAGCGGCAACCTCGACGCGTCGGGAACCAACCCGAGCATGTTCGAGCCGGTGCACGGGTCGGCGCCCGACATCGCCGGTCAGGGGATCGCCGACCCGACGGCGACCGTGCTCTCCGTCGGCCTGCTGCTCGAGCACCTCGGCCGCACCGACCAGGCGCGCAAGGTCAACGCCGCGGTCGCCTTCGACCTCTCGACCCGGTCCCCGCAGGGCCCCGTGCGCACGGGCGAGGTCGGCGACCGGCTGGCGGCTCTCGCCGGAGGATGACGACCCGCCCGTGAAGGCAGCGGTCCAGAGCAGCTACGGCCCCCCGGAGGTGGTGCGGGTCGCCGAGGTGCCGCGGCCCGCGCCGGGGGACGGCGAGCTGCTGATCCGGGTCTCGGCGACGACGGTGAACCGGACCGACTGCGCGTACCGCGCCGCCCGGCCGTCCTTCGTCATGCGGCCCGTCGCCGGGCTCACCCGGCCGCGTCACCCGGTGCTGGGCTGCGAGTTCGCGGGCGTCGTCGCGGAGGTCGGCGGCGGGGTCACGTCCTTCGCCGTCGGTGACCGCCTGTTCGGCTGGATCGAGGGCCGGTTCGGCGCGCACGCGGAGTACCTCGTCGTCCCGGAGCGCGCCTCCATGGCGCGCACCCCGGCGACCGTGCCCGACGACGTCGCCGCCGCGGCCACCGAGGGGTCGCACTACGCGCTCTCGGCGATCCGGGGCACCCGGGTGCGAGCGGGGCACGACGTCCTGGTCAACGGCGCGACAGGAGCCATCGGCTCGGCCGCCGTCCAGCTGCTGCGGCACCTCGGCGCCCGGGTGACCGCGGTCTGCGGCCCGGAGGCCCTCGACCTCGTCCGCGACCTGGGCGCCGACCGGGTCATCGACCGCAGCGCGGAGGACTTCACCCAGGACGACGCGACGTACGACGTGGTGATCGACGCGGTGGGGAAGAGCTCCTTCGGTCGGTGCCGACGCCTGCTGAAGCCCCGCGGTCGCTACGTCTCCACGGAACTCGGCCCGGGTGCGCAGAACCCCTTCCTGGCACTGGTGACGCCGCTCGCCCGGGGGCGACGGGTGGTGTTCCCGATCCCGCGGGACGACCCCGGGATGATGGCCGAGATCGGCGACCTGATGGCCGGGGGCTCGTTCCGGCCCCTGATCGACCGCCGGTACCCGCTGGAGCAGATCGTCGACGCCTACCGGTACGTCGAGACCGGGCAGAAGACGGGCAGCGTCGTCATCGACGTGGCGCCGGCCGGCTGAGTCAGGGCCGGTCGAACTCGAGCGTGCCGAGGAAGTAGGCCTGCTGCTCGCCCTGGAGCATGCCGGCGAACCGCTCGAGTTCGCGGTCGGCCTCCTCCGGAGCCGAGCGCGGTCTCGAGGTAGGGGCGCAGGTCCCAGTCGTCGGGCGCGCCTCCCTCGCACACGAACGCGAAGACCACCGTGCCCTCGTCGGCCTCGGTCGACCGCAGCACCCGCCACCGGCCGTCGAGATCCGGTCGCTGGTCCCACATCGCCGGGACGACGACCGACCGGAGGAACTCCTCGAAGTCGTCGACGCGGTCGGCGCGCACGGCGTTGATCGCGATCAGGGTCCGAACCGGAACGGGCATCGCCCGAATCTGACGTGCCGGCCCCGGTTCGTCAACGCTCGGGCGGGTTCTCCCGCAGCAGGTCACCGACCGGCGTCGGCAGGACCGCGAGGGCGCGCAACTCCGCCGGCGCGGCGAACTCCAGCCGCACCCGGCACTCGACAGGCGAGGCCTCGACCAGGACGACGGCCGTCCACGTCCAGTCGGGTCCCGGGGAGTCCGCCCGCGTGCCGTCGACCAGCGGCACGGGCAGCCGGCACCACCACCGGCGGTCGAGCAGAGCCAGCCCACGCGCCACCAGGAGGTCGCGGGCGGCGTCCCGACGCGACGCCGGACCCGCCGGGGCGCCGGTGAGCAGCCGCGGCACGACCAGGGCAGGAGAGCCGTCGGGGGACAGGTAGCCCACGTGCTCGCCGTCCTCCGGCCGGTGCACGGGGGTCCACTGGGTCGGGATCACCGGGGAAGGGAACCAGGGAGGGCGGCGCGTGTCCCACGGATTTCCGGGTTCGTGCTTTACTCGACGGCGATGACCGCCTCGACCACGATCATTATCGCCTAGCGCGCAGTCCGTTCCCCGACTGCGCGCAGACCTCCCGTGTCCGGGGGGTCTTTTTGTTTGTCGGGAACGGCTCGACCCCCACCCAGGAGCACCTCGTGTCCAGCCACTCCACCACCGAACTCGACTTCCACGTCTTCGACACCACCCTGCGCGACGGCGCCCAGCGCGAGGGCGTCAGCTACTCCGTCGCCGACAAGCTGGCCGTGGCGCGGCTCATGGACGAGATCGGCGTCGGCTTCATCGAGGGCGGGTGGCCGGGCGCGCTGCCCAAGGACACCGAGTTCTTCGCCCGCGCCCGCACCGAGCTCAAGCTCCGGCACGCCCAGCTGGTCGCGTTCGGTGCCACCCGGAAGGCCGGCGTGCGCGTGGAGGACGACCTGCAGGTGCGGGCGCTGCTCGACGCCGAGACGCCGGTCGTGTGCCTGGTGGCCAAGTCCGACGTGCGGCACGTGCGCGAGGCGCTGCGGACGACGCTCGAGGAGAACCTCGCCATGGTGGCCGACACGGTCGCCTTCTTCGTGGCCCACGGGCGGCGGGTGTTCCTCGACTGCGAGCACTTCTTCGACGGCTACGCCCACGACCGCGACTACGGCGTCCAGGTGCTCGAGGCGGCGTTCGGCGCCGGCGCCGAGGTCGGCGTCATGTGCGACACCAACGGCGGGATGCTGCCGATGGGCGTGGGCCGGGTGGTGGCCGACGTCCGGGCCCGCACGAACGGAAAGCTCGGCATCCACTGCCAGGACGACACCGGCTGCGCCGTCGCCAACTCGCTGGCCGCCGTCGAGGCGGGGGTCACCCACGTCCAGGGGACGGCGAACGGCTACGGCGAGCGCGCGGGCAATGCCGACACGTTCTCGCTGGTCGGCAACCTGGTGACCAAGATGGGGCTGCAGGTCGTGCCGCCGGAGTGCCTGCCCGAGCTCCAGCGGGTCAGCCACGCGATCGCCGAGCTGGCCAACATCGCGCCCGACGACCACCAGCCGTTCGTGGGGACGTCGGCCTTCGCGCACAAGGCCGGTCTGCACGCCAGCGCGATCAAGGTGAGCCCGGAGCTCTACAACCACCTCGACCCGGCGGTCGTCGGCAACGACATGCGGATCCTGGTGACCGAGATGGCCGGCCGCGCCTCGGTGGAGCTCAAGGGCCGCGAGCTCGGCGTCGACCTCGCGGGTCAGGGCGACGCCATCGGCCGCGTCGTCGACCGGGTGAAGGTCCTCGAGGCCGACGGCTGGTCGTTCGAGGCCGCCGACGCCTCGTTCGAGCTCATGCTGCGCTCCGAGCTGCCCGACGCCCCCTCGCCCCTGTTCGAGCTGGAGAGCTACAAGACCTCGGTGGAGCACTGGGGCAACGGCGTCGTCGTCAGCGAGGCGACGGTGAAGGTGCACCTTCGCCAGGAGGACGGGACGGCTGAGCGGATCATCTCCACCGCCGAGGGCAACGGCCCGGTCAACGCCCTGGACAACGCGCTGCGGCAGGCGCTGGTCAACCGGTACCCGGACCTGGCCGACGTCGGGCTGGCCGACTACAAGGTGCGCATCCTCGGCTGGAAGGCCGGCACCAGCGCTACGACCCGCGTGCTGATCACGACCACCGACGGCGTCCGCGAGTGGACCACCGTCGGCGTCCACGACAACATCGTCGAGGCCTCCTGGCACGCCCTGGTCGACGCGCTCACGTACGCCCAGCTCGTCGACTCGCTGAGTCTTGTCGCGCCGAGTGGGCCCGGAGTGGTCCGCGCAGGCGTGACGCAGCGGCTTCGCTCAGGTCGGGGACGGCTCCTGGCCGCGGCGTTGCCCGGAGGGCAGCCGGGTGTGCAGCAGGCAGAACTCGTTGCCCTCGGGGTCGGCGAGGACGTGCCAGTTCTCCTCGCCGGTCTGGCCGACGTCGGCCGGGACGGCCCCGAGATCGAGCAGGCGCTGCAGCTCGGCGTCCTGGTCGCGGTCGGTCGGGTTGACGTCGATGTGCAGTCGCAGCTTGCCCGGGGTGGGGTCGGCCACCGGCCCGAAGACCAGCGTCGGCGCGGGGCCGCCGAACCCCGCCTCGGGGCCGATCTCGATGGCGCCGTCCTCGCGGGAGAGCTCCCGGTAGTCGAGGACCTCGCACCAGAACCGGGCGAGCGTCTCGGGGTCCCGGCAGTCGACGACGAGTTCGCTGAAGCGGCAGGCCATGGGCGGACGATAGGCAGGAAACCGCCCGACTAACCTCGGAGCGTGCGCATCGTCCGCTTCGCGTCCCCCCAGGGCATGTCCTTCGGCGTCCTCGACGGAGACGGCCAGGTGGCCCAGATCGAGGGGCACCCGTTCGGCCAGATCTCCTTCACCGGCCAGCGGTTCCCGCAGGCCGACGTCCGGCTGCTCTCCCCGATCCTGCCCAGCAAGGTGGTGGCGATCGGCAAGAACTACGCCGAGCACATCGCCGAGATGAACACCGGTGATGCGCCGAAGGCGCCGCTGATGTTCCTCAAGCCGTCCACGTCGGTGATCGGCCCCGGCGACGCGATCCGGATCCCGCCGGGCAGCACGAACGTGCACCACGAGGCGGAGCTCGCCGTCGTCATCGGTGCGCGGGGCGCCCGCAACGTGACCGAGGAGCAGGCCATGGCCAGCGTCTTCGGCTACACGATCGGCAACGACGTGAGCGAGCGGGACATGCAGAAGGCCGACGGGCAGTGGACCCGCGCCAAGGGCTTCGACTCGTTCTGCCCGCTCGGCCCGTGGATCGAGACGGACCTGCCGGGTCTGGGCCTCGACGTGAACGACCTGGCGATCAGCTGCACCGTCGACGGCGAATCGCGGCAGAAGGGCCGGACCAGCCAGCTGATCTTCGGGCTGCCGACCCTCATCTCCTACATCTCGCGCGTCATGACCCTCCTGCCCGGCGACGTGATCCTCACCGGCACGCCGGCAGGGGTCGGGCCGATCGCACCCGGGCAGGTCTGCGAGTGCACCGTGGAGGGTCTCGGCACGCTGTCGAACCCGGTGACCGGCGCGGACGGCGTCTCCACGGCCGGCGGCGCCGCGTGACGGTACGTACGCGGTTCTGCCCGTCGCCGACGGGCATGGTGCACGTCGGCCTCATGCGCACCGCCCTGTTCAACTGGGCGCACGCCCGGCACACCGGCGGCACCTTCGTCTTCCGGATCGAGGACACCGACGCCTCGCGGGACTCCGAGGAGTCCTACCGGCACCTGCTCGACTGCCTGCGCTGGCTCGGCCTCGACTGGGACGAGGGCCCCGAGGTCGGCGGCCCGCACGGCCCGTACCGGCAGTCCGAGCGGCACGACCTCTACGCCGACGTCGCCGCGAAGCTGGTCGCGGCCGGGCACGCCTACGAGTCGTTCTCGACCAACGAGGAGGTCGACGCCCGCCGCCGGGCCGCCGGCCAGGACCCCAAGCTCGGCTACGACAACCAGGACCGCTTCCTCACCGACGCCCAGAAGGCGGCCTTCCGCGACGAGGGCCGGCTGCCGGTCCTCCGGCTGCGGATGCCCGACGAGGACCTCGTGTGGGACGACCTCGTGCGCGGCGAGGTCCGCTTCGGCGCCGGCTCGGTGCCCGACTTCGTGCTGGTCCGCGGCAACGGGGCGCCGCTCTACCCGTTCGTCAACCCGGTCGACGACGCGCTCATGGAGATCACCGACGTGCTCCGCGGCGAGGACCTCCTGCCCTCGACCCCGCGTCAGCTCGCCCTCTACGCGGCGCTGACCGACATCGGCGTCGCCTCGGGCACCCCGCGGTTCGGGCACCTGCCCTACGTCACCGGCGAGGGCAACAAGAAGCTGTCCAAGCGCGACCCGCAGTCCAACCTCGACGTCTACCGCGACCGCGGCTTCCTGCCCGAGGGCTTCGCGAACTACCTCGCGCTGCTCGGCTGGTCGATCGCCGAGGACCGCGACATCTTCTCGATGGCGGAGATGGTCGAGGCGTTCGACGTCACCCGCGTCAGCGCCAACCCGGCGCGCTTCGACCTGAAGAAGGCCGAGGCGATCAACGCCACCCACCTGCGTGCGCTGCCGGTCGACGAGTTCGTCGAGCGCGTCGTGCCCTACCTGGCGACGGCGGGACTCGTCGCCGAGCCCCCGACGCCGGAGCAGGACCGCGTGCTGCGCGCGATCGCCCCGCTCGCTCAGGAGCGGATGATCGTGCTGTCGGAGGCGGTCGGGCTGCTGCGCTTCCTGTTCGTCGAGGACGTCGAGATCGGACCCGGCCGCGGCGTCGAGAAGCAGCTGGCCGGCGCCGACGCCGTCGAGGTGCTCGACGCCGCCACGACGGCGATGCGCGACCTCCCCGATTGGTCGACGCCGGCCGTCGAGGAGGCGCTGAAGGCGGCCCTCGTCGAGGGGCTGGGCCGCAAGCCGCGCCAGGCGTTCGGGCCGGTGCGGGTGGCGATCAGCGGGCGGACGGTCTCGCCGCCGCTCTACGAGTCGATCGAGCTGCTGGGCCGGGAGCGGACGCTGCGCCGGCTGGAGGCGGCTCGCGCGTTGGCGTCGTCCGCCGGATGACCTGGGCGGGCCCGGTGCCTCCGGAGGAGGAGCCGTACACGGGGCCGCCGCCCATGCGGCGTCCCGTGGCCTGGTCGCCGTCGGCCCCGGTCTGGTCGCCGTCGGCCCCGGTCTGGGCGCCGCCGCCCTACTGGGCGCCGTCTCCGGTGCTCCTGCCGCCGCCGCTGCCGCCCGGGGATGAAGTGGGCGCCGCCCCCGGGCACCCCGCCGCACGACGTCCCGCAACCGTTCCTGCTGGCGATGCGCTCGCGGGACTGGGCCTGGTGGCGTCCGATGTTCGGACTGCTGCTGTTCGCCGTCGTCTACTTCGTGCTGGCCGCGGCCACGGCGGTCGCCGCCGTCCTCGGGCTGCTCGCCGCCGGCAACGACCCCGGCGTCCTGCCCGACCTGGTCACGGTCGAGCTCACCGACCCGTGGGTGCTGCTGTTCGTCAACGCCTCGCTGATCGTCGCCATCCCGTGCGTGTGGATGCTGTGGGCCGTCCTGCACGGCATGGGCATCGGATGGTCGTCCTCGGTCCTGGGTCGGCTGCGCTGGCGGCTGTTCCCCGCCTACACCTGGCTGGCCCTCGCCGTCCTCGGCGCCGGCATCGGGCTGTCGGTGCTGCTCGGCGTCCTGTTCGGCGAGGGCGACGTGACCGGCCCCGTGCCCGGGCTGGGCTGGCTGCTCGTCGTCGTCCTGCTCACGACCCCCTTGCAGTCGGCGGCGGAGGAGTACGTCTTCCGCGGCTACTTCAGCCAGGCGATCGCCGGCTGGATCGGCCGTCCGCAGGCCGGTGCGATCGTCGCTGCGGTGACCACCGCCGCCCTCTTCTCGGCGCTGCACGCCCCGCCGGACGTGCCGACGTTCCTCGACCGCTTCGCGTTCGGGCTCGCCGCCTCGGCGGTCGTGTGGCTGACCGGCGGGCTCGAGGCGGCGATCGTGCTGCACACGGTGAACAACGTGCTGGTCTTCGTCCTCGCGGGGCTGCTCGGTGAGGGTGTCGCGACCACGGAGGTGCCGTTCGACCTCGGGCTGCTGGCGCTCGTCGTGAGCCTTCTCACGATGGCCGCGTACGTCGCGGTGGTGGCGCGTTCGAACGGCCGTCTCAGGCCCGAGACCAGCAGCGCAGCACTGGATCTGCGGGCACGCCCACCCTGGGGCGGTCCCACCGGGGCTCCGAGCGTCGGGTAAGGTCTCTTCCGGCGCCGCGAGGTGCCGCCCATGGGGTATGGGGTAATTGGCAGCCCGACGGTTTCTGGTTCCGTTAGTCTAGGTTCGAGTCCTGGTACCCCAGCGAGGAGCGCACCATCTCCTCATGGCACAATGTGCTGCAGCACGGCCCCGTCGTCTAGCGGCCTAGGACGCCGCCCTCTCACGGCGGTAGCGAGGGTTCGAATCCCTTCGGGGCTACGCGATGCCGAGAGCCCCCGACCTATCTGGTCGGGGGCTCTCGCCGTTCGTGGGCTAGCGTCCCGGGCGTGATCCGCTCCAGCCGACGACTCGCCGACGGACGCGAGATTCTCTACTTCGACGCCGAGCCGACCGCCCGCGACGCGGTCGATCCGCGGGACCTGCCGCCGGTCAGCACCCTCTCCCAGATGCGCTACGACGCGCTGCTGGGGGAGTGGGTCGTGGTCGCCTCGCACCGGCAGACCCGCACCTTCCTGCCGCCCGCCGACCAGTGCCCGCTGTGCCCGTCCCGCCCCGGCAGGCAGACCGAGATCCCGGAGACCGACTACCAGGTCGTCGTCTTCGAGAACCGCTTCCCGTCGCTGGCCACCGCGGTCTCGCAGGACGTGCCGTCGAGCGCGCCGGGGGCGCCGCTCGCGGAGCTGCGCCCCGGGTTCGGCCGGTGCGAGGTCGTCTGCTTCACCAGCGAGCACGACCGCGTGTTCGCCGAGCTCGGCGCCGAGCGCGCCCGCCTCGTCGTCGACGTGTGGGCCGAGCGGACGGCGGAGCTGTCCGGGATCGAGGGCGTCGAGCAGGTCTTCCCGTTCGAGAACCACGGCGAGGAGATCGGGGTGACGCTCTCGCACCCGCACGGGCAGATCTACGCCTATCCGTTCGTCACCCCGCGGACCGAGAAGATGCTCGCCTCGGTGGCCCGGCACCGGGAGGCCACCGGCGGGGACCTGTTCGCCGAGACCGTCGAGGCCGAGCGCTCCGGGCCGCGGGTGGTCGCGGCCAACGAGCACTGGACCGCCTTCGTGCCCGCCGCCGGCCGGTGGCCCTACGAGGTCCAGTTCTTCCCGCTGCGCCGCGTGCCCGACCTCCCGGCGCTCGACGACGCCGAACGCGACGCCTTCGTCGACGTCTACCTCGACGTGCTGGCCCGCTTCGCGCGCCGCATGGACACCCCGATGCCCTACATCGCCGCGTGGAACCAGGCGCCGGTGCACAGCGGGCGCGAGGACTGGTGGCTGCACCTGCAGCTGTTCTCGCTGCGCCGCGCTCCCGGCAAGCTGAAGTACCTGGCCGGGTCGGAATCGGGGATGGGCGTGTTCATCACCGACACCAACCCGGAGGACATCGCCGAGCAGCTGCGAAGCGTGGTCGTCGAGTGAACGACGGCGAGGCGGCGGCTCGCGCCCAGGCCGCGTTCGGCGAACGGTTCGGTCATCCTCCGGAGGGCGTCTGGGCTGCCCCGGGGCGGGTCAACGTCATCGGGGAGCACACCGACTACAACGACGGCTACGTGCTGCCCGTGGCGCTGCCGCACACGACCCGCGCCGCGGTCGCCCGGCGGACCGACGGCCGGCTCGCGTTCGCGTCGCTGCAGGGGGACGGCGCGATGGTGGAGCTGGCGCTCGCGGACCTCGCGCCCGGGCGCCCGGACGGGTGGGCGGGCTATCCGGCGGGGGTCGTCGACGGGCTCCGCGAGCGGCTGACCGGCGGGGTGAGCGTGCTGGTCGACACCGACGTCCCCGTCGGGGCGGGTCTGTCGTCCTCGGCGGCGCTCACCTGCTCCGTCGCGCTCGCGCTGCACGACCTCGTGGCGCCCGAGCTGACGCGCGACGACCTGGTGGAGCTCGCCCGCCGGTCGGAGAACGACTTCGTCGGGGCCCCGACCGGCATCCTCGACCAGTCGGCGTCGCTGCTCTGCACCGCCGGCGCCGCGCTGTTCCTCGACACCCGCGAGCGGCGCACCGAGCAGGTGCCGCTGGACCTCGCGGCCGCGGGCCTGGAGCTGCTCGTCGTCGACACCATGACGTCGCACACGCACGCCGACGGCGGCTACGGCGACCGTCGCCGGGAGTGCGAGGAGGCGGCCGCCCGTCTGGGAGTGCCGGCCCTGCGGGACATCCCGGACGTCGCGGGTCTCGCCGCCCTCGACGACGACGTCCTGCTGCGGCGCGCGCGGCACATCGTCACCGAGAACGCGCCGCGTGCTCGAGGTGGTGCGGATCCTGCGGAGCAGCGCCGATCCCCGCGACATCGGGCCGCTGCTGATCGAGGGGCACGTCTCGCTGCGCGACGACTTCCAGATCTCCACCGTCGAGCTCGACGCCTGCGTCGACGCCGCGGTCGCGGCCGGCGCGCACGGCGCCCGGATGGTCGGCGGTGGCTTCGGCGGGAGCGCCGTCGTGCTGGTCGACCGCGACCGGGCCGGGGCGGTGGCCGACGCCGTCCGCGAGCGGTTCGCGCAGGAGGGCTACACCGCACCGCGCACGTTCGACGTCGTGCCCTCGGCCGGGGCGCGGCGGATCGCCTAGTCTAGCGGACGGCGCGGCCGATCGCGGCGGCGGCGTCGAGGACGGCGCCGACCACCGCGGGGCCGGGACGGCGGCCGAGCCGCTCGACCGGGCCCGAGATCGAGACGGCGCCGAGCACCGTGCCCCCGCCGTCGCGGACCGGGGCCGACAGCGAGGCGACGCCCGGCTCGCGCTCGGCGACGCTGTGCGCCCAGCCGCGACGGCGGACCTCGAGCAGCGTGCGGGCGGTGAAGCTGGCGTTGGGCAGCAGCCGGTTGACCTCCTCGACCGGCGTGAACGCCAGCAGGGCGTGCGCGGCGGAGCCCGCGGTCATCGGGAGCCGCGCGCCCACCGGGACGGTGTCGCGCAGCCCGCTGGCCCGCTCGGCGGCCGCGATGCAGACGCGGGAGGCGCCGTCGCGGACGTAGAACTGGGCGCTCTCCCCGCTGACATCGCGCAACGTGGTCAGGTGCCGGGTGGCGAGCTCGGCCAGGTCGGTGCCGCCGCGACCGAGCTCGGCGAGCGTCGGGCCGGGCTCCCAGGCGCCGGCCATCGTGCGCCGCACCAGGCCGTGACCCTCGAGCGCGACGGCCAGCCGGTGGGCGGTCGCGCGGGGCAGACCGGTGCGCGTGACGAGCTCGGCGAGCGTCGCCGGTTCCTCGGCGACGGCACGGAGGATCGTGACCGCTTTGTCCAGAACCGCGACGGGGTTAGGCTGTCCCACACAGCAATACTCGCATCCCATGCAGTGGGATCGCCAGTGAGATCCCTCGAGAGGACCACCGATGCCGAAGACCCTGGCGGAGAAGGTCTACGACGCCCACGTCGTGCGCAGCGCAGCCGGCGAGCCGGACCTGCTCTACATCGACCTGCACCTCGTGCACGAGGTGACCAGCCCGCAGGCCTTCGACGGTCTCCGCGCGGCCGGGCGCACGGTCCGCCGTCCCGACCTGACGATGGCGACCGAGGACCACAACGTCCCGACCCTGGACATCCTCGCGCCGATCGCCGACCCGGTCAGCCGGGCACAGGTCGAGGCGCTGCGGCGCAACGCCGCCGAGTTCGGCATCCGGCTGGCCCCGATGGGCGACCGCGACCAGGGCATCGTGCACGTCATCGGCCCGCAGCTCGGGCTCACCCAGCCGGGCATGACGATCGTCTGCGGCGACAGCCACACCTCGACCCACGGCGCCTTCGGCGCGCTGGCGTTCGGCATCGGCACCAGCGAGGTCGAGCACGTCCTGGCCACCCAGACGCTGCCGCAGTACAAGCCCAAGCAGATGGCGGTGACCGTCGACGGCGAGCTGCCGCCCGGCGTCTCGGCCAAGGACGTCATCCTCGCCGTCATCGCGCAGATCGGGACCGGCGGCGGTCAGGGCTACGTGATCGAGTACCGCGGGGCGGCCATCGAGAAGCTCTCGATGGAGGCCCGGATGACCATCTGCAACATGTCCATCGAGGCCGGCGCGAAGGCCGGGCTCATCGCGCCCGACCAGACCACCTTCGACTTCCTGCAGGGCCGCCCGCACGCCCCCGAGGGGGCCGACTGGGACGCCGCCGTCGAGTACTGGTCGACGCTGCGCACCGACGACGACGCGGTGTTCGACCACGAGGTGCACATCGACGCCTCCGCGCTGACCCCCTTCGTCACCTGGGGCACCAACCCGGGGCAGGGCCTGCCGATCGGCGGGAGCGTGCCGGACCCGGCCGAGTTCGCCGACGAGGGCGACCGCCGCGCCGCCGAGCAGGCGCTGGCCTACATGGGCCTGACCCCCGGCACGCCGCTCCGCGAGATCGAGGTCGACACCGTCTTCCTCGGCTCCTGCACGAACGGCCGGATCGAGGACCTGCGGGTCGCCGCCGAGCTGCTGAAGGGCAAGCACATCGACGCGCACACCCGCATGCTCGTCGTCCCCGGCTCGGTGGCCGTCAAGGCGCAGGCCGAGGCCGAGGGCCTGGACCGGGTGTTCCTGGACGCCGGTGCCGAGTGGCGCGGCGCGGGCTGCTCGATGTGCCTGGGCATGAACCCCGACCAGCTCCAGCCGGGCGAGCGCTCGGCCTCCACCAGCAACCGCAACTTCCAGGGCCGCCAGGGCAAGGGCGGCCGCACCCACCTGGTGTCGCCGGCCGTCGCCGCGGCCACCGCGCTGACCGGTCGCCTCACGGCGCCGGCGGACCTCGAGGAGACGGTGGCTGTCTGATGGACGCCTTCACCACCCACACCGGCACCGCCGCCCCGCTGCGGCGGACCAACGTCGACACCGACCAGATCATCCCGGCCGAGTACCTCAAGCGGATCACCCGCACCGGCTTCGAGGACGGCCTGTTCGTCGCCTGGCGCACCAACGAGCCGGACTTCGTGCTGAACCAGCCGCAGTACGCCGACGCCTCGATCCTGGTCGCCGGGCCCGACTTCGGCACCGGCTCCTCCCGCGAGCACGCCGTCTGGGCACTGCTCGACGGCGGCTTCCGGGCGGTCATCAGCTCCCGGTTCGCCGACATCTTCCGCAACAACTCGACCAAGGCCGGGCTGCTCACCGTCGCCCTCCCGCAGGCCGACGTCGAGGCGCTGTGGGCCGCGATCGAGGCCGACCCCACCACGCCGGTGACCGTCGACCTGCACGCCAAGCAGGTGACGTACGGCGACGTCAGCGTGCCGTTCGAGATCGACGACTACACGCGCTGGCGGCTGCTGGAGGGGCTCGACGACGTCGGCCTGACCGAGCGCAACCTCGGCGACATCGAGGCCTACGAGTCGGGGCGCCCCGCCTGGAAGCCGGCGGCGCTCCCGGTGCGCGGATAGGCCGTCTCCGGCGGTGGGCGAGGGCCCTTCTAGTCGACGGAGAAGTTCTTGTAGTAGTCGGCGGACAGACCGCCCGGCCGGCCGCCGAGCACCCAGGTGCTGCCCTTGGCGCTCGGCGGCCAGAGCCGGCCGGTCAGCCCGTCGGGGCGCACGCCCAGGGCCATCAGCACCGACGGGATCGCGCCGCCCTGGCTGCAGACGACGGTGACGCCGGACTCGGCCGACAGGAGCCGCTCGACGGCGGCCAGGCCGGTCTCCGGGTCGTCGGAGAACTCCTCCTCGCCGAGTTCGGGGAGCGGCTCGACCGCGAGGCCCAGGCGTTCGGCCAGGGGCTCGACGGTCTGCCGGCACCGGGTGCGCTCCGCCGTCAGGACCGCCGTCGGCCCGAACAGCGGCAGCACCTCGGCGAGCCGGCGGGCCTGGTCGCGGCCCTTGCGGTCCAGCGGCCGCAGGTCGTCGGGCCCGTCCCAGTCCGACCGGTTGCCCGCGCTCGCGTGCCGCACGAGCAGGAGCGTGGGCTGGCGCGGCACGTCGGTGCGGACCAGGTCGGCGAGGACGTCGCGGTCGTGGTCGTGGGACACCGCTGCGACGGCGTCGTCGACCGGGAGCCAGCGCAGCTCGTCCACCTCGTCGTTCGGCGCGAACGTGCCCCCGGTGACCCGCATCAGCCAGTAGTCGACCTGCTTGTCGCCCTCGGGCACCAGGTAGCTGGTCTGGACGCTGCGTCGTCCGACCGCCGTGGTGAACGCGGTCTCCTCGGCGACCTCGCGCACCGCCGTCTCCAGCAGGTGCTCGTCCGGCACCGGCTTCCCCTTGGGCAGCGACCAGTCGTCGTACTTCGGCCGGTGCACCACCACCGTCTCGAGGCCGCCGTCGTCGCCGGTGCGCCAGAGGACGCCCCCGGCGGCGAGGACGGCCGGGTCACCCAGCTGCCTCTCCGATCTCGCGCAGGCGCTCGGCCTGGTGGTCGCGGTCTCCCGACCGCGTCCACTCGCCGTCGCTGCCGAGCTCCCAGCAGCGGACTCCGGGGGCCATGGCGGTCTGCATCATCTCGTGCAGCTGGGTGCGGGCCGTCTCGTCGCACACCCGCAGCAGCACCTCGACCCGACGGTCGAGATTGCGGTGCATGAGGTCGGCGCTGCCGAGCCACCACTCGCGGTCGCCGTCGTTGTCGAAGGACATCACCCGGCTGTGCTCCAGGAACCGGCCGACGATCGAGCGCACCCGGATGGTCTCGGACAGCCCGGGGACGCCGGGGCGCAGCGAGCAGATGCCGCGGATGAGCAGCTCGACGGGGACGCCGGCCTGCGAGGCCTCGTAGAGGGCGTCGATGACCCGCTCGTCGACCAGCGAGTTCATCTTCAACCGGATGCCGCACGGCTTGCCCTCGGCCGCGTGGCGGGCCTCGCGGCGGATCTTCTCGACGAGCCCGGTGCGGATGCTGTGCGGGGCGACCATGAGCGTCCGGTAGTTGGTCTGCCGCGAGTACCCGGTCAGGGTGTTGAACAGGTCGGTGAGGTCGGCGCCCACGCGCGGGTCGGCGGTGAGGATGCCGAGGTCCTCGTAGATGCGCGCGGTCTTCGGGTTGTAGTTGCCGGTGCCGATGTGGCAGTACCGCCGCAGGACGCCGTGCTCGCGGCGCACCACGAGCGCCGTCTTGCAGTGCGTCTTCAGGCCCACCAGGCCGTAGACGACGTGGCAGCCGGCCCGCTCCAGCGAGCGGGCCCAGGTGATGTTGGCCTCCTCGTCGAACCGGGCCTTGATCTCCACCAGGACGACGACCTGCTTGCCGGCCTCGGCCGCGTCGATCAGCGCGTTGACGATCGGGGAGTCGCCGGACGTGCGGTACAGGGTCTGCTTGATCGCGAGCACCTGCGGATCGGCCGCCGCCTGCTCGATGAAGCGCTGCACGCTGGTGGCGAACGAGTGGTACGGGTGATGGACGAGCACGTCGCCCTCGCGGAGCGTGGCGAAGACGCTCTTGGGGGTCTCGCCCTCCGACAGCCGCGGGTGCGTGGCCGGCACGAACGGGTCGTCCTTGAGCTCCGGGCGGTCGAGGTCGTAGAGCGCCCACAGCGAGGCGAGGTCGAGCAGCCCCTGGACGTGCAGCACGTCGTGCGGGTTCATCTCGAGCTCCGACAGCAGCACCTCGAGGATCTGCGGGTCCATCGACTCGGTGACCTCGAGCCGGACGGCGGGGCCGAACCGGCGGCGGGCCAGCTCGCGCTCCAGCGCCTGGAGCAGGTCCTCGTCCCGGTCCTCCTCCACCTCGAGGTCGGCGTTGCGGGTGACCCGGAACAGGTGGTGGGAGAGGACGTCGAGGCCGGGGAAGAGCTGGGGGAGCTGCGCGGCGATGAGGTCCTCGAGCGGGAGGAACGTCGCCGTCGCGTCGGTCGGTCCGACCGGGATGAACCGCGGCACGTTGTTGGGCACCTTCACCCGCGCGAAGTGCGACTGGCCCCCGGCCGGGTCGCGCACCATGACGGCGAGGTTCAGCGACAGCCCGCTGATGTAGGGGAAGGGGTGCGCCGGGTCCACGGCCAGCGGGGTGAGCACCGGGAAGACCTGGTCGCGGAAGTACTCCTTGAGCCGCCGGCAGTCGTCCTCCGCGAGCTCCTCCCAGTGCACGATCCGGATGCCCTTGTCCTCCAGCCGCGGCGCGAGGTCCTTGATGAACGCCTCCGCGTGCCGGTGCACGAGGTCCTGCGTGCGGGTGGTGATCAGCTCGAGCTGCTCGCGGATGGTGAGCCCGTCGGGGGAGCGGACGGTCAGCCCGGTGCTCTGCCGGCGCTTCAGCCCGGCGAACCGCACCATGTAGAACTCGTCGAGGTTGCTGGCGAAGATCGCGAGGAACTTCACCCGCTCCAGCAGCGGCAGCGAGTCGTCCTCGGCCAGCTCGAGCACCCGGGCGTTGAAGTCCAGCCACGACAGTTCCCGGTTGAGGAAGCGATCGGCCGGCAGGGCCGGGTTCAGGGACGCGGTCGAGGTGGGCACGCGCTCATCGTGCCGCAGAAAGGGACACAGCGAGCGAGGACGTGCGCGGGCCCACCCCCAGCCGCACCGCCGCGCGCAGGTCGGCCTCGGTGTCGACGTCCCGCACCAGGCCGGGCCACTCGCCGGTCAGCTCGACCGCGCCGCCGGCGCGGTGCGCCGCCGCTGATCCCGATCCGAACGACGGGCGCAGGGCCGTGCCGACGGCGGTGAGCAGGGTGGTGCCGGTGCCGTGCGCATCGGCGACGAAGCAGCGGGGCGCCGCCTCGGCCGCGGCGAGCGCGGCGGCCAGCTCGTGCGGGCGCAGCGCGGGGAGGTCGGAGGAGAGCGCGGCCACGGCCGGGCTCTGCGCTGCCTGCGCGCCGTGCTCCAGGGCCGGGTTCAGCCCGCTGTCGGGCTCGTCGGCCACCGTGCGCGCTCCGAGCCGGGTCACCTCCGCGGCGGCGGCGGGGTCGTCGGTGACGACCAGCACCGTGGCGACGACGGGGCACGCGAGGGCCGCGGCCACCGTGTCGGCCAGCAGGGCGAGCACCAGCGCGGCGTGCGACTCAGGAGCGCCGGTCGTCAGCGGGCGCAGCCGGGTCTTGGCGACCGCCAGCCGCTTCGCGGGGACCACCACCGACCACGTGTGCACGACTCATGTGAGCACACCGAGGGACCCCGGTGCCGTGCGCGGAGGTGCGCAGGGACGATCATGGGCAGGATCACACCGGCAGGAAGGGGAAGGGGGCCCGTGGCGGAGCAGACGCCTGCGCGGACGGCTGGCCTCGAGGGGGCGGTCGCCCGCCCGCCCCGGTGGCGGACCCGAGGGCGCATCACCTACGGGATGACCGCCGCGATCATCGTCATCTACCCCGCCGCCTCGCTGATGTTCCGGCTGCGCTACCGGCACGGGGACCGGATCCCGACCACGGGCCCGGTCCTGCTGGTGGCCAACCACGTCTCGATCCTCGACCCGCTCGCCTGCGCCCGGCTGGTGTTCGACAACGGCCGGCTGCCGCACTTCCTGGCCAAGGAGTCGGTGTTCAAGGGCTTCGCCGGCACCCTGCTCCGGAGTGCCGGGCAGATCCCGGTCAAACGGTTCTCGGCCGACGCCCACGGGGCGCTGGACGCCGCCAAGGCCGACCTGGACGCCGGCAACCTCGTCGTCATCTACCCGGAGGGCTCCGTCACCCGCGACCCGGACTGGTGGCCGATGCAGGCACGCAGCGGCGTCGCCCGGCTGGCCCTGACCACCGACGCCGTCGTGCTCCCCGTGGCCCAGTGGGGGCCGCAGCGGGTCCACGACTACCACCGCAAGAAGCTGCGCCTGCGCTTCCGGGCGCCGGCCGACTACCTCGTCGGCGAGCCGGTCGACCTCTCCGGCCTGCGCGCCGAGGTGCGAGCCGGTAGACCGCTCAGCGTGGAGCTGCTGCGGGAGACGACCGACCTGATCATGGCGCGGGTGCGCGACCAGCTCGGCGAGCTGCGCGGCGAGACCCCGCCGCGGACCTTCCACCCCCGCCCGGCGCGCGAGCTGCCCGGCGACGTCCCCGGGGCTCCGGGGAGCGCCGCGTGAGGCGGGCGGCGGTCTTCGGCGCGGGTTCCTGGGGCACGACCTTCGCGAAGGTGCTGGCCGACGCCGGGTGCCAGGTCACCCTGCACGCCCGGCGGGAGGAGCTGGTGACGGCGATCGCCGACTCGCGCGAGAACCCCGACTACCTGCCCGGGATCCGGCTGCCGTCGGCGATCACGGCCACCACCGACGCCGAGGAGGCGATGGACGGCGCCGCGATCGTGGTGCTCGCCGTCCCGTCGCAGTCGCTGCGGGAGAACCTCAAGCGCTGGACGCCCTGCCTGCCCGAGGACGCCACCCTGCTCTCGCTGATGAAGGGCATCGAGCTCGGCACCACCAAGCGGATGAGCGAGGTGATCGCCGAGGTCACCGGCGCCGGCACCGATCGGATCGCCGTCCTCTCCGGGCCGAACCTCGCCCGCGAGATCGCCGAGGAGCAGCCGGCCGCGACCGTGATCGCCTGCCCCGACACCGACCGGGCCGAGGCGCTGCAGGCGGCCTGCCACACGCCGTACTTCCGGCCCTACACCAACCCCGACATGGTCGGCTGCGAGCTCGGCGGGACGATCAAGAACGTCATCGCGCTCGCCGCGGGCATCGCCGAGGGCCTCGGGTTCGGCGACAACACCCGGGCCTCGCTGATCACCCGCGGCCTGGCCGAGACCGCACGGCTGGGCCTCGCGCTCGGCGCCGAGCTGACCACCTTCGCGGGGCTGGCCGGCCTCGGCGACCTCGTCGCCACCTGCAGCTCCCCGCTGTCCCGGAACCGGACGTTCGGCGAGAAGCTGGGCCAGGGCATGAGCGTCGAGGAGGTGCAGGAGAGCACCCGCCAGACCGCCGAGGGCGTGAAGAGCTGCCGCTCGGTGCTGGACCTCGCCCGCGCCCACGGCATCGACGTCCCGATCACCGAGGCGGTCGTCCGGGTCTGCCACGAGGGCGAGGAGCCCGGCCGGATGGTGAAGGAGATCATGTCGCGCGAGGCGAAGCCGGAGTGATCGCGGCCTCCTGGGGGGACGGGACCCGGTCGGTGCGGGCCGGCGAGGACCCCGCCGTCCCGGGGGCGCCGCTGCGGCCCTCGCCGGTGTTCGCCGCGCCGTTCCACCTCGGCGACCAGCCGCCGCGCGCCGGGGGCGCCGACGCCTACGCCCGCACCGAGCACCCGACGCTGCGCGCCTTCGAGGCCGCGGTCGGCGAGCTCGACGGCGGCCGCTGCCTCTCCTTCGCGACCGGGATGGCAGCGATCAGCGCGGCTGTCCTCGCCCTCGTCGGGGCCGGCGACCGGGTGGTGCTGCCGTCCGACGGGTACTACACGACCCGGCTGCTGGCCGCCGACGAGCTGGCCCGCTTCGGCGTCGTGGTCGAGTACGTGCCCACCGTGGAGATCGAGGCGTTCGCCGCGGACGGGAGGCTGGACGGCGTCCGGCTGGTGCTGCTCGAGACGCCGAGCAACCCGCAGCTCGACGTGTGCGACATCGCGGCCGTGGCCCGCGCGGCGCGGGCGGCCGGCGCGCTCGTCGCCGTCGACAACACCACCGCCACCCCGCTCGGCCAGCGCCCGCTGGAACTCGGCGCGCACCTCACGGTCGGCAGCGACACCAAGGCGCTGACCGGCCACAGCGACCTCCTGCTCGGCCACGTGAGCACGACCGACGACGACCTGTACGCCCGGCTGGAGCAGTGGCGGGGCCACAGCGGCAGCACACCGGGTCCGTTCGAGGCGTGGCTCGGCCACCGGTCGATGAGCACGCTGGACCTGCGGCTGGCGCGGCAGGCGGCCAACGCGGCCGCGGTGGCCGAGGTGCTGGCGGCGTCGTCGGTGGTCAGCGCCGTGCGGTGGCCGTGGCGGTCCTCGGATCCCTCGTTCGAGCTGGCGAGCCGGCAGATGCTGCGGCCCAACGGGGTGGTGTCGGCGGAGCTCGTCGGACGAGGCGGCCGTCGCCCGCCTCCTCGCGGGCACCCGGCTGTGGACCGCCGCGACCAGCTTCGGCGGCGTGCACAGCACGATCGACCGCCGGGCGCAGTGGGGCGGCGACGCGGTCGCCCCGGGGTTCGTCCGGCTGTCCTGCGGGATCGAGGACACCGACGACCTGGTCGACGACCTAGCTCGCGCCCTCGACGCGCTCGGGTGACCGCCGGGCGCGCGCCCCACGCAGCGTGAACCACACGCTCAGCGCGATGTAGTAGACGAGGTAGGCCAGCGAGACCGCCAGGACGGCGGGGTGCGGGTCGGGGTACTGCAGCAGCAGCACGACGTAGGTGACCGCCCAGACGGCGCTGAGCACCAGCGTCGTCGTGCGCAGGGTGGTCATGCGGGACGGGTAGAGGTAGCGGACCGGCACGAACACCAGCACGGAGAAGACGACCAGCGCGATCGCGACGGCGGTCGGCGAGGCGTCCAGCACGATCGCGTAGAAGGCGACGATGTTCCAGTAGCTCGGGAACCCGAGGAAGAAGTGGTCGTCCCCGCTGGTCCCGACGAGCTTCGCGTCGACCCGGCAGAACTGGTAGCTCGACGCCAGCAGCGGCAGGGCGGCGACCACCCAGCCGAGAGCTCCGTCGGGCAGGGAATCGGTGGTCCAGAGCAGCACGACCGGCGCGAAGACGTAGGTCAGGTAGTCGACGATGTTGTCGAGGAGGGCGCCGTCGAACCAGGGGATCGTCTCCTTGACCCGGAAGCGGCGCGCCAGCATCCCGTCGGTGCCGTCGATGAACAGCGCGACGAAGAACAACCACAGCGCGGTGAGCGTCTCGCCCTCGATCGCGGCGAGCACGATGAGCAGCCCGACCACGGTGCCGGTCGCGGTGTAGAGGTGGACCGCGGCACCGGCCAGGCGGAACCCGCGCGAGAACGTCGCGGGACGGGTCGTCTGCTCCGTCACGCCGTCCTGCACACGCTGAGGCTGCCACACCGCCGGTCGGTCGGCGGGATGGCGCGGACGGGCTCGACTAGGGTCGCAGCGATGAGCGGGAAGGCAGGCAGGCTGCGGGTCGCGGTCGTGTTCGGGGGCCGCAGCGCGGAGCACGCCATCTCCTGCGTCTCGGCGGGCAGCGTCATCGGCGCGCTCGACCCCGAGCGGTACGAGGTGGTGCCCGTGGGCATCGCCGCCGACGGCCGGTGGGTGCTGGCCGACGGCGACCAGCGGATGGCGATCACCGACGGCTCGCTGCCCGAGGTCAGCGGCGGCACGGCGGTGTCGCTGGTCGGCGATCCGGAGGGGCGCGGGTTCGCCGTCCTCGAGCCCGGCGCGGCGGTCGGCCGGGCGCTGACCGAGGTCGACGTCGTCTTCCCCGTCCTGCACGGCACCTTCGGCGAGGACGGCACGATCCAGGGGCTGCTGGAGATGGCCGGACTGCCCTACGTCGGCTCCGGGGTCTTCGCCAGCGCGGCCTCCATGGACAAGGAGTTCACCAAGAAGCTGCTCGCCGCCGCCGGCCTGCCGCAGGGCGACCACGTCGTCCTGCGCGACGCCGACGGCGCCGTGTGCGCCGACCCGGCCGTGCTGACCGAGGCCGAGCGGGACCGGCTGGGCCTGCCGGTCTTCGTGAAGCCGGCCCGCGCCGGGTCGAGCATCGGGATCACCAAGGTGACCGACTGGGCGCAGTTCCCCGCTGCCGTGGCCGACGCGGCCGCCGTCGACCCGAAGGTGATCGTCGAGGCCGCCGTCCCCGGCCGCGAGATCGAGTGCGGGGTGCTGGCCTCGCGGGGGAGCGGGCTGCCCGAGTCCAGCCTGCCCGCGGAGATCCGCCTGCGGCCGGGCACCGACTGGTACGACTTCTCCGCCAAGTACCTCGACGACGCCGTCGACTTCGACGTGCCGGCCGACCTGACGCCCGAGCAGACGGCCGCGGTGCAGGATGCGGCCCGCCGGGCGTACCTGGCGCTGGACTGCCGGGGCCTGGCGCGGGTCGACTTCTTCCTCGGGACGGCGCCCGACGGCTCCGACCTGCTGGTGATCAACGAGGTGAACACGATGCCCGGCTTCACGCCGATCTCGATGTTCCCGCGGATGTGGGCGGCGTCCGGGGTGAGCTACCCCGAGCTGGTGGACCGGCTGGTCGCCAGTGCCGTGAACCCAGCGCTGACGACCGGGTCCCGGCCGGCTCGGTGAGCGCCGGGCGCCTGGTCGTCGTGCCTGTCGTCCTGTTCCTCCCCGCTGCCCTCGCCCTCGGCGGGTGCACCAGCTCGGTCGACGGCCGGGCGACGCCCGCGCCCGTGACCGCCACCCCCGACGGCGTCGACGGCCTCGGCGCCCTGATCGTCACCGCGGTGCCCTCCGGGCTGCCGCGGCTCGCCGACGGCGACCTCGATCCGCCCGCGGGTGCCAAGACGGTGGAGGACGTCGCGACCTACGCCGACGACCCCGACCACGAGCGGGGCGTCCTCGAGGACTACGGCTACCTGCACGGCTGGGAGCGGTTCTGGGGCACCGAGGGCGGGCCGGTGACCAGCGTGTTCGTCGACCAGTTCGAGCACCGGGCCGGTGCCGGGGCCTACGCCGAGGACCTCGCCCGCAACGACGCCGAGTACTACCACGGCATGCTCCGGGAGCACCCGGCCGGCCTGCCGGGCAACTGCCGCTCGCTCACCGTCGACGAACCGGAGTCCTACCTGGGCCTGGACGGGCCGGCGGCCTTCGCGTGGTGCGCCCACGGCGTGTTCAGCGTCGGGGTCACCGCCGTGGCCGACTCGGTGGACGCGGCCGAGGAGGAGATGCGCGCGGTGGTCGTGCGCCAGCTCGAGCTGCTCCCACCCGGTTGACGGCTCACGGGCTGGGGTCGGGCTCCTGGTAGGGGAGGACCTCGGCGATCGTCGTCGACAGGACGGTGGCCGGGGCGCTGTCGATGGTCGCGGGTACCTGGAGCTCGACGTAGACCGGACGGTCGACCGCCGTCCAGACGGTGGTGTCCGGGTCGGAGTCGTCGACGAACCAGAACACGCCGTTGATCTGGTACAGCGCGGAATCGGGCGCGAAACCGTCCGGCCGGTCGACGCCGCAGACCAGCGCCACCGGCGGATCGCCCCACGCGTAGGCGAACGGGCTGTCGGACTGCACGCGGCGGGAGGGCTCGCCGACGAGCTCCAGCGGGAGTGCCTCCATGAGCGCCGGGCAGGTCGCGTCGGCCTCCGGGGTGACCGGCGGGACCTCCAGCGGCAGCACCGGGAGCTCGGCCCGCTGCGGGCTCGTCGAGGCATCGACCTGCGCCGGGCCGTCGTCCGGCTCGTCCCCGCCGAGCACGTTGGTCAGGACGACGGCCGCGACCACGACCGGGACCAGGACCGCGGCCGCGATGATCGCGACCCGGCGCAGCGGGTCCTCCGGAGGCGCGTGCTCCTCGGTCGGCGGTGCGTCGGTCGGTGTCTCCTCGGTCAGATCGGCCTCAGAGGTTGACGATCGGGCAGGTCAGCGTGCGGGTGATGCCGTCGACCGACTGGACGCGGGCGACCACGAGCCGGCCGAGCTCGTCGACGCTCTCGGCCTCGGCCCGGACGATGACGTCGTAGGGACCGGTGACATCCTCGGCCTTGGTCACGCCGGTGATCTCACTGATGGTCTTGGCGACCTGGGCGGCCTTGCCGACCTCGGTCTGGATGAGGATGTAGGCGTGGACCACGGGAAACCTTTCCTCGGGCAGCGCTGCCGGTGCGTCGTCCGCGCCGGGTGGCGGACAGGGAGCGAACCTACCGCAGCGACCAGGGAGCACCTGTGACACGTCCCCGCCCACTCGTCCCGCGCGGGGACCCGGCCGACAGCGTGAAGGTCGTCGGCGAGTTCGGCGTCATCGCCCGGGTGCTCGCCCGGGCCGGCACGTCGCGGGCCGCCCAGGTGGGTCCCGGGGACGACGCCGCGGTGCTGCGGAGCACCGACGGCCGCATCGTGGCCAGCGTCGACGTGCTCGTCGAGGGCCGGCACTTCCGGCGCGACTGGTCGTCGGCGGAGGACATCGGGCACAAGGCGGCCGCGGCCAACCTCGCCGACATCGCGGCCATGGGCGCCACGACGACGGCGCTGCTGGTGGGCCTCGCCTGCCCCCCGACGACCCCCACGAGCTGGCTGGAGGGCGTCGCGACCGGGCTCGCCGAGGAGTGCGGACCACTCGGGGCCGCCGTCGTCGGCGGCGACCTGGTGGCGTCGGCGGCGGACAGCGCGTCGGTGGTGCTCTCCGTGACGGCGCTCGGGGATCTCGGCGGCCGGACCCCGGTGCTGCGGTCGGGCGCGCGGCCCGGCGACGTGGTGGCGGTCGCGGGGCGGCTCGGGTGGGCGGCGTGCGGGCTGGCCGTCCTCCGGCGGGGGTTCAGCAGCCCGATCGCCGTCGTCTCGGCGCACCGCCGGCCCACCCCGCCGTACGCGGCCGGACCGGCCGCCGCGGACGCCGGGGCCACCTCGATGTGCGACGTCAGCGACGGGCTGCTCGCCGACCTGGGGCACGTGGCCGGGAACAGCCGGGTGGTCGTCGACCTGGAGCGGGCGGCGCTGGTGCGCACCTTCCTCGAACCGGCGGGCCCGCTGCAGCAGGTCGCCTCCGCGCTCGGCGCCGACCCGCTGTCCTGGGTGCTCACCGGGGGCGAGGACCACGCGCTGGTGGCGACGTTCCGGCCCACCGCCCGGCTGCCCGAGGGATGGTCGGTGATCGGCACGGTCCGGGCCGGCGGCAGGAAGACGGGAGTGTTCGTGGACGGCGTGCCGGCGGCCGACGTCGTGCGCGACATCGGGGCGGAGGGAGCGGGTCATGTCCACTTCGGCTGAACTGCGCGACGGCACGCCGGTCGCGCTCCGGGCGGTGCCCTACGACGACCCGGTCGCGGTCGACCTGGTCGGCCGGGTCCAGCAGGAGTACGTCGACCGCTACGGGGGCCCCGACGAGGCGGCCGTCGACCCGGGGGAGTTCGTGCCGCCCGAGGGTCTCTTCCTCGTCGCCGAGGTGTCCGGGGTGCCCGCCGGCTGCGGTGCCTGGCGGGTCTACCCGCCCGGCGGCGTCGAGATCAAGCGGGTCTACGTCGCGCCGGAGTTCCGGCGGCGCGGGCTGGCGCAGCTGATCGTCGCCGCCCTCGAGGGCAGCGCCGCCGCGGCCGGGCACCGGGTCGTCGTCCTCAACACCGGCAACCGCCAGCCCGAGGCGCTGGCCCTCTACGCCGACCTCGGGTACTCACCCGTCCCGGGGTACGGCGTGTACGCGTGCTCGCCCGGAGCGGTGTTCCTGGGCAAGGATCTCCCTCGGACACCCGCGTCGGGTGAGGGAACGGAGGAGCGGTCATGGGCATCGTGACGGTGTCGGCCGCCTACGGGGCGGCCGGAGCGGAGATCGCGCCCGCGGTCGCCGAGCAGCTGGGCCTGCCCTTCCACGACCGGGCGATCCCCGCGCAGGTGGCCGGCCGGCTGGGGGTCACCCTCGAGGAGGCCGAGGCCAACGACGAGACCGTCGTCCGGGGGCTGTGGCGGCTGGTCGCCTCGCTCGGGACCATGCCCGACCCCGTCGGGGGCGTGCTCCCGACGTCGACGCTGCCCGACGCGCGGGCGTACCGGCAGCAGACCGAGCGGGTGCTCGCCGAGATCGCCGACGGCGCCGGCGGCGTGGTGCTGGGCCGGGCCGGGGCGATGGTGCTCAAGGACCGGCTGGACGCCCTGCACGTCCGGCTCGACGGCCCGCCGGACCGGCGGCTCGAGGCGGCGGCCGGCCGGTCGGATCGGCCGCTCGAGGACGTCCGCCGCGAGATGGAGGGCAACGATCGATCCCGCGAGGCGTACGTGCGGCACTTCTACCGGTGCGACCCCGCCGAGGCGGCGCACTACCACCTCGTCGTCGACAGCACCGCGTTCGCCATCGACACCGTCGTCGACCTGGTGGTGACGGCGGCCCGCAGCCGCGGCATCGGGAGCCGCTGAGACGCCGACGGGTGCGCACGCGAAGAACCCCGGAGGTCGGTGACCTCCGGGGTTCGGTCGCTCAGGTGGGCGTCGGCGCTATGCGCGGACGACCTTGCCGGCGCGGATGCACGAGGTGCACGCGTTGATCCGGCGGCGGTTGCCGGGGGCGATCAGCGCCCGCACGGACTGGATGTTCGGGTTCCAACGGCGCGGCGTGCGGCGGTGCGAGTGCGACACCGACATACCGAAACCGGGGCCCTTGCCACACACGTCGCAGACGGCAGCCACGGTCGATCACTCCCAGAGATTCGTATTACTGACGCGCGGGGCGAAGGCGCACCCGCAGCAAGACCGTCCAGCAGTCTAACCGTTCTCGTCACCGGACGTCGCCCTGCCCCCATGTGGCCCTGGATACGGGCCTCTGTCGGACGCGATGGGTACCCTCCGGCCGTGCTGCAGGCGCTGGATGACGCCGCGGTCGGTCAGTGGTACCGCACCGCGGTCGCGGCGCTGTCCGAGGCCCGCACCCGCCTCGACGACCTCAACGTCTTCCCCGTGCCCGACGGCGACACCGGCACCAATCTCCTGCTCACCGCGCAGGCCGCCGTGGCCGCGCTCGACCACGACGCCTCCCGCACGACCGAGTCGGCCTGGTCGGTCCTGGCCCGCGGCGCGGTGCTCGGCGCCCGCGGCAACTCCGGCACCATCCTCGCCCAGCTCCTGCGCGGACTGGCCGACCAGCTCGGCGGGCAGCCCGCGGTCGACGGGCCCGCGCTGGCCGCCGCGCTCGCCAAGGCCGCCGACACCGCCTACGGCGCGGTGGCCGACCCGGAGGAGGGGACGTTCCTCACCGTCGCCCGGGCCGGTGCCGATGCCGCGGTCGCCGCCGTCGACCGGGGCGACAGCTCGCTGGCCGACGTGGTGCGCGCGGCCGCCGACGGCGCCTGCGCCGCGCTCGAGCGGACCACCGCGATGCTCGCGGCGCTGCGCGACGCCGGAGTGGTCGACGCCGGGGGCGCCGGGCTCTGCCTCGTCCTCGACGCCCTGGTCACGACGGTGACCGGCACGGAGCCGGCCCGCCCGCCGCTCGCACCCCGGCAGGCCACCACGCACCACCACACCGGCGAGCACGCACCGCACCAGCCCCCACCCGGGCCGGGCAGCGAGATCCAGTACCTGCTCGCCGACACCGACGAGGAGTCGGTCGTCCGCCTGCAGGCCCGGCTGGCCGCGCTCGGCGACAGCCTGGTGGTCGTCGGCGTCGACACGCCCAGCGGCCGCGAGTGGAACGTCCACGTCCACGCCGTCGACGTCGGGGCCGCCATCGAGGCGGGGATCGAGGCAGGCCGGCCCTACCGCATCTCGGTCAGCCCGCTCGCGCCCGTCCCTGCCCCGGCGCCGGAGCCCGGGGTGCGGGCGATCATCGCCGTCGTCCCGAGCGACGGGCTCGCCGAGCTGTTCATCGGCGAGGGCGTGCGGGTCGTCACCTGCGGTCCGGGCGGGGTCACCGAGGACGACGTCCTCCGCGAGATCCTCGCGTCGGGGGCGGCGGAGAGCATGGTGCTGCCCAACGATGCCGAGCTGATCCCGATCGCCGCCCGAGCCGCGACCCGGGCCCGCGAGGAGGGCCGGGAGGTCGGCGTCGTCCCGACACGGTCGCCGGTGCAGGGGCTGGCGGCCATCGCCGTCGCCGACGGCAGCAACCGCTTCGGTGACGACGTCGTCGCCATGGCCGAGGCCGCCGCCGCCACCCGCTGGGCCGAGGTCATCGTCGCCGACCAGGAGGCGCTGACGTCGGCGGGGCGGTGCCTGCCGGGCGACGTCCTGGGGTCCGCCGAGGGCGACGTCGTCGTGATCGGTCCCGACCTCGTGACCGTCGGCTGCGACCTCCTCGACCGGTTGCTGTCCGCCGGCGGCGAGATGGCGACCCTGGTCGTCGGCGAGGACGCGTCGCTGGGCGACGCCGTCTGCGCCCACCTCGCCCGCACGCACCCGACCATCGAGGTGGTCCGCTACGCCGGCGGCCCCAGCGGCATCCCCCTGCAGGTCGGGGTGGAGTGATGGCGGTGACGATGCAGACGCCCCTGTCGCGCGTCCTCGGGCCGAAGACCGCCAAGGGCATGGCCGAGCAGCTCGGGCTGGAGACGGTCCTCGACCTGCTGCGGCACTATCCCCGCCGCTACGCGCGGCGCGGCGAACAGGCCGACCTCGCCGACGTCCAGGTCGGCGACCGCGTCACGGTGCTGGCCCAGGTCCGGAGCGTCAACACGCGCCCGATGCGCCAGAAGCGGGGCACGCTCACCGAGGTCGTCGTCGGTGACGGCAGCGGCCGGATGAAGCTGGTGTTCTTCAACCACCGCCACGCCGCCCTCAAGGTGGGCGCCTGGGGCATGTTCGCCGGCACGGTCGGCGAGTACCGCGGCGAGAAGCAGTTCGCCCATCCCGACATGCACCTGCTCGACGGGGCCGACGACGACACCGACTGGGCGCGGGCGCTGGTGCCCATCTACCCGGCCAGCAAGGACGTCTCGAGCTGGGTGATCCAGAAGTCGGTCAAGCTGCTGCTCGGCGCCGGCGGTGGCTTCGCCGAGCTCGTCCACGACCCGCTGCCCGACGACATCCGCGCCCGCCACGGGCTGCTGTCGCTCCCGGCGGCGCTCCTCGACATCCACCGGCCGACGACCATGGACGACGTCGAGCGCGCCGCCCACCGCCTGAAGTGGGACGAGGCGCTCATCCTGCAGCTGACCCTCGCCGCCCGCCGCCGCGCCGCGGCCCTGGAGCCCGGCACCGCCCGCCCCGCGAGGTCCGGCGGCCTGCTCGACGCCGTCGACGCGGCCCTGCCCTTCGAGCTCACCGAGGGGCAGCGGGCGGTGGGGGAGGAGCTCGCCGCCGAGCTCGACCGCGACCAGCCGATGCACCGGCTGCTGCAGGGCGAGGTGGGCTCGGGCAAGACCGTCGTCGCGCTGCGGGCCATGGCCCAGGTCGTCGACGCCGGCGGCCAGGCGGCCCTGCTCGCCCCGACGGAGGTCCTCGCCGCCCAGCACGCCCGCGGCATCCGCGAGCTGCTCGGCCCGCTCGGCCGCGCCGGCGAGCTCGACGGCGACCCCGACGGCACCCGCGTCACCCTGCTCACCGGCTCGCTCAAGGCCGCGGCGCGGCGCGAGGCCCGCGCGGACGTCGCCGAGGGGCGGGCCGGCATCGTCGTCGGCACCCACGCGCTGCTCCAGGAGGGCGTCGAGTTCGCCGACCTCGGCCTCGTCGTCGTCGACGAGCAGCACCGCTTCGGCGTCGAACAGCGCGACGCGCTGCGGGCCAAGGGCAGCCGCCCGCCGCACGTGCTGGTCATGACCGCCACCCCGATCCCGCGGACGGTCGCGATGACCGTCTACGGCGACCTGGAGATCTCGACGCTCCGCCAGCTCCCCAGCGGTCGCGGCGGGGTGTCGAGCTCCGTCGTCCCGGCCCGGGAGAAGCCGGCCTGGGTCGACCGCTGCTGGGAGCGGATCCGCGAGGAGGTCGCCGCCGGGCGGCAGGCGTACGTCGTCTGCCCGCGCATCGGCGAGGAGACCGGGCCGGAGGACGAACCCGAGGACGCCGACGGCGCACCCGACGACGACGGCACCGAGCGCCGGCCGCCCTTGGCCGTGCTCGACGTCTTCGAGCTGCTCCGCGCCGGGCCCCTGGCCGGGCTGCGCCTCGACATGCTGCACGGCCGGCTGACCCCGGAGGAGAAGGAGGCCCGCATGCGCGCCTTCGCCACCCGGGAGATCGACGTCCTCGTCGCGACCACCGTGGTCGAGGTCGGCGTGGACGTGCCGAACGCCACGGTGATGGTCGTCATGGACGCCGACCGGTTCGGCGTCAGCCAGCTGCACCAGCTGCGCGGCCGGGTCGCCCGCGGCAAGCACCCGGGGCTGTGCCTGCTGGTCACCGACGCGCCGCCGCCGTCCTCGACCGGGCAGCGGCTGGCCTCGGTCGCCGCCACGACCGACGGCTTCGAGCTGGCCCGCCTCGACCTCGAGACGCGCCGCGAGGGCGACGTCCTCGGCGCCGCGCAGTCCGGGAGCCGGTCGGGGGTGAAGCTGCTGTCCCTGCTGGAGGACGAGGAGCTGATCGCGACCGCCCGCGCGGAGGCGACGGCGCTCCTGGCCACCGAACGCGGGCTCGCCGACCACCCGGGCCTGGCCGCCGAGGTGGCCGCGCTCGCCACCGACGAGCGCGCGGAGTGGCTGGAGAAGGCGTGATCACCCGATGACCCGCATCGTCGCGGGCCTCGCCGGGGGCCGCCGGCTCGCGGTGCCGCCCAGTGGGGTGCGGCCGACGGGTGACCGTGCCCGCGAGGGGCTGTTCAACTCGCTGGGCACGCTGGTCGACCTCGAGGGCGCCGCCGTGCTCGACCTCTACTCGGGCTCGGGCGCGCTGGGCCTCGAGGCTCTCTCGCGGGGCGCGGAACGGGTGGTGTTCGTCGAGTCGTCGCCCACGGTGCTGCGCGTGCTCCGCGCCAACCTGGCGGCGGTCGGGCTGCCCGGCGGCGCGGGTCGTCGCGGGATCGGTGCCGGCCGTCGTCGCCGGGCCGGCCCGGGAGACCTTCGACGTCGTGCTCGCCGACCCGCCGTACGCGACGCCGGTCGCCGAGGTGCTGGACGTCCTCGGGGCACTGCACCGAGGTGGCTGGCTCGCGCCCGGCGCCGTGCTGGTGGTGGAGCGCTCGAGCCGCGAGGAGCCGTTCGCGTGGCCGACACCCCTGGAGGGACTGCGCGACCGCCGGTACGGGGAGGCCGTGCTCCGGTACGGTCGCTTCCCGTGAGACGTGCCGTCTGTCCCGGTTCGTTCGACCCGGTCACCAACGGCCACGTCGACGTCATCAACCGTGCCGCCGGGCTCTACGACGAACTGGTCGTGGCGGTGCTGGTCAACCCCGGCAAGGCCGGGCTGTTCTCGGTCGACGAGCGCATGGAGATGCTGCGCGACGCCGTCGCCGAGCTGCCCAACGTCCGGGTCGACAGCTTCGAGGGCCTGCTGGTCGACTACTGCAAGTCGCACGACATCCCGGTGATCGTGAAGGGCCTGCGCGCCGTCAGCGACTTCGAGTACGAGCTGCAGATGGCCCAGATGAACCGCGAGCTCGCCGGCATCGAGACGCTCTTCGTGCCGACCGCTCCCCAGGTGGGGCACCTCTCGTCGAGCCTGATCAAGCAGATCGCCACCTTCGGCGGCGACGTCTCGCGGCTGGTGCCCAAGGCCGTCCACGACCGGCTGCTCCAGCTGCGGTCGCAGGGAGAACCGTCATGACCCGACCGACGCGGACCGCGAGCAACGAGGTCGTCTACCGCCTCTACGAGACCGTCGACGAGCTGACGACGGTCATCGAGAACGCCCGCAGCGTCCCCATGTCGGCGTCCTGCATGGTGCCGCGCGACCACCTGCTCGACCTGCTCGACGACCTGCGTGAGTCGCTGCCCGAGGACGTGCAGGCCGCCGGTGCGATCGTCGAGCAGCGCACCGAGATCCTCCAGCAGGCGCAGGCCGAGGCCGAGCGGCTCACCGGCGCCACCCGCGCGGAGAGCGAACAGCTCCTCGGCCAGGCACGGCGCTCCCGCGACGAGATCCTCGGCACGGCCCGCCGGCAGCGCGACGAACTGCTCGCGCAGGCGCAGGCCGACGCCGAGCAGCTCCTGGTCGACGCCGAGGCCGAGGCGGCCCGGCTCGTCGACGAAGGGCGCCGGCACCAGGAGGCGCTGATCGCGGCGGCGCACGCCGAGCACGAGCGGCTGATCACCGAGACCGAGGTCTACCGGGGCGCGGTGACCCGCGCCGACGAGCTCGGCGCACAGACCGTCGCGGACGTCGCGCGCATGCGCTCGGAGGTCGACGAGTACGTCGACTCCCGGCTGGCCGAGTTCGGGTCGACGCTCGACCGCATGCTGCGCTCGGTGGAGAAGGCCCGCATCACCCTGCGCGAAGCCTGAGCGTGGCCTGAGCCCCGACCGGCGGTTCCGCGGGATCGGGTAGTCTCGACCCCTGGTCCGACCCCGGTGGCTCTGCCTGATGTGTGGCGCCCCGGCCGGCCAGCTCCCACTGCCTACCGCGAGTACCCACATGCCTTCCGCTGTTCCGCACCGTTCCGGCGCTGCGTCCGCGGGCCACCGGCCCGCCGACCGGCGTCCGTCGGCCAACCCCTGGAAGCTCGACCTCCGGGAGCTGGGCCGACGGCCGGGGTCGCTGCAGGAGATCGAGCGGACCGCGCCGGCGCCGGCCGAGTGGCGGGTGGAGCTGATCGGGGTGCCGGAGGGCGCCGAGGTCGGGCTCCGCCTCCGGCTGGAGTCGGTCATGGAGGGCGTGCTGGTCACCGGTGAGCTCGACGTGCCGGTCGTGGGTTCCTGCGCCCGCTGCCTCGAGCCGATCGAGGACCGGTTGTCGCTGGACGTCCAGGAGCTGTTCGCCTACGAGGGCAGCACGACCGAGGCCACCAGCGAGGAGGACGAGGTCCGCCGGGTCGAGGGCGATTTCCTCGACCTGCAGCCGCTGGTCCGCGACACCGTCGTCCTGAGCCTGCCGCTGGCGCCGGTCTGCACCGAGGACTGCGCCGGGCTGTGCGTCGACTGCGGCGAGCGGCTCGACGACCTCCCGGCCGACCACTCCCACGAGGTCGTCGACCCGCGCTGGGCGGCCCTCACCGAGAAATTTGCTTCCGCCCCACCATCTGCCCCCCCAACCCCACCCCGCGAGATCCGCACACCAGAGGAGAACTGACGTGGCCGTTCCGAAGCGGAAGATGTCGCGCGCCAACACCCGGTCGCGCCGCTCGATGTGGAAGGCCACTGCGCCGACCCTGTCCCCGTGCCCGAACCGCGCGTGCGGCGAGCTCAAGCCCCCGCACCAGGCCTGCCCGAACTGCGGCCAGTACGACGGCCGCCAGGTCCTCTCGGTCTGACGGCCGCCGTCCCTGCGGTGGGCACCGCCGTCGGTGAGGAGCACCTCGTCCGGGCGGCGTCGTGGCTGCACGACGCCCTCGGCGTCGGGCTGTCCGACGACCTGCTCCGGCTCGCGCTGACCCACCGGTCGTTCGCGTACGAGAACGGCGGACTGCCCACCAACGAGCGCCTGGAGTTCCTGGGCGACTCGGTGCTCGGTCTGGTCGTCACCGACGAGCTCTACCGCAGCCAGCCCGACCTGCCCGAGGGGCAGCTGGCCAAGCTGCGCGCCTCGGTGGTCAACATGACCTCCCTCGCCGGGGTCGCGCGGCGGCTCGGCGACGGCGGGATCGGCCCGCACCTGCTGCTGGGCCGCGGCGAGGAGACCACCGGCGGCCGCGAGAAGGACTCGATCCTCGCCGACGCCCTCGAGGCGCTGCTCGGGGCGATCCACCTCGGCTGCGGACTCGACACCGCCGGGGCGATCGTGCACCGGTTGTTCGACCCGATGCTGGTCGAGGCCGCCACCCGCGGCGCCGGCCTGGACTGGAAGACCAGCCTCCAGGAACTGGGGGCCTCGCGCGGGCTCGGCGCACCCAGCTACGAGGTCGAGGACGACGGTCCCGACCACGCCAAGACGTTCACCGCCGCCGTCGTCCTGGCCGGCGCCGTGCACGGGCGCGGCACCGGCCGGACCAAGAAGGCCGCCGAGCAGGAGGCCGCGGAAGCCGCCTGGCGGGCCCTGTCGACGACGTGATCTCCGTTCGAGCCCCCCATGCCTGAGCTGCCCGAGGTCGAGGTGGTCCGGCGCGGACTGGCGCAGTGGGTCGCCGGCCGGACCGTCGCCACGGTCGAGGTCCACCACCCTCGCGCCGTCCGCCGGCACCTGGAGGGCGCGGAGCACTTCGTGCAGGCCCTGACCGGGCGGACCCTCGTCGACGCCCACCGGCGCGGCAAGTACCTCTGGCTGCCGATCGCCGAGCCCGACGGCGCCCCCGTGGGGCAGGCCCTGGTCGGGCACCTGGGCATGAGCGGCCAGCTGCTGGTCGAGAAGCCCTCGGCCCCCGACGAGACGCACCTGCGTGCCCGGATCACCTTCACCGACGGCGGCCGCCAGCTGCGCTTCGTCGACCAGCGCACCTTCGGCGGCCTCGCCGTCGAGGAACTGGCCGGCGACGGGGTTCCCGGTCGGCTCGCGCACATCGCGATCGACCCGCTCGACGAGGCGTTCGACGTCGACGCCTTCTCGGCCGCGCTGCGCCGCCGCCGCACCGAGGTCAAGCGGGCGCTGCTGGACCAGACGCTCATCGGCGGCGTCGGCAACATCTACGCCGACGAGGCCCTCTGGCGGGCCCGCCTGCACGGCGCCCGGCCCACCGACAAGCTCACGCGCGCGCAGGTCGCCGCGCTGCTCGACGGCGTCCGCGACGTCCTGGGGGAGGCGCTGGCCCAGGGCGGCACGTCGTTCGACTCGCTGTACGTCGACGTCAACGGGCAGAGCGGCTACTTCTCCCGGTTCCTGGCGGTGTACGGGCAGGGCGACCGGCCGTGCCCACGCTGTGGGACGCCGATCCGCCGCGAGTCGTTCATGAACCGGTCCAGCTACAGCTGCCCGCAGTGCCAGCCGCGACCGCGCGCGCGGCGGGCATGAGCGTCCGGGTGGTCGCCGTCGTCTCCGGCCACGTGCAGGGCGTCGGCTTCCGGTACTTCGTCCGGGAGCTGGCCCTGGGGGCCGGGTTGGCGGGTTCGGCGCGGAACCTGCCCGACGGTCGGGTCGAGGTGGTGCTCGAAGGTGCCGACGACGACGTGCGCGCAGCCGTGGCCGCACTGTCGGGTCCGGGCGCACCGGGAACGGTCACGGCGGTGGACTCGCGGGACGAGGCGGCACGGGGGAGCAGCGGCTTCACCGTGGAGTGACGAACCCGACATCACCCCGACACGGGGGCACTCCAAGGTTGCCGTTGACCTGCGCCTAGAGGACTGGCACCCTGTGACATACAACAGCTCGCGCCGACCGCTTCCCGGGGCGCCGGGCTCACCCTCTCGCCATCGAAAGGCCGCACTCGTCATGGCCAAGGCCCTGTTCGGTCACGTCGTCGCCCCCGCAGAGCTCCGAGTAGTCGAGGAGAACGCCGTCCTGCGGGCGAAGGTGCGGCGGCTGGAGCAGGAGCTCGAGGAGCTGCGCGCCCAGCGGGACGCCGCGATCGCCCACGAGCTGCTCTCGATGGCCGGCGACAACGCCGCGCCGGCGATGGCCTGAAGCCCTCCGTCCCGGAGGCTCGCCCTGACGCTTGCGAAGGGGGAGAGGGGCGAGGTCCTTCTGCTGCAGTAGGGTGCCTGTTCTGTGCACCTGTCCAGCCTGACGCTCAAGGGCTTCAAGTCCTTCGCGTCCGCGACGACCCTCCGGCTCGAGCCCGGGATCACCGCCGTCGTCGGCCCCAACGGCTCGGGCAAGTCCAACGTCGTCGACGCCATCTCCTGGGTTCTCGGAGAGCAGGGCGCCAAGAGCCTGCGCGGCGGCAAGATGGAGGACGTCATCTTCGCCGGCACCGCCGGCCGCCCCGCCCTCGGCCGGGCCGAGGTCACCCTCACCATCGACAACTCCGACGGCGCCCTGCCGATCGAGTACACCGAGGTGTCGATCACCCGCCGCATGTACCGCTCCGGCGAGAGCGAGTACGAGATCAACGGCGACAAGGTGCGCCTGCTCGACGTCCAGGAGCTGCTCAGCGACTCCGGCATCGGCCGGGAGATGCACGTCATCGTCGGCCAGGGCCAGCTCGACGCCGTCCTCTCCGGCCGCCCGGAGGACCGCCGCGCCTTCATCGAGGAGGCCGCCGGCGTCCTCAAGCACCGCAAGCGCAAGGAGAAGGCGCTCCGCAAGCTCGACGGGATGGAGCACAACCTCGACCGGCTGGCCGACCTGACCGCGGAGCTCCGCCGCCAGCTCAAGCCGCTGGGCCGGCAGGCCGAGGTGGCCCGGCGCGCCGCCGGCGTGCAGGCCGACCTCCGCGACGCGCGGCTGCGGCTGCTGGCCGACGACCTCGTCCAGCTGCGCGACGCCCTCGACCGGGACGTCGCCGACGAGACGGCTGCCCGCGAGCGGCGGGCCGCGGTCGAGCACGCCCTGTCGATCGCGTCGCGGCGGGAGTCGGAGCTCGAGAGCGAGCTGGCCGCCTCCGCGCCGCAGCTCCAGTCCGCGTCGGACACCTGGTACCGCCTCTCCGCCCTGACCGAGCGGTTCCGCGGCGTCGCCCAGCTCGCCGCCGAGCGGCACCGGCACCTCTCCGCCGCCGCGCCGTCGGCGGCCCCGGGGCGCGATCCCGACCAGCTCGACGCCGAGGCCGAGCGGGTCGCCGCCACCGAGGCCGAGCTCGCGGCCGGGCTGGAGGCCGAGCGCTCACGGCTGGGCTCCGTGGTGGCCGAGCGCGGTGCGCTCGAGACCGCGCTCGCGGAGGCGGAGCGGGCGTGGGTCGCCGCGGCCCGCGCCCTCGCCGACCGTCGCGAGGGCCTGGCCCGACTGTCCGGCGAAGTGGCCGCCGCCCGCTCCCGGGTGACCGCCGGCCAGGCCGAGATCGACCGGCTCGCGCTGGCCGCCGGCGAGGCGACCGACCGCGCCGAGGTCGCCGCCGACCGGCTGGCCGAGCGCCGGGGCCAGGTCACCGAGCAGGAGGACTCCGACGTCGCGCTGGTGACCGCGCACGAGGACGCCGTCGCCACGCACTCCGCCGCCGCGCGCCGGGTCGCCGAGCTCACCGAGGCCGAACGCGCCGCCGAGGCCGACCGCGCCTCCTGGCAGGCCCGCCGGGACGCCCTCGCCCTCGGGCTGACGCCGCCCGACGGAGCCGCCGCCGTGCTCGGCGCGGACCTGCGCGGGGTGCTCGGCCCGCTGGCCGACCAGCTGAGCGTGCGTGCCGGCGACGAGGTGGCCGTGGCCGCCGCGCTGGGCGGGATGGCCGACGCGGTCGTCGTCGCCGGCGTGGCCGAGGCCGCCGCCGCGCTCGCACACCTCAAGGACTCCGACGGCGGCCGCGCCGGGCTGCTGGTCACCGGTGGCCTGCCTCCGGTGCCCCGGGACGGCTGGCCGGAGCTGACCGAGGGCCGGCGCTGGGCGCTGGACGTCGTCACCGCGCCCGCCGCCCTGCAGCCGGCGCTCGCCCGAGCGCTCGAACGGGTCGCGCTCGTGGCCGACCTCGACGACGCCGTCGCGTTGATCACCACCCACCCGCGGGTCCGGGCGGTCACCGCGGCGGGCGACCTGGTGGGTGCCGACTGGGCGGCCGGCGGTCAGCCGAACCCGCCGTCGAACCTCGAGGTGCGGGCACGGGTGGACGACGCCGAGGCACAGCTGGCCGCGGCCATCGCGCGGGCCGCCGTGCTGGCCGACGAGCTCTCCGCCGCGCGGGACACCGCTCAGCGGCTGTCCGCCGACGTCGAGGTCGCCCTCGCCGCTCGGCAGGCCGCGGACCGCGGGCGGTCGGCCCTGGCCGCCGAGCTCGCCTCGCTGGGGGCCGCGGCCCGCTCCGCCGAGGCCGAGGCCGAGCGGCACGTCGCCGCCCGGGTCCGCGCCGAGGGCACGCTGGAGCAGGCCACCCTGACGCTCGCCGACCTGGAGCGGCGCCTCGCCGAGGCCGAGGCCGCGCCGGTCGACGAGGAGCCACCGACCGAGGAGCGGGACCGGCTGCGCGCCGAGGTCGCCGCCGCCCGCCAGGCCGAGACCGAGGCGCGGCTCGGCGTCCGGACGGCGGAGGAGCGCGCCCGCGCCCTGCACGGCCGGGCCGAGTCGCTGCGCCGCCAGGCGCGGCAGGAGCGCGCCGCCCGCGAGCGCGCGGCCGCAGCGCGGGTCGCCCGGGAGCGCGGCGCTGCCGTCGCTGCCCGCGTGCGGACCGACGCCGAGCGTGCGCTGGCCGCGCTCGCGACCTCGCTGGGGCGCGCCGCCGCGGAACGGGACACGATCGCCGCCGGCCGGAGTTCGGCCGAGGCCGAGCTCCTCGACGTCCGGGTCCGCGTGCGCGCCGCCTCGGCGGACCTCGAGCGGCTCACCGACGAGGTGCACCGCGACGAGGTGGCCCGCGCCGAGCAGCGCTACCGGATCGAGGCGCTGGAGGTGCGGGCGGCCGAGGAGTACGGCGTCGACCTGCCCACGCTGCTGGCCGAGTACGGACCGGCGGCCCTCGTGCCGCCGTCCCCGCAGCAGGTGGCCACGGCCGAGTCCGCCGGCGACCCGGTGCCCGACTCGGAGCCCTACGACCGCGGCGTCCAGGAGCGGCGGGCCGCCCGAGCGGAGCGCGACCTCGCCACCCTGGGCAAGGTCAACCCGCTGGCGCTGGAGGAGTTCGCGGCCCTGGAGGAGCGGCACGGCTTCCTGGCCACCCAGCTCGAGGACCTCAAGAGCACCCGCCGCGACCTGCTCACCGTCGTCCGCGAGGTCGACGAGCGCATCCACGAGGTGTTCGCCGCCGCGTTCGCCGACGTGCAGCGCGAGTTCGAGGGCGTCTTCGCGACCCTGTTCCCGGGCGGTCACGGGAAGCTGGTGCTCACCGAGCCCGACGACCTGCTCACCACCGGCGTCGAGGTGGAGGCCCGGCCGCCGGGCAAGAAGGTCAAGCGGCTCTCGCTGCTGTCCGGCGGCGAGCGCTCGCTGACCGCCGTCGCCCTGCTCGTGGCGATCTTCCGCGCCCGGCCCTCGCCGTTCTACGTGCTCGACGAGGTCGAGGCCGCGCTCGACGACGTGAACCTCGGCCGGCTGCTGACGCTGGTCGAGCAGCTCCGGTCGACGTCGCAGCTGATCGTCATCACGCACCAGAAGCGGACGATGGAGATCGCCGACGCGCTCTACGGCGTGAGCATGCGCGGCGACGGGATCACCGGCGTGATCAGCCAGCGGCTCCGCGAGCTCGAGGCCTCCTAGTCCGCGGCACAATGGCCATGAGTGCCGTCAGACGCCGCTCGGGCACCGCCAGGTCGACCCGCAGCGGGAGGTGGTCGGAGGCGCCGCGCGCGTCGAGGACCCGCGCCTCCGGGATGGCGATCCCCGGCGTGACCCACACCTGGTCGATCCGCCGGTGCGGGGAGTGCGCCGGATGCGTCAGCCCCTCGTCGTGCTGCCAGAAGCGCCAGCCCGACTGGTCGTCACGCTCGTCGGCCAGGTCCCACGCGTCGGCGAAGCGGCCGCGCAGCCCCGCGAGCTCCGGGGCCTCGGGGCCGGCGTTGAAGTCGCCGACCAGCACTCCCGCCTCCATCGAGCCGGTGTGCAGCGCGGCGAGGGCGGCCACCTGCGCGGCCCGCCGCTCCGGGTTGCCGGTGCTCAGGTGGGTGTTGGTGACCCAGAGCGTGCCGCCGTCGAGCTCGAGCATGGTGCGCAGCGCGCTCCGCGGCTCCCCGCCGCCGGGCAGCCGGTGGACGTCGCTGACCAGGATCGGCAGCCGCGACAGGAGCGCATTGCCGTACTGACGGCGTTCCGCGCCCGCTCCCGGTTCGTCGATGGACGGCCCCCAGGCCAGCTGCATGTCCAGCGCGCGGGAGAGCAGCAGCGCCTGGTCGACGTGCTCGCTGCGGTCCCCGAAGTGCCGGTCGACCTCCTGGAGGCAGATGACGTCGGCGTCCGCCGCGGCGAGCACCTGGGCCAGCCGTGCCAGGTCGTGCTTGCTGTCCTCGCCCACGCCGTGGTGCGTGTTGAACGTGACGATCCGGACCGGGATCGGCGGCTGGTCTGGCCCCGGCGCTGGTTTCACGCCCGCAGTTTCTCAGGCGGCGGACACCGGCATGTCGAGCACCTTCGTCAGCGACGTGGCCCCCTGCTCGCTGACCGAGAGCAGGAACCGCGCCGAGCGGCCCTCGAGGACGAGCTCGCCGATCTGGTTGCCGAAGAACGGGCCCGCCTGCTTCTGCCACTCCAGCTCGGTGGGCTCGGCCCGGGCGAAGCGGGCCAGCCGCTCGGTGAACCGGCGCGCGCCGCGGCTCCAGCCGATCTTGAAGCCGACCCGGATCGGGTGCGGCGCCTGGTTGTGCAGCGGGGAGACGGTGAGCTGGTGGACCCGGCTGGTCAGGTCCGCCGGTGCCAGCAGTTCGGCGGCGTACGCGTGGTGGACGTCGCCGGAGAGGACCAACGCCGTCGAGGGGGCGCGGCCGTGCTCGCCGCGGGCGACGGCCGTCAGCGCCGCGCCCAGGCGCTCGAAGGAGTGCCCGAAGGCGGCCCAGTGCTCGAGGTCGGAGGCCTGCCGGATCTTCTCGGCGAGGCGCCCGCGCCGGTGACCGTGGTGGCGGACGTTGAGCGTCTCGTTCCACCGCTCCAGGTTGTGGATCGCGTGCGGCAGCAGCCAGGGCAGCGACGTGCCGAGGATGAGGTGCTCCACGCCCTCGTCGACGGCGCGGGCCATCGCCGCCTCGATCCACGCGAACTCGGCGTCGTCGACCATCCGGCGGCCGGACTCCTCGAGCACCCGCCCGGCCCGGCTGTCGATCATGATCAGCCGGGCGTCGCCCCAGTGCCGCACGTAGCTCCAGCGGATGCTGGCCGGGTCCTCGTCGGCGTGGTGCGCCATCTCGCGCAGGACCGGCTCGGCGTCGTCCGACTCGTCGCCGAGGCCCCGGATGGCCTGCCAGGTCTTGTTCTCGGCCAGCTCCTGCGGGCTGAGGTTGCCCAGGTGCTGGTAGACCCAGTAGCTGACCAGGCCGCCGGTGATCCGCCCGCGCCACCACGGCTCGCGGGTGATCTGCGCGCGCCAGGCCGCCGAGGTGTTCCAGTCGTCGATCATCTCGTGGTCGTCGAAGATCATCGACGACGGGACGGTGGAGAGCAGCCAGCGCACCTGCGGGTCCCGCCACGACTCGAAGTAGAGCCGGGTGTACTCCTCGAAGTCGGCCACCTGGTCGTCCGGCGCCTTCTGCTCCTGACGGCGGGTGCGGCGCCGGTGCAGCCAGGACGTCGTCTCCTTGGTGAGCTCGTCGGCGTACACCTGGTCGCCGAGCAGGACCAGGGCGTCGGGCCAGTCCTGCTCGGGCAGGCCGGCGACCTGGCTGGCGTAGAGATCGAGCGCGTCCGGCGGGATCCCCTCGGAGTCCTCGACCGTCGTCGGGCTGGCGTAGCGGCAGGAGCCGAAGGCGAGCCGGAACGCACCCGACGGGCCGGGGGTGCGGATCCGGCTGGGCGGGAACTCCGACTCGCGGGGCGGCCACACCAGTTCGCCGTCCAGGCGCACCTCGTACGGCGTCGAGCTGCCGGGCTCGAGGTCCTCGACGACGACCAGCGCGTAGTGGTGACCGGCGACGCAGAACGTCCGGGCCCGCCGGCCGAGGACGTCGACCTCGCAGGCGCGGTCCGTTTCGACCCAGACGGTGGCCGACACCGGGTCGACGTGCCGGAGCAGAGGTCCGAGAAGCAGGGCAGGCATGGGAGGAGCCTGCCGCACGAAGCTGGGAGGTGCCTGTGTCGCCCCTGTGGGCCGCGGGCCCGGCTGGGACACTGGGCGGCATGGAATTCGTGCTGATCGCGGTGGCGATCGTCGTGGTCGCGCTGATCATCGGGGCATCGCTGCTGGTCAGTCGTGGGAAGAAGACCACCCGCCTCGACGACGACGCGCTCGGCGGCACGACCCTCACCCGGCCCCGCCCCCCGCAGCCCACGGCACCGCCGGTCGAGCAGCCCGACGCGGTCATCCCCGACGCGGCGCCCGAGGTCGCCCCCCGCAGCTGCCGCCGGCCGAGCCGGAGCCGGGCCTCGTCTTCGAGACGCCGCCGCCGTCGGCCGGCCGGATGGCCCGGCTGCGCTCGCGGCTGGCCCGTTCGCAGTCCTCGCTCGGCCGCGGACTGCTCACCGTCCTGGCCCGCGAGAAGCTGACCGAGGACGACTGGGAGGAGATCGAGGAGACGCTCCTGGCCGCCGACGTCGGCGTCGCCGCCACCACCCAGATCGTGGAGCGGCTGCGCACCCAGTCGCTGGTGCTGGCCACCGCGTCGGGCACCGACCTGCGCGAGCTGCTGGTCCGCGAGCTCGTCGCCGTCCTCGGCCCCGACCTCGACCGCACCCTGGGCACCGACCGGAAGGACGGGCACCCGGGCGTCGTCCTCGTCGTCGGCGTCAACGGGGCCGGCAAGACCACCACCGTCGGCAAGATCGCGCGCGTCCTCGTCGGGGACGGCCGCAGCGTCGTGCTCGGGGCCGCCGACACCTTCCGCGCGGCCGCCGCCGACCAGCTCGAGACGTGGGGCGAGCGGGTCGGCGTGCTCACCGTGCGCGGGCGCGAGGGCGGGGACCCGGCCTCGGTCGCCTTCGAGGCGGTGAAGACCGGCAACGAGGCGGAGGTCGACACGGTCGTCATCGACACCGCCGGGCGGCTGCACACCAAGGCCGGCCTCATGGACGAGCTCGGCAAGGTCAAGCGCGTCGTCGAGAAGCAGGCGCCCGTGACCGAGGTGCTGCTGGTCCTCGACGCGACGACCGGTCAGAACGGCGTCGTGCAGGCGCGTGTCTTCACCGAGGCCGTCGACGTCACCGGCGTCGTCCTCACCAAGCTCGACGGCACGGCCAAGGGCGGCATCGTCGTCTCGGTGCAGCGGGAGCTGGGCATCCCGGTGAAGCTCATCGGGCTGGGCGAGGGTCCGGACGACCTCGCGCCGTTCGACCCACGCGCGTTCGCGGAGGCCCTGGTCGGGGGAGCGGACTAGCTCGCGGTTCCCTTGGACCAGCGCTCCTCGATGCGGCCGAACCGCCACACGGCGAGGGAGAGGCCCCAGGTCACCACGAACAGGCCGACGACGGCGAACCCGACGAACTCGAGGTCGAGCGACGCGAGCCACGCCAAGGGGCCGGTGTCGACGTGCAGCCGGTCGACGACCAGGCCGGCGAGCACCAGCAGCCCGACGACGAGGGCGATGGTGACCGAGAGCACCGTGACGGTGAGGTTGTAGAAGACCTTCCGGACCGGCTTGAGGAACGCCCAGCCGTACGCGCGCGCCATCAGGACGCCGTCGGCGGTGTCGAACAGGCTCATGCCCGCGGCGAAGAGCACCGGCAGGACCATGATCGCGTACCAGGGCAGCACGAAGGCCGCGGTGCCGGCGGCCAGCACGAGCAGGGCCACCTGGGTCGCGGTGTCGAAGCCGAGCCCCATGAGGAGGCCGACCGGGTAGAGGTGCCATGCCTTGCTGACCCGCCGGGTGACCCGGCCGAGCAGGCGCGCGAGGAAGCCGCGGTTGTGCAGGTGGTGCTCGAGCTCGGCCTCGTCGAACTCCCCCGATCGCATCCGCCGGAAGACCCGGGCGATGCCCACGGCGGCGCCGAGGTTCATCAGGCCGATGAGCAGCAGGAACGTGCCGGCGACGAGGGTGCCGATCAGGCCGAGGGTCTGGCCGACCTCGGAGTTCTCGTTCTGGAACACGCCGGCGATCGACCGCACGCCGGCCACCAGCAGCAGGCTGGCGAAGAAGACGACGGAGGAGTGCCCGAGGGAGAACCAGAATCCGGCGCTCACCGACGGCTTGCCCTCGCCGACGAGCTTGCGCGTCGTGTTGTCGATCGAGGCGATGTGGTCGGCGTCGAAGGCGTGGCGGACGCCGAGCAGGTAGGCCGTCAGGCCGACACCGACACCCAGGACGCCGGTGCTGCCGAGCGAGTACTCCGCCGGGGCGACGGCGAACACGAGCACGCCCCAGCCGACGACGTGCAGCAGCAGCACGAAGCCGGTCATGCCGACGATCGACCGTCGCTCACCGCGGCTGAAGCCGGGCCGCGTGCGGGCGGACGCCACGGGGAGCCGGAGCACGGCTGTCGCGTCGGAGACCATCAACCCTCCATCGCCGGGGACGGGCCGGGAGCGGCCCGCCGAGAACCTTATTGCACATGACTTGCAATTGCAGATGGGTCGCAGCAGGTGCATGTGGTTCGCAGCAGGCGCCCCGGCGGATTGGGGGCCGTTCGTGTGACGCACTCCACGACGGCGGCCCGCGCAACATGCCCGCAACGCAACGGAGGGACACGCGGACGGGAGTTCACCGTCCCGAAACGTGCGGGGGGCACGGGTGGAAACACGGCGACGGCACCGTGAACACCACGTCGCACCTCCCTGCGAGGAGCGCCGGGCCCCACCCCGACAGCCCGACCCCCCACACACGGCCCCAGGCCGACGACCCACTCAGGAGGTTGCCGTGGTCAACACCGGCGACACCGCCTGGATCCTCACCAGCGCCGCGCTCGTGCTGTTGATGACCCCTGGCCTCGCGCTCTTCTACGGCGGCATGGTCCGCGCGAAGAGCGTGCTGAACATGATGATGATGAGCTTCGGCGCGCTGGCACTGATCAGCGTCCTCTGGGTCATCTACGGCTACTCGGTCGCGTTCGGCAACGACGTCGGCGGCGGCCTCATCGGCAACCCCGACCGAGTTCTTCGCGCTCAACGGCCTGATGGAGGACCTCACCAGCGAGGCCGGCGGGCTGCCCACCATGGCGTTCGTCGGCTTCCAGGCGGTCTTCGCGATCATCACCGTCGCGCTGATCTCCGGCGCGATCGCCGACCGGGCCAAGTTCGGCGCGTGGATGGTCTTCGCCGGCGTCTGGGCGACGATCGTCTACTTCCCGATCGCGCACTGGGTCTTCGACTTCACGCTCGTCGACGACGGCGGCGCGGTCACCCACACCGGTGGCTGGATCGCCAACAACCTCGCTGTCATCGACTTCGCCGGTGGTACCGCGGTGCACATCAACGCCGGTGCCGCGGGTCTGGCGCTCGCGCTGGTCCTGGGCAAGCGCCGGGGCTTCGGCCGCGAGGCCATGCGGCCGCACAACCTGCCGCTGGTCATGATCGGCGCCGGCCTGCTGTGGTTCGGCTGGTTCGGCTTCAACGCCGGCTCCGCCCTCGCCGCCAACAACACCGCGTCGGTGGCCTGGGTCAACACGATGGTCGCCACCGGTGCCGCCACCCTGGGCTGGCTCCTGGTGGAGAAGATCCGGGACGGTCACTCGACCTCGCTGGGCGCCGCCTCCGGCGTCGTGGCCGGCCTGGTCGCGATCACGCCGTCCTGTTCCTCGGTCTCGCCGATCGGCGCGATCATCATCGGCGCGGTCGCCGGTGTGCTCTGCGCCCTCGCCGTGGGGCTGAAGTTCCGCTTCGGCTACGACGACTCGCTCGACGTCGTCGGCGTCCACCTGGTCGGTGGCCTCGTCGGCACGATCCTGATCGGCTTCCTCGCCACCGCCGACGCCCCGGCGGGTGTCGACGGCCTCTTCTACGGTGGCGGCGTCGACCAGTTGTGGCGTCAGGTCGTCGGTGCGCTCGCCGTCCTGGTGGTCTCGTTCGTGCCTTACGTAGATCATCGGCATCGATCATCCAGAAGACCATGGGCTTCCGGATCACCGAGGAGGAAGAGGTCACGGGCATCGACAACGTCGGTCCACGCGGAGTCGGGCTACGACTTCGCCTCTCTCGGCAGCAGCGGTTCGACTGCTCCATTGGCCGGCCAGGCGCGTGCCGAGGCCCGTAGCACGGAAGGGGTGGGGGCATGAAGCTCATCACCGCGATCGTCAAGCCGTTCAAGCTCGACGACGTCAAGAACGCCCTCGAGCTGATCGGCATCGCCGGCCTCACGGTCAGCGAGGTCCAGGGCTTCGGCCGTCAGCGCGGCCACACCGAGGTCTACCGCGGTGCGGAGTACCAGGTGGACTTCGTGCCCAAGGTCCGCATCGAGGTCGTCGTCAGCGAGCTCGACGCCGCCCGCGTCGTGGACGCCGTCGTCGAGTCCGCCTCGACCGGCCAGATCGGTGACGGCAAGGTGTGGGTCACCACGATCGACGAGGTCGTGCGTGTCCGGACCGGGGAGCGCGGGGACGACGCGCTGTAGTTCCCAGCAACGCCCGCCGGCCGGGGGAGCGGATCACCCGCTGCCCCGGCCGGTCGGCTTTCCGATGGCTTCCTTCGAGGGGGATGGGTGCTCGATCTCGAGGCGCTGCCCGGGCTGCCCCGCGCCGAGCGGGTGACGGTGCTGGACCAGTGGCTGAACGGCCTGCTGGCCGACGCCGTGGCCGGGACGCCGCCGCCGCGCCAGCGCCGGGGGAGCCCCCCGCCGCGGCGGGGCACCGAGGGCCTCGCGCTGGTCGCCGTCGGCAGCCTCGGCCGCCGTGAGCCCGCGCCCTACGGGGACCTCGACCTGGTGCTGGTGCACGACGGTCGTCCCGAGATCGCCGCCCTGGCCGACGCCCTCTGGTACCCGATCTGGGACGCCGGACTGCGCCTGGACCACTCCGTGCGCTCGGTGCCGGAGGCGGTCACCGTCGCGTCCACCGACGTCAAGGCGGGACTCGGCCTGCTCGACGCGCGCCTCGTCGCCGGCGACGCCGAACTCGCCGCCCGCCTGCGCACCGCCACTCTCGCCAGCTGGCGCCAGGCCGCCTCCAAGCTGCTGCCCCAGCTGCGGGACCTCCGGCGCGGACGGGCCCGCCAGGTCGGCGAGCTCGCCTTCCTCCTCGAGCCCGACCTCAAGGAGGCCTACGGCGGCCTCCGCGAGGGGCAGGTGCTGCGCGCCGCGGCCGCCGCCCAGCTCGCCGACGAGCCCTCCGCCGAGGTGGAGGAGGCCTACGCGTTCCTGCTCGACGTCCGGGACGAGCTGCGCCGCCGCGCCGGCCGCGGGGTCGACGTGCTGGTCCGGCAGGAGCAGCGGCCGGTGGCCACCGCACTGGGGCTGCCCGACGAGGACGCGCTGCTGCGCGAGGTCAGCCTCGCCGGGCGCCGCCTGGCGTTCGTCGCCGACGAGACGTGGCGGCGGGTGGAGGCGGCCCTCGTCCGCCGTCCGCGCGGCCGGTACCGCCGGGTCCGCCGCGAGCCGCTCGCCGAGGGCGTCGTCCGGCAGGGCGACGAGGTCGTGCTCGCCCAGGGCGCGAAGCCCGCCGCGGACCCGGGCCTGCTGCTGCGCGCCGCGGCCGCCGCCGCGCGGGCCGACCTGCTGCTCTCCCCGTACACGCTCAAGGTGCTGGCCGTGCACTCCCCGCCGGTGCCCGAGCCCTGGCCCGCCGAGGTGCGCTGGTCCTTCCTCCGGCTGCTGGCCAGCGGCCGCTCGGCCGTCGCCGTCCTCGAGCAGCTCGACCAGGAGGGGCTGCTCTCCCGGCTGCTGCCCGAGTGGGACAAGGTGCGCTCCCTGCCGCAGCGCCACCCCTGGCACCGGTTCACCGTCGACCGGCACCTGGTCGAGGCCGCCGCCGCCGCGGCGGAGCTCACCCGCGACGTCGACCGGCCCGACCTGCTGCTGGTCGCCGCGCTGCTGCACGACATCGGCAAGGGCTATCCCGGCGACCACAGCGTGACGGGGGAGCCGGTGGCCGCGGCGATCGGGACGCGGATGGGCTTCGCCGAGGCCGACGTCGCGACCCTGGCCGCGCTCGTGCGGCACCACCTGCTGCTCCCCGACACCGCCACGCGGCGGGACATCGACGACCCCGCGACCGTCGACCGGGTCGCGGCGACCATCGGGCACGACCCCGCCATCTTGCAGCTGCTGCACGCCCTCGCGCAGGCCGACGGCGCCGCCACCAGCGCCTCGGCCTGGTCGCCCTGGAAGGCGCACCTCGTGGCGGCGCTGGTCGCCCGGGTGCAGGCCAAGCTCGGGATCGGCTCCGCTCGGTGGTCCGCAGCCCGTGCTGCACCCGACCACGCCCCAGGCCACGGCGCCGGCGTCCGAGGTGGCCGGCGGATCGGTCAGCGTCGGGGTCGAAGAGGTGGCCGACGGCCAGCAGCTCACGATCAGCGCGCCCGACCGGCACGGCCTGCTCAGCATGCTGGCCGGGGTGCTGGCGCTGAACCAGCTCGACGTCCGCGCGGCCAAGATGTCGATCGAGGGCGGTTCCGCGACCGGGGTGTTCGCCGTCCGGCCCCGGTTCGGCCGCGCCCCCGTGCCGGAGATCCTGGCCGACGCCGTGCGGGCGGCCCTGGAGGGCACCCTGCCGCTGGCGGACCGGCTCCGGCAGCGGGAGGTCGACTACCGGCAGGACGGCGCACGCACCGCGCCGCCCCGGATCTCGTGGCACAACAGCGAGGTCAGCGGCGCCGACACCGGCATCGTCGAGGTGCGGGCCACGGACCGGGCCGGGCTGCTCTACCGGCTGACCGCGGCCCTGGCGGCCGAGGGCCTGGACGTGACCTCGGCGCGGATCGAGACCCTCGGCGGGGACGCCGTCGACAGCTTCTACGTGTGCAATCCCACGGGGACGCCGGTGGACGAGGCCCAACGACGGCGCGTCGAGACCGCCCTGGTCGAGGCGACCCAGGGCGCCGTCCCCGTGGACACGCCGGGCTGAGTCCTCGGTTCTGTCAGTGGCGCGTGCGACCGTCGCGGCAGTTCGGGACGGTTCGGTCCCGCATTGCTGGGAGGAGTGCCGACATGGACAGCCGACTGTGGCCCTGCCCCTCGTGCGACGAGGTGCGCGACTTCGTGCAGCCGCCGTGCGCCGACGGGCACACCGCCGACGGCGGGGAGTGCCCCGAGTGGGCGTGCGCCGACTGCGGCACCGCCCTGGTGATCGGGAGCAGCGCCGCGCGGGCCGATCTGCTGCGCGTCCGCATCGCCGCCTGAGCGCTCGTTACGCTGGCAGTCAGGTGGCGCGACTCGTCTCGCGCCCGTGACTGCTGAGGACGTGCTGTGTTCGAGACCCTCTCCGACCGCCTGGACAAGGTCTTCACCGGCCTGCGTGGCAAGGGCCGGCTGACCGACGCCGACATCGACGCCACCGCGCGCGAGATCCGCATCGCGCTGCTGGAGGCCGACGTCGCGCTGCCGGTCGTCCGGTCGTTCATCGCCGCGGTCAAGGAGCGGGCCGCCGGGGCGGACGTGTCCCAGGCGCTGAACCCCGCCCAGCAGGTCATCAAGATCGTCAACGAGGAGCTCATCGGCATCCTCGGCGGCGAGACCCGGCGCATCCGGTTGGCCAAGCAGTCGCCGACCGTGATCATGCTCGCCGGCCTCCAGGGCTCCGGTAAGACGACCCTCGCCGGCAAGCTGGGCCGCTGGCTCAAGTCGCAGGGGCACACGCCGCTGCTCGTCGCCGCCGACCTCCAGCGCCCGAACGCCGTCAACCAGCTCTCGATCGTGGCCGGCCAGGCCGGCGTCGACGTGTTCGCCCCGCAGCCGGGCAACGGCATCGGCGACCCGATCCAGGTGGCCGCCGACTCGATCGAGCACGCGCGGCGCACCATGCACGACGTCGTCGTCGTCGACACCGCCGGCCGGCTCGGCATCGACGCCGAGCTGATGGCGCAGGCCGCGGCGATCCGCGACGCCGTCCAGCCCGACGAGACGCTGTTCGTCGTCGACGCGATGATCGGCCAGGACGCCGTCACCACGGCGACGGCGTTCCAGGAGGGCGTCGGCTTCTCCGGCGTCGTCCTCACCAAGCTCGACGGCGACGCCCGCGGTGGCGCCGCGCTGTCGGTGCGCTACGTGACCGGCCAGCCGATCATGTTCGCGTCCACCGGCGAGAAGCTGACCGACTTCGACGTCTTCCACCCCGAGCGGATGGCCTCGCGCATCCTCGGCATGGGCGACGTGCTCACCCTCATCGAGCAGGCCGAGCAGCACTTCGACGCCGAGCAGGCCGAGCGGATGGCGGGCAAGCTCGCCTCCCGCGAAGGGTTCACCCTCGAGGACTTCCTCGAGCAGATGATGGCCATCCGCAAGATGGGGCCGATCGCGAACCTGCTCGGCATGCTGCCCGGCGCCGGGCAGATGAAGGAGCAGCTCAAGCAGATCGACGACCGCGACCTCGACCGCACCGCGGCGATCATCCGGTCGATGACCCCGCAGGAGCGGGTCAACTCCAAGATCATCAACGCCTCGCGGCGGGTGCGCATCGCCAACGGCTCGGGCGTGAGCGTCACCGACGTCAACCAGCTGCTCGAACGGTTCGCCCAGGCCCAGAAGATGATGGGCCAGATGGCCGGCAGCATGGGCCTGCCCGGCATGGGCCCCATGTCGAAGAAGCAGCGCGGCCGGCAGATGCAGGCGCAGTCGAAGAAGGGCAAGAAGGGCAAGGGCGGCAAGGCGCGCGGCGGCCCGGCCCGCCGGCCCATGGGCGCTCCTGGGCTGCCGCCGGGTGCCGGGATGCCGGGCATGCCGGGCGGCATGCCGAGCCTTCCGCCGGGGCAGGGGCTCCCGGACCTCACGAAGCTGAACTTCGATCAGTTCAAGGACGAGCGGCCCGGCCAGTGAGCTCGCTCCACCTGGCCGGCGTGGTGCTGCCCGAGGGCGAGCACCGCGACGTCTGGGTGCGCGACGGCCGGTTCACGTTCGAGCCGGTCCCCGGCGCGGAGACCGTGACGCGCGGCGGGTGGCTGGTGCCAGGGCTGGTCGACGCCCACTGCCACGTCGGGGTGGGGCCTGGCGGCGCCCACGTGGAGGATCCCGAGGCGCTGCGGAAGCAGGCGCTGGACGAGCGGGATGCCGGGGTGCTGGCGCTGCGCGACTGCGGCTCGCCGGTCGACACCCGTTTCCTCGACGACGAGCTGGATCTGCCCCGGATCATCCGGGCCGGCCGGCACATCGCCGCGCCGCGCCGCTACATGCCCGACCTCGCGGTCGAGGTGGAACCGGCCGCCCTCGCCGACGAGGTGCGCGTGCAGGCCCGCCGCGGCGACGGCTGGGTGAAGCTCGTCGGCGACTGGATCGACCGCGGGGTCGGCGACCTGGCCCCCGAGTTTCCCGCCGACGCCCTGGTCGAGGCGATCGCCGCCGCGCACGACGAGGGCGCCCGGGTCACCGCGCACACGTTCGGCACCGACGCGCTGCCCGGCCTGATCGCGGCCGGCATCGACTGCATCGAGCACGGCACCGGCCTGACCGAGGAGCTCATCGCCGACATGGCGGCCCGCGGCACCGCCGTCGTCCCCACGCTGGTCAACGTCGAGAACTTCCCCGGTTTCGCGGCGGCGGGGGAGCAGCGCTTCCCGGCCTACGCGAGCACGATGCGCCGGCTGTACGCGCAGTCGGGCGCCGTCGTCCGGGCCGCGTTCGAGGCCGGTGTTCCCGTGTACGCGGGCACCGACGCCGGCGGTGGGATCGAGCACGGGTCGATCGCCGCCGAGGTGCGGGCCCTGCACGAGGCCGGGCTCCCCGCCGAGGCGGCGCTGGCCGCGGCGTCGTGGAGCGCCCGGACGTGGCTCGGCCTCGGGGGCATCGAGGAGGGCGCACCGGCCGACGTCGTCGTCTACGACACCGATCCCCGGGCCGACCTGGACACCCTGCAGCGCCCGCAGCGGATGGTCCTGCGCGGGCGGGTCGTCGGCTAGCTCGGGGCGCCCAGGTCGAGCCTGACCGCGGTGCCCCGGGGGAACGAGTCGATCCGCATCGACCCGCCGGAGGACTCGGCGGTGCGGCGGGCGATGTCGAGCCCGAGGCCGGTCGAGCCGCCGCCGCTGCGCCCGCGCTCGATTCCCGCCGCGTCGAACCCGGGCCCGTCGTCGGCGACGGTGACCGTCGCGCCTCCCGCGGGCCCGGTCCGGACGGCGACCCGGACGCCGCTGCCCTCGGGGGTGTGCGCGAAGACGTTCCCGAGCAGCGCGTCGAGCGCTGCGCCCAGGTCGGCGTGCGCGACCCGCACGGGCAGCGGTCCGTCGGCCAGGCGGACCTCCATCGGGCGGCCCTCCTCCTCGGCCAGCACCGACCAGAACCGGACCCGGTCGCGGACCACCTCGACCGCGTCGCAGCCGGCGCCGACGCCCTCGCGCACGGTGCGTCGGGCCTCGTGGATCACCTCGTCGATGCCCCGGCCGAGCGCGTCGACGTCGTCCATCAGCCGGTCCCTGTCCGCGGGCGGGAGCGATTCGACGTCGAGGCGCAGCGCCGTGAGGGGCGTGCGCAGCCGGTGGGCGAGGTCGGCGGCGCCCTCCCGCTCGGCGGCCAGCAGCTCGCCGATCCGGCCGGCGAGCTGGTTCACCGCGGCCCCGACGTCGCGCACCTCGGTGGGTCCGGCCGGCTGCACGCGCGCCGCGAGGTCGCCGGTGCCCAGGCGGTGGGCGGTCGCCGCCAGCTCGGTGACCGGCCGGGTCATCGAGCGCGCCAGCCGGTCGGCGACCAGCAGCGCCAGGAGCAGCAGGACGACGCCGAGGCCGCCGAGCACCAGCCAGGTCCGCGTCACGCCGGCGCGCAGCACGTCGGCCGGGACGAACACCTCGATCAGCGCCGTATCGCCGGCCCGGTCGACCGGCTGCAGCAGGAGGGTGCCGCCGTCCGACCGGATCTCGGACGGGCCGGTCGGCACCTCGACGTCGGGATCCTGCGGGTCGCCGAACCAGGTTCCGTCGGTCCAGCGCACACCGGTGCGGAGCTCGTTCGCGGTGCCGATCAGGCTGGCGTTGATCTCCTCCGGACCACGGAGGCCCACCGTGGGCGTGAGGAACTGCACCTGCGCCTGGGCCGCGTCCAGGGCCCGCGCCTCGGCGACCCGGGAGACCAGGGCGGCGGCGGGCAGCAGGAAGGCCAGCAGCACGACCGACGTGGTCGCGGCCACCAGCAGGGTGATCTGGCGCCTCACGACTCGGGCTCGGCCAGCCGGACGCCCACGCCGCGGACGGTCTGCAGCAGCCGCGGCTCCGCCGCGCTCTCGCCGAGCTTGCGGCGCAGCCACGACAGGTGGACGTCGACGGTCTTGTCCGATCCGCCGTACGGGAGCTGCCAGACGTCGCCGAGCAGCTCCCGCTTGGTGACGACGGTGCCGGCGCGCGCGGCGAGGTAGGCCAGCAGGTCGAACTCCTTGGGGGAGAGCTCGACGGGGGCGCCGGCGAGCGTGACCCGGCGACTGCGCGGGTCGACGGTCAGGTCGCCCACGGTGACCGGCGCGGCCGCGGCGTCGGCGGCGCCGGCCGCGCGACGGAGCACGGCCCGGATGCGCGCCTCGAGCTGTCCGGCCTGGAACGGTTTGAGCACGTAGTCGTCGGCGCCGGCATCGAGCGCCTGCACCACGCTCTCGTCGTCGTCGCGGGCGGTGGCGATGATGACCGGCACCGCGGACACCGCACGGAGCATGCGCAGCAGCTCCCGACCGTCGAGGTCGGGCAGCCCGAGGTCGAGGACCACCAGGTCGGGGCGCTCGTCGACCGCGAGCCGGAGCCCCTCGAGGGCGGTGCCGGCCGAGCTGACGGCGTGGCCGCGGTCGCGCAGGGCGCGGATCAGCGCCGTGCGGATGCGTTCGTCGTCCTCGACGACCAGGAGGTGGGCCACGGCGCGACGCTAACCGCGCCGTCGGCCCCTGCGAAGGAACCGAGCCGGGCCTTGACCCCGTCTTGAGGTCCTCTTAACCCTTCCGGGGGCAGGCTCCACCCCATGCAGCGAACCCTCGCACTCGGCGCCCTCTGGACCGCCTCGGCCGGTGCGGCCGTCGGACTGGGCTTCCTGGCCGTGTCCCTGGTCGACGCGTCGGCCTCGCCGGGCACCAGCCCGGTGGCCGCCTCCACCACGGCGAGCGGCCCGTCGGTCACGCCGTCGCCGACCCCCACGTCGGCGACGGGCGAGTTCGCCACCGAGGCAGGGACCGTCTACGCCAACTGCACCGGCGGCGCGCCCGTCCTGGCCGGCGCCGCGGCCGCCGGCTGGTGGGTCGACGACTCCAACGACGCCGGGGAGATCGAGTTCGAGAACGGCACGCTGAAGCTCGAGGTGCACGTGGTCTGCGTGGGCGGCGCCCCGCAGTTCAGCGTCGAGGGTCCGCGCGCCGACAACAGCGGCGGTGGGGACGACGACGACCCCTCGACGACCCCGTCGCCGTCGCACTCGTCGCCCGCGTCGACCCCGTCGGCCGAGAACACCTCCGGCGGCGACGACCACGGCGGTGACGACAACAGCGGCCCCGGCTCGGACGACTCCGGCGGCGACAACAGCGGCTCCGGCTCCGGCTCCGGCAACTCCGGCGGCGACGACTCCTCCGGTCGCGACGGCGGGGGCCACGGCTCCGACGACTGAGGGCCTGGGTGAGGGCGGGGGAAGAAACCCCTCGCCTCGCCTGGGAGACTTCCCGCGTGCTGTTGCGGATGTCCTCCCTCTTCCTCCGGACCCTGCGGGACGACCCGGCCGACGCCGAGGTCCCGAGCCACCGGTTGCTGGTGCGCGCCGGCTACATCCGGCGGGCCGCCCCCGGCGGGTTCACGTGGCTGCCCCTGGGCTACCGGGTGTTCCGGAACGTGGAGCGCGTCGTCCGCGAGGAGATGGACGCCATGGGCGCGCAGGAGGTGCACTTCCCGGCCCTCCTGCCGCGCGAGCCCTACGAGGCGACCGGCCGCTGGACCGAGTACGGCGACAACCTGTTCCGCCTCAAGGACCGGCGAGGGGTCGACCACCTGCTCGGGCCGACGCACGAGGAGATGTTCACGCTCCTGGTGAAGGACCTGTACTCGTCGTACAAGGACCTGCCGCTCTCGCTGTACCAGATCCAGACGAAGTACCGGGACGAGGCACGGCCCCGCGCCGGGCTGCTGCGCGGCCGCGAGTTCACGATGAAGGACAGCTACTCCTTCGACATCGACGACGCCGGCCTGGACAAGTCCTACGCGGCCCACCGCGACGCCTACATCAAGATGTTCGACCGGCTCGGCCTGGAGTACGTCATCGTCTCGGCGATGTCGGGCGCCATGGGCGGCTCCAAGAGCGAGGAGTTCCTGCACCCGACCGCGATCGGGGAGGACACCTTCGTCCGCTCGCCGGGGGGCTTCGCGGCCAACGTGGAGGCCGTCACCACCGTCGTCCCGGACGCGATCCCGCTCGACGGGCTGCCGGAGGCGCACGTCGAGGACACCCCCGACACCCCGACCATCGACACGCTGGTCGCCGTCGCGCAGGAGCTGTTCCCCGACGCCGGCTACACGGCCGCGTCGACGCTGAAGAACGTCGTCGTCCTGCTCGTGCATCCCGACGGCACCCGGGAGCCGCTGATCATCGGCATCCCCGGCGACCGCGACGTCGACCTCAAGCGCCTGGAGGCTCAGGTCTCGCCGGCCGAGGTGGAGCCCTTCGCCGACTTCGACAGGCACCCGGCGCTCGTCAAGGGCTACATCGGCCCGCAGGTGCTCGGTGCCGAGAGCGACTCGAAGATCCGCTACCTGGTGGACCCGCGCGTGGTCCCCGGCACCCGGTGGATCACCGGGGCGAACGAGCCGGGCAAGCACGTCTTCGACCTCGTCGCCGGCCGGGACTTCAGCTGGGACGGCGTCGTCGAGGCCGCCGAGGTGCTCGCCGGCGACCCGGCGCCCGACGGCTCGGGCCCGCTGGAGCTCGCCCGCGGGGTGGAGATCGGTCACATCTTCCAGCTCGGCCGGAAGTACGCCGACGCCCTCGGTCTCCAGGTGCTCGACGAGAACGGCAAGCTCGTCACCGTCACGATGGGCAGCTACGGCGTCGGCGTCTCGCGGGCCGTTGCGGCGATCGCCGAGTCGACGCACGACGAGCTCGGGCTGGTGTGGCCGCGCGAGATCGCGCCGGCCGACGTGCACGTCGTCGCCACCGGCAAGGACCCGGCGATCTTCGAGGCCGCGGAGGCGCTGGCGTCGGAGCTGGTCGCCGCGGGGCTGACCGTGCTGTACGACGACCGGCCCAAGGTCTCGCCGGGGGTGAAGTTCAAGGACGCCGAACTGCTCGGCATGCCCACGATCGTCACCGTCGGCCGGGGTCTCGCCGAGGGCACGATCGAGGTGCGCGACCGCGCGAGCGACGTGCGCCAGGAGGTGCCGGTCGACGAGGCCGCGGCCTCCGTCCTGGCCGCCGTCCGCGGCTGACCGACGGGGCCAGACGGCGCTGGCGCGCCGTCTGGCACAATGAACGGTCGAACACGGCTCCGACGGCCCTCTCACCGTCGGCGACCGTGTCCCTGGCTCCGCCCCGGCGTACCCCCACACGTCGCTCCGGCGAGCAACCGAAACGCGTTCGAGGAGTACACCACCCACCGTGGCCACCAAGATCAAGCTCATGCGCCTGGGCAAGATGCGCGCGCCGTACTACCGCATCGTCGTCGCCGACGCCCGCACCAAGCGGGACGGGCGCTCGATCGAGACGATCGGCAAGTACCACCCGAAGGAGGACCCCTCCTTCATCGAGGTCGACACCGAGCGGGCGCAGTACTGGCTGGGCGTCGGCGCGCAGCCGACCGAGGCCGTCACCGCCATCTTCCGGGTCACCGGCGACTGGCAGAAGTTCAAGGGCGAGGCCGCGCCGCCGCCCATGAAGGTCGCCGCCCCGAAGCCGGACAAGAAGGCCATCTACGAGGAGGCCGTCCGCACCTCCGGCGGTGAGGAGCCGGCTGCCGGCGCCACCACCGCGAAGAAGAAGGCCGCTCCGAAGAAGGCTGCTGCCGAGGCTCCCGCCGAGGAGACCCCGGCTGCCGAGACTCCCGCCGAGGAGACCCCGGCCGCCGAGGAGACCGCTGCTCCCGAGGCGGCTGCCACTGCCGAGGACGCCGCTCCCGCCGAGAAGCCGGCCGAGTAAGACGTGCTCGAAGAAGCGCTCGAGCACCTGGTCAAGGGCATCGTCGACCACCCCGAAGAGGTCACGGTCGACCTGCTCAGCAACCGCCGCGGCAAGACCCTCGAGATCCGGGTGCACCCCGACGATCTCGGCAAGGTCATCGGCCGCGGCGGCCGCACCGCCAAGGCGCTGCGCCAGGTGATGACCGGCGTCGGCGGCCGCGGCCTCCGGGTCGACGTCGTCGACACCGACGGGCGCTGAGCACGCTCCTTGGGCGCCTCGCACGACAACTCCACCGACACCGTGGTGGTCGGCCGCATCGGCCGGCCCCACGGTGTTCGTGGTGAGGTGACCGTCGAGGTCCGCACCGACGAGCCCGACCTGCGCTTCGTCCCCGGTGCCGTCTTCGTCACCGATCCCGCCGCACGGGGTCCGCTCACGATCGACGGCGTGCACTGGCACAGCGGCACCCTGCTGCTCCGGATCGACGGGGTCGACAGCCGCGAGGCGGCCGAGGGGCTGCGCAACACCGAGCTCCTGGTCGCCGTCGAGGACCTGCCGGCGATCGAGGACCCCGACTCCTTCTACGACCACCAGCTGGTCGGCCTCACCGCCCGCCTGGCCGACGGCACGTCCCTGGGCGAGGTGACCGCCGTCCGGCACGAGGCCCAGGACCTGCTGGTGGTGCGTCGTCCCGACGCCGGTGAGGCGCTCATCCCGTTCGTGACGGCGATCGTCCCCACCGTCGACGTCGAGGCCGGCTTCGTCGTGGTGGACCCGCCCGAGGGCCTGCTGGAGCTCTGATGGCGGGCTTCCGTGTCGACGTCGTCACGATCTTCCCCGAGTACCTGGCGCCGCTGTACCAGTCGCTGCTGGGCAAGGCCGTCGAGCGCGGCCTGGTGACGGTCGGCATCCACGACCTGCGGCAGTGGACCGACGACGTGCACCGCACCGTCGACGACGCCCCCTACGGCGGTGGGCCCGGCATGGTGATGAAGCCCGAGCCGTGGGGCCGCGCGCTGGACGCCGTCCGCCCGACCGGCACGCGCCTGGTCGTCCCGACCCCCGCGGGGCAGCCGTTCACCCAGGCCCTGGCCGCGCAGTGGGCGACCGAACCCGGGCTGGTGTTCGCCTGCGGCCGCTACGAGGGCATCGACCAACGGGTGGCCGACTGGGCCGCCGACGCGGGCCCGGTGTCCGAGGTCTCGATCGGCGACTACGTGCTGGCCGGGGGTGAGTCCGCCGTGCTGGTGATGGTCGAGGCGGTCACCCGCCTGCTGCCCGGCGTCGTCGGCAACCGCGAGTCGGTCGAGTACGACTCGCACGCGGACGGGCTGCTCGAAGGCCCCTCCTACACCCGGCCGGCGACGTGGCGAGGCCACGAGGTGCCGCCGGTCCTGCTGTCCGGCGACCACGCCGCGATCGACCGGTGGCGGCGCGCGGAGTCGCTGCGACGGACCGCCGCCCGCCGTCCCGACCTGCTGCGTGCCCTGCCGCCCGATTCGCTGACCGACGCGGAGCGCGCGCTGCTCGACCCCGATGGCTGACGTCCCGCCCGTCCGGCCGGCGGCCCGGGTGCTCGTGCTGGACCCGCAGGGCCGCGTCCTGCTGTTCGGCGCGCGGCTGGCCGACCTGGCGACCCCGCCGGGACCGGTCCTCTACTGGTACACGCCCGGCGGGCAGGTCGAGCCGGGGGAGTCGGTGCGCCTCGCGGCCGCCCGGGAGCTCCTCGAGGAGATCGGTCTCGCCGTCGAGCCGGCGGCGCTCGAGGGGCCGGTCTGGCTGCGTCGGGCGATCGCCCCGCTGCTCGGTGTGCCGATGGACCACCGGGAGACCTACTTCGCGCTGCGCGACGTCGTCCACGAGGTCGACGTCAGCGGGCAGACCGAGATCGAGGCGTACGAGGACCAGCCGCACCGGTGGTGGACCGTCGCGGAGCTCCGGGGGACCGACGAGACCGTCGTCCCCACGGGGCTGGCCGACGCGCTCGAGCAGCTGCTGGAGGCGCCGTGGTCGGGGCCGCCGCGCATCGTCGACTGAAGATGTGGCACAGTAGAGAGCTGCCACAGACCGTCGGAATGCCCGACGGGCGCTCTGCGCCGGACGACGGTGCCGGAGCCGTGGCTCCCCGGAACGGACGGCCGGGGCGTACCGCTGTCCGCACCGTGACTGTGAACTGCCGAGAACTGAGGACTGCCGAGATGAACACCCTGGACGCACTCGACGCCGACTCGTTGCGCGACGACATCCCCGAGTTCCGCCCCGGGGACACCGTCAAGGTCCACGTGCGCGTGGTCGAGGGCAACCGCTCGCGCATCCAGGTCTTCCAGGGCGTCGTCATCCGCCGTCAGGGCGGCGGCATCCGCGAGACCTTCACCGTCCGCAAGGTCAGCTTCGGCGTCGGCGTGGAGCGCACCTTCCCGGTGCACACCCCGGTCGTCGAGAAGATCGAGGTCGTCACCCGCGGCGACGTCCGCCGGGCGAAGCTGTACTACCTCCGCGAGCTGCGCGGCAAGGCCGCCAAGATCAAGGAGAAGCGCGAGCCGATCGCTCGCTGACACGCTCTGACGCCGGTTACGACCCGGCGTCGCATCGGCGGGTCCACCGCGCCGTACGCTGGCCTCGATGAGCAGCGATCGGCCCGGGGGGCCCGCCGAGGTCTATCCCGAGGACCGTGACCCGCGAGACGACGCGGATCGGGACGCCGAGAGTCCGGCCGCGTCGGCGACCGCCGGGACGTCGCGCCGGCAGCGGCGCAAGCGCGGGGCGAAGAAGGGCTCGCTGCTGCGCGAGCTGCCGGTCCTCCTGCTCGTGGCCTTCGTGCTCGCGCTGCTCGTGAAGACGTTCTTCGTGCAGGCGTTCTTCATCCCGTCCGGCTCGATGGAGCAGACGCTGCACGGGTGTCCGGGCTGCACCGGCGACCGCGTGCTCGTCAACAAGATCCCGTACTGGTTCGGCGACCCGGAGCCCGGCGACATCGTCGTCTTCAAGGGCCCGGACACCTGGACGCCCGAGGTCGACGTCGACGAGCCGGACAACTGGTTCACCGGCGCGCTGCTGTGGCTGGGCCGCACGGTCGGCGTCGCGCCGCCGAGCGAGGACGACTTCGTCAAGCGGGTCATCGCGACCGAGGGCCAGACCGTCCAGTGCTGTGATGCCGAGGGCCGGGTCACCGTCGACGGCGAGCCGCTCGACGAGCCGTACATCTTCGAGAACACCCCGGTCGAGAGCCGCGCGTTCGGCCCGGTCACCGTCCCCGAGGGGCGGCTGTGGGTGATGGGTGACCACCGCTCGGCGTCCGCTGACTCCAAGCAGCACATGACCGACCGCTACTCGGGCACGATCGCCGTCGACGACGTCATCGGGAAGGCCGCGCTGATCGTGTGGCCGGTGAGCCGGTTCGGCACCCTCGATTCGCCCGACATCCAGGGCACCGAGGCGGCGGCGGGAGTGGTGTCGGGCGTCGCGGGCCCCGTTGCGCCGCTTGCCGTCGGCTTCGCCGGCGCGGTCCCGCTGGTGCTGTGGCGCCGCGAGCGGCGCCTCTCGCGCGACGACTGACGCATTCTCTTTCTGCGCCCTGACCTGCGGTTTCCATTCAGCATCTGGCTCCGGAAATGCGGCCTCGTTACTCGTGTGACTCCGCCACACCAATACAGCCATTCGCCGATAGCACGGAAAATGTTCGAGAAAGTGTTCAAGCAACTGATTCACCCTTCCGATGGACTCATTGCACGTCCACCGGAGTCGAAATGGAGTCAGTTGTGTCTGCACCTATGGCGAGCACCGCCCGCGGGGTCACCCGCGTGCTCCTCCTCGCCGACGCGCCCGTCCTGCGTCGCGGTCTGGTCAGCATGATCAACGAGACCGCCGGCATGCAGTCGGTCGGTACGCCCGGCGAGCTGCGCCGCGCTCTCACGCTGGCCGAGTCGGCCCGGCCCGACGCCGTCGTCGTCGAGCTGGGGTCCGGTCGCGCTGCCACCCTCAACGCCTGCCGCGACCTGCGGCGCCGCTTCCCCCGCGTCGCGATCGTCGCGCTGGCCACGTCCGAGGACCCGGCCGTCGTGAACGAGGCGCTCGCCGCGGGTGTCGCCGGCTACCTCATGATCAACACCTCGCCGACGCTGCTCGGCTGGGCCATCCTGGCGGCGCGTGCCGGCCGGACCGTGGTCGACCCGCAGATCCGCCGGGTCGAGCCGTCGGCCATGCCGGCCGCCAAGCCCTTCACGCCCGAGGTCCCGCTCACGCGGCGGGAGCAGGACGTGCTGGACGAGCTGCTGCAGGGCCAGTCCAACCGGCAGATCGGCCGCAACCTGTTCATCAGCGAGGACACCGTGAAGTCCCACGTCAAGGCCATCCTGCGCAAGCTGGGTGCCCGCGACCGGGCGCACGCCGTCTCGTTGGTGCTGTCCTCGCGCAACCCGCAGTGCACCTGCGGCGCGCATGGCATGGCCGCTGCCGAGATCACCTCGTCCGAGGTCTGATCGCCACAGCTCCCGCTCCGGCACATCGGGCCGGTCCCCACACCTGGGGGCCGGCCCGTCGTGCGTCGTGCGGCCGGTGTCCCGCCGCCGCGGTGTCCGGGCGGCGTCGTAGGGTCGGTGCGCGATGGCTTCCCGACCCACTCACGCCCACGCCGCCCCGCCCCTGCGCGCGCGGCGCACGATCGGCGACGACGACCGTCCCGACGCGCTCTGGGACATGGAGCGGTCGCTGCGTCGTCGGGGGTTCGCCGCGATCGCCGGCGCCGACGAGGCCGGGCGCGGCGCCTGCGCCGGGCCGCTGGTCGCGGCCGCGTGCGTGCTGCCGTCCGGCCGGCGGGGACGGGTTCCCGGGCTGGCGGACTCCAAGCTGCTGACCCCCGCGGCCCGGGACCGGGTCTACGCCGAGGTCGTCGACCGGGCGCTCGCCTGGTCGGTCGTCGTCATCCCGGTGGAAGAGCTCGACGCGCGCGGCATGCACGTGACCAACCTCGAGGCGCTCCGGCGCGCGGTGTGGACCCTCGACCCGCCGCCGGACTACGTGCTGACCGACGGCTTCCCGGTGCCCGGCCTGGCCCGGCCGGGTCTCGCCGTCTGGAAGGGCGACCGCGTCGCCGCCTGCGTGGCGGCAGCCTCGGTGCTGGCCAAGGTGACCCGGGACCGGATCATGACCGAGCTGCACGAGCGGTGGCCCGAGTACGACTTCGCCGGTCACAAGGGCTACATCACCGACGTGCACAGCGCCGCACTGGAGCGCCACGGACCCTGCCCGGAGCACCGCATGCGGTTCGTCAACGTGCGCAGCGCCCGCGACCTGCATGCCGCGCGGGGGATCCCCCTCACCACCGTGGCTGCCATGGTCGATGATGGGGACATGAGCCCAGTGCCCGGAGAGTTTCGATGAGCACGGAGGACCTCGAGAAGTACGAGACCGAGATGGAGCTGCAGCTCTATCGCGAGTACCGCGACATCGTGCGGCAGTTCACCTACGTGGTGGAGACCGAGCGGCGGTTCTACCTGGCGAACTCGGTCGACCTGCAGGTGCGCGAGGCCGGCGGCGAGGTCTACTTCGAGCTGAAGCTCAGCGACGCCTGGGTCTGGGACATGTACCGGCCGGCGCGCTTCGTCCGCAACGTCCGCGTGCTGACCTTCAAGGACGTCAACGTGGAGGAGCTCGACAAGCCCGACCTCGAGCTGCCGGACGGTCCGCGGATCACCTGAGGCGTCCGCGCGATCAGTCCTCCCCGGCCTGGACCCGCTCGATGTTGCTGACGTCGATGACCTCCGCCGCCGAGACGACGACGACCCGGCCACCGGCGAGCGGCTTCATCGTGAGCCAGCCGGCGGGGGAGAAGCGCACGAGCGCGTCCACCGGCGGCCGGCTGCTCACCGCCGCCGACCGGAGCCGGACGCTGGCCTGGTAGGTGTCCCGGTCGTTGACCTGGACGACCGTCTCGACGTACATGCGCCCGACGGTATCCGGGATGGGTAGGTCGTAGGCACTGCGGCCGATGTGACCGCCCTGCCCGGACGACGAATCTCGTCCCTCGTCAGCCCGATGACGAGGAGAGGGATTCCGATGACCGTGACGACCATCGACGACGCCGCCCTGAAGGCCCGCCACCGCGGGATGTGGGCCTCCGGGGACTACCCCCGGATGGTCGAGACGTTCCTGCTGCCCCTGGGCCCGCGGCTCGTGGAGGCCTGCGACATCGCGCCGGGGACCGCGGTGCTCGACGTCGCCGCCGGCACCGGCAACGCGTCGCTGCCCGCCGCCGCCCGAGGAGCCCGGGTGACGGCGAGCGACCTCACGCCGGAGCTCCTCGACGCCGGTCGGCGCCGGGCCGAGGCAGCGGGCCTCGAGCTCGAGTGGGCACCGGCGGACGCCGAGGCGCTGCCGTTCGAGGACGAGTCCTTCGACGTCGTTCTCTCGTCGATCGGCATCATGTTCGCCCCGCACCACCAGGCCGCCGCCGACGAGGTGGTCCGGGTGTGCCGTCCCGGCGGCCGCATCGGCCTGCTCTCCTGGACGCCGGAGGGCATGCTCGGCGCGCTGTTCCGCACGATGAAGCCCTTCGCCCCGCCCCCGCCGCCCGGTGCGCAGCCGCCGCCGCTGTGGGGCAGCGAGGAGCACCTGCACGCGCTCTTCGGCGGTCGCGTGGAGTTCTCGACCCTGACCCGGGACGTCCTGGAGATCACGGCCTTCGAGGACCCGTACGACTACGCCCGGCATTTCACCGCCTACTACGGGCCCACGATCGCGGCGCGGGCCAACGCCGCCCGGGAAGGCCGCGAGGACGAGTTCGACGACGCCCTCCGACGCTTCTGCGACGAGTGGAACCGAGGCACGCCGCAGCGGGCGATCTTCGAGAAGGAGTACCTGCTGGCGGTGGGTACGCGGACCTGACGCACTCCCGGGACCCCGAGGCGCATGGCACCCTTCGTCCATGGACGGGCCGCCGGCGGCCGAGGGGCTCCGGGACGGATGGAACGCACTCGAGCGGGCGGACTGGTCGTCCGCCCGCTCGGCGTTCGACGCTGTCCTGGAGCGAGGCGACGCGGTCGAGGCGCGCGACGGGTTGGCCCAGGCGCTGTGGTTCCTGGGCGAGGTGGCCGAGGCGATCGCGCTGCGGGAGCGGGCGTTCGAGGACTACGTGGACGCCGGGCGGTGCGACGACGCCGCCCGGGTGGCCGTCTGGGTGGCCCACCAGCACATGATCGCCGGGCGCACCTCGGCGGGACGCGGGTGGCTGGCCCGCTGCGAGCGCGCGTTGGACGGCGTGCCGCCGTGCGCCGGCCTCGGCTGGATCTGGGTCGAGCGGGCCCGGCAGGCGCACGACGTCCAGGAGCAGATCGCCCACGCCACCCGCGCCGTCGAGGCGGCGCGCGCCTTCGGCCATGGCGACCTGGAGGTGTACGCCGTCAGCCTGCTCGGCGGGGCGATGGTGAGCGCCGGCCGACTGGACGACGGCATGCGGCTGCTCGACGAGGCGATGGCCGCGGCGGCGTCCGGGCGGGTGCGCGACGTGCACACGCTCGCCTCGGCCTACTGCAACCTGGTGGTCGCGTGCACCGACGCGGGGGAGTGGGAGCGGGCCACCGAGTGGTGCGAGCTCGTCGAGACGTTCGCCCGCACGAACGAGGCGGCGCCGCTGCTCGGCGCCTGCCGGACCGTCCATGCCGACGTGCTCATGGCGAACGGTCACTGGGACGAGGCCGAGCACGCGCTGGAGTCGGCGATGGCGACGAACGCGCGGTACATCCCGGAGATGAATGCGCCCGCGATCGCCTCCCTCGCGGAGCTGAGGGTGCAGCAGGGGCGGCTGCCGGAGGCCGAGGAACTGCTCGCCGGGCGGGAAGAGCACCCGGCCACCCTGCGGGCGCTCGCGCTCCTGCGCCTCGCCGACGACCGTCCTCGGCAGGCGGTCACCCTCCTCGAGCGCGGACTGCGTGGCAGCGGGGACAGCGCCGTCACGGCGAGCGCCCTGCTGACCGTTCTGGTGGACGCCCGGCTCGCCCTGGGTGACGTGGCGGGGGCACGGGCGGCCGCCGACGAGCTCGGCCGGTTCGCGGAGTCGTCCGGGATCCGGTTGCTCGGCGCGCGGGCGGCGTTCGCGAGGTCGCTGGTCGCGCTCGCCGCCGGCGAGCAGGCCGAGGCACGGGAAGCCGCGCGTCAGGCGCTGGCGGCCTTCCGGTCCCTGCTCATGCCGCTCGACGCGGGGTTGGCCCGTCTCACGCTCGCCCGGGCCATCAGCGAGGAGGACCCCGAGTCGGCACGCGAGGAGGCACGCGCCGCCCTGGCCGTCTTCCGCGAGCTCGGAGCCTCCCGGGCCGGCGATGCGGCGGCGGCGCTGCTGCGCCAGTGGGGCGTGGCGCAGGGCGGACGGCCCCGCACCGTCGGCGAACTGACCGGGCGCGAACGGGAGGTCCTCGGGCTGATCGGGCGCGGGATGTCGAACGGGGCCATCGCCCGGGCGCTGGTGATCAGCGAGCGGACCGCCGGTCACCACGTCAGCCGGATCCTGATGAAGTTGGGTGTGCGCAACCGCGCAGAGGCCGCCGCGTATGCCGCTCGGGCGGGCGGGTGACCGGCAGGACCGTCGTCCACAGGGCGTCCTGGCTTCCACAGATCGCTTGCCGGCGCTCCGGACGGCACGGGCCCACGCGAAGGTCGGTCGCGTGTCCACCACCATCGAACTCGGCCGTCGCGGGGAGCGGATCGCCGCTGCCTACCTGACGCGTGCGGGCGTGCGCGTCCTCGACCGGAACTGGCGCTGCCGGGAGGGCGAGCTCGACATCGTCGCCCGCGAGGGTCCGGCGCTCGTCTTCTGCGAGGTGAAGACGCGGCGCGGCACCGGGTTCGGTCATCCGGTGGAGGCGGTCACCCCGGCCAAGCAGCGCCGGTTGCGCCTGCTGGCCCAGCGGTGGCTCGCCGCGCACGAGGAACACGCGCCGGACCTGCGCTTCGACGTCGTCGGGGTGCTGGTCCGCCCGTCGCGACCGCCGCTCGTCCGCCACCTGCGGTCGGCCTTCCGGTGACCCTGGCCCGCACGTGGTCGGTCGGTCTGATCGGTGTCCAGGGGGCGATGGTCGAGGTCGAGGTCGACATGGCCAACGGCCTGCCCGGCGTGGCCCTCGTCGGCCTTCCCGACGCCGTCGTGCGGCAGTCGGTCGACCGCGTCCGCGCCGCCGTCGCCAATGCGGGCGGCGAGTTCCCGCTACGGCGGATCACGATCGGGCTCTCGCCCGCCTCGATGCCGAAGCAGGGAAGCGGTTTCGACCTCGCGCTCGCCGCCGCGGTCCTGGCGGCGGCCGAAACGGTGCCCCAGGCCGCCGTCGACCACCTCGTGCTCCTCGGCGAGCTGGGCCTCGACGGGTCGGTGCGTGCCATCCGGGGCGTCCTGCCGGCCGTTCTCGCGGCTGCGGCGGCCGGGCACCCGCAGGTCGTGGTGCCCGCCCCGAACGCCGAGGAGGCCGCCCTCGTCGACCGGATCGACGTGCTGCCGGTGCGCACGCTGGTCGAACTGGTCGACCACCTGACGGGCAGGACGGCGCTCTCACGGCACGTCCGTGGCCGGCTGCCGGCGCCGCCTCCGCTCCCCGACCTCGGCGACGTGGTCGGGCAGGCTGCCGGACGGCGGGCGGTCGAGGTGGCCGCGGCCGGCGGGCACCACCTGCTGATGACCGGCCCGCCTGGGGCCGGCAAGACCATGCTGGCCGAGCGGTTGCCCGGCCTCCTCCCGCCGCTGGACGAGCGGGCCGCGCTCGAGGTCAGCGCCATCCACTCGATCGCGGGCACGCTGCCGCCGGGTGCCCCGCTGGTCACCCGGCCGACGTTCGAGGCGCCGCACCACTCGGCCTCCATGGCGTCCCTGGTCGGCGGCGGCTCGGGGCAGATCCGGCCGGGGGCACTGTGCCGGGCGCACCTCGGCGTGCTGTTCCTCGACGAGGCGCCGGAGTTCCCGCGCACGGTGCTGGACACCCTCCGTCAGCCCCTCGAGCGAGGGTCCGTCACCATCAACCGGGCGGCGGGTTCGGCGACGTTCCCGTGCCGTGCGCAGCTGATCCTGGCGGCCAACCCGTGTCCCTGTGCCAGCGCCGCCGGCGACACCGCCTGCACGTGCAGTCCGCTCGAACGGCGCCGCTACCAGGCCCGGATGTCCGGGCCGCTGCTCGACCGCATCGATCTCCGGGTCTCGCTGCCTCCGGTCACCCGGGCCGCCTGGCTCGACGCGACCGCGCAGCCGGAGCCGACGGCCGCGGTGGCTCGTCGGGTGCGGGCCGCCCGCCAGACCGCGGCCGCCCGGTTGACCGGCACGGGATTCGTCACGAACAGCCAGGTGCCCGGTCGGCTGCTCCGGGAACGATGGCCGGTGCCGCGGGCGTCGTTGCAGCTCGCGGAGCGGGCGCTCGAGCGCGGAGCGCTGTCGGTCCGGGGCTTCGACCGCGTGCTCCGGGTGGCCTGGACGCTGGCCGACCTCGGCGGGCCGGCCGGTCCCGGGGCCCGACGAGGTCGCCGAGGCCCTCGGCATGCGGCTGCAGCGGGTGGCCGCGTGAACCTCGACGAGGACCTGGAGGACGCCGCGGCGGCGGGCCCGGGGCATCCCGGCGTCCGCCGGGCGCGCGCGTGGCTGAGCCGGGCCGCCGAGCCGGGCACCATCGACTTCTGGCGGTTCGTCGAGGATCACGGCCCCGTGGCGGCGGCGCGGCACATCCGGTCGGGCAGGGCGTCGGCCCGCATCCTCGGCTTCGTCGGGGCCCGTGCGCAGCTGGACGAGAGCCTGACCGACCTGCGTCAGGCCGAGCGGTGCGGCGGGCGGCTGGTCACGCCCGAGGACGACGAGTGGCCGGCCGGGCCGGTGCACGCCATGGTCCTCGCCACGGCGGCGGAGCCCGAGGAACCCAAGCACCAGTCCGCGCGGACGGTCGCGCTCGTCCCGCCGCTCGCCCTGTGGGTGCGTGGTTCGGATCGGCTCGACGAGCTGGTCGACCGCTCGGTGGCGATCGTGGGATCGCGCGCCTCGACCGCCTACGGCGAGCACGTCGCCGCCGAGTTCGGCTACCAGCTCGCCGAGCGCGGCTGGACGGTGGTGTCGGGCGGAGCGTTCGGCATCGACGCCGCGGCGCACCGAGGAGCACTCGCCGCCCAGGGGCCGACCATCGCCGTGCTCGCGTGCGGGATCGACCGCCCCTATCCGGCCGGCAACGGTCCGCTGCTGCACCGGATCTCCGAGAGCGGTCTGGTCGTCAGCGAGTGGCCGCCAGGGGCGGCTCCTCACCAGCACCGGTTCCTCGTCCGCAACCGGCTGATCGCCGGTCTCGCCCGCGGCACGGTCGTGGTCGAGGCGGCGGCCCGCTCGGGTGCTGCGGCCACCGCCAACCGGGCGCGGAAGCTGAGCAAGCAGGTGATGGTCGTGCCGGGACCGGTGACCTCGGCGATGTCGGTCGGGCTGCCACGAGCTGCTGCGGGAGCAGCCAGCGGATGGCGGGCTGCCCGTTCGGCTGGTCGCGTCGGCGGCGCACGTGATCGAGGAGGTCGGCCGCCTGGGCGAGGACCTGGCCGATGCGCCCGAGCGGCCGTCCGATCCCCGGGACGGCCTCAGCGATGTCGCCGTCCGGGTGCTGGACGCCTGTCCGGTGCGCGCCGGTGTGAGCCCGGAGCGACTGGCGACCGTCGCCGGTTGCGAGGTCCTCGACGTGCTGCGGGTGCTCCCGGCCCTGGAGCTGGCCGAGCTGGTCGAGTGGACCGGCGAGGGCTGGCGGCTGGCGCGCCGGCGCGCGTCCGCCGCCGGCTCCCCGTCGATGGTGACGGCCGGCCGGGCGTCAGTCGAAGTCCGGCCCCACCGGTCCCGGCACCGGCATGTCCGCGCGCAGGGCGGTCGTCGAGGCTCCCGCCTGGTTCTTCAACGCCTGCAGTTTCGAGCGGAGCTCCGCCTGCACCGCCGCCACGCCCGGTTCCCCGTACCGGTTGTTCATCTCGTAGGGGTCGGTCCGCTGGTTGTAGAGCTCCCGCTCTCCGGTGTCGAGCTCGACGTACTTCCAGAAGCCACCGTCGCTGGTCTGGGCGAGCACCGCCCAGAACTGCGGCATGCTGTCCGGCTGCCCGGGCCGGCCCTCCATGTCACCGCCGGGCCAGTGGAAGAGCACCGAGTCCCGCCACGCCACGTTCTGGCCCAGGATCAGCGGCGCGAAGCTCCGGCCGTCCCGCCGGACCGCGGTAGGAATGGTGGCGCCGGCGAGTGTCGGCGATCGTGGCCGCGATGTCGACGTTGGACAGCAGGTGCGTGGTGTCGTGCCGCCCGGGGAGCGTCGGGGTAGCGGATCAGCATCGGCGTCCGGCTGCACTCGTTGAACTCGCAGCGCTTGGTCTGCCAGCGGTGCTCGCCGAACGAGTACGGCCGTTGTCGGTCATGAAGATCATGACCGTGTTGTTGGAGACTCACCGCGTTGCCGGCAGGGCGGTGTCCAAGTCGCCGGATGGCGTCGTCGATCGAGGCCGCGGCCTCCCACTCCTTGCGCCGGTCGCCGTCGGTCCATGGCCGGCTCGTTCGCCGCGGGCTGGGCACGCAGGTAGGCCGGCTGGTCGGCCGCCGCGAACGTTGAAGCTGGGGCTCCGGGTCACCGGGGCGTTGGCCAGCGTCCCGGCGCGGGTCGGGCTGGCCCGCCACGGGTAGTGCGTGGCCGTCGGCGTGAACATCGCGAAGAAGGGCTGTCTGGGCGGGCGGCCGCGGCCGGTCACCCAGTTGTTCAGGCGATTGCCGAGGACGTTGACCTGGTAGTCCGCCGGCGCCGTCAGGAACGAGCGGGAGACGCCGTTGTCGTTGAGCTTCCAGTGGTACTGCGGGATACATCTGCCACTGGGGGCCGTCGCTGTAGGCGGCCTGCCACTGCGCCCAACCCGGCGGCACGTAGAGGCCACGACCGAACGGATACTGGTTGAGGTACTTGCCGAACATCCCGGTCTGGTAGCCCGCCCGGCTGAGCCAGACCGGGAGGGTCTCCCGCTCGTTCGAGCAGCCGGCCCTGCGCGTTCGTCCCCACGCGCGTGTGGGTGTCGTACTGCCCGGTGAGGATCGTCGCCCGCGAGGGGCAGCACAGCCCGTTGTTGATGTAGGCCTGGTCGAAGCTGATCCAGTCCGTCCGGGACGACACGTAGGGCATCCGCGCGACCGACTCCATGGTCTGGTCGTCGGTGAGGATCAGGATGATGTTCGGTCTGACCAGGGGTGCCGCTCCCGCCGGTTGCCCGGTGTCCGTGGCGACGGGCGTGAGCAGAACCGCGGTTCCCAGCAGTGCCAACGCGGCGATGCGGAACCGGCGAGCGAGCGACGGACGCGTCATGGTGGTCCCCCCTGATGCGTCGGGGAGTCTGGCACCGTACCGGCGGGAACGGGCAGTTCCGCTGCGTCAGCCGAGATCGGGTCCCAGCGGTCCCGGCACCGGCATGTCCGCGCGGAGGGTGGTCGTGGTGACACCGGCCTCGGCCTTGAGGGCCTGGAGTTCGGCGCGGAGTTCTTCCTGTACCGCCGCTAGCCGCGGCGTCCCCGTACCGGTTGTCCATCTCGTAGGGGTCGGCGCTCTGGTCGTAGAGCTCCCGTTCCCGGTGTCGAGCTCGACGTACTTCCAGAAGCCACCGTCGCTGGTGTGCGCGAGCACCGCCCAGAACTGCGGCATGCTGTCCGGCTGCCCGGGGCGGCCCTCCATGTCGCCGCCGGGCCAGTGGAAGAGCACCGAGTCCCGCCACGGCGACCGTCTCACCGAGGATCAGCGGCGCGAAGCTCGTCGCCGTCCTGCGGGATGGCGGGCGATCGGCGCCGGCGATGCTCGCTGATCGTCGCCGCGATGTCGACGTTGGACAGCAGGTGGCGTGGTGTCGTGCCGGCCGGCGAGCGCCGGGGTAGCGGATCGAGCATCGGCGTCCGGCTGCACTCGTTGAACTCGCAGCGCTTGTTCTGCCAGCGGTGCTCGCCGAACGAACAGCCGTTGTCGGTCATGAAGATCATCACCGTGTTGTTGAACAGCCCGTTGTTGCGGAGGGCGGTGTCCAGTCGGCGGATGGCGTCGTCGATCGAGGCTGCGGCCTCCCACGCCTTGCGGCGTGGTCGTCCATCGGTCGCGGTGTTGGCGGCGCGGCTGGGCCTGCAGGTAGGCCGGTTGGTCGGGAGCGGCGACGTTGAAGCTCGGGCTTCGGGTCACCGGGGCGTTCGCCAGGGTCCCGGCGCGGGTGGGGCTGGCTCGCAACGGGGTCGTGGGTGGCCGTCGGGCGTGAACATCGCGAAGAAGGGCTGTCCGGTAGTGGCCTTGGTCCGGACGAAGTTGTTCATGTCGGTTGCCGAGCACGTTCGACCTGGTAGTCCGGCCGGCGCGTTCAGGAACGACTGCGGGAGACGCCGTTGTCGTTGAGCTTCCAGTGGTACTGCGGGTACATCTGCCACTGCGGTCCTGCGCGAGTAGGCGGCCTGCCACTGGGTCCAACCGGGCGGCACGTACATGCCGCGGCCGAACGGGTACGGAGTTGAGGTACTTGCCGAACAAGCCGGTCTGGTAGCCGGCCCGACCGCAGCCAGACCGGCAGAGTCTCCCGCTCGTCGAGCAGTTGCCCCGCGGCGTTGGTGGTCACGCCGTTCTGGGTGTCGTACTGCCCGGTGAGGATCGTCGCGCGGGAGGGGCAGCAGAGCGAATTGTTGATGTACGCCTGGTCGAAGCTGATCCAGTCGGTCCGCGACGAGACGTAGGGCATCCGGGCGACCGACTCCATGGTCTGGTCGTCGGTCAGGATCAGGATGATGTTCGGTCTGACCAGCGGCGCCGCACCGGCGGAGCGATCCGGCTGTCGGTCGCGACGGGAGTGATGAGCACGACCGTCCCGAGCAGCGCGAGCGCAGCGATACGGAGCCTGCGGATGACGGAACTGCGAGTGACGCCCCATGGCGTCTCCCCTGAGGCGTCGGGCAGTCATGGCACTGGTCGACCGAAATCAGCGGGTTCCGCGACGTCTCGTTTCGGAACCGGCGATTACTCCGCACGTGCTCGCGTGGCGGGAGTGGTCGTGCCAACCACTGCCCCGGCGGCGCGGCGGCTTGACGGTGCCACGGACGTCATCGGACGGTTCGCGGGTGGCAGCCGGAACAGCAGAGGTGCGCGCGTCGCTTCCGCCTGCCCTGGCCGAGGCGCTGGCCGGCTACGAGGAGCACCTCGTCGCCCAGCGGGACCTGTCCCCGCACACCGTCCGGGGTTACGTCACCGACGTCGTGCTCCTGCTCGATCACCTCGCCCGCCGCGGCGGCCACCAGGTGCACGACCTGGACCTGCCCGCCCTGCGGAGCTGGCTCGCCCAGGGCCGCACCCGCGGCCACAGCCGGTCCACGACCGCACGCCATGCCGCGGCCGCCCGGTCGTTCACCGGCTGGTTGCGGCGGTCCGGTCTCACCCCGGACGACGTCGGCCAGCGGCTGGTCAGCCCCAAGGCGCACCGCACGCTGCCCGACGTGCTCGCTCCCGACCAGGCCAAGGCGGTCGTCGAGTCGGCGGCCGGCGCCGAGGAGCCGGCCGGGCTGCGCGACTCCGTCGTCCTCGAGCTGCTCTACGCCAGCGGGATCCGGGTGAGCGAGCTGGTCGGACTCGACGTCGACGACGTCGACCGGTCCCGTCGGCTGCTGCGGGTCCTCGGCAAGGGCCGGAAGGAGCGCAGCGTGCCCTACGGCGTGCCCGCGGAGCGGGCGATCGACGCGTGGCTGACCCGGGGACGACCCTCGCTCGCCACGGCGGAGTCCGGCCCGGCCCTCCTGCTGGGAGTCCGGGGCCACCGGCTCGACGCCCGCGAGGCCCGCCGGGTCGTCCACCGCGCCGTCTCCGCGGCGCCGGGAGCGCCCGACATCGGCCCCCACGGGCTGCGCCACTCGGCCGCGACCCACGTGCTGGAGGGCGGCGCGGACCTCCGGTCGGTCCAGGAGTTGCTCGGTCACGCTAGCCTCGCGACGACCCAGATCTACACGCACGTGACGGTCGAGCGGCTCCGTGCGGTCCATGCGCAAGCGCATCCCCGGGCCTGAGAGGACGGCTGAGTGTCTGAGGCGACCATCCAGGAGCTCGACGAGTCCGGCGAGGACACCGATGCGCTGCTGGCCGAGCTCTGGAACGACTACGTCGACACCCGGGACGCGGGCCTGCGCGACCGGCTGATCCTGCACTACGCGCCGCTGGTGAAGTACGTCGCCGGCCGGGTCGGCAGCGGTCTGCCCGCGCACGTGGAGCAGGCCGACCTCGTCTCGTACGGGACCTTCGGGCTCATCGACGCCATCACCCGCTACGAGCCCACCCGCGAGGTGAAGTTCGAGAGCTACGCGATGTCCCGCATCCGCGGCGCGATCATCGACGAGCTCCGCAACACCGACTGGATCCCGCGGTCGGTCCGCATGAAGGCCCGGCAGTTCGAGCGGGCCGTCGCCGACCTCGAGGCCAAGCTGCGACGGACGCCGACCGACGAAGAGGTCGCCGACGCGATGGAGATGGACGTCGAGGAGGTGCGCAAGTTCCTCGGGCAGCTCTCCCTGGTCAACGTCGTCGCCCTCGACGAGCTGCTCACCGACGACGACGGCGGCGGCTCCCCGAGCCTGGGCGACACCCTCCAGGACTCCGCGGCGCTCGATCCCCAGGCGATGGCCGAGCACGGCGAGGCCCGTCAGCTGCTGGCCCGCGCCGTCGAGCAGCTGCCCGAGCGGGAGAAGGTCGTCGTCAGCCTCTACTACTTCGAGGGGCTGACGCTGGCCGACATCGGCCGGGTCCTCGGTGTCACGGAGAGCCGGATCTGCCAGCTGCACACCAAGGCGGTCCTGCACCTGCGCACCAAGCTCGCCGACATCGCCTGACTCGCACGAGCTCGTCCGACTGCCGAGCTCGCCGACCTGATCGACGAGCTGCGACGGCGACTCCCCGCGGGGCCGGTCGTCGAGCGGGACCGCTGGACGATCTGGCGGGCGGCGCGCACCGGCTCCTAGCGGCGGCCCCACTCGTAGGCGGCCCGACCGGGTGCCACGAGATCGACCGGGTCGCGGCCGGGACGCACCACGCGCACGGAGAGGTCGGCGACCGAGCTGTTGCGCACCCGGTGCGGCGACCCGTCCGGATCGGCGTAGTCCCAGTCGACGAACGCCTCGTCCGGTGCCGAGGCCGACGCCGTGACGACGACTCCCGACCCGGGAAGCCGCAGGACGCACCCGTCCTCGTCCGCGGTGACGCCCGGACGCCGGCCGAGCCCGCCCACCCGGAGTCGCTCCCCGTCCAGGCAGACCACGCCGTTGGCGACCCACGGCGTCGTCACCGGGCCGATCCGGATCCGCCCGCACGCGACGTCGAGCCAGGTGTCGGAGGAGGCGCCCTCGAACGCCAGACCGGACAGCCAGATCCACTCCTCGGCGTGCTGCTCGCCCCAGTTGTGGCCCACCATCCCGGGCCAGCCGTCGACGCGGATCGTCTCGCCGTCCACCTCGAGCGAGCCGTCGAACACCGCGTCGGGCACCGGGGACATCAGCTTCGTCCGGGGGAGCCGGGCCGGTGTACATCCACGGTTTCGGCAGGTGGCGCAGCGGCTCCTCGCCGCCGGAGAAGTGCAGCGACCAGCGCGCCGAGCAGTCCGCCGACGTCGCCGCTCCCAGCGCGCCCTCCGGACCGAACGAGTGCTCCCCGAACCGGATCCAGAAGGCGCCACCGCTGCCCGGCGGCCCGGCATCGACGCGGACCGCCCGGGGCGCCCGGCGCCGAGCGGTCGAACCAGGTGCACCAGAGCTGCCCGGTCGGCTCGCCGCCGGGCGGCACGGTCACCGTGTAGCGGATCCACACGCCGCGCGGCGCGCTTCGGATCGAGCGCGCGCAGGTACCAGCTCTCGTAGTGCCCCCGGCCGGCGGGAACCGTGGGCCAGCGGGCGGCGGTCGCGTCGGTCGCACCAACCATGGCGGGAGGCTAGTGCGGCTCGCGCTCATCGGTCGGCCCAGGGCAGCAATCGGATCCTCGGTGGCCGGAGGAGGGCCAGGGGATCGAGGTAGCTCTCGCCCCGCCGCAGCCCCCAGTGCAGGCACGCTTCGCGCGGGCACCCGGCATGGCCGCCCACGAGCGTGCCGATGGGGGAGCCCCGCGTCACCCGCTGGCCCGCGGCGACCGACGGGTCCACCGGCTCGTACGTCGTCCGCAGTCCGCCGGCGTGGTCGATGCTGATCACCGGCCGCCCGGCCACCATCCCGGCGAACACGACCACGCCGTCGCCCGCCGCCAGCACCGTGGACCAGGCCGTGCCGCCCAGGTCGACGCCCCGGTGACCGGCGGCGAACTGGCTCGGCGGTGGATCGAACGGGCGGGTGACCGCGAGGTCGCCGCCGAGCGGTGCCGCCCAGAGCGCGACCGGCGGTAGCGGGGGAACCGGTTCGGCGACCGCGGACGACGGCCCCAGCACCGCGGAGAGGACGATCAGGAGGGGCAGCAGGACGCGCGCTCGCATGCGCTCGACCCTGGGTCGTGGGCCGCCCCGTCGGCGGGGATCCGCGGCATCTGTGGACGGCTGGGCGGCTGGGGAAAACCACACCCCGCGCTCGCGTATGCTGTCCGGTGCGGCCCGTTCCGACGGGTCGACTTCGCGCGTCCTCCTCCCGCCGACTCAGGCGGGGCAGTCGCCACCTCGGTCCCGGCGGGCAACCGCCGGGTGCGTGGCGCCGCTCGGACGCCAGGGCGGTGCACCACCCGGTCTCCGCGACAACCGAACAGCGCGGCCCCCTGGGCCGCGCGCACAACGAGAGAGGCTGCAATGGCAGTCGTCAGCATGAAGCAGCTGCTCGACAGCGGCGTCCACTTCGGGCATCAGACCCGTCGCTGGAACCCGAAGATGAAGCGCTTCATCTTCACCGAGCGCAACGGCATCTACATCATCGACCTGCAGCAGACGCTCGGGTACATCGACAACGCCTACGAGTTCGTCAAGCAGACGGTCGCCCACGGCGGCTCGATCCTGTTCGTCGGCACCAAGCGTCAGGCGCAGGAAGTCGTCGCCGAGCAGGCCCAGCGGGTCGGCATGCCCTACGTCAACCAGCGCTGGCTGGGCGGCATGCTCACCAACTTCCAGACCGTGCACAAGAGGCTCCAGCGGCTCAAGGAGCTCGAGGACATGGAGCAGACCGGCGTGCTGGTCAGCCTGTCCAAGAAGGAGCAGCTGGTCCTCAGCCGCGAGAAGGCCAAGCTCGAGCGCAGCCTCGGCGGTATCCGCGACATGCAGAAGGTGCCCAGCGCCATCTGGATCGTGGACACCAAGAAGGAGCACATCGCCGTCGGCGAGGCGCGCAAGCTCAACATCCCGGTCGTCGCGATCCTCGACACCAACTGCGACCCGGACGAGGTCGACTACAAGATCCCGGGCAACGACGACGCGATCCGCAGCATCACCGTGCTGACCCGGGTCATCGCCGACGCCGTCGCCGAGGGCTTGATGGCCCGCTCGGCGTCGCAGGCGAACGCCGGCCGTGAGGAAGGCGCCGAGCCGGTCATCGGCGGCGACGAGCCGCTGGCCGACTGGGAGCGCGAGCTGCTCACCGGTGGCGCGACCACCGACGCCGCTCCGGCCGCCGAGGCTGCTCCGGCCGCCGAGGCTGCTCCGGCCGCCGAGGCTGCTCCCGGCCTGCCGAGGCCCCCGCCGCGGCGGAGACCCCCGCCCCCGCCGCCTCGGACGAGACGCCGGCCCAGGCCTGATCGCCCGGCGCCGTCCCCTGCCCAGCCGGTCGGGGACGGCGCCGCGGCACGTCCGCACCACGTTTCTCGCACCACCGACAGACCAAGAGGAAGTGACATGGCTGAGTTCACCGCCGCCGACGTCAAGCGTCTCCGCGACGCCACCGGCGCCGGCATGATGGACTGCAAGAAGGCCCTCACCGAGGCCGACGGCGACTTCGACAAGGCCGTCGAGCTCCTGCGGGTGAAGGGCGCCAAGGACGTCGGCAAGCGCCTCGAGCGCTCCACGACCAACGGCGTCGTCGTCAGCAAGGACGGCGCGCTGCTCGAGCTCGACTGCGAGACCGACTTCGTCGCCAAGAACGCCGACTTCGTGAAGCTCGCCGAGCGCCTGCTCGACATCGCGCTCGAGACGAAGCCGGCCGACGCCGAGGCGCTGCTCGCCACCGAGGTGGACGGCCAGACCGTGGCCGCGCTGGTCGAGGGCGAGTCCGCCCGCATCGGCGAGAAGCTGGTCCTGAGCCGGTTCGCCGCCTTCGAGGGCTCGACCGCGACCTACCTGCACAAGCGGGCCACCGACCTGCCCCCGGCCATCGGTGTCGCGGTGCAGTACTCCGGTGGCACCGAGGAGGCGGCCCGCAGCCTGGCGATGCACATCGCCGCCGCGCGGCCGAAGTTCCTCACCCGCGACGAGGTCCCGGCCGAGACGGTCGAGACCGAGCGCCGGGTCGCCGAGCAGACGGCCAAGGAGGAGGGCAAGCCCGAGCAGGCGGTCGTCAAGATCGTCGAGGGTCGGGTCAACGCCTACTTCAAGGACTTCGTCCTGCTCGAGCAGCCGTCGATCACCGAGCCCAAGAAGACGGTCAAGCAGATCGTCGACGAGGCCGGCCTGACCGTGGAGCGGTTCGCCCGCTTCGAGGTCGGCCAGGCCTAAGCACGGCATCGCAGTGAACCGGCCCCGCTCCCTTCCCTGGGAGCGGGGCCGTTCGTGCATGCGGCAGGATCACCCCAGCACCGACACCGAACGAGGGATGACGCGTTGACCGACACCACCCCACCGTTGTCCGCTCCCACCGCGTTCCGGCCGGCCGACCACAGCGGCTACCACCGGGTGCTGCTCAAGCTCTCGGGGGAGACGTTCGGCGGCGGCAACGTCGGCGTCGACGCCGACATCGTGCGCGGGATCGCCGAGCAGCTCGCCGAGGTGGTCGGCAAGGGCACCCAGGTGGCCGTGGTCATGGGCGGCGGCAACTTCTTCCGCGGCGCGGAGCTCTCCCAGGCCGGGATGGACCGCACCAAGGCCGACTACATGGGCATGCTCGGCACGGTCATGAACTGCCTGGCCCTGCAGGACTTCTGCGAGAAGGCCGGCCTGCAGACCCGCGTCCAGTCGGCGATCACGATGGGCCAGGTCGCCGAGCCCTACATCCCGCGCAAGGCCATCCGGCACCTGGAGAAGGGCCGGCTGGTCATCTTCGGCGCCGGTGCCGGCATGCCCTACTTCTCGACCGACACCGTCGCCGCCCAGCGCGCCCTGGAGATCGAGTGCCAGGTGCTGCTGATGGGCAAGAACGGCGTCGACGGCGTCTACGACGACGACCCGCGCACCAACCCCGACGCCGTCATGTACGACGACCTCGACTACGCGACGGTGCTCGCCAAGCAGCTCAAGGTGGCCGACGCCACGGCGATCAGCCTCTGCATGGACAACCAGATGCCGATCGTCGTCTTCAACCTGCTGCGTGACGGCAACATCGCGCGTGCGGCCGCAGGTGAGAGGATCGGGACGCTGATCAGTCAGCCGTCCTGAACCGGCGGCCGACGGTCAGCAGACCGCAGCCAGTGACGACGGCGGGACGACCCGCCGCCGATGGAGGGAAGACCCGTGATCGACGACACCCTGCTCGACGCCGAGGAGCGGATGGACAAGGCCTTGTCGGTCGCCCGTGAGGACCTCGGTTCGGTACGCACCGGCCGCGCCGCCCCCTCGATGTTCAACAAGATCATGGTCGACTACTACGGGGCGCCCACGCCGGTGCCCCAGATGTCGTCGATCACCGTGCCCGAGGCGCGCATGGCCGTGATCAAGCCCTACGACACCAGCCAGCTCGGCGCGATCGAGAAGGCCATCCGCGACAGCGACCTCGGCGTCAACCCGACCAACGACGGCCACGATCATCCGCGTCGTGTTCCCGCAGCTCACCGAGGAGCGGCGCCGCGACCTGGTCAAGATGGCCCGCTCCAAGGGCGAGGACGCGAAGGTCGCGATCCGCAACATCCGCCGCCGGGCGAAGGAGGAGCTCGACCGCATCGCGAAGGACGGCGAGGCGGGCGAGGACGACGTGCGGCGCGCGGAGAAGGAGCTCGATCACCTCACCGAGCAGCACGTGCACGGCATCGACGACGCCATGAAGAACAAGGAAACCGAACTTCTCGAGGTCTGACCCCGCCGCCCCCGACGCGCTCATGACCTCCTCCGCGAACCAGCGGCCCGCCTGGCCCGACCGGCGGGACGACCAGACCGGCCCCGTGCCGATGGTCGGCGACCACCCCTTCCCCCCGCCACCGTCCGGCGCACGCCCCGAGCCGGTCGAACGTTCGACGACGACCTGCCGACGACGGAGGCGCCTGCCGTGGCTCCGAAGACCGGCCGGGCCGGACGCAACCTCGGCGCCGCCATCGGGGTCGGCCTCGGTCTGGGCGCGGTCATCGTCGCGTCCCTGCTGCTGTGGCGGCCGGCCTTCCTCGGGGTGCTCGTCGCCGCGGTGCTCGTCGGCGTCGTCGAGCTCACCCACGCCCTGCGCGCGGGTGGTTTCCGGGCGCCGCTGGTGCCCCTGCTCGTCGGTGCCGTGGCCATGGTGGCGCTCGCCTGGACCCGGGGACCCACGGGCCTGGTCACCGGCTTCCTGGCCACCGCGCTGGCCGTCGTCCTCTGGCGGCTCGCGCACGGGCCGGCGGGCTACCTCCGCGACACCTCGGCCGGCGTCCTCGTGGCGCTGTACGTACCGCTCCTGGCGGGCTTCGCGGCCCTGCTGCTGGCGCCGGACGACGGCGCGGCCCGGGTGTTCCTCTTCATCGCGACCGTGGTCGCCAGTGACGTCGGCGGCTACGCGGCCGGCGTGCTCTTCGGCAAGCACCCGATGGCGCCCTCGATCAGCCCGAAGAAGTCGTGGGAGGGCATGGCCGGCTCGATCACCGCGTGCATGGCGATCGCGACGCTGGTCATCACGCTGTGGCTCGACGGCCCCTGGTGGGCCGGTCTGGTCTTCGGCGCCGCCCTGGCCGTCTCCGCGACGATGGGCGATCTCGCCGAGTCCCTGATCAAGCGGGACCTCGGCATCAAGGACATGGGCAACCTGCTGCCCGGGCACGGCGGCCTGATGGACCGGCTGGACTCGCTGCTGCCGTCGGCGGCCATCGCCTACCTGCTGCTCTCGGTGCTCGTCCCCGCCTAGACCCTCACAGCCGCAGGGCCGCGTCCCACGCCGACCCCACGACCTCGAACCCCCGCCGGGCGTACCAGTGCCGCGGCCAGTCCTGCGCCGTCGCCTCGAGGACGACGAGGTCGCACCCGGCGTCGTGGGCGAGGTCCAGCGCCCGGGCGAGGACGGCGTCGCCGTGCCCGCGGCCCCGGGCCTCCGGGTCGGTCAGCACCGAGTCGACGGCGGCCGTCGCGCCGTCGATCCGGATCTGGGCGGACGCCACGACCCGCCCCTCCTCGCGGACGACGACGTCGGTGACCGCCAGGACGAGATCGTTGAGGTGCTCCCGCCCGACCAGCTGGGCGACCGTGCTGTCGATGTCGCGGACGTCGGTCAGGTCCCGCCGCCAGGAGCGGTCCCAGAACTCGTGGACCTCGCGCTGGTCGACCACCTCGCCGCGGCGTCCGTCCGGTCCGGGACCGGCGGGGCGGGCCATCAGGAGCAGCTCCTCGACCTCCCACCCGCGCCGGCCCAGTTCGGCCGCGACGTCGGCGGCACCCGGCCAGTACAGGCTCGCGGAGCGGTGCGGCCAGCCGGCGTTCCCGCCGACCTCCTCGGCCGTCTGCTCGACGGTCGCCGCGTCCACGGGCGGACGTGAGCACCAGCCGGTTGTTGTCCCGGGAGAGGGCGTGGTCGGGGTCGAGCACCGCCACCCCGCCCGGGACGTCGCCGACGCCGACCGCGCGACGGATCGGGAGCGAGGTGTAGTACGCCACGGCCCGGCCGAGCACGTCATCCGGTGCGGGCAGCACGAACGGCGACGGCGGGCGGTAGGGCACGACGGCGACGACAGCGGTTCCGGGGAGCGGGCCGTAGAGGTGCGGGAACCGCATGCTCGCCGGGTCCGAGGGCACGCCGGGCTCGAACCGCACCGGATCGGTCAGCCGCGCGGGATCGACGACGAGCAGCACGAGGTCCCGCCGGCCGGGGTAGAGCCGGGCGGCGGGCAGGTGCACCTGCGCGGGCGTCGACAGGTGCACGAAGCCCTCGGGCCCCGGGTGCAGGGCGCCGTCGCGCAGGGCGGCCCGCCACTGCGGGGGCTCGACGAGGTGCAGCAACAGGTCCTCGGCCACGGGACGATCCTGCTGCACGGCCGACCGGCAGGATGCCGGACGCCGGTCAGGCGTCCGATGGTGGGGGCGGTAGGCCGTCGAAGACGTCGGTGAGCAGATCCTCCGTGGCGTGACGCGGGGGCCACACGACGACGCTCCACTCGCGGCTGACCCGGCGGGCCCAGCGCTCGGTGTCGATCGGCTCGTCCGACATCACGTGGAGCTGGCTCCGGTGCTCCCGGAGGCCGGCGACGATCCGGTCGGCGACCGCCCGGCAGTCGACCTGGATCCCGATCCGCTCGTCCGGGACGCCGCGCATGTGGTAGGTGCGGGAAGGATCGAAGACGTACAGGCCCAGCTCGGCCCGCTGACGGTTCCACCGTTCGAACACCGACTGCGGGACGGCTCCGTGCAGGAGACGCTGGAAGCCGGGACGCCCGGTGCCGGCGAAGCGAAGGAACGCGGCGTCCGTGGCCGCGCCGATGGCGATGTGGTCGGGATGTCCGAAGATCCCGTCCGGTCCGAAGGTCAGCACGACGTCCGGGCACTCCTCCTCCAGGACGTCGGCGACGGCGTCCACGAGCCGGGAGAAGGGCACGTCGCCCACCTCCCCGTCAGGGAAGCCGAGCCACTCGTGCCGGTCGGGTGGACGGCCGAGCGTGCGCCACGCGGAGGCGCACTCCGCCCGGCGGACCTCCCCGAGGGTCTCCCGGGTCGCGGGAAACCCCGGCCGGATGTCGCCGAGGCCGCCGTCGGTGGCGTGGACCAGCACGAAGCGGAAGCCCGGCTCGGACGCATGCAGGGCGACCGTGCCGGCCACCCCGTAGGCGTCGTCGTCGGGATGGGCGAACACGCAGGCGAGGGTGCGACCACCGGCCATGCGGAGAGCCTGCCAGGCCGGGCCGGCGAGCGGTCAGGTGCCCGGCAGCGGCGGATCGGCGTCGATGCCGCGCGCCTCGAGCGCCTTCTCGATCGCCTGCGCAGACGGTGCGGACGACGTCGACGCGGGCCCAGCGCTTGTCCTCGGCGGCGACCACGTGCCACCGCCCGGCGGGGTGGTCGGTGCGCTCGAGCATGTCCTCGACCGCTTCCTCGTAGTCCTGGCGCTTCTCCCGGTTGCGCCAGTCCTCCTCGGTGAGCTTCCAGGCCTTGTACGGGTCGGCCTGGCGCGCCTCGAACCGGCGCAACTGCTCCTCGGGGGAGAGGTGCATCCAGAACTTGACCAGGATCATGCCCTCGGCGGCCAGCGTGGTCTCCAGGTCCACGATCTCGGCGTACGCCCGCTGCCACGCGTCCACGGACGCGAAGCCCTCGACCCGTTCCACGAGCACCCGGCCGTACCAGGTGCGGTCGAGCACGGCCATGCCGCCCCAGCCGGGCAGGACCGGCCAGAAGCGCCACAGGAAGTGGTGCCGCTTCTCGTCGTGGCTGGGCGCCGCGAACTGGGCGACCCGCACGTGCCGGGGGTCGAGCTCGCCGACCAGGCGCTGGATGGCCCCGCCCTTGCCGGAGGCGTCCCAGCCCTCGAACAGCACGCACAGCGGCGGTCCGAGCTCACCGGGCCCGATCTGCCCGCCGAGCAGAAGCCGCAGGTGCACCAGACGCTCCTGGGCAGTCTTCAGGTGGGCCTTGCCCTCCTTCTTGGAGATCTTCTGGCTCAGGTCGACGTCCGCGAGTCGGCTCATGCGGTACCACCCTGGCAGGCCCGGCTCAGCGCGGCGCGCCGTCGGCCACCAGACCACACTCGTGGGCGAGCACGATCGCCTGCGGCCGGTCCCGCAGGTCGAGCTTGGCGAGGATGTGCCGGACGTGGCTCTTCACCGTCGGCAGGGAGATGAACAGCTCCGCCGCGATCTCCCCGTTCGACCGGCCGGCCCCGATGAGCGCGAGCACGTCGCGCTCCCGGTCGCTGAGTGGATCCAGTCGGCGCGGGTCCGTCGGCGCCGCCGGCGGGCGGTCCACGTAGGACGCGACCAGCCGGGCCACCACCTCCGGCGCCAGCGGGCGCTCGCCGGCGGCGACGGCCTCGACGGCGGAGACCAGGCGGGCGCCTCCGGCGTCCTTGAGCAGGTATCCGGCGGCGCCGGCCTGCAGAGCCCGGAACGTGAGCTCCTCGCCCTCGAACGTCGTGAGCACCAGGACCCGGGTCGGGCTGCCGGCCGCGACGATCCGCCGGGTGGCCTCGATGCCGTCGACGTGCGGCATGCGCAGGTCCATCAGGACGACGTCCGGCCGCAGGTCGAGCACCAGGCGCGCGCCCTCCGCGCCGTCCGCGGCCTCGCCGACGACGTCGATCCCGGCGAGCTCGAGGATGAGGCGCAGGCCGTCGCGGACGAGTTGCTGGTCGTCGACCAGGACGACGGTGGTCACGGGGTCCCCGGCAGCTCGAGCGGCAGCCGCGCGGTGAGGGCGAAGCCGCCGCCGTCGGTCGGGCCGGCGTCCAGCCGTCCCCCGAGCAGCCGGACCCGCTCGCGCATGCCGACGAGCCCGAAGCCCGTCGCGGGCGGCCCGGGGTTCGGGGATCGTCGGGCTGCCGGTGTTCACGACCTCGACGAGCACCGCGGCGTCGTCGCCGACGATGCGGACGTCGACCGGTGCGCCCGGGCGCGTGCCGGCGCGCGTTGGTGAGCGCCTCCTGGACCAGCCGGTAGGCGGCCAGCTCCACGCTGGCGTGCGTCGGCGCGCGCCGGCGGCCGCAGGGTGAACGCGACCCGGGCCCCGGCGGCACGGGACTGCTCCACGAGCGTCGGCGACGTCGTCGAGGCCGGGCTGGGGGCGCAGGTCCTCCTCCTCGGCGGCGCGGAGCATGCCGACGACGCGGCGCATCTCGGCCAGCGCCTCGGTCGCCGACCGGCGGATGGCCTCGACGGGTGCGGCGGCACGCTCGGGCGCCTTGGCCAGGGCGGCCGCCGCGGCGTCCGCCTGCAGCGCGATGACGGTGACCTCGTGGCCGATGACGTCGTGCAGCTCCCGGGCGATGCGGGAGCGCTCCTCGGCGACCGCCGCGCGCTCCGCCGTCGCCCGCTCCTGCACGAGCCGCGCGGTCAGCTCCTCGAGCAGCGCGGTCTGGCTCCGCTGGTAGGCCACCAGCCGCCCCGCCCCGGCGGGGGCGATGACGACCAGCGCGGCGCCGATCGCGGCCGGCGCCGGCTCCGGGCCGAGCAGCGTCACGACGACACCGACCGCCACACCGACCGCGCCCACCGCCAGGACTCGCCAGAGCTGCGCGCAGTACGCGCCGAGCGAGAAGAACACGAGGACGGCGATGACGTAGCCCAGCAGCAGGAAACCGCCGGACGTCGGGATCAGCCAGACCAGGGTCGCGGCCAGCGCCACGGTCGCGGGGAACACCCGCCGCCAGGCCAGCGGCACCGTGGAACCCACCGCGATCACGACCGACGCCACCGGCGCGGCGATCGGCGCGATGAGCACCTGGGCCAGCGAGAGCACCAGGAAGACCGCCGCCACGACGACGTCGATGCGCGGCGGCACGGCCGGACGGGGCAGCGACGGGCTCACGAACGGGAAGGGTAGGGCCGCGCGGCTTCTCGATCATCAGCCCACGGGATGAGTGGGAAGCCGCCCGTGGGTCGATGCCGGGGCAGGGCCGCCGTTCCTAGCGTTCTCGCCGTCCACACCGCTCCCGACCAGGAGGAACACGATGTCCACCACCACGACCGCCCCGGCCCGGCCGGCGACCCGGCGCGACCCGCTGATGATCGGCATCCGCGTGCTGCTCGGCCTGTTCGGGGCGTTCAAGCTCTACGGCACCCTCTACTTCACGTTCCTCGCCACCGCGGCCCAGGGCGGTGACCCGCAGGGCATCGGCGACTGGCTCGTCGCCGCGTGGTCCTTCGCGCTGGCCGTCGCCCTGATCGTCGCCGCCTTCCGCCTCGGCGCCGGCAGCCCCCGCACCGCCGTCGTCACCTCGGCTCTCCTGCTGGTCGAGATCGCGTTCAGCTTCGTGAAGTTGTTCGTCTACGACGAGCCCGAGGCCGTCGGCTTCATGGCCGTGGACGTCGTGCTGCTGGCACTGCTGGCCGTGGCCGCGCGCCGGAGCAAGTGACCGCATCCTCCGCGCCATTCCCGGCCGCATTGCACGGCGGTGCAGCGGAGTTGCAGACCGTCTGCAATGCGCCGGGGCGACCGTCGTCGCACTGCGGAACCACCGCACGACGACAGCGCTGGATGATCAGGAGCAGAGAATGACCGACACCATCGACGCGATCACCGCCGATCGCGCCCTCAAGGCCCGGCACCGCACGATGTGGGCGCTCGGCGACTACCCGACCGTGGCATCGCAGCTGATCCCCGACCTGGGGCGGGTCGTGGTCGCGGAGGCCGGGGTGCGCCGCGGCGACCGGGTCCTCGACGTGGCGGCCGGAACCGGGAACGCCGCGATCCCCGCGGCGCGCACGGGTGCCGACGTCGTCGCCTCGGACCTCACCCCGGAGCTGCTCGCGGCCGGCCGCCAACTGGCGGCGCGCGAGGGCGTCGAGCTGACCTGGGAGGAGGGTGACGCCGAGGATCTGCCCTACGCCGACGGCGCCTTCGACGTCGTGCTGTCCTCCGTCGGCGTGATGTTCGCGCCGCACCACCAGCAGGCTGCCGACGAGCTGGTCCGGGTGGTCCGGCCCGGCGGGACGATCGGGCTCATCAGCTGGACCCCCGAGGGCTTCGTCGGCGAACTGTTCCGGACGATGAAGCCCTACGTCCCCGCGCCGCCCCCCGGCGCCCAGCCGCCGCCGCTGTGGGGGGACGAGGACCACGTACGCGGTCTCCTCGGCGATCGCGTCACCGACGTGGTCGCGCGGCGGCAGACCGTGACGATCAGCGACTTCCGGACCCCGGAGGAGTGGCGGGACTTCTGGAAGACGGCCTACGGACCGACGATCGTCGCGTACCGCACCATCGCCGACGACCCCGAGCGGGTCGCCGCGCTCGACCGCGACCTCCTGGCGCTCGCCGCCCGGTACGACCGCGGCACCGGTACGACGGTCCTGGAGTGGGAGTACCTGCTCCTGATCGCGCGCCGGGCCTGAGCCGCGCGCACGACCCACGCTGGTGGCCCCCGGAGACCGCGACATCTGGTCCTCCTCCGGGGGCCACCGCTACTGTCGGCCGGGCCCGTTGCAGCCGAGTGCAGGCCGGAGGAATGACCGTCGAAGGCCCGGCGCGCTTCCGGATCCTGGGGCCGCTGCAGGTCGAGCTCGACGGTGGAGCCGTGGCCGTGGGTGGCGCCAAGCCGCGGACTCTCCTCGCGGTCCTGCTCGTCGCCGGCGGCGAGGTCGTGCCCGCCGATCGCCTCGTCGACGCGCTGTGGGGGGACTCCCCGCCGCCCGGGGCGGCGACGGCGCTCCGGGCCTACGTCTCGCGGTTGCGGAGCGTCCTCGGCGCCGCCGCGACGCTGGAGCACCGCCCACCGGGCTACTGCCTCTTCCTGGACGACGCGACCGTGGACGCCGCGGCGTTCGAGCAGCTCACCGCGTCCGCGCGTGCCGCGGCCGCCGCCGGCGACCACGGGCGCGCCCTCGCCGACCTCGACGCCGCGCTCGCCCTGTGGCGGGGTGACGCGCTGGCCGAGTTCGCCGACGACGACTTCGCCCGGGCCACGGCCGCCCGGTTGACCGAGCTGCGCACGAGCGCACTGGAGGCCCGGGCCGAGGCGCTGGTCGCGCTCGGTCGGGCGGCCGAGGCGATCCCGGAGCTCGAAGGGCTGGTGCTCCGCCACCCGTCGCGGGAGCGGCCGTCGGTCACGCTGATGGAGGCGCTCTACGCGACGGGACGCCAGGCCGACGCGCTCGCCGCCTACCACCAGCTGCGCGCCCGTCTCGACGACGAGCTGGGCGTCGAGCCGGCCGCTGCGGCGCAGGCGCTCTACCGGCGCATCCTGCTCCACGACCCGGCTCTGGCCGCCCCGGCACGGCAGGGAAACCTCCCTCGGCGGGCCAGCGGGTTCGTCGGCCGGGAGGAGGAGGTCGACCGCGTCCTGGCCGCCCTGCGCGCGAGTCCCCTGGTCACCCTGACCGGTGTGGGGGGCGCGGGGAAGTCGCGGCTCGCGGTGGAGGTGGCGGCGCGCGACCGGGCGCGCTTCGGCGACGGGGCATGGCTCTGCGAGCTGGCCGCCCTGCCCGACGGGAGCCCCATCGGGCACGCCGTGGCTGCGGCGCTGCGGATCCAGCAGCGTCCCGGCCTGTCGATCGAGCAGACCGTCATCGAGTACCTGCGCACCCGTGCCCTGCTGCTCGTCGTGGACAACTGCGAGCACGTGCTGGCGCACGCGGCCCGGCTGCTCTCCGAGGTCGTGCAGCAGTGCCCGCAGGTCGTGGTCCTCGCGACCAGCCGCGAACCGCTCGGCGTCGAGGGGGAGCAGCTGTGGCCGGTCCCGCCCCTGCCGCTCGAGGACGCCACGGCGCTGTTCGTGCAGCGCGCCCGCGCGTCGTCGCCGGACTTCCGGCTCGACGCGGACGCCGCCGACGCGGTGGCCACCATCTGCGCCCGGCTCGACGGATTGCCGCTCGGCATCGAGCTCGCCGCCGCACGGATGCGCGTGATGAGCCCGATGGAGGTGGCCCGGCGGCTGGAGGAGACCCCGCTGCTCGGTGGAGGCCGCGGTCCCGTCCCCCGGCACCAGAGCCTGGTCGCGGCGATCGAGTGGTCCTACCGGCTGCTCCCGGCGGCCGAGCAACGGCTGTTCCGCAACATGTCCGTGTTCGTGGGCGGCGCCGACCTGCGCGGCGTGCACCAGGTCGCCGACCCGGCGGCGGACGAGGACGACGCGCTCGACCGGCTCACCCGGCTGGTCGACCGTTCCATGGTGGTGGCCGCCAGCGGGGTCCACAGCCGGTACCGGCTGCTGGAGACCCTCCGGGCCTACGGGCGGTCCCGGACCGAGGCCGAGGGCGTCGACACGGCGCTGGCCCGGCGGCATGCCACGTACTACGTGGAGCTGGCCGAGCGCGCGGCGCACGGGGTGCAAGGCCCGGACGAGCGGGCGTGGGTCGAGGAGGCCCTGGCGGACTACGACAACCTGCGCGCCGCCTTCCTGCAGGCACGCGCGGACCGCAACTGGGATCTGGCGGTGCGGTTGGTCGTCGCCGTCCCGGAACTGGTGCACCTGCGGATCGGGTACGAGGCGTCCGGGTGGGCCGAGCGGCTGCTGGACGACGTCGACCCCGACAACCCGCGGTACGCGGTGGCGGTGGGGGCCGCCGCCCGTGGTGCCTGGAACCGCAACGAGTACGCGCTGGCCGCGGACCTGGCGCGGCGGGCGGACGGCCGGCTCCCGCCACCGCGGACCCCGCGCATCGCCTACCCGGGGGACGTCCTGGCGGACATCGCCCTCTACGAGGGGGACGTGGACCGCGCCCTGCGGCACTACACGGCGGAGGCCGAACGTGCCCGCGCGGACGGGGACCGGATCCGGCTGGTCTGGACCCTCTACTACGTCGCGGTCTGCCAGGCGGTGCGCCGGGAACCGCAGCAGGGGCTCGCGCCGGCCGAGGAGAGCCTCCAGGTGGCGGAGGAGACGGCCAACCCGACGGCGCGGTCGATGGCCCGCTACGCGCTCGGCCTGGTGCTGAAGAAGACCGATCCCGGCCGCGCACTGACCCTCTTCGACGAGGCCGCCGACCTGGCTGCCTCGGTGCGCAACTTCTGGTGGCACGGGATCGCGTTGATGGAGGCGGCGGCGACCCGCGCCGTGCACGGCGATCCGGTGGCGGCCGCGCGCGCGTTCCTCGTCGTGCTCGACCACTGGGACCAGGTCGGGGACGTCACGCAGCAGTGGCTGAACCTGCGCTACGTCGCGCGGCTGCTCCAGCGGGTCGACGCCCGGTCCGACGCCGCGACGCTCCATGCGTTCCTGGTCGCGGCAGGCAAGCCCTCACCGTTGGGCACGCCGGGATCTCCGCAGCCCGGAGGTCGGCCCGGCGAGGCGGCCTCCGAGGCGGCTGCGGTCGCGCACGCCCGGGCCGCCCTCCGCCGGATTGCATGAGGCTGCAGCCGCGCTGCACGGGGTCTGCAACTGCTCGGGACCACGGTCGTCCCACTGCGGAACGACCGCATGAATCGACCCGAGAGGAACCACCATGACCGCCATCGTGTCCAGCCCGGCGCAGAGCTGGGTCGGTGCCCACCGCGTGTTCATGATCGTCGTCGCGTTCGTCATCACCCTCGCCGCCGCCACGACGTTCGTGCTGCTGACCTCGTCGTCCTCGTCGGAGTCCACGACGACGAACGCGCCGGCCCAGGAGGAACTGACCGACACCCAGAAGGCGTGCGAACTCGCCCGCGTCATGGGGTGCTGAGCCGCCTCACCCAGCGTGCTGCCGCACCCAGGTGTGCATGGCGATGCCGGCGGCGACCCCCGCGTTGATCGACCTGGTGGACCCGAACTGGGCGATCGACAGGACGCCGTCGGCGGCCTCCCGGGCCGCGGCCGTCAGGCCGCTGCCCTCCTGGCCGAAGAGGAGCACGCAGGCACGGGGGAGGGGCGTCGTCTCGAGCGGGCGGGCGCCGGGGAGGTTGTCGACGGCCAGCAACGGCAGGCCGGCCTCCCCGGCCCACGCGGCCAGCTGCCCGACGTCGGAGTGGTGCCGGACGTGCATGTAGCGGTCGGTCACCATCGCGCCGCGCCGGTTCCACCGCTTGTTGCCGACCACGTGCACGGCCTCGGCGAGGAACGCGTTGGCGGTGCGCACGACCGTCCCGATGTTCAGGTCGTGCCGCCAGTTCTCGATCGCCACGTGGAAGGGGTGCCGGCGGGTGTCGAGGTCGGCGACGATCGCCTCGACCGTCCAGTACCGGTACCGGTCGACGACGTTGCGCCGATCCCCCGACTCCAGCAGCTCGGGGTCGTAGCGCGGATCCTGGGGCCACGGGCCCGGCCAGGGACCCACGCCGACGCTGTCGAGGATGGGCTCCGGCCGGGTGAGCTCGGTCTCTGACTCGGCCACCCACTCCACGGTAGTGGGAGCATGGGCGGCGCCATGACTGCCCTGCCCCTCGTCTTCGACGCGCCCCGACGGGGCACGCCCCCGCGCCACCTCGCCGATCTGACCCGCGAGGAGGCCCGCGCTGCCGTCGCCGAGCTGGGCCAGCCGCCGTTCCGCGCCGACCAGCTGGCACGCCACTACTACCGGGGCGTGACCGACCCGGCGCAGATGACCGACGTGCCCGCCGCCGTCCGGGACACGCTCTCCGAGGCGCTCCTGCCGGGGCTGCTCACCCCGATCCGGCACCAGAGCGCCGACGGCGGCCGCACCCGCAAGACGCTGTGGCGGCTGCACGACGGCGCCCTGGTCGAGAGCGTCCTCATGCGCTACCCGGAGCGCGCCACCGTCTGCATCTCCAGCCAGGCCGGCTGCGGCATGGCCTGCCCCTTCTGCGCGACCGGTCAGCAGGGCCTGACCCGCAACCTCTCGGCTGCGGAGATCATCGGCCAGGCGGTCGCGGCGGCCGCCGCGATGGCGAACGGGGAGATCCCCGGCGGCCCCGGCCGGCTGTCCAACGTGGTCTTCATGGGCATGGGCGAGCCGCTGGCCAACTACGCCCGCGTGCGCAAGACGCTCGACGCGCTGCTCACTCCGGCCCCGCACGGCCTGGGCCTCGCCCAGCGCTCGGTGACCGTCTCGACCGTCGGCCTGGTGCCGGCCATCCGCCGGCTCACCGAGGAGGGCCGCAACGTCACCCTCGCGGTCAGCCTGCACGCCCCGGACGACGAGCTGCGCGACACCCTCGTCCCGATCAACACGCGGTGGAAGGTGGGCGAGGTCGTCGAGGCGGCCGACGCCTACGCCGCGCGCACCGGACGGCGCTACTCGGTGGAGTACGCCCTCATCCGCGACGTCAACGACCAGCCGCACCGTGCGGACATGCTCGGGAAACTGCTGGCCGGGCGGCTGGCGCACGTGAACCTGATCCCGCTCAACCCGACGCCGGGCAGCCAGTGGGACGCCAGCCCGCTGCCCGCGCAGCGCGAGTTCGTGGCCCGGCTGCGGGCCGCCGGAGTCGCGACGACGGTGCGCGACACCCGGGGCCAGGACATCGACGGCGCCTGCGGCCAGCTCGCCGCGGCCGATCGGGTCGAGGGGGTACCGAGCGTCGCCCTGCCGACGCCGTCCGTCGAGCCGCCGATGGAGCTGGGCGCCGAGGGCGACGAATGAGCGAGGCCGAGACGCCCGTGACCGAGATCCACCACAGCCACGGCGACGTCTCCGGCGGGTGGCTGCGGGCCGCCGTCTTCGGGGCGATGGACGGCCTGGTGACCAACACCGCGCTCGTCGCCGGTGTCGGCGGTGGTGGGGTCAGCGACCGGACGATCGTGCTCTCCGGTGTGGCCAGCCTGGTGGCCGGCGCCATCTCGATGGCGCTGGGGGAGTACACGTCGGTCACGACGCAGAACGAGCAGTTGGACCTCGAGGTGGAGAAGGAGCGGCGGGAGCTCCACGCCAACCCCGAGGGCGAGGCGGCCGAACTGGCGCAGATGCTGGCCAGCCGGGGGGTCGACCCGCAGCAGGCGCAGTCGGTCGCGACGCAGCTGTCCCGCGACCCGGAGTCGGCGCTGCGGCTGCACGTCCTCGCCGAGCTCGGGCTGAACCCGGCCGACAAGCCGTCGCCCTGGGTCGCGGCGATCTCGTCGTTCTTCACGTTCGCCGTGGGCGCGCTGATCCCGCTGCTGCCCTACCTGCTGGGCTTCTCGTCACTCGCGGCGGCGCTCGTCTGCGGCGGGGTGGGCCTCTTCGTGGCCGGCGCGCTCTCGTCGCGGTTCACGCCGCGCCCGTGGTGGTGGGCGGCCCTGCGGCAGCTGATCTTCGGCGCGGCAGCAGCCGGGATCACCTACCTGATCGGCACCGCGATCGGCATCGCCGTCGCCTGAGGCCGGCAGCAAGGTGTGATTTCTTGTGCGTCAGTCGAGCCGCCGCGGCGCGGGTCAAGCCGCGCCGCCCGACGTCGAGCCGCACCGTGGCCCGGCTGGACGTCCGCAGATGCGGGTCGACCCCCGCCGTCCCGCCACGGCGCTCTGCCGAGCGGAACTCCAGCCAGCAGGAGCGGTCGTCCTCTACTTGCTGCGCCAGGCGTTCTTCCGGCGGCGGATGTCCCACAGCAGGATCAGCACCATCACGACGGCGATGCCGATGATCCACAGGTTCTCGACGCTGCCCTCGTGGTTCTTGCCCACGAGGTAGCTCAGCAGGATCAGGATCGCGAACCAGGCGCCGGCCCGGCCGAACTTGCCGGTCTCGCCGTGCCAGCCCCAGTCCTCGGGGCGCTCGTGCTCGACCGGATGCGCGTCTGCGCGCTCGATGGCTTCCTCGCGACCAGGCTGGTTCACCCGCTGAGTGCTCACGGGCTGCATTCTGGCAGGCCCGCGCCTCGAACACCGCACGAGGGAGCACGGGCGCGGCGCCCGGCCATCGGTCGGGGAGGATGTAGTCGTGGATCAGCCCCGCGAGGTCACCGTCCTGGGCTCGACCGGATCGATCGGCACGCAGGCGATCGCCGTCGCCCGGCAGAACCCCGACCGGCTGCGGATCACCGCGCTGGCCGCCGGGGGAGGGGATGTCGCCACCCTGGCCGACCAGGCGCTCACCCTCGGCGTCCGGACGGTCGCCGTCGCCCGCGCCACCGCGGCCCAGGACCTCCAGCTCGCCTTCTACGCCGCCGCCTCCAAGCGCGGCTGGGCCAAGGGCGAGTACGCGCTGCCGGAGATCCTCGCCGGTCCGCGCGCCGCCGAGGAGCTCGCTGCCCGGCCGGCCGACGTCGTCCTCAACGGGATCACCGGCTCCATCGGGCTCGGCCCGACGCTCTCGGCGCTCCAGGCCGGGCGCACGGTCGCGCTGGCCAACAAGGAGTCGCTGGTCGCCGGTGGCGAACTCGTGCTGGCCGCGGCGAAGCCGGGGCAGCTGGTGCCGGTGGACTCCGAGCACTCGGCGCTGGCCCAGTGCCTGCGCGGTGGCGCCCGCGGCGAGGTGGCCCGCCTGGTGCTCACCGCCAGCGGCGGTCCGTTCCGCGGGCGGCGGGCCGACGAGCTCGACGGCGTCACCGTCGACGACGCCCTCGCGCACCCCACGTGGGACATGGGCCCCGTCGTCACGATCAACTCGGCGACGCTGGTCAACAAGGGCCTCGAGCTCATCGAGGCGCACCTGCTCTTCGGCGTCCCCTATGCCGACATCGACGTCGTCGTGCACCCGCAGTCGATCGTCCACTCGATGGTGACCTTCGCCGACGGCGCGACCATCGCGCAGGCCAGCCCACCGGACATGCGGCTGCCGATCGCCCTCGCGCTGGCCTGGCCGGACCGGCTGCCGCACGTGCAGCCGGCGCTGGACTGGTCGACGGCGAGCACGTGGGAGTTCCTGCCCCTGGACCACGAGGCGTTCCCGGCGGTCCGGCTCGCGCGCCGCGCGGGCGAGGCGGGCGGCGTGGTGCCGGCGCTCTACAACGCGGCCAACGAGGAGGCCGTCGCGGCTTTCGTGGCGGGTCGGCTGTCGTTCCGGGCCATCGTGGACCTTGTCGCGCGTACCCTCGACGACGCGCCGGACCTCGGCGCGCCGACCTGCGTCGAGGACGTGCTGGCCGCGGAGAAATGGGCCCGTGAGCACGCCCGCGGCGTCATCTCCGGAGGCCACAGCTGAGCGGGACCCTTCTCACGATCCTCGGGATCGTCGCCTTCGCGATCGGTCTGCTGTTCTCGATCGGCTTCCACGAGCTCGGGCACTTCATCTGGGCTCGGCGGTTCGGCATGCGCGTGCCGCAGTTCATGGTCGGCTTCGGCCCCACGATCTGGTCCCGTCGCCGCGGGGAGACCGAGTACGGCATCAAGGCCGTGCCGCTGGGCGGCTACATCCGGATCGTCGGGATGATCCCGCCGGCCGAGGAGGGCGAGAGCAAGCGCGCGACCCGCATGCGCAGCTTCATCGCCGAGGTACGCGGGCAGGCGCTCAACGACGTCCGGCCCACCGACGGCGGCCGCGTGTTCTACGCCAAGCCCTGGTGGCAGCGCGTCATCGTGATGTTCGCCGGTCCGTTCCACAACCTGATCCTGGCGGTGGTGTTCTTCACCGTCGTCCTCGTCGGGTTCGGCGTCCCCGAGTCGACGACGACGCTCGCCTCGGTGCCCGGCTGCGTGGTGCCGATCGGGCGCCGAGACGGTCGGCCGCGAGGACGCCTGCCAGGTCCCGATCGTCCAGACGGGCGAGGACGCCGGGCAGATCTGCGAGGAGGGGACGCCGAACTGCGCCCTCCCGGAGGAGAGCCCGGCGGTCGAAGGCCGGTCTGGAGGCCGGCGACACGATCCTGGCCATCGACGGCGAGCCGATCTCCCGGGAGACCGACGTCGGCTGGACGCAGGTGCAGGAGGCCATCCGGGTCAGCGCGGAGACCCCCGTCGTCCTCACGATCGAGCGCGACGGCGAGGAGCAGGAGCTCACCGTCACGCCGATCGAGAACCGCGTCTACCTGTCCTCGGACAGCGACGAGACGGCGGTCGTCGGCTACGTCGGCGTCAGCCCGGCGCAGACCTACGTCCAGCAGTCGGTCACCGAGGTGCCGGCCTTCCTCGGCGACGTCGTGGTCCGCTCGGTGGACAAGCTGGTCGAGATCCCGCAACGGGTGCCCGCCCTGTTCGGCGCGGCGTTCCTGGGGGACGAGCGCGACCCCCAGGGCCCGATCGGCGTCGTCGGCGTCAGCCGCATCTCCGGTGAGGTGTTCGCCTTCGACGACTTCACCACCACGGAGAAGATCAGCTACTTCTTCCAGCTGCTCGCCGGCGTGAACCTGGTGCTGTTCCTGTTCAACCTGCTGCCGATCTACCCGCTCGACGGCGGCCACATCGCCGGCGCGCTGTACGAGAAGGCCCGCGCGACGGTGGCGCGGATGCGCGGTCGGCCCGACCCGGGTCCGTTCGACATCGCCCGGCTGATGCCGGTCGCCTACGTCGTCGCCGGGTTGTTCCTGGCGTTGTCGGCGCTGCTGTTCGTCGCCGACATCGTCAACCCGATCACCCTGAACTGAGCCACCGGGGTGTGACCTCGATCGGCCGGCTCGACGGCGCCGTTCTGCTGATCAGGGGATACTGGCGGTCATGGCGATCCCCGTCAGTCTCGGCATGCCGGCTGCGCCCCCTCCCGTGCTCGCTCCCCGGCGGAAGACCCGCCAGCTCGACGTCGGCGGTGTCGGGGTGGGCAGCGACCACCCGGTGAGCGTCCAGTCGATGACGACGACGAAGACCGCCGACATCAACGCCACGCTGCAGCAGATCGCCGAGCTCACCGCCTCCGGCTGCCAGATCGTGCGGGTCGCCGTCCCGGACACCGACGACGCCGAGGCGCTGCCGGCCATCGCGAGGAAGTCGCAGATCCCGGTCATCGCCGACATCCACTTCCAGCCCCGCTACGTGTTCGCCGCGATCGACGCCGGCTGCGCTGCGGTGCGGGTCAACCCCGGCAACATCAAGAAGTTCGACGACAAGGTCGGCGACATCGCCAAGGCGGCCAAGGACGCCGGCATCCCGATCCGCATCGGGGTGAACGCGGGCTCGCTCGACAAGCGGCTGCTCGCCAAGTACGGCAAGGCCACCCCGGAGGCGCTGGTCGAGTCGGCGCTGTGGGAGTGCTCGCTGTTCGAGGAGCACGACTTCCGCGACATCAAGATCTCGGTCAAGCACAACGACCCGGTGGTCATGGTCCGCGCCTACGAGCTGCTCGCCGCCCAGTGCGACTACCCGCTGCACCTCGGCGTCACCGAGGCCGGCCCGGCCTTCCAGGGGACGATCAAGTCGGCCGTCGCCTTCGGCGCGCTGCTCAGCCAGGGCATCGGCGACACCATCCGCGTCTCCCTCTCGGCCCCGCCGGTCGAGGAGGTCAAGGTCGGCAACCAGATCCTCGAGTCGCTGAACCTCAAGCAGCGCGGCCTGGAGATCGTCAGCTGCCCCTCGTGCGGCCGCGCGCAGGTCGACGTCTACAAGCTGGCCGACGAGGTGACCGCCGGGCTCGAGGGCATGGAGGTGCCGCTGCGGGTCGCCGTCATGGGCTGCGTCGTCAACGGGCCGGGCGAGGCCCGCGAGGCCGACCTCGGGGTCGCGTCGGGCAACGGCAAGGGCCAGATCTTCGTCAAGGGCGAGGTCGTGAAGACCGTCCCCGAGTCGCAGATCGTGGAGACCCTGATCGAGGAAGCCATGCGCATCGCGGCCGAGCAGGTCGACGCCGGGGAGCCGTCCGGCCCGCCGGTCGTCAGCGTCAGCTGAACCGCCCCGCATAGCTCGCCGATGCTCCGCACGCCGACCGCCCGGGTCCTCGACGAGGGCGACGAGCGGGCCGTCCACCGGCTGCTCGCGGCCGACCCGGTCGCCACGTGCGTGCTCGCCGGTCGGGTCGAGGCGCTGGGCACCGGTGCCGCGTCCCTCGGTGCGCCGCTCTGGGGCTTCGGCTCCGGCAGCAGCCTCGAGGCGGTCTGCCTGGCCGGCGCCAACCTGATCCCCTTCGCCCTCCCGGGCGCCGAGCGGGCGTCCGCGGCGGCCTTCGCCGAACGCGCCCGCCGGGCCGGGCGGCGATGCTCGACGATCGTCGGTCCCGCCGCCTCGGTGGGGCCGCTGTGGGAGCTGCTCGCGCCCTACTGGGGCCCGGCCCGCGACCACCGGCCGCGCCAGCCGCTGCTCGCCATCGACGGCCCGCCCGCGATCGCCCCGGAGCCGCGGGTCCGTGCGGTCCGGCCCGACCAGCTCGAGACCCTCCTGCCCGCCGCCGTCGCGATGTTCACCGAGGAGGTGGGCGTCAGCCCGCTGCGGGTCGACGGCGGCGCGGGCTACCGCGCGCGGGTGGCGGAGCTGGTGCGCCTGGGCCAGTCGCTGGCCTGGATCGAGGGCGGCGAGGTGATGTTCAAGGCGGAGATCGGCGCGGTGAGCCGCGCCGCCTGCCAGGTGCAGGGCGTGTGGGTGGCCCCGGCCCATCGCGGCCGCGGCATCGGGACCGCCGGCACCGCGGCCGTCGTCGAGTACGCCCGCACGACCATCGCCCCCGTGGTGAGCCTCTACGTCAACGACTTCAACGCTCCGGCCCGGGCGGCCTATCGCCGGGTCGGCTTCCGCGACGTCGGTCAGTACGCCAGCGTGCTGTTCTGACGGGGCGGTCATGGAACGGCCCCGTCCCGAGGCTCGCGGCGAGCGCAGCGAGGCGTGAGGGGGACGGGGTCCTTCGTCTGACAATCTGGAGTCGTGCGGACTAGCCGGGGGCCCGCCCTCCTCACCTCGCTCCTGATCGCCCTTCCCCTGGTGGCCGGGTGCTCCGGCAGCGCCGAGGACGACGTGCTCTCCGCGGCGGACGCGTTCCTCGCCGACTGGGCCGCCGGTGACCTCGAGGCCGCCGCCGCGGCCACCACCGACCCCGAGCTGGCCACGTCGCTGCTCCAGCAGACCGCCGAGGACCTCCCCGACGCCACCCTCACCGCCGATTCCGGCAAGCCCACGATCGAGGACGACACCGCGACCATCGGCTGGACCGCCGCGTGGGATCTCGCCGCCGCGCCGGACTGGGCCTATGACGCGACCCTGCGGCTCCGCGAGGTCGAGGACGGCTGGGAGGTCGTCGCCGAGCCGACCCTGATCCATCCCGAGCTGGCCGAGGGGCAGCACCTGGTCGTGTCCCGGTCGCTGCCGGAGCGAGCCACCATCACCGACGGCTCGGGGGCACCCCTGTTCACCCCGACCGAGGTCGTCAACGTCGGGATCGACCCGGCCCAGGTCACCGACCTGCCCGCGCTGGCCGCCGCGCTGTCGGCCGCCACCGGCGTCGCCGCCGAGGACATCGTCGCCGACGTCGAGGCCGCCCCCGAAGGACAGTTCGTCCCCGTCATCACCCTGCGCCGTCCCGACTTCGAAGCGATCCGGGCGCAGGTGTTCGACCTGCCCGGCGCCGTCTTCCCGACCGAGACCCGGCTGCTCGCGCCCAGCGCGCGGTTCGCCGTCGCCCTGCTCGGCCGCGTGGGCGCGGCCACCGCCGAGGTGATCGAGGAGAGCAGCGAGGACGGCGTGCCGCGCTACGCGGCCGGCGACCAGCTGGGGCTGTCCGGTCTGCAGCGGGCCTTCCAGGAGCAGCTGACCGGCACGCCCGGCTTCACCGTCCGGGTCGTCAGCACCGACGAGGAGACCGACGACGAGGGCCGCGAGATCGACGCCGTCGAGCCGGTGCCGGGGGAGCCGCTGCAGACGCCGCTCGTGCCCGCGATCCAGAACGCCGCCGACGCCGCCGCCGCGACGCAGACCCTGCCGACGCACATCGTCGTCGTCCGGCCCGGCACCGGGGAGATCCTCGCGGTCTCCTCGAACGAGGCCGCCGACGCCACCAACGCCCTCGCCGGGCAGTTCCCGCCCGGCTCGTCGATGAAGACGATGACGGCGACGGCGCTGCTCACCGCGGGCGCGCTCACCCCGCAGACGCCGGTGGCCTGCCCCGGCACGACGACCGTCGACGGCCGCGAGTTCGAGAACGAGGACCAGTTCGACCTCGGGACGGTGTCGTTCACCGAGGCGTTCGCGCAGTCGTGCAACACCACCTTCATCCAGGAAGCCCTCGAGCTGCCCGACCCGGCGCTCGCCGAGGCCGCCGCCTCCTACGGCGTGGGCACCGAGTGGCAGCTGCCGGTCGGGATCTTCGGCGGCAGCGTTCCCAGCGACGCCACCGGGACGACGAAGGCCGCCGACGCCATCGGCCAGGGCCAGGTGCTGATGAGCCCCGCGCAGATGGCGCTCGTGGCCGCGGGGATCGCCAGCGGGACACCGGCCGCCCCGGTCGAGGTGGTGGGCGCCGAGCCCGCCGGGGCGGCTCCCGCGGGACCGGGCCAGCCGGTGCTCGACGCGCTGCGGCCGATGATGCGGCAGGTCGTGCTCTCCGGCACCGCCACGGCGCTGGGCGACCGCGGCGAGGTCTACGGCAAGACCGGCACCGCTGAGTACGGCGACGCGACGCCGCCGCAGGCCCACGGCTGGTTCATGGGCTACCGCGCGGGCGGCGCCTGGGTCGGCCGCGGGGGGAGACGTGGCGTTCGCCGTCCTCGTCGAGGGGGGCGGGTCGAGCAGCGTCGCCGTCGGCGTCACCGACACGTTCCTGGGCAGCTTGGCCTAAGACGGCCTGCCTGCAGGGCCCCGACCCGAGCCTGCGAGGGTTGGGGGGCAGGGAGGTCCTTTCCGTACCGGAAAGCCACCGCCTCGCCGCGGGCGTAGCGGCCGCGGGTCATCGCGAGCAGCCACTTGAACGGCTTGCCGAGCATGCCGACGACGGTCTCGAGCTGCTCGGGGGTGAGTCCGTCGGCGATCCACGGTGCGAGGAAGACCAGGTCCTTCAGGCCCTTGCCGGAGCCGGCGGCCTTCTCGACCTTCTGCCAGCCCTCGGCCGACAGCAGCTCCTGCACCAACGGCAGCGCCTCCCGCTCCTCGTGACCCATGTGGTCGGACAGGGTGTCGCGGGCGGTCTCGGTGCCGGCGGCCAGCCGGTCGCGGGTCTCGGCGTCGGGGGCCTGCGCCATCGCGGCGAAGCCGGCCGCGCAGGCGGCCAGCATCGGGTCGATGACCGTGTGCTCGGCCTCCATCGCCTCGAGCGTCGCCCGGCCCTCGGCGTCGGCGATCTCCAGCAGCTGCGGCCACAGCACGTCGTCCTCGGTGGTGTGGTGGTGGTGCAGGACCGAGCCGAACTGCTCCCACCGGATCGCGAGCGCCCGCCACACCTCGACGTCCTCGACCGGCGTCTGCCGTGCCGCGACGGCGAAGCGGGCCAGGTCGCGGCGGAACGCGTGGTGGGCCATGTACATGCCGTTGAGGTCCAGCGGCCCCTCGGCCACGTGCTGCTGACCGGGCAGGCTCATCAGGTGTCCGGTCACGGGCCGGGTGGTCGTGGTGCTCATCGGTGGGGGTCCTCTCCTGCGGGCGGGGAGGACGTCGTCGTCCTCCGGTGCGCACAGCGTCGGACCGGCCACTTGAGCCGCACTTGGGAACGACTGGTGGTGCCGCCTTGCAGCGGCCCGGCTACTCCGGCAGGCCCGGGAACGCGGTCGTCGCCGGCGCCGTGCCGGCGGCGCCCCGCCACGAGACGGCGCGGGTCTCGGCCGCGGTCAGCCACCCGACAGCCAGTTCGCGGACCTCCCGCTGGGCGGCCTGGTCCAGCACCCGCACCCACGCCGCGGCGACGCCGTCCTCGAGGACGACGGCCAGCGCGGCGGCGTCCACCCCCGACAGGACGGGGAACGGCAGGCTGTAGGCACCTTCGGCGGCGACCGGGTCGGCGGCGCGCTCCTCGAGCAGTGCCGTCACCTGGTCGCGCACGTCGCGGTGCGCGGTCTCGGCGGCCGTGGCCGGCGGCCGGGCCTCGACGGCGAGGGCCGCCCCGACCACGCCGTATCCCCAGACGGCAGTGTGTTCGGCGGCCAGCGCCTCGCGCAGCGCGGCATTCTCGGTGCCCTCGTCCAGGGCGCCGCTCTCGGCGTCATCGGCCACGGTCGGTCCTCCTCACGCCAGCACCGCGTCCTGGCCGCGCAGGCCCGCGGCGATCGAGCCCAGCAGCGCGGCGCGGGCGCCCGACTGGTCCAGGCAGGCGGTCGCGTGCGACGTCGCCGTGTCGGCCACCTGCGTGCGCAGCCACGCCTTGGCCTCGGGTCCCGCCGGGGCGGCAGGGGAGGAGGACGTCGCCGACGCGGATGCACCGGGGGCCGCGGCCTTCAGCCGGTCCAGCTGCGCCTGGGCCTGGGTCGCCTGCTCCGCGACCGCCGAGGCCAGCGCCGGGTCCGCGGCGCCGGCCGCGGCGAAGGCGGCGACGAGCGCCTCCTGGACCGCTACCTGCACGGCGAGCTCGTCGGCCTGCTCGCTGGTCACCTGCTCCCGGGGGTCGGCCGGCTCGGCGGTGCAGCCGACGACCAGTACCGACAGTCCGGCCGCGGAGGCGGCGAGCAGGGTGCGCCGGGTGAAGCCCGAGCGGGCCGGGAGCGAGGTGGGGGACGAAGTGGGGGACATCGCGTCCCATCCTCTCAGCCGGAGCGGCCGGCGGCCGCGAGCCACGGCCGATCGCGCGGTCGCGTCGGGGACGGGTGGGGCCCATGGTGCCCGGTCTCGGGAGAACACACCGGGCGGTAGCCTGACGACTTCCCCTCGACCCCGCGCCCGACCAGCGTCGGAGCCCGGAGGACGGGGGTGCGCGCACCGCATGGGGCGCGACCAGAGCCGGAGGAGGAAAACGTGTCCGCCTCTCGCGGCACCCAGCGCACCGACCCGACGACCTCGCGCCTGACGGGGTGGATCGAGCCGGTCGTCGGCGCGGCAGGCTACGACCTGGAAGAGCTCGTCGTCACCCCCGCCGGGCGGCGCAGCGTGGTGCGCGTGGTGGTCGACCGCGACCAGGGGGTCACCCTCGACGACATCGCCGAGGTGAGCAAGGCCGTCTCCGACGTCCTCGACGCGAACGACGACGGCATGGGCCGCACGCCGTACGTCCTCGAGGTGACCAGCCCCGGGGTGGACCGGCCGCTCACCAACCCCCGGCACTGGCGGCGCAACACCGGACGGCTGGTCACGGTCGCCGTCGGACCGTCCGGGTCCGCCGACACGGTCACCGGTCGGGTCACCGCCGTCGACGGCGACGGTGTCACGCTCGCCGTCGAGGTGAAGGGCAAGCCGGGCGCCAAGAAGCGGCCGCCGACGCCCCGGCAGGTGCCGTGGCGGGAGCTGGGCGCGGGCCGCGTGCAGGTCGAGTTCGGCCGCGGCGCCGACGAGACCCTGGCCGACGGCGACCTCGGGGACGACGACGGAGGAGACCAGTGAACATCGACGTCACCGCGCTCAAGGCGGTCGAGCGGGAGAAGGGCATCCCCGCCGACACGGTGATCGAGGCCATCGAGTCCGCGCTCGTCACCGCCTACCGGCACGCCGACGGGGCGGCCAAGCACGTCCGGGTCCACGTCGACCGCAAGAGCGGCGAGGTCGCCGTCCTGGCGCAGGAGCTCGGTCCCGACGGCGAGGTGGTCCGCGAGTGGGACGACACCCCCTCGGACTTCGGCCGGATCGCGGCCAGCACCGCCAAGCAGGTCATCGTCCAGCGGCTGCGCGACGCCGAGCACGAGCAGACCTTCGGCGAGTACTCCGGCAAGGAAGGCGACATCGTCAGCGGGATCGTGCAGGCGCACGACCGCCGCAACGTGCAGGGCACGGTGCTCATCGACATCGGCAAGGTCGAGGCGGTCCTGCCGCAGTCCGAGCAGGTGCCCGGCGAGTCCTACACCCACGGCAGTCGGATCAAGGCGTACGTCGTCTCGGTCGCGCGGACCTTCCGCGGGCCGCAGGTGACCGTGTCCCGCACCCACCCGCACCTCGTGCGCAAGCTCTTCGCGCTCGAAGTGCCCGAGATCGCCGACGGCAGCGTGGAGATCGTCGCCGTCGCCCGCGAGGCCGGGCACCGCTCGAAGATCGCCGTCCGCACCAAGGTGGCCGGGCTCAACGCCAAGGGCGCCTGCATCGGCCCGATGGGGCAGCGGGTCCGCAACGTCATGAGCGAGCTGCACGGCGAGAAGATCGACATCGTCGACTGGACCGACGACCCGGCCACGTTCGTCGCCTCCGCGCTGAGCCCCGCCCGGGTGAGCAGCGCCCGGCTGGTGGACCCGCAGGCCAAGGCGGTGCGCGTCGTCGTCCCCGACTACCAGCTCTCGCTGGCCATCGGGAAGGAAGGGCAGAACGCCCGGCTGGCCGCGCGGCTCACCGGCTGCCGGATCGACATCCGCAGCGACGCGCAGACCGAGGACGACGCCGCCACCCCCTCGCCGGGGATGGGTCGTCCGCCGCTGCGATCCGGGCCGCAGGCTCCCTCGTCCGAGGGGCGTCCGCCCGCCCACCGGCCCCCTCCACGGCGCGCGGAACATCCGGGACCGGCCACGCGCTAGACTCGTCGGTGGTCGAAACGTCTTTCCCGGTCCGCACGTGCGTGGGGTGCCGGAAGCGCGCGCCGGCCGATGAACTGCTGCGAGTCGTCGTCCGGTCCGGGGCTCTGGTCCCGGACCCGCGGCGGAGGCTCCCCGGGCGGGGTGCCTCCGTGCACCCCACCCCGGAGTGCCTGCGCGCAGCTGAACGACGCCGGGCCTTCCCACGAGCGCTCCGCCTCCCCGGAGGCAGTGCGCCGCTGGAGACCGGTCCGCTCTGGCACCACGTCGATGCCTCCACGGAGGCGCCCGGGGTGAGCGCAGGAGCGGGCGAATAACCGCAGTTCCCAGTCGGACGGGCACCAGGCCGGTCCGCACGTCGATATGGACACCGTCGGATGAGTCAGCCGTGAAGTTCCCACGATGACCATGCACCACTAACGACGAGGTCGAGCGGGCAAGCCGCCGGCCTCACCAATGAGGAGACCCGTGCCAGGCAAAGCCCGCGTACACGAACTCGCCAAAGAGTTCGGCGTCGACAGCAAGACCGTGCTCGCCAAGCTCAAGGAGCAGGGCGAGTTCGTGAAGTCCGCTTCCTCCACCGTCGAGGCCCCCGTGGCCCGACGGCTCCGCGAGGCTCTCGGCGGTGCCGGTAACGGCGCTGCCGCTCCCGCCGCAGCTCCCCCTGCAAGGCCCGCCGCACCGGCGGCCCCGGCGGCTCCCGCGCCCGTTGCGGCGGCTCCGGTCGCTGCGGCTCCCGCGGCCCCGGTGGCTCCGGCCCGTCCCGCGGCTCCCGCGCCCGCTCCGGCGGCGCGCCCCGCAGCTCCGGCGCCCCAGGCCCCTGCCGCCAGCGCTCCGCCGCAGGCCCCGGCGGCTCCGGCCGCCGCGCGTCCGGCGGCTCCGCGTCCGGCTGGTGGCTCCGCGCCCTCCGCTCCGGGTGGTCCGCGTCCCGGCCCGCGGCCGGCGCCGCGTCCGGGTAACAACCCCTTCAGCAGCACGCCCCGCCCCGCTCCGGCGGGCGGCGGCGCGCACCCCGGCCCCGGTGCCCCCGGTGCCCGGCCCGCTCCCGGCGGCCCGCGTCCCGCGGCCGGACCCGGCGGCGCCCGTCCCGGCCCGGGCGGTCCCCGCCCGGCTCCCGGTGCCGGCGGTCCCCGCCCTGCTCCGGGTGCCGGCGGTCCGCGTCCGGCAGCCGGTCCCGGCGGCCCCCGCCCCAACCCGGGGATGATGCCGCAGCGTCCGTCGCCGGGCATGATGCCCGGCCGGCCTGCCGGTGGCGGTCGTCCCGGCGCCGGCGGTCCGGGTGGTCCCGGCGGTCGTGGTCGCCCCGGTGGCGCTCCCGGCGGCGGTGGCGGTGGCGGTGGCGGCTTCCGCCCCGGTGGTGGCGGCGGCGGTGGCGGTGGCGGCGCTCCCGGTGCCGGCGCGCCGGCCGGCGGTGGCTTCCGTGGTGGCGGCGGTGGCCGTGGTCGCGGTCGCGGTGGCTCGGGTGCCGGCACCGCCGGCGCCTTCGGTCGCCCCGGCGGTCGTGGCCCGGTCCGCGGTCGCAAGAGCAAGAAGCAGCGGCGTCAGGAATTCGACTCGATGGCGGCGCCCAGCATGGGTGGCGTCTCGCTGCCGCGCGGCAACGGACAGACCGTCCGCCTGCCGCGGGGTGCCTCGCTGACCGACCTCGCCGAGAAGATCGGCGCGCAGCCGGCCGCCCTGGTCACCGCCCTGTTCCACCTGGGCGAGATGGTCACGGCGACCCAGTCGGTCAACGACGAGACGTTGCAGCTGCTCGGTGCCGAGATCGACTGGGTCATCCAGGTGGTCAGCCCCGAGGACGAGGACCGCGAGCTGCTCGAGACCTTCGACCTCACCTTCGGCGACGAAGAGGGCGTCGAGGGCGACTGGGAGTCCCGTCCGCCGGTCGTCACCGTCATGGGTCACGTCGACCACGGCAAGACGAAGCTGCTGGACGCCCTCCGGAACACGAACGTCGTGTCCCGCGAGGCCGGCGGCATCACCCAGCACATCGGCGCCTACCAGATCGTCACCGAGCTCGAGGGCAACGAGCGTCCGGTCACCTTCATCGACACCCCGGGTCACGAGTCGTTCACCGCGATGCGTGCCCGAGGCGCGAAGGTCACCGACATCGTCGTCCTCGTGGTCGCGGCCGACGACGGCGTCATGCCGCAGACGGTCGAGGCGCTCAACCACGCCCAGGCCGCCGACGTCCCGATCGTGGTCGCGGTGAACAAGGTGGACAAGGAGGGGGCCAACCCCGCCAAGGTCCGCCAGCAGCTCACCGAGTACGGCCTGGTCGCCGAGGAGTACGGCGGCGAGACGATGTTCGTCGACGTCTCGGCGATCACCCGGCAGGGGCTCGACGACCTGCTCACGGCGGTCCTGCTGACCGCCGACGCCTCGCTGGACCTGCGCGCCAACACCGAGCAGGACCCGCAGGGTGTGGTCATCGAAGGCAAGCTGGACAAGGGCCGCGGCCCCGTCGCCACGGTGCTCGTCCAGCGCGGCACGCTGCGCCAGGGCGACTCGATCGTGGCCGGCGACGCGTACGGCCGTGTCCGGTCGCTGCTCGACGAGCACGGCAACAAGCTGAAGGAAGCCCTCCCGGCCCGCCCCGTGCAGGTCGTCGGGCTCACCTCGGTGCCGCGCGCCGGTGACACCTTCCTCGTGGTCGAGGAGGACCGGGTGGCCCGGCAGATCGCCGACCGCCGCCAGGCCCGCATCCGCAACGCGCAGAACGCCTCCATGCGCAAGCGGATCAGCCTCGAGGACCTCGACGCGGCGCTCAAGGAGACCCGTCAGCTCAACCTGATCATCAAGGGCGACAACTCGGGCACCGTCGAGGCGCTCGAAGAGGCGCTGATGAAGATCGAGGTCGACGACGACATCGCGCTGCGGGTCATCCACCGCGGCGTCGGTGGGATCACCAAGAGCGACATCGACCTGGCGCTGGCCGACGACGTCATCGTCCTGGGCTTCAACGTCCGGGCCGAGGGTCAGGCCACCGAGCTGGCCAACCGCGAGGGTGTGGACGTCCGGTACTACACGGTCATCTACCAGGCCATCGACGAGATCGAGGCCGCCCTCAAGGGCATGCTCAAGCCGGTCTACGAGGAGGTCCAGCTCGGCACGGCGGAGGTCCGCGAGGTCTTCCGGGTGCCGCGCATCGGGAACGTCGCCGGTTCGCTGGTCCGCAGCGGCACGATCATCCGCAACTCGAAGGCCCGTCTCATGCGGGACGGTGCCGTGGTCGCCGACAACCTGACGGTGGAGTCGCTCCGCCGCTTCAAGGACGACGCGACCGAGGTCCGCGAGGGCTACGAGTGCGGTATCGGCCTGGGGTCGTTCAACGACATCAAGGTCGACGACGTGATCGAGACCTTCGAGATGCGCGAGATCCCGCGCACCTAAGTGACTGGTGAGTGGTAGGTCGCCCAGCAGCAGGGGAGTGATCCGGTGTTCGTCGGATCGCTGACCGCTGACCTGCTGCTGGGCGACGTCCACTCGCTCAAGGGGAAGCGCGCCGTGGTGCGGCCGATCGTGGCCGAGCTGCGGCGTCGCTTCGTCGTGTCCGCCGCCGAGGTCGGTGACCAGGACCTGCACCGCCGTGCGCAGGTCGCGGTCGCGACGGTCGCCGGGGACGCCGGGCAGGTCACCGACGTCCTCGATGCCTGCGAGCGGTTGCTGGCCGGGCGGCCGGAGGTGACGCTGCTCTCGACGCATCGTCAGCTCTTCAGCGACAACGACGACTAACGCACGGCCGCCCTGGGCCAGTGCCCGACCATGTCCGCCCCCGGCGTCGCCCCCGCGACGCCCTGATGTGAGGAGGTCCGCGATGGCCGACCCGGCCCGCGCACGCAAGCTGGCGGTCCGCATCCGCCAGATCGTCTCCGCCACGATCGAGATGCAGATCAAGGACCCCCGGCTGGGCATGGTCACCGTGACCGACGCCCGCGTGACCAGCGACCTCCGTGAAGCCACGGTCTTCTACACCGTCTACGGCGACGAGACCGAGATCGCCGATTCCGCGAAGGCCCTGGCCAGCGCGACCGGAGTGCTGCGCTCGGCCGTCGGCAAGCAGACCGGCATCAAGTTCGTGCCGACGCTGGCCTTCGTCGCCGACATCGTCCCGGACACCGCGCGCGAGCTCGAGGAGGCCCTCGAGCGCGCTCGGCACGCCGACGCCGAGCTGGCCCGCGCCCGCGAGGGCGCCAGCTACGCGGGCGAGCCCGACCCCTACCGGAAGCCGGCCGAGGACGAGGACGACGACGCGGACGACACGGTTGCCTCCGCGACTGCCGATGAGGAAGTCGACGACGCCGTCCGCAGCAGGAGCGCCTCATGAGTGAAGTCGACCCGGACCCCTACGAGCAGGGTGAAGGCCGCCGCGAGGGCGACGACCCGACCCAGGGTGGCAAGCGCGGTGAGATCGGCAGCCCACCCAACACAGCGCCGAGCATCACCTCCGACGAGCCGGGCATCGAGAGCTATCCCGTGGGTGGGGGCGACGTCACCGAGGAGTCCGACGCCGTCCCGGACCCCGGCTCGGACGCCTGAGCCGTGGTCGGCTCCGCTCGGTCCGCCGCCGCGGTCCTCTCCGCCGCGGCGGAGGCGCGCGCCACCGTCGTCCTCAGTGGGCACGTGCAGCCCGACGCCGACGCGCTCGGCAGCACGCTGGCCCTCGCCGAGGGCCTCCGCCGCCGCGGCGCCCGCGTCCTCACGACCTTCCCCGATCCGTTCACGCTGCCGGCGTCCCTGAGCTGGCTGCCGGGCGCCGACGGCATGGTGCCGTCGTCCGTCGTGCCGTCCTCGCCGGACGTGTTCGTCAGCCTCGACGCCGCCTCGACGGGCCGGCTGGGCGAGCTGGCGGTCCTGCTGGAGCGGGCCGGCACCTCGGTCGTCGTGGACCACCACGCCAGCAACCCCGGCTTCGGCGACGTCCGGCTGGTCGACGGCGCCGCGCCCGCGACGGTGGTCCTGGTCGCCGACCTGCTCGACGAGCTCGGCGTGACCGTCGACCGGCAGCTCGCGACGCTCCTCTACGCGGGCCTGGCGGCCGACACGGGCTCCTTCCGCTTCGGCAACACCCGGCCCGACACCCACGAGCTGGCGGCCCGGCTGCTGGCGACCGGCATCGACCACTCCGACATCAGCCGCCGGCTGTTCGACACCGCCCCGTTCGGGTGGCTCGGACTGCTGTCGGTCGTGACCGGCCGCGCCGTCCTCGAGCCCGAGGTGGGCTCCGGACTGGTCTGGACCTGGTCCAGCACGGCCGAGGCCGCCGAGCACGGACTGCCCGGCGAGCAGCTCGAGGCGCTCGTCGACGTCGTCCGCTCCACCGAGGAGGCCGACGTCGCCTGCGTGCTCAAGGGTCAGGACGACGGCTCGTGGTCGGTGAGCCTGCGCTCCCGCGGCGGGACCGATCTCGCGAGCGTGGCGCTCGCCCTCGGCGGCGGCGGGCACACGCTGGCCGCCGGCTACAGCTCCTACCTCGACCGCGAGAAGACCATCGAGGCCCTGCGTAGCGAGTTGACCCCGGACGTGTGACCGGGCCTCGTCGTACGCCGTCCGTTCTCTCGCCTGGCGGTCCCCGCCCTCGTGGTCCTGGCGGCGGAGCCGCTGTACCTGCTGGTCGACACCGCGGTGGTGGGCCACCTCGGCACGATCCCGCTCGCCGGACTCGCGGTCGGCGGCGGCCTGCTGGCCTGGTCGGCCGCCCTGCTGAACTTCCTCGCCTACGGGACGACGGCCCGCGCCGCCCGCCGTGCCGGAGCCGGGGACCGCGCCGGTGCCGTGGCCGAGGGCGTCCAGGCGACCTGGCTCGCGCTCGGCCTGGGCCTCGCTGTCCTGTTGCTGTTCCAGTTCCTCGCCGGACCGCTCACCCGCCTGCTCGCCGGTGGTGCGGGGCCGGTCGCGGAAGCGGGGGAGCAGTGGCTGCGCGTGGCAAGTCTCGGGCTACCCCTGCTGCTCGTCTCGCTGGCGGGGAACGGGTGGATGCGCGGGGTGGCGGACGTGCGGCGGCCGGTGCGCTTCGTCGTCGCCGGCTCGCTGGTCAGCCTCGTGCTGTGTCCGTTGCTGGTGCACCCGGTCGGGCTGGGTCTGGTGGGCTCGGCGATCGCCAACGTGGCCGGGCAGACACTCGCCGCCGGCCTGTTCGTCCGTGCCCTCGTGCGGGAAGGGGCCGGCTGGCGGCCGCGTCCCGCGGCGATCGCGGCGCAGCTGGTCATCGGCCGCGACCTGCTGCTGCGCGCCGCGGTCCTCCAGGTGTCGTTCCTCGTCGCCGCGGGCGTCGCCGCGCGCACCGGCGCGGCGGCGCTCGGCGCCCACCAGATCGCTCTGCAGATGTTCTTCTTCCTCGCGCTGGTGCTCGACGCCTACGCGATCGCCGCCCAGACACTGGTCGGCCAGGCGCTCGGTGCCGAACGGCCCGACGAGGCCCGCTCCACCGCCCGCCGCGTCACGCTGTGGGGCCTGGGCACCGGGGTGCTGATCGCCGTCGTCCTGGTCGCCCTCCGGGATGTGCTGCCGCCGCTGTTCACCGACGACCCCGCGGTCCTCGCGGAGGCGGCCGTCGTCTGGTGGTTCCTGGCCGGCATGCAGCCCCTGGCCGGGGTGGTGTTCGCCCTCGACGGCGTCCTGATGGGTGCCGGCGACGTTCGCTACCTGCGCACCGTGACCATCGGCGCCGCGGCCGTCGGTTTCCTGCCGCTGTCGCTGCTCGCCGCGCCCCTGGGCTGGGGCCTGGCCGGCATCTGGACCGGGCTGCTGCTGTTCATCGCCCTGCGGCTGGTCGCGGTGCTGTGGCGGGTGGCGGGTGATCGCTGGCTGTCGGCACCTGTGACAGTGGGCGCGTGAGCTTCCGAACACGACGCGCGAGTGAGCATCGCAGGGAGCGCCAGCGACCGAGGAGCGGAGCGAGTGCGGAGTGGAGGCATGAGTAGACGCCGTCCCGACGCCGACGTGATGCCCGGCCTGCTGCTGGTCGACAAGGCGCCGGGCATGACGTCGCACGACGTCGTCGCGCGCGCCCGCCGCGTGCTGTCGGTGCGCAAGGTCGGCCACGCCGGCACCCTCGACCCGATGGCGACCGGCCTGCTGATCCTCGGCGTCGGCTCCGCCACCCGGCTGCTCGGGCTGGTCGGCGGGCACGACAAGACCTACGAGGCGACCATCCGGTTCGGGCAGACCACGGTCACCGACGACCGGGAGGGCGAGGTCCTGTCGACGACGTCCGCGGCGGCGGTCGACGACGACGCCGTCCGCGCCGCGCTGGCCGCCCAGACCGGGCCGCTGCAGCAGGTGCCTTCGTCGGTGAGCGCGGTCAAGGTGGCCGGGCGGCGCTCGTACGACCGGGTGCGGGCGGGGGAGACGGTGGAGCTGGCGCCCCGGTCGGTCACCGTGCACCGGCTCGACGTGCACCGGATCGACCGGCCCACGCCCGACCTGGTCGACGTCGACGTGACCGTCGCGTGCACGGCCGGGACCTACATCCGCGCCATCGCGCGGGACGCCGGCGCCGCACTCGGGGTCGGCGGCCACCTGACCGCCCTCCGGCGCACGCACTCCGGGCCGTTCACGATCGAGCGCGCCGCACCCGTCGAGGACGCCGCCGCGGCCCTCGCCGACGGCGGGGGAGCGGGCGTCCTGCCACTCGCCGACGCGGCGACGACGGTGTTCCCCACCCGTCCGGTGACCGCCGAGGAGGCCACCGCGCTGACCTACGGCCAGCGGATCCCGGCGACCGGCGCTCCCGGCCCGCACGCCGCCGTCGACCCCGAGGGACGGCTCGTCGCGCTGGTCGAGGACGCCGGTGCCACCGCCCGGGTGACCGTCGGCTTCCCGTCGTCGTGAGAACCTGCCCACCGTGAGCACGCTCGACGACCGACTGGATGCCGTGGCCGCGCAGTTCGCGCCGCTGCCCGGGGTCCTCGTCGCGTTCTCCGGCGGCGTCGACTCCGGCGTGGTGCTCGCCGCCGCGGTCCGCGTGCTCGGGACCGACCGGGTGGTCGCCGCGACCGCCGTCTCGCCCAGCCTCCCGGCGAGCGAACGTGAGGGTGCCGCGGCGTTCGGCGCCACGCTCGCGGTGCGCCACGAGTTCCCCCGCACCGACGAGCTGTCGCGGGAGGGGTACCGGGCCAACGCGGGGAACCGCTGCGCCTTCTGCAAGACCGAGCTCGTCGACGTCCTCACGCCGCTGGCCGCGCGGCTCGGCATCGCCGACGTGGTGACCGGCACCAACGCCGACGACCTGACGGCCGGCTTCCGGCCGGGCATCGCCGCGGCCGCCGCCCGGGGTGCCTGGGCGCCGCTCGCGCGAGCCGGGATGACCAAGGACGACGTCCGCGCCGCCGCCCGCCGGTGGGAACTGCCGCTGGCGGACAAGCCGGCCGCGGCCTGCCTGGCCAGCCGGATCGCCTACGGCGTCCCGGTCACCGCCGAGGGGCTGGCCCGGGTCGAGCACGCGGAGGCCGACCTCCGTGCGGCGCTGACCGCCGCCGGCCTGCCGGTCCGCGACCTGCGGATTCGCGATCTGGGCGGTGACACCGCGCGGGTCGAGGTCGACGCGGCCCGCGTGCCCGAACTCGCCGGCCGGCCGGAGCTGCTCGCCGTCGTCCGCGGCTTCGCGCGGGTCGAGGTCGACCCGCGGGGCTTCCGGTCCGGCTCGATGAACGAGCTGCTGCCGGATCCGGTCCGCTACCGCTGACGCCCACGGTGCATCGGCGAACCAGCGCACCACCTTGGCGGCCGCGACGGCGGCGCCGAACCCGTTGTCGATGTTGACGACGACGACGCCGGGGGCGCAGGCCGTGAGCATGGTCAGCAGCGGCGCCAGCCCCTCGAACGCGGCGCCGTAGCCGACCGACGTCGGTACCGCGATCACCAGCCGGTCGGTGAGTCCCGCGACCACACCGGGCAGCGCGCCGTCCATGCCTGCCACGACGACGACGGCATCCGCCGTGCCGAGGTCGGGCGCGACCGCGAGCACGCGGTGGACGCCGGCCACTCCGACGTCGTCGACCCGGCGGCAGCCGACCCCGAGGGCGGCCAGGGTCGCGGCGGCCTCGGCGGCGACCGGCCCGTCCGACGTCCCGGCGGCGACCACCACCACGTCACCGACGGGTTCCGGGAGCTCCCCGACGGTCACGGTCCGGGCCACCGCGTCGACCAGCGCGGACGGCCAGCGCTCGGTGACCGCCGCTGCGGTCGCGTCGTCGACGCGGGTGGCGAACGCCAGCGGCGCTCCGCCGTCGAGCAGCGCCGCGAGGCAGCCCACCGTCTCGGCCGGGGTCTTCCCGGCCGCGTAGACGACCTCGGGTGCGCCGGTGCGGGCCGCCCGGTCGAGGTCCAGGCGGGCGAAGCCGATGTCCGCGGTGCGCTGCACGTTCACCCCACCAGGGTGCCTCATGCGTGGTTGGCCACCGGTCCCGACGGGAACGGCAGCCGCATGAGCACCGTGCGGAGCAGGACATGAGCATCGTCAAGATCAACGCGATCACCGTGCCGGAGGACAAGCAGGACCGGTTCGAGGAGCGCTTCCGCGGTCGGGGCGGGCACGTCGAGAAGACCGAGGGATTCGAGTGGTTCGAGCTGCTCCGGCCGCTCGAGGGCACCGACCAGTACCTGGTCTACACGCGCTGGAGCAGCGAGGAGGCCTACCGGAGGTGGGAGTCCGGCCAGGACTTCGCCCGGTCCCACGACGGCGGCGGCGACGACCTGGCCCCGGCGGCCAGCGACAGCCACCACCTGTGGTCCTACGAGGTGATCGAGTCCACCGGGCCGCAGACTGGGTAGGAGGACGTCCTACCAACGGCGGCTAGTGTGACGGCATCGGCCCCGGGGGTGGGGCCGGTGCCGATGCCGTCGCACGCCTGGTGGGAGACATGACCGACACGCTCGCCGACAGCCGTACCTCCTCGCGGATGTTCTCCGAGGGCGTGCCGCTGGTGGTAGAGGCCGTGCAGGGCAGGCCCGTCGCCGAGCGCGCGGACATGCTCGCCGACCCGGGCTTCGGCCGGTACTTCACCGACCGGATGTTCGTGGCCCGCTACCGCGCCGGCCAGGGCTGGTACGACGCCCGGCTCACCGCCTACGCGCCGCTGCAATTGGACCCGAGCACCGCGGCGCTGCACTACGCGCAGTCGATCTTCGAGGGCCTCAAGGCCTACGCCCAGCCCGACGGCAGCGTCGCGACGTTCCGGCCCGAGGCCAACGCCGCCCGGTTCGCCCGCGGCGCCAAGCGCCTGGCCATGCCGCCGGTGCCGGAGGACGCGTTCATCACGGCCGTCGACGCGTTCGTCGACGCCGATCGCGCGTGGGTGCCCACCGGCGCCGACCAGACGCTCTACCTGCGGCCCTACCAGCTCGCGACCGAGCCGTTCCTCGGCGTGCGGCCGGCCAAGGAGTACCTGTTCCTGGTGATCGGCAGCCCGGCCGGCGCCTACTTCCCGCGCGGCGTCCAGCCCGTGTCGGTCTACCTCTCCGAGGACTACATCCGCGCGGCCCCCGGCGGCACCGGCGACGTGAAGTGCGCCGGCAACTACGCCGCCAGCCTGCTGGCGCAGGAGCAGGCCATCGAGGCCGGCTGCGACCAGGTCGTCTGGCTCGACGCGGTGGAGAAGCGCTACGTCGAGGAGATGGGCGGGATGAACCTGTTCTTCGTCCTCGGCTCCGGCGCCGACGCCGAACTGGTCACTCCCGAGCTCACCGGCACGCTGCTGCCGGGGATCACCCGTGACTCGCTGATCACCCTGGCCCGCGAGCTCGGCCACACGGTCACCGAGCGGAAGTTCAGCGTCGAGGAGTGGCGTGACGGCGTGGCCGACGGCACCGTCACCGAGACCTTCGCGTGTGGGACGGCGGCGGTGATCACGCCGGTCGGCGACGTCAAGGCGCGCACCGGCGACTTCACCGTCGGCGACGGCACCCCCGGCCCGCTGACCATGCGCCTGCGCGAGACGCTCCTGGACATCCAGCACGGGCGGGTGGCCGACACCCACGGCTGGCTGCACAAGGTCGGCTAGGGCGGGCGGACGGGTAGGAACGGGTCGACGACGTGCTGCGCTGGCGGGGCCTGGAGGCGACCCCGGGTGACCTCGGTCGGACGGTCGTCACCATCGGGATGTACGACGGCGTCCACCGGGGGCACCAGACGCTGATCGGTGCGGCGGTGGAGCGCGCCCGCGCGATGGACCGCCCCTGCCTCCTGCTGACCTTCGACCCGCACCCGGCCGAGGTCATCCGGCCGGGCTCCCACCCGGCGATCCTGACCTCGATGGATCGCAAGGCCGAGCTCGTCGCGGAGCTCGGGGTCGACGCGATGTGCGTGCTGCCGTTCACCCAGGACTTCATGCGGCTGTCGTCGGAGACCTTCACCCACACGGTGCTGGTCGAGCGGTTGCACGCGGCGCAGGTCGTGGTGGGGCAGAACTTCACGTACGGCCACCGCGCGTCCGGGACGGTCGAGACGCTGGAGGTGGAGGGACGCCGGTTCGGCTTCGCCGTCGACCCGGTGCCGCTCGCCGAGGACTCCTCGAACGACGGTGCGATCACGATCTCGTCGACCTACATCCGCGCCTGCGTAGCCGGGGGCGACATGGTGTCGGCGGCCCGCGCCCTGGGGAGGCCGCACCGGGTCGACGGCGTCGTCGTCCGTGGGGACCGCCGCGGCAAGGCGATGGGCTACCCGACGGCGAACATCGAGAGCCCCGCGTTCACCGCGATCCCGGCCGACGGCATCTACGCCGGGCATCTGGTGCTGCGCGAGGCCCGCACCGGTGCCAGCCTCGACCGCCTGCCGGCCGCGATCTCCGTCGGCAGCAACCCGACGTTCCAGGGCAGCCGGCGGACCGTCGAGGCATTCGTGCTCGACTACGACGACGACCTCTACGGAGAGCACGTGGGCGTGGAGTTCGTGCAGCGCCTGCGCCCGATGCTCCGGTTCGAGAACCTCGACGGCCTGCTCGAGGCGATGGCCAAGGACGTCTCCGACACCCGCTCGATCCTGGGCATGTAACCTGGGAGTCCGCCGGGGTGACCCGGTGTGTGTGAAGCCTGCCCCCGTGATTCAGACCGGGGGCCACACGTGACCCGCCCCGGAGGCGAATCAATGGCGCTCGACAGCGCAGTGAAGAAGCAGATCATGACCGAGTACGCCACGGTCGAGAACGACACCGGTTCGCCCGAGGTCCAGGTCGCGATGCTGACCCGTCGGATCAGCGACCTCACCGAACACCTCAAGATGCACAAGCACGACCACCACAGCCGGCGGGGCCTGCTCCTGCTGGTCGGCCGACGTCGCCGGCTGCTGAACTACTTGGCGAAGACCGACATCACCCGGTACCGCACGCTCATCGAGCGGCTCGGCCTGCGCCGATAGCACGTCGAGGGGACCGTTCCCGGCACGCCGGGGTCGGTCCCCTCTCTCGTGCGGCACCCGCCGCACGGGTCACCGGCCAGCCGCCGGACGCGTCCCTCGAGGGCCGGTCCTCGGTAGTGGCCCCCGGGATGATCCGCCCCCCGACACGGGTAGGGCACCGCCCGAGGGCTTCGATCGAGCACCGGTCGCCCCGGACGTACGACGGCAGTCACCCAGACGCACTGGCCGTCAGAGGAGTCGCTCGTCGGCACGAGGCCGAAGCGACGCAGAGAGAGAAGGACTCATGTCCGCACCCACCACCAAGCACCACCGACTTCGACGCCGAGGACGGCGTCTACACCGAGACCGCGGTCATCGACAACGGCAGCTACGGCAGCCGCACGGTCACCTTCGAGACCGGCCGGCTCGCCCGCCAGGCCGCCGGCTCCGTCGTCGCCAGCCTGGGCGACACCATGCTGCTGTCGGCCACCACGGCCGGCCGCCAGCCCAAGGAGCAGTTCGACTTCTTCCCGCTGACGGTCGACGTCGAGGAGCGGATGTACGCCGCCGGGCGCATCCCCGGCTCGTTCTTCCGTCGCGAGGGCCGCCCGTCCGAGGACGCGATCCTCACCTGCCGCCTGATCGACCGCCCGCTGCGCCCGACGTTCGCCAAGGGCCTGCGCAACGAGGTCCAGGTCGTCATCACGGTCCTGTCCCTGGACCCCGACCACCTCTACGACGTGCTCGCCATCAACGGCGCCTCGGCGTCCACCCAGCTGTCCGGCCTGCCGTTCTCCGGCCCGGTCGGTGGCACCCGCGTCGCCCTGGTCAACGGGCAGTGGATCGGCTTCCCGACCCACAGCGAGCTGCGAGGACGCCGTCTTCGACATGGTCGTGGCCGGTCGGGTGCTGCCCGACGGCGACGTCGCGATCATGATGGTCGAGGCCGAGGCCACCGAGAAGACGATCGCCCTGATCGCCGGTGGCGCGACCGCGCCGACCGAGGAGGTCGTGGCGCAGGGCCTCGAGGCCGCCAAGCCCTTCATCAAGTCGCTCTGCGAGGCGCAGTCGGCGCTCGCCGCCAAGGCCGCCAAGCCGGTCGCCGAGTTCCCCCGCTTCCTCGACTACCAGGACGACGTCTACGCCGCCGTCGAGGCGCACGTCGGCGACAAGCTCGCCCAGGCGCAGCAGATCGCCGCGAAGCACGAGCGCGAGGACGCCACCGACGCGCTCAAGGACGAGGTCAAGGCCGCGCTGGCCGGGCAGTTCGAGGGCCGCGAGAAGGAGATCTCCGGGGCCTTCCGTGCGCTGACCAAGAAGGTCGTCCGCCAGCGGATCCTCCGCGACAAGGTCCGCATCGACGGCCGCGGCGTCACCGACATCCGCCCGCTGTCGGCCGAGGTCGAGGTCATCCCGCGCGTGCACGGTTCGGCGCTGTTCGAGCGCGGCGAGACCCAGATCCTGGGCGTCACCACGCTGAACATGCTCCGCATGGAGCAGCAGCTGGACACGCTGTCGCCCGGACAACCAGAAGCGCTACATGCACAACTACAACTTCCCGCCGTACTCGACCGGTGAGACCGGCCGCGTGGGCTCGCCCAAGCGCCGCGAGATCGGCCACGGCGCGCTCGCCGAGCGGGCGCTCCTGCCGGTGCTGCCCGACCGCGAGGAGTTCCCCTACGCGATCCGGCAGGTGTCGGAGGCGCTGGGCTCCAACGGCTCGACGTCGATGGGTTCGGTCTGCGCCTCGACCCTGGCCCTGCTCAACGCCGGTGTGCCGCTGCGCGCCCCGGTCGCCGGCATCGCCATGGGCCTGGTGTCTGACGAGGTCGACGGCAAGACGAGTACGTCGCGCTGACCGACATCCTCGGCGCCGAGGACGCCTTCGGTGACATGGACTTCAAGGTCGCCGGCACGCAAGGACTTCGTGACGGCGCTGCAGCTGGACACGAAGCTCGACGGCATCCCGTCCGACGTGCTCGCCCAGGCGCTGACCCAGGCCCGCGCGGCCCGGCTGCACATCCTGGACGTCATGGGCGAGGCCATCGACGGCCCCGACGAGATGAGCCCCTACGCCCCGCGGGTGACCACGGTGCGCATCCCGGTCGACAAGATCGGCGCGGTCATCGGCCCCAAGGGCCAGATGATCAACGCCATCCAGGACGAGACCGGCGCGGACATCACGATCGAGGACGACGGCACGATCTACGTCGGCGCGTCCGACGGCCCCTCGGCCCAGGCCGCGGTGGACCGGATCAACGCCATCGCCAACCCGCAGATGCCCAAGGTCGGCGAGCGCTTCCTCGGCACCGTCGTCAAGACGACGCCGTTCGGTGCGTTCGTGTCCCTGCTCCCGGGCAAGGACGGGCTGGTGCACATCAGCAAGCTCGGTGGCGGCAAGCGCATCGGCAAGGTCGAGGACGTCGTGAACGTCGGCGACAAGCTCCAGGTCGAGATCACCGACATCGACGCCCGCGGCAAGATCAGCCTCGTGCCGGTCGAGGGCAACGCCGACGGTGCGGCCCCCGCCGGCGACCAGCGCTCCGGCCGAGGCCGCCGCTGCCGCGCCCGCGGGTGAGTGACGACGCCTGATCGCTCGAGCGTGATCGGGACCGGGGTGGGCGCTGCGGCGTCCGCCCCGGTTCCCGTTCCGGTCGGGCAGACCCAGGTCCTCGACGTCGACGAGTTCGGCGGCCGGGTGGAGCGCACCGAACTGCCCGGCGGGCTCCGCGTCCTGACCGAGACGATGCCGGGCGTGCTGTCGGCGACCCTCGGCATCTGGGTCGGCGTCGGCTCCCGCGACGAGCACCCCGACGTCGCCGGTGCGTCGCACTTCCTCGAGCACCTGCTGTTCAAGGGGACGACGAGCCGCACGGCGCTGGAGATCGCGACGGCGATGGACGCCGTCGGCGGTGAGATGAACGCATTCACCGCCAAGGAGCACACCTGCTACTACGCGAACGTGCTCGCCAGCGACCTCCCGCTGGCCGTCACCCTCCTCGCGGACCTGGTGACCGACGCGTGCAACACCGCCGACGACCTCGAGGCCGAGCGCACCGTGGTGCTCGAGGAGATCGCCATGCGCGACGACGAGCCGTCGGACGCGGTCCACGACCTGTTCTCCGAGACGATGTTCGGTGACACCCCCCTCGGCCGGTCGGTGCTGGGCACGGTCGAGTCGATCGAGGGGCTGACCCGGGACGACGTCGACGGCTGGTACCGCGGTCGGTACGCGATGCCCTCGATCGTCGTCACCGCGGCCGGTCGGGTGGACCACCAGCAGGTGCTCGACCTGATCACCGCCGCCTTCGGCGACCGGCTGACCGGAGAGGCACGTCCCTCGCCGCTGCGGCTCGGCGACATGGCCCCCGACAAGCCGGCACACCCCGCCGGGCTCATCGCCCGCCGGACCGAGCAGACGCACCTGCTGCTCGGGCTGCCGGGCATCGGCCGCCTCGATGACCGCCGGTACGCCGCGGCGGTGCTCGACGCCGCGGTCGGCGGCGGGATGAGCTCCCGCCTGTTCCAGGAGATCCGGGAGAAGCGCGGACTGGTGTACAGCGTCGGATCGGCGCTGACCCACTACGCCGGCACCGGCGCGTTCTCCGTCTACGCCGGGTGTTCGCAGAAGCGCGTGCCCGAGGTCCTGCGGCTGGTCCGCGAGGAGCTGGCCCGGGTCGCGGCCGACGGGTTGCTGCCCGAGGAGGTCGCCCGTGCGCGCGGCCAGCTCAAGGGCAACCTCGTGCTCGGCCTCGAGGACACAGGATCGCGGATGAGCCGGCTCGGGAAGAGCGAGCTCTCCTACGGCGAGTACCTGTCCGTCCGGGAGGTGCTGTCGCGGCTCGACGCCGTCGAGGAGACGCAGGTCCGCTCGGTGGCGGCGGAGCTGTTCACCCGCGACACCTGCCTCGCGGTCGTCGGTCCCTACAGCGAAGCGGACCTCGACCGGCTGTGAGGACGGCGCTCCAGGTGCACGGCCCCCTCGCGCGGGGTGCCTTCGCCGTCGCCGTCCTGGTGTCGCTCGCGGTCCTGTTCGCCCCGGCGTCCGACGTGCCGACCGCACCGCCCGGTGTGGACAAGGTCGTGCACGTGCTGCTCTTCCTCACCCTGGCGCTCACCGGGAGGTGGGCGGGCATCCGGCAGTCCCCGCTGGGCGTCGCCCTGGTCGGCTACGCCGTCGTCAGCGAGCTGATCCAGGGGCTCACGCCGCTGGACCGGTCGATGTCCGTGGGCGACTGGCTGGCCGACGTGGTGGGCGTCGTCGCCGGACTCGCGCTGTGGACGTGGGTGGCAGGCCGGGTGGCAGGGCGCACAGCCGATGGGTGACGGCGGTGTTGCGTCCGGGGGCTCCGCCGGGAAGCCTGACCGGGTGACCACCTCCACCCCCGAACAGCAGGACTCTCTCGTCCCGGAGCAGGAGGTTCCCCTGATCAACGTCGGTGTGCTGGGCGCACGGGGCCGGATGGGGACCGAGGTCGTGAAGGCGGTCAACGCCGCCGACGACCTGGAACTGGTCGCGATGGTCGACGACGGCGACTGGCTGTTCAACGTCTCCGACGCAGGGGCGCAGGTGGTCGTCGACTTCACGCGCCCGGACGTCGTCATGGACAACATCCGCTTCTGCATCGACCAGAACATCCACTGCGTCGTCGGCACGACCGGGTTCGACGAGGCCAGGCTCGCCACGATCGCCGAGTGGCTCGAGCCGAAGCCCGAGCTGGGCGTCGTCATCGCGCCGAACTTCGGCATCGGCGCCGTGCTGCTCATGAGGTTCGCCCAGGAGGCGGCGCGGTTCTTCCCGTCGGTGGAGGTCGTCGAGCTGCACCACCCCAACAAGGTCGATGCCCCGTCGGGCACGGCTGCGCGGACCGCGCGCCTGGTCGCCGCCGCCCGCCGTGCCGCCGGGCTTCCGCCGGCACCCGACGCGACGACCGACGCCCTGCCGGGAGCCCGGGGGGCCGACGTCGAGGGTGTGCCTGTGCACTCGGTCCGCCTGGCGGGCCTCGTGGCACACCAGGAGGTGCTCATGGGCGCCGCGGGGGAGACGCTCACGCTGCGGCACGACTCCTACGACCGAGCCTCGTTCATGCCGGGGGTCTTGCTGGCGGTGCGGGAGATCTCCCGCCGACCCGGACTCACGGTCGGCATCGAGGGCTTCCTGGGCCTCTGAGCTGGGCGTGCGCCGACCGCTCGCCGGCCTCCGGACCCCCTGTGCAGGGGCCTCCGGACTCGTGTATGGTTCTCGATGCGCCGCGCGGCCGGAAGGCCAGCCGGATGGACCCCCGGGTTCACCCGATGCGAAGCACGGCGTAGAGTTGGACATCCAGCCGAGGACGATGCCCGGAAGGGTTTAGTTTTTGCGCGTCCGCTCCTTGAGAACTCAACAGCGTGCCGAAAGTCAGTGCCAAGTAATACCCCGTGCCAGGGCTTTGGGTTCTGGTTTGGGATTCCTTTGGTTGATTGATATCGAGAGTGCCAGCACTCTCGGTTCTCAGCCGCGATCAAATTCATCTACGGAGAGTTTGATCCTGGCTCAGGACGAACGCTGGCGGCGTGCTTAACACATGCAAGTCGAACGAGACCCTCGCTTCGGTGGGGTGTTCTAGTGGCGAACGGGTGAGTAACACGTGGGCAACCTGCCCCTGGCTCTGGGATAACTCCAAGAAATTGGGGCTAATACCGGATATGACCGCTGACCGCATGGTCTGGTGGTGGAAAGATTTATCGGCTGGGGATGGGCCCGCGGCCTATCAGCTTGTTGGTGGGGTAGTGGCCTACCAAGGCGACGACGGGTAGCCGGCCTGAGAGGGTGACCGGCCACACTGGGACTGAGACACGGCCCAGACTCCTACGGGAGGCAGCAGTGGGGAATATTGCGCAATGGGCGAAAGCCTGACGCAGCGACGCCGCGTGGGGGATGACGGCCTTCGGGTTGTAAACCTCTTTCAGCAGGGACGAAGCGGAAGTGACGGTACCTGCAGAAGAAGCACCGGCCAACTACGTGCCAGCAGCCGCGGTAATACGTAGGGTGCAAGCGTTGTCCGGAATTATTGGGCGTAAAGAGCTCGTAGGCGGTCTGTCGCGTCGGCTGTGAAATCCCGAGGCTCAACCTCGGGTCTGCAGTCGATACGGGCAAACTGGAGTGTTGCAGGGGAGACTGGAATTCCTGGTGTAGCGGTGAAATGCGCAGATATCAGGAGGAACACCGGTGGCGAAGGCGGGTCTCTGGGCAACAACTGACGCTGAGGAGCGAAAGCGTGGGGAGCGAACAGGATTAGATACCCTGGTAGTCCACGCCGTAAACGTTGGGCGCTAGGTGTGGGGCTCATTCCACGAGTTCCGTGCCGCAGCTAACGCATTAAGCGCCCCGCCTGGGGAGTACGGCCGCAAGGCTAAAACTCAAAGGAATTGACGGGGGCCCGCACAAGCGGCGGAGCATGTTGCTTAATTCGATGCAACGCGAAGAACCTTACCTAGGCTTGACATGCACGGAAATCTCCCAGAGATGGGGGGTCCGTAAGGGCCGTGCACAGGTGGTGCATGGTTGTCGTCAGCTCGTGTCGTGAGATGTTGGGTTAAGTCCCGCAACGAGCGCAACCCTCGTCCTATGTTGCCAGCACGTCATGGTGGGGACTCATAGGAGACTGCCGGGGTCAACTCGGAGGAAGGTGGGGATGACGTCAAATCATCATGCCCCTTATGTCTAGGGCTGCAAACATGCTACAATGGCCGGTACAAAGGGCTGCGATACCGCGAGGTGGAGCGAATCCCAAAAAGCCGGTCTCAGTTCGGATTGGGGTCTGCAACTCGACCCCATGAAGTTGGAGTCGCTAGTAATCGCAGATCAGCAACGCTGCGGTGAATACGTTCCCGGGCCTTGTACACACCGCCCGTCACGTCACGAAAGTCGGTAACGCCCGAAGCCGGTGGCCCAACCCCTTGTGGGAGGGAGCCGTCGAAGGCGGGATCGGCGATTGGGACGAAGTCGTAACAAGGTAGCCGTACCGGAAGGTGCGGCTGGATCACCTCCTTTCTAAGGAGCACTGGCCGCTCACCTCGGGTGAGTGGTCCAGAGCCGCGCCCACGCCGTGATCGGTGCCCGTACCGGGTGCCGGCGAGTGTGTGGGGTGGTGCTCGAGGGTGGAACGCTGACCAGTTCGGCCGGCCGGCTGTGGCCGGCTCCCAGTACGGCGTCCCTTCGGGGGTGCGTGGACCGGAGTCGCGCGCATGGACGGGGGTTGTAGGCACGCTGTTGGGTCCTGAGGGAACGGGCCGCCCCCGGGTGGGGTGGGTGTCGTCGTCTCGGTTCAGGGCCGTCCTGTTTCTCGTACCGCCGTCGCGTCTGCGGGGGGGTGCGGGTCTGGCGGGGGCGTGGGGGTGGTGTCTGGTTGTTGGTTGAGAACTGCACAGTGGACGCGAGCATCTTCTGACTCTTTTGTGTGTAGGAAGAGTTCTTGTAGGCCCGCTCATCGATGTCCTTCCGGGCGTGGGTGGGTGGGATATTTTTGTGTGGCCAAGTTGTTAAGGGCACACGGTGGATGCCTGGGCACCAGGAGCCGATGAAGGACGTAGGAGGCTGCGATAAGCCTCGGGGAGCTGTCAACCGAGCGTTGATCCGAGGATTTCCGAATGGGGGAACCCCGCACCAGTCATGTGGTGTGACCCGCGCCTGAACACATAGGGCGTGTGGAGGGAACGTGGGGAAGTGAAACATCTCAGTACCCACAGGAAGAGAAAACAACCGTGATTCCGTGAGTAGTGGCGAGCGAAAGCGGATGAGGCTAAACCGATTGCATGTGATAGCCGGCAGGCGTTGTGTGGTCGGGGTCGTGGGACGACTCAGCTCGGTTCTGCCGAACCGGCGGGGAGTGAGAAAGCAGCGTCGTTAGTGGAAGGCCTCTGGAAGGGGTCGCCGTAGAGGGTGAGAGCCCCGTACACGAAAACGCGTTGCCTCCCGAGTTGTATCCCAAGTAGCACCGAGCCCGTGAAATTCGGTGTGAATCTGGCGGGACCACCCGCTAAGCCTGAATACTCCCTGGTGACCGATAGCGGACAAGTACCGTGAGGGAAAGGTGAAAAGTACCCCGGGAGGGGAGTGAAATAGTACCTGAAACCGTGTGCCTACAAGCCGTGAGAGCCTTATGCACCTTCGTGGTGCGGGGGTGATTGCGTGCCTTTTGAAGAATGAGCCTGCGAGTTAGCGGTACGTGGCGAGGTTAACCCGTGTGGGGTAGCCGTAGCGAAAGCGAGTCCGAACAGGGCGATCTGAGTCGCGTGCTCTAGACCCGAAGCCGAGTGATCTACCCATGGCCAGGTTGAAGCGCGGGTAAGACCGCGTGGAGGACCGAACCCACCAGGGTTGAAAACCTGGGGGATGAGCTGTGGGTAGGGGTGAAAGGCCAATCAAACTCGGTGATAGCTGGTTCTCCCCGAAATGCATTTAGGTGCAGCGTCACGTGTTTCTTGCCGGAGGTAGAGCACTGGATGGCTGATGGGCCCCACAAGGTTACTGACGTCAACCAAACTCCGAATGCCGGTAAGTGAGAGCGTGGCAGTGAGACTGCGGGCGATAAGGTTCGTAGTCGAGAGGGAAACAGCCCAGATCATCGGCTAAGGCCCCTAAGCGTGTGCTAAGTGGAAAAGGATGTGGAGTCGCAGAGACAACCAGGAGGTTGGCTTAGAAGCAGCCACCCTTGAAAGAGTGCGTAATAGCTCACTGGTCAAGTGATTCCGCGCCGACAATGTAGCGGGGCTCAAGCACACCGCCGAAGCCGTGGCATTCATGCAGTGTCTAGGACATGGACCCGCCGGTTCCCTCGAGGGGCCGGCCAGGTGTGTGGATGGGTAGGGGAGCGTCGTGTGGCGGTGGAAGCGGCGGAGTGATCCAGCCGTGGACGCCACGCGAGTGAGAATGCAGGCATGAGTAGCGAGAGGGGAGTGAGAACCTCCCCCGCCGGAAGACCAAGGGTTCCTGGGCCAGGCTAATCCGCCCAGGGTGAGTCGGGACCTAAGGCGAGGCCGACAGGCGTAGTCGATGGACAACGGGTTGATATTCCCGTACCCGCGAAGGAACGCCCATGCCGAACCCAGCGATGCTAACCGCCCGAAGCCGCCGAGCTCCTTCGGGGGCGACGTGCGGGGAGCGCGGGACCCGGACTGGTAGTAGGCAAGCGATGGGGTGACGCAGGAAGGTAGTCCTACCGGTGAGTGGTAGTACCGGTGCAAGGGTGTGGCCCGTCCGATAGGTAAATCCGTCGGACACGAGGGTGAGGCCTGACGCATAGCCGAATGAGGCGAATGGGATGATCCTATGCTGCCGAGAAAAGCCTCTAGCGAGTTCCGAGCGGCCCGTACCCCAAACCAACTCAGGTGGTCAGGTAGAGAATACCGAGGCGATCGAGCGAACTGTGGTTAAGGAACTCGGCAAAATGCCCCCGTAACTTCGGGAGAAGGGGGGCCCTCTATTGTCAACCGCCTTGCGCGGGGTAGCGGTGGGGGGCCGCAGAGACCAGTGAGAAGCGACTGTTTACTAAAAACACAGGTCCGTGCGAAGTCGTAAGACGATGTATACGGACTGACGCCTGCCCGGTGCTGGAACGTTAAGGGGACGGGTTAGTGCCTTTCGGGGTGCGAAGCTCAGAACTCAAGCGCCAGTAAACGGCGGTGGTAACTATAACCATCCTAAGGTAGCGAAATTCCTTGTCGGGTAAGTTCCGACCTGCACGAATGGCGTAACGACTTCTCAGCTGTCTCAACCACAGGCTCGGCGAAATTGCACTACGAGTAAAGATGCTCGTTACGCGCGGCAGGACGGAAAGACCCCGGGACCTTTACTATAGCTTGATATTGGTGTTCGGTTCGGCTTGTGTAGGATAGGTGGGAGACTGTGAAGCGGGCACGCCAGTGTTCGTGGAGTCGCCGTTGAAATACCACTCTGGTCGAATTGGATGTCTAACCTCGGTCCGTGATCCGGATCAGGGACAGTGTCAGGTGGGTAGTTTAACTGGGGCGGTTGCCTCCCAAAATGTAACGGAGGCGCCCAAAGGTTCCCTCAGCCTGGTTGGCAATCAGGTGTCGAGTGCAAGTGCACAAGGGAGCTTGACTGTGAGACCGACGGGTCGAGCAGGAGCGAAAGCTGGGACTAGTGACCCGGCACCGGCATGTGGAAGCGGTGTCGCTCAACGGATAAAAGGTACCCCGGGGATAACAGGCTGATCTTCCCCAAGAGTCCATATCGACGGGATGGTTTGGCACCTCGATGTCGGCTCGTCGCATCCTGGGGCTGGAGTAGGTCCCAAGGGTTGGGCTGTTCGCCCATTAAAGCGGTACGCGAGCTGGGTTTAGAACGTCGTGAGACAGTTCGGTCCCTATCCGCCGTGCGCGTAAGAGACTTGAGAAGAGCTGTCCCTAGTACGAGAGGACCGGGACGGACGAACCTCTGGTGTGCCAGTTGTACCGCCAGGTGCACTGCTGGTTAGCTACGTTCGGCAGGGATAACCGCTGAAAGCATCTAAGCGGGAAGCTCGCTTCAAGATGAGGTCTCTCACCGGGTCAACCGGGTAAGGCCCCCGCCCAGACCAGCGGGTTGATAGGCCGGAAGTGGAAGCACCGCAAGGTGTGCAGCTGACCGGTACTAACAGGCCGAGGGCTTGACCACACACCACCCACAAGCACCACTCCTGCGTGCGTGAGTCAACAAAGAAGAAATCTTCGCGTCCACTGTGCGGTTCTGAACCACACAACCAGTCCCCTGGTTGAACAGGTTCACAGAGTTACGGCGGCCATGGCGAGAGGGAAACGCCCGGCAACATTCCGAACCCGGAAGCTAAGCCTCTCAGCGCCGATGGTACTGCCCTGGAGACGGGGTGGGAGAGTAGGACGCCGCCGGACATAACCTCACACGAAGGGCCCCAGCAACCGCTGGGGCCCTTCGTCATTTCTCCATTCGGACGTCTCTTATGGGCAATGCGTCAGCCGCGGCGGCGAGGCTCTTTCGACGTGGCGCCGACGTTGTCGCCGAGCCAATCGTTCAGCGGACGGAATTCACGCCAGGCCGAGCGGACCTCCTCCAGCGCCCGCGGAGTGTGCAGCCAGTCGGTCGGCTCCCACGTCCGGCTGGCGTGCAGCGACTTGTGGCGCAGCAGCTCCACCCGGTCGTCGTCGGCCGAGTGGCCGGCGGGGACCCGGATCAGTCGCTCGCCGTCGATGCTGAAACCGGCCGCGGCGAGGCGGGCTACCTCCTCCTCCAGTCGGGGACCCTGGACCGGATCGGCCACCGCCCGCCGGTAGCGGCTGACCTGGTCGGACTCCAGCCGCCAGCACCCGCCGGACACCCGGAGCCCTTCGGCCGAGATCTGGACGTACCAGGATCCGACCCCGCGCCCCTCCGACGTGACGACAGCGCCCTGATGGGTCTTGTACGGGGTCTTGTCGTTGCTGAAGCGGACGTCGCGGTACGGCCGGAACACCTTGGCCGGCCCGAACTCCCCGGCGAGCTCGTCGACCAGCGCCTGCAGCGGCGCTCGCACGTGCGCGTCGTAGGCAGCCTTGTTCCGCGTCCAGTAGGTCTTGGTGTTGTCCGCC
>CAWAQI010000003.1:0-175589 GCA_963784165.1 uncultured Actinomycetota bacterium
GGCTGACGTACTGGCTGCTCGGCTGGTCGCCGAATCGGGCCGCTACATCGGCATGGTGCTCGCGCACGTCGTCGGGATCCTCGCGCCGAGCCGCATCGTCCTCGGCGGTCCGCTGTCCGAAGCCGGTCCGGTGTTTTCGGCGCCGATCGAAGCGGCGCTGAGGGACATGGTGATCACGCCGGTCGTCGGTGGCACCGAGTTGGGCCGACTCCAGTCTCGGCAAAGACGCGGCACTGCTCGGCGCCGTCGCCCTGGTCGTCGAAAGCAAGGGCATCGGCATCGACGCCCTGCCTTCCTGGCTGGACGTAACCACTCCTACACGGACGACGAACGCCCGTCCTTCGACAGAAGCCGGCCGTTGAGGCCGCGCTCGGCCTGACCGCCGACGACTCCTTCGGGCCCACACCACCCTCCCCGCCCCGCGCAGAAAGGCCGCTCATGGCCAGCACAGTCATCGGCTGTCGCCAGATCGCGAAGCGGTTCGGACACGTCCAAGCGCTGCGAGACGCCAATGGACGGTCGCAGCGGGCGAGGTCGTCGCTCTCCTCGGCGACAACGGCGCGGGAAAGTCGACCTTCCTCAAAACCCTCCTGGGGATCGACCACCCGACTCCGCCGGTGGTGATCCGCGACGAAGCCGTGACCAGCCACAGCGTGCGGGAGGCTCAGGCCCGCGGCGTCGATGCGTCCATCAGGACCTCGCACTCGCGCCCGACCTGTCGGTCGTGGACAACATGTTCCTCGGCCACGAACGCCTTAAGTCGGTGCGCGGCTCGGTTCCGCGTCCTCGCGCGCCGCCAAATGGCCGAGCAGGCCGAGCCGCGCTCCGGGACCTCTCCATCGAGCTGCCGTCCCTGACGGTTCCGGTCCGCGAGCTGTCCGGAGGACAGCGGCAGGCCCTCGCAGTCGCCCGGGCGGTCATGTGGGCGAACAGTGCTGTCCTGATGGACGAGCCGACCGCCGCCCTCGGCGCCCGCCAGTCGAGATCGTCTGCGAGCTGATGAGGACGGTCGCGGGCCGCGGCCTGGGCGTGCTCGTCGTCGCACGATCTGCCCCGCATCCTCAAGGCCGCCGACACGGTCGCCGTTCTGTGGCGCGGCGAGACCGCTTGCGGGCACCGGCCGCGGACCTCACCGTTCCCGACCTGGTCGCGGCCATGGTCGGCTACAAGGCAGGAGCTGCCGCGTGAGCACAGCCGCAGTGCAGGGAAGCGCATCCGGTACGACCAGCCCTCCCCCGGTCGACGACCGGGCCCTGCGCCCCGCGTCGGTGATGAGCAACCTGCTCCGCTCGACGGGCCACGTGGGTCTTCGCGCTCGACGTCGTCCTGGTCATCGTGTTCACATTGGTTTCCGAGGACAACGTCTTCTTCACGATCGCCAACGGGCGGTCGCTTCTGCTAGGCGCGACCCAGGCCCTCCTGCTCGCGCTCGGCCTGGCCATGATGCTGGGAGCCCGGCATCTTCGACCTGTCCCTCGGCGCGAACCTGGTGCTGAGCTCCGTCATCGGCGCCCTGGTCGTCCAGAAGTTCCAGGACCCGGTGACCCGCGAGTACGACAGCCCGTGGACGGCGATCTGGCTCGGCTTGCTGGCGTGCGTGCTGGCCGGTGTCGTCTTCGGCGTCGTCAACGGCATCCTCATCGCAGTCGCCGACGTGAACTCGTTGATCGCGACGCTCGCCACGCTGGGCATCGGCACCGGCGTCGCCTATCTGCTGAGCGACGGTGCCGACGTCGCCGGAATGCCGTTCGAGATGCAGCGATCGATCGGCCTCAACACCGTCGGCGAGATCCCGGTTCCGGCCCTCGTAGCTGTTGTAGCGGCCATCGTTGGGTGGGCCGTCGTCCGGTACACCCGCTTCGGCATGCGGACGCAGGCCATCGGGTCGTCCCGGGCGGCCGCCGAACGGGCCGGACTGAAGGTTCGCCAGCACTTCATCGTCCTGACATCCCTGGCCGGCGGGCTCGCCGGGGTCGCCGGCTTCTTCGACCTCACCCGGTTCGGGTCGACCGCCCTGGCCGGGCACGCCAACGACTCCCTCGCAGCGGTGACCGCCGTCGTCATCGGCGGGAACTCTCCTGACGGGCGGCTACATCTCCATCGTCGGTGCCGTCTGGGGCTCCGCCCTGGCCGTCATCCTGCAGACCGGCCTGGTCATCACCGGGGTGCCCTCGTTCTGGGCAACTCATCGTCGTCGGCGCGGTGCTCCTGCTCGCCGTCGTCATTGACCGCACCACCAGCAAGCGGCGCGCGGCCAGGCACTGACCGGCGCTTCCCCTACCCCCACGAAGGACCATCCATGAGAAGAACACGACTGAGTTCTGCCCTGCTCGGGGGCGTCGCGGTCACGCTGGTAATGACCGGTTGCAATTCAAACTCCGACTCCGACTCCGACTCCGGCTCGGGCTCGGGCGACAGCGGCTCGGACATCAAGCTGGCAGGCGTCCTGGCGAACACGTCGGACCCGTTCTGGCAGAGCATCGCGTGCGGGGCGCAGGAGGAGGCCGACGCGCGTGGCGTTGAGCTGGATCTCTACACGAGCACGGCGATCGACGACAACCAGACCGCCGACAATTTCCAGTCGGCACTCCTGACCGAGCCCGACGGCATCTTCGCCAATCCGTTCAACGGCAACCAGTTCGTCGCGCAGTACGAGCAGCTGAATGGAGGACGGTGTGCCCGTCGTCACGGCCACCGGCACGGACCCGAGGACCGAGTACCAGACCGTGTTCAGCGACTTCGACACAGCGCAATTCGCCGAGGAGGCGCTGGCCTCCCGTGCCGGAAGGGGCCGGCTCGATGGTCTACATGGGGGGCGCTCCCGGGATCCCGCCGCTCGAAGGTCGGACGACGCCCTTCCTCGAGGCGGTCGCCGAGGCCCGTCCAGACCTCACGCGCCTCGAGGACGAGTTCAGCGGCTTCGACATCAACAAGGCCACCACGGACGCCTCCTCGCTGATCATCGCCCACCCGGACCTTCGCTTCATCGTGGCTGCCGACGGGGCCCGACGGTGTCGGCGCCGCGGCAGCGATCGAGCAGGCCGGTAAGGCCGGGGAGATCACGTTGATCGCGTTCGACGCCGTCCCACCGGAGGTGGAAGCGCTGAGGAACGGCACCATCACGGCGCTGATCGCCCAGAACCCCTTCGAAATCGGCCGCCAGCAGGTCGGCGCCCTCGTCGACTACCTCGAGGAGAACCCGGACGGAGGCCCGGTGCCGACGGACGCCGACCCGATCGGCATCCCGTCGAAGCTGCTCCACCGCCGACACGATCGACGACCCCGACAACGCCGACTACGTGTACAAGTCGGACTGCTGAGGCGAGCCAGCTCACCATGCTGCAGGAAGCGGAGTTCAGGGCCCTCGTCGCGGCGCTCGACCGGACCGGCCAGTGGCCGGACGCCCCGGGACGAGGCGCCCTGAACTTCCTCACCCCGAAGGCCACCCTCGCCGGCCTGCGAACGGTCACCGAGGGCACGGTCATCAGCTGCGCCGACCGCCAGGCGGCGCGCAACACCCTTGCAACCGACCAAGACGTCGCGCCGTTGACGACCAGCATGGACGCGGCTCACGACTGGCTGGCGGTGAACGAGGAGATCCGGTACCAGCAGCACGGCTGGGCCTCCATGACGCACATGGACTCCCTCGGCCACTTCTTCTACGAGAATCGGGGATACGGCGGCACTTCGACGGCGGTGGTTTCCGGCGACGGCGTGACGGCGAACGACATCGTGCCGGCGGGAGGCGGGGCCGTCGGGCGCGGGCTGCTCCTCGATCTCCCTCGCATGACATCCAACGAGCCGTACGTCCCTGTGGACCGGGTGGTCACCCTGGCCGAGGTGCAGCGCTGGTTGGTGGCGACGGGAACAACACCACAATCGGGTGACATCCTGTTCGTCCGCACGGGACGTCCCAATCGCCGCCGCCGGAGCCCGGAACCTTCTTCCAGGTCGGCACTCTCGATCTGGAATGTGCCCGGTGGATCCACGACGCGCGTACTTTCCCTGGTGCTCAGCGACGCCGGACTGGACTCACCCAACCCTCTCGTGCAGAACGTCAGCACGCCGTGGCACATCCTGACCCTCGTCGCGATGGGAATCTTCTTGATCGACTGTGCGGATCTGGAGGAGCTGGCGTCGGCGTGCGACGACCATCGACGCAACAGCTTCCTCGCCGTAGTCGCCGCCCTGCCCCTCCCCGGGCCACAGCGTCACCGGTCAACCCTCTCGCAGTTCTGTGAGGCACAGGCGCCGCCGGTGTCGGCCGGCGTCGAGCAGCCGCGCACCGTCATCTCCCCACCACGCACCTACAGGAGTCCCCCGTTCATGTCTCTCACCTTGCCCGTGGCCCCGTGATGCACTCTCACCTTCCTGCCCTTAGCGAGGCACAGGCACTTGCCGTCGAGGAGGAGATCCGTTCCCTCGACATGGCGGCGAAGGTCGGCCAACTGTTCTGCCTCTACCTCCACGGTCCCGAAACCGGCCAACTACTGGCGGACTGGGAAAAGGCCGGTCTTGCGCCTGGGGCGGTGCTTCTGCTCGCCCGCGACGCGGAACAGACCCGGGATGACGTCGCCCTCGCCCAGGCGTGGTCCTCAGTCCCACTGCTGGTGGCCGCGAACCTCGAGAAAGGCGCCGGCGTCATGGAGATCTCGACGATGCGTTTGCCAATCCTCTTCAAGTGGCCGCCACCGGCGATCCAGAGCAGGCGCGACGGCTCGGACTGGCGTGCGGCAGCAGGGGCCGCGAATTGGGCATCAACTGGGCATTCGCACCGGTCATCGACCTCGGATCATCCGCAGAATCCGATCGTTCGCACACGCGCCTTTGGGCGAGACCCTGAGCTCGTGGCTGCCATGGGGTCCGCCTACGTCTCGGCCGTGCAGGCCTGTGGTGTCGCAGCCACGCTGAAGCACTGGCCTGGAGATGGCGTCGACGGCCGTGACCAGCACCTGCTCACCACGGACAACACCATGGACCTCGTCACATGGCGCGCGACGTTCGGTGAGGTGTACCGGGCAGGAATCCGCGCGGGCGCCATGACTGTCATGCCGGGTCATATCCGCCTGCCTGCCCTCACGGACGACACCGGCGCAGGAGGCCGAGTGACGGAAATCTGCCGGCGACGCTCTCCGCAGACCTCCTTCAGAACCTGCTCCGCGGCGAGTTGGGCTTCGAAGGTCTGATCGTCTCCGACAACACGGCGATGGCGGGCTTCTCGACGGCGATGCCGCGACATGTGGGTCTGCCCACGGCTCTACTGGCCGGCTGCGACATGCTCCTGGGGGCGATCGACCCCGTGGAGGATTTTCAGATAGTGCTCGATGCAGTGGAACGGGGCGACGTGCCCCTGGCCCGCGTCGACGAGGCCGTGCGCCGTGTCCTCACCCTCAAGGCCCGACTCGGACTCCTCGAGGATCCTGCTACGAACACGTTCACGACGGTGTCCAAGGCTGAGATCGACACGTGGAAGCGCGAGTGCGCGGCCCGAGCAATCACGCTCGTGCGCGATCGCGAGGCCTTCTCCCGCTCTCGTCCACTCGGTATTCCGATGTGCTGGTCTACGTCATAGGCGATGAGCCGACCTTCTACGACCGCACCGGAGGCTATGCGAAGCGGTTCACCGCCAAGCTCGCCAAACGGGGCCTGAGTGTGACCACTCGCCCCGTTCCCGGGAGGGTCGGTCCATCCGGTCGGAGCGCGACCTGCAACGCCAGCACGACCTCGTCATCTACTTCGCCAACGTTCGTTTCGCCGGCAACTCCAATGACTCCCGCATAGCTGGTCCCCCCGCAGGCGCCCGAGGTTCCGCGTCACGTCGACGTGCCATCGATCGTGGTGTCCATCGCCGACCCGTACCACCTGCCTGAGATGCCGTCGGTCAGCACGTTCATCAACGCTTACTCACCGACGGAGCACACGGTCGATGCGCGATCTCGGCGCTATTCGGAGAGACCATTCTCCGGCACGAGCCCGATCGACCCGTGGGCCGGATACCCGGGTAACTAGCGAGGATTCGACGGGGAAAGGTCGGCTGGATGAAAGTGAGCAGAACGACGAAAGCCCTGCTCAGATGGGGCGGAGCTGAGGGGACCCGAACCCCGACCCCCACACTGCCAGGCCGTCATGATCGCGTTCAGGGCGGTTCGCCACGTCCATAAGCCTTGACCAGCGGATAAATACGGCCGCGCACGACTACGAATGACCGAGAACGCGGCCAACTGCAACCAGAAGTGCAACCACGCCGGCGGGCCCCGCTAACCATCGCCGCCGCGCGGCGGCGAGCACTTCGTCGCCTTGCCGAGGTCAGCAGGCGCGCAGGTCCGTGTCTCCTGGCGCGGGGTAAAAGGCAGACGTCGTGCGCCCATTGCGCCGGATGGAAGGTCAACATCGTTCGACTGAGGTCCTGTTGCGCCTGGACGGTGCCGACCCAGTGCCGAACACCGTTTGCGTCGATGTGCCAAGAGGTGCCGTCCCGCTTGTCGCAGCAACCAGTTTCCGCCGCGGCCTTCGGTGAAGAGGCGCAGGTGTAATGGGGGGTTGTTGACGGCCGGTGAACCAATCTCGTCGATCAGCATGGGGAACTCCTGAGAAACCCACTCGTGCTCGGGCCAGTCCGCCTTGAACTGCGCTTCGTCACCCCTGGCAATTGGGTGGGCCACCAGTTTGCCGTTCTCAAGCAGAACGAGGTGGAGGGTGCCGGCTCGCGTCCCGCTCGAGCACGTTGTACAGCCGCCAGGAGTGGATCGACCCGTCCCAGTCGTTGAACGCGTTTTCGGCCGGTGCCTGTGGATCCCAGGGTCGGCACGACGGGCCGGGTGTAGTCCCCATAGGCAAGGTCCTGGCAGACCTGGTCGACGGTCCACGCCGTCCAGTTGCTGGACAAGCACCGGGAAAGCACCGCGCGCCCTTTGGCGTCGAGAGACGGCGCGACCGGCTCGTTGGCCAACAGAACCCCGGTGCCGCCGATGTGTTGAAACGCCAGGCTGGCCAGGAAGCTGCCGGCCCACTCAGCGACGGCGAACCACTTGAGGAACTTCGACGCAGTGGCGAACGTGGCAGTCAGTGCGGTCTTCTGGGGTGTCGGTCTGCGAAAGCCCGGCTAAGCGCAGGGCATTGTTCAGTCCGGCCTCCGTCCTGAGGTAATCCACGGCTTGCCCCAGTACGCCCTTGGCGCAACCAAGAGCCTCATCCGTGTCCCTGAGGAAGCACCCCTTCAGCGTGTCCAATTGCCCGATCGCGAGCCCGGAGGCGGCGACGGCGCTCCAGCGGTCTCGCTGAGCGCCGACGAGAAGCGACCATCTGGGCTGGGAGCAGGCTCGGCTGCGACGAATGTTCGTCGTTTGTTCGTCGCAGCGACTGGCGCGGCTGGCCCTTCAAGCCGCTGACCTGGGGTTTTGCTCCCCCGATTGGACTCGAACCAATAACCCTGCGATTAACAGTCGCATGCTCTGCCAATTGAGCTACGGGGGATCAGCGGGGCGGACCCGCTGGCCGGTCGAGACTACCTCACCGCCTGTGCCGTCCCTCGGAACCCCCGGTCGAGTCTCGCGCGACGCACGACCACAGGTAGCGTGATCACAAACCCTGCTCGTCCGTCCTGGAGGTCCTCGTGGCGAAGCTGTCGTTCATCGCCGGTTTCGGTGCCGGCTACGTGCTCGGCGCCCGCGCCGGACGCGAGCGGTACGAGCAGATCCGGCGCGCCTGGGAGCACGCCAAGGACGACCCGCGCCTGCAGAGCCTCGCCGGCATGGCGCAGGCCCGCGCCGACGACGCCGTCTCCTCGCTCAAGGGCAAGATGGGCACCGACGCCCCGCGCTGAGCGGCTAGAACTCCGGCTGCTCGGCGGCGACGGCCTCGGCCAGCTTCTGCTGGGCCACCTCGCGCTTGGCGGGGTCCTGGCGATCGGCGTCGTCGTCGAACACGACCGACCACTCCCGCGCCGCCTGGCCGGGGATCCGGCGCGCCACCAGCAGCACCCCTCCCCTGTCCGGCAGCGGCGCGCGCTTGCTGGCGAGCGACCGTCTGGTCGACCCGCTTGCGCACCACCGACGGCAGGTCACCGGCGTCGGTGACCACGTATCGCGTGGCCGGCTGCCGCACCTGCACGCCGGGCTCCGCCTCGACCAGCGCGGTCACCTCGAAGGTGCCGCCGCCGTCGTTGGTCGCCGTCCACCGGGCGGAACCCACCTCGTGCCACGGCAGGACGGCGGCGTCGGTCACCGAGGTCACCTCCGGCGGGACGACGCTCAGACCGCGGGACGTCGCCACGAGCCAGCCCTGCTCCCGCGCCAGCGGACCCCAGGCGAGCACCCGCTCGTCGGGGTCGGGCGACGCCAGCACCGCCACCCGCACCGGCTCCGGCGGCCGGGCGAAGCGACGACGGACGACGTCGACCAGACTCATGGCGTCAGCCCGCCCATCGCCCGCTCCCGCAACGACCGTGCCTGCTGCTCGAGCGCCACGAGCTGACCGAACACCTTCGTGTACTCGTCGGGCGCCTCGACCGGGTTCATCCGCTGCAGCTTGCCCTTGAGCGCCGCGACCTGCCGCACCGTCGCGATCTCCTGGAGGCGGGCCATGACCGCGTTCACGTAGTGGCTGTCGCGCCTCGCCCACCGAGCGCAGCGGCTCGACGGCCAGCGCGGTCAGCTGCGCCCGGGCGGTCTCCCGGTCGCAGTGCGCGGCCACCTCGTCCAGCCACGCCGGACCGGTCACCGTCGCCGCGGCCGCTCCCCCGGCGCCGGCCACCGCGGCGGCCACCGCCGCGTAGTCCGGGTCGGTGTACGCGGCCGGCGGGACGGCGTCGAACGAGGGCCCGGCCAGCTCCGGGGACTGCAGCGCCGCCTTGACCGCCTCCCGCTCGACGGCGATCGCGATGTCGTCCGGCGACCGCTGCGCCATCCGCGCCCGCGCTCGAGGCCGCTCCCCGCCCTCGCCGGTGAGCCGTCGGACCCGGGCCACGACCTCCGCCTCGTCGATGTTGCCGACCATGAACGCCAACCGTGGTCGCGTATCCGTCCCGAAGGGCGCGGTCCTTGATCTCGGCGACCCACGGTGCCGCCTTCTCGATCGCCGCCACCCGGCCCTCGACGGTGGCCAGGTCGTAGCCGGCCAGCGTCGTCTTCAGGACGAACTCGATGAGCGGCGTCCGCCGGCCGACGAGGTCGCGGACGGCGGCGTCGCCCTGCTCCTGCCGCAGTTCGCACGGGTCCCGCCCGCCGGGATCGACGGCCACGAAGGTCTGCGCGACGAAGCGCTGGTCCTCCTTGAACGTCTTCATCGCCGCCGCCTGCCCCGCCGCGTCGCCGTCGAAGGTGTAGATCACCTCACCCGACAGCTCCTGCTGGTCCATCAGCATCCGACGCAGCACGCCGATGTGCTCGCCACCGAACGCGGTTCCGCAGGACGCGACAGCGGTGGTGACGCCGGCCAGGTGGCAGGCCATCACGTCGGTGTAGCCCTCGACGACGACGGCCTGGTGTCGCTTGGCGATGTCCCGCTTGGCCCGCTCGATCCCGTAGAGCACGGTGCTCTTCTTGTAGAGCGGCGTCTCCGGGGTGTTGAGGTACTTGGGGCCCGGGTCGTCGTCCATGAGCTTGCGCGCGCCGAAGCCGATGACGTCGCCGGTGATGTCGCGGATCGGCCAGACCAGCCGGCGGTGGAACCGGTCGATCAGCGTGCCCCGCGACGACTCCTTGGCCAGTCCGCCGGTCACCAGCTCGGCCTGGCGTGAAGCCCTTGCCGCGCAGGTGCCGGGTCAGCGCGTCCCAGCCGGCGGGCGCGAAGCCGCAGCCGAAGTCGAGCGCCACCTGCCGGTCGAACCCGCGCTCGGCCAGGAACTGACGTGCGGGCGCCGCCTCCGGCGTGCCCAGCTGCTCCGCGAAGAAGGCAGCAGCGGCGGTGTTCGCGGCCACCAACCGGGCGCGCTGGCCCACGTTCGCCCGGTCCGGCCCGCCGGTCGGCCGCCCGCCGTCGTCCTCGTAGTGCAGCTCGACGTTCGCCCTGCCGGCGAGCAACTCGACCGCCTCGGAGAACGGAAGGTGGTCGATCTTCTGGACGAAGGAGATGACGTCGCCGCCTTCCCCGCAGCCGAAGCAATTGCCGGTGAGGATGTTGTCCTCGAGCGTGAAGGCATGCGTGCCGGGAACCTCGGCGCAGTAGACCTCTTCCTCCCGGTCGCTCCACTCGACCGACTGCACGACCCAACGCTTGCGTTCGTACTTCTTCTGATTGGCCAGGAAACGGACGAGGTGCTGCTCCAGCAGGAAGAATGACTCGGGCAGGCCCTTCGTCATGAAGCGAAGGTTGTAGATGTCGCTGGGCACGCCATCGATTCCCACACGGTTCTGCTTCGCAATGGCAAAGGTCCCAATACCGAGCCGCGTGCAGAGAGTTCGCACGTACTCCAAGTTCTCGATGCGGGCCGAGTTGAGGATCGCGTCTCCGTCCTCAGCGACGCAGCCGTCGGCCGCGAAATAGCCCGCGAGCCAGCCGAGCAGGTACGCGGGGTTCTCATCCAAGGCCGGCCGCTGATCCTTGAAGTAGGCCGGCATCCCGTAATACCGGGTACCTCGCTCTTCCGACCAACTCCGGTGCCCTTCGAACAGATACGCCAGTTCTGCGTCCTTCTCGCCGCAAAGCACTGCAGTCGAACCGGCGTTCTCTCGGTGACCGTCGCCGTACACGAATCCGCGCGCCATGCCGAACGGTGAAGGCCGAGTCGCAGGGTTGAGGACCCTGCTCATCGGGAAGGACGCCGACAGTTGGTCACCGGGATACAGATCCCGAGTGAGCTTCTCTCGCCGGTTCTGACGAAGTCTTCCTGACGGGACGAACCAGCGGTGCTCGTCCGTCGCGTAGAGCTCCTTCATCCGCCCGTTGCGGGTCAGCGTCAGCCTCATGAGCCGCTGGACGCCGTACGACTTGAACGGCGCTTCCACCCACCCGCCGTTGCCATTGAGCACGCGGACGGTCTTTCCGGCCAGCTCCCGGATGGGGATGGTCCCGTCCTCCGTGAGGACGCCGGTCTCTCCGGCGAGGCAGTGGTAGAGGCCGCGCGAGGGGGTGACCTGGAACGAAGGCGATTTCTCGTCGTGGAAAGGGCAGAGGCCCTTCAGGCTGAACCGCCACCGGCCCGCTTGAGCTGCAGGTGCTCGCCGACGATCTCGTCGATCTTCGACCGCTCGCGGACCAGCGCGATGTCCGCGGCCCGGATCCGTCCCCGCCCGGCCATCAGGCGGCCGCCGCTGCGTTGCGGCGCTGGAGGACGAGCTCCAGCCAGAGGATGAACACCTGGTGGTGCAACGGGAGCTCCGATTCAGCGGTGAGCGTGGGGCGAGGTGACCATCCTCCGGTCGTGCCGCTCTCGGCCACCGTGCGGCCCCGGATCAGGTAGCGGTGGGTGCCCTTCCAGTGCGAGGCGATCTCCAGATCCACCGTCGTCCCCTCGAGGTCGAGCACCCAGGTGCCCTTCCACCACGCCGTCTGCCGCGCCCGCAGACGTGCGGCATCCTCCGGCTCCGACGCCCAGCGGCCGACGGTCGCGCGTCCCTGCCGGGTGAACACCCACGCCTGACCGCCGACCGCGGCGGTCGCGGACTCGCGCCAGTTGGACGCCTGCAGCGTGGCCACGACCTCGCCGTCCTGGAGGACGGGCCGCTCCCCTCGATCCGTCCCGGCGCTGCCGGGTCTGCCGATCTCGAGCATCTCAACCGATCCCCGGTGCCCCGGCGACGCTCTCGCCGGTCGCGCGGTAGAGCAGGTAGGCCGCCGTCTCGCGGAGGATGTAGCGGAACTGCGTGGCGCGCGTCTGGACGGCGGGGCCCTGCCGCGTGGGCGAGCTCTCCGCGTCGATGCCGGCGTCCTCGGCCATCCGTTCGGCGCGCATCGCGTGCCACGGGTCGCTCACCAGCACCGCCGTCGTCCACCCCTGCTCGGTGAACGTCCTCGCGACCGCCCGGATGCTCTCGAGGGTGTCCCCGCCTTCCGGGATGGCGAGCAGCGCCTCGGCCGGCACCCCGGTCGCCGCCAGGTAGTCGCGGCCGGCCTCGGCCTCGGTGAACTGGTCGCCGTCGGCCTTGCCGCCGACGGTCACGATCACCGGCGCGACGCCCTCCTCGTACAGCTTGCGCGCGTGCTCCAGCCGCGCCTCGAAGATCGACGACGGGACGCCGTTGTACTGGGCCGAGCCGAGCACGACGATCGCGTCAGAGGTCGGCCGGGAGTCCTGCCGCGCGGTCCACCAGATGGCCAGCGCCGTCGAGACCACGAGCAGGAAGAACGCCAGGACGGCGGCGAAGACGATCCTGCCCACGAGCCTGCCGACGCCCACCCCCACACGTCATGGGTACCACGAGCCGCCGACCGCCCGCGGCCCCCTGGGGACGGCGTGGCGTCAGGAGCCGGTGCGGTCCCCGCCCAGCGCCGCCCGGCCGGCCTCGAGGCGGGCCACCGGCACGCGGAACGGCGAGCACGACACGTAGTCCAGGCCGACCTCGTGGAAGAAGTGCACCGACTCGGGGTCGCCGCCGTGCTCGCCGCAGATGCCGAGCTTGAGGTCGGGCCGGGTGCTCCTGCCTCGCTCGACCGCGATCTTGATCAGCGCCCCGACGCCGGGGATGTCCAGCGACTCGAACGGCGAGATCCCGAAGATGCCCTTGTCGAGATAGGCGTGGAAGAACGCCGACTCGACGTCGTCGCGGGAGAAGCCCCAGGTCATCTGGGTGAGGTCGTTGGTGCCGAACGAGAAGAAGTCGGCGGCACCGGCGATCTCGTCCGCGGTGAGCACCGCCCGGGGCACCTCGATCATCGTGCCGATCGTGGCGTGCACGTCGATGCCCTCGGAGACGCAGGCCTCGGCCAGGACGCGCTCGGCCTCCTCGCGGATGGCCTCCAGCTCCTGCACGGCGCCGACCAGCGGGATCATGATCTCCGGGTGCGGGTCGCCGCCGGCCTTCCGCCGCTCGCACGCCGCCTCCGCGATGGCCCGCACCTGCATGGCGAACAGGCCGGGCACGACCAGGCCGAGGCGCACCCCGCGCAGCCCGAGCATGGGGTTCTGCTCGTGCATCGCCTGCACGGCGGCGAGCAGCCGGAGGGTGCCCTCGTCGTGCTCGCCCCGCTCCTCCGCGATCGCGACGCGCACCGACAGGTCGGTGAGGTCGGGCAGGAACTCGTGCAGCGGGGGGTCCAGGAGCCGGATCGTCGTCGGCAGGCCGTCCATCGCCTCGAAGATCTCGAGGAAGTCCTGCTTCTGCAGCGGCTCGAGCTGCGTCGAGCGCCGCGTTCCGCTCCTCCTCGCTCTCGGCGAGGATCAGCGTCTCGACCAGCTGCCGCCGGTCGCCGAGGAACATGTGCTCGGTCCGGCACAGGCCGATGCCCTGCGCGCCGAACCGCCGGGCCCGCGCGGAGTCCTCCGGGGTGTCGGCGTTGGTGCGCACGGCCAGCCGCCGCACCGAGTCGGCGTGGGTGAGGATCCGGTGCACGCTGCGCACCAGGTCGTCGGCCTCGTCGGACTCCGGGTCGATCTCGCCCTCGAAGTAGCGGACGACGGCCGGCGCCTCGACCGGCACCTCGCCCAGCCACACGCGGCCGGTCGACCCGTCGATCGAGATGACGTCGCCCTCGTTGACCACGGTGCCGCCGGGCGCCGTGAACTGCTTCTTCTTGGTGTCGACCTGCAGCTCCTCGGCGCCGCAGACGCAGGTCTTGCCCATCCCCCGCGCGACGACGGCGGCGTGCGAGGTCTTCCCGCCGCGGCTGGTCAGCACGCCCTGCGCGGCGATCATCCCGGAGAGGTCGTCGGGGTTGGTCTCCCGCCGGACCAGGATGACCTGCTCGCCCTTCTCCGCCCACGCGACGGCGACCTCGGAGGAGAACACGGCCTTGCCGACGGCGGCGCCGGGCGAGGCGTTCATGCCCTGGGTGAGCTGCTGGGCGTCCCCGCCGGAGACGAACCGCGGGAACATCAGCTGCGACAGCTGCTCGCCGCTGACCCGCCGCACGGCCTCGTCCATGTCGATGAGGCCCTCGTCGACGAGCTGGGTGGCGATGCGGAACGCCGCCCCCGCCGTCCGCTTGCCCACGCGGGTCTGCAGCATCCAGAGCTTGTTGCGCTCGATGGTGAACTCGATGTCGCACAGGTCGCGGTAGTGCGACTCGAGCCGCGCCATCGTCTCCATGAGCTCGCGGTAGGCGCCGTCGTCGATCTTCTCGAGATCCGCCAGCGGCACCGTGTTCCGGATGCCGGCGACGACGTCCTCCCCCTGCGCGTTCTGCAGGTAGTCGCCGTACACGCCCTGCTCGCCGCTGCCCGGGTCGCGGGTGAAGGCGACGCCGGTGCCGGAGTCCATGCCGAGGTTGCCGAACACCATCGAGCAGACGTTCACCGCGGTGCCGGCGTCGCCGGGGATGCGCTCGCGGCGGCGGTAGAGGATCGCCCGGTCGGAGTTCCACGAGTCGAAGACGGCGTTGATCGCCAGGTCCATCTGCTCGCGCGGGTCCTGCGGGAAGTCGCGGTCGGCGTGCTCGCGCACGATGGCCTTGAACCGGTCGACGACGTCCTTCAGGTGGTCGGCGTCGAGGTCGAGGTCGGACTCGGTGCCCTGCTCGCGCTTGACCGCGTCGAGCGCGTCGTCGAAGTGCTCGCCGTCGATGTCGAGCACGGTCTTGCCGAACATCTGGATGAGCCGCCGGTAGGAGTCCCAGGCGAAGCGCTCGCTGCCGGCCTGGGCGGCCAGGCCCTGGACCGACTCGTCGTTGAGCCCGACGTTGAGGACGGTCTCCATCATCCCGGGCATCGAGGCCGCGGCCCCGGAGCGCACGGAGACCAGCAGCGGGTCGGCCGGGTCACCGAGCGTCTTGCCCATCGCCTTCTCGAGCGCGACGAGGTACTCGGTGACCTGCGCATCGAGGTCCGGCGGGGTGCCGCCGTTCTCCAGGTAGTACCGGCACGCGTCGGTGGTGATGGTGAAGCCGGGCGGGACCGGCAGCCCCAGGTTGGTCATCTCGGCGAGGTTCGCGCCCTTGCCGCCGAGCAGGTCCTTCTGGTCCTTGCTGCCCTCGCTGAAGTCGTAGACCCACTTGGTTCCAGCCACCGCGTACCTCCACGAAATCCTCGGGCCCGGACGGCCGCTTCCATGGTGGATCAGCCGCGGCCAGAAAAGCAGACGTCTGGGACGTCCACTACCAGCACGTGTGAGGCATCTTGACCGACGGCGGCGCCGGGTGCGAGGCGGTGTGACAGGAACAACACGTCTCCCGGGCGCACGGGGCGCCCGGGAGACGGCAGATCAGCGCGAGCTGGTCAGGAGATGATCAGGAAGCCGATGACGGCGAAGATCACCGTGAGCAGGACGACGAGCGTGCCGACGTACAGGCTGGTGCGGTTGGGCGGCGAGGGCGGCGGCGACACGTAGTTCGGGAAGCCGGTCGCGAACTGCTGCGGCTGCGCCTGCTGCGCCTGCTGCGGCGACGGCGCGTACTGCGGCTGTGGCGCCAGCTGCACCTGCCCCGGGTAGACGACCTGCGTGGGAGCTGCAGGCGCCGGTGCCGCGGGCGGCGGCACGGGGCCACCGGCCGGTGCTCCGGGAACGGGGTTGTAAGGCGGCTGCGACAACGCAGAATCCTCTCGAGGAGTTGGTCGGGGCCCACCAGGGGGCGGCGCCATCGTGGCAGGGTCGAGAGGCGAGGGGAAGGCATCCGGGCCCGAGCCAGACCGAAAACCTGGGAGCTCTCCTCAGCCCGCCGAGGACGTGCCGCACAGGCGCGGGCCGTCCTCGTTGACGACCACGAACGGCGTCGTCACGCCGTCGGCACCGCGCACCTCGACCTCGACCACGGACGTGCCGTCGACCTCGGTCTCCTCCGACCCGACGACCCGTGCGGGCAGCGCCGGGCTGTACTCCGGGGGCACCTCGCCGGCCTCGGTCCGGTCGCGGACCTCGGCGCAGAGCAGCGCGTGCGCGGTCTCGCCGTCCCCCCGGTCGAGGGCGGCGAGGAACACCCCCACCGCCTCCTCGGACTGCTCGGCCGGTGAGCCGCGGACCAGGTACAGCGCCGCCACCATGCCGACGGCGACGAGCACGGTGCCGAGCAGCAGCGCGAGAACCAGGCCGGGGCGCCGCCGCGGGGTGCCGGTGTGCAGCGGCGCCGGCTCGTCGTCGTAGAGGAACGGACCGCTGGTCATCCGCCGCTCGTGTCCAGCTCGGCGCCCGCGGGCGGACGTGGGTCGTCGCGGTCGGCCAGCCAGCCCTCCGGCAGGGCGACCGGCCGCGGCGGGCTGGTCCGGCCCCGCGGCGCACCCAGGACGGCGACCGGGTACGGCTGGTCGGGGATGCCGTCGAGCAGACCGGCCAGCTCGTCGAGGCCGCTGACCATCGCCAGCGCCCGGCGCACGTCGGAGCCCACCGAGAAGCCCTTGAGGTACCAGGCGACGTGCTTGCGGAAGTCGGTGCAGCCGTGCAGCTCGCCCTGCTCCTGCGAGAGCAGCTCGGCGTGCCGGTACATGATCGCGGCCACCTCGCGCAGGGTCGGCAGGATGCGGCGGCTCTCCCCCGCGAACGCGGCGGCGAGGTCGCCGAACAGCCACGGCCGGCCCAGGCACCCGCGCCCGATCACGACGCCGGCGCAGCCGGTCTCGGCGACCATGCGCAGGGCGTCGTCGGCCTCCCAGATGTCGCCGTTGCCGAGGACCGGGATGTCGACCTCCTCGACCAGGCGCGCGATGCGCGACCAGTCGGCGGTGCCGCTGTAGAGCTGATCGGCGGTGCGGCCGTGCAGGGTGATCGCCGCGGCGCCCTCGTCCTGCGCCGTCCGCCCTGCCTCGAGGTAGGTGACGTGGTCGGCGTCGATGCCGATGCGGGTCTTGACCGTGACCGGCACGTCCTTCGCCGCACGGACGGCGGCGCGCACGATGTCGCGGAAGAGCACCCGCCGCCAGGGCAGGGCCGAGCCGCCGCCCTTGCGGGTCACCTTGGGCACCGGGCAGCCGAAGTTCAGGTCGATGTGCGCGGGCCGGGTGCCGGCGACGTGCTCGTCGACCAGCATCTCGACCGCCCGGCCGACCGTCGCGGGGTCGACGCCGTACAGCTGGACGGAGAAGGCGTCCTTCTCGTCGGCCGTCGCGCGGACCATCTGCAGCGTCTTTGCGCTGCGCTCGACCAGCGCCCGCGTGGTGATCATCTCGCAGACGTAGAGCCCGGCCCCGAACTCCCGGCAGAGCGTGCGGAAGGCGGGGTTGGTGATCCCGGCCATCGGCGCCAGGACGACGGCGGGGTCGACGGCGAGCGTGCCCAGCTTGAGGGCAGGCAGCACCGTCGTCGTCACGCCACCCAGGGTAGGTGGACCCGGCCGGCCGGACGTGGAGCCGGGCGACGATGCGGCTCAAGGTCGGCCGGTGCGGCTTGAGCCGCGTCGTCCCCAGGTGTCTCGTGCATCCACAGATCGGCGCGACCGCCCCGGGCAGCCGCCGGTGGGATCCACCGTCTCCCCCGTGAGCACTCACCCTGCCGTCCCACTGGCCCTCGCGGAGCCCGCCCGCCGCCGGCTGGGCATCTTCACCACCGCCGACCTGGCCGAGCGGGGGGTGGGCGAGGCAGAGATCGGGACGGCGGTGCGCACCGGGACATGGGTCCGCCTCCGGAGGGGTGTGTTCGTCACCGCGACCGACCTGGCCGAGGTGGAGCGGACCGGTCGTCGTCCGGGACTCGATGCGCTGGGCGTGATGACGAGCCTGGACCGGTCGTCGGCCGTGCTGAGCGGGGCCTCCGCTGCATGGGTCTGGGGACTGCCGCGCCCACGCGCGCGGCTCGTCCACCGTGCACCTGACGGACCCATACCGATGGCGACGTGGCCGAGGTTGGCTGATGACCAAGGCGGGCTTGCCGGACGACGAGGTGACGCTGCGGGGCGCGTACCGGGTGACGACGGCGGCCCGAACCGTGGTCGACCTGGCCCGGACCTGGCCGGAGGTCCATGCCGTCGCCGCCGTCGACGCCGCACTGCTGCGCCGGCTGACCACCCGCGAGGAACTGGTCCGCACGCTCGATCGCCAGTCGACCGTGCCCGGGATCCCGCGTGCGGTTCGGGCGGTGGCGCTGGCCGACAGCCGGGCCGAGTCGTGGCTGGAGACCTGGGGCCGGTTGACCTTCGCCGCGCTGGGACTGCCTCCGTTCGTCCCCCAGGTGGAGCTGTGGGTGGAGGGACGGCTGCTGAAGGTGGCGGACGGCTGGTATCCGGGAGCTGCCCTGGCGATCGAGTTCGATGGGCGGGTCAAGTACCGACGACCGCGCTACGGCCGCACCCCCGAGGAAGAGCTGTGGCAGGAGAAGCGCAGCGAGGACCTGCTCCGGTCGCTCGGCGTCCGGTTCGTCCGCGCCGGCGCCGACGACCTGTCGTCGCGCGGCCGTGCAGATCTCGACCGCCTCGTGCGACGTCAGCTGTCCACCGACGGGCCGACGGTGCGCGAGTTCCGCGAGGTTCCTCGACAGGAGGGCCGGTTCCGCGGCGAGGACGCCGGCGACGACGGGTGGCTCGCCCGCGTGGACGACGGCGTGGGCCCCCGACTCACGGGTTGAGCCGCGCCGGCCGACGTCTGGCCGCGTCGTGGTGCGGCCAGACGTCGGGCTGAGCGGGTTGAGCCGGGACGGCTCGGCGTCAGCAGACGGGGAGCTTCGCCTTGAGGTAGTCCTCCACCTTGCCCAGGCCGATCCGCTCCTGGCTCATCGAGTCGCGCTCCCGCACGGTCACCGCGTCGTCCTCGAGCGTGTCGAAGTCGACGGTCAGGCAGAACGGCGTCCCGATCTCGTCCTGGCGGCGGTACCGGCGGCCGATCGCGCCGGCGTCGTCGAAGTCGACGTTCCAGTTCCGCCGCAGGGCGGCGGCGAGGTCGCGCGCCTTCGGGGACAGGTCGGCGTTGCGCGACAGCGGGAGGACGGCGGCCTTCACCGGCGCCAGCCGCGGGTCGAGCCGCAGGAGCGTCCGGGTGTCGACGCCGCCCTTCGCGTTGGGCGCCTCGTCCTCGGCGTAGGCCTCGACGAGGAACGCCATGAGCGAGCGGGTGAGGCCGGCCGCCGGCTCGATGACGTAGGGCACCCAGCGGGTGTTGCTCGCCTGGTCGAAGTAGGACAGGTCGACGCCGGAGTGCTCGGTGTGCGTCTTCAGGTCGAAGTCGGTGCGGTTGGCGATGCCCTCGAGCTCACCCCACTCGGAGCCCTGGAAGCCGAAGCGGTACTCGATGTCGACGGTGCGGGTCGAGTAGTGCGACAGCTTCTCCTTCGGGTGCTCGTAGTGCCGCAGGTTCTCCGAGGCGATGCCCAGGTCGGTGTACCAGCGGGTCCGCTCGTCGATCCAGTACTGGTGCCATTCCTCGTCGGAGCCCGGCTCGACGAAGAACTCCATCTCCATCTGCTCGAACTCGCGCGTGCGGAAGATGAAGTTGCCCGGGGTGATCTCGTTGCGGAACGACTTGCCGATCTGGCCGATGCCGAACGGCGGCTTCCTGCGGGCGGCGCCCATGACGTTCGCGAAGTTCACGAAGATGCCCTGGGCGGTCTCCGGGCGCAGGTAGTGCAGGCCGGACTCGTCCTCGACGGGGCCCAGGTAGGTCTTGAGCATCATGTTGAAGTCGCGCGGCTCGGTCCACGCGCCCTTGGTGCCGCAGTTCGGGCAGCTGATGTCCGCGAGGCCGTTCTCCGGGAGCCGGCCCTTCCGGGCCTCGAACTCCTCCTCGAGGTGGTCGGCCCGGAACCGCTTGTGACAGCTCTGGCACTCGGTCAGCGGGTCGGTGAAGACGCCGACGTGGCCCGAGGCCACCCAGGTCTGCCGCGGCAGGATCACCGACGAGTCCAGGCCGACGATGTCGTCCCGGCTCTGGACGACGGTCCGCCACCACTGCCGCTTGATGTTCTCCTTGAGCTCGACGCCCAGCGGTCCGTAGTCCCACGCGGAGCGCGTGCCGCCGTAGATCTCCCCCGACGGGAAGACGAACCCCCGGCGCTTGCAGAGGTTCACCACCTTGTCGAGGCGGGCGGGGTCGTGCTTGGCGGGGCTGTCGCTCACGGCGAGGGGCTCCATCCGGCTGGCGGTCGGCGGTTGACCCGTCCACGGTAGTTGGCCGCCGCCGCGCGCCCCGGGGCAGTGCCGGTCAGCCCCGCATGAGCAGGAGCAGCCAGACACCCGTGACGACGATGACCAGGATCGGGACGAGCGTCAGCACGACCCACGGCCACCGCCGGGACCGCCCGCTCGGTCCGGGGCCGCGGCTGGACGACGGGAGCGGGAGCTGCCGGAACCGACGACCAGGCCGGGTCCGGTGTCGCCGGGTGCCCGGCCGCCCAGCGCTGCGCGGAGGTGCCGCTGAAGGTCAGGGTCCGGTCCCGGTCGCCCTGCGGGGGCTGGCCGAGCTGATCGGTCGGCTGGTCGGCCAGCGCCTCCGACGGCTCGGGTTCCGCGGTCTCGCCGTCGACACGGAGCGCCTCCCACTCCGGCGGCAGCTCGGGGCCCTGCGTACCGGGCAGCGGTGGCAGCCGGATGTCCCGCGTGGGGTCGGCCAAGCCAGAGGTGCGCAGTGGGTCGCGCTCGGACGTGCCGGCCATAGAGGTTCCTCCCCGAGAACTGCGGATGCTTGTCTCGGGGGTTCCCGCTCCGGAGCGGTCTACGCCTCGGTCGACACGTCGGCGAAGCGCTCGGCCAGCTCGATCCGGATCTCCACGTGGCGGGCCAGGAACGCGCGCTCGTCGAGCCGCTTGCGCCGCAGCCAGCCGGTGACCTCGTCGTTGCACTTGCTGGCGTTGCAGGAACCGCAGGCCGGGGCGATGTTGTCCAGCGTGTACCGCCCGCCCCGGGAGATCGGGAGGACGCAGTCGCGCTGCAGCGGAACGCCGGAGGCGCCGCAGTAGGCGCAGCCGCCCCAGGCGGACTGGAGCGCGGCCCACTGCTCGGGGCTGAGGTCGTGCTCGACGGCGTCCATGCGGCGCTTGCGTCGGCGGGCGTACCTCGCCGTGCGCGTCCGGCTGACCACGGACCGGAGCGTAGGACGGGATCGTCAGTCGGTGAGGTAGACACCCGGTTCGTCGAGCGCGTGCACCCACACCGGGGCGCCGGCGATCTTCACCTCGGCGGCCGAGAGGGCACGGCGGTACGCACCGACGCCGTCCCACCGGGTCACCAGGGCCCAGAGGTCCGGATCGTCGGCCGAGTGGCCGAGTTCGCCGTCCCGGAAGCCCGGCCGGGCGGACAGGGCGCCGAGCAGCGTCGTGACGGCGTCGGCCAGCGCCGCGCCGTCCTGACCGTGCGCCCGCAGGCGCGTCACCGCGAACACATTCGCCTCCTCGTCACCGAGACCCATCGACTCAGCCTGCGATCATGGACCCATGGCCCGCACCACCCGTCAGCGCGAGGCCGTCCGGGCCGTCTTCCAGGACCTGGACGGCTTCCACAGCGCGCAGGAGGTCCACGCGCGCCTGCGCGCGGGCGGCGACGCCGTCGGGCTGTCCACCGTCTACCGGGCGGTCCAGTCCCTGGCCGACGACGGCGAACTCGACTCCATCCGCACCGACTCCGGCGAGGCGCTGTACCGCCGCTGCAGCCCGCAGCACCACCACCACCTGGTCTGCCGCAACTGCGGGCTGACGGTGGAGGTGGAGGGCCCGGCCGTCGAGCTGTGGGCCGACCGGGTCGCCGGCGAGCACGGGTTCGCCGACGTCAGCCACACGCTCGAGATCTTCGGCACCTGCAGCACATGCCGATGACCGGACGGCCGCGCGGGATGCGCGGCCGCCCGGTCAGCTGACCGGCTCAGGTCGTGCGGCTCAGAAGAAGTCGCAGACCGTCAGGCTGGAGTCGACGTAGACGAGCAGCAGGAACGGGCTGCCGTCCTCCAGCGTCAGCGAGAACGACGCGACGTCCTGGTCGCCCGAGGTCGCTCACCCCGTCGAAGGTGCCGTCGGTGAAGCCCTGGCCGCCGAGGGTCTCGCCGTAGAAGTACGCCGCGAGGACCTCGGCCGGGTCGCCACCGGCTGCCGCGTCGGTCGCCGCCTGCTGCAGCGCGGGGCAGGTCAGGTCGAAGGCGGCCTGGAAGTCGCCCGACGCCATGCCGTTCACCCAGGCGAAGGCGACGTCACCCGAGCCGGCGTACTGGCCGCGTCGGAGCCCGCCGGCGGGCGCTCGGTGTTCATCGAGCCCGTCTGCGTGGCGCCGCCGGGGACACTCATGCTCGGCATCGTGGTCTCGGCGGTGCTCTCCGAGGAGCTGGACTCCGTGGTGGACGACGCCGCGGTCGTGGAGCTGGCGGTGTTGGTCGGGTCGTCGTCGCCACGGAGCAGGAAGAACAGCAGCACGCCGACGCCGGCGAGCACCACGACGACCGCCGCGATGATCCAGGGCAGGGCGCTCTTCTTCTGCGGCGGCTGGCCGTAGCCGCCGGGGCCGCCGTAGCCGGGCTGGCCGTACTGCGGCTGACCCGGCTGCCCGTACTGCGGCTGTCCGGGCTGGCCGTACTGCGGCTGACCGTACTGACCGGGCTGGCCGGGGGCGGGCTGGCCGTACTGCGGCTGACCCGGCTGGCCGTACTGACCCGGCTGACCGTACTGACCGGGCTGGCCCGGCTGTCCGGGCTGTCCGGGCTGACCGGGCTGCTGGCCGTACGGGCCAGGCTGACCGGGCTGGCCGTAGGGGCCAGGGGGCTGACTCATCTGATCTCTTCCGTTTCGTCGTCCGGCTGCACTCGTCCGGGCAGACCGCAACGTAGTGACCGCATCGCGCTGCGGATACCGCTTGGCGCGCGGCGCGCCGGTTCCGTTCCGGCAACACGCTGACCCGCGCGTCCCAGGGAGTCCATTTGGTCACGAACGGCACGCCTGACGGCGTAGGCGCTGGTCCGGCTCCTTCGACGTCCTTAGAATCCGCCCACGACCGCATCTGCCGCAGGCTCTGACTGAGCGCGGGTCTGCGGCACACGGAGGGGTCTGGGTGGAGTTCGAACAGTTCGGCGCCTATCGCATCGAGGGCCTGTTGGGCCGCGGCGGGATGGGCGAGGTCTACCGCGCCTTCGACACCGAGCACGACCGGGTCGTCGCGCTGAAGGTGCTCTCGGAGCATCTCGCGGCGGACAAGGGCTACCGGGAACGGTTCCGGCGTGAGGCGCACTCCGCCGCCCGCCTCAACGAGCCGCACATCGTGCCGATCCACCGCTACGGCGAGATCGAGGGGCGGCTGTTCCTCGACATGCGCCTCGTGCCCGGCCGCGACGTCGCCGAGGTGCTGGCCAACGAGGGCCCGATGGACCCGGCCCGCGCCGTGTCGATCATCAGCCAGGCCGCCCGCGCCCTGGACTCCGCGCACGCCGACGGGCTGATCCACCGCGACGTCAAGCCCTCGAACATCCTGGTCACCGGCAGCGGCGAGGACGAGTTCGTCTACCTGGTCGACTTCGGTATCGCCCGGTCGACCACGGACACCCAGGGCCCGGCGCTGACCCAGACCGGGGCGGCGCTCGGCTCGTTCGACTACATGGCGCCCGAGCGGTTCCTGGAGCGGCCCGCGGACAAGCGGGTCGACGTCTACGCCCTCGCCTGCGTGCTGTTCGAGATCCTGACCGGCCGCCGCCCGTTCATGGGCGACGGCCTGGCCGTGCTCATGTACGCCCACCTGAACACCGACCCGCCGGCGCTGTCGAGCGTGCGACCCGAGCTGCCCAGGGCCCTCGACGCCGTCATCATCAAGGGCCTGGCCAAGGAGCCCGACGAGCGCTGGGCGACCGCCGGCGAGTTCGCCGCCGCGGCCCGCAAGGCGCTCAGCGAGTCCGGCGTCACCCCCACGCCCGAGGTGCGCGCCCCGGCCGCCCCGCCCACCGCGGTCACACCGCTGCCGTTCACCCCGCAGACCGTCGGTTTCTCCAACCCCGGCCCGGCGACCGGCTACGGCCCCCCGTCCAACCCCGGTGTGGCGACCGGTGGCTACGGCCCGCCGTCCAGCCCCGGGATGCCGGCGGCCGCCTACGGGCCGCCGTCCAACCCGGGCATGCCCCAGCAGTACGGGCCGCCCTCGAACGCGCCGCAGCCCGTGTACACCAGCCCGGGCTACGGCCCACCCGGCGGTCCGCCCGGCGCCACGGCGACCGGGGGCGGCGGCGGCGGGTCGAAGCTGCCGCTGATCATCATCGGGGCCACGCTGCTCGTGGCGATCCTCGTGGTCGTGATCGTCCTCGTCACCTCAGGGGACGACGGGGGTGGCCCCGGCCCCACGGCCGGCCCCACGACGACGACGGCCGGGCCCACGACCACCACGGGCGGGCCCACGACGACGACCTCGACGACGACCGAGGCGCCCGACCCCGAGCAGGACCTGCTCGCGGTCATCCCGGGCGGCTTCAACCGCGACAACTGCCGTACCCAGGACGCGGCCGGCGACGGCGACATCGCGGCGCTGGACTGCGGAGCGGCGACGGACACCACGGGCCCGACCGACTCGGCGTTCTACCTGTACCCGGACGCCGGCACGCTCGACGGCGTCTTCCTCGACGACGTCGAGCGTCAGGGGCTGACCGAGCTGTCCGGGGTGAACTGCCCCGACGCGCAGGGCTTCCAGAACTACACCGACGCCAACGGCGACCAGGCGGGACGGATCGCCTGCTACATCGACGAGGAGAGCAACGCGTCGATCCTGCTGTGGACCCAGGACGCGTTCTCGGCCGAGGGTTTCGTCGTCATCGCCGACGGCGGCCAGGAGGGCCTGCAGGCCCTGGTCGACTGGTGGCGGGTGCCGTCCAACAGCGACTTCGGCTGATCCCCCGGCTCTACGACGACGGCGGCCGGTCGAACCCGAGGGTTCGGCCGGCCGCCGTCGTCGTGGCGGACGTGCGTCGGAGTCAGGCGTGCGCCGCCAGTGCCGGGCGCCGCCAGGGCCTCGAGCCGCTCGGCGACGTCGAGCGCCGTCGCGGGCCGCTCCCCCACCGGCGCCAGGCAGGCCCGCACCAGGTCCGCCTCCTCCTGCGAGAGCCCCGGGGAGATCTGCGGGTTGGCGCTCATGACGCGGCGGATGGCCAGCAGCGGCTCGCTGTCGGGCAGCTCGCCGTAGAGGCCCGTTCCGGTCAGGGCCCGGTGCAGGGTGGCGCCGATGGCGAAGACCTCGGTGGAGCGGGACGGCCGCTCGCCCTGCAGCAGCGCCGGGTCGAGGTACTCGACCGACGCCGCGCTCGCCATGCCCGGTGAGCGTGACGCCGGGGGTCAGGTACCGGGCCAGGCCGAGGTCGGAGAGCTTGCCGCCATCCTCGGTCACGAGAACGTTGGCCGGCTTCAGGTCGCCGTGGGTGAGCCCTGCCTCGTGGAGGGAGTGCAGGCCACGGGACGCATGAGCCATGGCGCGCAGCACCTCCCCGCGACCCAGGGGGCGAGCAGGGGCAGCCAACGAGCCGAGCGGGCAGTACTCCATGGCGTACATGAAGCTGTCCTGCAGCACGGCGTCGTAGACCTTCACGAGGTACGGGGTGCTCACCTTCGCGAACGCGCGCAGCTCGCGCACCCCGCGCTGGTAGGCCTGCTCGCTGTGCTGGCCGGTGAACACCTTGACGGCAACGAACTCGTCCGGGATCCCGAGCCGCGCCGGCGGGCGGGCCAGGTAGAACCGGCCGTTGTTGCCCTCGCCGAGCACGCGCACCACCTGGTAGTCCGCGATCGCGGCAGGCGCTGCTCCGGCAAGGCCGACGACGTCCATCCATGTCCTCCTGTGCGTTGGGCCGGGCGCGTCGAAGTGGCCGCGCTGGTCCGGCGACGGGTCAGTCTGCCCGCCGGGGGGCGCCGCGCGGAAGGCAATCGGTCCTGCCGGTGAAGTCCGTCGGTCCCGCCGCGTGATGTCGCGTTCCGCGAGCGACCACGGCGGCCCCGGACACCGCTACGCATCCGCGACCGGGTACCGCCTGCTGCAGGCCGACCCCACCGCTCTGACCAGCACGTTCCCCTCGCCCTGAGCCTGGCAGCACAGGCTCCCCGTCTTCTCGGAGTTGTCAGTCGGAGTCTCACGCACGGTCCCGGAGATCGTCGCCTACGTCTTCATCGACCTCGCGGTGATCATCGTGCTGGCCCGCCTGATGGGACGTCTCGCCGTCAAGGTGGGCCAGCCGGCCGTCGTCGGCGAGATCATCGCGGGCATCATGCTCGGTCCCAGCCTGCTCGGGCTCTTCCCCGGCGATCTGGACACACTGCTGTTCCCGGCCGACATCCGGCCCTTCCTCAACGTCCTGGCCCAGCTCGGGATCGTCCTGTTCATGTTCCTCGTCGGCCTCGAGGTGGACCTCTCGTTCATCCGCGGTCGCGAGAAGATCGCGGTCTCGGTGTCGCTGGTCTCGATCATCCTGCCGTTCGGCCTCGGGCTTCCTGCTCGCGACCTATCTGCACGACCGCGAGCACGGCGTGGTGAACGGCGAGCAGGTGAGCTTCCTCGCCTTCGCGCTCTTCCTCGGCGTCGCCATGTCGATCACGGCCTTCCCCGTGCTGGCCCGCATCCTCGCCGAGCGGAACATGCACCGGATCCCCACCGGCGTCCTCGCCCTCGCCTGCGCCGCGGTCGACGACGTCCTGGCGTGGTCGCTGCTCGCGATCGTCGTCGCCATCGTCTCGGCGACCTCGTTCGTGCGGCGTGCTCCAGATCCTCGGGCTTCTCGATCGTCTTCGCGATCGTGATGTTCGGGGTGATCCGGCCCCTGCTCAAGAGGCTGGTCACCTACCACGAGCGCTTCGGCCAGCTCACGCCCGACATGCTGGCCCTCGTCCTGGTCGGCATCCTGGCCAGTTCGTGGGTCGCCGAGGAGATCGGCATCCACTTCATCTTCGGCGCGTTCGTCTTCGGCGTGATCATGCCGCGCAAGGGCGCGGCCCAGATGACCCACGAGATCACCGACCGGCTCGAGCAGGTCAGCGTCCTGCTGCTGCTGCCCGTCTTCTTCGTCGTCACCGGCTCCGGCGTCGACATCGGCGCCATCGACCTCGCAGGGCCTCTGGGAGCTCGCGCTGATCCTGCTGGTCGCGATCTCCGGCAAGTTCGTCGGCGCCTTCGTCGCCGCCCGGTTCCAGGGCGTCCCCCGCCGTCAGGCGACCGCGCTGGGCGTGCTGATGAACACCCGCGGGCCTCACCGAGCTGGTCATCCTCAACATCGGTGTGATGCTCGGCGTCCTCGACGGCGAGATGTTCACGCTGATGGTGATCATGGCCGTGGTCACGACGATGATGGCCTCTCCGCTGCTCAACCTCGTGTACCCGAAGCGGATCCTCGACCGCGACATCGCCGAGGCCGAACGAGCCGGCCATGGGCCTCGAGGACGCGTACACCGTCGTCGTCGTGGTCGACGACCCCGATCACGACGCCGCCCTGATCCGACTGGCCTGCGACATGGTCGGACGGGAGAGCCCGGCCCAGGTGGTCGTGACTCAGGTCGTTCGGCGGACGACGCCGAAGCCCGAGGTGGCCAGCGGGCTGACTGCCGACCTCGCACTGCTCGCAGCGGCCGCCGACCAGCTCCGCGAGCTGGCCCGGATCGTCGACGAGCGAGGGCTCAAGTCATCGATCGCGTCCCGCTTCAGCGACACACCGTGGGCAGACGTCGCCGAGATCGCCGCCAATGCCGATGCCGACGTCGTGCTCGTCCGCGCCGGATGGGGAATCGCCGACGGTGCCGACGGACGCGAACCCGTGGCCGGAGAGCCTCCAGGGGACGGTCGTCGTGGTCTCCGGTGTCCTCGGCGAGCCCGGCCTGGCGCCCACCGGGCCGGTGGCAGTCGTCCAGGACACCGGCGCCGACGGGCGGGCAGCGCTCCGGCTGGCGGCGCAGGCCGCGGTCGGTCGCTCGGTCCCGCTGAAGCTGGAGGCCGGTGAGGGCTGGCGCGCCGGACGGAAGGCGGCGGGGATCGCGGAATCCCTGCGCCGGGTCGGGGTGGAGGTCGCCCCGGAGGACTCGACGACGCCGGCCGGCCTGCTGTTCACCCCGCCCGGTGAGATCACCGGCGGCAGCGGTCCGGACCTCACGCCCGTGCTGACCGTGCACGCCGGGCCGGCCGACCGGGACCGGGACATGGACGAGACCCTGGCCGAGATCGCCGCGCCCACCGGTCAGGCCTGACACCGGCCGCCCCGCTACGACGAAGCCCCCGCCGGATTCCCGGCGGGGGCTTCGTCGTACGTGAGCGGGGGCTGATCAGCCCCCGCCGTGCGGTGACTCGAAGGCGAACTGCCGGCTGCCCATCCGGACGGCCATGCCCGGCGTGAGCCGCACCGGCTGTCCCGGCACCAACGACGACCACTGCGGCGCCCCCTGCGGGGCGACCAGGGTGCCGTTCGCCGAGCCGGTGTCGAGCAGGAGGACGTCCCAGCCCTCCAGCCGGAGCTCGGCGTGGTGCCGGCTGACGCCGCCGGTCTGGTCGATCACCAGCAGCGGTCGCAGCTCACCGGACTGGACCCGGGGGTCGGTCTCCGGCTCGCGGCCGAGCAGGTAGTCGGCGTCCATGCTGACCGTCGCGCCGTTGTCGAAGACCAGCAGGCCCAGCGGCGGGCGGATGCCCTCGATGAACACACCGGTCTTCTCGGCCATCCGGATGCCGCAGAGGTTGCAGAAGAGCACCCGCGGGTCGTTGAGGTGACCGCGCGAGCAGAGGAAGCCCTTGACCTTGGGGCGGGTGTCCTCCGGCTCCTGCACCAGGGCCGCCGGCGGCTGCTCCGAGGAGATGACCGGCAGCGGCTCGCGCTCCTCCTCTTCCTCGGGTTCGGCCAGCAGCGACGCGGAGAGGACCGGCGCCGGCAGCTCCATGGGCTCCGGGGCCGGGGGCTCCACCGGCGCTGCGTGCGCGTGACCCGCGTGGTCGTGACCGGCGTGGTCGTGCTCAGCAGGCTGGGGAGTCGGCGCGGCGGGTGCCCGCCGCGGCGGAGGGGGCAGGGCGCTGGGGGCGACAGGCGGGGTCGCCGCCCCCGGCTGCGGGAGCAGCGAGCCCGGGGCCGGCAGACGCACCGCCATCGTCGGAGCCGGACCGGTCGCCAACGGCGTCGGCGCGGGCGCGGCCGCCGGCGACAGCACCGCGGCCGCACCCGGAACGCTGCCCGACTCGAGGTCGGCCAGCGGGTGCGGCGAGGTCGTCAGCTTGCCCCCGGCGGACAGCCGCAGCGCGGCCGGCGGCCAGTCGACCAGCCGGTCGAGGAACGGCTTGCCGTCGGGCAGCTTCTGCTCTCCGTCGGCGGACGTGAGGCGGAGACCGAGGTCGGGCACCTCCGCCGCGCCGTCGCCGACGAGCGCGACCGCGAGGCCCTCCTCGGTGGCCGCGGCCACCGCGAACGACGGCAGGTCGCTGACCGAGGACAGCCAGGTGCGCAGTTCGTCGTGCAGCCGACGACCCGGTGCCCGGCTGCCGCCCGCGGACACCCGGCGGCACAGGTCGACCAGCTCGCCGACGCGGACGTCGGCGGCGGGCATGGCCGGTGCCGACTGGGCCGGCGCCGCGCCCCAGCCGCCCAGCTTGGGGCTGGCCGGCGCGGGTGCGTCGACGGCCTCCACCGCGACGACGAGCAGGATGCCGGGCAGCCGGACGACGAGGTCGTCACCCGGTGCGACGGCGACCCCCACCTGGTCGAACGGCGGCACGGTGGTCGGGCTCTTGGCGCCGGCCACGGACGGGGCGAGGCTGTCGGTCATCAGACGAGCCGCCCGCCGTTGATCCGCCAGTGGATGAACGGCACCCGCATCGGGCCGTTCGCCACGAGCCAGACGACCAGCCACGTGGTGACGAAGTCGATGATGAAGGCCCACCCGGGGATCGAGTCGATCCACGGGATGGCCCCGCCCGCCACGATGAACCACACCAGCAGACCCTCGTTGATCATGGTCAGCAGGCCGAAGATCGTCGGCCAGTCCTTCTCCCAGCGGAACTGCTGGATGGCGTGGTAGATGAGCTCCCAGATGATGCCCAGGACCAGGGTCAGCCCCAGGATCGTGAAGGTGGTCTTGTAGGCGTCGCCCAGCGGGGCGTCGATGGGCAGGATCGGCGTGATGATCAGGGTCCAGATGGACCCGACCACCGCCAACAGGAAGATCCGCGTCTGGATGCGGCCGTTCAGGGTGGGGAGCACGGAGGTCTCTCTCGGTCGTCGTGGGTGTCGTCGCTGGCGGTCGGTCAGATCGTCTTGTTCCGGACCCACTTCCACCACTGACTGGTGGAGCGACCCGGGCCGAGTTTCTTCGCGAATCCCTGCTTGATCAGGTCGTCGGCGATCTCCTGCGCGGCGATCTGCAGGCCGAAGAAGGTGTCGACGCCGGGGAACGGGCCACCCAGGGTGGCGCTGCCGGAGGCGTACATCTTCCCGTTTCCGTTGCGGGCGCCGAGGACCTCGAAGTCCCGGCCCACGTCGAGCCGGCCCACCGGGTTGCGGCCGGCGTTCGAGTGGTCGAGCAGGTCCGCGAGCACGCGGTGCTCGCGGATGTCGGCCTCGAGGCCGGTGCAGTCGATGACCGCGTCGAAGGTGCCCAGCTGCGGCCCCTGGTTGCTGGAGACGGCGACCTCGACGAGGTCCCCGACCGGCCGCATGTGGTCGATCTCGCCGATCATCACGCGGTACCAGCCCTGCTTGGTCCCGCGCTTGAGCTGCTCCTGCCAGTCCCGACGGACCGGGGTGTTGGTGCCGCCCATCTCCTTGTAGAGCGTGGCGCGCTCCTGCCCCTCCGACTTGCGGACCTGCTGCTTGAGCTGGCCGCCCCACACCGACTTGGGGTAGTTGAACCCCTGGTAGGCCCAGCCGTCCGCGCCCTTGCGGCGCTTGAAGATGCCCGCGCCGTGCGGCTTGTCGATGTAGGTGCGGAACAGGTGCACGATCTGGGTCTGCAGGTTCTGCCGGTCGCGGTCGTCGATGAGCCGCTGCAGCACGCGGGAGGCCACGATGCCGCCGCCGCGGATCAGGATGACGCCGGGGCGCAGCTTCAGCCGCTCGTAGATGTGCTCGTGCGGTTCGTAGGCGTTGACGACCTTGCTGTAGTCGTTGGTCTCGGTGCGGTACTTCTGCAGGTCGGGCAGGAACTTCAGGCCCGGGTAGCCGATGGCGATGTGCACCCACTGGCTGCGGTAGGCGATGCGTCGCGACGCGGCGGCACCCTCGGGCGGGGTCAGGATCGTGAAGTACCCGCCGCCCACACGCCGCCGCACCATCCGGACCTGGCCGTGGACGACCATCTCCTGGTACCGGATGCGGTTCATCTCCTTCTCCATCGATTCGAAGGCCGCACCCGCCTTCGGCGTGTAGTAGTTCGCCCAGATCGGCTCGACCAGGACGTTCCACAACTGCTTGATGTTGCCGTGCAGGCCCTCGCGGAGGGCGTAGCTCGGGAAGCCCCAGATGTTGTCCGGGGTCGAGGAGGAGTCGGAGCGGAGGCGCTCGCCCCGGGGGATCTGGGAGACCGTCGTCAGGTACTCGTAGCTCTCCCACGGATGCTTCAGCGGCGTCAGGACGCGGATCGCGTCCGTCGGGACCCCGCAGACGCGCAGGTAGTCGGCGGTCACGAACGACCCGATACCGCCACCCACGGTGACGAACGGGACGTCGATGATCGGGATCCCCGCGTCGACCAGCATCTGCTCGGTCCAGAAGTCACTGGCGATGAGCTGGTCATTGAGGTCGCCGGGGCGGGGGGCCGACGGCGGCTGTCCGTGCTGCGGCGCGATCGTGCTCTCGCTCACGATGGGTGTTCCGTCCTCTCACAGGGAGAAGCCACTTTTTCGGCACGGCACTGTCCGTGTCAACGGGTCCGAACGCGGTGCGGCGCGACTCTTGCGGACCGGATCCGAATCGTGATCGGACGGCTCTCGATTGCAGGTGAGGCGGACCGTTCCGGCGTCCTCGGACGCGGGCTTATGCGGTGCCGAACCGCCGCTGCCGCGAGGCGTACTCCTCGCACGCCGCCCACAGGTGGCGGCGGTCGAAATCGGGCCACAGCGTGTCGAGGAAGACCAGCTCGGCGTAGGCCGACTGCCAGAGCATGAAGTTGCTCGTGCGGTTCTCTCCCGAGCTGCGGACGAACAGGTCGACGTCGGGCAGGTCGGGCTCGTCCAGGAACCGGGCGACGGTCGACTCGTCGACCTTGTCGGGGTCGAGCCGGCCCGCTGCCACCTCGCGGGCGATGGCGGCCGCGGCGTCGGCGATCTCCGCCCGGCCGCCGTAGTTGACGCACATGGTCAGCGTGAGGACGTCGTTGTCGCGGGTGAGCTCCTCGGCGATCTCGAGCTCCTTGATCACGCTGCGCCACAACCGCGGACGGCGGCCCGCCCAGCGCACCCGCACGCCGAGCTCGTGCATCTCGTCGCGGCGCCGGCGGATGACCTCGCGGTTGAAGCCCATCAGGAAGCGGACCTCGTCGGGGCTGCGCCGCCAGTTCTCGGTGGAGAAGGCGTAGGCGCTGATCGCCCCGATGCCGAGCTCGATGGCGCCCTCGACGCAGTCGAACAGCGAGTGCTCGCCGGCCTCGTGCCCCGCCGTCCGTGGCAACCCGCGCTGCTTGGCCCAGCGGCCGTTGCCGTCCATGACGATCGCGACGTGCCGCGGGACCTTCCCCTTCGGCAGGTCCGGCGGGCGGGCACCGGACGGATGCGGGTTCGGCGCCCGGACCGGCCGCTTCACGAGCGGTCCACCAGGGCCAGCGACCGCAGCCCGCGCTCCAGGTGCCACTGCAGCAGCGCCGCCACCAGCCCGCTGCCCTCCCGCCGGTTGGTGCCCTGGCTCGCCTCGGCGCGGTCCCAGTCGCCGGTGAGCAGCGCGTCGAGCAGCTCGATGGTCACCGGGTTCGGCATCGCCGAGCCGGTCGGCCGGCAGGACGGGCAGACCGACCCGCCGGCGGGCACGGAGAAGTGCCGGTGCGGGCCGGGCTCGGCGCAGCGGGCGCAGTCGGTCAGCGCCGGCTCCCAGCCCGCGACCGACATCGCCCGCAGCAGGAACGCGTCGAGCACGAGCCCGGCCGGGTGGCTGCGCTCGGCCAGGGACCGCAGCGCCCCGACGACGAGCAGGAACATCCGCAGCGAGGGCTCCCGCTCCTCGGCGGTGAGCCGGTCGGCGGTCTCGAGCACCGCGGTGCCGGCGGTGTAGCAGGGGTAGTCGTCGACGACGGCCTGACCGTAGGAGCGGATCGACTCCGCCTGGCTGACGATGTCGAGGTTGCGGCCGGTGTAGAGCTGCAGGTCGACGTGGCTGAACGGCTCGAGGCGGGCGCCGAACTTGCTCTTGGTGCGCCGCACGCCCTTGGCGACGGCGCGGACCTTGCCGTGCCGGCGGGTGAGCACGGTGACGATCCGGTCGGCCTCGCCCAGCTTCTGGGTGCGCAGGACGATCCCTTCGTCCCGGTACAGGCTCTTCGGGGTGCCGCTCATGGCCTCAGTACCCCAGCCTGTTCAGCTTCTTGGGGTCGTCCTGCCACTCCCCCAGCACCGTGACGTGCAGCTCCAGGTGCACGCGGGCGTCGAGCAGGGTCTCCATGCCGACGCGGGCCTCGGTGCCGATCGCCTTGATGATCTGGCCGCCCTTGCCCAGCAGCATCGGCTTCTGGCTGTCCCGCTCGACGTGCAGCAGGGCGTGGATCTCGACGAAGTCGCGGCCCGGCCGCCTGGTGTCGGGGCGCCGGATGATCTCCTCGATGCTGACGGCCAGGGAGTGCGGCACCTCCTGGCGCACCTTCTCCAGCGCGGCCTCGCGGATCAGCTCGGCGAGCTGCCGCTCGACGTCCTCGTCGGTGGTCTGCTCCTCCGGGTAGAGGGCCGGGCCTTCGGGCAGGAGCCCGATCAGCAGGTTCTCGAGCAGCGTCACCTGGTCCCCGCCGACCGCGCTGACCGGCACCACCTCGGCCGCGTTCTCGATGAGCTTGTGGGCGGCCATCAACTGCAGGGCCACCTGCTTCTTCGACGCGATGTCGGTCTTCGTGACGACGACGACGATCGGCGCCTGCACCTCGCGCAGCTGGCGGGCGATGAACGCATCCCCGGTTCCGACGGGCTGGTCGGCCGGGACGCAGAAGACGATCACGTCGACGTCGGAGAGCGTGTCCCGGACGACGTCGTTGAGCCGCTGGCCCAGCAGGCTCTTGGGCTTGTGCAACCCCGGGGTGTCGACGAGGACGATCTGGCCGGCGGGCCGGTGCACGACCCCCCGGATGGCGTGCCGCGTGGTCTGCGGGCGGTTGCTGACGATGCCGACCTTCTCGCCGACCAGCGCGTTGGTCAGCGTCGTCTTGCCGGCGTTGGGGCGACCGACCAGAGCGACGAAGCCGCTGCGGTGCGGCGCCGGCTCGGAGATGGTCACCGGTCCAGTCTCCCACCGAGGTCCGACGCCCACGGCGGCGCGCCGGGACGGCGCTGGGATGATCGTGGGCATGGCGCGCGATCACGGGCTCGGGGCACAGGCGGCCAAGGAGCGCGACCTGCACCAGCGGCAGCTGCGCGGCTACGGCTTCCTCGCCGGCCGCGGCCCGCGCCGCTCGGCCACCGTCGTCCCGGCGCCGCTCCGGTACTGGCAGTACGACCCGCCCCGCCCGGTGCCGATCGCGGTGGTGGTGGGCATCGTCGCGATCTGGCTCGGCGTGTACGCGTGGGACGGCGGCTGGCCCGCGGTGGCCGACGAGGCACCCCTCGCGCTCGGCCTGGGAGCGCTCGTCCTCGCGGCCAACATCGGCCGGTTCACCGTGTCCGACCACGGTCTGTCCGCCGACGTCCCCGCGACCCGCACCAACCCGGCGGCGATCGTGCCCCTCGCACTCGTCCGCGAGGTCGTGATCGGCGCGCCGCCGGCGACCTGGCCGACGGCCGCCCGCCGCGGTGGCTGGCTGCCGGGGCGCACGCGGGTCGCCGTCCGGCACCTCGCCGACGACGGGACCGAGCGGGCGTTCACCCGCTGGATCCGCGACCCGGCGGCGTTCGCCGAGGCGCTGGACCAGCCATCGCGCCGTTAGCCTGCCGCGGGACCGAGGAGGTGGCGTGGGCGACGACCCGCTGGAGCAGTACCTGGCCGGGGTGGACGACGCCGCCGCGGAGACCCTGCGGGAGCTCGACGCCGCCGTCCGCGCGGCGGCCCCCGAGCTCGACCTGGCGATCAAGTACCGGATGCCGACCTACACGGTCGAGGGCCGGTGGCGGCACTGGGTGACCGCGCTGAGCGCGACGAAGGACGCCGTCAACCTGCGCTTCCTGTGGGGCGTGCTGCTCGACGACCCGCTGCGCGTCCTCCGGCCGGGCACGTCGACGCTGATGACCTGGGACTTCCCGCGCGGTGCCGACGTCGACGCGGCCGCCGTCGGCGACTACGTCCGCGACGCCCTCGCCAAGCGCGACCACTTCCTCGCCCACGACAAGGAGATCAGCGCCGCCGCGCGAGAGCGCTACGGGAACCGCTGATGATGATCAGGTGACCTGATCGCTTGTGGTCCTGGCTCACTGTCGATGCTGAGCCAGGACTCCTAATGATCAGGTCACCTGATCATTAGCGGGCCTCATACGGTCGTGCGCAGGGTCCCGTCGGGGCCGGCCAGGTGCACGGGTGCCGACGGCGTCAGGTCACGCACGGCGGCCAGCCCGTCGGCCTCCGCAGCATCGGCCGCCGAGACGATCGCGGCGGCCTCCAGCCCCTCGACCCCGCTGGAGACGGCAGCGGCGACGGCGGCCTGCAGCGCGGAGAGCTTCAGCGACGGCAGGTCCACGGTCGCGGCGAGGTAGGTGCGCCCGTCGGTGTCGCGGACGGCCGCTCCCTCCGGCGCGCCGGTGCGGCCACGGGCGGAGCGGGCGAGGGTGACGAGCTTGGCGTCTTCAGGGTGGAGGTCCGACACGAGCGGTCAGCCTTCCACGGGCGTCGGCAGCTCGGCCCGGGGAGCTCCGTTCGGGCCTTCGCGCGGCTCCTCGCGGTCGGCGGGCTCCGGCGCCTTGACCCGGCAGACGAGCAGGGTGTCGATCCGGTTGCGCCGGCCGCCCAGGCTCTCGGCGACCAGCCGGAGGCCACCCACCTCGGCCGCGGCCCCCTCGATGGGCACCCGACCGAGCTCGCGCGCGAGCAATCCGCCGACGGTCTCGACGTCGTCGTCCTCGGGCAGTTCCACCTTGAAGAGCTCGGCGAGGTCCTCGACCGGCAGCCGTGCGGTGACCCGGATCGAGCCGTCGGGGAGCTCCTCGACCGGCGGCCGCTGGAACTGGTCGTGCTCGTCGGCGATCTCACCGACGATCTCCTCGAGGATGTCCTCGATGGTGACCAGGCCGGCGAAACCGCCGTACTCGTCGACCACGATCGCGATGTGGATCCGGGCGGTCTGCATGTCGCGCAGCAGCTCGTCGACCGGCTTGGACTCCGGCACGAACGTCGGGGTGCGCATCAGCTCCTCGACCCGGGGGCCGCGGCTGTCGCCGAGGTTCTGCGACCGGCGCACGAGGTCCTTGAGGTAGACGACCCCGACGACGTCGTCGACGTTCTCGCCGATGACCGGGAGCCGGCTGAATCCGCTGCGCAGGCAGAGGGCGAGCGCCTGCCGGACGGTCTTGCTGCGCTCTATCCAGACGACGTCGGTGCGCGGCACCATGACCTCGCGGGCGATCGTGTCGCCGAGCTCGAAGACCGAGTGGATCATGCGGCGCTCGCCGGACTCCACGACCCCGCGCTCCTCGGCCATGTCGACCAGCTCGCGCAGCTCGACCTCGGAGGAGAACGGCCCGTCGCGGAAGCCGCGGCCCGGCGTGATCATGTTGCCGATCAGGATGAGCAGCGTGGCGATCGGCCCGAGCACGCGGCCGAGCAGCCGCATCACGCCCGCCGTCGCCAGGGCGATGCCGTAGGCGTGCTGCCGCCCGAGGGTGCGCGGACCGACCCCGACGAGCACGTAGCTGACCACGATCATCACGCCGGCCGCGGTGAGCACGGTCTGCCAGCCGCTGCCCCACAGGCCGTAGAGGATGACGGTGAGCACGACGGCGGCGAGGGTCTCGCAGACGATGCGCAGCAGGAGCAGCAGCGCGACGTGGCGGGACCGCTCGGCGACGACCTCCTCGAGGGCGTCGGCCCGCTTGACGCCTTCGCGGCGCATCTCCTCGACACGGGCCTTCGAGACCCGCTGGAGGGCGGCGTCCATGGCGCCGAACGTCCCGGCGATCGGGACCAGGCAGATGGCGATCACCAGGAAGGCGATCGAGCCGCCGCTCATCGGGTGCCCGGCTCCCGGGACGCGGGCGCACCCGTCACGGGCTCGCGCGGTGCGGCCTTCCACCCCTCGAGGAGCTTCTGCTGGAGGCCGAACATCTCCTTCTCCTCCTCGGGCTCCATGTGGTCGTAGCCGAGGAGGTGCAGGACGCCGTGGGTGGCCAGCAGCACCAGTTCGTCGTCCATGGAGTGGCCGGCGGCGCGGGCCTGCCGGACGGCGACCGCCGGGCAGAGGACGACGTCGCCGAGCAGCGCGGGGCCGGGATCGGGATCGTCCGGGCGGGCGGTGTCCAGCTCGTCCATCGGGAAGGCGAGCACGTCGGTCGGGCCCTTCTCGCCCATCCACCGCTCGTGCAGGCTGCTCATGTAGTCGGTGTCGACGCAGAGCACCGACAGCTCCGCCATCGGGTTGACCTTCATCTCACCGAGCACGAATCGGCAGATGCCGGCGAGCTCGGCCTCGTCGACCGCGATCTCGGATTCGTTGGCGACCTCGACGGGCACCGCGGTCAGCTCCCCTGCCGGCGCGGCCGGTTCGCCCGCGGGCCCGCCGCGGGTCGGGCGGGCGCGGGTTGCCGGCTGGCGTCCCAGCGCTCGTAGGCGTCGACGATGTCGCCGACCAGCCGGTGCCGGACGACGTCGGCACTCGTGAGCTGCGAGAAGTGCACGTCGTCGATGCCGTCGAGGATCTCGCGGACGATCCGGAGACCGCTCTGCGCGCCGCCGGGCAGGTCGACCTGGGTGATGTCGCCCGTGACCACGAACTTCGAGCCGAAACCGAGGCGGGTGAGGAACATCTTCATCTGCTCGGCGGTGGTGTTCTGGGCCTCGTCGAGGATGACGAACGCATCGTTAAGGGAGCGGCCACGCATGTACCCGAGGGGCGCGACCTCGATGGTTCCGGCCGCCATGAGCCGCGGGATCGACTCCGGGTCGACCATGTCGTGCAGCGCGTCGTACAGCGGCCGCAGGTAGGGGTCGATCTTCTCCGAGAGTGAACCGGGCAGGAAGCCCAGCCGCTCCCCCGCCTCGACCGCGGGCCGGGTCAGGATGATCCGGTTGACCTGCTTGGTCTGCAGCGCCTGCACGGCCTTGGCCATGGCCAGGTACGTCTTGCCGGTACCGGCCGGCCCGATGCCGAAGACGATCGTGTTCTCGTCGATCGCGTCGACGTAGCGCTTCTGGTTCAGCGTCTTGGGCCGGATCGTGCGGCCGCGGCGGCTGATGATGTCGAGGCTGAGGACGTCGGCCGGGCGCTCGGAATCGCCGCTCTTGAGCATGGCGATGACGCGCCGCACCGAGTCGGGGCGCAGGGACTGGCCGGTGCCGAGCAGGGCGATGAGCTCGTCGAACACCCGCACGGCGAACGCGTTGTCGGCGGGCTGGCCGGTGATCGCGATCTCGTTGCCGCGCACGTGCACGTCGGCGGCGACCTCGGCCTCGACCAGCCGCAGCAGCTCGTCGGCGGAGCCGAGCAGCGCGACCATCGAGACGCTGTCGGGAACGGAGATGGTGGTGCGAACGGCCGCCGGAACACCGGCGGAGGGGGCGCTGGCCCCGAATGCAGCGTCGGCGACCGCGGCACGCGCCGAGGCCTCACGAGACGCGCTGCCATCAGGCGTATGGACGCCTGGGGAGGTGTCGGGCAAGAACCCTCGACCCTGCCTTCCTGGTCGGACGAAGCGGACCGGTCGAGTCTACCCGCGCGGGCACCCCCGAATCCCGGCGTCAGCCCTTCGGGGCACACGTCACCTGCCCGTGTACGTGGCCTTCCCGGGCCCGTCGGTCAGGAACGACGCGACGGCGCCGCGCAGGTCGTCGGTCGCGAACAGCGCCCCGGACACCGTGGGGACCAGGGCGTCGGCGGCCCGCGCGCCCTCCCGGACGGCGGTGCCGACCAGCCGCTTCGTCGCGGCGTGGGCCACCGTCGGGCCGGCCGCGACCTGGTGGGCGTAGGCGCGGGCGGCCTCGGCGAACCCGTCGTCCGGCAGCACGCGGTTGACGACGTTCCACCGCTCCAGGACGGCGGCCGGATACCGCTCGCCGGTGAAGATCAGCTCCTTGGCGCGGGCGGGGCCGGCCCGTTCGGCCAGCCGCTGCGGGCCGCCCATCGACGGCGTCAGCCCGACGACGATCTCCACGAGGCCGAAGCCGGCCCGCTCGGCGGCGAGCAGGATGTCGCAGGCTCAGCGCCAGCTCGAAGGCCGCCGTGAGCGTGAGCCCGTGCGCGGCGAACACCGTGGGCACGGGCAGGTCCTCGACGGTCTGGGCGACCCGGAGCAGCTGCGCCCAGAGCTCGCCGCCGCGGGCGATCGGCTCCGGACCCTCGGCGATGTCCCGGAAGAAGGTGACGTCGACCCCGCCGGAGACGACCTTGCCGCGGGCCTCGAACAGCACCGCCCGTGCGCGATCGGGCCGCTGGGGGTCGGTGACGGTGACCAGCTGCTTGACCACCGCGTCCAGGGCCTGGAACACCGCGGGCGTGAACAGGTTCAGCGGCGGGTTGTCCAGGACGACGACGGCGACGTCGCCGTCCCGCTCGAGCCGGACGGGGGCGGGAGTCTCGGTCACGCCGCCCACCCTGTCATCCAGGGCCAAATGCCTCCCGCGGTTCAGCCGGGCGGCCAGCCGAGGCCGCGGCCGCCGAGCACGTGGAAGTGCACGTGGTGCACGCTCTGGCCCGCCTGCGGGCCGGTGTTGGTGACCAGGCGGTAGCCGGGCTCGGCGCCGTCGTCGCTGACCAGGCCCTCCTGCCGGGCGATGTCGTTCGCCGCGGAGACGCACTCCCCCAGCAGCGCGACGTCGGCCGCCACCAGCGCACCCACGGTGGCGTGGTGCTCCTTGGGGATCACCAGCACGTGGGTCGGCGCCTGCGGGTTGATGTCGCGGAACGCGAGCACGCGGTCGGTGGAATGGACGACGTCGGCGGGGATCTCGCCCGAGACCATGCGGCAGAACAGGCAGTCGCTCACGGGAGCCAGGACCCTAGGGGGCTGACGGCGTCCTGGCTCATCTCAGGGGGTCCTGGCTCACCGTCGATCGTGAGCCAGGACCACTGACGATCAGGTCGACCTGATCGTCAACCCGCCCAGCGGGAGCGCATCGACAGCGCGGCCAGCGCCGCGGCGCCCGCCGTCGACGTGCGGAGCACCTCGTCGCCGAGCCGGACGGCCTGCGCGCCGGCGGCGCGGAACGCCACGACCTCGCCGTCGGTCAGCCCGCCCTCGGGTCCGACGACGACGGCGATCGTGCCGGTCGTCGGGATGCTGAGCTCCGCCATCGGCAGGCGGGCCTGCTCGTGCAGGACGAGCGCGAGGTCGACGTCGCCGAGGAGCCCGCAGACCTCGCGGGTGGTCATCGGCTCGGTGACCTCGGGCACCCGCGCGCGGCGGGACTGCTTGCTGGCGGCGTGCGCGGCGGCCCGCCACTTGGCCACGCCCTTGGCGACGCGGTCGTCGCGCCAGCGGGTGACGCAGCGGGCGGCGGTCCACGGAACGATGCGGTCCACGCCGAGCTCGGTGGCGAGGTCGACCGCGAGCGGCCCGCGGTCGCCCTTCGGCAGCGCCTGGACGAGGACGAACTCCGGCGTCGGCTGAGGAACCTCGAACCGCGACCGGACGACGACGCGCAGGCCCTCGGGCCCGGCGGAGAGCACCTCGCTGTCGGCCACCGTCCCCCGGCCGTCGCCGACCCGGACGTGCTCGCCGGGCGACAGCCGCAGCACGTCGACGGCGTGCCGGCCCTCGGCGCCGTCGACGAGGAGCTCGTCGGCCTCCGCGAGGGCGTCGACGATGAACATGGGCGCCCCGCCCAGCTCGGGGACGCCGGTCTCGGACGTCGTCACGCGCTCAGCGTCCGTTGAACGCGTCGCGGACGCGCGAGAACAGGCTGCCCTGGGCCTCCCGGTGCGATCCGGGCTGGTCCTCGCCGCGCAGGGCGGCCAGTTCGCGCAGCAGCTTCTCCTGCTCGACGTCGAGGCGGGTCGGCGTCGCGACCTCGACGTGCACCAGCAGGTTGCCGCGGCCGGTCGCGCGCAGCCGCGGAGCGCCGTGCGCCCGCAGCGTGATGACGCTGCCGGACTGCGTGCCCGGGCGGATGTCGAGGTCCTCCTCGCCGTCCAGCGTCTTGAGGCTCAGCGTGGTGCCGAGCGCGGCGGAGGTCATCGGCAGCGTGACCCGGCAGTGCAGGTCCTCGCCGTCACGGGTGAAGACGTCGTGCGGCCGCTCGTGGATCTCGACGTAGAGGTCTCCGGCGGGGCCACCGCCGGGGCCGACCTCGCCCTGGCCGGTCAGCCGGATCCGCATGCCGTCCTCGACGCCGGCCGGCACCTTCACCGTGATGGTGCGGCGGGCGCGGACGCGGCCGTCGCCGGCGCACTCCGGGCACGGCTCGGGGATGACCTGGCCGGTGCCGCCGCAGCTCGGGCAGGTGCGGCTGGAGACGACCTGGCCGAGGAAGCCGCGCTGCACGCTCTGCACCTCGCCGCGGCCGGAGCAGGTGCTGCAGGTGGCCGCGTGGGTGCCGGGCGCCGTCCCCGCGCCCGTGCAGGTGCTGCACAGGACGGCGGTGTCGACCGTGATCTCCTTGGTGGTGCCGAAGACGGTCTCGTCGAGCTCGAGCTCGATCGGGATGAGCGCGTCCCGGCCGGCGCGGGTGCGGCTGCGGGGCCCGCGCGTGGCCGCGCCGCCGAAGAAGGCGTCCATGATGTCGCCGAGACCACCGAAGCCACTGGTCCCGAAGCCGCCGCCGCCCCCGCCGCCGGTGTCGAACGGGTCGCCGCCGAGGTCGACGATGCGCCGCTTCTCCGGATCGGTCAGCGCCTCGTAGGCGCGGGTGACCTCCTGGAAGCGCTCCTTGGCCTCCGGGTCGGGGTTGACGTCGGGGTGCAGGTCGCGGGCGAGCCGCCGGTAGGCGCGCTTGATCTCGTTGTCGCTCGCGCTCCTGGGCAGCCCCAGCACGCCGAAGTAGTCCGTTGCCATCGAGAAGTCTCAGCCTCAGCTCTCGGCCAGCAGGTGGCCGACGTAGCGGGCCACGGCGCGAACCGCGGCCATGTTGCCCGGGTAGTCCATGCGGGTGGGTCCGACGATGCCCAGGCCGCCCAGCGCCCGGTCGGGAGAGCCATACCCCACCGACACGAACGACGCACCTGTGAGCGCCTCGTGGGCGTTCTCCTCACCGATCCGGACCAGCACCGTGCTCGCATCCACCTGGCTCATCAAGCGCAGGACGACCACTTGTTCTTCCAACGCCTCCAGCAGCGGTCGGACCGTGCCGGGGAAGTCGAACGCGCTGCCGCGCGCGAGGTTGGCCGTGCCACCGATGACCAGCCGGTCCTCGCTCGGCTCGACCAGCGTCTCGAGCAGGGTCGAGCTCACGGTGGCGACCAGGCCACGCAGGTGCGCCGGCGCCGTCTCGAGCAGGTCGGGGACCTTGTCGCCGGCGTCGGTGAGCTTGACCCCGGCGAACGCCGCGTTGAGCAGGGAGCGCAACTCGGCGACGGCCTCGGCGTCCATGTCCACCGGGATGTCGACGACGCGCTGCTCGACCCGGCCGGTGTCGGTGATCAGCACCAGCATCAGCCGCGCGGCCGCGAGCTGGACGACCTCGAGGTGACGCACGGCGGAGCGGGACAGCGTCGGGTACTGGACGACGGCGACCTGGCGGGTCAGCTGCGCGAGCAGCCGCACCGAACGGCTGAGGACGTCGTGCAGGTCGACGGCGCCGTCGAGGAAGCGCTCGATCGCGCGGCGCTCGGCCACCGAGAGCGGCTTGACGGCGGACAGCCGGTCGACGAAGAGCCGGTAGCCCTTGTCGGTGGGCACCCGGCCGGCGCTGGTGTGCGGCTGGGTGATGTAGCCCTGCTCCTCGAGCACCGCCATGTCGTTGCGGATCGTGGCGGGCGAGACGCCCAGGTCGTGCCGCTCGGCCAGGGCCTTGCTGCCGACCGGGTCGTTGGTCGAGACGTAGTCCTGCACGATCGCCCGGAGGACCTCCAGGCGGCGTTCGTCGTGCGCCACGGTGACACCTCCCCGCACCGGTCGACGCGCCTTCTGGGCGCGGTCAGGGCACTGGACCCAGCTCTTCCGTGATCTGGCACTCGGATCCGTCGAGTGCCAAGCCAGCATACTTGAATTACCGCGTCCTCCTCACCGCTCGCACGCTCGCGGCGAGCCCCTGGACGGGGCCATCCGGGACCCCGGCGGAGCCCGCGGACGGCGGATAGGGTGGTGCCGGTCGGCGTGGTGCGGGGAGAGAGCGGAGGTCGGTTCCCTGATCTTCAAAGCGGTACGTGACGGCCGGCCCTATCCCGACCACGGCCTCTCCACCCGGGACTGGGCGATGATCCCGCCGCGCCAGGTGCGCATGGACACCCTGGTGACGACGAAGAAGGAACTCGCGCTCGACGCGCTGCTCGCCGAGGACTCGACGTTCTACGGCGACCTGTTCCCGCACGCCGTCCAGTGGCACGGCGAGCTGTACCTCGAGGACGGCCTGCACCGGGCGCTCCGGGCGGCCCTGCAGCAGCGCAACGTCATCCACGTGCGCGTGCTCGACCTCGACGCGCTCACGCCGGTGCAGGCGCCGTCCGGGCCGAACACCGCGGCGATCCCGGCCCAGCCGCCGGTGCCCAACCCCCGCCGCATCTGAGGCCCGCCGCAGCCTGCAGCGAGTAAGGACCCCGTCCTCTCACCCCTCGCAGGCTCGGGGCGAGCCTCGGGACGGGGCCATCAGAGCCAGCCCTTCTCCTCCGCCACCCGCGCGGCCTCGACGCGGGTGTGCGCGCCGGTCTTGCCGATCGCCGACGACAGGTAGTTGCGCACCGTCCCCTCCGACAGGAAGAGCCTGGCCGCGATGCCGGCCACGGTGGCGCCGTCCGCGGACGCCCGCAGGACGTCGGCCTCCCGGGTCGACAGCGGGGTGGCGCCCAGCGCCAGTGCCGCGGCGGCCAGCTCCCGGTCGATGACCCGCTCCCCCGCCATCACCGCCCGGATGCCGCGAGCCAGCTCGGCCACGGGCGCGTCCTTGACCAGGAAGCCCGCGGCGCCCACCTCCATCGCCCGGCGCAGGAAACCCGGCCGGCCGAACGTCGTCAGGATGACCGCGCGGCAGTCCGGCACCTCCGTCGCGAGAGCCCGGGCGGCGTCGATGCCGTCCCCGCCCGGCATCTCGATGTCCAGCAGCGCCACGTCGGGACGGTGCTCGCGGGCGGCCGGGACGACCTCGTCTCCCCGGCCGACCTCGGCCACGACGGTGAGGTCGTCCTCGAGTTCGAGCAGCGCACGGAGGGCGCCCCGGACGAGCGTCTGGTCCTCGGCGATGAGGACGCGGATCATCGGGCGCTCACCCGGTTCGCGACGGTCGCGGGCAGCGCTGCGGCGAGCCGGAAGCCGCCGCCGCGTCCGGGGCCGGTCTCGAGCCGCCCGCCGAGCGCCTCGACCCGTTCGGCGAGGCCGGAGAGACCGGCGCCGCGTGGCGCCGTCGTCCCCCGGCCGTCGTCGGTGACGGTGAGCACGGCCTCGTCGTCCCCGATCTGCAGGTCGACGGTCATGGTCCGCGCGGCGCTGTGGCGCAGCACGTTCGTCGTCGCCTCCCGCACCACCCAGCCGAGGACGGCGTCGACGGTCCCCGGGAGCTCGGCTCCCGGGGCGGGCGCGCGCAGCGTGATGCCCGCGGCGGAGAGCGCGGACCGCGCCTCGGCCAGGGCCTGGGCCAGGCTCACGGTGCGGTAGCCGCTGACGGCGTCGCGGACCTCCGCGAGGGCGCGCCGCGCCGCCTCCTCGACGTCGGCCAGCTCGGCGCGGGCCCGGGCGGGGTCGCGCTCGACCAGCCGGCCGGCGAGCTCGCTCTTCAGCGCGATGAGCGACAGGCTGTGCCCCAGGAGGTCGTGCAGGTCCCGGGCGAAGCGGACCCGTTCCTGGGCCACGGCGTTGCGGGCGAGTTCGTCGCGCGCCTCGGTGAGCTCGGCGTTGACCGAGAAGAGGTAGCGGGTGCCGCGGAGCGCGAAGGCGGTGAGCAGGCAGATCAGCGGCAGGATGAACAGGTCGGCGAACAGCCCGTGGACGGCGACGACGGTGCCGCAGACGGCCGCCGCTCCGATCACGGCCGGCCACACCGCGGCGTCGGGCAGACTCCCGGCCGCAACCCCCGACACGTAGATCAGCAGACCCGCCCATGCCGGGCCCAGCCACACGGCCAGTGCCACCGCCAGGACGGCGATCACCAGCAGCTGCCACATCGCCCAACCGGGGCGCGGCTGGAACATGCGGCTGAACACCGACACGTACACGACCGTGAACGCCACCAGAGCGACCGCGGCGACCATGCGCACGGCCAGCGGTCGGGGTGTGGACACCAGGTCCGCGAGCGGGAAGGCCAGGAACAGCAACCAGGGCAGCGACCAGCCCACCCGCTGCCGGAAACTCCGGGGATCCACGGCCATCGACGGTATCCGGGCTCAGCCGGCCACCGCGTACATCGGACGCCGCCGGGCCACGAGAACCGCCAGGGCCGCGAACACGGCGGTGAAGCCGACCAGGGCCAGCACGGCCTCCGGCGCCGGCGGGGCACCGGCCGCGACGTCCCGGCCCAGCTCGGCGTACCAGTAGGACGGCAGGAACCGGGCGAGCACCTGCATCGACTCGGGGAAGACCTCGACCGGCACCCACAGCCCGCCCAGGGTCGCGAGCACGACGCTGACCAGACCCATGGCCCCGCCCGCGGCCTTCTCGTCGAGGGACAGCCCGAGCAGCAGGCCGAGCGCGACGAACGCGACCGAGCCGATCCAGAGAACCCCGACCAGCCCGAACCACGTGCCCAGGCCGAGCTCCACCCCGTTCACGAACCGGCCGACCAGCGCCACGACCAGCAGGCTGGGCAGGGTCAGCAGGGTCCCGACGGCGACGTCGACAGCGACGACGTGCGTCTGCGGCACGGGCGTCACCCGCAGCTGGCGCAGCCAGCCCGACGCCCGGTCGAACGAGATCCGGATCGTCGCGCCGAGCGCGGCGCCGATGGCCCCGTAGGCCATCATCGAGACCATGAAGCCGGCCGCGACGTCCTGGTAGTCCGCCGCGTTGGCTGCCTGCCCGCCGAAGATCTTGGTGAAGAAGATCGTGAACAGGGCCGGCAGCAGGACGGTGAAGAACAGGAACTGCCGGTTGCGGGCGACCCGGCGGGCCTGGAAGGCGAACAGCGTGGTCATCGGGGAGCTCCGATCGATCGGGTGAGGGAGAGGACCGCGTCCTCGAGGCTGGCGCCGCGGACCTCCAGGTCCGGCAGCCGGCGCCCCTCGTCCAGGAGGGCTCGCAGGGTGGTCTCCGGGTCGGTGCTGGTCAGCGTGACGACGTCGCCACGGCGGTCCAGGGCGGTGACCCCGGGCAGGAAGTCGAACGCGTCGTCGAGGGGCGCGGTGAACGAGATGGTCCGGGCCGACGTGCCGGTCTTGATCTGGGCGGCCGTGCCGTCGGCGACGACACGACCACCGACGACGACGACCACGCGGTCGGCGACGGCGTCGGCCTCGTCGAGGTGATGGGTGGCGAACACGACGGTGTGCCCGCGCGCGGCCAGCCCGCGCATCGTCGCCCAGAAGGTCCGGCGCCCTTCGACGTCCATGGCGGACGTCGGCTCGTCGAGCAGCAGGAGCGGCGGTGCCCCGGCCAGGGCCACGGCGAGGAGGACGCGCTGGCGCTGGCCGCCGGAGAGCGCCTCCACCGGTCGGGCGAGCAGCCCCTCGATGCCGGCGGTGGCCACCAGGTCGTCGAGCGGCCACGCTGTCGGGAAGCTGTGCCGGACCAGGTCGAGCACCTCGCCGACGCGGGCCTCGCTGGGGAGGCCACCGTGCTGCAGCATCGCGCCGACGGCCCCGGCCCGCACGGCGTCCCGCGGTCGGCGGCCGAGCACCTCGACCGTGCCGGCCACCATCGGCACGAGCCCGAGGACGGCGTTGACCACGGTGGACTTGCCCGCCCCGTTGGGGCCGAGCAGGGCCACCGTCTGGCCGGCGGGGATCGACAGGTCGAGGGAGTCGACGGCGAGGGTGTCGCCGTAGCGGACGGTCAGGCCGGAGACGTCGAGTGCAGGAGAACTGGTCACGGACCCAGCCTGTCGGCCCAGGCCGCGCCCGCGTAGTGCGAGACGTCGTCGGTCCTGCCTGACATCTGTCATGCGGGACCGGCGATCTCTACCGGAGCGGGTCGAACGGGCGCAGCTCCGGTGGCGTCTCGCCCTGGAGCACGGCCTGCGCCACCAGCCGGCCGGTGACCGGCCCGAGCGCGATGCCCCACATGCCGTGCCCGCCGGACACGAACACCCGCGGCGACGCGGTGCGGCCCAGCAGCGGCAGCCCGTCGCCCGTGCAGGGCCGCGAGCCGACCCACTCGTCCTGCCGGTCGTCGAGGTCGACACCGGCGAGGAACGGGCGGACGGCGTCGGTGATCGCCGCGATCCGCCGCGGGTCCAGGGGCTCCTCCGGACGGCGGAACTCCATCATCCCGGCGATCCGCAGGCGGTCGCCGAGCGGAGTGCAGGCGACGCGCTGGGCCGGGAAGTACAGCGGCCCGGGCGGCATCGCCTCGACCGGCACGCTGAAGCTGTAGCCGCGGCCGGCCTGCACGACCTGCCGGACGCCGAACCGCCGCGCCAGCCCGCCCAACCACGCACCGGTGGCGACGACGACGGCGTCGTGGCGATCCCGGCCCACCGCGACGTCGTCGGCTCCCTCGTCGATGCTCGTCACCGCGACGCCCTCCTGCAGCGTGCCGCCGCGCGCGACCACGGCCTCGGCGAGGGCGCGCACGTAGGCCGGCGGGTCGAGGTACCGCTGCCCGCGCACCCGGATCGCGGCTCCGACCTCCGCGGTGAGGTTCGGCGCCAGCGACCGCGCCTGCTCGCCGGTGAGCTGCTCGGCGGACACGTCGTGTCCGGCGGCCCGGATGCCCGCCAGCTCGTGCAGCAGCCCGCCGGTCTCCCGTTCGTCCCGGTAGCAGGCCAGGAGCGGCTCGGCGGGATGCGTCGGCGTGTCCAGGCCGACCTCGTCGAACGCCTCCAGGGCGCGCTGCATCAGTGGGACGAAGGCGGACATCCCGCGCCGCCACTGCCCTGGCGTGCTGTGCCGGACGAACGACACGAGGAATCGCAGCAGGTTCGGGTCGGCGCGCAGTGGCAGGTACACCGGCGAACGCGGGCTGATCACGGCGCGCACGCCGTAACGCAGCACCGCGGGCTCGGGGAGCGGCGCCACGAAGCCGGGACTCAGCCAGCCGGCGTTGCCCCACGAGGCCCCGGCCGCGACGCGGTCCCGCTCGTACACGGTGACCTGCGCGCCGCCGTCCTGGAGGAACCACGCCGTGGCGAGCCCGGCCATGCCGCCACCCACGACGGCGACCCGGCGGAGGGGACGCATGGGAACCGCTCCCCCGTCGTCGTCAGCGCGCGGTGCTGCAGGTGACGCAGGTGGCGCTGAACGGGCGGAGCTCGAGGCGCTCCTCGGGAATCGTCGTCCCGCACTTGGTGCAGGCGCCGTAGGTGCCGGCGTCGATCCGGGCGAGGGCCGCGTCGATCTGCTCGATCGTCTCCTTGAGGTCCGCGCTGCGCCGCTGGGCGACCGGGTCCGGCACGGACTGGGCGCACTCGGCGAGGGCCTCCTCGCGCTGGCGGACGGCGTCGGCCCGATGGGTCTCCAGGAGCGCGCGGAACCGGTCCCAGGTCGAGGGAGCGGACGACGTGTGGAGCGAGGTGGACATGCGGTTCTCCTCGGGGAGCAAAGCAGGAAGACGCGGTCACCGGGTGCGGTGGCGCGTCAGGAAGTGGGGCTGGCAGGGACTCCGGTGAGGAGTCAGAACTGCGGCGGCGCCCGATCCTGGCTGCGGCGGAGTACATCGAGTCCGCGGAGGCCACGAGCGCGGCGGTTCATCGCCAGGGCCAGCAACATGCCGCCAGAGAGAGCCGACGACGGTGGGCGACCGTTCCGGCTAGCGGAGCCGGGCGGGGATCCTGCAGCCGGCTGGAACGCATAGACGTCCACGCTGACCACCCCCTGCGACCGATCCGGCGTCGTTACCGGAACGGGCACCATAGCCCAGAAGATGTGATCTGCGCCCCGCCCTTACGGGTGACAGCGTCCTCACGCCACCGGCGGCCGGCCGTGTCGCTCGGTGTGCCAGGCGACGTAGGCCTGCACCGCGGTCGGCAGCGTGGGATAGATCCGGTCCTCACCCACCCGTTCTGCCAGCCCCGCGGCCTGCAGGGTCACGAGCAGGTCCTGCTTCACCCGGGCCATCGCGAAGACGATCCCGCGGCGGGTCAGCTCGGCTCGGAGTTCCTCGACGGCGTCGAGCGCGGTCAGGTCGACCTCGACGTTCGCCTCCGCGTTGAGCACGAACCACTCCACCGGGTCCGGCACCTCCTCGACCGCGGCGATCGCGCGGGTCCGGAAGTTCTCCGCGTTGGCGAAGAACAGCGGGGAGTCGTAGCGGTAGACGACGAGCCCGGGCATGAGCCGGGCCTCGGGATAGTCGTCGATGTCGTGCATCCCGGGCGTCCCGGGGACGAACCCGAGGATGCCGTCGTGCGGGCGGGCGACCCGGCGCAGGAGGTCGGCGATGGAGAGCCCGACCGCGACCAGGACCCCGATGAGGATGCCGAGGACCAGCACCGACGCCAGGGTCGCCAGCGCGAGCAGCAGCTCGCTGCGCCGGAAGGCGCCGAACCGGCGGAACTCACGCAGGTCGATCAGCCGCAGGGCGGCGTAGACGACGATGGCGCCCAGCGCGGCGGTCGGGAACGTCGCGAGGGCCGGGCCCAGGAACACCACCGCCAGCACCATCGTCGCCAGGGCGACGAGGGAGTGCAGCTGGGTCCGGCTGCCGAGGCTGTCGCCGATCACGGTGCGGCTCCCGCTGCTGCTGACCGGGAAGCCCTGCGTCACGCCCGTGGCCAGGTTGGACATCCCCAGAGCCAGGAGTTCCTGGTTGGCGTCGATGCGGTAGCCGTTGCGGGTCGCGAACGCGCGGGCGGTCAGGACGTTGTCGACGTATCCGACGATCATCACGCCGAGCGCCGGACCGAGCAGGTCGCCCACATCGGCGAGCCCGACGTCGGGGATCGAGATGGCAGGAAGCCGCCCCACGACGTCCCCGACGACCTGGATCCCCTGGTCACGCAGCGACAGCGCGGCGACGGCCGACGAGGCGAGCACCATCCCGATGAGCGGTGCCGGCGCACGCGGGAAACGCCACTGCACGATCAGGAGCACGGTCAGGACGGCGGCGGCGAGCAGCGTGGTCGCCGGGTCGAGCTGGTCCAGTCCGCGGACGAACGACGCGATCTCGGCGACGACGGTGTCCCCGGACACCGGGACGCCGGTCACCTTCTCGAGCTGGCTCACGATCATGAGCACCGCGATGCCCGCCATGTAGCCGACGAGGACCGGCTTGGACAGCAGGTCGGCGAGGAAGCCCAGCCGGGCGAGCCGGGCGACCAGGCAGAGGCCGCCGACGAGGACCGCCAGCCCCGCGGCCAGGACGGCGTACCGCTCGGGATCGCCGGCGGCGAGCGGGGCGACGGCCACGGCGGTCATCAGGGCGGTCGTCGACTCGGGCCCGACCGAGAGCTGCCGCGAGGAGCCGAACACGGCGTAGACGAGCAGGGCTGCGCCGATCGCCCAGAACCCGACAACCGCGGGGAGGCCGGCCACCTCGGCGTAGGCCATCACCTGGGGAATCAGGTAGGCGGCGACGGCGATCCCGGCGAGAACGTCCGGACGCAGCCAGCCGGACTCGTAGTGCCGGAGCCGCACGAGGCCGGGCACCAGGCTCCATGCCCCGCGCTCCGCGGCCCCCGCCTCGGATCGCGTCACGCCCGACCCGACCGCGTCACGCGGTCATCATGTCGTGCGCCGGGGCGGTGTGGTCCGGCTCAGTCGGTCGAGGTCGCGGACCAGGCCGTCGGCCAGCAGCCGGCCACGGTCGGTGAGGACGGCGCGACCGGAGGCGTGCGCGTCCGCCTCGAGCAGCCCCCGCGCGACGGCGTCCTCGGCCCGGCGCCGGCCGGTCGGCGACAGCAGGTCGAGCGCCAGTCCCTCGCGCAGCCGGAGGCCCAGCATCACGGTCTCCAGCGCGCGGTCGGCGTCGTCGAGCAGTTCGGCGTCCTGGGCGGGGCTGAGGCCGGCGCCCAGCCGGTCGGCGTAGGCGGCCGGGTGCTTCACGTTCCACCAGCGCAGCCCGCCGACGTGGCTGTGCGCGCCGGGACCGATGCCCCACCAGTTGGCGTTCGCCCAGTACAGCTCGTTGTGCCGGCACCGGGCGGCGTCGCTGGTGGCCCAGTTCGACACCTCGTACCACTCGAACCCGGCTCGCCGGAGCGTGGCGTCGGCCTGCTCGTAGCGGTCGGCGAGGACGTCGTCGTCGGGCATCGGCAGCTCGCCGCGGGAGATCCGCCGGGCCAGCCGGGTGCCCTCCTCGACGATCAGGGCATACGCGCTGACGTGGTCGACCGGACCGGTGAGGACGGCGGCGAGCGAGGCGGCCCAGTCGGCGTCGGTCTCCCCCGGCGTGCCGTAGATGAGGTCGAGGTTGACGTGCTCGAACCCGGCGGCGCGCGCCTCGTGCGCCGCCTCCACCGCGCGTCCCGGCGTGTGCCGCCGGTCCAGGACGGCGAGGACGTGCTCGGCGGCGGACTGCATGCCCAGGCTCACCCGGGTGAAGCCGGCCTCGCGCAGGCGGGCCAGGTACGCCGGGCTCACCGTCTCGGGGTTGGCCTCGGTGGTGACCTCGACGTCGTCGGCGACCGGGAACAGCTCACGGACGGCGGCGAGCACGGCGGCGAGGTCGTCGGCCGGGAGCAGGGTCGGGGTGCCGCCGCCGACGAAGACGGTCGAGACCGTGGGCAGGTCGGGTCCGAGGCTCGCCGCCGCCCGCTGCAGCTCGGCGATCGCCGTCCCCGCGTACTCGGCGCGGTTGGCGCCGGGGCCCAGCTCGTCGGACGTGTAGGTGTTGAAGTCGCAGTAGCCGCAGCGGGTCGCGCAGAACGGGACGTGCACGTACAGCCCGAACGGCGTCGTCGGCAGGCCCTCGCGGGCGGACGCCGGCAACTCGAACGACCGCGGAGGGCTCTCGATCAGGGGCAGGACGGTGCTCATCTGCTCCCAGTGTGCCGCGCCGCCGTCCCGTCCCGGCAGGATGCGGCTGTGCCCCAGGACTCAGTGCTGCAGGTCTCCGTCTCGGCCGGCGTCGCGACGCTGACCCTCGACTCCCCCGCCAACCGCAACGCCCTGTCCCGCGCGATGCGGGCGCAGCTGCGCGACGCGCTGCTGGCGGCGCTGGCCGACGACGCGGTGCGGGTCGTCGTCCTCGACCACACCGGCCGGGTGTTCTGCTCGGGCATGGACCTGTCGGAGGCGGCCGGCGGCGGCGCGCAGGAGCAGGGGGTGCGCGAGTTCCCGGAGCTGCTGCAGGCGATCTGGTCCTCGCCCAAGCCGGTGGTCGCCGTCGTCCGGGGGCCGGCGCGGGCCGGGGGCGTCGGGCTGCTGGCCGCGTGCGACGTCGTCGTCGCGTCCTCCTCGGCGACGTTCGCCTTCTCCGAGGTGCGGCTGGGCATCGTGCCGGCGGTCATCTCGGCGGTGGTGCTGCCGCGGATGGTGCCGCACGTGGCGCACCGGCTGATGCTCACCGGCGAGGTGTTCGACGCCGCGGCGGCCGCCGCGGGCGGCCTGATCGACGTCATCGCGCCCCACGACGACGTGGATTTCGTGCTGGCGGTTCAGCTCACCGCCCTCGCCGCCGGAGCCCCGGCCGCGCTGGCCGAGACCAAGCGGTTGCTGCGCGCGCGGACGCCTGACCTCGACTTCGAGCCGCTGCTCGAGCTCTCGGCCCGCTACTTCGCCAGCGAGGAGGGCCAGGAGGGCATCGCCGCGTTCCGCGAGAAGCGGCCGGCGCGCTGGGTGCCGACCGCCGACTGAACCCCCGCCGCGATGAGTTCCGGCCGGGTCGCGGGTCTGTTCTGGTGTCGTAGGACGAGACATCCCGGAGGACGCCATGACGACCACGCTGCCCGGCCGCCCGCCCGTCGTCGACCTGGCCACCTGGCAGGCCGCCCGGAACGAGCTCCTGGTCCGCGAGAAGGCCTACACCCGCGAGGGCGACGCACTCTCCGCGGCCCGCCGCCGGCTGCCGATGGTGGAGTTCGACGGATCGGTCGAGGTCGTCGGACCCGACGGCCCGGTCCCGTTCCTGGACCTGTTCCAGGGTCGCGACGAGCTCATGGTCTACAAGCACATGTGGTACGACGGCGCGCCGCACCAGGGGCAGTGCGAGGGCTGCACCATGACGACCTGGCAGCTGAAGGACGCCGTCTACCTCAACGCCCGCGGCGTCTCGTTCGCCATCCTGACCACGGGCCGGTGGGACGAGGTGGCCGCCTACGTCGAGTTCATGGGCTACACGCAACCCTGGTACTCGGTGCGCGACGTGGCGGCGCCGGTCGGCGACAGCATGGGTTCCCTCACCTGCTTCCTGCGCGACGGCGACCGCACGTTCCTCACCTACTCCACGACGGGCCGCGGCAACGAGCCGGTCGCCGGGTCCTTCGGCCTGCTCGACCGGACGCCGTACGGCCGCGGCGAGGCGTGGGAGGACAAGCCCGAGGGCTGGCCGGAGGGGGGCCACGCGTGCTGGCCGTGGCGTTCCGACGCGGACGGGAATCCCACGTGGGGCCCGACCAGCCGCCCCGCACCGCAGTGGACCCGCCCCGGCGCGACCCCCGTGGAGACCCTCGGCAGGCAGGGCGACCCCTCCTGACGCGCGAGCACGTCAGGTACTTGCCGGAACGCGGGCTCGCGGCGGACGCTGCGGGCATGACGCGCGAGGACGAACGCGAGCGCTTCCGCCAGCTGCCCGAGCCGATCCGGCCGGAGGAGATGGTGGAGACGATCGACATCGCCGAGCGATCGCTGCAGACCGACGGCGACGACCGCGACCGACTGCTGCGCGAGGCCGGCGGCGTCTAACGCAGCCGGCGGGTGTTGTCGGGCAGCCGCGCGGTCACACCCCGGGCGTCGAGCCACTCCATCAGCGGGACGGCGACCCGGCGGCTGGTGCCCCATGCCTGCCGGGCCTGGCTCAGCGTGAACGGCTGCGGGACGGCGGCGAGGCGAGCCCGCGCCTCGTCCTCGATCCCCGGCGCCAGCACGATCCCCTCGGCGATCCGGACCAGCTGACCGCTGCGCACGGCCGCCGCCAGCTCCCGCGGGCCGAGCCCCGCGGCGGCGAGCTCCGGCGCCTCCGGCGCCGCGAACGGGTCCGCCGCGAGGCTCGCGAGCACCCGATCCACCGCCCGCTGCACGGGGTCGGGCAGAGCCGCGGCCGCCTCGACGACCCGCCCCTCCCGCAGGACCAGCGGCGGCCGGACGACGGCGGACAGGAGCTCCGCGTCGGGCAGGTCGAGAGCCCGGCGCACCACGTCGACCGGCGGCCCGGGTTCGAGCGGATGCGCCCGCCGGTGGTCCGCGACCACGGCGGGCACCCGTCCGGTGAGCTCCTCGACCAGTCCGGGGGCGAGCAGCCACGGGCCGACGCGGTCGGCGTCCTCGGGCACGGGCCAGCCCATGGCCACGAAGTCGTCGGCCCGCACCACGCGTCGGCGGACGAGATCGGCCGCGGCGTCCGGGTGGGCGACGAGGTCCGCCGCCCGCTGCCGGGCCGCGCCCCGACGGCGCAGCTCGGGCGGGGCGACGTCCAGGACGTCGGCGCCCAGCACCCGCCGGGCACCCGGATCGCGGAGCAGCAGCCGGTCCCCGACCCGCAGCGGCAGCGGAGCGGCGAGCCGCAGCCGCAGGACCGCGCCGTCGAGGGGGCGGACCCGCGCGCCGACGGTCGCCGAGCCGACGTGGACGACCGGTTCGGCGGGCACGCGCTGCGCGGGATCGCCGACGAGCGCCACGTCGACGAGGTCCGTGACGCGGAACGCGCCCGGCGTCAGCAGGGAGTCGCCGCGGGTCAGTTCCTCGACGGCCACCCCGCGGAGGTTGAGCGCCACCCGAGCGGTCGCGACCGCGCGGTCCACCGGCGCTCCGAGGGACTGCACGCCCCGCACCGCCACCTCCCGCCCGCCGAGCAGCAACCGGTCGCCGGGGGCGACCGTGCCTCCGGCCAGCGTTCCGGTGACGACGGTGCCGGCTCCGCGGATCGTGAAGGCCCGGTCGATCCAGAGCCGGACGGGCGCGGTCGGGTCGGCGGGCGGTAGTCCGGCCAGGAGCGCCTCCAGCGCCGCGACCAGCTCCGGCATGCCTGCTCCGGTCCGTGCGCTCACCGCGACGGCCGGCACCGCACCCATGGACGTCGTCGCGAGACGGTCGCGCACGTCGGCCAGGACCGGCGCGGGATCGGCGAGGTCGGCCTTCGTCACCGCGAGCAGCGCGTGCCGGACGCCGAGGGCGTCGAGGACGGCGACGTGCTCGGCGGTCTGGGCCGACCAGCCGTCGTCGGCAGCGACCACGACCAGCGCGGCGGGCACCGGACCGACACCGGCGAGCATGTTGCCGACGAACCGCTCGTGACCGGGCACGTCGACGACGGCGAGCCGCCGGCCGGAGGGCAGCGTGGTCCAGGCGAAACCCAGGTCGATGGTCAGCCCGCGGCGGCGTTCCTCGGCCCAGCGGTCGGGTTCCATCCCGGTCAGGGCGCGGACCAGCGCCGACTTGCCGTGGTCGACGTGACCGGCGGTGGCGATCACGTCCATGGCGCCGGGGTTCACCGGGCGGCGACCGCCAGGACGGCGGCGGCCAGCGCGTCGTCCGAGGACGGCGGCAGGCTGCGCAGGTTCAGCAGCGTGCGGCCGTCCTCCAGGTAGCCGACGACCGGCGGCCGCCCGTGCCGGAGCGGTTCGGCGAAGGCCGCGGGCAGGGCGACGGCGGCGCTGGGCAGCGGGTGCTCGGGCGCTCCTCCCCCGCCGACGCGCGCCTCGGCGTCGACGGCGACGGCCTCCACGCCGGCGGCGGTCAGGCGCTCGGCCAGCGCGTGCGCCCGGGCTCGGAGCGTCGGCAGATCGGCGGCGAGCATCTCCTGCACCGGCGGCAGCGGCCCGCGGAGGGTCGCCTCGAGCGCGGCGAGCGTGGTCTTGTCCACCCGCAGGGCGCGGTAGAGGGGGTGGCGCCGCAGCCGCTGGACCAGCTCCGTCCGCCCGAGCACCAGCCCGGCCTGCGGGCCGCCGAGCAGCTTGTCGCCGCTGGCCAGCACGAGGTCGGCGCCCGCGGCGAGGGTGCTCTGCAGGTCCGGCTCGTCGGGCAGCAGCGGGTGCGGTCGCAGCAGTCCCGATCCGACGTCGGCGACCAGGGGCGTGCCGGTGCCGGCCAGCGCGGCGGCCAGCTCGGCCACCTCGCACGGCGCGGGTGAAGCCGCGGACGACGAAGTTGGACGGGTGCACCTTGAGGACGGCGCCGGTGTCCGGGCCGAGGGCACCGCGGTAGTCGGCGAGCGTGACGCGGTTCGTCGTCCCGACCTCGCGGAGCCGGGCACCGGTGGAGGCGAGCAGGTCGGGGATGCGGAAGCCGTCGCCGATCTCGACGAGCTCGCCGCGGGCCAGGACGAGCTCCCGACCCTGTGCCAGGGCGGTGGCGACGAGCGCGAGGGCGGCGGCGCAGTTGTTGACGACGATCGCCGCCTCGGCGGCCGGGACGGCGGCCAGCAGCGCGGAGATCGCGCCCTCCCCGCGCGGCCCGCGGCGACCGGTGGCCAGGTCGAGCTCGACGTCGGTGGTGCCGCTGGCCGCGACCACCGCCTCGACGGCGACCGGCGACAGGGGCGCGCGGCCCAGGTTGGTGTGCACCAGCACGCCGGTGGCGTTGAGCACCGGCTGCAGGCTGCTCGCTGTCGCGGGGAGCGCGGCGAGGACGGCGTCGACGGCGTCGGGCGGGGCGACCTCGCCGGCCCGGATCCGCTGCTGGACCCGCTGGACGGCGTCCTTGACCAGGGCGCGACCCAGCCGGGCACCCGCCTCGGCCAGCCGGTCGTCGGCCAGCAGGGTGTCGGTGCGCGGCACCTGCCGCCGCGGGTCCGGGTCTCCGGGGCTCTCGCTCATCGTGACGGAGCGTAGGCGGCGGGGAGAATTGGCGGAGGCGGACGGGAATCGAACCCGCCTGACCGAGCTACTCGGTCACGTCGGCTTTAGAGGCCGCGGGGGTCACCAGACACCCTGACGCCTCCGGATCGGAGCCTACGTGGACGGCACGATGCCGAAAATGTCAGAGGGCCCCGCCACCATTCGCCCCATGACCCGCTCCGTGCCGCGCACCGCGCCGATGCTGCCGCCGATCGCGTTCACCCCCGAGCAGGCCGCGGCCATCGCGGTCGCCCTCGCGGCCCAGCCCGAGGGCCCGTACGCCGCCGCGGGTCGCGCCGCCCTCGACGCGGTCGTGGCCGCCCTCGAGCCCGATCCGCGCCGCCGGGAGACGCTGCTCGACCGCACGAGCCGGGTGCGCGCCGAGACGGGCCGCGCCGGCTCGGTGCGCACCGCCGTCGAGGAGGGCGTGGCGCGCCACCGGGTGCTCGTTCTCCGCTATCGCGACGGCGAGGGCGAGGCCAGCCGGCGTGAGGTCGAGCCCCAGGTCCTCGTGCGCACCGCGGACCACGAGTACCTGGTCGCCTGGTGCCGGGCTCGGGACGCCGTCCGCTGGTTCCGGCTCGACCGCATCGAGCACGCCGAGGTGACCACGGAGCGGGCGCCGCGGCGGGCTCCGGAGGGCGTTCGGCGCTCCCCCGGCGGCCGACCACCCGACCCACCCCGCCGGCCGGGCACTGCGGGGCCGGGCGCCGGTCTCGCGTCCCCGCCTGGTCGTCCTGCCCGGTGGGCGCGAGGGGTAGGGCGGCAGTCAGTCCTCGGCGCAGATGGCGTCCATCTCGGCGAGGTAGTCGGCGAGCGGAGGCAGGCCCACGTCCGCGCGCAATGCGTCGACGCCGTCGGGGTCGACGAGCGGGGTGGCCGGCTCCGCGCCGTCGGGGCCGCAGCCGACCTGCGTGCCGTAGGTCTGCGGCTCACCGGCTCCGGCCGCGACGCGGTCGGTCAGGTAGGCCAGGTTGCCCGGCGACGCCTGGCCGGCCTCGACCGCCACCCGCAGCAGCTCGAGCGCCTCCCGCTGGAACGCCGGGTCCTGGTCGGAGTGCTGCGCGATGGCCCAGGCGGCGTCCTCGCCGTCCTCGCCGACCAGGTCGTAGGTCGGCCAGCCGTGCTCGGCGAGGATCTCCTCCAGCCGGGCCGTCCGCCGGGCGTCGCCCTCGGCGTCCGGGCCGCCGGTGCGCCCGCTCTGGTCGCGCTCCAGCATGGCCATCAACTCGTCGTGCAGCTCCTGGTCGAAGCCGGGCGACGGCGGCCGCGTCGACGTCGGCGGCTCCGTCGCCGTCGCGCGCGTGCTGGAGGAGGCCGACGCGGCCGGCTCGGCGTCGTCGGCCGAGCAGCCGGCGAGCAGCAGCATCAGCGCCGCGAGCAGCAATCCCCGCATGCTCACCTCCCGGCGGACATGATCACGCCTGTCCGGGCGCCGGGCTACCGTCGTCGCCGTGACGATCGCGCCGGCCCGGATCCGGCTGACCCAGTACGCCCGTGGCGGGGGCTGCGCCTGCAAGATCCCGCCGGGCGAGCTCGAGGCGGTCGTCGCCGGTCTCACCGCCACCGGCGCCGTCGACCCGGCGGCCGAGCTGGTCGTCGGGCTGGACGACGGGGACGACGCCGCGGTGGTCCGGCTCCCCGGCGGGCAGGGGCTCGTGCTCACCACGGACTTCTTCACCCCGGTCGTCGACGACGCCTACACGTTCGGCCGGATCGCCGCGGCCAACGCGCTCTCCGACGTCTACGCCATGGGCGGCACCCCGGTCGTGGCGGTCAACCTGCTGGGCTGGCCGCGCGACGTGCTGCCCGCCGAGCTCGCCGCCGAGGTGCTGCGCGGCGGGCTGGAGGTCGCGCAGGAGGCCGGGTGCCACGTCGGCGGCGGGCACTCGATCGACGACCCGGAGCCCAAGTACGGGATGGCGGTCACCGGGATCGTCGACGTCGACCGGGTCATCCGCAACGACGCCGCCGTCGCCGGCACCCCGCTGTCGCTGACCAAGCCGCTCGGCGTCGGGGTGCTCAACAGCCGGCACAAGAACACCGGCGAGGTCTCCGAGGAGGCGATCGCCTCGATGACCGCGCTCAACCGCGACGCCGGGCGGGCCGCCGTCGCCGCCGGGATCCGGGCGGGCACCGACGTCACCGGCTTCGGCCTGCTCGGCCACCTCTACAAGATGGCGCGGGCCAGTGGCGTGACCGCCGTGGTCGACGCCGCCGCCGTCCCGTACCTGACCGGAGCCCGCGAGGCCCTGGCCGACGGCTTCGTCTCCGGCGGAACGCGACGCAACCTCGACTGGGTGCGCCCGCACACCGACCTCTCGGCCACGTCCGAGGACGAGGCGCTGCTCCTCGCCGACGCCCAGACCTCGGGCGGGCTGCTCCTCGGCGGCGAGATCCCGGGAGCCCCGGTGATCGGCGAGTTCGTCCCCCGCGGCGAGTACGTCGTCGTCGTCCGCTGACCGGCCCGACGTCAGCCACGGCGGACGAGGCGGTAGAGCAGCCGACGCACCGGCCGAGCACCACAGCCGTCGGGATGGTCGCTCTCGCACACGCTCGACGTCCGCAGCGCGTGGAGGGCCGCATCACGGGGCTCATCCAGCCTGCGCAGCAACGCATGGGTGCCGCCCAGCGCGGCTGGACGAAGGCGTAGGCATCGTCGGCGTCGCCACCGAAGTCGCCGGCTCGACGTCAGTCGGCGAGTGAGCCACGTCCGCGCGCCCGGCCGAGGCCAGGATGCGCCGGACCACGGCGTCCGTGGTCGGCCAGCCGGAGGCGACCCGCACGCAGGGCCCGGGTGGCCCCGGCAGGCGCGGCCGACGTCGGCCAGCGTCTGAGCACGGTGCGCACCATGTTGCGGGCAGCCCCTGCCAGGCCAGCAGCGCCAGCCGTCCCGACGAGCTGCACGGCTCGGCCCCGATGACCGTGAAGGCCGCGACTGGGCTCATGCCGACGAACCTGAGCAGCCGAAGCGGCTGATGCGACGTCGAACGCCTCCGGCTCGAACGCATGCACCTGGGCGTCGCCCTGGACGACCGTGGTGTTGGTCAGGCCGGCCACCTCGCAGCCGCCGAGCCTCGGTCCGATCGCCAGAAGTCGATGCCGGTGGCGTGCCCGTCGACGGCGACTCGGGCCGCAGAACGGCCGAGACGCCGGCGCCGCAGCCGACATCGAGCACTCGGTCAGCCCGTGACCTCGGCGCCGGCGAGCAACCGTGCGTCGTACCAGGCACGCTTGCCGTGTCGTAGCGATCGGCGTGGCCGAGCCAGTCCCGTCGCCGTCGGCCCGTTCCAGGCGCGGAATCGCTCGGTAGTTCACGCGGCGTCGACGAGCGGCACCTGCATGCGGGTCGGGACCGTCATCGGCCAGATCGTGCCCGACGCCGGCGTGGCAGCGCCGCAGCCTCGCGCGCGTCAGCCCGGCGTCGCAGGCGACCGGGCGCTCGGTTAGCGTCGCGATCATGCTCGCTGCCTTCGTCTCGACCCCTGCCCCGAAGGACCCGCTGTCCGTCCTCGAGGTCGGTGACCGGCCCGATCCGGAGGTGCCCGAGGGCTGGACGACGGTGCAGGTGAAGGCCGTCTCGCTCAACCACCACGACCTGTTCAGCCTCCGGGGCATCGGCCTGCCCGAGGAGCGGATGCCGATGATCCTGGGCACCGACGCGGCGGGGCTGGACGAGGACGGGAACGAGGTCGTCGTCCACGGGGTGGTGCCGACCGCCGGGTGGAGCGGCGACGAGACGCTCGACCCGAAGCGGACCCTCTTCTCGGAGCTGCACCAGGGCACGATGGCCGAGCGGGTCGCCGTCCCCCGGCGGAACCTGCTGCCCAAGCCGGCCGAGCTCTCGTTCGCCGAGGCCGCCTGCCTGCCGACCGCCTGGCTGACCGCCTATCGGATGCTGTTCGTGCGCTCGGGTCTGCGGCCGGGGCAGACGATCCTCGTGCAGGGCGCGAGCGGCGGCGTCGCGACGGCGCTGATCGCGCTCGGCCGCGCCGCCGGCTTCCGCGTGTGGGTGACCGGCCGCAGCGAGGACAAGCGGGCCGCCGCGCTGGCGCTCGGCGCCGACCAGGCCTTCGAGAGCGGCGCCCGGCTGCCCGAGCGGGTGGACGGCGTGATGGAGACCGTCGGCGAGGCCACCTGGTCGCACAGCATCAAGTCGCTCAAGCCCGGCGGCGTCCTGGTCACCTCCGGCGCGACCACCGGCTTCAACCCGGGAGCCGAGCTCAACCGGGTCTTCTTCACGCAGCTCTCGGTGATCGGCTCGACCATGGGCACCAAGGCCGAACTGGAGTCGCTGGTCGAGATGTGCCGGGTGACCGGCGTCCGCCCGCAGATCGACGTCGAGCTGCCGCTGGCCGAGGCCCGGGAGGGCTTCGAGCGGATGCTCGAGGGCCGGACGAACGGGAAGATCGTCTTCACGCTGTGAGCGGTCCGGTCGACCGGGTCGTGGCCGCGCTCGACGCGGCCGGCGTGGCGGCCGACGTCCGCCGTTTCGAGGTGCCCGTCCCGACGGCGGTGGCCGCGGCCGAGGTGCTCGGCTGCGAGGTGGGCGCCATCGCCAACAGCCTGGTGTTCGAGGCCGACGGCGAACCGTTGCTGGTCCTGGCCAGCGGGGCGCACCGGGTGGACACCGGCAAGGTCGCTGCCCTGCTCGGCGTCGGCCGGGTCCGCCGGGCGAGCCCGGAGTTCGTGCTCGCGGCCACCGGCCAGGAGGTCGGCGGGGTCGCCCCGGTCGGGCACCCCGCGCCCCTGCGCACCGTCGTCGACGTCGACCTGGCCGCGTTCGACCTGCTGTGGGCCGGCGGCGGCGACCACCACACCATGTTCTCGGCCACCTACGAGGATCTCCTCCGGGTGACCGGCGGTGTGGCGGCCGCCGTCGCCTGACCCGCTCACGGCGACCGCCTCAGCGGAACAGCTCGCGGGTGTACCGGCCGTACTGCAGGACCCCGGCCGGGTCGTAGCGCCGGGTGATCTCGGCGAACCGCTGCAGGGTCTCCTCGTCGTAGGCGCGCCGGGCCGACCGTCGTGTCGGAGACCGGCCCGAAGTTCGGCCAGACGGTCCCGGTGTCCCAGTCCGACATCGCCTCGAACACCAGCTCGGCGTGCGGGGCGGAACGGGGGTCGGGCGCCATGCCCACGACCAGCAGGCTGTACTTCGCGTCGCGGTGGTTGAACGCGTTCGGGTGCTCGGGCTCCCGGGCGTAGGCCCCACCGAGCTGCCGGACCTCGACCATGACCTGCGGCGAGCCCGACCCGTAGCCGGCGACGGCGAGCAGCATCTCGGCCGCCTCCTCCGGGAAGCCGTTCAGCAGGATCGCCGGGTCGATGACCGGCATCGGGTCGACCGGGTCGGCGTGCACGGAGTCGACCGCGGTGTAGGGCTTGAGCGCGGCGTCGTCGAGGACCACCGGCGCGACCGCCCGCAGCTGGTCGAGCAGCCGGGCGCCCTCCTCCGGGTCTCCGGTCCACAGGAAACGGACGCCGATGGTCATGCGGCCGGCCAGCGGCGCCGGCACGAACGGCAGCGGGGGCAGCTGGAACAGCACGAACGACGTCGTGGCCTGCTCCGGCAGCGCCTCCGACCAGTCGCGCCACCGCTCGATGACCCGGGCGGAGTCGACGCCGTCGAAGTAGATCGCCCCGCCGTAGAAGCTCGGCTGGTGGATCAGGTCGAACTCGACGGCGGTGACGATGCCCGCGGTCCCCTTGCCGCCGCGGAGGGCGAAGAACAGGTCGGGGTGCTCGGTGGGCGTGACCCGGCGCAGCTCGCCGTCACCGGTGACGACGTCGAAGGCGCGCACCCGGTCGGCGGCGATGCCGTAGGTGCGGGCCATCGGCCCGACGCCGCCGCCGGTGGTGTAGCCGACGATGCCGACATCGCTCGAGGAGCCGTTGAGCGCCGCGAGCCCGAGCGGGGCGGCGGCCTCGATGACCGGCAGCCACTTCACGCCGGCGCCGACCCGGGCCCAGCCCTCGGGGTGCACGGCCAGCTCGTCGAGGCCCTTGGTCGCGATCAGCAGGTGACCGGCGATGCCGGGGATCGCGCCGTGGCCGGTGGCCTGCACGCCGGCGGTGAGGGCGTGGGCGCCGGCGAAGCGGACCGCCTCGACGACGTCCTCGGCGGTGCGGGCGTCGACGACGGCCGCGGGGTGCACCTCGACGGCGAGGTTCCACGGCGACACGAGGGCGTCGTAGCGCGGGTCGCCGGGCGTGTGCACCGAGCCGGTCAGGCGAGCGGCCAGCGGCTCGAACGAGACGTCGACGGTCGCGACGTCGTCCACGGCGGTGTGGGTGGTGAAATGACACGGTTTCCTCCAGGTCCGGTGACGTCCCGGTTGACGTCTGGAGGAACGGTGGGCCGGTGTCCTTGACGGGCGGTTGAGCGCGCCTTGCGGGCGCGTCTCAAGTCCTTCTTCCAAGAGGTCGCCCAGGGCGGTGGCCGACTCAGTGGTGGGGAGCCAGGAACAGACCGTCGGGGTCGACGGCCCGGCGGACGGCGGACAGCCGCGCGTGCACGCCGGGTGCGAAGACCTTCCGGGTGTCGGTGCGCTCGTCGAGCATCGGCAGGTACTGGCGGCCGGTCGCCCACGGCTCGACGGCGGCCAGGAAGCGCGCGGCGTCGACGCGCACCTCGGACGCGTCCTCGCCCAGCCCGAGACCCAGCGCGAGGAAGCGGCCGTCGAGGCAGTCCAGCGCGCCCCCGGCGGGATCCGGGCGGCTCACGGCGCCACCCAGCTGGCGGAGCTCGGCGACCGCCAGGCGGGTGTCCGACCGCGGTCCGGCGGCCTCGACGACCGCGGCGACGGCGGCGTCGGGCAGCCCGGAGACGAGGGTGCTGCTCGCGTAGGCCGGCGTCGGGCCCTCGGGGTCCAGGTGCAGGCGGGGCAGGGTCTCGGCGGGGACGCGCTCGACGGTGTCGAACTCCGGGCGCAGGGCGCGCAGCGGGGCGAGCACCTCGGCGGCGAAGTCGTCGTCGCCCAGCACGGCGCCGTCGATCATCGCCAGCCGGCGGCCGTGCAGGTCCGGCGGGATGAGTTCGTCGAACGGGACGTCGAGCAGCCGGAACGACGTCGTCGTCTCGTCCGGTGCGTCGGCGCACCAGGCCACCCACGCGGGCAGCACCTGCTCGACGGCGGTCCAGTCCCAGGCCAGGTAGCCGGCGACCACCGTCTCCACGGGGAACAGTGCGCACTCGAGCGCGGTGACCACGCCCAGCGGAGCCGCGCCGCCGCGCAGGGCCCAGAACAGCTCCGGCTCGGCGTCGGCCGTGGCGCGGACGAACGTGCCGTCGGCGAGAACCAGCTCGACGGCCGTCACGGCGTTGCACTGGAGACCGAAGCGGCGGGCGTACCAGCCGATGCCGCCGCCGAGGGAGAAACCGGCGACGCCGACGTCGGGCGAGGAGGGGTGCAGCGCCGCGAGACCGTACCCGCCCGCCGCCGTCGCCAGGTCGCCCCAGAGCACCCCCGCGCCGGCACGGACCGTCCGCCGCTCGGGGTCGATCTGGAGCTCGGACATCGCCGCCGTCCGCAGGAGCACCGCGTCGGCGAGCCGGCCCTCGAGCGGCGGCGCCCCGTGCCCGGTGCCCTGGACGGCGACCGACAGCCCCGCCGCGGTCGCGGCCTGCAGCACCTCGGCCACCTCGTCGGGGAAGGCCGGGTAGACGACGGCCGCCGGATGGTCGGAGAGCCCGATGTTCCAGGGCGAGCGCGCCATGTCGTAGGAGGGGTCGCCGGGCAGGTGCACGGACCCGCCGCACAGGCCGCGCAGGCTCTCTGCGCGGCCGCGCGCCGTCGTCGGCACCTGCTGCTGCGTCACGGCATTCCTCTCACCGGGACCCGAGCCTGCCCGGGCGAACTTGAGACGGACTTGAGACGGCTCCCGCACAGCTCGAGCACCGCCTGCACGGTGCCCGGTGTCATGAACAGCTGCTGGGCGACCTCGCGGACGCCGAGGCCCGTGGCCGCGAGGTCGAGCACCCGCTGCTCGGTGCTCGACAGCGGCCGGCCGCCGTCCTGCGGCAGCTCGGCCGGGTGTCCGCGGGCCTGGAGGGCGGCGCAGGCCCGCAGCTCGATCGCCTGGGCTCCGAGGCGGTGGGCGCTCTCCGCCGCGGCCCGCAGCAGCGGCACCGCCTCGTCGTCGGTCACGCCGCGCGCCGCGCCGAGGGTGACCTGGGCGCGCGCGAGCTCCACCCCGGCCGTCGTCGCCGCCAGCACCTCGACGGCTTCTCGCACGTCCTCGAGGCCGTCCGGCCCGCGGAGCCAGCCGAGCAGGCGCAGGGCCGAGCCGAGGTAGCTCGGTGCGCCCCATCGGCGCAGCAGCGCGACCTCCTCCTCGACCAGCTGCACCGCCTCGTCGGTGCGGCCGAGGCCGCGCAGGGCGCCCGCCGTGATCCGCCGCCAGGGGTTCCAGGCCGGGTTGGGGATGGGCACCGGCGTGGGGGCGCCGTCCAGCGTGGCCAGGGCCTCCTCGAACCGGCGCTCGGCGACCAGCAGGCTCGCGATCGCCTCCTTCATCAGCCGGCCGCCCTCGCCGAGGGCGGGGCCGGTCAGCGCCGCATCGGCGACGCGCCTGGCCGTGACGAGGTCGCCGCGGTCGAGGTGGCAGCCGATCTCGAACGCCCGGGAGTAGGACTCGCCGATCCCGGTGCCGCCCCACATCCGGTCCTGCTCCAGCCCCAGCGCCAGGCAGGCCAGCGCCTCGTGCAGCTCGCCCCGCCGCCAGCGCCAGAAGCCTTCCCACACGCTGACCGAGAGGGCGGCGAACAGCGAGCCGCGCCGGTGGGCCTCGGCGCGCGCCCGCAGCCAGAAGTCCCCGAGGTCGTCGTCGGCGATCATCCGGACGTTCGCCGCCACGACCCACAGCAGCCCGTGGTCGACGGCCATGAGCCGGTCGCCCTCGTGCGCGAAGCGGGCCAGCCGGACGGCGCGCTCGCGGTCCTCGCCCGCGACCGTCGCCTCCCAGGCCAGCGTGGCCGCCAGCATCTGGGCTCCCCTGCCCTCGGCGGCCGGCTCGGGCGGGTCCGCCGTCCGCCAGACGGCCGGGTCCAGGCCGTGCATGTACCCGCCGATCCGTTCCAGCGCGAGCAGGGCCTGGCGCTGGTCGGTCAGCTCGTCGGGCAGGACCAGGCGCGCCTCCCGCGCGAACGCCGTCGCGATGCCCGGCGGGCTGGCGAACACGTGGGTGCGCGCGATCGCGATCGCGAGGTCGGCCCGGATCCCGGGGTCGTCGTGCAGCCCGTACGCCTGCAGCAGGTGGCGCGGGCCGGTGGCGCCGTCCAGCAGCGACTCGACCATCCCCAGCTCGACGAGCACGTCCCGTCGCGCGGTGCCGGCCGGCGGCTCGGCCAGGGCGCGGCGGAGGTAGGTGATCGCGCTGTCCGACGCGCCCCGGTCGGCGGCGGTCCGGGCGGCCGATCGCAGCGCCGTCACCGTGGCGTCGTCCCCCCGCGGCGGGGCCAGCAGGAGGTGCGCGGCGATCTGCTCGTCGGAGGCACCGGCCCCGCGGAGCACGGCGGCCGCGCGCTCGTGCCCGAGCTCCCGCTCGGCGGCCGGCAGGTCCCGGTAGACCGCCTCCCGGACCAGCGGGTGGACGAAGGCCAGCGGCTGCTCGTCCTTGACCACCTCGGCCCGCGCGAGCGCGGCGAGCGCGGCCGCGGTGTCCCGCTCGGGGAGCTCCGCCAGGGCGGCGACCGCCGGCAGCGGTGCGCCGTCGCCCAGCACCGCGGCCGCCCGGGCGACGGAGGTGATCCGCTCCCCCAGCCGCCGGAGCCGGACCAGCACCATGCTCGACACCGCGCGCGACCCGACCGCCACCACCGAGTCGGCGTGCGCGGCGTCGGGCCGGACACCGTCGGACTCCAGCGCGCGCAGGAGCTGGCGCAGCAGCAGCGGGTTGCCGGCCGTCGTCCGGTGGCAGGCGTGGGCGAACAGCGGTGACACCGGCTCACCGAGCCGCAGGGCGACCATGCCGGTCGTGGCATCGGGCGAGAGCGGCTCCGGGCGGAGCACGGTCGCGGCCGGGTCCAGCTCGAGCTCGGCGAGCAGGTCGTCGTCCTCGTACTGCTCGCCCGTGCGCAGGGTGCCCACGATCAGCACCGGCAGCGCCTCCAGCCGCCGCACCAGGTACGCGAGCCAGCGCAGTGACGCGCTGTCCCACCACTGGACGTCGTCGACGGCCAGCAGGACCGGCCCGGCGGCGGTCAGGTTGACCGCCAGCCAGTACAGCCCGTGCAGGACGGCGAACGAGCCCTCCGCCGCCTCGGTCGCGGCCAGGTCGAAGACGCCGCGGGCGCCGGCCGCCGCCCCGCCGAGCAGCTCGTCCCGGCGGTCGGGGTCGGTGAGCTCCGGCTCGAACAGCTGCCGGACGGCGCCGAACCCGAACGCCTTCTCGAGCTGGCTGCCCCGTGCGGAGAGCACCCGCACCGAGCGCTGCCCCGCCAGCCGGCGTGCCTCGGTGAGCAGCCGGGTCTTGCCGATCCCCGCGGGGCCCTCGATGAGCAGCAGCCGGGGCCGGTCGTCGAGGAGGTCGTCGAGCGCCGTCCGGACGGCGTCGAGCTCGCGGTCGCGGTCCATCAGGTCGTCGCGCACTCGTGGGGTCGACGGCGCGGGCGCGGGCGTGACCGGTGCCCGCGGTTTCGGCACGTGCAGCACCGGCGACTGCTCGAGCACCTGGCTCTCCAGCTCCCGCAGCGCGGGCCCGGGGTCGACGCCGAGCTCGTCGGCCAGCGTCGTCCGGGCCCGGCGGAGGGCGCTCAGCGCATCGGCCTGCCGGTGCGCGCGGTACAGCGCGAGCGCGAGCAGCCGCCAGCGCTCCTCGCGCAGGGGCTCCTCGGCGACCATCGCCTCGAGGTCCGGCACGAGCATGGCCGCCTCGCCGAGCCCGAGCCGGGCGGCGAGCAGCCGCTCCCGGGCGACGGTCCGCAGCTCGGTCAGCCGGCCGATCTCCGCCTCGGCCCACGGCTCGTCGGCGTAGTCCGCCAGCGCCGGCCCGCGCCAGAGCGCCAGGGCCTCCTCGAGGACGCCGGCGATCCGGGCCGGCTCGCTCTCGGTGGCCGCCTGCTGCAGCAGCTGCTCGAACTGCCAGGCGTCGACGGCGTCGCGCGGCAGGCGGACGGCGTAGCCGGGGCCCTCGCTGACGATGACGGCGGAGCGGGTGCGGGCCGCGCTGCCCGGTTGCAGCCGGCGGCGCAGGTGGGAGACGTAGGCCTGCAGCGCGCCGGCGGTGTCGACCGGAGCCCGGCCGGACCAGACCGACTCGGCCACCCGATCGGCCGGGACGATGTCGCCCTTGGCCAGGAGGAGGACGGCGAGCACGGCGCGCTGGCGGGGACCGCCCAGGTCCAGCGGGGCGCCGTCGGAGGAGGCGGTCAGCTGGCCGAGCAGGTTGATCCGCAGCCGAGGAGAACCGTCCACCGCGCCTCCTTCCGCCGGAAAGGTAGACGAGGAGAGCCGTTTCCGGCCCCCTTCGGACCTCTGTCAATCGGGGTTGACAGACTGCCGTCAGGCAACTTAGGTTGACAGCCATGGCCGATACAGCGCAGGTGGCCACCGCCGCCAGCAGCAAGGACCCGACCGTCGGGCTCCGTGCGGTCCGCTCGCTGCGGGTCCTCGTCGAACGGCTCGAGGCCCTGCAGGTGCAGAACGCCCGTGAGCACGGCTGGACCTGGGAGCAGATCGCGCAGCTGCTGGGCGTGACCCGGCAGGCAGTGCACAAGAAGTACGCGAGCGGCCGCGGGCCGCTCCGGCGGAGGGACTGACATGTTCGAACGCTTCACCCAGGACGCTCGCCTGGTCGTCGTCGAGGCGCAGGAGGAGGCGACCCGGCTGCAGCACGGCCGGATCGGCACCGAGCACCTGCTGCTGGCTCTGCTCAGGCGGGACACCCCGACGACCGCCGTCCTCCTGCGGCACGGGCTCACGCGGGAGGCCGTCGCGGAGTCCGTCGTCGGCTACGTCGGTCGCGGCGACCTCGACGCCGAAGCACTCACCTCGCTCGGCATCGATCTCGACGCCGTCCGGTCGACGGTGGAGGCATCGTTCGGACCGGGGGCGCTCGACGTACCGCGCGGCCGAGGCTCGGGGCCGGCCGGACACATCCCGTTCACCCCCCGGGCGAAGAAGGTGCTCGAGTTGTCGCTGCGCGAGGCGATCGCGCTCAAGCAGAAGTCGATCTCCGACGGCCACATCGCCCTCGGGCTGCTCCGCGAGGGCGAGGGGCTGGCGGCAAAGGTGCTGCACGACCTCGGCGTCGACCTGGTGGACCTCCGGCGCGACATCACCGCGGCGCTGCCGGACTGACGGGACTCATCGGTTGGACGACCGTCTCCGCTCGGTCAGGAGCAGCAGCGCCGCGACGGCCGCCAGGCCCGCGGCGACGGCGGCGCCGGCGAAGACCGTGTGCAACTGGGTGAGGATCGCCGCGTCGGTGGCGGCGTCGTAGGCCGCGCAGTCGGCGGGGGTGTCCGGGCACAGCTCGAACGGCGTCCCGATGGCGTTCACCTCCGCCGTGAACCGGCGCAGCGCCACGGCGGTGAGCAGGGACAGGCCGGCGAGCATGCCCACCGTCCGCGCGACGACGGCCAGCGCGCTGGCGCTGCCGTGCACGTCGGAACCGGTGACGGCGAGGAGCACGGCGTTGACCGGGGCGATGGCCAGCCCGAAGCCCAGACCCGCGCCGAGCAGGACGACGGTCGAGAGGGCGCCGTCGAGGGACTGCTCGTCCCAGGTGGTCATGACGACGAAGGCGACGCAGGCCAGTGCCATGCCCCCGGCCGCCACCAGGCGCGGGGCGACGGCGCGGCACAGCCAGCCGCCGAGGACCGCGCCGACCGGCACCGCGACGAGCAGCCGGAGCAGGACGAGGGCCGCCCCGAGCTGGTCGCCCGGCGTCGTGGTGTTGCGGGCGAACAGCGGGATGTCGACGAGCGCGGCCACGAGCGCGACGCCGACGAGCAGGTTGACCAGCAGCGCACCCCACGCCCCGACCGGCCGCAGTGCGGCGAGCGGCAGCACCGGGTCGGTCGCCCGGCGCTCGCGGAGCACGAACGCGACGGCGGCCACGAGCGCGACGGGCAGGAGGACGGCGCCGTATGCGACGACCTGCGTCGCCGGGTCCGCGGCCGCGAACGCCCAGACGAGGCTGCCCAGGCTGACCACGGCCAGGGCGGAGCCCAGGACGTCCACCTCGCCCGCCAGCCGCGGGATCCCCCGCAGCGGGAGCACCGCGCCGGCGGGCACGGCGAGACTGCGCGCGACCAGGGCGGCGCCGGCGAGGACCGTGAGCAGGATCAGCGGCGTCGACAGCTCGACGGCCTCGACCAGCGGGACATAGAGCAGACCGAGCGTGACGTCCTCGGCGATCGCCGCCGGGGCGGCGAGCTGGAGGCCCAGGGCCACAGCGGCGACGACGGCGAGCGCGAGGCCCACCGGGTCGGGGCGACGGCGGGCCGACACCAGCACTCCGCCGGCGAGCCCGACCCCGAGCAGCAGGTTGAGCCAGAAGATGGCCCGCCAGTCGGCGACGGCGAGCACCGCTGCACCGGCCAGCGGCCCGAGCACCGCCCCCGCCTCCTGGACCGCGCCCACGACCCCGAGCGGGACCGAGCGGCGCTCCGGCGGCCAGCGGTCGGCGACCAGCGCGAGCGTGGCGGGCACCAGTCCCCCGGCGCCGATGCCCTGCAGGCCGCGCCCCGCCACCGCCGGTCCGAGCGAGTCGGCGGTGGCCGTGAGCAGCGACCCGAACGCGAACAGCAGGAGGCAGCCGATCAGGACCGGCGCCCGGCCGCGGAGGTCGGCCAGCCGGCCGAGCAGCGGCAGGGTCGCGGTGTAGCCGAGCAGGAAGCCGCCGATGATCGGCGTCGCCCGCTGCAGCTGGTCGAGGCCGACGCCGACCCCGGTGAGGATGTCGGGCAGCGCCAGGACGACGACGTAGGTGTCGGCCGCGGTGACGAGGACGGCCAGCGTGGCGAGGACGACGACGGAGAGCCCCGGTGCCGGGCGGGGCTCCGCCGCTGCCTCAGCCGGTGGGCGGCGCGGTGATGTCGACATCGGCCCCGAAGTCGCTGAGCTCGAGGGTGAAGGTGGCCTCTTCGTCGGCGTCGAAGAACGGGCCGGTCAGCACCGCCCGGCGCAGCTCTCCGCTCTCGGAGGCGATCGAGAAGCGGGCGTCGACCGGCGTGCTCGGGTCCGCGCTGGTGAGGATCTGCTCCACGAGGTCCCCGGGCAGCTCGGCGGTCACCTCGCGCACCACCTCGCCGTCGACCCGGCTCTCCTCCCCGAGTTCCGCGTTCTCGGCCTCGCCGAGCAGCTGGGAGATGCCGGTCTCGGGGTCGAGCAGGGCGCCGGGGTCGCCGAAGCCGAACTGGGCCGGGTCGACGACGCTGAAGCCGGTGGTGAAGGGCAGCTGGGCGTAGACCGTGCCGTCGACCGAGACGACCTCGAGGTCGGCCGTCGCGCCCAACGCGAGCACCTTGAGCGTGCCCTCGAACGACGACGGCCGGGCGATGTCGCCCTCGCCGCCGACCAGCAGCGTGCCGCTGGTGGGCGCGTTCTCGCTGGTCAGGACGAAGTGGGCGCTCTCGGTCTCGTCGAGCACGGTCTTCGCGCGGGACAGCAGGTCATCCGGGGATTCCTCCGGCTCACCGCCACTGCACCCGCTGAGGACGGCGGCGACCGCCAGGAGGCGCAACGACCCCAACGGCGCATCGACATCGCGACCTCCCCGGCGCGCCGGGCCCGCTCCCCGCGCATCGCGGCGGACAGTAGCGCGCCGCCGTCGTCAGGCCGAGGCGCCGGCCCGTGCGGCGACCGCCGCGTCGACCTTCGGCCGGTTCCTCGTCGGCAGCGCGTCACGGGCGGGGGCGAGATCGGCCAACAGGTCCTGGTCGGTGGTGAAGGCACGGAACGCCAGCCCGATGGTGACCCCGTGATCGGGGCGTTCGAGGACCTCGATGGTGTCGCCGGCGCCGATGTCGCCGACCTCCAGCACCCGCAGGTAGGCGCCGCTGGCGCCGTGCTGGGTGAATCGCTTGATCAGCCTGGGCACGCCCCAGTGGGCCTGCAGCTTCGCGCACGGGGTGCGCGGTGCGGTGACCTCGACGAGCACGGTGCCGATGCGCCAGCGCTCGCCGAGCACCGCGCCGGTGAGGTCGACCCCGGTGGTGCGGAGGTTCTCGCCGAACATCCCGGCCGGCAGCGGGCGGTCCAGCTCCGCGGACCACCAGTCGGCGTCCTCCTGGGCGTAGGCGTAGAGCGCCTGTCCCTCGCCGCCGTGGAACTTCCGGTTGACCTGCACGTCGCCGTCCAGACCGAGCCGGTGGACGGCGACCCGGCCGGCCACCGGCCGCTTGTCGATGGCGCTCTGGGTGTCGCCGGCGCGTGGCAGGCGGATGGGACGCGGGCCCGAGACGCAGACCGCGGTGACGCGGCCGATCACTTCTTGGAAGCGGTCGACTCGTTGGTGGAGAGCGCGGCGACGAAGGCCTCCTGGGGGACCTCGACGCGGCCGACCATCTTCATCCGCTTCTTGCCCTCCTTCTGCTTCTCCAGCAGCTTCCGCTTGCGGGTGATGTCACCGCCGTAGCACTTGGCGAGGACGTCCTTGCGGATGGCGCGGACCGTCTCGCGGGCGATGACCCGGGAGCCGACGGCGGCCTGGATGGGCACCTCGAACTGCTGGCGCGGGATGAGCTCGCGGAGCTTGCCGGCCATCAGCACGCCGTAGCCGTAGGCCTTGTCCTTGTGCACGATCGCGCTGAAGGCGTCGACGGCCTCGCCCTGGAGCAGGATGTCGACCTTGACCAGCGCGGACTCCTGCTCGCCCGCCTCGTGGTAGTCGAGGGAGGCGTAGCCGCGGGTGCGTGACTTCAGGGCGTCGAAGAAGTCGAAGATGATCTCGCCGAGCGGCAGCGTGTAGCGCAGCTCGACGCGGGACTCCGACAGGTAGTCCATCCCGCCGAGCTGGCCACGCCGCCCCTGGCAGAGCTCCATGATCACGCCGGTGTAGTCGCTGGGCGCGATGATCGTGGCGCTGACGACCGGCTCGTAGATCGTGGAGATCTTCCCGGCGGGCCAGTCGCTGGGATTGGTCACGGTGATCTCGGAGCCGTCCTCCATGATCACGCGGTAGACGACGTTGGGCGCGGTCGAGATCAGGCTGATGCCGGCCTCGCGCTCGAGCCGCTCGCGGACGATCTCGAGGTGGAGCAGCCCGAGGAAGCCGACGCGGAAACCGAAGCCGAGCGCCGCGCTGGTCTCCGGCTCGTAGGTCAGGGCGGCGTCGTTGAGCAGCAGCTTGTCCAGCGCCTCGCGCAGCAGCGGGTACTCGCTGCCGTCGATCGGGTAGAGGCCGGAGTAGACCATCGGCTTGGGGTCGCGGTAGCCGCCGATCGACTCGGCCGCCGGCTTGTGCTGGAGCGTGACGGTGTCGCCGACGCGGGACTGGCGGACGTCCTTCACGCCGGTGATGAAGTAGCCGACCTCGCCGACGCCGAGGCTCTCGACGGGCTTGGGCTCCGGCGAGATGACGCCGATCTCGAGCAGCTCGTGGGTGGCGCCGGTCGACATCATCTTGATCCGGTCGCGGGCGGAGATCCGGCCGTCGACGACGCGGACGTAGGTGATGACGCCCCGGTAGATGTCGTAGACGGAGTCGAAGATCATCGCGCGGGCGGGGCCCTGCGGCCTGGCCGGTCGGGGCCGGGATCTCCTCGACGATGCGGTCGAGCAGCTCCGTCACGCCCTCGCCGGTCTTGCCGCTGACCCGGAGGACGTCGTCGGCGTCGCAGCCGATGATGTGCGCGATCTCCGCGGCGTACTTCTCCGGCTGGGCGGCCGGCAGGTCGATCTTGTTGAGCACCGGGATGATCGTGAGGTCGTTCTCCAGCGCCAGGTACAGGTTGGCCAGCGTCTGGGCCTCGATGCCCTGGGCGGCGTCGACGAGCAGCACCGCGCCCTCGCACGCGGCCAGCGAGCGGGACACCTCGTAGGTGAAGTCGACGTGCCCCGGGGTGTCGATCATGTCGAGGACGAACTGGCTGCCGGCGTGCTCCCCGGACCGCGGGGTCCAGGGCAGGCGCACGTTCTGCGCCTTGATCGTGATCCCGCGCTCGCGCTCGATGTCCATGCGGTCGAGGTACTGGGCGCGCATGTTGCGCCCCTCGACCAGTCCGGTGACCTCGAGCATCCGGTCGGCCAGCGTCGACTTGCCGTGGTCGATGTGGGCGATGATGCAGAAGTTCCGGATGATGGCCGGATCGGTGGCAGCAGGAGTCGTCACAGTGCCGCCATCGTCCCATGCCCGCGGGCGGGGCCGGGCGACCGCGTTCCAGCGGTGTGGCCGGGGGAACGCCGACGCGGGTTGGGGTCCTCGACCGGACGCTGGTATCTTTGCAGGCCGGTCCTGTGGCGCAGTTTGCGCCCGGACGCACTGTCAGAAATTCCCTCCAGACACCCGAGGCTCACGCGTGGCGAACATCAAGTCCCAGATCAAGCGGAACAAGACCAACGAGCGTGCGCGCCAGCGCAACGTCGCGGTCAAGTCCGCCCTGAAGACGGCCGTCCGGCGCGTCCGCACCGCCGCGACCTCCGGGGACGCCGAGGCTGCTGCCGCTGCGCTGGCGACCGCGAGCAAGGCGCTCGACAAGGCCGCCAGCAAGGGCGTCATCCACAAGAACCAGGCGGCCAACCGCAAGTCGGGTCTGGCCAAGCAGGTCGCCGGCCTCTGAGCCGGCGCCCCGCGTCCTGCCGGACGCGGACGAACGAGCCCCTGTCCCCTCGGGACGGGGGCTCGTCGCTTGTCCAGCCGTCGGTCAGCGGCCGCCCGCATGTGCCCGGCCGCCGCGGCCGGTCTCCGACCGGATGGTGACGATCCGCCGCACCGCCCGCTCGAGGGCGTAGTCGGCGCTGGCCGCCGCCCCCTTCACGTCGGCGTTGAGCTCGGCGGCCACCCCGATCGCCTGCTGCAGCCCGTCGATGCTCCAGCCCCGCGCCTGCGCCTGGGCCTTCTTGACCTTCCACGGCGGCAGCTTGAGCACGCGGGCCAGCTCGCCGGGGTTGGTCGTGCTGAGCGAGGACACCCGCGCCGCGGTGCGGATGCCGTCGGCGATGGCGTCGGCGATCAGGACGTGGGCCACCCCGCGCTCGAGGGCCCACCGCAGCATCTCGATGGAGCCGGCCCGGTCGCCGACGAGCACGCGCTCGGCCACGGTGAACCCGGTGACCTCGGCCTGCCCGTGGTGGAACCGGGCGACGGCGTCGGCGTCGATGGTGCCGCCGAAGTCGGAGACCAGCTGGGTCGCGGCGGCCGACAGCTGCCGCAGGTCGGCGCCCACCGCCTCGACCAGGGCCGTCACGGCGTCGGGGGTGATCCGGCCCCCGGCGCTGCGGACCTCGTTGCGCACGAAGGCGATCCGGTCGCCGACCGAGCTGACCTTGGGGCACTCGTCGACAGCGGCACCGGCGGCCTTGAACGCCTTGACCAGGGCCTCGTTGCGCTTGCCGCCGTGGTGGACGATGACCAGCGTCAGGTCGGGGTCCGGGTCCTTCGTGTAGCCGGTCAGGGAGTCGGCCAGCGCCGCGGCGCACTCGTGGACGCCCCCGACCACGACGAGCCGGTGCCCGCCGAACAGGGAGGGCGCCAGCGCCTCGGCCAGCTCACCGACCGGCAGGCCGGCGGCCTCGAGCTCGGTGACCTCCACGTCGGGGTGGCGGGCGAGCACGGCGGAGCGGACCAGGGACACGGCGCGCGACCGGAGGAGCTCCTCCTCCCCCATCACCACACGCAGGCGCGAGGTGGGCTCGACCGGGTCCGCAGGCACTCCCGCATGGTGTCACGGCGGTGCGACGGTTCCCGCAGACCACGGCGGCCGCATGGCCGGCGGGCCGCGGCGATCGGAAAGGCCGATTTTCGTCAACGGCGAGCCTCTTCGGCCGTGCCCGACGATCACGGAGTCGTGACAGTCGGGAGCGCGCGGGTCGGCAGAGCCCACGCTGATGAGCGGCGATGACCTGCCTGGAACGTGGTCCTGGCCGCGCCATCCGCCTGCCACCCTCATGGACGAACTCCCGGCACGGCCGGGCAATGGAGAGCGAACAGATGTTGGTGTGGCCGGGTGTGGCCCTGATCGGATTCCTGCTCCTGATCGCCGTGGTCGTGGCGTTGGGCATCGTGTCGACGAACCGCTACGAGCGGGAGAGGTCCCGGCGGGCGGCCCCGTCGCGGCTGCCGCGGGATCCGTCCGCATCGCCGCCGGAACCACCTGCCGACGACGATCGGCGGCGGCGTCCCGGGACGCGGCCCGATACCGACTGCTGACCGGCGACGTCGGCGCGAGGCGAGCGCGAGCAGAGTGGCTTCGCCGACCGACGGCGCCGATCCCGTTCCGGCCACCCTATGAGGGGCCGGAGACGACCTCACGGTCCGACGGGTCCGCCAGACGACGTACCCGCGGTACGGCGCATGGAGGAGGTCACGCCCTCGGACGGGATCGTGCGTTGAAGGCGCGGACCTCGGGGCAGGTCCGGGCGGACTCGACGTCGGCGCCGTCGACCGTGCTCGACTACGACCTGCTCTACCTCTCCGTGCCCACGTCGAAGACCACCGTCTTCCTCGACGGGTGGGTCAGTACACGACCCAGACCGCCATCCAGCGGCGACGGCAGGGAATTGCACGGCATCCAGGCGAACCCGTCCTTCGTCGACGCCACCATCAACGACCTGCACCTGCGCTCCGACTCCCCGGGCATCGACTCCGGCAACAACTCCGCCGTCGGCGCTCCCTCCACCGACGCCGACGGGGTCGCCCGCCCCGTCAACGGGGGTCGTCGACCGCGGTGCCTACGAGTTCCACTGAGCTCTGGCTCGGCGCCAGGCACCCGTCGTGCTGGCGACCGGCACGGGGTGGTCATCGCCGGGTCGGTCGTGTCCGGGCCGGTCGAGGGCCCGTCGCTGTCACGGACCAGCTGATCGGTGGCGCGGGCGACGACGCCACGGCGGCGTCAATCGCGGCCACACCCCACGAGGCGTCGTCGCCGGCCAGGGCGAGGTCGCCCTCCCGGTCGGTGCGGTGGACCTCCATGCCCGCCTGTCTGAGCCACCGCATCAGCCGCGGCGCGGGGTGCCCGTAGGTGTTGTCGGCGCCGAGCGACACGAGGGCGAGCCGGGCACCGGTCGCGACCATGAACTCCCGGTCCGCGTCGTTGCTGCCGTGGTGCGGCACCTTGAGGACGTCGGCGCGCAGGTCGACGCCGCTGCGCCGGAGGCGCGCCTCGGCCTCCGCACCGAGATCACCGGTGAGCAGGATCGAGAGGCCGCGCGCCTCGGCGCGGACGACCATCGACAGGTCGTTCGCGAGCGCCGACGCCGTGGCGAGCTCCGGATCCGGTGCGAGCACCTCGACCGATACGCCACCGACCGTGCGCCGGTCCCCGGGCACCAGCGTCAGCCGCTCGCCACCGGCCCGGTCGACGAGCGCGGCGAAGCCGGCCACCCGGTCGTCGGCCGGCGAGAGCGTGCCGGTGGCCACCGTGCCGACGTCCCGTCCCGCCAGCGCCCCGGCCAGGCCGCCGACGTGGTCGGCGTCGAGGTGGGAGACGAGGACCAGGGGCAGCGAGGTGATGCCCAGCCGGTCGAGGCACCGGTCGACCGGACCGAGGTCGGGACCGGCGTCGACGAGGATCCCGGCCCCGTCCCCGGTGGGCAGGACGATCGCGTCGCCCTGCCCCACGTCGCAGACGACGGCGAGGGTGTCCGGCGGCGGCCAGCCACGGACCGCCTGCCGCAGGGGCCAGCCCACGACGACCAGGCCGACCACCGCGGCGAGGGCGAGCGGCCGGAGCCGCGGGAAGCGCCACAGGATCCAGGCACCGAGCAGCAGCAGGCCGGTGAGCAGCGCGGCGCCGCCGGCTCCCGCCGGCCATCCTGTCGCGCCGTCCGGGAGTGCGGCGGCCGTGGCCGCCACTCCCACCAGCCAGTCCGTCGGCCAGCCCGCGAGCCACACGAGCGCGTCGGCAGCCGCGGGCCAGATCGGCGCGACGACGGCCGCCGCCAGCCCCAGCACCGTCGCCGGCGCGACCGCGGGCGCTGCCAGCAGGTTCGCCGGGAGGGACACCAGGCTGACGGTCCCGTCGAGCGCGGCCACCAGTGGCGCGGTGGCCAGTCCCGCCGCTGCGCTGACGGCCAGCGCGTCGGCGAGGACCGGCCAGCACCCGCGGGCCCGGAGTCGCCGTGACCAGCCCGGCGCGAGCAGCACGATGGCGGCCGTCGCGACGACGGAGAGCGCGAAGCCGGGATCGACGGCCAGCCCCGGATCGAGCACGAGGAGCACGCTCACGGCCGCGGCCAGCGCAGGAACGGCCGCCCGCGACCGCCCGGTGGCCAGCGCCAGCAGCGCGACCGCCCCCATCGCGGCGGCGCGGACGACGCTCGGGCTCGGGCGGGCGAGCACGACGAAGGCGACGAGCCCCAGGCCCGCGACGACGGCCTGGATCCGCCGGTCGGCGGCCCGCCGTCGCAACGGCCAGAGCACGCAGGCGAGAACGATCGCGACGTTGGCGCCGGACACGGCGGTGAGGTGGCCCAGGCCCGCGCGGCGGAACTCCTCCGTCAGGACCGGGTCCATGGCGCGGGTGTCACCGACCGTCAGGCCCGGCAGCAGGCCGGCCGGGCGCGGCTCCAGCACGCGTCCGGCGGACGCGGCCAGCCCGTCCCGCAACGCTCCCGCGGCCCGCTGGACCGGACCGGGACCGCCGAGCGGCGTCGGCGGGCCACGAGCCGCGAGGACGGCCACGAGCGGATCCCCGTCCCGTGGCAACGCGGCACCGACGCGTGCGCGCACCCGCTGTCCGGGAAGCAGCTCCGACCATCCCTCGGCGGGCGCGAACAGCAGGACGTCGTCATCCACCCGGTGCCGTCGGTCGCCGACCACGACCTCGGTCACCGAGGCATCGGCCACGATCCGGCCGGGTCCCGGGCCGGTGAGCGGGTGCGGATCGCTGTCCAGCTCGAGGACCACCGTGACCGTGCGGCCCGCGTCGGCGATCGGTCGCAACGGCGACGCCTCCCGCACCAGGCCGTGGACGCCTCCGCCGACACCCGCGACGGCGAGCCCCGCCAGCACTCCGACCAGCAGCGCCGTCCACCGATGCGGGCGGCGGATCAGCGCCGCCCCGACCGCGGCCGCGAGCACCCCGGCGACGAGCAGCACGCCGGGGTCCAGCCACGGCGCGACGACCGCGGCACCCCAGAGCACGAGCGCGAACGGCACGAGCCGGAGGTCCAGCCAGGTCCAGCGCCCTGACGGTCCGGTCACACGGTCACCAGACCGGCCAGCTCGGCGGCGATGGACGGACCGATGCCCGGCACGTCGTCGAGCTCCTCGACGCTGCCGAAGGGCCCGCTGCTCGTGCGGTGGTCCACGATCCGCTGGGCGAGCACCGGCCCGATGCCGGGCAGTCCGTCCAGCTCCGCCACCGTCGCGGTGTTGAGGTTCACCAGCCCGCCGGAGTCCTCGGCCGGCGCGCTGCCGCCGCCGTCGGACGCAGCACCCGGCACCCCGACGGCGATCTGCTGGCCGTCGGTGACGACCGCCGCGAGGTTCACCGACGCCGGGTCCGCCTCGGGCAGGAACCCGCCCGCCGCCTCGATCGCGTCGGCGACGCGTGACCCCGACGGGAGCGTCACCAGGCCCGGCCGGACGACCAGGCCCACGACCGACACCACGACCGTGGTCGACGTCTCGGCGACCTCCCCGACGGGCGTGGTGGTGGAGGCGGCCGTCGATCCGGCCGGCGGGGCCGGGACCGGCTCGACCTGCGGCCGGTCCAGCCAGGTCCACACCACGAGGGCCAGGGCGGCCGCGAGCCCGACCAGCCACAGCGAACGCGCGCCGGGCTGACCCGGGCTCCAGCGCACCGCCGTGGCCGGTGATCGGTGCCGACCGATGCCGTCCGGCAGGGCGGCGTCGTCGTCCGGTTCCTCGGTCGCCCCGGCCGCCCGCGGCGGATCGTCGGCCACCGCGAGCGCGACGTCGTCGTCCGGCACCCAGCCGCCCGGGTTCTGCGTCTCGGCCAGCAGATGGCGGAGTCGGGCCCGGATGACGTCGGCGTCGTCGCTGCGACGGGCGGAGAACGGCACCCGTCGGACGCTAGGAACCGGAGGGGGCGCCGACGAGCGGGGCGGCCGATCTGTGGATGGACCTACCGGGTGTGGACAGCGGAACGGCTCCTGGCGGGGAGGCAGCGCACGCTGCCGTCATGGTGTCCGCAGTGCTCCGCTCAGTCCTCCGGCTCGGTCAGCTGTGGTGGCGAGGGCGCGATGACCACGCCCAGCGCGCCCGGTCCGACGTGGGCACCGATCGCTGCACCGAGCTCGCTGACGAACAGCTCGACCAGACCGGGCACCTGCTGGCGCAGCTCCGCGGCGAGCCGGTCGGCGCGGTCGGCCGCGGCGAGATGGTGCACCGCGATCGAGACCGGCTCGTCGTCGGCGGCCTCGACGGCGTGCTGGACCAGGCGGTTCACCGCCCGGGCGGTGGTCCGCACCTTCTCCAGCGGCACGACCCGCCCCTCGCGCACGTAGAGCACGGGCTTGACCGCCAGAGCCGTGCCCAGCATGGCGGCGGCGGAGCCGATCCGGCCGCCCCTGCGCAGGTGCTCGAGGGTGTCGACGACGAAGAACGTGCGGGTCGCCGCGGCGGTGTCCCGCGCGACCTCGGCGACGGTGTGCGCATCCGCTCCCTCGGCGGCCGCACGAGCGGCCGCCAGCACGGCGAAGCCCATGCCCATGGCCGTCGAACGGGAGTCGACGACGGTCACCAGGTGCTCCCCCACCTGGGAGGCGGCCAGCCGCGCGGCGTCCGTCGTGCTGGACAGCTCCGAGGACAGGTGGATGGAGACCAGCCGATCGGCGTCGGCACCGAGGCGCCGACGGTAGGCCGCGACGAAGTCACCGGGCGTGGGCCGGGAGGTGGAGACGCTCTTGCCGCGCGCCGAGAGAGCGCGGGCGACGTCGTCCGGGCTGATCTCGCTGCCCTCCCGGCCCGAGCGGCCGGCGAGGACGACGTACAGGGGCACGACCTCGATGTCGTACTTCTCGATCAGCGCGGCCGGCAGGTAGGCCGTCGAATCAGTGACGACGGCGACGGGCACCCAGCGAGGCTAGTCTGCGGACCGCAGGAACCGATGGCACCTCGGCAGACGCGGAGCGGTCAGGCGACGGCGTCGGCGTCGGTCTCGGGCGCCCGGGCGGTCTCCGCGGGATGGGCGGCCACCGGGAACGCCGCCACGTTGTGTCGCTGGAGCCGCCACCGCGTTCCCTGGACCGTCAGCTCGCTCCAGGCGCAGTTGGTCAGGGGCGCGAAGAGCCGGCGCTGGTGGGGCTCGAGGCCCAGCATCCGCTCCATCAGCCGCCCGGCGGTCCCGCCGTGCGTGACGACCACGGCGACGTCGGCCGGCGGCAGGTCGACCAGCGCAGCGAGCGCGCGCTCGCCGACCGCGGCCGGGGCTTCCCCACCGCGGTCCACGACCGGTTGTCCGGAGATCCAGGCCGCGTACTGGTCGGGGAACTGCTCGGCCACCTCGGCGCGGGTGAGGCCCTCCCACGAACCCATGCCGTGCTCGCGCAGTCGTGGCTCGCGCAGCAGCGGGACGTCGAGGAGATCGGTGAGCGCCGACCCGGTGTCGACGGCCCGCTGGAGGTCGCTGGACACGACGACGGTGGCGCCACGGGGTAGCCCGGCGGCCAGCATCGGCGCCGATCGGGCGACCTCCTCGCGCCCGACCTCGTCCAACGGCGGATCGAGCTGCCCCTGGAAGCGACCGGAGACGTTCCACTCCGTCCGGCCGTGCCGCCACACCACCACGGTGCGGACCGCCAGCTCGGGGAGCGGCGGGAGGTCGGAACTCGTCACCGCCCGGTCGTCTCCGGGGCGGGTGAGGAACCGGCGCGCGAGCTGTCGACGAACGGGATGATCGGGCAGTCCTTCCAGAGCCGCTCGAGCGCGTAGTACGCCCGCTCCTCGGCGTGCTGCACGTGCACCACGACGTCCACGAAGTCGAGGAGGACCCACCGGGACTCGGCGACGCCCTCACGGCGGACCGGCTTGATGCCGTGCTCGCGCAGCCGCTCCTCGACCTCGTCGACGATGGCCTGCACCTGCCGCTCGTTCGGCGCCGAGGCCAGGACGAAGGCGTCGGTGATGGCCAGCCGGTCGCTGACGTCGACGATGGACACGTCGGTGGCGAGCTTGTCCGCAGCCGCCTGCGCGGCGAGCAGCGCGGTGTCCCGCGCCTCGGCCGAGGCGGTCATCGGGGTACCTCCTGGAGGTTGGTCGTGGGGGGTTGGGGATCGGGGCCCTGCTGATCGGCCGCACCGCCGTCCGAGGCAGTCGGTGGACGGTCGGCGGTCGAGCGGTCGCCGTCGCGGCCGGGGCGCCGACCGACGTTGCGGTAGAGCGACCGCTTCTCGATGTACTGCACCACGCCGTCGGGCACGAGGTACCAGACCGGCATGCCGCGGGCCACCCGTTCGCGGCAGTCGGTGGAGCTGATCGCCAGGGCGGGCACCTCCACCAGGCTCACCCGCCCCTCGGGCAGGTGCGCGTCGGCGAGGTGGAAGCCGGGACGGGTCACCCCGATGAAGTGCGCAAGGTCGAACAGCTGCTGGTTCTCCCGCCAGCTGACGATCTGGGCGAGCGCGTCCGCGCCGGTGATGAAGAACAGGTCGGCGTCCGGTCGCTGCCGGCGGAGGTCGCGCAGGGTGTCGATCGTGTACGTCGGGCCGCCGCGGTCGATGTCGACGCGGCTGACCGAGAACCGCGGATTGGAGGCGGTGGCGATGACCGTCATCAGGTAGCGGTCCTCGGGCGGACTGACCTGGCGCTCGCTCTTCTGCCAGGGCTGGCCGGTCGGCACGAAGACGACCTCGTCGAGCCCGAACAGGCCGCCGACCTCGCTGGCCGCGACCAGGTGCCCGTGGTGGATGGGATCGAACGTCCCGCCCATGATCCCGACCCGGCCACCTGCCACCGGGCGAGCCTAACCGGGCGAACCGCCCAGGCGTCCGCGAGGACCGGGGCCGGCCCCCGTGGGACCGGCCCCGGCCAGCGGGTACGCGGTCCCCACCCGGAGGGGGAGCTCCGCGAACCCTGCGACCGGCTCCCCCGTGCAGCCGGTCGCGATCCGACCCGTCCGTCGCGAACGGCCGGGAGACCGATACCGACCAGTAGCGCCGGCATCGCGCTGACCAACGTCCGTCGCCCGATTCGGTTACGCACCATCCTCGGAACCCGGCGTGTCGTGCGTCTCAGCCGGTCGCCGAGTCGTCAGGTCGACAAGCCGATGGGGAGACAAGCCGACGGGTCGACGACGCCGCCGGGCCTCAGAGCGTCGTGACGAACTCCGCCAGCTGCGCGGCGTTGCGGCACTCGACCATGTCGATGACCTCGCCGTAGCGGTCGGCTGCGGAGTCCCCGCTCCCCCACAGTCGGCGGGGCTCCGGGTTCAGCCAGTGTGCCGACCGGGACCGGCGCACGAGGTCGGCGACGATCGGCAGTCCCGGCGGTCGGTAGTTGGTCCGCCCGTCGCCGAGGACGAGCAGCGAGGTCTTCGGCCCGATCGCCGCGGGCCACCGGTCGGCGAACACCTCGAAGGCGTTGCCGTAGTCGCTGTGCCCGTCGAAGGAGACGACGTCGGCCTCCCGGCCGATCCGCGACACCGCGTCGACGACGTCGGCGCCCGGCTTGAAGAACCGGGTCACCTCGTCGGTGGAGTCGACGAACGCGAAGGCGCGGACGCCGGTGAAGTGCTCCCGCAGCGCCTGGGTGAGCATCAGCGTGAAGTGGCTGAAGCCGGCCACCGAGCCGCTGACGTCGCAGAGCACGACCAGCTCGGGCTTGTGCACCTTGCGCGGCCGGTGGTGGGTCACCACCGGCACGCCGCCGGTGCCCAGCGAGGCGCGCACGGTCTTGCGGAAGTCCAGCCGGCCTTCCCGGCCCAGCCGGCGCCGCGCGGACAGCCGGACCGCCAGCCGCCGGGCCAGCGGGGCGACGGCGCGGCGCAGCTCGGCGAGGTCGGCGGACTGGGCCCGCAGGAAGTCGACCTGGTCGGCCAGCGGCCGGATGGCGTTCTTCGCGACCTTGTCCCGGCCCTTCTCCGCCGCCGTGCGCCGCCGCACCTCGGCCTCGATCGCCGCCCGCAGCGCCGCCAGCCGCTCGCGGACCGTCTGGCGCGCCACCTGCTCGGCCAGTCCGCCGCGGTCGCCCTCGGCCAGCAGCCCCGCGAGCAGCTGCGACACCAGGGTGTCCGGCGAGAGCGCCCGCAGCACGCGGTAGCTGAAGAACGACTGCCCCGACGGCGAGGGCTGCCCGCGACCGAGCCGCTCGACCGCCTGGCGGGCGAACCGGCGCAGTGCCTCGTCGTCGCCGTCGAGCAGCAGCTGCAGCAGCTGGTCGCGCATGAGCTGGGCGAGGTCGGCGTCGGAGCCGGGCAGGTCGAGGGTCGACTCCCCCGGCTCGCCGTCCTCGGACTCGTCGTCGTCAGCCGGGCCAGCGGTCACCGGCCGGTCCGACAGCGGCCACCACAGGTCGAAGAGCACGTCGTACGCCGGCCGCTGGGCCGCCCGCTGCAGCAGGACGGCGGCCAGCCCGTGGCGCAGCTGCTCGCGCTCGAGCAGGTCGACGACGGTCAGGATCTCCGCCGCGTCGATGGCCTGGCTGATCCCGACCGGGATCCCGGCGTCCCGCACCGCCCGGACGAAGCCGTCCAGGTGTCCGGCGAGCCCACCGGGCTCGGCAGTGGTCGGGACGCCGGTCATCAGTTCAGTCGCAGCTCGGCCGCGGCGCGGTCCTGGTCGCTGGCGTGCTTGAGCACGACACCCAGGGTCGAGCGCACCGCCGACTCGTCGAGGGTGTCCAGGCCGAGCTCGAGCAGCGTCTGCGCCCAGTCCAGCGTCTCGGAGATCGACGGCGACTTCTTCAGCTCCAGCGCCCGCAGCGCCCGGATGGTGCGCACCAGCTGCTCGGCCAGGCCGGGCGCCAGGTCGGGCACGCGGGACAGCACGATCTCCCGCTCCCGCTCCGCCGACGGGTAGTCCAGCGCGAGGTACAGGCAGCGGCGCTTCAGCGCCTCGGACAGCTCGCGGGTGGCGTTCGAGGTCAGCACCACCATGGGACGACGGGTGGCCGTCACGGTGCCCAGCTCGGGGATGGTCACCTGGAAGTCCGACAGCACCTCGAGCAGCAGGCCCTCGACCTCGACGTCGGCCTTGTCGGTCTCGTCGATCAGCAGGACGGTCGGCTCGGTGCGCCGGATCGCCGTCAGCAGCGGGCGGGCGAGCAGGAACTCCTCGCCGAAGATGTCGTCGTGGACGGAGTTCCAGTCCGCGCCGTCGGTGCCCTGCGACGCCTGGATGCGCAGCAGCTGCTTCTTGTAGTTCCACTCGTACAGCGCCCGCGCCTCGTCGAGACCCTCGTAGCACTGCAGCCGGATCAGCTCGGCGCCCGTCGCCGTCGCCAGTGCCTTGGCCAGCTCGGTCTTGCCGGTGCCGGCCGGTCCCTCCACCAGCAGCGGCTTGCCCAGCCGGTCGGCGAGGAAGACCGTCGTCGAGATCTGGGCGTCGGGCAGGTATCCGGCCTCGGACAGCCGCTTCTCGACGTCCCCGACCGAGGAGAACTGGGGGAACTGCGTCGGCGGACGGGGCAAGGAGCTACTCCTCAGCGGACGTGACCGTTGCCGGTCACGACGTAGGTGGTGGAGGTCAGCTCGGGCAGCCCGAGCGGGCCGCGGGCGTGCAGCTTCTGGGTGGAGATCCCGATCTCGGCGCCGAACCCGAACTCGCCGCCGTCGGTGAACCGGGTCGAGGCGTTGACCAGGACGGCGGCGGCGTCGACCCCGGCGGTGAAGTCGGCGATGGCGGCGGCCGAGTCGGCCACGATCGCCTCGCTGTGCCCGCTCCCCCACTGCGCGATGTGCTCCAGCGCCTGCGGCAGGTCGTCGACGACGCGCACCGCCATGTCCATGGAGAGGTACTCGGTGGCCCAGTCCTCGTCGGTCGCCGGGACGACGGCGTCGTGGGCGGCCCGCGCCGCGTCGTCGCCGTGCAGCGTGACTCCGGCGTCGGCCAGCGCGGTCAGCAGCCGGGGCAGGAACTCCACGTCCCGGTGGACGAGCAGCGTCTCGGCGGCGTTGCAGACGCTCACGCGGTGGGTCTTGGCGTTGAGCACGATCGCCTCGGCCATCGCGGGGTCGGCCGAGGCGTCCACGTAGACGTGGCAGTTGCCGACGCCGGTCTCGATCACCGGGACGGTCGACTCGCGCACGACCCGCTCGATGAGCGAGGCCCCGCCGCGCGGGATGACGACGTCGACCAGCCCGCGGGCGTTCAGCAGCTCCCCGACCGAGGCGCGGTCGGCCGGCAGCAGCTCGATCGAGCCCTCGGGGAGGCCGGCCTTCGAGGCGGTCTCGGTGAGGACGGCGACCAGCGCGGTGTTGGTGCGGAACGCCGAGGCCGAGCCGCGCAGCAGCGCCGCGTTGCCGCTCTTGAGGCAGAGCCCGGCGGCGTCGACGGTCACGTTGGGCCGCGCCTCGTAGACGATGCCGACGACGCCGAGCGGCACCCGCACCTGCCGCAGCTGCAGCCCGTTGGGCAGCCGCGAGCCGCGGACGACGTCGCCGACCGGGTCGGGCAGGGCGACGAGCTCGCGCAGGGCGGCCGCCACGCCGGCGACGCGGTCGGCGTCCAGCCGCAGCCGGTCGAGGATCGAGTCAGGGGTGCCGTCGGCCGCGGCCGCCTCGACGTCGGCGGCGTTCGCGGCCAGCACCTCGTCGGTCCGCTCCACCAGCGCGTCGGCCATGGCGGCCAGCGCGGCGTTCTTCGTGTCGGTGGGCAGCGTCCGGAGGACCCGGGCCGCGGCCCGCGCACGCAGCGCGGCGGCCCCGATCAGCGGCAGGTCGGCGGCGTCGGGCACGGCCCGAGGGTACGTCGGACCCGAGTCCGGAGTCAGGGCAGCAGCGCCTCGGCGCCGGATCGTCTCCGGCATCTGCCGGAGCTCCTCGACGACGTCGGGCGTGACGGCGCCGGGGACGTCGGTGACCGCGAAGCCGACCCCGCCGGTGGTCGACAGCACCTGCTGCTCGATGTTGAGCCCGTGCTGGGCGAGCAGGCCGTCGATGCGGGCCAGCACACCGGGCTGGTTGCGGTGCAGCACCAGCAGCCGCGACGAGCCGGGCTGGCGCGGCATCTGCACCGAGGGCATGTTCACGCTCAGCGCGGTGGTGCCGGCGTCCATGTAGGCGATCAGCTTGCCGGCGACGAAGGCGCCGATGTCCTGCTGCGCCTCCTCGGTGGACCCGGCGATGTGCGGGGTGAGGATGACGTTCTTCAGCCCGCGCAGCTCGGACTCGAACGGGTCGCCGGCCCCGGCGGGCTCCTCCGGGAACACGTCCAGGGCAGCACCGGAGATGTGCCCGCTGTCGATGTGCTGGCGCAGCGCCCGCTGGTCCACGACGAACCCACGGGAGAGGTTCAGGAAGATCGACCCGGGCCGCATCCGGCGGAAGAGATCCTCGCCGAACAGGCCGCTGTTTCCGGGCCGCCCGTCGACGTGCAGCGTGACGACGTCGGACGCCTCCAGCAGCTCGTCGAGCGTGGGGCAGCGCTGCGCGTTGCCCAGCGCGAGCTTGTCGGCGGTGTCGTAGAAGAAGACCCGCATGCCCATGGCCTCGGCGAGCACCGACAGCTGGCTGCCGATGTTGCCGTAGCCGATGATGCCCAGGCTCCGGCCGCGCAGCTCGTGGCTGCCCTTGGCCGACTTCTCCCAGACGCCCGCGTGCATGTTGGCGTTGTGCACGGTCATCCGTCGCGTCAGCGAGATGATCTCGGCGATCGCCAGCTCCACCACGCTGCGGGTGTTGGAGAACGGCGCATTGAAGACGGCGACGCCGTGCCCGGTCGCCGTCTTGAGGTCGATCTGGTTGGTGCCGATGCAGAACGCCCCGACCACCCGCAGGGCGTCGGCCTGCTCGATGACGTCGGCCCGCACCTGGGTGGCGGAGCGGATGCCGAGCACCTGGACGCCGTCGAGCCGCTTGAGCAGCTCGTCGCCCTCCAGCGCGCGGTCCACTCGTTCGACCTCGAAGCCCGCCTTCGCGAGCGCGTCCGCCGCGGTGGGGTGGATGTTCTCGAGAAGCAGGGCGCGCCGCGGCGTGGTACTGGTCATCGCGGCTCAGGATACGCGGGGCGGGGCGAGTCAGCGGGGTGGACAGCGGGCGGGTCAGCGCGACCGCAGCGCCCGGAGGGCCGACTTCCGCGCCTCACCGGTGAGCCGGTCGAGGAAGAGCTTGCCGTCGAGGTGGTCCACCTCGTGCTGCAGGCAGCGGGCCATCAGGCCGGTGCCCTCCAGGCGCAGCGGCTTGCCGTCGACGTCGAAGCCCTCGACGACCGCGTGCATCGCGCGCACCGTCGGCGCCCAGATGCCGGGCACCGAGAGGCACCCCTCGTCGCCGTCCTGCGTCTCCTCGGAGAGCTCGACGATCGTCGGGTTGACCATGTGGCCGATCTCGCCGTCGATGTTGTAGGTGAAGGCCCGCAGCCCCACACCGATCTGCGGCGCCGCGAGCCCGGCCCGGCCGGGGTGGTCGACGGTCTCGAGCAGGTCGCGGACCAGGCCGGACAGCTCGCGGTCGAAGTTCTTCACCTCGTCGGCGGGGGTGCGCAGCACCGGGTCGCCGACCTCGCGGATGGGGCGGATCGTCACGCCGCGCAGTCTCTCAAGCCGGGTGATCCGCTTTTCGGGACCGTGGCCCGACCAGCACCATCTCGTCGCGGTGCACGACCTCGCGGCGGTACTCCGGGGCGAGGTCGCCGGTCTTGCGGCCGAGCAGGTCGGGCATCTCCCGGGCGTCGTAGGCGACCAGGCCGCGCGCGACGACGACGCCGTCCGGACCGACCAGCTCCACGGGGTCGTCGGCCAGGAAGTCGCCGGCCAGCCCGGTGATCCCCGCGGCCAGCAGCGAGGCGTGCCGCTCCCGGACGGCCCGCACGGCGCCCTCGTCGAGCAGCAGCCGCCCGCGCGGGCGGCTGGCGTAGCGCAGCCAGAACTGGCGGGCGCTGGGCCGGCGGCCCAGCGGGGCGAACAGCGTGCCCACCCGCTCGCCGACCAGCGCGGCGGCCGCCTGGCCGGCGGACGTGACGACGACGGGGACGCCGGCGTGGGCCGCGATGAAGGCGGCCTCGACCTTCGTGGCCATGCCGCCCGTACCGATGCCGTTGCGGCTGGCCGACCCGAGCGTGACGGCCGCCAGGTCGCCCTCGCCGTGGACGGTGTCGATCAGCTGGGCGGGGCCGCTGCGCGGGTCGCCGTCGTAGACGCCGTCGACGTCGGAGAGCAGGACCAGCGCGTCGGCCCGCGCGACGTGCGCGACGAGGGCGGCGAGCCGGTCGTTGTCGCCGAACCGGATCTCCTCGGTGGCGACCGTGTCGTTCTCGTTGACGATCGGCAGCACGCCGAGTGCGAGCAGCCGGTCGACCGTCTGCTGGGCGTTCCGGTAGTGGCTGCGCCGGGTGAGGTCGTCGGCGGTGAGCAGCACCTGGCCGACGGTGATCCCGTGCGCGGCGAAGGCGTCGGCGTAGGTCTGCACCAGCCGCAGCTGGCCGACGCTCGCCGCGGCCTGCGCCGTCGCGAGGTCGCGCGGGCGCTCCGTCAGCTGCAGCGGGGCCAGGCCGGCCGCGATCGCGCCGGAGGAGACCAGCACGGCCTCCCGCCCGGAGACGCGGACCCCGGCGAGGACGTTGACCAGCGCCGCGAGCCGCGCGACGTCGAGGCCGCCGGGCAGCGTGGTGAGGGAGGACGAACCGATCTTGACGACGACGCGCCGCGCGGCCGCGATCTCCGGACGCGCGGCGGTCATGCCTTGTCGTCCGGGATGTCGTCCGGGATGTCGTCCTCGCTCCACGTCGGCTCGCTGAGCTCGAAGGGCGTCCGGCGCAGCTTCTTCGCCGCGAGCCGCTCCTGGGCACGCACGCGGTGCGGCGCGTCGATCCGGCTGTCGGTGCCACGGCCGCCGAGCCCGGCGGCCTCCTCGATCGTGAGCGTGCCGGCGGGCAGCGTCGGCTCCCAGTCGAAGGTGACCTCGCCGATCGTGACGGCGTCGCCCTCGCGGGCGCCCGCCTTCGCGAGCTGCTCCTCGACGCCGAGCCGGTTGAGCCGGTCGGCGAGGAACCCGACGGCCTCGTCGTTGGTGAAGTCGGTCTGCCGCACCCAGCGCTCCACGCGGATGCCGCGGACGACGAAGCCCTCAGGATCGTTCGGGTCGCGCTCGACGGTGAAGCCGCTGTCGTCCACGGCCTTCGGGGTGACGGTGATCCGGGCGGGCTCCATCGGCGGCAGGCTGGCGCGGTGCTCCTCGACGGCGCGGGCCAGGGCGAAGCCGAACTCGCGCAGCCCCTCCCCCGTCGCCGCGCTCACCGGGTAGACCTCGAGCCCGCGCTTCTCCAGCGAGGCGCGCACCAGGTCGACGAGCTCGCGGGCGTCCGGTACGTCGATCTTGTTCAGGACGGCGACCCGCAGGCGACCGACGAGATCGATCTCCTCGTTGTACTCGGTCAGCTCGTGCTCGAGCGCCTCGATGTCGCTCTCGGGATCGCGGCCGGGCTCCATGGTCGCCATGTCGACGACGTGCACGAGGACGGCGCAGCGCTCCACGTGCCGGAGGAACTGGAGGCCGAGCCCCTTGCCGGTGGAGGCGCCCGGGATGAGCCCCGGGACGTCGGCCATCGTGTAGACGGTGTCGCCGGAGCGGATCACGCCCAGGTTCGGGACGAGCGTGGTGAACGGGTAGTCGGCGATCTTGGGCCGGGCCGCGGACATGGCGGCGATCAGCGACGACTTGCCCGCCGACGGGAAGCCGACCAGCCCGACGTCCGCGACGCTCTTGAGCTCGATGACCGCGTCGACGGCCTCGCCGGGCTCGCCGAGCAGCGCGAAGCCGGGGGCCTTGCGGCGGGCGTTGGCCAGGGCGGCGTTGCCGAGCCCGCCCTTGCCGCCGGCCGCCAGGACGACGCGGGTGCCGGCGCCGACGAGGTCGGCGATGACCCGGCCGTCCTGGGTGCTGACGACGGTGCCGGACGGCACGCGCAGGACCATGTCCTCGCCACGGGCGCCGTGCCGGTTGCTGCCCTCACCCGGGCGGCCGTTGCCGGCCTTGCGGTGCGGGTGGTGGTGGAAGTCGAGCAGCGTGTGCACGCTGGGGTCGACCTCGAGGACGACGTCGCCGCCGTCACCGCCGTTGCCGCCGTCCGGGCCGCCGAGCGGCCGGTACTTCTCGCGGTGCACGGAGGACACCCCGTGGCCGCCGTTGCCCGCGGCCACGTGCACGACCACCCGGTCGACGAAGGCCGCCATGAATTACCTACCCATCAAGCGCCACGAGCGCACGGGCCGGTCGGCCCGTGCGCTCGTGAGCGGAGTTCGAGAGTTTTCAGGCCTCGACGGCGGTGATGGAGACGGTCTTGCGTCCCCGCCGCGTGCCGAAGGTGACCGCGCCGGCGTCGAGCGCGAACAGCGTGTCGTCGCTGCCCCGGCCGACCCCGAGACCCGGGTGGAAGTGGGTGCCGCGCTGACGGACGATGATCTCGCCGGCCTTCACGACCTGGCCGCCGAAGCGCTTGACGCCGAGGCGCTGCGCGTTCGAGTCGCGGCCGTTACGGGAGGACGAGGCGCCCTTCTTGTGTGCCATGTCGGCGTCAGCCCTTCGAGATGTCGCGGACCACGACGCTGGTCAGGGGCTGACGGTGCCCCTGCCGCTTGTGGTAGCCGGTCTTGTTCTTGAACTTGTGGATGTGGATCTTCGGGCCCTTGCCGTGCTCGAGGATCTCACCGGTCACGATCACCTTGGCCAGGGCCGCGGCGTCGCTGGTGACGGTCTCGCCGTCGACCAGCAGGATGGCCGGGAGGTCGACCTTGTCGCCCGCCGCACCCGCCAGACGGTTGATCGTGAACGTGTCGCCCACGGCCACCTTGTGCTGGCTCCCGCCGGCCTTCACCACTGCGTACACCACTGACTCCTCGATCGCTTCGTTCATGTCCAGCTTCTCGTCCGGCGCGCACGACCGGACCGGGCGCCGGGTGCTGGACGGGCTGCGGACGCCTGCCGGGCGGCACCGTGAGGTGCCCGCGCCGTGGCGGTGCAACCCGACCAGCGTACCTGAGCGCATGGCCCCGCTGCAGGGGCCCACCGCGAGCCTGCGAGTGGTGGGGGGCAGCGGGGTCCTTTCTGTGACCTCGGCTGCCCTCGTTCTAGACCGGCGGGCCGGCCGGGCGGCTGGCCGCGCGGCGACGGCGCGGTCGTCCGACCACCCCGGGGCCGTCCCCGGCAGACTCCGCCGCCACGTGGGTGGGCAGGTCGTGGGCCGGCTCGTCGGACGGCCTCCAGCGGTGTCGGCGTCGTCGGCCTCGGGCTCGGCGGCGGGTCGTCCGGCGCGGACGTCGTCGATCGGCATGCTCGGCCGACGTCGTCGACGGGCACGATCTCGGCCGCGTCGTCGTCCTCACGGGTGCCGGCGAGGACGGCAGCGTCCTCGGCGGCCCGGTCCTCGCCGGACTGCCCGCGGTTGCGACGGCCCCGGCTGCGCCGGCTCCGACCGCCCTCGCTCGGCTCGCTGTCGCCGGAGTCGGCCTCGGCGGACGGCTCCGCCTCGGCCGTCGTCGCGACGTCCTTGGCGGAATCCTTCGCGGCCGTGTCCTTCGCGGCCGACCGGTCGCGGCGGTTGCCGCCGTTCCCGCTCCCGGAACCGGCGGAACCACCGGAACCACCCGAGGTGCCGGAGCCGCCGCCGGAACCACCGCGGCGCCGCTCGTCGACCGGGTCGGTGTGCACGAGCACGCCGCGTCCACGGCAGTGCTCGCACGGCTCGGAGAACACCTCGAGCAGGCCCTGGCCGACGCGCTTGCGGGTCATCTGCACCAGGCCCAGCGAGGTGACCTCGGCGACCTGGTGCTTGGTGCGGTCACGGCCCAGGCACTCGGTGAGCCGCCGCAGCACGAGGTCGCGGTTGCTCTCGAGGACCATGTCGATGAAGTCGATGACGATGATGCCGCCGATGTCGCGCAGCCGGAGCTGGCGGACGATCTCCTCCGCGGCCTCCATGTTGTTGCGCGTCACGGTCTGCTCGAGGTTGCCGCCCGAGCCGGTGAACTTGCCGGTGTTGACGTCGACGACGGTCATCGCCTCGGTGCGGTCGATCACCAGCGAGCCACCCGAGGGCAGCCAGACCTTGCGGTCCAGCGCCTTGGCCAGCTGCTCGTCGATGCGCAGGTCGCGGAAGACGTCGCCCTCGGCGGTGAACCGGGTCAGCCGGCCGGAGAGCTCCGGGGAGACGTGCCCGACGTAGGCCTCGACGGTGTCCCAGGCGTCGTCGCCCTGGACGACGAGCTCCTTGAAGTCCTCGTTGAAGACGTCGCGGATGACGCGGATCGCGAGGTCGGGCTCGCCGTAGAGCAGGGTCGGCGCGTTCGTCGTCGACTCGGCCTTCTTCGAGATGACGTCCCACTGCGCGGTCAGCCGGTTGACGTCGCGGGTGAGCTCCTCCTCCGAGGCGCCCTCCGCGGCGGTCCGGATGATCACGCCGGCGTCCTCGGGGACGATCTTCTTGAGGATGTCCTTGAGCCGCTGGCGCTCGGTGTCGGGCAGCTTGCGGCTGATGCCGGTCATGGAGCCGCCGGGCACGAACACCAGGAAGCGGCCGGGCAGGTTGATCTGCTGGGTCAGCCGGGCGCCCTTGTGGCCGATCGGGTCCTTGGTGACCTGCACCAGCACCTTGTCGCCGGACTTCAGCGCGGTCTCGATGGAGCGCTGCTTGCCCGAGAGGCCCGCGGCGTCCCAGTTGACCTCACCGGCGTAGAGGACGGCGTTGCGTCCCTTGCCGATGTCGACGAACGCCGCCTCCATGCTCGGCAGCACGTTCTGCACGCGGCCGAGGTAGACGTTGCCGGCGAACGACGTGGCCGTTGCCTGGGTCACGTAGTGCTCGACGAGCACCTCGTCCTCGAGGACGGCGATCTGCGTGCGCTCGCCGCGCTGGCGGATGACCATCTTGCGGTCGACGGCCTCGCGGCGGGCCAGGAACTCGGACTCGGTGAGGATCGGCGCGCGGCGGCGGCCGGTGTCGCGGCCGTCCCGGCGGCGCTGGCGCTTGGCCTCGAGCCGCGTCGACCCGGCCACGCCGCGGACGTCGTCGTCGCTGGTGGTGCGGCCGTTGCGGCCGGCCCGCTCGGGGCGGTCGTCGTCGTCGACGTCGTCGCTGCCGGCCTCACCGGTGCTGCCACCCCGGCGACGACGGCGGCGGCGACGGCGGGTGGTCGAGCCGCCCTCGGCCTCGTCGTCGGTGTCCTCGCCGGCCTCGTCGTCCTCGGTGGTGTCGGCCTCGGCGTCGTCGGAGCTCTCGTCGGTCTCGTCGTCGCCGTCGGCGGAGTCCTCGCCGGTGCGGCCACGGCCGCGGCCACGGCGTCCGCGGCGACGGCGGCGGCTGCTCGAGGTGCCCTCGTCGCGGTCCTCGCCCTCGTCCTCGGAGTCCTCGTCGGTGTCCGTGTCGGTGTCGGAGTCCTCGTCGACGGTCTCCGTCCGGTCCGCGGCGGGACGGCGGCCGCGCGAGCGGCTGCGGCGGGAGCGCGGCGCCTCGTCCTCGTCGACCTCGGTGTCGGCCCCCGCGTCGACCCTCGCCTCGGTGTCGACGTCGTCGGAGATCTCCGGCGACTCGGCCGGACGGCGGCCGCGGCGCCGCGGCGGAGCCGGGGCGTCGGCGGCGGGTGCCACGAAGCTGACGAACGCCGGCGCGGGGCCGGCGACGGGGAGCGAGGCCGCCTCGACGGAGTCGGGGTCGGCGGACAGGGCCGGGCGGGTGGCCCGGCGACGCGGCCGGGCGACGACCGCGGTCGGCTCGGGGCTGCTGAACGGCGCCGCGAAGCGCGGCAGTTCCGGTTCGGTCTCGGGTTCGACCTCAGGCTCGGGCTCGACGTGGGCCTCGGCGATCGGCTCGGGCGCCGGCTCGGCGACCGGTTCCTCGATCTCCTCGTCGTCCTCGTCGGTGCTCTCCGGGAGGTCGCTGTCCGGGACGTTGAACGTCTCGGCCAGTGGCGACTCCTCCTCGCGCGAGAGCCCCTGCTCGAGGCCGGCCTCGGTGTTCTCCGGAGTGCTGACCACCTCGTCGGTGGCGGTGTCTGTGGTGTTGTCGTTGCTGTCGGTATCGGCCACGAGGGCTTGCCTCCTGTGACGCTCCCGGGCGCCGATCCCGACTGGGACTGGCGGCCGCGCAGGAGCACGGGGTTGGGGCGGGTCGAGCATCCGCACGGGGTTCGGCGGGAGGGCTCGTCCTGCGAAGTCTGTGGGTCGGCCGCCGCGCGACGGTCGTCGCTGCCGGTGGCCGGAACTGCTGGTGGTGCAGGTCGGTGGGTGGTGCGGGCGGTGGTGCGGTGGTCTGAGGTGGTGCGGTGGTCTGCGGTGTCCGGACCGGGCGGCCCGGAGCGGGCGCGTCACGTCTGGCAGTCGTGCCGCTCGACGGCGCGGAGCAGGCCTCCACCGGACGGTCAGACCGTGGCGTGCTCCCCCTGGCAGCGGGTGCGCGCCGCACGGTCAGGACCGAGCGGGTCGGCCACGGTTCCGGTGTCGTCGAGCCGGCCTTGCGCCTCTCGCACGGCCCGGGGGGGCGACGGCGGGCGCAGGTCGGCGACGGCAACCAAACCGGCCAACACGTCGTCGGGTCGTACAGCGGGCGTCACCTGCCGGACGACCACGTGCAGTATGGCACAACCTGCTTCCTCGCCCGCAGAAGCGCTGGTCACGGCCGCGCGCGCGTCGATGTCGCGCATGCCGTTCTTCGTGCGCTTGGCGACCGTGACGACGTCGCTGGCGAGGAACTTCTCCACCGCCGGGGCGAGCTCGGCCAGGGTCACGCCGGGCAGCTCGACCCGCCACACGGAGGTGTCGATGCGGTCGGCCAGCGACCCGGTCCCCTCGGCGGCCTCGACCACCTCGAGGACGGCGACGTCGGGCGGCAGCGCCGCGTCGAGCGCCTCCCGCAGCGGCGTCGGGGTCGCACCGGATCGCCACGCCGATCTCGAGGTACTCCGCCTCGCTCGCCGCACCGGTCGGGGCGGCGCCGAGGTAGGAGATCTTCGGGTGCGGGCTGAACCCGGCCGAGTAGGCCATCGGCACCTGGGCGCGGCGCAGCGCCCGCTCGAGGGTGCGGGCGAGGTCGCGGTGGCTCGCGAAGCGGAGCCGCCCGCGCTTGGCGTAGCGGATCCGCAGCTTCTGGACCGTGGGCGGCGGCGGAGGGCCGTCGGGCTGGCGGGCCATCAGACGACGGTCAGCGGGAGCAGGCTCCGGCCGGTGGGGCCGATCTGGATCTCGGTGCCCATGGTCGGGCAGACGCCGCAGTCGTAGCAGGGGGTCCACCGGCAGTCGGCGACCTCCTCCTCCTTGAGCGCGTCCTGCCAGTCGTCCCAGAGGAACTCCTTGTCCAGGCCGGAGTCCAGGTGGTCCCACGGGAGGATCTCGTGCTCGGTGCGCTCGCGGGTGGTGAACCAGTCGAGGTCGACGCCGAACGGGGCCAGCTCCTCGGCGGCCGCCGTCGTCCAGCGGTCGAAGGAGAAGTGCTCGCTCCAGCCGTCGAACTTGCCGCCGTCCCGCCAGACCCGCTCGATGACCCGGCCGACGCGGCGGTCGCCGCGGGAGAGCAGGCCTTCGATCACGCCGGGCTTGCCGTCGTGGTAGCGCAGGCCGATCGACCGGCCGATGCGGCGGTCCTCGTTGATCTTCTGCCGGAGGATCCGCAGCCGGTGGTCGATCGTGTCGGCGCTGGCCTGGGCGGCCCACTGGAACGGGGTGTGCGGCTTGGGCACGAACCCGCCGATGCTCACCGTGCAGCGGATGTCCTTCTGCCCGCTCGCCTCCCGGCCGGCCTTGATCACCTCGACGGCGAGGTCGGCGATCTCCAGCACGTCCTCGTCGGTCTCGGTGGGCAGACCGCACATGAAGTAGAGCTTCACCTGGCGCCAGCCGTTGGCGTACGCCGTCGTCACCGTGCGGACGAGGTCCTCCTTGGACACCGTCTTGTTGATGACCCGGCGGATCCGCTCGCTGCCGCCCTCGGGGGCGAAGGTGAGGCCGGAGCGCCGTCCGTTGCGGGACAGCTCGTTGGCCAGCGTGACGTTGAAGGCGTCGACGCGGGTCGACGGCAGCGACAGGCTGACCTTGCTGTCCTCGTAGCGGTCGGCGAGCTCCTTGGCCAGCTGGCCGATCTCGGAGTGGTCGGCGCTGGACAGGCTGAGGAGCCCGACCTCCTCGTAGCCGGTGGCCTTCAGCCCCTGCTCGACCATCGAGCCGATGCCGGTGATCGTCCGCTCGCGCACCGGGCGGGTGATCATCCCGGCCTGGCAGAACCGGCAGCCCCGGGTGCAGCCGCGGAAGATCTCGACGCTCATGCGCTCGTGGACGCTCTCGGCCATCGGCACCAGCGGGGTCTTGGGGTAGGGCCACTCGTCGAGGTCCATGACGGTGCGCTTGCCGACCCGCGCCGGGACGTCGTCCCGAGTGCGCTGGACGGCGGCGATCGCGCCGTCGGGACCGTAGGAGACCGCGAAGAAGCGCGGCACGTAGACGCCGTCGACGCGGGCCAGCCGGGCGAGCAGCTCGGCGCGGCCGCCGGGGCGGCCCTGCGCCTTCCACGCCTTGACGACGTCGGTGATGTCGCCGACGACCTGCTCGCCGTCGCCGAGGACGGCGCAGTCGACGAAGTCGCTGACCGGCTCGGGGTTGAAGGCCGCGTGCCCGCCGGCGACGACGACGGGGTGGGACTCGTCGCGGTCGACCGCGAGGATCGGGATGCCGGCGAGGTCGAGCGCCTCGAGCAGGTTGGTGTACCCGAGCTCGGTGGCGAAGCTGACGCCGAGCAGGTCGAAGTCGCGGACGGCGCGGTGCCCGTCGACGGTGAACTGCGGGACGCCGTGCTCGCGCATCAGCCCGGCCAGGTCCGGCCAGACGGCGTAGGTGCGCTCGGCGAGGGCGTCCGGGCGCTCGTTGAGCACCTCGTACAGGATCATGAGGCCCTGGTTGGGCAGCCCGACCTCGTAGGCGTCGGGGTACATGAGCGCCCAGTGCACCGCGACGTCGTCCCACGGTTTGACCTGCGCGTTCAGCTCACCGCCCACGTACTGGATCGGCTTCTGGATCTGGGCCAGCAGCGGTTCGAGGCGGGGGTACAGGGTCTCACCAGTCATGACCGGTCCAGGGTAGACGCCGCCCGTGAACCGGCTCCCCGCGCGCTCGAGGGGCCAAATGGCCATTCTGGCCCCTCGGGGGTCAGCCCAGGTCGGGGAAGAAGAGCTTGACCTCGCGCTCGGCGGACTCGGGCGAGTCCGAGCCGTGCACGATGTTGTTCTGCACCTCGAGGGCGAAGTCGCCGCGGATCGTGCCGGGGGCGGCCTTCACCGGGTCGGTGGCGCCGGCCAGCGTGCGGAACGCCTCGATCGCCCGCGGGCCCTCGACCACCAGGGCCATCAGCGGGCCGCCGGTGATGAACTCGACGAGCGAGCCGAAGAACGGCCGCTCGCTGTGCTCGGCGTAGTGCGTCTCGGCGGTGTCGCGGTCGAGCGTGCGCAGCTCGGCGGCCACCAGCCGGAGGCCCTTGCGCTCGAGCCGGGTGATCACCTCGCCGACGAGGCCACGGGCGACGCCGTCGGGCTTGACGAGGACGAGGGTGCGTTCGGTCACGGGGCGGCAGCCTATGGCACCGACTCGGAGCGGCCCGCGTCGTCGGCCACTGACGGACCCCGGATCGCTGGAGTCACACCAGTTCCGGAATCGGCAGAACATGGGCGCTGACCTGCCGATGTATCTCGCATGCCCCGCGTCCGGCTCCTCCCCCGCGTCACGCTGCGCCGTGGTCGCGGCCGCCGTCGCCACGCTGTCGATCGCGGGAGCCGGCCCGGCGGGCGCCGAGGAGCAGGCGACGCTCGACGTCGTCCGGATCGTCGACGGCGAGTACGTGGTGGAGACCGTCGCCGTCGCACGCGCGCTCCGCCGAGGCCAGCGCCGACCGGCTCGAAGCCGAGCCGGAGGTCGTCGGCGGCGAGCCCATCCGTGACCTACCAGCTCGACCGGCCGTCGGACCCCTACTGGGACCCGACGGACCCGCAGGAGACGAGCGCGGTCAGGGACGTGTGGTCCCGCACCCGAGGGCGAGGGCCAGATCGTCGCAGTCCTCGACAGCGCGGTGGTCGACGGCACGCACCCCGACCTCGCCGGGGCGGTCGTGCCCGGGACCGAGATCGATCGGCGGCTCCGGGTCGCGAACTGGCACGGCACCGGTGTGGCGGGCGGATCGTCGCTGCGCGCGCCGAGAACGGCATCGGCGGCGCGGGCATGGCACCGGCGGCCCGGATCATGCCGATCCGCGTGTGCAACGACTCCGGTTGCCCCTCGGCAGCGATCGTGCGCGGGATCTTCTGGGCCGCGGACCACGGCGCCGACGTCATCAACATGTCGCTGGTCGGGGCCGGCTTACTCGACGTGACGGCGGTGGCATCCGCTACGCGCTGGACAAGAACATCTCCGTCGTGGCGTCGGCAGGCAACGACGGCCACACCGGCAACTGGGTCGGGCTACCCCGCCGCCAACAGCGGCGTCATCGCCGTGTCCTCGGCCACCGCGCCGGACGGCGCCCCGGCGACTGGGCGCAGCACGACTGGTCAGGTCGACATCGCACCGTCGGGGACGAGCGACCTGCTCACCATGCCCGGCGGCGCCTATGGCTCCGGCAGCGGGACGTCGTTCTCCGACCCGCCGTCGCCGGTGCGGTCGCCCTGCTGCGCAGCGCCGTCCCGGGCATCACGCCCGAGCAGGTCCAGGCGGCGCTGCTGGCCGGTACGCGACAGCAGCGCCGGCTGGGACCGGTTGTGGGGCGCCGGGAGGCTGCACGTGCCGTCCGCGTTCGCCGCCGCCGACCGGGCGGACGGCTGGGCGTGATCGTGACGCCGGCGAGCGGGCGGTGTCCGTGAACTGGCCGAGCCGTGCCCGGGCGCGACCAGCTACGCGGTGCGGGTCGACGGGACCGTGCGTGCCATCGTCGAGCGGCACCTCCGCGACGGTGACCGGCCTGCGGACGGCAACCAGGTCGCGGTGGACGTCCAGCCGAGCAACGGGGACCGCAGCCGCGCCGTGCTCGCCACCGTCGGGCCGGCCGCGCCGGCCGCCCGGTGCTGCACAGCGCGACCCTCGGTGGAGCAGCGGCTCCGCCATCGTGACGTTCTCCGCGTCCACGTCCGGGGCGGAGCATCGAGGTCTACTCGCATCGACCGCGACGGCATGAGCATCGGACCGTCCCCCTGGCCGATGACCGGCACACCCAAGACTTCGTCGGGGTCCTGATCGGGACGATGCCGACCAACGCAGAAGCGGTCCAGGTGCGCGGTCGTCGACGACTACGGCCGTACCGTCGCCGCTGTCCAACGCGATCGTCGATCGGCTCGGCGCTACCTGCCCCGCCCGGGGCTGTCACCGGTCTCGCCGTCAGGTCGACGGCGCCGACGTCCTGCTCACCTGGGACGGCCTCGGGTCGGCGATCACCTACCGGGTGAGCGCGGACGGCGCCACCGTCGCCACACCGTCGACCGGCTGGGGCCGTCCTGCCCGCGCCGGCGCTCGGGGTCTCCCGCACCTACACGGTCGTCGCGGTGGACGCATGGGGCCAGACCGGGCCGGCGGCCACCACCACGGTCACCGGCGGGGATCCGCACGGTGTGCCGGACGCAGCCACCTTCGGCCCGCTGACCCCGGGCAACGGCGCCGTGACGGTGCGCTGGACGCCCCGGCCTCGGACGGCGGCGGTGCGGTCACCGACTACCGGCTGCGCATCTACGGGACGGCGCACCTGTTCCGGGAGACCTTCGTCGGCACCGCACGGAGCAGCCAGGTGACCGGCCTGAGCAACGGCACGGCGTACACGTTCCAGATCGCCGCCGCGAACGCCGTCGGGTACGGGCCCTCGACGACGAGCGGGCCCGTGACCCCCGGGACCGTGCCGACGGCGCCGGTGATCGGGACCCCGACCGCGGGGCCGCCTCGGCCGTCGTGCGCTGGGCCGTGCCGACCAGCAACGGCGGGCTGCCGATCACCGGGTACCTGGCCCGCGCCTACCGCGGGACGCAGCTCGTGCGCACCGCCGCTGCCGGCGCGGGGGCCACCAGCGTGACGATGTCGGGCCTCGACCAACGGCCTCGCGTACACGTTCATCGTCACCGCCTCCAACGCGGCTCGGGTCGAGCGTCGGGTCGGGGCGCAGCGTCGCCGTCACCCCGCTGGACCGGCCCAGCGCGCCGCGGATCGGCGTCACCACCCCCGCCAACGGCGGCGCGATCGTGCGGTGGTCGCCGCCGGTGAGCAACGGCGGCAGCGCGATCCGCGCCTACGTCGTCCGCACCTACCGCGGGACGACGCTGATCAAGCAGACGAACGTCTCGGCCACCACGACCCGCGTGCTGGTCAACGGGCTGACCAACGGCCTGCGGCTACACGTTCACGGTGACGGCGCTGAACGGTGTCGGCTGGGGGCCGGCGTCAGCCCAGGCCGCCGCCGTCCCGCGTCGCTGACGGCGGCCCGAAGGCCGAGCCGAGCAGGTCCTTGCGCAGCTCCAGCAGGTAGAGCCAGATCAGGACGAAGGCGCCGCCGAGGAACCACATCACGCCGTTGAGCAGGCCGGTCAGCAGCAGCGGAACCTGCAGGACGGTGCCGATGACGACGCCCTGGGGACGGCGCTGCAGCCCCGCGGCCAGGATCAGCACGAGGGCCAGCGCGAGGAGGATCCACAGCCGCCCGCCGCTGAGGCCCGGCCCGCTCTGCGCGATCCCCCGCGGGACGAACAGCACGACGATGCCCTCGATGAGCAGCACCGCGGCCCCGGCGCCGCCGAGTGCCCGTGCCGCCCGGACCGGGTCCGGCGCGGTCATGCCCGCCGTCCGCCGAGCAGGGTGCGGGCCTCCCCCGCCGTGATCACGCTGCCGGTGACCAGCACGGCCGAGCCGCCGAGGGCGTCGTCCGGACCGGCCTCGGCCAGCTCGATCGCCTCGCTGATCGCGTCGCCGAGCCGCGGGCTCACGCTCACCCGGTCGGCGCCGAACACGTCGACGGCGAGCGCGCCGAGCTCGTCGGCCGGCATCGCGCGGGCCGAGCTGTTCTGGGTGACGACGAGCTCCGCGCAGACGTCCTCGAGCGCGGTGAGCATCCCGTGCACGTCCTTGCCGCTGACGACGCCGACGACGCCCGACGAGCCGGGTGAAGTCGAAGGACTCCTTGATGGCCTCGACGGTCGCCGTCATCCCCGCCGGGTTGTGCGCGGCGTCGACCAGCACGGTCGGGCTGGTGCGCACCCGCTCCAGCCGGCCCGGGGAGCGGACGGCGGCGAAGGCGGCGCGGACCGTCTCCTGCTCGATCGGCCCGGTCGCCGCACCCGCGCCGAGGAACGCCTCGACGGCGGCCAGCGCGGTGACCGCGTTCTGCGCCTGGTGCGCGCCGAACAGCGGGAGGAAGACCTCCTCGTACTCGCCGCCGAGGCCCTGCAGGCGCACCTGCTGCCCGCCGACGGCGACCCGCCGCTCCAGCACCCCGAACTCGGTGCCCTCGCGGGCGACCACGGCCTCGACCTCGACCGCACGGCGGACGAGGGAGTCCAGCGCGGCCGGCTGCTGGTGGGCGATCACCGCGATCGAGTCGGCCTTGATGATCCCGGCCTTCTCGATCGCGATCGTGCCGACGTCCGGCCCGAGGTACTCCGCGTGGTCGAGCGCCACGGGCGTGACGACGGCGACCCGCGCGTCCACCACGTTGGTGGCGTCCCACGTGCCGCCCATGCCGACCTCGATGACGGCGACGTCGACCGGCGCCTCGGCGAACAGCGCGTAGGCCATGCCGACCATGACCTCGAAGAAGCTCATCGGGTGCTCGCCGGCCGCGTCGACCATCTGCACGTAGGGCGCGATGTCGTCGTAGGTCTCGACGAAGCGCTCGGCGCTGACCGGCTCGCCGTCCAGCACGATCCGCTCCCGGATCGACTGCAGGTGCGGGCTGGTGAAGCGGCCCACGCGGAGGCCGAAGCCGCGCAGCAGCTCGTCGACCATGCGCGCCGTCGTCGTCTTGCCGTTGGTGCCCGCCACCTGCACGACCGGCATGGCGCGGTGCGGCGACCCGAGCAGGTCGACCAGGGCGCTGATGCGGGTCAGCGACGGCTCGAGCCGGCTCTCCGGCCAGCGGGCGAGCAGCTCCTTCTCGACACGCGCCATGTCTCCCGTGCTGCTGCTGCTCACGGGCCCAGGATGCCAGCCGGTCAGCGGGCGACCGCGCGCTCCCGGGGTGCGCCGTGGACGACGCCGCGCCCGCGTGCATCCAGTCGCGCGGCGGGTCGGTCTCGACCACCCGCTTGCCGAGCGGGAACAGTCCGACGGCGGCCAGCTTGAACGAGGCCACGCCGAACGGGATGCCGATGATCGTGATGCAGAACGCGATGCCGGAGACGATGTGGATGATCGCCAGCCACCAGCCGGCGAACAGGAACCACAGCACGTTGCCGATCGCCGAGGCGAGGCCCGCGCCCGGCGCGCGCACGGTGGTGCGGCCGAACGGCCAGACCACGAACCCGGCCAGGCGGAACGACGCGATCCCGAACGGGATGGTGACGATCAGCAGGCAGGCGATCACCCCGGCGAGCAGGTAGGCCAGCGCCAGGATCCACCCCTGCAGCACCAGCCAGACGACGTTCAGCAGCACGCGCAGGGTGTCCACACCCGTCCCACGGACGGCGCCTCCGCTCCGTTCCCCGGCGTGCCGGGAAACACGTCGCCCGGCCTTCCTAGACTGAGGCCCATGGTTCCCGACACCGCGACCCCGGCCACCCCTGCGTCGGGAGCGACCGTCGGCGTACCCGAGAAGCCGACGCTGGACGGGCTCGAGGAGAAGTGGATCGCCGCCTGGGCGTCGTCCGACGTCTACGCGTTCGACCGCGCCGCGGCGCTGGCCGGTCCGCGCGAGGCGATCTGGGCGATCGACACCCCGCCGCCGACCGCCAGCGGGTCACTCCACGTGGGCCACGTCTTCAGCTACACCCACACCGACATCGTCGCCCGCTACCAGCGGATGCGCGGCCGGCACGTCTACTACCCGATGGGCTGGGACGACAACGGCCTGCCCACCGAGCGCCGGGTGCAGAACTACTACGGCGTCCGGTGCGACCCGTCGCTGCACTACGACCCGTCGTTCACCCCGCCCGAGAAGCCGCGGCAAGGACCAGCAGCCGGTCTCCCGCCGCAACTTCGTCGAGCTGTGCATGAAGCTGACGGAGGAGGACGAGCTCGCCTTCGAGCAGCTGTGGCGCCGGGTCGGGCTGTCGGTCGACTGGTCGAACGTCTACCGGACGATCTCGGAGAACTCCCGGGCCACGGCGCAGCGGATGTTCCTGCACAACCTGGCCCGCGGCGAGGCCTACGCCCAGGAGGCGCCGACCCTCTGGGACGTCACCTTCCGGACGGCGGTGGCGCAGGCCGAGCTCGAGGACCGCGAGCGGCCCGGCGCCTACCACCGGATCTCGTTCCACTCGGCTGACGGCCCGGTCTTCATCGAGACCACCCGGCCCGAGCTGATCCCGGCCTGCGTCGCGCTGGTCGCCCACCCCGACGATTCCCGCTACGCGGGCCTCTTCGGGAAGACGGTGCGGACGCCGCTGTTCGACGTCGAGGTGCCGGTGGTCGCGCACCGCCTCGCCGAGCCGGACAAGGGCTCGGGCATCGCGATGATCTGCACCTTCGGCGACCTCAACGACGTCACCTGGTGGCGCGAGCTCCGGCTGCCGACCCGCGCGATCGTCGGCTGGGACGGCCGCCTGCTGGCCGAGCCGCCGGCCGACGTCCCCGCCGCGCTGTACGCAGAGCTGGCCGGCAAGACCGTGTTCAGCGCCCAGCAGCGGATCGTGGAGCTGCTCCGGGAGTCCGGCGACCTCGACGGCGAGCCGAAGCAGATCACCCACCCGGTGAAGTTCTACGAGAAGGGCGAGCGCCCGCTCGAGATCGTCACGACCCGGCAGTGGTACATCCGCAACGGCGGTCGGGACGACGAGCTGCGCGACGCCCTCATCGCCCGCGGCCGGGAGATCCAGTGGGTCCCCGAGCACATGCGCCACCGCTACGAGAACTGGGTCGAGGGCCTCAACGGCGACTGGCTGATCAGCCGCCAGCGGTTCTTCGGCGTCCCGTTCCCGGTCTGGTACCGGCTGGACGCCGACGGCGAGCCGGACTTCACCTCGCCGATCGTGGCGCCGGAGTCGGCGCTGCCGGTCGACCCGTCGGAGGACGTGCCAGCCGGGTTCGACGAGTCCCAGCGCGGCAAGCCGGGCGGCTTCATCGGCGACCCCGACGTCATGGACACCTGGGCGACGTCGTCCCTCTCCCCGCAGGTGGCCTCGGGCTGGGACACCGACCCGGAGCTGTTCGCCGCCGTCTTCCCGATGGACCAGCGGCCGCAGGCGCACGACATCATCCGCACCTGGCTGTTCTCGACGGTCGTCCGGGCGCACTTCGAGCACGGCAGCGTGCCGTGGTCGCACGCGACCATCTCGGGCTTCGTCGTCGACCCGGACCGCAAGAAGATGTCGAAGTCCAAGGGCAACGTGGTCACGCCGATCGACGTCCTGGAGCGGTTCGGCACGGACGCGGTGCGCTGGCGCGCGGCCGGGGCGCGGCCCGGCGCCGACTCTCCGTTCGACGAGACGCAGATGAAGGTCGGCCGCCGGCTGGCCATCAAGATCCTCAACGTCGGCAAGTTCGTGCTCGGGCTGGGAGCGGCCGACGCCGAACTCGCCTCCGCCGAGGTCAGCGAGCCGCTCGACCAGGCCCTGCTGGTCCGCCTGCGGGACGTGGTCGCCGAGGCGACCGCCGCCATGGAGGCGTTCAACTACACCCGGGCGCTCGAGGTGTCCGAGTCGTTCTTCTGGTCGTTCTGCGACGACTACGTCGAGCTCGTGAAGACCCGGGCCTACGGCTCCGGCCAGGCCGCCGTCTCGGCCCGGCTGGCGCTCGCGGTGGCCCTGTCGGTGCAGCTCCGGCTGTTCGCCCCGGTGCTCCCGTTCGTCACCGAGGAGGTGTGGTCGTGGTGGCGCCCGGGTTCGGTGCACACGAACCCGTGGCCGACCGCCTCCGAGCTGACGGTCACCGGTGATCCCGCCGTCCTGGACGCCGCGGCCGAGGCGCTGGCCGGGGTCCGCAAGGCCAAGTCCGACGCCAAGGTCTCGATGCGGGCCGACGTCGAGACGGCGACGGTGATCGCGCCGGCCGAGAAGGTGCCGCTGGTCGAGGCGGCCCGCGCCGACCTCACCGACTCCGGCCGGATCGCGACGCTGTCGGTCGTCCCCGGCGACGGCCCGATGACCGTCGACGTAGTCCTCGCCCCGCGTCGCGGAGTAGGCGTAGCAGCGACACCTCATTGAACGTCTGGGGCCCGAAATCGGGTCGGTTTCGGGCCCCACACGTTCGACGTTTCGGCCGTCCACAGGGCTCCAGCGCCGATCGGGCCGGCTGAGCCAGGATCTCGCCCGTGCATGACCTTGCTGCCCTCCTCCCCCACGGCGTGGGATACCGACACGAGCTGACCCTCGCGACGAGCACGACCTCGGTCACCCGATGGACCGCCGACCGCGACCTCCTCCACGTCCATCCGGGTGTCGTGATGCTGCCGGCCCTGGCGAACGACCCGGCGACCCGAGCCCGCGCCGCCACGCTCTGGGCACGGGGACCGCTCAGCCATTTCTCCGCGCTGGCCGCGTGGGAGGTGGTGCCCGGTCCCATCGAGCCGATCCACGTCACGGTGCCGGCGGATCGCTTCCCGCGCGGGTCGGAGGGGGTGATCGCGCACCGGACCACCCTCCCGTTGCCGGTGACGCGGATCGACGGACTCCCGGTCGTCCACCTCACCCGCAGCCTCGTCGACGCCTGGTCGTGGGCGCACTCGACCAGACGAAACCCGAGGGCGGCTCAGGATCAGCCCACGGCGCGGCAAGCGGTGATCGAATCCGTGCGCGACCGGGGCGTGAGCGTGGCTGCTCTGCGGGCGGAATCCGTCAACGCCCGGATTCACGGTGGCCGCGTCGCGTTGCGGCGTCTGCTGGACCTCATAGCGGGGGGCTGCGAGAGCGAGCTGGAGATCTGGGGCGTCACCCACGTGCTGCCCGGACCGCCGTACGTCCCTGCCCCCGTGCAGCAGTACCCGATCCGGCTGCCTGGCGGGCGAAGCATCCGAGCCGACGCCGCCTACGTCGAGGCTCGGGTGCTCGTGGAGCTGGACGGCGCGGCCTTCCACGGCAGTCGATCGGCCCGTGAGCGTGATCTTCGTCGTGACAGCGCGCTGGCCGCCCAGGGATGGGTGGTGCTGCGCTTCAGCTACTCGCGACTCATCAACGACCCCGAGGGCTGCCGCCGGGAGATCATCGCGGCCGTGCTCGGCCGCATGGCTGGGCGTTGAACGCCGGAGGCCCAGAACCACGTGGATTCTGGGCCTCCGGCGTTCAGAGTCTGCCGAACTAGGCGGACTTCTCGCGGCGCTCGCGGGTGGGCTTGCGCGGGACGATCGTCGGGTTCACGTGCTCCAGGACGACCTCCCGGGTGATGACGACCTGGGCGACGTCCTCACGGCTGGGCACGTCGTACATCACCGACTGGAGCACCTCCTCCATGATCGCGCGGAGCCCACGGGCGCCGGTGCCACGGAGGATGGCCTGGTCGGCGATCGACTCGAGCGCGTCGTCGGTGAACTCGAGGTCCACGCCGTCGAGCTCGAAGAGCTTCCGGTACTGGCGGACCAGGGCGTTCTTCGGCTCGGTGAGGATGTTGATCAGCGCCTCACGGTCGAGCTTCTGCACGCTGGTGATCACCGGGAGGCGGCCGATGAACTCGGGGATCATGCCGAACTTCAGCAGGTCCTCGGGCATGACCTCGGCGAAGGCGTTGGCCTCCTCGATCTCCTTCTTGCCGCGGATCTCGGCGCCGAAGCCGATGCCCTGCTTGCCGACCCGCTGCTCGATGACCTTCTCGAGGCCGGCGAAGGCGCCACCCACGATGAACAGCACGTTCGTCGTGTCGATCTGGATGAACTCCTGGTGCGGGTGCTTGCGACCGCCCTGCGGGGGCACCGACGCCGTCGTCCCCTCGAGGATCTTCAGCAGCGCCTGCTGGACGCCCTCACCGGAGACGTCGCGGGTGATCGACGGGTTCTCGCTCTTGCGGGCGATCTTGTCGACCTCGTCGATGTAGATGATCCCGGTCTCGGCGCGCTTGACGTCGTAGTCGGCGGCCTGGATCAGCTTGAGCAGGATGTTCTCGACGTCCTCGCCGACGTAGCCGGCCTCGGTCAGCGCCGTGGCGTCGGCGATCGCGAACGGCACGTTGAGCATCCGCGCGAGGGTCTGCGCCAGGTGGGTCTTGCCGCACCCGGTGGGGCCCATCAGCAGGATGTTCGACTTGGCCAGCTCGACCGCTTCGTCCCGGGAGCCGCGCTCACCGCCGGCCTGGATGCGCTTGTAGTGGTTGTAGACGGCGACCGAGAGCGTCCGCTTGGCCTTGTCCTGGCCGATGACGTACTGCTCCAGGAAGTCGTGGATCTCCTTGGGCTTGGGCAGCTCGTCGAACTTGAGGTCCGAGGACTCCGAGAGCTCTTCCTCGATGATCTCGTTGCAGAGATCGATGCACTCGTCGCAGATGTAGACCCCGGGGCCAGCGATGAGCTTCTTGACCTGCTTCTGGCTCTTCCCGCAGAACGAGCACTTGAGCAGGTCACCGCTCTCACCGATTCGTGCCACCTGCTGACCTCCACCTCGACATCCAGGTCCTGGTCTCAGGCACCTGCGTGATCATCTGGCCGACCCCGGCTCCGGCCTCGCCGTACTGCTCCGCGAGGCTCTCCTCCCGGCGCTTCTGGCCGGTGTTCGGGCGCTCGCCGACACTAACTGCCGCTACCGATCCGATGGGGCAACGAATCGCCCGCCCGGACCGGTCCAACCACATCCGTCGCGTGTGCTCCCTCTGCCTCTCGAACGGTACGGGTCGAGGGCGCACGTGTCGCGCCCTCGACCCGCGCCATCAGACAGCAGGCAGCGCGTTGAGCTTCCGGCTCTGGATGACCTCGTCGACGATCCCGTAGGCCTTCGCCTCCTGGGCCGTGAGGATCTTGTCCCGCTCGATGTCGGTGCGGACCTGCTCGAGGGTGTTCCCGGTGTGGCGCGCCAGGATCTCCTCCATCTGGGACCGCACGCGCTGGATCTCGGCGGCGTGGATCTCCAGGTCCGACACCTGCCCACCGGACTCACCCGACGGCTGGTGGATCAGCACGCGGGAGTACGGCAGCGCCAGGCGCTTGCCCGGCGTCCCGGCCGCGAGCAGGACGGCGGCGGCCGAGGCGGCCTGGCCCATGCAGACGGTCTGGATGTCGGGCCGGACGAACATCATCGTGTCGTAGATGGCCATCAGCGAGGTGAACGAGCCACCGGGCGAGTTGATGTAGATCGTGATGTCGCGGTCCGGGTCGGCGGACTCCAGCGTGATCAGCTGGGCCATGACGTCGTTGGCCGAGGCGTCGTCGATCTGCACCCCGAGGAAGATGATCCGTTCCTCGAAGAGCTTGTTGTAGGGGTTGGACTCCTTCATGCCGTAGCTCGTGCGCTCCACGAAGGAGGGCAGGATGTAGCGGCTGGAGGGCATCTGGAAGCTCATGGTGTCAGTTCCTCCGAACCGTCAGTTGTCGGTGACCGGGTTGGTGCTGTCGGTCATGGCGGCGCGGCTCACCACGTGGTCGACGAAGCCGTACTCGAGGGCCTCCTTGGCCGTGAACCAGCGGTCACGGTCGGAGTCCTTCTCGATCTGCTCGATCGGCTGCCCGGTGTGCATCGCCTGCAGCTCGTTGAGCTCGTGCTTGGTCCGGCGGAACAGGTCGGCCTGGATGGCGATGTCGGACGCGGTGCCGCCGACGCCGGCCGAGGGCTGGTGCATCATGATCCGCGCGTGCGGCAGGGCGTAGCGCTTGCCCGCGGTGCCGGCGGTCAGCAGGAACTGGCCCATCGAGGCGGCCAGGCCCATGCCGTAGGTGGCGACGTCGCAGTCGATGAACTGCATCGTGTCGTAGATCGCCATGCCGGCCGTGACCGAGCCGCCGGGCGAGTTGATGTAGAGGTGGATGTCGCGCTTCGGGTCCTCGGCGGAGAGCAGGAGCATCTGCGCGGCCAGCTGGTTGGCGATGACGTCGTCGACCTGGCTGCCCAGGAAGATGATCCGCTCGCGCAGCAGGCGCTCGTAGACGGAATCGCCCAGATTCATCATTCCGCTGGCGGCGCCGCGCATCAGCGGCGAGCCTGCGAGGTTCGGGTTGGTAGTGCTCACGGGCGCGGGAACCTCCGTTGGACGGGTCGGTGTGGTGCGGGGCTGTGCGGGCGATCGCCCAAGTCCTGTCGACCCTAACGCGGACTCCGGACGCCACAGTCCGTTCGAGGCCGGTGTTCGCCGACGGCGCAGCGAACGGCTGGAACGACGACGCCGCCCCACCCCGAGCGGGATGGGACGGCGTCGATGACGAACCGGCAGGTCAGGCCTTGGCGGCGTCCTCGTCGGACTCGGCGGCGTCCTCCGACACGGCCTCGGCGTCCGGCCGTCCTCGGCCGGCGCCTGGACGGTCCGCGGCCGCAGGGCCTCGAGGTCGACGACGTTGCCCGACTCGTCGGTGATCGTCGTCTCCTCGAGCAGCTTGGCGAGGGCCTTGGTGCGGCGGACGTCGGCGACGAACTCGGCGATGTTGCCGCCCTGCTGGAGCTGCTGGGCGTACTGCTCGGGGCTCATCCGGCTGCGCTGGGCCTGGGCCATGATCTGCGCCGACAGGTCGTCGTTGTCGACGGTGATCTCCCGGGCGTCGGCGATCGCGTCGAGGATGAACTGCGTGCGCACGGCCTCCTCGACGTTCTTGCGCTGCTCGGCGTCGTAGGTCTCGCGGGAGTCGCTGTTGGAGATCGACAGGAACGTGTCCCAGTCCATCCCGGCCTGCTGCAGCTCCTGCTCGAAGGCCCGGTTGCGCCACTCGATCTCGCGCTCGACCAGGTTCTCCGGCACCGGCACCTCGACGACCTCGAGCAGGTGCTCGACCAGCTTGTCGCGGGCCTGCGCGCCCTGCTGGAGGGTCTTCGTGCGCGACAGTCGGGTCCGGACGTCGTCCCGGAGCTCCTCCAACGTGTCGAACTCGCTCGCGGTCGAGGCGAAGTCGTCGTCGAGCTCGGGCAGTTCCTTGGTCTTCACCGAGCGGACGGTGACGGTGACCTCGGCGGTCTCGCCGGCGTTGGGGCCGGAGAGCAGCGCCGTCTCGAAGGCCTTCGACTCGTCGGCGGACAGGCCGCGGACGGCGTCGTCGAGGCCCTCCATCAGCGAGCCGGTGCCGACCTCGTAGGACATGCCGGACGTCGTCCCGTCCTCGAGCACCTCGCCGTTCAGCTTGGCCTCGAGGTCGATGGAGACGAAGTCGCCGTCCTCGGCGGCGCGCTCGACGCCGGTGAGCATCGCGAAGCGCTCGCGCATGACGGTGACCTGCTGGTCGATCTCCTCGTCGGTGACCTCGACGTCGTCGACGGTCACGGCGATGCCGTCCAGCGACGGCAGCTCCAGCTGCGGGGCGACGTCGACCTCGGCGGTGAAGGCGAGGGTGTCGTTGTCGTCGAGCCGGGTCACCTCGATGTCGGGCTGGCCGAGCACGCGCACCTGGTTCTCGCGGACGACCTCGGAGTAGACCTCCGGGATCGCGTGCTGGACGACCTGCTCGAGCACCACGGGACGGCCGATGCGCTGGTCCAGGATCTTGTTGGGCACCTTGCCGGGACGGAACCCCGGGATCTTGACCTGCGCCTTGAGCTCCTTGTAGACCTCGCCGAAGGCGTGGTCCAGGTCGCCCCACGGCACCTCGATCGCCATCCGGACCCGCGTGGGGCCGAGTTCCTCGATGGTGCTCTTCACAGCGGCAGTGCTCCTTGATTGCGGACAGACGTGCGCCGACGGACACGGACGGCGCGGGATTCCCCACGAGTCTAGAGACGTCGCGGGCGGTCGGGGTGGCGGGATTTGAACCCACGGCCCCCCGCTCCCAAAGCGGGTGCGCTACCAAGCTGCGCCACACCCCGTGGCGGGCCGAGTCTAGGCGCGCCCGCATCGCGGGGCGGTGACGGCCAGGAAGGCCCACCTATCGTCGTCCCATGGCGCCTCCGGACGGCGACGGTTCGGTCCTCGCCGAGGCGCGCGAGCTGTTCGCCACCTTCCAGTGGCGCCGCTGCGTGGAGCTGCTGGCCGCCGAGCGGCACGACCTCTGGACGGCGACGGCCTCATGCTGCTCGGGCGGGCGGCGCACCTGATCGGCGCGGACGAGCAGGCGGTGGCGGCGTTCGGGCGCGCCTACCAGCTGTTCCTCGAGGCGGGCGACTTCCGCGCCGCCGCCCGCAGCGCGATGTCGGGCGCTTTCGTCCTGGAGAACGCCAGGGAGCCGGTGCGGGCCCGCGCCTGGGCGGCCCGCGCCGAGCGGCTGGTCGAGGAGCACGATCCCGGCGGCGGCGAGGCCGGGTGGCTGCTCGCCTACCGCGCGCACGGAACTGGTCGACGGGCGGCGCGTCGCGGAGGCCCTGGTCACCGCGCGGGAGGGCGAGCGTCTGGGGCTGGCGGCCGGCGACGCCGACGCCGTCGTCCTGTGCCGGCTGTCGATCGGGTTCGCGCTGCTCGTCCCGGGCAGCGCGCCGAGGCCATCGACGTGTTCGACGAGGTCATGCTCGCCGTCTCGTCGGACGAGACGTCCCCCGCCGTGGTCGGCCTCTGCTACTGCCTCTCCGTCGCGGCCTGCATGGTGCTGCGCGACGTCGTCCGGGCGCGGGCCTGGACGACGACCCTGGACCGCTGGTGCGCCGCCCGCCCCGACCTGGTCGCGTACCGCGGGACGTGCCTGGTCCACCGCGCGCAGATGTCGACCCTCGGCGGCGAACTGGGCCGGCGCGCTCGCCGAGGCCGCCGAGCGCCGAGGCAGCTGCTGCGCGGCACGGCAGCCGGCCAGGCCGCCTACCAGCTCGGCGAGCTGCACCGGCTCATGGGCCCCGACGTCGAGGCCGAGGACGCGTACCGCCGGGCCAACGCGTTGGGCATGCAGCCGGAGCCCGGGCTCTCGCGGCTGCGCATCGCCCAGGGCCGGCCGGAGGTGGCGGCGCGCACGCTGCGCCGCCTGTGCGCCGAGACCGCGCCCGCCCGCGGACCGGGCCGAACTGCTCGCCGCGCTGGTGGACGCCGAGCTGGACCTGCGCGACGTCGCGGGCGCGCGGGGCACGGCCGGACGAGCTGCGGAACGCCGCCGAGGGCCTGGCATCCCCGCTGCTGCTCGGGCTCGCGGACCAGGCCGAGGGCGCGGTGCTGCTCGCCGAGGACCGACCGGCCGACGGCACTGGACGCCCTGCGCCGCGCCCAGCAGCGCTGGAGCGAGCTCGACTCCCGCACGACATGCGCTCAGGTGCGTGTGCCTGGCCGGCCGGTGCCTGCGAGGCGATGGGCGACGAGGACTCGGCCGCGCTGGAGTTCGAGGCCGCCCGCGAGTGCTTCGAGCGGCTGGGCGCCGCGCCTGACCTCGCCCGCGTCCCGACGCCGGGCGGTCCCCGCCGCCGCGGCCGGCCGGGCGGGCTCACCGAGCGGGAGATCGAGGTCGTCCGCCTCGTGGCCGCGGGCCACACCAACCGCGCGATCGCCGGCCAGTTGTGCCTCAGCGAGAAGACGGTCGCCCGGCACCTGGCCAACGTCTACGCGAAGCTCGACATCCCCTCGCGCGCCGCCGCGACGGCCTACGCCTACGACCACGGCCTGGTCTGACTGCACAGTTCTGACCATCCCCCGACGCCGCGGTTGCACCCTTCGCCCGACGCGGAGCAGACCCCCGCCGTTCCTAGCGTCGCTGCATGACCACCACCGAGAGGCGAGACGCATACCGACACCAGCAGTCGACACCGGAGCGCCGCGCGCGAGCAGGAGCCCGAACGGCTGGGCACCGTCGTCGTCGGCGCCGGCCAGACCGGCCTCGCGACGGCCTACTACCTGGGCAGGGCCGGCGTCCCCTGCGTCGTCCTGGACGACCACCAGCGCATCGGCGACCAGTGGCGCCAGCGCTACGACTCACTCCTGCTGAACAGCCCGGCCCAGTACGACGGACTGCCCGGCTTCCCGTTCCCGGCCCCGCGGGGCAGCTACCCGACCGGCGCCGAGATGGGCGACCACCTCGAGCGCTACGCGGCCGAGATGGGCCTGACGGTGCGGTGCGGCGTCAGCGTCCGGTCGGTCGAGCAGCAGCCGGACGGCGGCTGGCGGCTCACCACCTCGGACGGCGTCCTGCTCGCCGACGACGTCGTCGTGGCGTGCGGCGCCGAGACGATCTCCCGGGTGCCCGACGTCGCCGACGAGCTGGACCCCGGCATCCGGCAGCTGCACTCCTCGGGCTACCACTCCCCCGACCAGCTGCTGCCCGGCCCGGTCCTGGTGGTCGGCGCCGGCCAGTCGGGGGCGGACATCGCGCTCGAGGTCCTGCGGGCCGGGCACGAGACGTGGCTGTCGGGGCGGGCGAAGCCGGAGGTGCCGGTGCCGTTCGGGTCCCGCCGGATGCGCATGGGGCTGCCGGTCCTGTGGTTCATGGCCAACCACGTCCTCACGGTCCGCACGCCGATCGGCCGCAAGATGCAGCCCGCCGTCCGGGCCGGCGGCGCTCCGCTGCTGCGGGTCCGTCGCGCCGACCTCGAGGCTGCCGGAGTGCGGCTCACCGAGGCGCGCACGGTCGGTGCCGTCGACGGTCGTCCGGAGCTGGAGGACGGCACCGTCCTCGACGTCGCCAATGTCATCTGGTGCACCGGCTTCCGGCAGGACTTCGGGCTGATCAGCCCCGACGTCACCGGCGACGACGGCTACCCGCGGGGCGAGGGCGGCATCGTCGAGGACCTGCCGGGGCTGTACTTCGTCGGGCTGATCTTCCAGACCGCCTTCGCCTCGATGCTGATCGGCGGGGCGGGCCGGGACGCCAAGCGGATCGCGGCGCACATCGCCGCCCGCGTCCGCCGCTGAGCGCACGCAGACATCTGGGGCGCCGGGGTCTCCCCCGACGCCCCAGATGTCGTTCGCGCCGTCACGCGGTCGGGACGAGCTCGCCGGCCACCTCCAGGACCGACTCGGCCGCCCGGGCGGCTCCCCGGAACTCGGCGTAGGCGGCGCGCAGCTCCTGCGCCCGTGCGCGGTAGGCCGGGTCGCCGAGGACCGTCGCCGTCGCCTGCTGCACCTGCCGCGAGGACGGGGTGTCGGTCTTCAGCGCGACGCCGGTGCCCGACCAGATCACCCGCGCGGAGACCTCCATCTTGTCCTCGGTGAGCCCGGCGACGACGAGCGGGACGCCGTTGGCCAGGGCCAGCTGGACCCCGCCGTAGCCGCCGTTGGTGATCATCAGGTCGGTCAGCGGCAGCAGCTCGGTGAACGGCACGAAGTCGGTCAGCCGCACGTTGGCCGGCCGCTGCTCCGGCGGGAGGACCTCGTCCGCGTCGAACCCGACGGTCGTGACGATGACCAGGGCGTCGCTGTCCGCGAGCCCCTCGATCGCCGGCAGGAGCAGGTTCCGCGGATCGGTCGCGATCGTGCCCTGGGTGACCAGGACGACGGGGCGGCCGGCGGCGCGGGCGGCGAGGACGTCGGCCCACCACTCCGGCGGCGTCCAGTCGTCGACGCCCTCGGGCAGGAACGGGCCGACGAACTCGACCTTCTCCGGCAGGTCGCGGCGCGGGTACTCGAAGTCCGGCACCGTCGGTACGAGGTAGCGGTCGGCGATCTCGACTCCCCAGTCCATGAAGTAGGCGTCGATCGGCGGCAGGCCCAGCCGCTCGCGCATCTGCTCGGCGGCCCGCTGGGCCTCGGCGAAGACGACGCTGCGGATGGCCCAGTTGAGCGAGCGGTTGCGCAGCCGGCCCAGCGCCGAGGACGACGGCAGCAGCCCGGTGCCGAACGGCGCGGCGTCGACGCTGGAGATGCCCAGCGGGGAGGTGTTGAAGACGACGCGGCGGATGCCGCGCCGCTCGGCGGCGATCGGGCCGGCCATGAAGCCCTGCTCCGCGACGACGACGTCCGGGCGGAACTCGTCGATGATCGCGTCGATCTCCTGCACCCAGAGCGGGATCGGGGCGATGAAGACGTCCATGATCGCCCGCTTGAGCGTGCCCAGACCGGGCTTCTTGCCGCCGTTGACCTGCTCGTCGAGGCCGTTGTCGTCCACGTCGGCCTCGGCGCTCATCCGGAAGACCTGCGCGCCGACGCGGCGGACGAGGTGTTCGTAGTTGGCGCCGGAGTACCAGGCGACCTCGTGGCCGTCGGCGACCAGCTGCTGGGCGATCGGGAGGCCGGGACGCAGGTGGCCGGCCAGGGGCATGGTGGTGAACAGGATGCGGGTCATCGGAATCTCCTCCGGGTCGGTGCCCCCCGTGCTGGGGGCGATGGAGGCACCGTGCGCGTACCTGGTTGACGGGCACTGGACGAGCGGCGACGCTGTCCGCGCCCGCCGCTGGACGGTCGCTGAACGTGCAGGTCAGGAGGTGCTCCGCGTGCGCTACGGCCTGCTCGGGCCCGTCGAGGTGCGCGCCTCCGCCGCCGATCCCCCGGCCGAGCTGGGCAGTCCGCTGCAGCGCGTGCTGCTCGGGCTGCTGCTCACCGAGCGGGACCGCTCGGTGTCCCTGGACCGGATCGTCGACGAGCTGTGGGGTGACGCGCCGCCGGCCGACCCCGAGGGGTCGGTGCACACGTACGTCTCGCGGCTGCGGCGGGTGCTCGAACCGGGGCGCGGGTCCGGCGAGGCGCCGCGGACACTCCTGCGCACCCCGGCCGGCTACCGGCTGGCGGTCCCTGCCGACGACGTCGACGCCGAGCGGTTCGCCGCGCTGGCGGCCACCGCGTCCGACCGGCTGGGCGCCGGCGACGGGCCGGGCGCCCTGGCCGCGGCCGACGAGGCGCTCGCGCTGTGGCGCAGCCCGGTCGCCCTCGAGGACGCCGGCGACCGCGACTTCGCCGTCGCCGCGCGGACCCGGCTGGACACCATCCGGCTGACCTGCCTGGAGGACCGGCTCGCGGCGCTGCTGGCGCTCGGCCGACCCGGCGACGTCGTGCCCGAGGCGGAGGCGCTGGTCGCCCGGCATCCGCTGCGCGAACGGCCGTGGGTGCTGCTCGTCGACGCGCTGCGCGCGGTCGGGCGGACCGCCGACGCCCTGGCCCGCTACACCGAGGCGCACCGGCTGCTCGACGAGGAGCTCGGCATCGCGCCCGGCCCGGCGCTGCGGGCGGCCCAGGCGCGGGCGCTGCGCGCGGGCGACGAGCCGGTTCCCGCCGTCGAAGCCCCCTCCCCTGCCCGACCAGGACTGGTCGGCCGCGACCGCGAGCTGGCGCTGCTGGCCGGCGTCCTGTCCGGTGACGGCCCACGGTTCGTGCTGGTCGACGGCGAGCCCGGGATCGGGAAGAGCCGCCTGGTCGCGGAGGCGACCGCGGCCGCCACCGGTGCCCGGGTCGCCTGGGGCCGCTGCCACGAGGACGACGACGCGCCCGCGCTCTGGCCGTGGCGGCAGGTCCTCGCCGCGCTCACCGGCGACCCCGAGGCGGTCCTCGCCGGGCCGGACGACGGCGCGTTCGCGGCCTTCGAGCGGATGCTGCGGGCGCTGGTCGACGCGTCGGCCGATCGCCGCGTCGTCGTCGTGCTGGACGACCTGCACTGGGCCGACCCCGCCTCGCTGCGGTTGCTCTCCTTCCTCGCCGTGGAGCTGCAGCACGGCCCGGTCACGGTGCTCAGCACCTCCCGGCCGGTCGACGACGACCCGGTGGTCGCCCAGGTCCGCGCGACGCTGGCCCGCACGGCCCGGTTCGTGCACATCGACCTCGGTCCGCTGGACGAGGCGGCGACGGCCGAGCTCGTCGCGACCGTCGCCGGGCCCGACCTCGACGACCGCGCCGTCGCCGATCTGCACGATCGCTCCGGCGGCAATCCGTTCTTCGCGACCGAGCTCGCCCGGGTGCTGGCCGAGGGGCGCGACGGTCCGGTGCCGCCCGGCGTGCGCGACGTCGTCCTCCGGCGGCTCGCCCACCTGCCCGAGGACGCCCGCACCGTGCTGCGCCTCGCGGCCGTGGCCGGCCAGCGCTTCGACGTCCCGCTGCTGCAGCGCGCCGGAGCGGGTCCGGACGACGACGCGCTGGCCGACGCCCTGGAGGCCGCCGAGGCCGCGCACCTGGTGCGGGCCGAGGGGCCGGGCCGGATGGCGTTCGCGCACGCCCTGGTGCGGGAGTCGCTGCTGGCCGACCTCCCGGAGCTGCGGCGCAGCCGGCTGCACGCGCGGCTCGCCGCGGCCCTGACCACCGGGGATCCGTTCGAGCGGGCGCACCACCTGGTGGCGGGGCTGCCGTTCACCGACACCGCGACGACGGTCGCCGCCTGCGCCGAGGCCGCCGAGCAGGCGGCGCGGGAGCACGCCCACGAGAACGCGGCCCGGTGGTGGGAGCGGGCGCTGACCGCGCTCGACACCGACCCAGGGGGCGGCGGATCGACCATGCGGCAGGGCCTGCTCCTGCGCGCCGGGACGTCGCTGGCGCGGGCGGGCTCGTGGGAGGCGGCGACCGAACTGCTGTCGGCGACCATCGACGCGGCGCTCGCCCGGCGGGATCCCGAGACGGCCGGGGCGGCGGCCGAGCAGTTCTGCCGGCTGGCCGGCATCTGGTTCCCGGTCGCGTACGGCACCTATCCGGAGGACCTGGTCGGGCGGCTCGAGGCGGTGCTGGCGGCGACGGGCGAGGACGACGCAGCGGCCCGCGTCCGCGCGCTCTCCGCCCTGGCCACGGCCTGCATCTACGGGCCCGATCGGACCCGCCCGGCGCGGGAGGCGGATCGGCGCGCTGGAGCTGGCCCGGCGGACCGGCCGCGACGACCTGCTGATCACCGCCGCTGTCCGCGACAGCTGTCCGCAGCGTGGGTCCCCGGCGAGGAGGACGACGCAGCTGACCACCTCGACCGAGCTGCTCGACCTCGCCGTCGGCCCCGACCGGGCCGATCTCGCCGTCCTGGCGCACGCCCGGCGGGCGAATGCGCGGCTGGTGCTGTCCGACGTGACCGGCGCCGACGAGGATCTCGCCGACGCGTGGAACCTCGCGCAGCGGCACGAACTGCCGCTGCTGCAGGCGCAGTGCGTGAGCATGCAGGCGGCGCGGGCGATGCTCGACGGTCGGCTGGACGTCGCGATGGAGCTCGTCGACCGCGCCTACGTGCTCACCCAGCGGACGCAGCTCTACACGCAGGTCTGGACCGACCTGGCGATGCGCGCCTTCATCTGGGTCGACCAGGGCTGCCTGGCCGAGCGACTCACCGCGCTGCCGCCGGAGGCCTCGGGTCCGGCCCCGGGGACACGTTCATCACGGCACTGGCGTTGCTGGAGGCGGGACAGCCCGGCGGCGGCAGCGGCTGTGATGGCGCAGAACGACGCGTTCCAGCCGTTGCCGATGCAGTGGGACTGGCTCTCCCTGACGTGCTGGCAGGCGCAGATCGCGGCGGGCATCGCGGCCACGCCCGGCCTGCTGGACCCGTCGGTGCCCGCGGGGATCGCCGACCAACTGCTCCCCTTCGTCGACCACATGGCGCTGCACGGCGGCATCGGGGCGCTCGGACCGGTTTCCCTGCACCTCGGCGTGGCCGAGGCGGCGGCCGGGAGGACGGCGGACGCCGAGGCCCACCTGCGTCAGGCGGTGGCGATCAGCCAGGAGCACGCCTTCCGGCCGGCGCTCGCGAAGTCGCGGCTGGCGCTGGCCCGGCTGCTCGCCGACCGGGGCGACGTGGCCGGCGCAGCGGCGGAGGCAGCCCAGGCCCGCGCCGTCGCCGACGAGGTCGGGATGCAGGGGGTGTCCCGCGAGGCTGAGCGCCTGACGCACGACGTCCGCCGTAACGCTCAGCCGACCGCCGGAACCGGGTGGTAGAGCCGGATCCGCGCGATGCGATCACCGGCCAGCCCCAGCACCCAGAGCACGCTGGGCGGGCAGTGGCCGGGGTCCCAGGGCGGCGAGATGAGATCGGACTCGATGACCGTGAATCGGCTGCTCGCGGCGACGTCGCGCACGACCTGACGGACGCCGGCCTCGACGTCCCCGCTCATGATCCGGATCAGGAGCTCCCTATCCCCGTGGGCCCGCCCATCTGGGGCGACAAGCTGCAGGTCCGGGGCGGTGATCTCCGGCAGGAGGCCGGTGAGGGCGCCGCGTTCCGCCGAGGCGAGGAACTCCTCCACCGTCCCGCGCCAGCGGCCCGTGCGCGCCGTCGTATCGGGGTGGGCTGACGCCGTGGTCGCCCGAAGACCCCGAGCAGCCGGCTCCGCGCGTCGCTGAGCCGGCTGCGCACTGTGCCCACTGGCACGTCGCAGAGCGCGGCGATCTGGCGGTAGGACGACGCACGCGTGAAGTACCGCAGGAGGACAGGGAGCTGCAGGGGCGGCGACAGCGTGTCCAGAGCCGCCCAGAGCCAGTCCCGCAGCGCCCGCTCGTCCAGGACGTCGGCCGGATCGGGCTCTGCAGCGGGGAGGTCATGACCGACCAATGGAAACGTGACCTCTCGACCGCCCGAGCGCAGACGCATCCGCGCGGCGTTGCGGGTGATGGCGCGCAGCCATGCGCCGGCCGCGGCCGGCTCCCTCAGCTCACCGAGCCGGGTCAATGCGATCAGCGTCGCGTCCTGGACGACGTCCTCGCTGTCGGCTCCCCACCCGAGCAGCGCGACGGCGACCGCCTGCATGTCGGCCCGATGGCGCTCCAGCAGGACCCCGAACCCGGCCGCGTCACCGTGCAATGCGGCGGCCACCAACGCGGCGTCGGTGCTCCCCGTGTCGCCGGACCGGACGTCCGGGGCTGCATGCGCCGACACAGCGCGATAGTCCTCTCGTCCGAATTCCTCGCGCAAGGGACCGAACTTCTGCCCGACACGGCGCATCTGTGAGGTAGCGGCCCGACCAGGGCCCGACTCCCAGGAGGTACACGATGCGGATCTCGGTCAACGACACGGAGTTGTACATCGATGTCGACGGGTCCGAGCTGGCCCCGACAGCGGACGGACTCACGACGCGCCCGACGGTCGTCGCGCTGCACGGCGGCCCTGGCTTCGACCAGGGCTACCTACGCCCGGCCTTTGCCCAGCTCCGCGACGATGCCCAAGTGATCTTCCCCGACCTGCGAGGCCAGGGCCGTTCGGCCCGGCCGTCGGTGGACACATGCACGCTCGAGCAGATGGCCGACGACGTCGCGGCGCTGTGCCGAACGCTGGGCCTCGTCGCCCCCGTTGTGTTCGGGCATTCGGCGGGCGGGTTCGTGGGGCTGCACCTGGCTCTGCGCCACCCCGAGGCGGTCGGCGGCCTTGCGTTGTGCAACACCGCGCCGACCCTCGCGCCAATGCACGACGAATTCCCGCCGCCGAGTCTGGCCGAGCGGTCGTCCCCGGAGGCGGCGGCGGTCGCCGCCAGACTGTTCGGCGGTGACTTCACCCCCGAGACGATGGATTCCTTCGCCCGACTGGTCCTTCCGCACTACGCGGGCCCACAGCACCCCGACGTGCCGCCCCGGATGATGGCGCTCAGCGGGTTCGCTCCTGAGGTGGCCGGCTACTTCTTCGGTGTCCTCGCCCCTCGATACGACCTGCTCCCCCGGCTGGCGGAAATCTGCACACCGACACTTGTAATCGTCGGCGGGTACGACTGGGTCTGCCCGCCGGTGTGCGGCCGTGCAATCGCAGCCGGCATCCCGGGAGCCGATCTCCTGGAGATCCCGGAGGCCGGCCACTTCTCCTTCGCGGAGGAGCAGCCGACATTCCTCGCGGCGATCCGCGGGTTCCTGCGCAGGACGACCGCGCCGAGCACATCCACACGGCAAGGCACAACCATGAGCGCTTAGCCCGACCAGTGTCCTCCGCTTGGCGCGCCCCTGGCCTGGGTGGGGAGCAACCGGCCCCGCCCTGGCCGCTAGGCTGTCCGGGCACCTCGCGGGTGTAGCTCAATGGTAGAGCCCCAGCCTTCCAAGCTGGCCATGCCGGTTCGATCCCGGTCACCCGCTCCAGCCGTTGCTCACCGTTGGCCCGGGATCCGGCCGGGCGCGGGCGCGCCGCGGCGAGCAGTGGCGCTGGTGGGTGAGGTGCCGCGGCGGGCGGGGCCCGGCTACCACCAGGGCGGGCCGGCGCCGCGGGCGTCGTCGACGGCGGCGAGCTCCTCCTGGTCCTCGATTCGGGCGTGCATCTCCGCGCGCATACGGGTGGGGAACCACGGCTGCCGGCGGCGGCGGATGACGGCGTGCCCGGCTGTAGCGGCCGCGGCATCGCGCGCCGCCTTGGCCTGCCGAGCGGTGCAGGTCTGCATCTCCGCAGGTTGGCGGCCATGCACCGACTGGCTCGGTGCCGAGCTGCGGGGCTCGCCAGCGGCGCGGCGGGCGAGAACACAGCGCCCTATTCAGGCCGCACTCCGACGCTGGGCCTTTCGGCCCGTCGCGATGGCGGCGCGGCCTGCGCATGCGGAACAGCATCTGGCCTTGTTATCGCCCGTCGTGGGGACGAGAGTCCGCCGTGCCTGGCGCGCCGACTGTCGCCGAGACGGCCGGCGGAACCCGCTCGGCGTGGAGGTCCCAGATGACCCAGATGGCAGTAGCAGTCATGCCGATCGCGGACGTGGGTGCCTGGCAGGAGTTCGCCGACGAGGTCACGACCGGCGCCCGCGGCGACGCCCATCGCGCCTTCCTCCGCCGCGGCGGGGTCCGCAAGGAAACCCTGTTCCATCAGCCGACCCCGATGGGAGACCTGATGGTGCTGATCTGGGACGGCGTCGACCCCGACCAGATGGCCGCGCACCTCGGCAGCACGCTGCACAACCCCACCAGCGACCACGAGCGATACCTGGCCGAGTACGTGATCCCGAAGGTGCACGGCATCGACACCGCGCAGCCGCCGCCCCCGCCCGCGCGGCTGGTCGCCGAGATCACCACGTAGCAGAGCGCTCGTATCGCACACCGCAGGTATCACCGACCCCCAGGAGCACGCCATGCCCGCACTGCTCGTCGTCCACGACGTCGACGACGTCGACCACTGGTTGACCTCGCCCAAACGGAAGGAGCTCATGGGCCCCCGCGGCTACACCGTGCGCACCTTCGTCGACCCCACCGACCCCAAACGCGTCGGCCTGGTCGTCGAGGGAGCCACCCTGCAGGACTTCGAAGACATCCTGAAATCCGAGGATGCCGCCGAAGCGATGAAGCACGACGGCGTCCGCGCCGACACCGTCAGGGTGCTCGAGGAACGCTGAGCCCTACAGGACGCACCACCTCGGGGCACTGCCCGCTGGTACTGCCGGCGCTGCAGCTGAGCAGCCCACACGCCGCCCGGACCTGTCATCAGGTCCGGGCGGTGAGGTGCTGCGTGGCCGCCGCGGTTCGCTCCGACTTCGCCGACGGCGAGCGTTCTTCCCCGTCCGCAACGCCTGGGCGACGGTGCGGGTGCCGCATGCGCCGCTGTGGATCGGGTTGCTGATCGCCTTCGGTGCGACCGTGGGGCTGCTCGTGCTCAGCGGCGACAGGCGCGCCTCGTCGGGCTACTCGCGGCGATCGCCATGCGCCTCGCGCTCCGCCTTCAGCTGGATCACCAACGTCTGGCGCTGGTCATGCTCTCGTGGACCTCTGGGCAGGGCGTGATGCGCCACGCCGGGCGTGCTGACCTGCGATCGTGTACGTGTGCTCGCGACCGCCGCGGGCCTGCCGGGGACGAGTAAGAGCAGGTCTGTCGAGCACGGCCGGTCGGGTCGCTCAGCCTGCATCCAGCCACCTCGATCGTCGCCGTCGAGGCGCGTGAGGGCCCCGCCCCGGACGACCTTCGACTCTGCGAGCCGACTGCGTTGGGGAGCACCGTGGCCTCGAGTTCCCGCAGGAGGTGGACATGCGCGCCGCTCAGGAGGAGACCGGCACGGACGACGGTGGGCCGCAGCACCGGGCGGCAGACAGCATCCCGCGGCCGAGCGGTCCGCGGCTGCTCCTGGTGGAGGACGACCCGACGATCGCCGAGCCGCTGATCGAGGGGCTGGAGTACGAGGGCTTCCGGGTGCGCTGGGTCCGGACGGGGCAGGCGCGCCCTGGCCGAACCGGAGGCCGACCTGGTCCTGCTCGACCTCGGACTGCCCGACGTCGACGGGCGTGAGGTCTGCCGCGGGCTGACCGCACGGTCGGCGACGCCGGTCATCGTGGTGACCGCCCGCGGTGACGAGTTCGACCGGGTGCTGCTGCTGGAGATCGGCGCGGACGACTACGTGGTCAAGCCGTTCGGCTTCCGCGAGCTGGTGGCCCGGATCCGCGCGGTGTTGCGGCGCGGCGGCGCGGACGCCCGCGGCCGACGGCCGGCAGGAGCTCGGGCGCGTTGGAGCATCGACCGGCGCAGCCGGCAGGTCCAGCTGGCGCGGGCGTCCGGTGGAGCTCACCACGAAGGAGTTCGACCTGCTCGCCCTGCTGGCGGAGGACCCGGCACGGTGCGCCGCCGGGAGGAGATCATCGCCCGCGGTCTGGGACGAGAACTGGTGGGGCTCGACCAAGACCCTCGACGTGCACGTCGCGTCGCTGCGCAAGAAGCTCGGGGATCCGCGCCTGATCGCCACGCTCCGGGGTGTGGGATACCGCCTCGACGTGCCGTCATGACCCGCCGGCTGCTCGCGTCCTACCTCACGGTCACCGCTGCTCGTCCTGGCGGTGCTGGTCGTGCCGCTGGGCCTGATCTTCGCCGACCACGAGCGCGACGCGCTGTTCGCTGCCCTGGAGCGGGACGCCACGTCGGTCGCTGCCGTCGTCGAGGACGACCTGGAGGCCGGCGCTCGGCCGCGGATCGACACCCTGCTCACCGGGTACGCCGCCGGGGGCGGCCGCGATCGTCGTCGTGGACCGGGACGGGATCAGCCAGGCCGACTCCGAGGACGTCGGCGAGTGGGCGAGGACTTCACCAACCGGCCGGAGATCGCCGCCGCGCTCGCCGGCGAGCGCGCCACCGGCACCCGCCGCTCGGAGACCGTCGGCGGCGACCTGGTCTACGTGGCCGTGCCGGTCACCTCCGGCGGCACGATCCACGGCGCCGTCCGGGTCACCTACCCGATCGCCGAGCTGGACCACCGGATCCGGGAGAACTGGATGCGCCTCGGCCTGCTCGTCGGTCGTCGTCCTCCTGGGGGTGGCGCTGGTCGGGGCGGTACTGGCCCGGCAGGTGACCCGACCGGTCCGCCTGCTGGAGGACGCCGCCCGGGCGCTGGCCGACGGGCGGCTCGACACGCGGGTGCCGACGACCGGCGGCCCGCCGGAGCTCGCGGTCCCTCGCCGTGACTTTCAACCGCACGGCCGACCAGCTGGAGCGGCTGCTCGACCTCCCAGCGGCAGTTCGTCGCCGACGCCTCTCACCAGCTCCGCACGCCGCTGACCGCGCTGCGGCTGCGCCTGGAGAACCTGGCGCGGCACCTGCCGCCGGAGCAGCAGCCCAAGCTCCAGGCGGCCGTCGACGAGACCGAGCGGCTGGCGCGGCTGGTGGAGTCCCTTCTCGTCCTGGCGCGGGCCGACGCCGGGCGCGCCGCCCCGGTCACCGTCGACGTCGCCGACGGTCGTCTCCGGGCGGCTGGACACGTGGACATCGGTGGCCGAGGCGACGCGGCGTCCGGCTGGACGTCTGCGCCCGGCCCGGACGCTGCGGTGCTCGCCGTCCCCGGCGCACTCGAGCAGATCCTGGACAACCTGCATCTCCAACGCCATCACCGCCTCGCCGGCGGGCGGGACGGTGCAACTCGCGGCGGCGGTGCGGCCGCCCGCGCCAGGTGGAGGTCTCGGTCACCGACGAGGGCCCAGGGCTGAGCCCGGAGCAGCGGGCGCGGGCGTTCGACCGCTTCTGGCGGGCGCCGGGCAGCGCGACCGGCAGCGGTTTCGGGCTCGGTCTGGCGATCGCCCGCCGGCTCGCGGAGACCAGCGGCGGATCCGTCGAGCTGGATTCGGCACGCGACGGGCGTGGCCTGCAGGCCCGGGTCCGCCTACCGGCGGCAGCGGCACGACCCGAGCTGGATCCCTTACCTGCTCCTAACCTGCGCCCGACCCCCACCTTCCCCGGCCGTTCCTAGCGTGGTCGGCATGCCGGACCGAGCGGTCCGGTGGCAGCGCGGAGGAGGCCACGGTGTACCGACGGACCACGATCGCGGCGGCGGCGACCGCCCTGACCCTGATCGGTGGGGGTTCCGCCCTCGCCGCCAACGCCGGACTGTTCGGAGGCGAACGTGGCGGCGGGGCCGGGACACTGCCGGCCGTCGCCAGCCTCGACACCGGCACAGCCGGCGACGACGCCGCCCCGTCGAGTCCGCCGCCGACGGACGTCGCCCCATCCCCGCTGTCGGCGGCTACGAGGACCCCGATCGGGCGGGCGAGCAGGAGTCGCACGAGCCGAGCGGGGTCGAGGACGATGACTGACCGCGCCGGGTCCGCCGCCGGCACGCGACTGCTGGCATTGGGCACCAGCGTCGCCGCCACCCTGGCGCTCATGGGTGGCATGGCAGCGGCGGCACCTGACGCGGGCACCGTGACGAGTACACCCGCGTCGGTCGATCAACAGCGTCCGGGTGCCGCTCCCGGCTGAACCCCACGACGGCCCCGCCGACCACCAGCAGCCATGCCAGCTGAGGTCCGGTTCCCGGCCATGGGCACCACCGCGCACGTCGTGGTGGTGGGGCACGGCCGGATGCTCCGCTGCTGGACCTGGCCGAGCGGCGGCTGGCCGACCTGGAGGACCGGTGGAGCCGGTTCCGCCCCGACAGCGAGATCAGCCGGCTCAACGCGGCGGCCGGGCGGCCGGTGGGCGTCTCCGCCGACACCATCGCCCTGGTGAGCCGTTCCGTCGACGGGTGGCGGCGGTCCGACGGCCTGTTCGACCCGACCGTCCATGCCGCGGTCGTCGGACTCGGTTACGACCGCGACCTGGCGCTGGTGCAGGCCGGATCGGGCGGTGCCCTCACCCCCACCGGGCCGGCACCGGGCTGCGCGGGCATCGAGATCGATCGGGTGATGTCCACGGTGCGAGCTGCCACCCGGCGTGGCGATCGACCCGGGCGGGATCGGCAAGGGCCTGGCCGCCGACCTCGTGGCCACCGAGCTCCTCGACGCCGGCGCGGCCGGGTGCCTCGTGAACGTGGGCGGAGACCTCCGCGCCCGTCGGGGAGCCGCCGACCGCGGCCGGCTGGGTCGTGACCGTGCCCGACCCCCTTCACCCGGGCGAGGAGCTGCTCCGCCTGGCACTGGACCACGGTGGCGTGGCCACGAGCAGCCGGCTCGAACGCCGGTGGCGCGTCGCCGGCGTGGAGGTGCACCACCTCATCGACCCGTTCACCGGCGGACCCGTGAACGGGAACATCGCCGTCGCCACCGTCGTGGCCGCGGAAGCGTGGGAGGCCGAGGTACTCGTCAAGGCCGTCGTCATCGGAGGGAAGGCCGGGTTCGACCTGCTCGGAGGGGGCCGCGGCGGTCGCCGTCACCACCAGCGGGGAGCGACTCTCCGCCCACTGCCCCGCCAGGGTTGTTGCGATGATCGACCCCCAGTTCTGGTGGTACCTCGCCCGGGCCACCGGCCTGGTCGCCTGGGCCCTGCTCGCGACCACGGTGGGATGGGGGCTGCTGCTCCGCAGCGGACTGCTCGGCCGCTGGGTCCCCTGGGCGTGGTCGGCCGCGGTGCACCGGTTCCTCGGCGTGCTGTCGGTGCTGTTCACCGGCCTGCACCTGACCGGGCTGCTGCTCGACGACTACGTGCAGCTGAGCCTGCGCGACCTGCTCGTGCCCCTGGCGAGCAGCTGGCGCCCGATGCCGGTCGCCCTCGGCGTGGTCGCCGGCTACTTCCTCCTCGCCGTCCTCGCCACTTCGCTGCTGGCCTCCCGGATGTCCCGCCGCTGGTGGAAGCGCGTGCACCTGACCAGCTACCTGCTGTTCTGGTCCGCCACCATGCATCTCATCACCGCCGGCACCGACGCGGGGAACGCCGCCGTGCGAGCCGTCGTGGCCGGTGCGGTGATCGCGGTGGTGCTGCTGACCGTCGTCCGGGTCGTCGGCTCCGTTGCGGACCGGCCCGGCACCGCACGTTCGCGCGACGCGGCGCCGACGTCGGGTCGCGCCTTCGAGCGGTCCGGTGCGCCGGCCTTCCGTCCGCTGACCGTGGCCGAGGTGCGGCGGGAGACCCCCGACGCGGTCTCGGTCGCGCTTCGCTCGTGCCGCCGGACCTGGCGCCGGACGTTCCGTTTCCGCCCGGGGCAGTACGTCGCGCTCCGGGCGCGGATCGACGACGCCGTGGTCACCCGGCCCTACTCCGTCTGCAGCGGCATCGACGGACGGCGAGCTGCGCATCGCGGTGCGCCACCTGCCGGGCGGTCGCATGTCCACCTGGCTGAACACCGCGCTGCGCCCGGGGGACGTCGTCGACGTCGCCCCGCCGGCCGGGCAGCTTCGGCACGGACCTCGACGGGCTCACCGCGCGCCACGTCCTCGGCGTCGCCGCCGGCAGCGGCATCACCCCGCTGATCTCCATCCTCAGCAGCGTGCTGGCCGTCGAGCCCGCCAGCCGCTGCACGCTGGTGTACGGCAACCGCACCGCCGCCAGCACCCTGTTCGCCGGCCCGGCTCGCCGAGCTCGAGGCCCGCCACCCGGACCGCCTGCGCGTCGTCCACCTGCGCAGCCAGGAGCCGGCCCGTCGCGCCGGTGCTGGCCGGCCGGATCGACCGCGAGGCGTTGCGCGCCCTCGCGCCCCGGGTGACCTGTCCGGTGTCGAGGAGGCCTACGTCTGCGGCCCGGACGCCATGGTGACCGAGGTGCGGAAGCGGCCTGGTCGACGACCTGGGCCTGCCCGCTCGGCGCGTGCAGACGGAGGTCTTCTCTCCGACGCGGACGTGGTCGTCGGCGGCCGGGCCGGGCGCTCCACCGTCCGTCTCCGGCACCGCGGCACCGAGCACACGGTGCCCGTCGGCCCCGGCGAGACGGTTCTCGACGCCGGTCTGCGCGCGGGACTGGACCTGCCGTACAACTGCCGGGTCGGCGCCTGTGGCACCTGCCGCGCCTCGGTCAGTCCTCCCACCGCGGGCGACACCACGGTGACACAGAACCGGTCCGGGCCCCGCTCCGTCGTCCTCACCTGCCAGACCGGATCAGCCGACGATCTGACCGTCGACTTCGACGCCGCGGTGGACAGCGACTCCGACCTCAGGAGGGCAGCTGTGGCATAGCACGGCTGGGAGGTTGCCGCCGACAGCTTGCCGAGGCGCGGCAGGCACTCGCGCGCCGCAGCAGACGACCCAGGCCACCGGCGGCCGGCGTGGGGGCGAGAGCCCCTCCCCGTTGACGACGCAGGGACGGTCGACTGTGCACATGGGAGCTGCCAGCACCGTCACTTCTGGCAGGCGCGGCGTCCGCCTTCTCCCCGGTACGGGTCTCACGGCCGTCTATCGGCACCCGGGCGATCTGCTTCGTGTCGGACCCGGACAGCCCGGGAGCGACCGATGACCTCTTCTGCCCACCGCGGCAACGGTGGTTCGAGAAGGGATATCGCGTGAGCGGCGACGTTGCGCCTGTGCCACGAGCGGCCCGTGCCCTGCGGAGGGACTGGGCCGGCCTGCTCGATGGCCCGGCGACGAACGAGCGATTCGGGGCGGACTCGGTCTGGGGCCTGCCGGAGCCGGCACGCCGCTGGTTGACCCACGCCATCGCGCCCGGGACACCCCTCTGGTCGTCGGTCGTGCTCACGATGCGCGGACAGATCCGGCTGGGCGCCTGGCGGCAGTTCACCGCTCGAGAGGTCCTCGCACCGTCCCGGGGGTTCATCTGGGCGGCCACCGCACGCGTCGCCGGGCTACCGGTGACCGGCTTCGACCGCCACAGCTCGGGCGTCGGCCAGATGCGCTGGTCGCTCTTCGGTCTTCTCCCTGTCATGCGCGCCTCGGGTGTCGCCATCACCCGCAGCACCGCCGGACGCCTCGCCGGCGAAGCGGTGCTCTGGCTACCCACCGCGTTCGCGGCAGCAACGTGGGCCAGCGGGCCGGATCCGGACACCGCCGTCGCCACCTGGCGGATCGGCGACCACGCCGACGCAGTCCAGCTCCGCGTCCACTCGACGGGGCGGCTGGAGGAGTTCCGGGCTCCAACGCTGGGGCAACCCGGACGGGAGCGGGTTCGCCCGCTATCCATTCGGAGGCCTGGTGGAAGCCGAGCACGCCTTCGACGGCGCGACGATCGCCTCGCGCGTACGGGCCGGCTGGTGGTGGGGCACCGACCGGCAGGACGAAGGCGAGTTCCTCCGCGCCACCATCACCGACGCCGGCTTCCGCTGACCCGCTGGCGGACGTATGGCTGAGAGCCATCGTCTGTCGGCGTGCCCTCGGCCTGTCCGGGCAGGTCGGACCGTGTAGTTGCGACCGCTCCGGCAGCCGTGAGTGAACTCCTCCCCACGTCGCGGCCGTCGGGGAAGGCAGGCACGTCGGCCCTGCCCGTAAGGGCCGCTCGCCCCTCCCACCCCGGTGACATCGGAGCAAGGTGGGCGCTCGGGAGGGGCGCGGGCTCTGGCTGACACGGGCTGTCGCCCCCAACTGGGTGGAGGAGGAGCCGTGGCGCAGGTCAGCCAGGCGGAGATGAAGTCCCGAGTCGACGAGATCCTCAACCGATGGCCCGCGGTCGGCCTCGCGTTCGGCGTCGTCCGGAACGGATCCCTGGAGTTCTTCTCCGCGCACGGCCTGGCTGACATCGAGACCGGGACCCCGATCGCGGACGACACGGTCTTCCGGATCGGCTCGATCACCAAGACCTTCACCGCCATCGCGGCGATGAAACTGGTGGAGCGGGGCCTCGTCGACCTCGACGCACCTGCCGACGAGTACCTGCGCGCCTACCGGCTGGTCCCAGCCGAACCGGGCTGGCGACCAGCCACGGTCCGGCACCTGCTGACCCACACCGCAGGCATCGGCGAGCAGGTCCCCCGATCCTCGGCCCTGCGGCGGGACTTCGGTGTGACCGTCCCGATGGACCGCCCCGTCCCCACCCTGGCCGAGCACTACCGCGGACACGTCCGGCTCGACACGGAGCCCGGCACCCGGTTCCGGTACACCGACCACGGCCCAGCGACCGTCGGGCAGATCGTCGAGGACGTGACCGAGATGCCGCTGGACCGGTATCTGCGCGAGCACGTCTTCCTGCCGCTCGGCATGACCTCCACCGACCTGCTCCGATCCGAGATCGTCCGGCCCCGGGTCGCCACCGGCTACGTACTGCGCGCTCATGGCCCCAAGGCGGTGACCGAGCGTCAGTTCCTGACGGCGGCCGCCGGCTCCGCCTACTCGACACCCAGAACATGGCCCGCTACCTGCAGGCGCTCCTCGGCGGGGGCGGCAATGAGCACGGCGCGATCCTCAAGCCGGCGACGCTGGCCACCATGTCGAGGCCCAGTACCGACCCGATCCGCGGCTGGCCGGTGTGGGCCTGGCGTTCCTCCGCGGCGACGCCGGAGGCCACCTGACGGTCGAGCACCAGGGAACCCTCCCGGGGTTCAAGTCGCAGATCTTCCTCGGCCCCGACGACGGAGTCGGGGTGATGGCGTTCAGCAACGGCACCATCCGCGGCGAGACCTGGCTGCCGGTCGAGACGAGCCGGCTGCTCGAGCGAGCTGATCGGCGCGCCCCCGGCGGCCGTGCGCGGCGACGTCCCCCAGCATCCCGAGGTCTGGGGTGAGCTCTGCGGCAGATACCCCGTCGCCGTCCCGCTCTCCGACGTGCGGATCAAGGCCTTCCTCGGCGCGGGATTCCAGGTCTTCGTCCGAGCAGGGCGGCTCCACCTCCGGTTCCTGAGCCCGATCCTGCCGCTCTACCGGGGCTTCCTGCTGCACCCGGACGACGAGAACGACCCTTACGCATTCCGGATCGAGTTCTCCGGGCTGGGCATGGCCACCATTCCCATGCAGGTGGTGTTCAGCCGGGATCCGGACACCGGGGCCGTGTGCGTCCACCTCGATCTGCAGTCGGTGTCCGCGGAGAAACTGCCGGCGCGTACCCACCCGGGGCGGTGGATCATCGGCGCGCTGACCCGCACCGCCGCGGCGGTCGCCGGCAGCAGGCAGCGCAGTCCGCACCGGCCCCAGGAAACGCCCCAGGCGGTCACCGCGGTACCGGGGGACCGAGCCGAGCAGAAGCACAGAGCCGCAACCCGCGGAGTACCGATGACCGCCACGCAGACGCCTACCGCCCGTGTCGCCACGGTGCTGGCCGGGCTGAACGACGTGCGTTGCGAGGTGGGCCCGGTCCCGACGTGATCGCAAGCCTGATGACCGAGGTGGGAGCGCGTGGTGGAGATGAGCAGTACGGGAGCACGGGAGGAACTCATGGCCTGGTTCGACGCCTACCTCGACGCCTTGAACGCGCACGACATCCCGGCGGTGCTCGAGTTCATGAGCGATGACGTCGTCTACACGGACATGGCCGTCGGCGAACGCATGGAGGGCCGCGCCGCGACGGGTGAGTTCCTCGGCCGCATGGCGACGAACGTCTCCACCGACTACCGCTTCGACAACGAGCAGGTCCTCATCGACGGCGAGTCGTTCGCCCTGGTGTGGACGATGTCGGGCACGAAGGACCGTGGGGAGACGAAGAGGCTGGGGTTCCCACCACCGGACGCCACTTCCGGGTCCCCGGTGTCTCGATCGGCCGGCTGCGCGACGGCAAGGTCGTCGAGCAGCGCGACTACTGGAACATGGCCAGCTTCCTCGTGCGGGTAGGTCTGATGCCCGCCCCGCAAGGCGTAGAACCAACGACCACATAAGGACGACGGACCCGTCGTCGCCGGCCCCCGGAGTGCCGTGGAAATACAGCACGGGACTGCCGCCCGACACGCCGTGCTCGTCGTATCCGAGCAGTCGCCCGTCGGGCATCCTGACCTGCTGGTCAAGGGTGGTCATACCACCCCCGGCCTTCCGCCATAGTCCGAAGACCACGAAGGGCGAGCGCCGTTCGAGTGGTCTGCCGAATGACCTCAGAGCCTGGGGTGCTCCGCAGGTGCACTGGCGCCTGCCGCCAGCGCGCCGGCGCGTGACCTCGAAGTCTGGACGGCGAGCGCTGCGGTCGTGACCCACTCGTTGGAGCAGCGTCGGCCGGTCGGCCCCCAGTCGACGAGCGAGCGACCGCTGCCGGTGGGGGATCCGGTCACGCGGTAGAAACGCGCCTCCGCCGGAAAGCCGCCGTCGGGCAGCCGCTTGGCCTGCAGCAGGCCCAGCGCCTCGTCGCACCGCAGGTCACCGATCACTCCCGCCTCGGCCAGCGCCGTGAGCCCGAACAGGACGTCGTAGTGCCAGTAGCAGGGGAAGTGGAGTTGCTGGAAGGACGGGCTGATCGGAGTGCCGTCACTGACCCGCCGGTAGAGGCGGCGCCGGAGGAAGAACTCCGCCGCGGCCGAGACAGCAGCGCCGGTCGCCGGGTCGGCGGTCAGACGGGCGTGCAGGGCGAGCCCCCGCAGCGGGACCAGGCTCTCCGTGAACGACGACGAGCGACCGCTGGCCCGGCGGTCACAGTTCCAGCCCCCGTCCGGCCACTGGGCGTCGAGCAGGCGAGCGACGAGGCGCTCCACTCGTTCGTCCGCGAGTCCGAGGCGAAGCAACGCCCAGACCATGTTGCCGTCGATGGAGGCGTGCAGCCGGCCGCGCCCGCGCACGCGGCCGATGTGACGCGTCCGGTACTCGTCCGACATAAGCCAGCCCAGCGCCTGCTCCCGCAGCGGCAGCAGTGAGCGGTCACCGGCGGGATAGCCGAGCTCGGCCAAGGTCACCAGCACCCAGTGCGCGCCGTACCACTTGGCGCTGTAGGGATGACAGGGAATCGTGCCGTCGACTCCCCGCTGCGACAGCAGGCGCGCGACCCGCTCGCTCCCCGCCGTGCGCGCCCGCGCCGTCCGGACCTCGGGCGAGGACGGCGGCACGCCCAGCACGTTCTCGAGGGTCCGCAGCCGGATGGCTGGTTCCGGCGAGGCCAGCAGTCGTTCGACGCACAGGACGGACGCCGGTTCCACCCGCCCCGCTCCCATCACATGACCGGCCAGGGCGCCGGACGTCCCCTGGCCGTCCTCCGAGCCAATTCGCTGAGCGCCCTCTCGCCGACAGCCGTGACCTGTCCCTCTCCGTCGTCAGGCACCGGTCCAGCCATCTGCTGCTGGCGCAGCTGCCGCTCCACCGCTCGCATCGCCGCAGGGCGCATCAGCCGGATGAACGGCCCGGCCGCCGTCCAGTAGCGACGGAACCGGCGGCGGCTGTCCTCGTCGGTCAAGGCGACCCGGCTCTCCAGGGTCAGCACGCAGCCCCGGGACCCGTAGGGGGTCACGACGGTGCTCTCCGCGATCTTGGCGAACCCGGGCTCGGCGAAGGCGGCGAAGGTCTCCGCGATCACCGGTCGGTCCGGCGCTCCGCCCGTGCCCTTCCACGCCTTGCCCACTGCGCCGTAGACCAACTCCACGCCGGGCCGCTCGCCCAGCGGGATCCAGCCGCGGGCCGGCAGGTCCCGCACCCGGAAGGTGGGCGGCTCCGGAGCGACCGCCTCGCCACGGCGCCGGGCCGCCGCCTCGGCGAGCCTCCCCGGCAGGCCCCGAGCCTCGAGCAGCACCCGGGTCACCGGCAGCCGGAACAGGTCCAAATTCGTGATCGCGTCGAAGACCTCCGCGGGGGCAGCCCGGAACAGCTGGGACATCGATATCTCGTGATCCCAGGCCGGTATGAACTCGTCCAGCAGCAGGGTCTCGGGCACGTCGTCTCCAGTACGTCGATCACTCAAGCGCCGGCAACGGCGCTCCGGCACCGTGGGCTCCGGTAGGAGGTGCTGTCATGACGCCGACATTGTCTGCACCAGCACGACGTCGAACCACGGCCGAAAGGTGCCGTCGGCGGAGGGCTAAAGGTCCCGCCAAGATGGCCGCTCCCCCGCTGGAGCAGCGCATCGTGACTGACACAGCAGGTGGCGGTCAGCGTGATGCCCAGCGCCCAGCGCCCAGTGCCCGGCGCCCGGCGCCGTCCGGGGACTGATCTTCGCCCGACGCCTGCCAGCGAACTAATGCACATCGTCTAACGACTCGGGCGGTGACTCTGAATGCGAACCCAGTCCTGGGGACAGTGGACGTGGTCCTAGCAGCAAGGAGCGGCGCTGAGGCAATTGGAAGGCACGACGCTTCTCTAGCAAGGGGTTGACCAGCGAAGACACCGTCCAGGCGATCCACCCTTCCAAGCTGACTGTGCGGGTTCGATTCCCGTCACCCGCTCCAATGTGATGTCGCGGGACACCGTTCACAGGTGTCCCGCGACAACGTTGGTTGTGCCCGGTCGGAAGGCGAGGTAGGTCGCGCGGCGTCCTCCGCTGGTGCCGAGCACGCGGACGTGTGGGCCTCGACCAGGGCCAGGGCAGGTTTCACCGACCTGGTGGCCGATGCCGATGCGGTGGAGCGGCTGCTGTGCCATAGGTCAGCGTGACGAGCGGATCACGGGCACGGCCGCCTGGAAGGCCGTTCTCGTGGGCGAAGATGGCGGCCTGGGTGCGGTCGCGCAGTTCAAACTTGGCGAGCACACGGCTCACGTGCGTCTTCCCGGTCTGCTCGGCAACTGTGAGCTCGGCGGCGATCTCGGCATTGGACAGGCCTCGAGCCACCAGCGCCAGGACCTCGGTCTTCCGGTCGGTGAGTCGGCGCAGGCGGTGGTGATCGGCCGGTGCGGGCAGAGTACGGCGGGTGAGGTCGGCGATCAGCCGGCCGGAGACCGAGGGAGCCAGCGCCGCGTCGCCAGCCGCAACGGCGCGGACAGCCTCGGCCAGCGCCACGGCCGAGGCAGTCTTCAGGACGAAACCGCTGGCCCCGGCCCTCAGCGCGGCGTGCACGTACTCGTCCTCATCGAAGGTGACCAGCAATCAGCACCCGGGTCGGGCCGCCGGCGGCGAGCAGCTGCCGGGTCGCCGCGATCCCGTCGAGGCCGGGCATGCGCACGTCCATGAGCACGACGTAGGGCTGCAGCCGTGCGGTATGGGCGACCGCGTCGACCCCGTCCACCGCCTCGCCGACGACCTCGATGTCGGGCCGGGCGCCTAGCAGCACGGACAACCCCTCGCGACCGAGCGCCTGGTCGTCGGCGAGCAGTATCCGGATCGGCCCGCTCCTCGGGTTCTTCTCGGTTCGGCGTCGGCAGGTTCGAGGGCAGCTCGGCGCGTACGGCGAAGCCGCCGCCGCTGCCCGGAGCGGCGCCGAGAGCGCCGCCGAGCATGCCGACCCGCTCCCGCATGCCGAGCAGGCCGTGCCCGGCCCCCGGCACCGCTGGTGGGCGGCAGCCGCGCGGGCCCGTTGATGATCTGTGGCTCAAGCCGGTCGGGCCGTTCGCCCCGGGCGGCGCATCTGCTCAGCACCGTCGAGGGACGGAGACACGGCTGATGAACCGGCGCATCCGGTCATCTCGAGCGACGGCGGTTGAAGGCCGCGGTCGGCCATGGGCGGCGGGCCAGGTGCAGGGCGCCGAGAGCCAGAATCGGGTTGCCCCACGTGAAGACGCCCAGCGGCGTGATGCCCAGCAGAAAGGCAGCCACGCCGAGCAGGCCCAGTCGGGCAGCGGGGTCGCGAGTCAGGATGGCGGCGGCCAGTGCCGTCTCACCCGCGGTCATGGCCGCGCCGAACGCGCGCGGGGCAGGCTCGGTCACGGCCAGCCCGATACGCCGGTACCAGCCCCAGGGAGCCCGGCGGGCCAACATCGGGTACTGCTCGGGCGCCTTCACGGTGAGGATTCCGTTCCAGGCCAGGCCAGTGAGAGCGAAGAGGATGCCCAGAGCCCGCCGTCCCGCAGGCGGCCGCCAGAAGGCCAGTGCGGCGAGCCCCGAGCAGACGGCCGCGGAGATGGCCAGTTGACGCCTGTCGTCAACCGCCGTGGATGCGGCCGTCGTGGGGCTCACTCCTCCCGTCCCGTTCATCGGGCGCTCCTCTCGTGGGGCGCTGGCGGACAGTTCGGTCCTACCCACCAACTCATCTCTTCTGCCGCCCTCATGAAATGGGGAGTACCTCGTCAACGAAGCCGACCACCCGCTGCTCCTGGCCCGCGGGGGTCTGCGCGCAGACCGCGCCGGATGTGACCTGCGTCCGGGGCCTCACACCGGCCAGGTTCAACGCGCGCCTAGGACTCGCCCAGGACCTCCCTGCTCCACCCGCCGTCTCGGACCGGAGTCCGTGCAGTGACGGCCGCAGGACCGTCACGAGCCGCTGCCGGTGCCCCGACTCCGCCCTCGGGTCGACCCCGCTCGCATGGAGGCATGTGGCCGCCAAAGGTCCACCGGCTCATGCGGTCAGCCCGACGCCGGCACGGCGGCCTGTCGGATCAGGCATGAGGCCCACGCGCGGGCCCGGTCGCTCTCGCCGTCCTTGACCGGTCCCTCGCCGTTGTCCTGGACGAAGAAGCCCTCGGGCTCGGTGATGACCTGGTAGCCGTGGGAGCGCAGTCGCCGGGCGATGCCGGGGGCGGCGCCGCCGGCCAGCTTGGCGCCGATGCGAGTGTCGAAGGCCGCGGCGGGCCGACGGCCGGCGGCCTTCGGGCAGCCGGTGGAACCAATCCCGGAGTCCGGGACCCTCGGCGTCGGGCTCGAGCTCGTGCCTCTCGGCCGGGTCCTTCTTCTCCTCCGCGGACACACCCATCTTGCGGCTGAGCCCGGTGCTCATCCCGCGTATGTGTGTCGGTCCGCCGACGATCAGCACATCAGCCTGCGCCGCACGCTCAGGGTCGGCCTCGCCGACCCGCATGAGGTCGACTTGAGCGTCCGGTTGCGCCTCGGCCACGCCGGCGGCGATGGCCTCGGCGATGTCATGGGTGTTGCCGTACAGGCTCTCGTACACGACCGCGACTCGCATGGTCTTCTCCTGTCTCGTGGTTCTCCAGCTCGGCCTTGATGGCGGCGAGGTTGCGGTTCCACGCCCAGTGCAGGTACCGGCGCAGCAGGGGTGCCAGCGGGCGCAGCGGCCCATGAGGTAGCAGCCGGGTGCGGACGACCAGCCGTGATCCGGGCCCGGCCGGGTGGATGGTGCCCTCAAACCGGACGTCGAGCCGGCGGGAGGTGCTGGTCGAGGCCCAGCGGTGCGGCGGGTCGAAGGCGGTGTAGGTAACGGTGCTGTCGCCGACGCCGGACCCGAACCGCATCCGGAACCGGGTGTCGACCCCGACCGGGCCGTCGGTCAGCTGGTCGACCTCAAGCAGCTGCGGATTCCACGCCGGCTCTTGCCGGGGATCGGTCACGAAGGCGAACACCGACGCCGGGGAGCGCTCGATCACGACGGTGTTCTCCACGACCCCGCGCCGGTCTGCGTCGCTGGCCGGGGCGGCGGGCAGCCGGGCTCCGGCCCGGGCCGCCTCCCGCAGCTCGGCGAAGGAACGCTGCATCCCCGCCGCGAGCACCTGCAGGTCGGTGACCGCGGCGTCGGCGTTGACCGCGACGTGCAGCGCGCCGGCGTAGGACAGCGCGGCTACGTCGAGCGACAGGCCGCGGACCAGCGGGGCCACCGGATAGGTCTCGAGCAGCCGGGCGCCGGCCAGCCACAGCGGCTCGGCGGGTCCGGGCACGTTGGTGACGAACAGGTTGAGCCGACGTCCAGCGATGCGGCGCATCCAGCGCACCGCGAGCCGCGCCGCCGGCAGCGGCAACCGCAGCACGTCGAGCACGTCACCACCGCCGGAATGCAGCCGCGCCTTCAGCCGCGTCGTGTCGTCGCGGATCTGGGCCAGGCGGCGCAGCGGATCCGACTCGGCGACGGACAGGTCGACCAGCAGGATGCCGTCCGGCTGCCCGGCTCCCCGGGATCCGACCGGCATCGAGGCGCGCAGGCCACCGGCGGGCAGCACGTCGCCGCGGCCGACAAGCAACTCGCGCAGTCCTCCGGTGACCGCCGCGAGCAGCAGGTCGTTCACCGTCACGCCGAGCCGGTGACCGGCCGATCGCAGCTCCCCCAGCGGCTGACGCACCGTGGCCAACCGGCGCTCCGGCCCGAGCGGCCGGGACAGCGAGGTGACCGGCGCCCGGGTGCGGAACTCCTTGGCGGCATCGGTGACCTGCCGCCAGCCGTGCCACAGCCGGGCCGGTGCGCCCCAAACCTCGCGCAGCACCCGGCCCGCCGACGTCGCCAGAACGAGATCGTCGCCGCCGGGCGCCGGTCCCGAGGGCGGCGCGAGCGGCGCCGGCTCGTCGCCGCGCCCCTCGGCGGTCGGATCCAGGAGAGCGCCGGCGATCGCAACCCCCGTGAGTCCGTCGGCGAGCACATGGTGGACCACGAGGAGCAGTCCGAACCGGGCGCCGTCCAGGCCGTCCACCACGACCGCGCGCCACGGCGGCCCGGCCATGTCCAGGGGACGGACGATCTCCTGCGCGCACCACGAGAGGATGTCCTGGCTCGGCGGCAGCGTCGCTACGGCGATCTGCCGCTCCGGGGACGGACGCGGGTCCATCGTCCACATCGGGCGGCCAAGTCCCTGCCGCGAGACCACCCGCCGCCGCAGCGCGGGCACTCCACGGGCGCGGCCCGCCAACTCAGCGCGCACGCCGGCCGTGTCGATCGATCCGTCGGCCCGCGAGAACGGGCCGGCGTCGAAAACACCCACGAGCGCAATCTGGAACGGCGCCGCCGGCTCGTCGACCCAGATGTTCGCCAACTCGCCCAGCGTCAGCAGCCGCTCGCCGCTGCTCACCGGGACGACCTCGGCTGCGCAGCGCCGGTGCCGGAGATCGCCACGTCGACGAGAGACAACAGCAGCCCAGTAGGGCGCCGGTCCCGGCCACCCGGTGGCGGAGCGGCGACCTGCGCGGCGGTCTGTCCGTCACGATGGCGCCGAACCCTCAACACCCACATGTCGGTCACGACCTTCTCCCCGTCGACCTTCCCGATCCTGTCCGTTGCGATCAGGATCGAGGGCGCCGGGGCCGTTCAGGCAGGACCGACGGTCCTCGCCCGAACCGACTTCCGACCCCGAACGGAGCGGGTCTGGGACCGCGTCGCTGTCGCTGCAAGGCAGATCGCGCCCTATCTCGTGAAGGGAGTCGTCGCCCTGGTCCTGCTCGCGGCACTGCAGCTTGTCGTCGCACGGACAACGACCTGGCTGCCCGGCGGACGCAGTCTGGTCACAGCCCGACCCACCCTCCTCCTCGAGGACGGCCGCCCCATCCCCGAAGCGCTCGATCGGCAGCGGATCACCATGAGCGAGTTCCGCCAGTGCATCCGAGCCAGCGGCTCCGGCGACCTGTCCTCGGTGGCCGTCGTACTGGCGACCGACGGATCCACGAGCGTCATTTCCACCCAGCAGGCGGGGAACCGCTCGGCGCTCGAGGGCGTCGCCGGAACCACCGAACACAGACAGTGAGCACAGAAGCGAGCGAGCTACGGCAAGGGCCGCACCTCCGAGCAGGTAGCGGCCACCAGGAGCAGGGCGGCCACGCTGCGAAATCGCGTGCTCGCCTTCGCGATGGCCGCCGTCATCAGAGGCACGATGAAGGCACGGCTTAGGGTGAGAAGCCCTCTGACCAGCGGATAGGGGCGCCCAAGGTCCTAGCCTTCCAAGCTGGCCATGCCGGTTCGATCCCGGTCACCCGCTCCACCTCTGACCAGCGCGTATTCCTCTACGCAGGTCAGCATTGCGTAGACGCTGCCTTCGTGCCTCAGTCGTGCTCAGTCCTCCCCGTGTGTAGGCCTTGACGCGAGAAAGACGCCGACCCCGAACGGGATCGCGATTCCTGCGTACGCGGCCGGCCCCGCCGTGCCGGTCTGCCCACGCGGTGCGAACATCCGACCAGTCCGCCCAGCATGGCCGCCCACCCGGTGAAGGTAAGCACCACCGGCCAGCCGCTCACCCATCGGTCGTGGCCGTCCACGAGGGACAGGCGCCGACGAAGAACACCACAGAGCCGTCGAGGTAGATTTCGAAGCGGTACTGCTCGCGCACCGGGTCGAGGTTCGCCGCCTCCGATGCGGTGATCGCGATCAGGGCGGGACCGACCAGTCCGGCCGGGCGCCGCGACCGCTCCTCGGCGTCACGGTTCGCGGACCGACGTCGGATGCTCGAGCGCACGGGCAAACTGCTCCTCCTCCGTGCGAGGTCCGCCCCTCAGCGGCGGCCGGGGGCGGGCTCCGCCACGGGGCGTCCCGAGGCCTCGGTTCCTGCGGCGGCAGGAGCCGGTCGGCTGCCCCGGACCGCCTCGGTGACGTACCAGGCGTAGGCGACGGCGAACATCAGGCGCTGCAGGAGACCGTCGACCGACGGCGCAGCCGACATGGCGAGCGGGATGGCGACCGAAGCCGCGACGGCCATCACGTCCAGGAACCGCAGCCTGCGACGGCGGCGCGCCCGCTCGAGCGCGACGGCGACGACGCCGGCCGCGAAGGCAAGGCCCATGCCAGTGGCGGCAATGGAGTGCAGCAAGTCCTCGGTGCGGTCGAACGGCACCCCCGCCTGCCAGGGCTGGTGGGAGAACGCCGCTGCGGCGGTCATCAGCGCACCGAATGCCGCATGCAGCGCGGTGCCCCACGGCCCCCAGGCCCGCCGGCAGACGTCGGCGAGCAGCAGCACCGACAACCCGAAGAGCATGAAGCCGAGGCGCCCCAGCCACCCACCGGCCAGCCCCTGGGCGGCAGACTCGCTGGTGGTCTGGGAGATCCAGGAGTAGCCGGCGGGCAGCAAAGCCGGGGCCGTCGCCAACGCCGCCGCGGAGATGGTCAGACCGGCCACCACCGCGGCCGCTCTGACCGGTCGCACTCCCCGCACCGGCTCGCCCGTGGACATGGTCAGATCCCCGCCTCGTCGTGATACCGCCGTCCTCGTCACCGTGCCTTAGCAGCAGGCCGGATCGGAGGGCAGGAGGTCACCGTCGAAGGGCCCACTGGTCACGTGGAGACCCTTCGCCAGTCCCGGCACGGGAACGGTGAGATCTTCCCTGCGGCTGAAGACGGCCGTGGGCCACGGCCGGAGGGCGAGGTGCAAACGCGCGGTAGCCGTTCATCCATCGGGACCGTCCGCTGACTCCGCGCACGGTGTGCTTCCGGGCCGATAGACCTGTCCGGACGTGGTCGGACGACCGTGTCGGCCACCTCGCGAGACCACCCACGATCGATGCATGCTCATCGCCGAGGACCTGCTGCTTCTCCTGACTGCCGACGACACCGGAAAACTGGCTGCGGAAGCACGAACACGAACATTGCGCTCGGTGGGGCGTTGCTGGCCGAGCTGGCACTCCCGCAGCGCGTCGACATCGCGGGCCCCGACGAGCAGGTGCCAGAAGGCCGACTGATCGTCAGGGACGCCAGCCCCACCGGGGACAGCGTGCTCGATGACGCCCTGGTCACGGTCGGCGACAAGGAGGGCAAGAAGCCGCAGAGCGTCGTGGCCGCACTCGGCAAGCGGACACGGTTGCGGCTCTACGAGCGTCTTGCCGAGGCTGGGCTGCTGCACGCGGAAGAGGGCCGGATCCTCGGCATGTTCCCGACCCATCGGTGGCCTGCGGATCACGCCGACCACGAGGCGGCGGTCCGAGCCAGCCTCATCACGGCCCTGCGCGACGGCGGGACCACGGACGCCAGGACCCGGGCGCTGGTCTCCCTGCTGCTCGCACTGAAGGCGGTGCACAAGGCGGTGGCTCCCGAGTATGTCGGGCTCTCGAAGCGGGAGCTGAACGCGAGCGCCAAGCGGATCGCCGAGGGGGACTGGGTGGGGAAGGCCGTGCGGTCGGCAATCGACACGGAAACGGCGACCATCTTCGGCGGCGTTGCCGTGGCCTCATCGGGTGGTGGAGGCGGCGGTTCCTGACATCACCACCCGGGGACGTGGCCACGCCGGCCTCAGCCGCGGCCATGCCGGCCTGCTGGTCGGCCGCCGAGCACTCACCGTGCTCCGGGACGTTTGCGGAACAGACCGAGGGCGGCGGCTGCCGCACCGGCTACGGCCGCTCCCCTGACCCACTGCCGGGGGTTCTCCCAGTCAGGCCGCTTCTCGAACGACATCAGGTCGAGCAGCAGCCGCGGCGGTGTGTCCTCGGTGAACACGACGCCCAGGCTCCAGCCGTACTGCGGATACACGATGCGGTACACCCGCGGGTCCTCCGGGTCGTCCGGGTGGAGAACCATCGGCACGCGCATGCCGGGCACCGGCGTCAGCGGGGTCAGCACCAGCTCGCCGCGTCGGACGGCCACCTCGACGCCCGCGCCCATCACCAGCCGGGGCATCAGGTTGGTGATGGGGCCGGCGTCCGGGGCGTACCAGCCGCACAGCTCCGGCCACACCTCCGGGTGCGGGGCGACGTCGTCGCGGACGGGGTCCTCCGGCAACCCGACCAGCAGCCGGGTGAGCGCCTCGGCGAGCGGCGCGGGCGCGCCGCGGCCGTCCAGCCCGCCGGTGTTGCCGAGGACGACCACGCCGATCCCCTCGTCGGGCACCATCCCGATCGCCGACAGGAAACCGGACAGGACGCCGGTCTTGCCGATGAACGTCCGGCCCTTCTCCTCGCGCCGGTCGAAGCCCAGACCCATGCCGGCCACCCGCGGATCCGGCCGGAAGTGCGGACGGAACATCGACGCGACGGTCTCCGCGGCGAGCACGCGACCGTGCTGGCCGACGCCGCCGCGCAACATCGCCGCCACGAAGCGCGCCATGTCCCGGGCGGTCGAGTAGACGCCGCCACTGCCGGGCGTGGCCACCTCCCGGAAGCGGACCGCCGCGAGCCGTCCGCGGCGCAGGACGTAGCCGGTGGCGAGGTGCGCGCGCAGCCGCTCGGTGAGGACCAGGTCGGTGTCGTCCATCCCCAGCGGCCGGAAGACGTGCTCACGCAGGTATTGGTCCAGGGGCTCGCCGGAGACGTCCTCCACGATCTGGCCGAGCGCGGCGAAACCGTGGTTGCTGTACGCCCATCTCGTCCCGGGCTGGACGTCGACGGGCAGGCCGTCGCGATACAGCTCCGCCGGCGGCACGATCGAGCGCGCGACGTCGCCCGAGCCGACGCCGGGGTGCAGGAGCAGGTCGGAGCGCCGCCGCCAGTAGCCCACGCCCGCGGAGTGCGTCAGCAGATGGCGCGCCGTGGCTCGCCGGAAGTCGGCCTTCGCCGGGACGAGCCGGAACGCCCGCAGGTAGTCGTCGGCTGGTGCGTCGAGGTCGATCAGGCCCTGCTCGCACAGCTGCATCACCGCCACCGCGGTGAGGACCTTCGTCAGCGACCCGACGCGGAAGACCGTGTCCTCACCGACCGGGCGGCCGGAGGCGATGTCGGCCACGCCGTGGCCGAGGACCCGAGGAGGGGCGTCCTCGCGCAGGACCGCCAGTGCGAGTCCGGCAGACGGCCAGCGGCGCAGCTCCTTGGCGATGGTGCGCCGGAGATCGGCCTCGGCGACGGTCGCCTCCATGCGAGTCACGTCCAGGGTGGTCATGGGACTGTCCCCTTTCGTCCGCGCGAGCAGGTCTGCGCACAGCTACGGGATCCGGCGATGGTGGCCCCGGGCTGGCGTCGCGCGCAGTGCCCAACGTCCCGGCCGGAGCCCGCCGACGGTCACCTCCGCGGCCGGGGGTGCCGTCGGATCGACCGGCCGTCTCACCGTCGCGGCGTCGGCCTGCGGCGGCACCGCTCAGCCGAGCCTGGGGATCGGGCGCTCACCACGTCGGTTGGGCCCTGACCGGTGCCGCGGTTGGGCCCTGTTCGCCCGGGCCTTCGAGGGCGAGTTCGAAGGAGCATTCGGAGGGGGACCGCATGGGCCGCATCAGCACCGCTCCCCGGGCTGGCGGTCGCCGGGGCCGGCGCCCTGATCGCCGGGTATCTGGCGTGGCGGCCGCGCATGCTGCGGTGGGGAGCGACCGACGAGGAAGCCGGCGAGACTCTTCCCGGCGACGAGCAGACCCCGAATCCGCGAACGCAGTGCACTAGGGCGATCACCATCGACGCGCCGCCCGAGCAGGTCTGGCCGTGGCTGGTCCAGATGGGGATCCACCGGGCCGGCTTCTACACCCACGACTGGCTGGAGCGGTTGCTGTTCCGCGCCCGCTACGTGGAGGGGCGGCACTCGGCCACCCGGATCCACCCCGAGCTGCAGGATCTCAAGCCCGGCGATCGCATCTACATGGGCGGCGGCGCCTACGTCCCGGTGACCGAGGTGGAGCCGAATCGGCATCTGGTCGCCTTCGAGACCTTCGTGCTGCGGCCGCTGCCCGGCGGCCCGGACCCGGCTGATCGCCCGCACCCGCGGCATGGGCTACCTGCAGCCGGCGATGCACGCGATCGCGCCGGACGCCTCAGCGCTGCCGCGGCTGCTCGCCTTCGTCGTCGGCCACCTGACCGGAGCGGACCTGCTCGCCCGCGGGTTCGACTTCTTCGTCAGCGACCCGCTGCACCACTACATGGACACCGGCGTGCTCAAGGGCGTGAAGAAGCGAGCGGAGGGAGCGTTCTCCCATGGCAACGACGACAGCGGAGCGATCCGCCCAGCGGCTGCCGCCGTGGAGCCCGTGGCGGCCGGGCGGCTCCCCGAGCACTGAGCAGGCCCCACCGGAACTCACCCGGGCGCGCCGCGCGGGGATCGGCGCGATCACGGCCGTGCACACGCTGGCCTGGTTCTCCATCGAGTCGTGCGTGCTCTACGTGCTCTACGCCGGCTTCGCCCGACGTTCCGACCGGCGGGTGGCGATCGCCGCGGCGGTGGTCGTCGGGGAGACGCTGGTCTTCGCCGGCAACCGGTTCCGCTGCCCGCTCACCCAGGCGGCTCAGCGACTGGGCGCCGAGCGGGCTGGCGTCACCGACATCTGGCTGCCGAAGTGGTTCGCGCAGAACCTGCCCGCCATTCACACTCCGCTGCTGGTCCTCGCCGGCTACCTGCATGCTCGCAACCTGGCGGGCGGCTCGACGCCGCGCCGTCCTCGCCGGGGCAGGAGGCGCACGTGACTTCCGAATTGCGGACGGTTCCCCGGGCGGCGGGCGCGTTGCGCCGGGACTGGGCCGCGCTGGCCGGCCGCTCGGCCGGGCCCGATCGGTTCACCGAGGGCTCGGCCGCCGAGCTGCCCGAGCCGGTGCGCCGCTGGTTCACCCATGCCATCGCGGCCGGGAACCCCGGTGTGGCCGGCGGTGCTGCTGCGGATGCGCGGGCGGATCCGGCTCGGGGCTGGCGCCGGTTCACCGCCCGGCAGGTGCTGGCCCCGCCGGAGGGATTCATCTGGGCGGCGACGGCCCGCATCGCGGGCTTCCCGGTCACCGGCTTCGACCGGTACAGCTCCGGAACCGGGCAGATGCGCTGGCGGCTGCTGGGCGCTGGTCCCGGCCATGTCCGCGCCGGGCCCGACGTCACCGCCAGCGCCGCCGGACGCCTCGCGGCCGAGGCGCTGCTGTGGCTGCCGACCGCCTACCGCGCGGACCTGGTCGGCCGGGCCGGAGCCGGACACCGCGATCGCCACTTGGCGCATCGGCGACAGCGAGGAGGCCGTCCGGATCCGCGTCGGCCCGGACGGCCGGCTCGCGGAGCTCCGATGCAGCGTTGGGGGAATCCGGACGGCGACGGGTTCGGCCGCTTTCCGTTCGGCGTTGCGGTGCAGGGCGAGCGCCGCGTCGGCGGCGTGACGATCGCGTCCGGGTGCGCGCCGGCTGGTGGTGGGGCACCGCCCGGCAGGACGACGGGGAGTTCTTCGACGCGGAGATCACCGACGCCGCCTTCAGCTGACGGCACTCCTGTGAGGAGGACAACCATGGGCAAGCTCGACGACAGGGTGGCTCTGGTCAGCGGCGCGCCCGCGGCATCGGCGCGGCCATCGCCCGAGCGGTCGTCGAGGAGGGCGGCCGGGTCCTTGTCGGGGATGTGCTCAACGACGACGGCGCCAAGGTCGTCGGCTCGCCCCTCGGATGAGCGGTCGGATTCGGGTGCCGCTCAGGTCGTCACGAGCGTGGCGCGATCGCGGTCCTCGCTCAGCTGTGGCGACGCCGTTCGCCGGGTCTCGACGTCCCGCCAGAAGTGGTCGACGCGGGCGTTCCACCGATCGGGGATCTCCTGGAACGGCTGGTGTGCCTCTCCGACAAGGACCTCCAGAACCGCGCCGGGGATTCCGTCGGCGACGGCACGGCCCAGTTCGATGCGGGCGGTGGAATCGCTTCCGCCGACGAGCACCAGCGTCGGCGCCGCGATCCGAGGCAGGCGGTCGGTGGTGTCGTGGTCCAGCAGGGGGTCGAGGTAGCGCTGCAGATCGCGCGCCGTCTGCTTGTGGGGGAAGGCCAGTACCTCGTCGATGAACCCCGCGACGGTGCCGTCGTTGTGGGCGCGGGCGGTGTAGATGTCGAGGAAGAATCCTTCGAGGAATGCGCGCTCGCTGGGGGCGTGCTCGACCAGCCACTGGACGAACTGGACCCACGAGCGGAGATACGGATCCATAACCGCCCAGGTGCTCTGCAGGACGAGGCTGCGGACCAGGTCCGGGCGGCGCAGGGCGAGCTCCTGGGCGACGATGCTGCCACCAGAGAACCCGGCCACGTGCGTGGAGGTGATCCCGAGCGCGTCGAGCACGCCCGCGGCGTCGTCCGCCATCATCTCCACCGTCACCGGCCCGTCGGGCATGGCCGTGCGGCCGGCGCCCCGGTTGTCGAACGCTGTCAGCCGGTAGCGATCGGCGAGGCCGTCGAGCTGGAACTGCCATGACTCGACCGTGTCGCCGGCACCGCCGATCAGGAGCACGTCGGGCGCGTTGCCCACCTGCTCCGTCCAGATGTCCAGTCCGCCTGCGCGGACGTGCTGACCCATGGGGATCTCCTTTCGAGGGATGGCGCGGATTTCGGTGGGACTCATGCCTCGGCGACGCCGGGAACGAACCGGATGAGCGCCCTCGCGACCAGTTCTGGCGCCGTCGCCTGGGCCATGTGCCCCTGGCCGGGCAGGACCACGATCCGGCTGTCGGGCAACGCCTCGTCGACGGCGCGCACGACCGCTTGCTGGCCGGCCGGGCTGCGCTCCCCGACCAGCAGCAGGGTCGGCACCGTGAGGTCGCCGTAGGGGGCCGGGTCGAACGCCAGGGTGGCGTCCAGCTCCAGCTCCCGTGGGACGGTCGGGGCCGCCTCCACTCGGCTGGCCCAGCTGGGAAGCTGCCGCAGGGCGTCGACGTCCCCAGGGGAGAGTCCGACCCGCTCCCGGAAGGCGAGCGTGACGGCTTCCTCCGAGCGGCCGGTGGCGACGAGGGCGCCGAGTCTACCGAGCAGCCCCGGGGGGTAGTCGAACACGCCCCGGAACGCGGGCTCGTAGAGGGCGAGCCGGCCGACCCGGGGAGTGCGCAGCGCCGCCCCGAGCGCGACGGTGGCGCCGAAGGAATGGCCGTAGAGCGTCACCGGGCCACCGGTCTGCTCGGCGACCGCGTCGACCACGGCGGCCACGTCGTCGTACTCCCGCTCGAGGGCGTAGTCGGGCCCGTCGCCGCTGGACCCGCGGCCGCGACGGTCGACGGCGTACACGGTGACGCGCGGCGCGAGCAGTGGCACGACGCGGGCCAGGGTGCTGTGGTCGGCCATGGCTCCGTGCACCATCACCACAGCCGGGCCGGTGCCCGACTGCCGGTAGGCGATCCGGGTGCCATCGCTCGACGGAACCGCGGCGGTTGTCAGCCATCCTGGGATGACGCTGGTGGACATGGGATCTCCTCGGTGTCCGTAGGGGGAATCAGCAGGGCTCACGGGTGGAGCCGGTAGAAGCGCCAGAAGCCGAACCCGTCGATCGGCAGGATCTCGGTGGCGGAGAAGCCGGCCCGGGCTGCGTAGTCGCGCACGGTCGAGGGGCGGATCACCGTGCCGGTCGCGGCCGACGGGGCGTGGGACCGGGCGTCAGGCAGGCAGACCAGGGTGCTGAAGCCGTACAGCAGTCGCTCGACCTCGTCGCCCGGTGCGGTTAACTCCTCCCCAGCGGCCTCGTCCATGACGACGACCACGCCTCCCGGCCGCAGCGCGCGGCGCGCAGCGGCCAGCACTGCCACCGGGTGCGGCAGGTCGTGCAGGCACTCGAACGCGAAGACGGCGTCGTAGCGGGACTCGGGCATCACTGCGGCCGCGTCGGCGGTGGTGAAGCCCACCCGGTCGGTCAGGCCGTCCGCCTCGGCGTGCCCGGCGGCGGCGCCCGTCGACGGTTCGTCCGGGTCGTAGCCCTGCACGGTGGCTCGGGGATAGGCGCGGGCCAGCGCGATGGTCGACCAGCCCTCGCCGCACCCGATGTCGGCGATCGCCGTGCCCGGACGGTCGAGTAGCTGGTGCAAGTCGGAAACTCTTGCCAGCGCGCCGGCGAGCTCCCGCTCGTACCAGGGGCGGTTCATGTCGGCCTGTCCGGTTCGGGCGTCGGCGCCGAACTGGGCCCAGCTGACGCCGCCTCCGTCGCGGTATGCCCGGGCAAGCGCGGGCAGCTGCCCCGCGGCGGCGCCCACGAACCGGGTCAGCGGAGCGAGGTAGGACAGGCTGCCGGTGTCGGTGAGCACCTCGGCCGCCGCGCCGGACAGCCGGAACCGACGCGGCTTCCCCGCTGCGTTGCCGTCCACGGCTTCGAGGAAGCCGCTCGCGGCCTGCTGCTCGAGCCACTCGCGGGCGTAGCGCTCGTCGCTCCGGCTCCGGGCAGCCAGCTCGGCGGCGGTCACGGGGCCGGCGTCCGCCATCGTCCGGTACCAGCCGAGCCGGTCCCCGAGGTACACGTTGAGGGTGTCGAAGGCGCCGAGGGTGGCGGTGAGGACGCGGTCGGCGAACTCGGCGACGGTGGTTCCCGCTGGTACCGCCGTCGACAAGGGCGGGGCCGCGAGGTCCTGCAGGGTGGTCATGGTCGTTCTCCGGAGGTCGGGGGTGCCGCCGGGGGGCGTCCGGAGCGGCAAGTCGACGATGGGCCCGCCGCCTGACCGATCGGTGACATTCCGCTGACCGCCGGCCTCTGCCACGATGGAAATCCCCTACAGCTGCGGGGGCACCATGCGGTTCCGGGTATTGGGTCCGGTCGGTGTGGACACCGGCGAGGGCGTCGAGCGGGTTCCCGGCGGTGTGCAGGGGCGTGCGCTTCTCGCGGCGCTGCTGCTCCGCCCGGGCGGCCTGGTCTCCGTGCACGAGCTGGCGGAGGCCGTCTGGGGCGAGCGGCCGCCCGCGGACGTCGACAACGCCGTCCACGTGGCCGTGCGCCGGCTGCGCCGCGCGCTCGGCCCGGCCGGCGATCGGCTTGTCACCGGTCCCCGGGGGTACCGGCTCGACCTGGACGGGGAGCCGACCGACGCGGAACTGTTCGAGGACGGGTGTCGCGCGGCCAGAGCCCGCATGGGGTCCGATCCGGCGGGGGCCGTCGTCCTGTTCGACCATGCCCTGGCTCGGTGGCGTGGGCCGGCGTTCGGGGAGTTCGCCGAGTCCTTCGCGCGGCCTGCGGCTGTGCATCTGGAGGAGGAGCGTCGGATCGCGGGCGAGGACAGGGTCGAGGCGCTGCTGCGCGCCGGTTTCCTCGAGGAGGCCGCAGCGTCGTCGGCCCGGCTCGTCGCCGCGCATCCGCTGGCCGACCGGCCGGTTCTCCTGCTTCTGCGCAGCATGGCGGCTGCCGGCCGCACCGCCGAGGCGTTGGAGGCCTACCAGCGCCACTTGCGGGTGCTCCGCGACGAACTGGGGCTGGACCCGTCACCGCAGCTCCGCGACCTCCATCGGAGCATCCTCCGAGGGGACGTCGAGAGCCCACCGCGGGCGGCCGCGGGTCCGGCGCGCTCCCGGCTGCCGCGGCGGCCCGGCACGCTCCTCGGTCGGGACGACGAACTCGCCGCGCTGGACTCGGCGCCCGTGGAGGCCGGACTGGTCACCCTCGTCGGCCCGGGTGGGGTGGGCAAGACCCGCCTCGCCCTGGAACTCGCGCACCGGTGGGCGTCGTCGGGCCGACCGGTGTGGTGGGTCGACCTGGTCCCGGTGCTGCCCGGACGCGTAGTGGAGGCGATTGCAACGGCCACCGGCGTCGAGGTCCCGCCCGGTCGGGACCCGGCCGGTGCACTGAGCGCGGCACTGGAGACGGGCCGGGGCGTGCTGGTCCTGGACAACGCCGAGCACGTGCTCGAACCGCTCTGCGCCGTAGTGGAGCGACTCCTGGCGGCCGCCCCCGGCATTGCCGTCGTCGCCACCAGCCGCGAACGGCTGGCCCTGGACGGCGAGTTCGTCCGGCCGGTACACCCGCTGCCGTTGCCTACAGGAACCGATCCGGACAATCCCGCTGTCCGGCTCTTCGTCGCTCGGATGCCCGGGCCCGAACTGCCCCCGGACGAGGCCGATGCCGCCCTCGTCGCCCAGCTGTGTCACCGGCTGGACGGTCTGCCGCTGGCCATCGAGCTCGGGGCCGCGCGGGCCGGCAGCCTCGGGTTGGCGGCTCTCGCGCACCGCCTGGCCGAGCGGCTGGGGGAACTGGGCGGGGGACGCCGGACGTCGGATCCCCGCCACGGCACTCTGCGCGCGGTGGTCGAGTGGTCCCACGACCTGCTGGACGACGGCGAGGCAGCGCTCTTCCGCCGGCTCGGGGTCTTCCCCGCTGCGTTCTCCCTCGACCAGGTCGAAGCCGTGTGCGCGGACGCCTCCGTCCCGGCCGGCGCGACCGCGGACGTCCTCGCCCGCCTGGTCGAGAAGTCCCTCGTCCAGCGGGTCCACCCCGACCGCTTCCGTCTGCTGGAGACGCTCCGTGCCTTCGCGGCGGCGCGGCTCGAGGAGAGCGGGGAATCAGACACCTTCCGGCACCGGCATGCCCGCGACACGGCGTCCCGGCTGTCGAGGACCACACCCGAACTGTGGACCGAGCACGAGGACGACGCCGTCCGGACCCTGACCGGACTGACGCCCGACCTGCACGGTGCCTGGGAGTACGCCGCCGCGCACGACCGGCCGCTGGCGCTGCGGCTGGCCGGCGAGATCTACGAGTTCGCCTACTTCCGCCAGCGGCTCGACCTGCTGCGGTGGGGGCTGACCGTGGTCGACTGGGATGTCGAGGACCCCGAGCTGGCCGCCGCGCTGGGCACGGCAGCTGCGGCCACGTGGTCGGCGGGACGGCTGTCCGAGGCGGCCGACATCGCAGAGCGAGGCATCACCCTCGCCGGCGGGCCGGAATCACTCGCCGCCGCCTTGCCGATGGAGGTCTCCGCCGACCTCGCCATGTTCCGCGACGACACCGACGACGCCGTCGCCCGCTACCGGCAGGAGGCTGCGCTGCGGCATGCCCGCGGCGAACCCGGGCTCGCGCTCCTCGCCGAGCTCGCTGTAGCCCACGCGCTCGCCAACGGGCAGCGCGTGGCCGAGGCGGCGCCCATCGTCGCCCAAGCGCTGCCGCGCGCCGCCCGTTCGGCGAACCCGACGGCGCTGACATGGGCCCACTACCTGACCGCCGAGGTCGCCGCCGACAGCGATCCCGATCGAGCGGAGACCCACTACCGGATCGCGATCGAGACCGGTCGCCGAGCGGACTGCCGCCTGTTCGCCACGATGGCCACCAGCTCCCTCGCTGCGCTGCAATCGCGTACCGGTTCGGTGGGGGCCGCACTCGAGGCCTTCCCCGATGTGCTCGACCAGTGGGTCCAGCTCGGCAACGACTCGGTCCTCGCGTGGACCCTTCAGCAGATCGTCGTTCTGCTCGCCCGAGCCGGGGCGGAGGAAGACGCCGCCGTCCTCGCCGGCGCGCTGCTCGCTCGTGCCGACATCCAGCCCAATTTCGCCGTCGATGCTGAACGGATCGACGAGGCTCTGCAGTCGGTCCGCTCGCGGCTCGGCGAGCAGCAGACCGTGGCCGCCATCGATGCCGGCTCCGCGCTCACGCGCACGGCGACACTGCACCACGCCCGACGGTCGCTGGCCGCGACGGCCCGGGCGCTCCAGGCGTCCGAGGTACCCGCGCCTCGCCGTCCGGGCGGCGCGTCCAGGCTGCCGGTCACGTAGAGGTCAGCTCCAGGGCCAGATGGTCCCGGCGAGACCCGTTCGACGTGGTCGCGTCCCATCAGCGCCATGCTTGGAGTTGGTGACCCGGCCGCGTCCACGGCCCCGCACGGTGCAGTTGCATCCGCGAACCGCGGCACTCGACTGGCAACGGTCCAAACAACAACCAGGAGCCGCTCTTCCGGCCGCCACACGTGGCGCTGAGGCACGCGGAAGGCACGGCTTCCGCCTGACTTGGCGCTGACCAGCCACGATGGCCCTTGGAGTCCCAAGCCTTCCAAGCTGGCCATGCCGGTTCGATCCCGGTCACCCGCTCCACTGCGATGTCGCGGGACACTGGTCACAGGTGTCCCGCGACATCGTTCTCGTTGAGGCCAGGTGGTTGGTAGACCTGTGTAGGTCGCGCGGTTGTTGGAAGGACTCGCCCACGAACCCTTACACCTGCGGCCTCCACTGGTCGCCTTTATGTAGGCGGCGCCGCGGAGGATCGCCGAATGAGGCGTGCGGGTCGTGGTACACGGGTCAACGGCGACCGAAGACCCGACCGCCGAGTCCAGCCGTCCGCGGATCCAGCGTCGGACCCGCGTACACCGGCCCCTGATGCCGGGAGGACTCCCATCGCTCGCCGATTCGGTCGAGCGCCGCCTGGTCGACGAGGGGCGGCTGCAGGGGTTAGGTAGCGTTCACATCGTTCAGGCGAACAGGGGCCGCCGGTCATGTCGGCGCCCGGCTTGTACTGGGATGGCCTCGGCGATTCGGAGCCGGCCTGGGGTGTCGATGACCCGGGTGAGCTGCCAGCCGGCCGTGTCGAGGAGATCCTCCAGCTCACCCGCGGTCCGCTCGCGGCCGCCGGTGACGGTGAGCATGATGACGTCGATCGTCAGGCTGACTGGGTCGAGGTGCTCGGGCAGAATCCCCTCGATGATGAGGACTTTGGCGTCGTCGGAGGCGGCTCGCCGGATCGCAGCCAGGATGGCCGTTGCCTCGGCGTCCGCCCAGTCGTGGAGCACCTCCATGACCAGGTAGGTGTCCCCTGCCGGGAGCGGGTCGACGAAGAAGTCGCCCGCTTGCCGGCCCAGGCGGGGATGCGCCGGCCCTCCGGCCTCGACGACGCCAGGCAGGTCGAACAGGATGCCTCGTGCTCCCGGCGTTGACTCGAGGACGGCGTGCAGCAGGTGGCCGCGACCACCGCCGACGTCGACGATCCGGCCGCATGCTGAGAAGTCGTGGGCGGCAAGGACGGCCGCGGTGTCCCCCGCCGCCCTCGCGGTCATGGCCCGGCCGAAGACCGCTTGTTCCGCGGGGGCCTGGCTTAGGTAGCTCCACAGGCCGCCGGGATCGCTCAGCTCTATCGATGGGTGACCCGTGCGAACGGAGTGGGCCAGCTCGTCGAAGGACTTCAGGACTACCGGCAGGCCCATCATCTGGGGGAAGGCACGCATCGACATCGGGTGGTCGCTTCGCAGCAGCTGGGACGCGGGGCTGTGCTGGTACCCGCCGCTGGCGCAGGAGAACACGCCGTGCGCGGCTAGCAGGCGGAGCACCCTGTCCAGCCCCTCCAGGTCGACCGCGCACAGCTGCGCCAGATCCTTGGTTGGGACGGGATCGTCGCCGATGTGGTCGGCGACACCGAGCTCCGCCACCACGTGCAGGCACCGGGCGGCCACGGCTGCGTTGGTGAGCGAGAAGACAAGTTCGTTCGGCTCCAGGGGAGCGCCTATTCGTTCCGCGCTGGGGCTAGGCGGAACGCGCCCGTAGCCATGGTCTTCGCTCCTTGTCATGCCCGCAGACGCTAGGTAGCCAGGGTGGACGGCGCGTCGACCGATCTACTCAGCCGGCCTACTCATTTCTCGCCCCGCCCTCCCCACCGCAATCTGGCTCCGGTTCGGCAAATCCCCCACTCCGCTGACCAATACAGTGAGGACCACCTCCACCTCTGAGCGGGACCTCACCTCTACCGGCAGCCCGGGTTCGCCGGAAACAGAACGCGTGGCGCCGGTACAGACAGCCTCGTGGTGCCACGAGCGAGCACCGTGGCATGATTGTGGCATGAGTAGAACACGGCTCAGCACTACCGTCGACGACGATCTGTTGCAGGCCGCTCGACGGGTGCGGTCCGGTGACACCGACGCCGCCATGATCGATGAGGCGCTCCGCGCGCTGGTGGCGCGCCACCGCTCAGCCGAAGTCGACGCTAGCTACACCGCATATGACGAACATCCACTCGACGAACCGGACGAGTGGGGTGACCTGGCGTCGTTCCGCGAAGCCGCCGCACGATCGTGACGACGCTGCCCGCGCGCGGTGAGGTCTGGTGGTGCGAGATGGCCGAGATCGGGCGCCGCCCGGTCGTCGTCCTGTCCCGCGACGCAGTGATCCCCCGACACCGGCGCGCGCTCGTCGCACCGTGCACCACCACGATCCGCGGCCTCCTCAGCGAAGTCGGGCTCGAGCCCGGCGAGGACCCGGTGCCCCGCCGCTGTGTAGTCAACCTGGACTCCGTCGAGAGCGTCTCTGTCGCGGTCCTCGTTGAGCGGCTCGGGCGGTTGGCCGACACGCGCATGCGGCAGATCTGCGGTGCCCTCGCCGTCGCGGTCGACTGCGCGGACTGACGCGGTCTCGGTGAGAGAAATCCAGCCGGAACATCGCGGATGGTGCGCGTGCCGCCGGCCACGTCGCGTAGGACCTGCCCGACGCGCCGTCCCGGACGGGGAGCAACGGGACGCGCTGACCGGCCGGCGTGGGCAGCGATAGCCCAGACCCTGGCGTCGCCAGCGACGTTGTAGCGCAGCCCGTTCCTCGGACAAGCACGTTGCGGCGCAACGCGGTCACAGCCTGCTGCACTCCGGCGCGTTCGTTCGCCCCGGCGTGACCGCAGCTGAATCCGCCAACTGCAACGCTCGACCGGCAGCGGGCCGAGGAATAGAGAAGAACCTCTCCCCTCGGTGCCGCCCTATGTAGCGCTGAGGCACGCGGAAGGCACGGCATCCTCCTGGCCTGGCGCTGACCAGCCACGATGGCGCCTGGAGTCTCAAGCCTTCCGAGCTGGCCATGCCGGTTCGATCCCGGAAACCCGCTCCACGTAGAACCGCAGGTCAGATTGAACCGTCACGGGTTCTCTGCCGCTCTAAAGCGCAGGTGCAGCATGCGCCGATCCTGCCCGGCGAGCGGCGCCCTGGCATGTCACCGACGAGTTGTCCAGCACGAACGCCGCAGCGACACCTTCCGTCCACGTGGCCATCGTCGAACGGGTGGACCTCCCAGACAGTGCCGGGCAGGCAGTCCGTTGACTGTCAGGAGCAGCTAACTCCGACGCACTGGGCCGGGTTGCCGTTCCCCGATGCCAGGTTGCCTCCGCCATCCGTCGTGCCGGGGACCGCTTCGATGCCGAGGTCGACGTTGTTGTTCGCGATGTTGCCGGTGATCGTCGTCTGCGGGTTGTCCGTGTCGATCCCGTCATCGCCGTTCATGTTCGCGATGTTCTTGAAGATCGATGTCGAGTCGGAATCGGTGGAGACGCTGATGCCGTCGCCCTGCAGCGTCCGCTGCACGTCGTTCTTCTCGATCCGGTTGGAATCGGAGTCGCTGAACACCGCGATCCCAAATTCACGCGTGTCCCGGATCTCGTTCTTCTCGACGAGATTTCCGGTCGAGAAGTCGGCGACGCCGATGCCGAACACGTTGCCCGACAATGCGTTCTTGCTGACGACGTTGTCGGCGGACAGGCCGAGGCGGATCGCGTCGAGCCCGCTGTCGAGGATCGTGTTCTTCTCGACCAGGTTGCCGTCCGACCCTGCGACATTGACGCCCCGGATGTTGTCGCGCAGCACCAGCTTCGAGACGGTGCTCTCCGTGGACTCGTCGAGCACCACGCCGGTGTGGAAGCCCCGGATCGTGCCCTTCGTCACCGTCACGCCGGAGTGCTGCGCCACTCGGACACCCGCACCGGTCCCCGTGCCGCTGATCGTGTAGCCGCCCAGATCGATCGTGATGTCGTCCGCACCGGCGATCAGCCCATCACCAACGCACGGGCCTAGGTCGCCGGTCAGCGTGATGTCGGTCGTCACCACCGTGCCGCAGGCGACGACTGCCGCCGTCGCGGGTGCGGCCGGAACCGCGAGCAGCGGCATCGTGAGTGCGGCGACCAGCAGACCGCGGCGGGTGCGCGAATACGAGCCATTCAGCATGGCGATTCCCCTCGGGGCGCTCCGCGCGCAGCATTCGCGTCGGACGCCCACGCCGAGTGCGGGTGTGCCGGCAACCCGCAGCAAGCTATCGGCCTCGGAGCGGCCGGTCAAGGAGTAACCGAGCGGGGCCCGATCATCTGGATCCTCTCCGACGACATCGTGTCCCGTCGCAGCACCGAACGGTCAAACCGGGACGGAGACGCGGTCACCGAATTCAACATCGACCCCGACGCGAGCCTGCTCGTGGAGTCCGTCCGGCGCGTCAAGGCCAGCGCCCTCGACCCTCACAACCGCAGGTTGCTGCTGCGACCGGAGAGCCGGCTACCGATCGTCAAGGGACGCGGCCGCGGTGAGGACTGCAGTGGTGGGCTGGTAAGTGCACGTCAGTCTTACGCTCCCGGCTCGTACTACGACGGTCAGGGCTGCTATGGCGGCACGCTCTACGACGTGTATTACGAATCTGACGGCATCGACACCGTCTTCTACTACGTCGCGGTCGGCAGCTGCTGAGCGACCGAACGCCCGGAATCAGGGACTGACTCCTGAGGGCGGTGGAGGCGAGCGGGTTGCGAGCGCCTGGGTGGTCGGGGAGCCGAGGTCCTCGCCTGCCACGACGCCAGTGGTGTCATTGCCACAGGAGCTCACACAGCCGTGAGCCGTATCTCCCGACGCTCGGCCGGTGTCGGGGTGCCCCCATCCCTGCCGACTCGTCGGCGGCCGGGCATGGACGCGGCACGCGTCCATCGCAGGGACATCCAGCACCCCCGGCGATCGCTGACGAGCGGCCGCTGTCTCGCTACCAGATGCGGCGCCGAGGGAAAGCCTTGAGGAGTTCCGGATCGTCGGTACTCGAGTGACCGTTCGGGCACTCGAAACCCACGGCCATGCTCATCCTCGGCCCGCTGTTGGACGCAATTCTCCAGCGGACCACTCCGACCCGTAGCCGCTCGTCATCCATGGGCAGGGCGGTCATGCACACGACGCACGGCGCCTCCGTCGTGCGGTATTCATGCGCGACTTCGGTCTCCGGCACATCAGCGACACTGCTTGTCATGGTCGGCTTATCGGCAGCCGGGCGGGCCCGAGTGACCCACATCACCAGCGGTTGTCCTGATGGGCTGCGCCCTCCACGGCTGACCGGCCGGCGAGAGCATCTACTCGCGAACGACCCTCACCTCGGCTGGCCCTTGAGGGGGTGTCCGCTTCTGATCGGGCACCTCGTCGACCACCTCCCCAAGCCGTCGGGACGGCCCTGGCGGCGAGGGGCGGACCCACACGTGCGCGGGGAAGCTTTGCGGCCTTGGACTGCGAGCCCGCTTGCCGACGGTCCAGGGTCATACGGGACATGGCAAGCATCCCCCTCGGCCTGGTCGGCGTGACTGCCTAGGAGCGGCGCTGATGGCGCGAAGGTTCAGATGTTCGCGAGTCCGGGATCCCGTCAGCAGGAATGTCGGCCTCCCCCGACGTCAGCGGTCGGACGGTGTCGAGAGGGATGGCCACAGGAGCGCCGATCTCGCGGCCGGACTGTCAGGCGTCGAGCGGCTGGCCCTGCCGGGTGTTAGAGGCGGGCTCGGCCGATCCGCGGCTGTCCAGGTCGCGCAGCTGCGACTGGAGGTAGGACCGCAGCCGGGTCCGGTACTCCCGCTCGGAGGTTCGCAGCTCCTGGATCTTCAGCTCCAGGCTGCTGCGCTTCTCATTCAGCCGACCCATGACTTCCCTGTGCAGTCGCTCGGCGTCCTGTTCGAGGGCGACCGCCTTGGCCCGTGCCACGCGCTCCATCGTGGCGGCGCGAGTACTGGCCTCGCTGATCATCGAGTGGGCGCGCATCTTGGCCTCGCTGACCGTCCGCTCGCTCTTCGCGTCAGCCTGGCTGACCATCTGCTGGCACGTGCCCTTGGCACTGGCCATCATCCGCTCGGCCTGCTGCTCGGCCTCGCCGACGTACCGGTCGGCCGTCTCGGTCGCCAGAGCCAGCATCCGCGAGGCACGCACGCTGTCGTCCGCCCGCCGCTGGGCCACGGGCGGCGGCGCAGCAGGGGCCGGAGCCCCGGGCCGCTCGTCGGCGCCCACGTCGGCGCGGCTGGCCCTCAGCTCGTTGTTCTCCTCGACCAGCCGGGCCAGCTCGGCCTCCACCACGTCGAGGAACGCGTCCACCTCGTCCTCGTCGTAACCGCGCTTGCCCATCGGCGGCTTCTTGAAGACGACGTTGTGCACGTCGGCAGGCGTCAGTGGCATCGCAGTCACCTCGGGTCGACGACGGAAACAGGATCAGGGGTCACGCGGCGACGGCAAGTTGAGAGACGAGGCTGAGCGGTGTCGGTGTCGGCCGCCTGGTGGCGGCCGACAAAGGACGGGGCGCGGCTGGGCGCGCTCGACCAGCCATCGGTCCGAGGCGCAGCCACAGGAGTTTGGCGCCCGCGGCGCCGAGCAGTGCTGACATGAGCGTCTCCTGCGGTCGGGGCGAGTCGCCGTCGCGACGATCTCGTGTGGGTTATCGCCGACAGGGCCGACAACGGAACGCCGGAGTCACAGGCGACACTCCGGTCACACCCCGACTCGGCCCGGAGGCGCGATCTCCGCGGGAGGGGCTTCAGGCGTGCCGGCGGGGCGAAACGGATCCGCGACCCGGATGCACTGCCGCTGCATCGGCAGCGTCTCAGCCCCGCACGGGTCGGCGTAGTCCTCGAGGCCCGGGCGGCTCGGCAGACGGACGTCGTCGCGATAGTCGCCCTCGTTCCCGGACCCGTTACCCTGCCGGCTCCGGACGCTGCGAAGCCACGCCGCTTCCACCGGCGAAATCACCGCAGGCGAGACCGGAGCGACATGTACCCGGAAAGCTCGCGCTCGCGGCGGGACCCTGCAGAGGGGCCCTCAGCCCGCACTCGTGACAGAGCTCAGCGCGTTCTCCACCGGCTTGACGATCGCCTCGCGGAACGGGCTGAGGATCGCGAGCACCAGGAGCCACCGCAGCGCCAGGCGCCGTTGTCCTTGGTCAGCGTAAAGGGGTCGCCCCCGAACGCTCTGCGTCATCCGCAGGCTGACCATTCGGCGCCGTCCACATGTTCGGCACTGCGGTGGTGCCGGCCGTCAGGCGGTACGCCTCTGCAAGTTCATGCAGGAGCGCTGCCTTCTCCGGCGCCCGAAGCGCAGCCTTCATATTCGTCTCGGCTTGATCCGCGATTGCGGTGAACAGCGCATCCTGCGCTCTACGCTTGGCCTCACTCACGAAATGTGCCTCCCTCAGTTCTGTGGCGATCAACGCCCTCGATGAGCATCGCCGCAAGGGCGTCCGCCTACTGCGGACCATTTATCGGTTCACCCCATCGAGCGCTCGGCGCGCCTCCCCACCCGGTAGATAGCGGTGGCGGCGTGGAGTCTCGGAATTCTCCTGCGCACTCGATGGTGACCGAGTCGCCCCGGAGCCGGGCGGCGAGTTGCTCGGCGGTCAACCGGTTCCCGACGGCTACCGGTGGGACTCCCGCCGCGTCGAGGTCATGGAGGACCTCGGGTGCGACCAGTACAGGTTCGGGGAACCCGGCCCTGGTACGCGTCAACATCTCCGCTCCGGGTGCCGATGACATCCGTGTGACCGTGCTCTCCCTCGCTGAGCCGCACCGCTCAACGCTGCGCCCCGAGTGGCGGCAGGTATACGTCGATGACCGCCGCGTCGAAGTCCTCGCTTTGGGTGAGGGCGAGCCACTGCTGTTCCTGCACGGCTGGGGCCTGAGCCCGCGCGCCTACCTGCCCGCGCTGCGCTTCCTGGCTGACCGCGGTTACCGCATCAGCGCGCCCTCCCTACCCGGGTTTGGCCGATCCGACGCTCGTCGCATGCGCGACCACTCCCTCAACGGCGTCGCCGACCACATGATCGACGCGTTGGACGCGCTCGCCCTTCCCGAGCGGCTCCCCGTGGTCGCCCACTCGTTCGGCGCAGGTGTCTCGCTCCGGATCGCCGCTGCGCGCCCCGACCTCATCGGCAGATTGACGCTGATCAGCCCCGTCGGTGGGGCCGCTCACGGATCCGCCTCCTGGCCGCACCTGCTCACCGGCATCTTCGGCGACGCGCGTTCACGAGTCGCCGTCGCCGCCCTTCGGGACTTTCTGGCCGCCGCGCTGCGCAACCCGGCCGCGGTCACCGCCAGCGGCCTGGCAGCCCGCGCCGCCGACTCCGTCACCGACCTCCAGGCAGCGGTCGCCGCGGGGATTCCCGTCCGCCTCGTCTTCGCCAATGCCGACCACGTCGTCCGCCCCGGCGACCTGCCGACCTGCGCACCTGGCATCACCACCGAGACCGTCGGCGGCAGGCACGGTTGGATGCTCAGCGAACCGAACCGCTTCGCCGGTCTTGTCACCACCCGCCCTGATCCGGTGGCGATCAGCGCCTGACCTACCCTCGAGTCCGAAAGATCGGGCTCGCGCCGCGGCTGCCCTGGAGTGCCTGACCGGCGCGTGCGGCTGCGGACGCCAGAGCACGGTGTACAGGCGGCTCCCCCTCCCGTGGAGCTCCTTCGCATGGCCGCCGCGCGCATGATGCAGCCCTAGTCTTCCAGTCGCTGGGAGGCGCCGCGCGAGAGTTCTCCGAGCGCGGTGTCGGACCGCCCGCCTCGCAAACTGAACGCTGTCGTTCGATTGCGAATCGTGTGGACATGAGGTGGCTGAGTCTCTGGTCCTGACGCGAACCCATTTGCCCGTGAGCGGCGATGACCAAGCTGAGACGGGCCTTCCGTCGACGGCATCCCCGCGCAGCTCCGGGCGGCCGCCGAGCCGCGTCTCCTCGTTGCCATCTCTGGAGGAGCGATGCGCAGGCCCACCCTGGACACCTTTGCCGACCCGCGCTGCTCCGACCGGAACGATCCCGCCGCGCTCTACGTCCGTTCCTACCTGCTGATCCGGACGGTGGTCGGACTGATCGGCATCCTGCTGCCCCTCGGCCTGATCGCCGGGACCGGAGGTGGCACGGTGAACCTCGGCAGATCCCTGAGCTCCTATTACCACTCCCCGATGCATGACGTGTTGGTCGGCAGCCTGTGCGTCATCGCCGTCCTGCTGGCCACCTACCTCGCGGGACAGCCGTGGACATGGGACTTCCTGTTGAGCCTGGGTGCGGGCCTCGCTCTGCTCGTCGTGGTGTTCTTCCCCGTCCGGCGGCCCGGCCTGACGCCGGGAGCACCCTGGTGCGGGAGCACACCGCTGCCCTCTGGTTGCTCGCCGGTGCAGCAACTGTTCGGCGAGCTGCTCGCGGAGCGGATCCACCTGATAGCCGCGGCGGTGTGCTTCGTTCTGATCGCAGCCCTCTCGTTCCTCTTCGCGCGGCGGGAACGGGCGCACGGCGGCAAGCTCGTGGCGCCGGCGGTCCACGCGGTCTGCGGGGTGACGGTCCTGGTTGCCGTCTGCGCCGCGGGGCTGGCCGGCTTCGAGGAGTTCGGCCTCTGGCAGTTGCCCCCGCTGTACGCAGCCGAGACCGTGGCGGTCTGGGCATTCGGCGCATCCTGGCTCCTCGCCGGCCGGGACCTGTGGCTGCGCCTCCGTCTACCCCGAGCCCGCGCCGCGGCCGCTGTTCCCCAGTGCCCGGATCCGCGCGACGCGCCGCCGCTCCCGAGTTCCACCGGAGTCAGGAGCCCGGTCGCTGGCTCGCAGGCTGCCGACTGGTACGGGGATCCGTACCTGGACATACCTGCCCTCTGGAGCGAGCCGTCGGTCGACGACCGGACGTGGACCGCCGGTCATGACCCAGCCTGCTCCCGCAGCAACGACGTCGAGTTTCCCGGTCCGTCCGTGGACGAGCTCCAGCCCCACGGATCTTCCGGCGCCGCTCACAGCCGCCGGACGGAGGCCGCCCCGTCGAGGCGCAGCGCTGGCCGGTACCACCCTTCCTCGGTCTCGGCGCTCCCCAACCGTTCCCCTTCCCCGCGATAGGGAGGCCATGAATGGCCATCATGCCCGGCGTCGCATGGCGTCCCATTCCGGTGTCCAACTCCCGGCCGAGGCGGGCGAAGGGCCGCGGCGTCTGCCTGCACGTGGCCGTGTCCGAGGCGGCGAGCCTGTTTCCCTACTTCTCGACGGCCAACGTCGACTCCCACTTCTACGTGGCCAAGAGCGGCACCATCGAGCAGTACGTGGACACCGACCTCGTGGCCTACGCACAACTCGACGGCAACGCCACGCTGATCTCGGTCGAGACGCAGGGCGGCGTGACCAATCCGGAGTCCGAGCCGTGGACCGCCCCGCAGATGGATGCCCTCGCCCGGATCTGCCGCTGGGCGCACGACATCGAAGGGGTGCCGCTGCAGGTCATGCCCGACTCGCGGCCCACCTCCAGGGGGGTCGGCTACCACCGGCTCGGCATCGACCCGTGGCGGGTCTCGGGCGGCGAGCTGTGGTCGTCGGCCAACGGGAAGTTGTGCCCCGGCGCGGGGAAGATCGCGCAGATCCCGCAGATCCTCACCCGCGCCACCCAACTCGTTGGAGGAGACGACATGCCCCTGACCGACGTCGACATCGAGAAGATCGCACAGCGGACCCGGCAGGTGATCGCCGACGGGCGGCTGCCCTACGGACTGGACCGGCTGCGCCATCGCCTGGACGTGCTCGAGCAGCGGATGATCGCCGCCGACGCCAACGACGACCCGGACGCGTTGGCCGCCGCGATCGTCGCCGCGATCCCGGCCGACCTCGCGCAGCAGGTCGTGAGCAAGCTCGCAGAGAGACTGACGGCCTAGCACCTGGTGTGGCTCTCGTGGACGTGCAGCCCTGGCATCCAGGCAGTCAGCCGTCGCGGTCCGGTGGGCCGTCTTCAGTAGATTCGTCGCCGCGCGCACTCCTCGACCGATTGGCGGCGAGGACGTCCTGGCCGGTGGCCGGCTGCAGATCGAGCGGTCGGTCCGACGGATCGAGGGCAGACGCGCGCAGTCGGGCGAACAGTCCGGCAGCGAGAACCGTGAGCAGACCGGCCACCAGCCAGCCTGTGATGACTTCGGTAGGCCAGTGCAGCCCCAGGTACACCCGACCGACGCCGTCGACGGCCGCCCACAAAGCCAGCACGGCCATGGCGACGAACCGCCAGGCGCCTCTCAATCCGCGGGCCAGGCTCAGGCAGAGCAGCCCGCCGGCGACGGTATCCGTCGCCGTGTGGCCCGAGGGCAGGGAATAGCCGGCGGCGTGGAAAGCCCAGTCCGCCTCCGGTGGACAGTCGCGAGCCCGCAGCGAACGACAGAGCAACCCGCACCCCTGGGCGAACGCGAGCACGAGGATCCCGGCCGCCGCGCCGAAGCCCCACGTCCGCGGGCGCAGCGCCAACGCCGTGCCCGTTAGCTACTTCGACCTGAAGAACCCCGGGGTCCGGCGGGTAGCGGGGCTGGTGCCGTTCGGCGTGGCGCCCTCTGGTGCGGGGTGCTCGGCGAGATCGTGAGGGCTCCCAACCGAGCGATGACGACCGCGCCGGAGTGGCGGATGTTCCGGACCAGGGCCGAGCAGGTCAGCGCGTGGGAAGCGGCGCTGCCGGCGGAGGTGGTGCGGCTTCCCGAGGAGCTGGCCCGGGTGGATGCGCTGCTGGACGACCCGGTGTTCTTCGCGCCGTTCGCCCAGTTCTTCGATCCGCGGATCGGCCGGCCATCGACGCCGATGGAGACCTACCTGCGGATGATGTTCCTCAAGTTCCGCTACCGGCTGGGCTACGAGTCCCTGTGTCGAGAGGTGGCGGACTCGATCAGTTGGCGCCGGTTCTGCCGGATCCCGCTGGACGGTCGGGTGCCGCACCCGACGACGCTGATGAAGCTGACCATCCGCTGCGGCAGCACCGCGGTCGACGGGCTGCAACGAGGCGCTGCTGGCCAAGGCGGCCGAGGCCAAGCTGCTGCGCACCGCGCGCTTGCGCGCCGACACCACTGTCGTGCCGGCGGATGTGGCCTATCCGACCGACTCGGGGTTGCTGGCCCGGGCCGTCCGCCGGATCGCTGCCACCGGTCGGCGGATCCAAGCAGCCGGCGGAGCGACCCGCACCCGGATACGCGATCGCAGCCGGGCGGCCGGCCGCCGCGCGCACGGCATCGCCGCGAAGCTTCGACTGCGCGGCGCTCAGCATCGGGACGAGGCGCAGGCCACCGTGCGGCGGATCACCGGTGAACTGGCCGAACTGGCCGAGCGGGCGGCGGCCGACGCCGAACGGCTGCTGAGCAACGCCCGCCGGGCGCTGCGCCGCGCCCGGTCGAAAGCCGCCGACCTGGCGGCGACCGGCGCGCGGAACGCGGCCGCGGGCCGGCGGCGCGGTCGCCTGCAGCGTGCGGTCGATGACCTCGCCGCACTCCTGACGGCCACTCGAAAGATCGCCGCGCAGACCCGCCAGCGCATCGCCGGGATCACTCCCGACGGCGCATCCCGGCGGGTCAGCCTGCATGATCCCGATGCCCGCCCGATCGCCAAGGGACGGCTGGGCCGACCGGTCGAGTTCGGCTACAAGGCCCAAGTTCTCGACAACGTCGACGGGGTGGTCCTGGACCACACCGTCGATCAGGGCAACCCGCCGGATGCGCCGCAGCTCGCCCCTGCCGTGGCACGGGTCATCGCCCGGACCGGGCGGCGGCCGGGCACCGTCACCGCCGACCGTGGCTACGGCGAGGCCGAGCGTCGAGAACGAGCTGCACGACCTCGGGGTCCAGACGGTCGTCATCCCGCGCAAGAGCAAACCCGGCAAGGCCAGGCAGGCCGTCGAACGGCGCCCCGCCTTCCGCAAGATCATCAAGTGGCGCACCGGCTGCGAGGGCCGGATCAGCAGCCTCAAACGCGGATACGGCTGGGACCGCACCCGCCTCGACGGCCTCGACGGAGCCCGAATCTGGACCGGACAGGCGGTCCTCGCCCACAACCTGGTCAAGATCGGCTCCCTCGCCGGCTGACCGGCCGGGGCCGACGTCGATCCGGATGCAAACCCGAGCTCACCAAGATCGATTGACTCATCGACCCGGAGAGTTCTTCAGGTCGAAGTAGCTAAAGCTTGTGCAGTCGACCCACGTTGTCCCGAGGCGCCTGATGGCCAGGGCGCAGTTGGACGTCGTATCCGAGCGCGCGCTCGAGCTCGCCCTGCCCGACCGCGCACCCGCCGGGTCCGGTGGAGAGACCACCGGGGACGGTCGCGTGTCTCTGCTGGCCGAGGCCCGGCAGGAGGGCCGTCCCCGCCCTCGTCGTGCACGCGCACCACCGATCCGCTGTTCTCCTTGCCGTGGCACGTTCCTCAGCCCTTCGGCTGCCAACAAAGAGCTGTTGCTGGACTGGTCGATCAGCGTCCACCGCAGGGACGCTCCGCCGAGATGGTTTGGCCGTCGCATGGCGTCCGTCAACAGAGGCACGATCAAGGCACGATGTAGGGCAGAGAACCTTCTGACCAGCCCATAGAGGCTTGGAGAACCCTAGCCTTCCAAGCTGACTGCGCGGGTTCGAGCCCCGTCACCCGCTCCACTGCGATGTCGCAGGAAACGGATAGAGGTGCCGGAGCACTACGACTCCGCGGGGGCTGAGGCCGCTGGACGCGAAGGTCAGAACAGGACCCGAACCGCGAGCAGCCCGTCGCCGTCGGCCCGGCCCGCCAGCACCCGGCAGAACTCCACGGCATCAAACTCGAGCCGCTCGCCCGCGACACCCTGGACGAAGGTGCCGCCGGCCGGTCCGGTGAGGGTGATCTCGAACGGCTGGCCGTGCCGCCCGGCCCACTCGGCGACCACGTCGGCGACAACAGGTCCGTCGGTCTCGGGGTCGAGGACCAGGTCGCGCCCGGTCGCCCGGGCGATGTCGACCCGGTGCATCCACACGTCGCGGGTGATGATCGCGTCCACCAGATGGCCGAGAGTGTCCCGGGAAGGCATCCCTGAAGCAGTCGACCCGCCGGTGTCGACCGGCCCACTGATCCGGCGGAGCGCTGAGGGGACCCGCATCCTGAACCGGATCGAGGGGCCGGCGGCCGCGCGCAGGGCCACCACCCGCTCCGCAGGCGATAAGGCCCGGTGGTCCGCGACCTGGAGGGCGTTGATGGCGTCCAGCGAGTTGCCGTCGTACTCCCGGCGATGCCGAAATCCCCACCATTGCTGGCGGACCTGCTCTCGCACCGACGCGTACCCCTTCGCAGCGCCGATCAGGTGGCCGACCATGTCGGCGACCGTCCACCCGGGGCACTCCGTCGGCGCGTTCCACTCGTCGGGGCCGAGCTCGTCGAGGAGCACGAGGAGCTGGTCGTACGCCGCGGTCGCCAGTCGTTCGGCGTCGCCGCCACGGGTGATCCGCGGGATGGTGTCGATGGCGATCAATGGCCACCTCCCTGCACACCCAGACTTTCCTAACAAAGTTAGGATGCGGCCGTGCGAGTCGATCGTCAAGAGAACGGCCGAACAAAGTTAGGACCTGGGGAGGAAGGGTGCCGAACAGCTCAACACTCCGCCGGCGGGTCACCCGCGAGCGGATCCTGGACGCTGCCTGGGGCTTGGCCCGCGAACAGGGACTCACCGGCTGGACGATGCGTGAGCTCGCCGACGCGGTCGGCGTCCGCGCGCCTTCGCTGTACGTGCACTTCGCGAGCAAGTACGAGATCTACGACGCGATGTTCGCCGACGGCTACCGGACCTTCCTTGCCCACGCCGAGGCGATCGAACTCCCGGACGACCCGCGCGCTGCGGCCAGGACTGCGGCGCGGATGTTCGTCGAGTTCGCGGTCGCCGACGAGGCTCGGCTCAATCTGCTCTTCCTGCGGGTCATCCCCGGCTTTGAGCCGACCGCGGCGTCGTACACGCTGGCCGAGCGGGTCTACGCGCACGGCGCCGAGATCCTCGCCCGGGCGGGCCTCACGGAGCCCGCCGATATCGACCTGTGGACCGCGGTGCTCTCCGGTCTGGCTACCCAGCAGGTGAGCAACGACCCCGGCGGGGACCGCTGGGTCAACCTCGTCGACCGTGCAGTGGACCTGCTGCTCGATTGACCGGCGGCAGTCCAGTTGCGGAGGCAATCGAAGCCGCTGCAGGGCAACCGTGAGGCGCAGGAATTGAACCGCGAGCCTCTGGAATCAGACACGGGCCTGCCGACCGCAATCTGACGTTTCGGGAGCGACAAAATCGCTCGCTGGTGGGAGCCGGCTCCGGACACCGCACAACGTCATCAAATGAGGCGCTTCAGGCGAGGCACCGTTCCCACACGATCCAGACGATCGACGGTAGCCATTGGAAGTTTTTCAGCTCGTACCCGTCCTGCTCCCCCTCGTAGAGAGCCCGCTGAAGCGCTTCTTCAGATACTTCGCCGAATGCCATCAATTCGACCACCTAGACCGCGTCCTGGACGCACGGTGATCATCTGGCGGCGTCACGATCATCACCCTTTGAGTGCCTATTACAGACGGCAACCACAGATCCCTGTCGGTGATCACCCGTCAGTCGGTGACGGTGTCGCCATGGCGATGGACCACTCGCCATTCGCCGTCCTCGCGGCGCTACACCTGGGTGGCTCGCAAGCTGTAGGTACGCGGCTGGCCGTCGACGGATGCCGAGGTGTGCTCGAAGCCTGCCGTATAGGCTTGTCGCCCACGACGTCGTACGCGAGCAGTTCGAAGGCATACGAGGTGCAGTCGGAGAAGCTCTTCCCGAGGCCAGTAAAGAGCTCGTCGAGCTGGCCTTGGCCGTGCGCGTTGCGCCAGGCACCCAAGACGCTTACGGGCTCGTGGCGGGATCAGAGCGCCCGCCGCGGTGACGGGTCGCCGTTGTGTAGCGCAAGCTCCGCCTCGTACCGCGCCGTCTTCACCCAACCCACGAATTCTTCGCGATCGTCCATGCCTGCGGCATGCTCCGGGCGTCGAGGCCTGCCCCTGTTCCTGGGGCCGCCTAATCCGAAAATCGACCCATGGTGCTGACTGCGGGTGGATAGATGCAGTCCACGAGGCGGACGTCGTCGTATGCCACACGACTGTCGTGGCATGATTGTGGCATGAGTAGAACACGGCTCAGCACTACCGTCGACGAAGATCTTCTCCAGGCCGCTCGGCGTGTGCGATCTGGTGACACCGACGCCGCCATGATCGACGAGGCGCTCCGCGCCCTGGTGGCGCGCCACCGTTCAGCCGAGGTCGAGGCGAGCTACACCGCCTACGACGAGCACCCGCTCGACGAACCCGACGAGTGGGGTGACTTGGCGTCGTTTCGCGAGGCCGCCGCACGGTCGTGACGACGCTGCCCGCGCGCGGTGAGGTCTGGTGGTGCGAGATGGCCGAGATCGGGCGCCGCCCGGTCGTCATCCTCTCTCGCGACGCAGTGATCCCCCGACACCGGCGTGCGCTCGTCGCACCCTGCACCACCACCATCCGCGGCCTCGTCAGCGAAGTCGGCCTCGAGCCCGGCGAGGACCCGGTACCCCGTCGCTGCGTGGTCAACATGGACTCGGTTGAGAGCGTCTCTGTCGCGGTCCTCGTTGAGCGGCTCGGCCGGTTGGCCGACACGCGCATGCGGCAGATATGCGGAGCCCTCGCCGTCGCGGTGGACTGCGCGGACTAGCGCTGTCCCGGTGGACGAACCCGCCCAAGCATTTCGCAGGACAGTGGCCATGCCGTCGGTCACCGTCCTGCATGACTGGCCCGGTGGGCCGTCCCTGACGGGGAGGACAGTAGGGACTCGCTCCTCAGGGCCGGCGTGGGCAGCACTGACGCCGCGACCCGCAGCACTCGACTGGCCGCTGAGCGAACGACACCGAAGAGCCGCTGCTCCGGCCGGCCATTTCGCGCTGAGGCACGCGGAAGGCACGGCATGCGCCTGATTTGGCGCGGACCAGCCAAGATGGCACCTGGGGTCCCAAGCCTTCCAAGCTGGCCATGCTGGTTCGATCCCGGTCACACGCCCCGCATACTGACCAGGTCCAATGCCGGTGTGTCCAGCTCAGCAAGGCGTCGGCGCCGCTTCGTGGCTCAGTTCCCGGACTTCCGCTCACCAGTCCGTGAGGGGCCGTCCGCGAGCCGGAAGGCTCTGGTCCAGATGGACGAGGACCGCGAGGACACGGCGGTTGTCGTCCGGTCCCGGCTCGAGCTCCAGCTTGGCGAAGACGACGGCGATCACGCCTTCGACCGTCTTGACGGCGACGTCCAGGCGATCTGCGATGGCGCGGTTGGACCGTCCCTCCGCCACGAGGGCGAGAACGCTGCGCTCCCGGCTGGTCAGGCGGACGAGGCGGTCATGTCGCCGACGCGCCCCGACCAGCTCCTCGACCACGGCCGGGTCGATTGCTGTTCCGCCGGCGCCGACTCGCTGGGCCGCCTCGACCAGTTGGCCGCCGTCCGCGATGCGGTCCTTCAACAGGTAACCGACACCACCGACTCCTCCACCGAGCACTCGCAGCGCGTAGTCCGGCTCCAGGTACTGAGACAGCACGAGGACCCGGATGGCGCCGTGGTACCGGCCCCTGATCTGCACCGCCGCGTGCAATCCCGCGGTGCCCCGGGGTGGCATCCGGATATCGACTACGGCGAGATCGGGTCGGTGTTCGGCCACCGCCTCGAGCAGTTCGTCCGCCGTCCTCGCCTCGGCGACGACGTCCATCCCGGCGTCGACCAGAATGCGCACGACACCGGCACGGATCACCGCGGAGTCATCGGCCACGATCACCCGCACGGAATCTCCGCCCGCAGCCTTGTTCCGCCACCCGGGGGGCTCACCACGTGGAGGCTCCCGGAGAGCGCGTCCAGTCGGTCGGCGAGGCCCTCGAGTCCCGATCCGCGCGCGGTGTCGGCTCCGCCGTCCCCGTCGTCGCTCACTTCCACGATGAGGTGCCCGTCGTACCGGGAGATGGAGACGGTGGCCCCGCTGGCTCTGGCGTGCCTCGTCACGTTGGTGAGCGCCTCCGCGACGATGTAGTAGGCGGCGGCCTCCACCCCCGCGTCGAGCCGGCCGCGCCAGACGTCGACTTCGACCGGAACGGCCGTGCGTCGCGCCAGTCCGGCCACCGCTGGCCGGAGGCCCTCCTCGGTCAGAACGCTGGGGTGGATGCCGCGAGCCAGCTCCCTCAGCTCGACGACCGCGGCCTTCAGTTCCTCGGCGGCCTCGTCGAGGCGGTCCACGACGCGGGCATGGGCGTTGGTTTCCCAGGCCTCGTGCCTCGCCTCCTGGAGGAACAACGCCACGCCGGTGAGCCGCTGCTGCGCTCCGTCGTGCAGGTCGCGCTCGATGCGGCGGCGTTCCCGGTCCCCCGCCTCGACGAGACGGGCGCGCGACGCCCGCACCTGCTCCAACCGGACACGGTCGAGATCGGTCAGGCGCTCGTTCTCGACCGCCAGGCGGAGGACGGCGGTGGCGGAGGCCACCAGTCCCGGGTCCTCGCGCAGAGCACTGTCGTGGACGACGGCGGCGATGGGCCCGTGCTGGCCGGCCAGGATCGTGCGAGCGGTCCGGTCGTCCTCGGCGGGAAGGTCGGCCGGCTGCCCAGACGGCGTCGTCCACGTGCCCCCGGACCGCCGGAGGTAGAGGTCCAGGCCGGGGTCACCCAAGGCGACACGGAGCGCATCCCGCAGCCGGTGCGGGTCCGCTCCCCTGTCCAGCTCCAGAGCCAGCTCGGCGATGGCGCCGCGCCCGCGGCGGAGCCGCAGGGCGCCGACCAGGAAACCCAGCGGCACCAGGACGACGGCGCCGATGATCGTCCACGCGGCGATCTCCAGCCAGGGGTCTTCGAACGGCAGCAGCGGAGACCGACCGAGCACCAGGGCAACGAGCTCGGCGGCGTCGTAGGCCGCCACGGTTGCGGCCACTGTCCCTGCCAGGACGACCGGCCGAAGGATCCGCCGCGCCACCGGGGCGCTGGAGTGGAGACGGCCCAGAGCCAGCACGACGACGCCGAGCGAGGCGACGACGATGAGCGCGCTGGTCCACACCTGCGCCCACTCGAAGAGCGCCTGCTGCTCGATGACCGCGAACGGGTTCTCGGACCCGGTGCACGGACAGTCCACGAGGAGCCGAGACGCCGTCCGGGTCAGGTAACCAGCGGCCAACGCGCCGAGGACGATCCGGTCCCAGCGTCGCAGGCGGGCGTCGGGGAAGGTCAGGGCCAGGAACGCAAGCAGCACGTCGTAGTACCGCTCGAAGGCGAAGCCGAGCACTGCCCATGGCATCAGGCCTGCCGGGGCGTATGCCCCCAACGACCACAGGACGGCGGAGGCCACGAGCAGCGGACCGGTCCACACCTCGGGCCGCCGTTCCCAGGCCATCAGCCCGGCCGCTACGAACACCAGCCCCAGGCCTGTGTCGAGCAGCAAGAACCGGGCGGGCGCCCCCTGCGACGCCCCGACCGCCGCGGTGACGGCAATGAACGAGGCCGCGCCGGCGGCTGCCAGCCGGCGCACCGACGGCCCACTGACGAGCACGACGGCAGCATGCCCGGCGACCTCCCGGTGCGGCCAGGGGAAACCCTCTGATCCGGACCGTGCTGGCTCCCTACTGCCCAGCACCACGCCTCCCTAACGTGCGGCGCGTCCCCACCGCCGCCGGGAGGAACCGATGATGAACCGCAGCACGTCCTGGAGCCTTGCGATCGCGACCGCACTCGGTCTCGCCACCGCTCATGCCACCGCCGCCTCCGCCGATCAGCCCGTGACGGAACGCGGCAGCTTCGTGGACACCTTCGACGACGAGTTCATCCTCGACCTCTGCGGTGTCACGACGCAGACCACGTTGACCCAGCGTTGGTCCTCGACGGTGTACGCAGACGGCTCCGAGATCGTCCACGTCGTCCGCACCTTCGTGCCCGACGACCCGAGGGTGCCGGTCGAGAAGGGGGCCGGGACGACCTTCATCGCTCCGGACGGCACCCGTCGGGTCGTCGGCCTGCCGATCCAGCTCTTCGATCCCGACGGCGGCATCCGGCTGCTCGACGCTGGCTGGGTGGAGTTCGACCCCGATGGGAACGTATCGACCGTCCGAGGCCCGCATCCGTCCCTCGAGGTGGATCTCCGGGACTACTACTGCCCCAGCTGATCGGTTCTCCGCCGCCCCGGAACTGGTCCTTGGGCGAAACCGCATGCACCATCGATTTTCAGACGGTATGAGGGCTGGGGCCTCCGCCGCGAATGATCATGGGTTGCCGCAAGGGGTGGGCCCTGATCCGCCGAGCGGTCCGGTCAAGTAGAGGAATCGGAACTTGCCAATCTGCACCAAGTCGCCGCTGGTGAGCCTGGCCTCGTCCACGAGGTTCCGGTTGACGTAGATGCCGAGGATGCTGCTCGCCTCGTGTACGGAGAACCCGCTGCCCTCGCGACGGAACTCCATGTGTCGGCGGCTGACCGTGACGTCATCGAGGAAGATGTCGCTCTCGGGATGCCGCCCGACCCTGGTGACGTCCTGGTCGAGCACAAAGCAGCTGCCGGCGTTGGCGCCCTGGTTGACCACCAGCAACGCCGACCCAGCGGGAAGGGACTCCACGACGCCGGCATGGGCATCCGCCAGGGCCTCGGGCAGGTCGCTGTCAGTGGCGATGTCGTCACCGCCCACATTGAGCATCCTGATGTCCGATTCGCGGACGCCGCCGTCCGCGAGCGTTGTGTCGCACTGCAGGCAGAAGCGGCTGCCCGCGGGACTCTGGCCGCATCGAGTGCAGCGCATCGTGCTTCTCCTCCGCTGCGGGTGGTCAGTCAGGCAGTCGAGGGTCGGCCGGCGGCCAACCGCGCCTCTCTACGTTCGGGCCGCTCCCGGGGTTCCACTCCGACGAAGACTTCGGCTTGTTGCTGCCCCGTCCCGGCCGTGCCATGTAGTACCGCGGCTCCTTCCTGGTTGCTGGGCCTCCTCGGGCATGGCCCCAGTGTCCCGCGCAAGTCCGGCGGTCGGGTGACCCTGCACAGGTGCCTGTCGGGCCACACTCCACAGGTGCCCAAGTACCAATCCACTGATACCCAGCCGATCCCCGGCTTGCCGCTGAAGGACGGCGGCCGAGCACCACACCGGGACGGCCTGACAGCTACGCAACTGCGCCGCCTGCTTCACGCAGAGGACCGTCGGCATGACGACCACCGCACGTCCTCGGACGCTCGGCACACCTACTGCCTGGATTGCCGTGTCCGGCTCGGACCGTCGAGCGTTGTGTGAGCGTCGTTGCCGACGTCTACCGGAGCCGGAGCCTCCGCTGACTCCTGTGCCGGGTGCACATCATGCGCAACGTGCTCGCGCGCGTGCCCCGAGGCAACGCCGAGCTGGTCGCCGCCACGATCCGGACCACTTCACTCAACCCGCAGTCCCGTGCGGCGCCACGTTGGCTGGACGGCGCGCGGCCTCGGCCGCCACTGACGCCGACTCTTCGGTCAGTTGCTCTCAGGCGGCTCGACCCGTCGCTGTGTGACGCTCTGAGGGGGTCGACCAGTCGCAATCAGGCGGGTTCGACGGCGAAGTCGTGCCAGGAGATCAGGAACCGGTCCGCGCTCTCGTCCTCCGCGGCGTCGTAGGCCTGGAGGCCGGCGACCCCGTTGCCCAGCGGGTTCTCCACCTGGGTGTCGAGCACGGCCGTCCCGTCGAGGCTCAGGCTGAGGGAGGCCGACTCGTCAGCCGCGTCCACGCAGGTGGCCTCGATCGAGGCGGTCGAGCCGAGCGGGAGCTGCGGGTTGCTCGTCTCCGCGAGGACGTCGAGGTTGCCGTCGGTATCGGCGAGCCGGATGGCGGCGTACCCGTCGCGGACCACGAACTCGTACCACTGGAAGTCGGCATCGGAGTCCGGTACCTCGCGACAGAACACGCCCAATGCCGCGGCGCCACGCTCCGGGGTCACAGACGCGGTCACGAGCACGTCGGTCATCGCCAGCCGTCCCTGGTCGTATGCCTCGCCCAGGGTCGTGGCGATGACGTGGGGGCGCAGACCCGGCTGCGTGCTCTCCCAGACGAAGTCGCCGCCCTCGACCGTCGTCGTGCCCGTCGGTGCGGGCGGCAACGCCCACCCGTGACGATCGTCGTCGAACGAGTCCTCGAACGCGGACACCGGCTCCGTCGCCGACTCGGATGCTGCGGCCGTCTCCGCGGCCTGACCGGCCGGCGGCGCGTCCACGCCCGCCCCGTCGCTGCCC
>CAWAQI010000004.1:0-34422 GCA_963784165.1 uncultured Actinomycetota bacterium
CGGCGGCGAGGTGCAGGCTCCAGGTGCCGTCGACCTCCTCAAACGCCTCGAGCAGGCCGCGCTCCCACGCCTCGTCGTCCTTGGTGACCTTGACGCGCCCCGGCCGGCACAGCGCCATCGCCACGTGCGCGTGCCGGCGCAGTGCGACTCGGACATCGACTCGCAGACCTGCGCGAGGTTGGCCAGGAGGACGCGATCCGGAACCGCAGGGACGTCGTCGACCGGGATGACGACCGGCAGCATGAGCCCGTTGTCGAGCCACGTCAGCCACAGGCTGCGGGCAGTGAAGACCGGCGGGTCGAGCAGTTGCTCCCAGCGCTGGGTGAGCTCCTCGGCGGTACGGACAGGGACATCGGCGAGTGGTGGCTTCGTCATGCCGCTCACCGTGACAGCGGAGAACGACTCGCCTCGGAGTTGTCCACAGGCCCTGACGTCGTCCACAAGCGGACGGCCGCCGGACCGCACACACGCTGGGAATCTGCTACCGGTGCGGGATACCGCCCGGTCCGTGGTCGGACGGCACCTCGTCGCCGGCAGCCACCGGCCCCGGCGGCGTCCCGTCGCCGAACGGTGAGCCGCCGAGCGACTCGCGCCCGTGCGGCGTCAGCCAGACCGACGTGGCGGGGCCCGCCGGGATGATCTGGGTCGGGTTGATGTCCGCGTGGACGACGTAGTAGTGCTCCTTGATCTGCGGGAAGTCGATCGTGTCGCCGAAGCCCGGCGTCTGGAACAGGTCGCGTGCGTAGGCCCACAGCGCGGGGAACTCGGTCAGCGTCTGCCGGTTGCACTTGAAGTGGCCGTGGTAGACGGCGTCGAAGCGGGCCAGCGTGGTGAACAGCCGGATGTCGGCCTCGGTGATCGTCTCGCCCATCAGGAAGCGCTGGTCTGCGAGCCGGTCCGAGACCCAGTCCAGCGCGGTGAACAGCCGGTCGTAGGCCTTGTCGTAGGCCTTCTGGTCGCTGGAGAACCCACAGCGGTACACGCCGTTGTTGATCTCGGTGTAGATCCGCTCCATGACGTCGTCCATCTCGTCGCGGAGCGGCTCCGGGTAGAGGTCCGGGGCGCCGTCGCGGTGGTAGGCCGTCCACTGCGTCGAGAAGTCGAGGGTGAGCTGCGGGAAGTCGTTGGTGACCACCTGCCGCGACGGCACGTCGACGAGCGCCGGCACCGTGATGCCCTTGTCGTAGTCGGGGAAGCGGGCGAGGAAGGCCTCCTGCAGCCGCTCGTAGCCGAGCACCGGGTCGCGGCCGTCGGGGTCGAGGTCGAAGGTCCAGCTGCGCTCGTCGTGGGTCGGGCCGCACAGGCCCATCGAGATCGCCGACTCCAGGCCCAGCAGCCGCCGCACGATGATCGAGCGGTTCGCCCACGGGCAGGCGCGCGCCGCGATCAGCCGGTACCGGCCCGGCTCCACCGGCCAGCCGCTCGAGCCGTCCGCGGTGACGCGGTCCTCGATGTAGTCGGTGTCCCGCTCGAACTCGCCCTCGACGTAGTCCTTGTCGTAGCCCTGGTCCTCGTCACTCACCTCTCCAGAGTGCGTGACGATCGGTGACCTCGCCGGACGACGTCTGCGTACGGTCGCGCTCCGATTCGCACCGGTACTGAACTGAAAATTTTCAGCGCAATGTGTATCAGACCCTTGACCGAGTGAACTTCTTCACTATGGTGGAGATCACCGAGCCACCACCTGGAGGTCGTTGTTCATGGCACAGCCTGACGAGTCGGTACTTTCGGCTCCCGCCATCGGCGCGATGCTGCAGGGCCTCGGGCTCCGGATCCGCTCCCTGCGCAAGGAGCGGAAGCTGACCCTCGAGCGGCTCGCGGAGTTGTCCGACCTCAGCGTCGGGCTGGTGAGCCAGATCGAGCGGGGCAAGGGCAACCCGTCCTTCGCCACGCTCGCCCAGCTGGCGCACGGCCTGGACATCCCGGTCGGGCGGCTGCTGCACGTGTCGGAGCAGAACAAGTCGCCGGTCGTGCGTCGCGGGGAGCGGCGCCGGCTGGACGGTCACGGGCTCGGACGGGCCGACGACGGGCACTACGAACTCCTCACTCCCGACTTCACCGGCGCACTCGAGGTCGTGTGGGTGGAGACCCCGCCCGGGTACGACACGCGCGAGACTCCCTACCGCCACAACGGTGAGGAGTTCGGGCTGGTGATCGAGGGTCGGGTCGTCGTCCACGTGGACGGGGTCGCCCACGACCTCGGCCCCGGGGACTCGATCCGGTACGACTCGTCGGTTCCCCACTGGTACAGCAACCCCGGTCCGGACATCTGCCGGGCCGTCTGGGTCATCACTCCCCCCACCTGGTGACCTGAGGACGGCGGCCGCCGTCCGCCGCAGGACCCGTCCGGACCGAGTCCGGAGCACGCCCCTACTTCCCGAAGCAGCCGCGACGACTGTCCCGGGCGATCCGTCATGCCCTGATGGCTCCCGAGCTGGCGCCCCGCGGCGATCCCGCGCACTCTCGAAACTGCGAACGAGGAGATCTGGCTATGGCCGTCGAGGCATCCGCTCTCACCAAGGCAGCACCACCTACCGCACCGGTCGACGGGCAATCGGCCCCGCCGATCACCACCCGCCGCGCACTGCTGGGCCTGGGCCTCGGCAACACGCTCGAGTGGTACGACTGGATGATCTTCGGCCTGCTGGCCGCTCTCATCGGTCCCCAGTTCTTCCCGTCCGACGACCCGGTCGCCGCGACCCTGTCCGCGCTCGCCGTCTTCGCCGTCGGCTTCGCGATCCGCCCCCTCGGTGGCGTCCTGCTCGGCACGGTCGCCGACCGGATCGGCCGCCGCCGCGTGATGCTGTGGTCGGTCGGCGCCATGGCGGTGACCACGCTGGTCATCGCGCTGCTGCCCACCTACTCGAGCATCGGCGTCTGGGCCGGCGTCATCCTGCTGGTCTGCCGGCTGGTCCAGGGCGCCTCCACGGGCATCGAGGCCCCGCTGTCGACCGCCTACGCCGTCGAGCTCTCGCCCGAGGGCCGCGAGGGCCGCGCCGCCGGGCTGATGAGCTTCTACGTCAACCTCGGCATCCTGCTGGCCAGCCTGGTCAGCTTCCTCACCAGCCTCGCCATCGGCGCCGACGCCATGCTCGAGTGGGGCTGGCGGATCCCGTTCATGTTCGGTGCGGCGCTCGGCCTGATCGTCGTCTGGCTGCGCCGCGCGCTCCCCGAGTCGCTGACCGAGGAGGACAAGTCCGAGGCCGCGACCCAGGGCAACACGATCTGGGGCGGTGTCGGCAAGCACTGGCTCGGCCTCCTCGCGATCATCTTCGTGGTCGGCGCCGCGCAGGCCTACAACTACGCCTGGAACGTCGGGCTGCCGAGCCTGGCCCGCGGTTCCTTCGGCGAGGACCCGACCTGGGTCTTCGCGATCACCACGGCCCTGGCCGTCGTCCTGTTGGTCGGCTCACCGATCACGGGCCGTTTGGCCGACAAATACAGCCTGTCGAAGACCTTCGTCATCACCCGTCTTCTGGCGATCCCGACGGTCTTCCTGATGCTCGTCTATACCGAGCCCGGCCTCCTCGGCTTCGCCGGCGTGATCCTCGGCGGCTCGGTTGTCCTGGTGCTCAACATGACGCTCTACAACGTCGTCGCGACCTCGCTGATGCCGAAGTACTGCCGCGCGACCGGTGTGGCCCTGGGCTACGGGATCGCGGTCGCCGTATTCGGTGGCACCGCCTCCTACCTGATCGTCTGGCTGCAGAACGAGGGCCTGGACTGGGTCTTCCCCGTGTACGTCGCCGTCCTGTCCGCGATCAGCGTGGTGCTCTACCTGGCCGCCCGTCGGTCCAGCGGCACCTTCTGCGGAAAGTGAGAACGACCATGACCACGCGCACCCTCTCCCTCACCTCCGACGACGTCCGCGACGACGTGGTCACCCGCTCCGACGTCGTCGTCGTGGGCGGTGGCCCCGCCGGTGTCAGCGCCGCCGTGGCGGCCGCGCGCAACGGCGCCAGCGTCACCCTGCTCGAGCGCTACGCAGCGCTGGGCGGCCTGGCCTCCGGCGGCATGGTGCTCGTCCTGGACGACATGATCAACGGCTCCGAGATCACCGTCACCGGTGTCGTCGACGAGTACGTCGAGCGGATGGCCAAGCTCGGCCTGGCCGTCTACCCGCCCGAGCAGGACCGCACCTCGTCCACCGAGACGTGGAACCAGTGGGGTCGCTGGGGAGCCTTCGACTTCCACTCGCACGTCAACCCGAAGCCGATCTGCTACGCGGTCGCCTTCGACCCCGACGGCTGGAAGCGGGTCTCCAACGACCTGGTCCGCGAGTCCGGCGTGAACCTGCGGCTGCACTCGTGGTTCAGCCGCCCGGTGGTGGACGACGGCGTCATGCGCGGCGTCGTCTGCGAGACCAAGTCCGGTCCGCAGGCGATCATGGGCGGCGTCGTCATCGACACCACCGGTGACATCGACGTGGCCTCCCGCGCCGGCGCCCCGTTCGTCAAGGACAGCTACCTGACCACGCTGGTGTTCCGGCTGGGCGGCGTCGACACCGACGCGGCCGAGCGGTTCGAGCAGGCCAACCCGAAGGAGGCCCGCGCGATCAACCGCACGATCAAGCGGCTGCTCGGCGGGGCCTGGGAGCTGTGGTGGCTCAAGACGCCGGTCCCCGGCGTCGTGTGGTGCAACGCGCCGCACATGTCGGGCTACGACGGCACCGACCCGGCGTCGCTGACCGAGGCCGAGTTCGCCGCGCGGGACAAGATCTCCGCCGCGGTCGAGCACGTCCGTGCGCACCTGCCCGGCTTCGAGAACAGCTACGTCGTCGACGTCGCCGAGCAGATGGGCGTGCGGCAGACCCGGCTGCTCGAGGGCGAGTACGTCGTCACCAAGGACGACGTCACCAGCCGGCGGCACTTCGCCGACTCGGTCGCCCGCGGCCGTGACTACTACACGCCGTACCGGGCGCTGCTGCCGAAGAGCGTCGACCAGCTGTTGGTCGCCGGCCGGCACTACTCGGCCACGCCGGACGCGCAGCGGATCTCCCGCGAGATCCCGCCGTGCATGGCGCAGGGGCAGGCCGCCGGGATCGCGGCAGGCATCGCGGTCGCGAAGGGCATCCCCGTGCGAGACGTGGACCCGGTCGACATCCAGCGGGGGATGCGGGACCAGGGCGCCGACCCCGGTGACGTCCCGTCCGTCAACGCCACCATCGACACACCCCAGGAGGTCCCGGCGTGACCGGCACCCAGCCGCACACCCAGCCGCTCAGCGGCGTCACCGTTCTCGACTTCACCCAGGTCTACATGGGCCCCAGCTGCACCCAGCTGCTCGGCGACTACGGCGCCGAGGTGATCAAGGTGGAGCGGCCCGGGGTGGGGGACCTGTCCCGCAGCTCCATCGCCGACCCGGCCGGCCTGGACAACCCGATCTTCCTGTCGATCAACCGCAACAAGCGGTCGCTGTCGGTCGACACCCGCTCGGAGGAGGGCAAGGAGGTCATCCGCCGGCTGGTGCGCGACGCCGACGTCGTCGTCAGCAATTTCCGCGGCGGCGTCATGGAGCGCATCGGCTTCGGCTACGAGGCGCTCAAGGCGATCAACCCGAAGCTCATCTGGGCGTCGGGCACCGGCTTCGGTGACACCGGGCCGTACAGCCACAAGGGCGGTCAGGACGTCGTCGCGCAGGCCTACTCCGGCGTGATGGCGCGGCGGGAGTCCGACGAGATCCCGTTCTCGGTCTACCCGACGACGCTCTGCGACTACACGACCGGCATGCACCTGATGCAGGGCATCCTGCTCGCGCTGCTGGCCCGGGAGCGCACCGGCGAGGGCCAGCAGGTCGACGTCACGATGTACGACTCGATGCTGCACATGCAGATGCAGGAAGCCTGCATGCAGCTCAACCGTGGCTACGAGATCAACTGGGCAGCCATGCCGCTGTCCGGCGTCTTCCCGACCACGGACGGCGCGGTCTGCATGGTCGGCGCCTTCAAGGAGAACCCCCTGCGGGACATCTCGAAGGCTCTGGAGATCGAGGACCTGTCGCTGCGGCCCGAGTTCGCCGCCCCCGAGGCGCGGGTGGAGAACCGCCACGCGCTGCGGGAGATCTTTCTCGCCCGGTACGCCGAGAACACGACCGAGCACTGGGTCCAGGCGCTGGAGTCGGTCGACATCCTCTGCGCGCCGGTGCGCACGCTGGCCGAGGCGCTCGAGGACGAGCAGACGCTGGTCAACCGCATGATCGTCGAGATGGAGCACCCGACGGCCGGCACGATCCGGACGCTCGACGCACCGATCCACCTGTCGGCGACGCCGGCGACCGTGCGGCGCGTGCCGCCGCGGCTCGGCGAGCACAACGCCGAGGTGCTGCGCGACCACGGCTTCACCGACGCCGAGGTGGCCGCGCTGGCCGGGGCGGGGGTGCTCCGATGAGTGTCGAACACGGCATCCGCTACGAACTCGACGGCCACGTCGCACGCGTGACCATCGACCGGCCGAACGTGCTCAACGCCGTGGACCGTGCGGCGCACCTGGAGCTGCGTCGGGTCTGGGCCGAGATCGAGGGCGACCCCGACGTGCGGGTCGTCGTGTTCACCGGCGCCGGTGACCGGTCGTTCTGCGTCGGCGCCGACGTGTCCGCCGCGGGCGTGGACAAGACCGGCATGGAGTACTGGGCCGACCTCGACCCCGACGGCTTCGGCGCGCTCTCGCTGCGCGAGTCCCTCGACGTTCCGGTGATCGCCCGCGTGAACGGCTACGCCCTCGGCGGCGGCATGGAGATGGTGCTCGGCTGCGACATCGTGGTCGCCGCCGAGACGGCGAAGTTCGGGCTCACCGAGCCGCGGATAGGCCGGCTCCCTCTGGACGGCGGGATGGTCCGGCTGCCCCGGCAGATCCCGTACCACCAGGCCATGGGTCTGCTGCTCACCGGCCGCAAGGCGCCGGCGGCGGAGATGTACCGGCTCGGGCTGGTCAACGAGGTCGTGCCGGCCGCCGATCTGGACGACGCCGTCCAGCGCTGGGTGGACGACGTGCTCGCCTGCGCGCCGCTGTCGCTCAAGGCGATCAAGCAGACCGTGCAGCGCACCGAGCACCTCACCGCGCGGGAGGCCAACACTGTGCGGCTGCCCGCGCTGGTCGCGGCACTGCAGAGCAAGGACCAGGACGAGGGGGTGCGCGCCTTCCAGGAGAAGCGCGCGCCGGAATGGAGCGGATCGTGACCGTGGACCCCGGCGTCTGGGGCGTCGTCGCCACGCCGTTCTCCGGCTCCACCCTCGACGTCGACGAGGGGAGCCTCGTCAAGCTGGTGGCCCACTACGAGTCGATCGGCGTCACCGGCCTGACCGTGCTGGGCGTCTTCGGCGAGGCCGCGCAGCTGTCGTCGACCGAGCGCCGCGAGGTGCTCGAGGCGGTGGCCGACACCGTCGCGCTGCCGCTGGTGGTCGGGGCGACCTCCCTGGGCACCGCCCCGGTGATCGAGGAGTCGCTGCTCGCTGTCGAGGCGGTCGGCGACCGCGTCGCCGCCCTCATGGTGCAGGTCAACTCGCCGCGGCCGGACGTACTGTCGGCTCATCTGCGCGCGGTGCACGAGGCCTCCGGCGTGCCGATCGTCGTCCAGGACTACCCGGCGATCAGCGGCGTGACGATCCCGGCCGACGTGCTGGCCGCGGCGCTGGCCGAGCTGCCGTTCGTCGCGGCGGTCAAGGCCGAGGCCCCGCCCACCCCGCCGGCGATCGCCACGCTGACCGGGCGGCTGGACGTGCCCGTGTTCGGCGGCCTCGGCGGCATCGGCCTGCTCGACGAGCTGGCCGCCGGCTCGGCCGGTGCCATGACCGGCTTCTCGTTCCCGGAAGGGCTGCTGGCCTGCGTGTCGGCGTTCCGGTCGGGGGGCCCAGACAACGGCTTTGCGGCGGCGCGCGAGGCGTTCCTGCCGTACCTGCCGCTGGTCAACTTCGAGCAGCAGGTGCGCATCGCGCTCGCCGTCCGCAAGGAGGCGCTGCGCCGGCGCGGGCTCATCGTCGAGTCGGCGGCCCGGCCACCGGCCGCGTCGTTCCCCGCCTCGCTGTCGGAGCAGCTCGACCGTCACCTGGCCGCGGTGCCGGCGCTCGAGGGGGTGCGCTGACATGGATCTCGGACTGACCGGCCGCTGCGCCGTCGTCTGCGCGTCGACCGGCGGGCTGGGCGAGGCGATCGCCCGCGCGCTGGGCGCCGAGGGCGCTTCCGTCGTCGTCTCCGGCCGTCGGGGCGACCGGGCGAAGGAAATCGCGGCCGAGCTGCCGTCGGCGATCGGCGTCGAGGTCGACCTGACCTCGCCGTCGGGCCCCGACGAGCTGGTGACCGCCGCCCGAGAGGCGTTCGGCGAGGTCGACGTGCTGGTGCTCAACGGCCCGGGCCCGGCGCCCGGCCCGGCGGCGACCGTCGACGACGCGGGCCTCGACTCCGCCGTCGAGACGCTGCTGCGGCCGCACTTGCGGCTGCTCGGGGTGACCCTGCCCGGCATGCGGGCCCGCGGTTGGGGCCGGGTGCTCGCCGTCGGGTCGAGCGGAGTGGCCTCGCCGCTGCCGAACCTGGCGCTGTCCAACCTCGGCCGCTCCGCGCTGGCCGGGTACCTGAAGACCCTCGCGGCGGAAGTGGCCGCCGACAGCGTGACCGTGAACATGCTGCTGCCGGGGCGGATCGCGACCGACCGTGTCGCGTTCCTCGACGAGGCCGCGGCCAGGAAGGCCGGGACGTCGGTGGACGACGCCGTCGCGAAGTCGAAGGCGACCATCCCCGCCGGCCGGTACGGCGACCCCGCCGAGTTCGGCGCCGCGGCCGCGTTCCTGTGCTCGGCGCCGGCGTCCTACGTGACCGGCACGGCGCTGCGCGTCGACGGCGGCCTCGTCCGCTCGCTCTGATTCGTTTTCTGAGGAGATCTCTCGTGTTGAAGACTGCCCTGAACCTGATCGGTGGCGAGTGGACCGGCTCGCCTTCCTTCGAGCGCACCAACCCCGCGCGGCCCGGCGAGGTGGTGGTCACCGCACCGTCGTCGTCCGCCACCGACGTGCAGGACGCCGTGACCGCGGCCGCCGCCGCGCAGCCGGGCTGGGCGGCGTTGCCCCCGCCGGCCCGCGGCGCGATCCTCATGGACGCCGCCGACCTCCTGCGCTCGCGGCACGAGGACGTGGCCCGCGACCTCGTGGCCGAGGAGGGCAAGACACTGGCCGAGGCCCGCGGCGAGGTGCGGCGGGCGATCGACGTGCTGCGCTACTTCGGCGGCCAGGGTTGGCGCGCCGAGGGCGACGTGCTGCCCAGCGCGACGCCGGGGACGACGGTGTTCACCCGGCAGGAGCCGCTCGGGGTGGCCGGGCTGATCACCCCCTGGAACTTCCCGATCGCGATTCCGGCCTGGAAGATGGCGCCCGCGCTGATCAGCGGCAACACCGTGGTCCTGAAGCCGGCCGAGCTGACCCCGCTGACCACGGCGAACCTGGCCGCGGCGCTGACCGAGGCGGGCCTGCCCGCCGGCGTGCTCAACGTGGTGCACGGCCGCGGTTCGGTGGTGGGCGACGCGCTGGCCCGCGACCCGCGCGTGGCCGCGCTGTCGTTCACCGGCTCGACCGCGGTCGGGCTGCAGCTCGCCGACGTCATGAACGCCCGGCGTGCGCGGGTGCAGCTGGAGATGGGCGGCAAGAACGGCTACCTGGTCTTGGACGACGCCGACGTCGCCGCGGCGGCCGCCATCGTCGCCGCCGGCGGCTTCGGGCTGACCGGCCAGGCGTGCACCGCGACGTCGCGGGTGTACTGCACCCCGGGCGTGCGGGAGGCGTTCACCGAGGCGCTGGCCAAGGCGGCCGAGAGCATGGTCGTCGGCGACGGGCTGGACACCGGCACCACGATGGGGCCGGTCGTGAGCGAGGACCAGCTGGCCAAAGACGTCGGCGCCGTGTCCGGTGCCGTGTCGCGCGGTGGCCGCGTGGTGGCCGGCGGGGACGCGGACGGTCTCGCGTTCCGGCCGACCGTGGTGACCGACCTCGCCGCCGACGACCCGCTGGTGCGCGACGAGGTGTTCGGCCCGGTCGTGGCGGTGCTCGAGGTTCCCGATCTGGACGCGGGGATCGCGGCGATCAACGACTCGGCCTACGGGCTGACCGCGGGCATCTGCACGTCGTCGCTGTCCGCCTCGTACGAGTTCGCGGCCCGCGCGCAGGTCGGCGTCGTCAAGGTGAACCGACCGACCGCCGGTCTGGACCTGAACGTGCCGTTCGGCGGGGTCAAGGACTCCTCGACGAACACCTTCCGGGAGCAGGGGCCGCGGGCGACCGATTTCTACACCTGGTCGAAGACGGTGTACCTGGGTCACTCGTGACGGCAGCGGCCCTCGACCTGGTGACGCTCCCCAAGGCGGAGCTGCACCTGCACCTGGAGGGGGCGATCCGGCCGGGGACGGCGCGGGAGCTGGCCGATCGGTACGGCCGGCCGATGCCGCCCACCGGCCGGTTCGCCGACCTCGCGGAGTTCGTGGTCGCGTACGAGCAGGCCCGCGACCTGATCGGCTCGCTCGACGACCTGCGGCGGGTGGCCGCCGAGCTGCTGACGACGGCGCGCGAGAACGGCGTCGTCTGGACCGAGGTGCACGTGATCCCGGCGACGTACGCCGGGCGGCTCGGGCCGGACGAGGCCGTGGTCGAGGCAGTGCTCGACGGGCTGGCGGTGGGGTCGGACGCGGATGCCGGTGCCGGGCTGATCGTCGGGGTGAACCGGATGCTGCCGATGTCCGCCGCCGAGCGGTCGCTGGACCTGGCCCTGGCCTACCGCGACCGCGGCGTCGTCGGGCTGGGGCTGGCTGCGGACGAGGCGCGGTTCCCCGCGACGCTGTTCGCGGACGTGTTCCGGCAGGCGGCCGACGCCGGGCTGCCGGCCGTGCCGCACGCGGGGGAGGGGGCCGGGGCCGAGAGCGTGCGGGCCTGCGTGGAGCAGCTCGGGGCGCGGCGGATCAACCACGGCGTGCGCGCGGTCGAGTCGTCCGCCGTCGTCAACCTGCTCCTCGAGCGCGGGGTCTCGCTGGACGTGTGCCCGACGTCGAACGTGGCGCTGCAGGTGGTGCCGTCGGTGGCGGCACACCCGCTGCCGGCGCTGCTGGCCGTGGGCGTGCCGTTGTCGCTGAACACCGACTGTCCACTGTTCCTCGACACGACGATGGTGGGGGAGTACACGCAGGCGTCCGCCGCATTCGGGCTGGACCGTGCCGCGCTGGCCGGGATCGCGGAGGCCTCCCTCCTGACCTCGTCCGCCCCGGCGGACCGCCGGGCGGCGGCGCTGGCCGCGCTGCGGGACTGGCGATCGGCTGCGTGAGCCGAGCGCCTGTCAGGCCGCGGGCACCAGCCGGCCGATGACCGCGGCGACCGCCGTCCGCAGGTCGCGGGCGGCGTCCGGGTCGCCGGCCAACTGCCGGAGCAGGGCCTGGTAGAAGAGCCCGTCGAACACGGCATAGGCGGTCGGCGGGGTCAGGTCGAGCGGGACCCCGACCAACTCGGCGTAGCGCGACAGGACGCGCCAGATCATCCGCTCCAAGCTCAGGTCGATCGCGGCGACGTCGGCGCGGAAGGACTCCTCGAACATCGACTGGGCGCGCAGGTCGTACCAGAGCCGGTGCAGCGACGACTCCTCGACGAGGGTCTCGGTCAGCTTGTCGAGGAAGCCCGCGGCCAGCTCGGACGGGGTCGACGCCGTCGCCACCACTTGGTCGTAGCGGGTCACGCACTGCGCTTTGTACTCGCGCACGCAGTGCGTGATCAGGTCGACCTTGTCGCGGAAGTAGTAGTGCAGGACGCCGTGCGAGAACTCGGAGTTGGCCGCGATGTCGCGCAGGCTGGTGCGGGCGTAACCCAGCTCGGAGAGGGTCTTCAGGGCAGCGGCGGCCAGTTCGCTGCGCCGCTGGGCGACCTTGTCGACGACCCGTCTCTCGAGCCGTTCGGCGACTGCGGATCCCACGGTGCTCCCTCCGTCGGCAGGCGCGTGGTGTCCGCCGCCCGGCCGCAGCCTACCGGCACGACCTAGTTCTTGACGACTGTCCAAGAAAGTCTTGACAGTCGTCAAGACACAGCAGAAGCATGACCGGCGTCACATCCGCCGACCCCTTCCGAGGCCGGCGAGGTCTCTCTCGACGGCGAGGAGCGCGGGATGTCGGTATACGAACTGCACGGCCGCACGGCACTGGTCACAGGCGGCGCACGTGGGCTGGGGCAGGGCATGGCGGAGGCGCTGGCACGGGCCGGCGCGGCGGTGATGATCGGCGACGTCCTCGACGAGGAGGGTGCCGAGACCGCGCAGCTGATCGGCAAGACCGGTGCCACCACGGGTTTCACCCATCTCGACATCACCGACGAGACGAGCTGGGAGCAGGCGGTCGCGGCGACGGTCGGCGAGCTCGGCGGCTTCGACGTCCTGGTCAACAACGCCGGCATCGAGCTGTCCTCGCTGATCGTCGACGTCGATCCGGCCGACCTGCGCCGCATGTACGACGTCAACGTCGTCGGCACGACCCTGGGCATCAAGCACGCGTTCCGTGCCATGCGTCCCGGCGGCGCGGCCGGCAAGCGGCGGCGCGATCGTCAACATCGCGAGCGTCGCGGCGACCATCGTCTTCCCCGGCATCGCCGGCTACTCGGGCACCAAGTCCGCCGTCGACCGGATCACCCGCATCGCCGCCCTGGAGTCGGGCAAGCTCGGCTACGGCGTCCGGGTCAACTGCGTCTACCCCGGCCTGGTCCCGACGGCGATGGGCATGAAGCTCGCCGTCGACATGTCCGAGCTCGGCCTGTTCCCGAGCCCCGAGGCCGCCGTCGAGGCCGTCGTCGGGCTGACGCCCTCCGGACGCCTCGGCGAGGTCTCCGACATGGCCGACGCGGTCGTTTTCCTCGCCTCCGACGGCGCCCGGTTCGTCAACGGCACAGGGCTGTCCGTCGACGGCGCCATGGGCTCCTGAGACCCCGGAGAGGAGACATCCCGATGAGCACGAAACCCGTCGTCGTCTACGGCGCCTCCGGCTACACCGGCCGGCTGATCTGCGAGTACCTGCGCGAGTTCAACGTCCCGTTCGTGGCCGCCGGCCGGAACAAGGACCTGCTGCAGGAGGTCGTCGGCAAGATCCCTGGGATCGAGACCGCCGAGCACGACATCGTCGAGGTAGAGCACACCGTCGAGGCGCTCACCGACCTGTTCTCCGGCGCCCAGGTCGTCTGCAACACCGTCGGGCCGTTCATCAAGTTCGGTCCTGAGGTGGTCGAGGCATGCGCCGCGGCCGGCGTCCACTACATCGACACGACCGGCGAGCAGGACTGGCTGATGGCCGCCCAGGAGCGCTTCGGGACGGCGTTCGCCGACAAGGGCCTGCTGCTCTCGCCCGGGATCGCGCAGATGTACACGACCGGCGAGATCGCGGCGAACATCGCCCTGGAGACGCCAGGCCTGGACACCCTCGACATCCTCGTGCTCTGGAAGGGCTTCCCGACCTACGCCTCCATCCAGACGATCTTCACCATCCTCAAGGCGGAGTGGTTCCACCTGCAGGAGAACCAGTACGTGAAGGTCGACCCGCTCGCCAAGTGGGACGTCGTCGTGCCGGGGCAGCACGAGCTCGGCCTCGCGGTCCCCTGGGGCGGCACCTGCCATCCGGTGTGGTTCAAGAACGACCCGCGAGTGGCCAACGTGAAGGTGGCCGGCGGGGTGATGAACCGGACGGTCATGGAGGCCGTCGTCGCCACGACGGCGGCGGTGGAGAGCGACATCAAGACGCTGCCGCGCGACCAGTGGGACGACGCGCTGGCGAAGGTCGCCGATCAGTGGGCGCAGGGCATGCCACCGCGGGAGAACCCGCGGCTGAACATCTCGGTCGACTCGGTGCACGCGACCGGTCCGCTGGGCCGCAAGCACGTGGTCATCCACGGCAACAGCAACTACAAGCAGACCGGGCTGATGCAGGCCTGGGCGGCGATGTCGCTGCTGCAGCAGCCGCCGCGGCGGGCCGGGTTCGCGTCGGGTTGCCAGGCGTTCGGGCACCGGGAGCTGTTCGGCGTCCTGCGGCAGTTCGGTCTCGTGCTGGACCCGGTGGTGACCGAGTACCGATGAGCCTGGTCGCGTACCTCGACAAGGGCGTGTCGCTCGGGCCGGACGCGCCCTGCCTGACGATGGGGGAGCGGTCGCTGTCCTACGCCGAGGTGCAGGACCTCTCCCGCCGGGTCGCCGGGGCGCTCGCGCGCTCCGGCGTCCGGCCGGGGGACTCGGTGGCGATCCTGTCCGGCAACGACCCGCAGTCGTTCGCGTGCGTCTTCGGCATCGCCCGGGCCGGGGCGGTGTGGTGCCCGGTCAACCCGCGCAACGAGGCCGAGGAGAACCGCGAGCTCCTCGAGCTGTTCGACTGCACGACGCTGCTCTACCAGGCGGCGTTCGCCCCGCTGGTCGGCAAGATCCGCGACCGGCTGCCGCTGCTCACCACGCTGGTGTGCCTCGACGAGTCTGAGTCCGATCCGTCGTTGGAGAAGTGGCTGGGCGGAGTGGAGCCGTCCGACGGCTCCGCCCCGCCGGACGACGTCGTGATGCTGGTCGGCACCGGCGGGACGACGGGGCGGCCGAAGGGCGTGCGGCTGACCGGCCGCAACCTCGAGACGATGTCGGCGCTGACGCTGATGTCGTACCCGTTCACCGGGCGGCCGGTGTACCTGGCGCTCGCGCCGCTCACCCATGCCGCCGGCGTCCTGTGCTTCCCGGTGATGGCGCTCGGCGGGGAGATCGTCGTCATGCCGGCGCCGGACCTCGGTGAGTTCCTCGCGCTGATCGAGCGGCACCGGGTCACGCACACCTTCCTGCCACCGACGCTGATCTACATGCTGCTGGCGCACCCCGCGCTCGACGGGACGCACCTGAGCTCGCTGCAGTGCCTCTGGTACGGCGCCGCGCCGATCTCGGCCGACCGGCTGGAGGAGGCGATCACCCGGATCGGCCCGGTCATGGGCCAGCTGTTCGGGCAGTCCGAGGCGCCGATGATGGTGTCGACGCTGGCCCCCGCCGACCATCTGCGGCCCGACGGGTCGATCGCGCGCGAGCGGTTGTCCTCGGCGGGACGGCCGACGCCGCTGGTGACAGTCGCCATCATGTCGGAATCGGGGGAGGTGCTCCCGCGGGGCGAGCGCGGCGAGGTCGTCGTACGCGGGTCGCTGGTCATGGCCGGGTACCACAAGGACCCGGCCGCCACGGCCGAGGCGTCGCGGTTCGGCTGGCACCACACCGGCGACATCGGCTACCTGGACGACGACAACTTCCTGTACCTCGTCGACCGTGCCAAGGACATGATCATCAGTGGCGGCTTCAACGTGTACTCCGCGGAGGTGGAGCGCGCGCTGATGGCGCACCCCGCGGTGCAGGACTGCGCGGTGATCGGGCTCCCCGATGAGAAGTGGGGGGAACGTGTCGTCGCCGTCCTGCAGCCGAAGCCGGGGGCGTCGGTCGAGCCCGCGGACGTGCAGGCGTTCGTCAAGGAGCGGATCGGCGGCGTGAAGGCGCCCAAGCAGGTGGAGGTGTGGCCCGATCTACCCCGGTCGAAGATCGGCAAGGTGCTCAAGCCAGAGATCAAGGCCCGTCTGCTCTGACGATCCCGGCGAGCACCTCGTCGAGCGATCCGTCGTCGAGGCGGTCGAGGAAGCTGCCCAGCCACGTGCGCGGCACGGTCAGCCACCGGTCCCGCGTGCCCGAGAGCTTCACGACGTAGGTCCACCAGGTCGCGTTCACGAACTCGACGGCGACGTCGCCGGCCTGCCGAGGCGACAGGTCGAGCACGGGAGCCGCCACCCGCGGTGCGTCGTCCGGGGCGAGTGACTCCTCCTCGCACGGCAGCGGCAGGTCCCCGGCGACGACGGCGTGCAGCGCGGCCCGGTCGTCGTCCGCGAGCAGCAGCCGGTCGTCGAGCAGCGCCACGACCTCCGCCAGGTGCTCGCCGGCGGTCACCGTGCCGCCGCGGCGGCGCAGGACGGCGGTCCGCCCGGCCGCGTACAGGTCCGGCCCGAACGCCGACCGGTCGACGTACGTGCCGAACCGCTGCTTCGACCGCTCGGTGCGCAGCCGCAGCCGGGGCGGCAACGACTTCGGGTCCTCCGCGCACACCTGACCGGCCGCGACGACGACGGCGACGGCGATCCGCAGCGCGCGTCCCTGCGCGAACTCCCCGCACACCTCCAGCCGGCCCGGCCGCGGCCGGATGAGCAGCCCCGGCGACGACGACCGGTCCAGCAGCAGCATCAGCGCGGGGGAGAGGTGCCGGACGACGAGAGTCGCCACCCGCCGGACGGCGGCGTCGGGCACCGCGGTGCTGATGTGCGTCGAGTAGCCGGTCAGCGTGGCGCCGTCCGGAAGGTGCTCGGTGAGGTGCGCGCGCCCGGCGACGGCGTACGCGTGGACGACGTCCGCCGCCGACGGCCCGACCACGACCGGCGGGCTGACCACCTCCGCCTCGCGCCCGTCCGCCGTGACGACGCCGCCCCACGGCCCGCGGTGCGCGTGCGGGTCACCCGGGTCGAGTCGCCGTCCCAACCCCAGCCCGTCGATGACGGGACGGAAGTCCAGGACGGCGCCCGCCGCGTCGCGCACCTCGTACTCGTGCTCGACCCCGCAGACCGGCCGCTCGTCGGGCTCCAGGAGGGCCCAGAGGTCGGCGAGCGAGTCGGTCGGGGTCAGCGTGCGGGTCACCCCGACGCGATGGTCAACTCGGCCAGGTAGAGCCCGCAGTCGCGCCCGTCGGAGCCGGTGAAGAGCACCTGCGGGGCCTGTTCGACCCACGATCCGGTCACCGTGACGGCGTCCGGTTCACCGCTGAACGCCCAGGTGATCGTGTTGTCGATGACGCCGCCGGTGCATTCCGGCGCACCCCACTGCACCGGCGTCTGGAACCGGGCCACGTAGTTCCCGGCCTCCGGCACGCCGGAGAACGTCGTCGAGCACTCGCCGGGCGCCTGGCAGTGCTGGACCTCGCAGGCGCCGCTCCCGTCGCACGGCCCGGTGATCGTCCAGGTGCGGGTGATGACCTGACCGACCGTGCCGTACGCCGGGTCCGGACCGAATCCGGGCGGCGGCGTGATCGCGGTGAACGTCATGGCGATCGGGATGTCCCGCGGACCGGTCTCGATGGCGGGCGTGGTCGTCGTCGGCGCCGCCGAGGTGGTGGTCTCCGTCTGCTCCGACGTCTGGACGCCGCCGGCCGAGGCCGCCGGGTCGGGGTCGTCGTCGGGGCGCGTCACGAGGAACACCGTGAGGGCGACGGCCGCGACCACCGCCACGGCCGCGCCCGTGATCAGCGCGGTCTTGCCGGGGCTGCGGACGCTGCGGCCCTTGTCGCCACGGCCGAGCGGGTCACCGGAGAGCAGCCTTCCGCTGACCGGGTCGCGCTCGATCGGGACGCCGGTCCACTGGGGCGGCGCCTTGTCGTAGATCTGCGGCTTGCCCGCGTCGGGCGGACCGCCTTGTGGCCAGCCCGGCTTCGACACCGACGGCCCCCGTCAGTGAGCCGGAGGCGCGGGCGGCGGGTAGTAGCCGCCCTGCGGGGGCGGGGGTGGCGGCTGCTGCTCGTCGTCGTCCCGCCCGTGCCGGCCCGCGACGAAGCCGCCGCCGATCGGCGGGACGCCGGGCGGCGGACCCTGCGGCGGGGGCGGTGCGCCGTACCCGCCCTGCGGCGGCATCGGCGGCGGACCCTGCGGCGGCGGCGGGACGGACTGGCCGATCTGCGTCGAGTCGCCAGGCTTCGCCCAGTCCCCGCCGGTGGGGCTGGGGCCCTTGTCCCAGCTGGCGGGCTCGGCCGGCTTGCCCCACTCCCCACCGGGCTGGCCGCCGCCGGGCCCCTTGGCCCAATCACCGCTCTCGGCGGCACCGGTGGGGCCGAACCGAGGAACGTTCGGGAGCTTGCTCTGATCGCTTCCGGGGAAGCTGCCACCGGTCAGATTGCCGGTCAGGTTGCCCTTTTCGCCCATGGCCGTCCCGTCCCAAGGTCGAGGCCCGACGACGCGGGCCGTTGACGGCGGAGTATGTCCGTGCCGCACCCCCGCGAACAGGCTTCGGGGCGTCTCGTTTCGGTCTCACGTCACCGGTTGGAGTGACGGGGCGCACGGTCGTGTCAGTACCGGTTGTTATCCCTGTGCCGAGGCAGGGTGGTCCGCACGCGTCGGGCAGGCTGCTGACGACGGCGATCGGAGGCGGGGGCATGCATCGACTCGACGGGCAGCTGGTGCTCAGCCCGACCGACCTGACTCACCACCAGGAGTGCGCGCACCTGAGTCGGCTCGACCTCGGCGTCGCCGCGGGGGAGTGGGCGGCGCCGGACGTCGAGGTGTCCGAGGAGCTGCAGCTCGTCTTCGACCGTGGCCTCGAGCACGAGAAGCGGTACCTCGAGGAGCTGCGGTCGTCGGGGAAGTCGATCGTCGAGATCGAGACCGTCTTCGACGCCGACGGCCGCCGTCGTGCCGAGGAGCAGACGGTCGCGGCCATGCGCAGCGGCGTCGACGTCGTCTACCAGGGCACCTTCTTCGACGGCGCCTGGGGCGGGCAGGCCGACTTCCTGCTGAAGGTGCCCGGCACCTCGGACTTCGGCGACTGGCTGTACGAGATCGCCGACACCAAGCTGGCCCGCAAGCTCAAGGTCGCCGCGCTCCTGCAGATGGCGACCTACGCCGAGCGGCTGACGGTCCTGCAGGGGGTCGAGCCGCCGCGCATCCACGTCGTCACCGGCGACGGCGTCTCGCGGCCGTGGCGGCTGGTCGACGTCGCCGCGTACGCGCGCCGCGCGCGAACGCGACTGGAGACGTTCGTGGCCGCGCCGCCGGCCACCGGGCCCTCGCCGATCGGCTACTGCGAGCAGTGCCGCTGGGCGGAGAAGTGCAACACCGACCTGCGGGCGGCCGACGACCTCGGCCTGGTCGCCTTCATGCGCGGCGACCACCGCGACGCGCTGTTTGCCGCAGGCATCACGACCTTGGCCGCCCTGGCGCAGGCGACGCCGGAGCAGCTGGCGGAGTCCGGCATCGGGGTCGACGCCCGCACCCGTCTGCAGCAGCAGGCAGCCGAGCAGCTGAAGGAGCGCACCACCGGCCGGATCTCCCGCCTGCTGCTCGACCCGCAGCCCGGCCTCGGGCTGCTGCGTCTTCCGCCGCCCAGCCCCGGCGACCTGTACCTCGACTTCGAGGGCGATCCCTGGTTCGAGGACGGGAAGGGGATCGAGTACCTCGCCGGGCTCGGGAACACGACGGGCGTCTTCACCCCGCTCTGGGCGCACGACCGCGAGGCCGAGAAGCGGATGGTCGTCGACCTCATCGACCGGTTGGTCGCGGCGGCGCAGGCCGACCCGGGCATGCACGTCTACCACTACGCGCCGTACGAGGTCACCGCGCTGAAGAAGCTCACGGGCGGCTACGGCGTCCGGGAGGCCGAGCTCGACCAGCTGCTGCGCGAGGAGCGGTTCGTCGACCTCTATCCCGTCGTCCGGCAGTCGATGCGGATCAGCAAGGAGTCGTACTCGATCAAGAAGGTGGAGGAGTTCTACGGCCGGTCGCACGAGGGCGCCGTCGCCAGCGGCATGGCCAGCGTCCTGATGTACGAGCACTGGCTCGTCGACCGCGACCAGCAGAAGCTCGACGACATCGAGTCCTACAACAAGGACGACGTCGACTCGACGCGCGAGCTCCACGAGTGGCTGGAGCAGCAGCGCGCCGAGCTCGAGGCGCTGCACGGCCCGCAGCCGCGGCCGGCGCCGGTGACCGAGCAGGCACCCGAGGCGCCGGCCAACGAGGCGATCGCCGCGGAGCTCGAGCTCGTCCAGCGGCTGCACGACGCCGGGCACCCGTTGCTCGGCGACCTCGTCCAGTGGCACCGCCGGGAGGACCGCCCGGTGTGGTGGGAGGTCTTCCACCTGACCTCGCTGGACCGCGAGGCACTGATCCGGCACAGCACCGCACTCGGCGGGCTGTCCGAGCCGATCGACCGCGGCGCGGAGAAGAAGAGCCGGCTGTACGAGTACACGTTCCCGGAGCAGGACACCCGGCTGTCGGCCGGCGACGACGTCCGCGACGCCGAGACCGCCCAGTCGGTGGGCTCGATCTTCGAGCTGGACGCCGCGGGCGGGCGCGTGGTGCTGAAGACGACGGCCGCCGAGCCGCCGCGGCCGCGCGGGCTCGGGCCCGCTGGGCCGCTGAACACGAAGGGCCTCCGCGAGGCGATCGCCGCCACGGGCGAGGACGTGCTGGCCGGCCGCGACTGCCTCGGCCAGGCACTGGTGCAGCGTCGCGTTCCGGCGGGCACTGAGCTTCGGGACGGCGAGTCGACGACGCAGGCCATCGTTCGGCTCGGGCTGGCTCTCGACGGCGAGGTGCTGGCGATCCAGGGTCCGCCCGGGAGCGGCAAGACGACGGCCGCGGCGGTGCTCATTCGTGAGCTGCTCGACGCGGGCAAGAAGGTCGGCGTCACGGCCACCTCGCATGCGGTCATCGGCAACCTGCTGAAGGCGGTCGGGCGGCCGGCGATGCAGAAGTGCACGCCCGAACAGCACTGCGGTTCCGACGACGTGGTCGGGTCCGACAACAACACCGTCGTGACCAACGCCCTGCTGTCCGGTGACGTGAACCTGGTCGGCGGGACGGCGTGGTTCTGGACCCGGGCGGACGTGGCACAGGCCGTCGACGTGCTGGTCGTCGACGAGGCCGGGCAGTTCTCGCTGGCCAACGCGGTCGCGGTGGCGCGGGGTGCGCGGTCGATGGTGCTGCTCGGCGACCCGCAGCAGCTGGCCCAGCCGAGCCAGGCGGTGCACCCGGGGGACTCCGGCGTCTCGGCGCTGGAGCACCTGCTCGAGGAGCACGCGACCATGCCGCCGGACCGCGGTGTCTTCCTCGACCGCTCGTACCGGATGCACCCCGATCTGACCGCGTTCGTCTCCGACCTCGCGTACGAGGGGCGGCTGCGATCGGCGGACGGTCGGGAGGGCGTCGCCGTCCTCGGGGACGGGCAGCTGTCGGGCAGCGGGCTGCGGGCGCACCAGGTGCGGCACATCCAGCGGGCTGCGGACCGGAGCGCGCAGGAGGCCGAGGTCGTCGCGCGGCTGTGGCACTCCGTCCAGGGCGCGACGTGGACGCAACCACCTCGGGGACGAGGCGCGGATCGGCGCCGATCAGGTGCTGGTCGTCGCGCCGTACAACGCGCAGGTGGCGCTGATCCGGGCGGCACTACCAGGCGGGGCACGGGTCGGGACGGTCGACAAGTTCCAGGGCCAGGAGGCGCCGGTCGTCATCTACTCGATGACCAGCACGAGCGCCGACGACGCCCCGCGCGGGGTCGGGTTCCTCTACGACCTCAACCGGCTGAACGTCGCCGTCTCCCGGGCGCAGGCGCTGGCCGTCGTCGTCCTCAGCCCGCTGCTGCTCGACGCACCGGTGCGCACCCCCGACCACCTGCGCCGGGTCAACGCGCTGTGCCGGCTGGTGGAGTCGGCGACGAGCGTCTGATGTCCTCCCCGGCCAGCGGACTACGAGGGAACGACAGTGATGGGGCAGCGCGGCCCCGCCGCCCGGCTCAGTCGTGCGTCTGCGGTCACGACGCCACACCCGAGCGCCTCCGCGAGCGCGACGTACGAGGCGTCGTAGGCGGAGAGACTGTCCCGCAGCTGCCAGATCCGCTCCAGCAGACCGGGAGCCGGATGTCGGACGACCCCGAGCCGCCGCCAGGTGTCCAGGGCCGACCATGCCTGATCAGGGGCGAGCTCGCGGGCGAGGACCATTCGGCGCAGACCGCTGGCGATCTCGATGTCGGCCAGGTGAGGAACGTGAAGCTGCTCCCTCGGCAGCAGCGCCCGCGCCTGCCCGGACCTGAGGAGCGCCGACACGGCCGCCGAGGCGTCGACGACGATCACCGTGGTGCGCGCTCCGCGTCCAATCCCTCGAGGATGACCGATGATCGATCGCCAAGTCAGGCAAAGCGTTGAGCAGCAGCGCGTTGTCGGCTCTGCGCGAGACCTCGGCCAGCTCTCGTACCGCGAGCGCACTTACGGACAGTGAGTCTTGGGCAGCGAGACGTTCCAAGCGCTCGACGACCTCGTCCGGCACGTTGCGCAAGTAGAGCGTCCTCATGTTGCAGAATGCTAGCACCGTGCTAGCGATCCGCGACAGTGGCCGTGAGAATCTCACCGCTGAGTGGGCTCACTCCGGGGCGCGGCCGCAAGACACCGCGCGACCGCAGGCTGTCTCGCCGCCGCCGATCCCAGGCAGATCGATCAGCACCTGCCACACGCGCTCGGGGGTGGCGTCGATGTCGAGCGAATGTCGCTCGGCTCGGCAAGTACGCGAAGCGGAACTTACCTCAAGATCCTGGAGGCCACGCTTCCCGTCGGCACGGGATAGGTCAGGTAGACGTCGCCGCGCGACGCTGACGACGTGCTGACAGCGCGGCGCCGTCTTCACACACGGCATCGGCTCGGTCATCGTGTGGTGGTGGACGACGACACGCGTCTCGCGCTGTTGAAGCGGCACTGGGAGTTCGGCGGCCAGCGATCAGGACATCGCGCACGAGATCTACCACGAGGACGCGATCCTGGAGTTCCCGCAGTCGGGCGAGCGCTTCGAAGGGGTCGAGAACTTCCGGGAGTGGCGACGCATCTATCCGCTCCCGTTGGCCTTCGAGATGCGCCGGGTGCGGGGTGAAGGCGATCTCTGGGTCGTGGAGAACTCGATCAGGTACGGGGACGGCCCCTGGCAACCGACGGTCAACATCCTCGAGTTCCGGGGCGACAAGGTGGCCCACGAGCGGATCTACATCACCGAGTCGTGGGACCCGCCGGAGTGGCGCGCCGCAGTGGAGGAGCGCCCCCTGACCACTGTGGGGGTCGTGTGGGCCAGCTGTGGGTGTGGCGGGACTGCCGCTCGGCGACAGGCTTCCCGCCATGACCGAGACCTCGTCCCCGACCCTCACCGACGTCCACGACATGGTGGTCGCGCACCGCGCGTTCCGCCGCGAGTTCCGCCTGCTGCCCGAGCTGGTGCGCAAGGTCGCCCCCGGTGACACCGCCCGCGCCGCCGTGCTCGCCGGCCACGGCCGGATGCTCCTGACCGGCCTGCACCTGCACCACAACAGCGAGGACCTGCTGCTGTGGCCGAAGCTCCTCGAGCGCTGCCCGCCCGACGCGGAGCTGATCGAGCGCATGGAGGCCCAGCACGAGCGCGTGCACGCCGCGTTGGAGCAGCTCGGCCCGGCCCTGGACCGCTGGGAGGCCGAAGCGCGGCCCGCCGTCACCGAGGAGGTGGCCGCCGGCTTCGACGCCTTGCGCACCGCCCTGGTCGAGCACCTCGACGAGGAGGAGCGGGAGATCCTGCCGCTGGCCGCTCGTCACGTGACCCAGCGGGAGTGGGACGAGATCGGCGAGCACGGCGTCAAGGACATGCAGAAGAAGGACCTGCCCATCATGTTCGGCGCCGTGGCGGAGGAAGCCACCCCCGAGGAGCGGGCAGCGCTCTTCGCCGTCGTCCCGCTGCCGGTCCGCTTGCTGCTGAAGACCGTCTTCGCCCGCCAGTACCGGCGCTACGTCAGCCGGGTGCGCGACGGCCGCTGACCGTGCCGGCGAGCCGGGGGACGTCGTCCGGGCGCACCGAGCGCCCGCGTTCCCAGGCTCGCCGGAACGCGTCCTCGCCCAGCTCCTCCCGGACGGCGGGCAGCCACTGCGCCGCGCTCTCCAGGTCCGGCGGGAACGCGACCGCGACCGCCCCGGCCTCCGCCGTCGCCGACCCGGCGGCGAACAGCTCGGCTGCCAGCTCGTGCTCGCCGCCCCGCGCGGCAAGCACGGCCAGCCCGGGCAGCGTGTAGATCAGCGTCCACGAGGTGCGGACCTCGGCCGCGAGCTCGGCCGCCTCCGTCCACTTGTCGAGCGCGGTGGCGTCGTCGTCGAGCGTCAGCGCGAGGCTGGCCTGGACGTTGAGCAGCGTCGCCAGGGTGAACGGACTGCCGAGCTCGCGAGCCAGGCGCTCGGCCTCGTCGAGCTCCGCGGTCGCTCCGGGGATGTCCCCGCGTCGCCACAGCATCTGACCGCGGCCGATCGCCGCATGCGTGAGCGCCCAGGGGTTGTCGCTGGCCAGCTCGGTCAGCCGCTGCAGGACGCCATCGGCGTGGTCGAGCTCGCCGGTGAAGATCGCCGTGAGTGCGGTCAGCACCAGTCCGTCGGCCTGCAGGTCCAGGGCTCCGGCACGTGCGGCGGTCCGTGCGCCAGCCGTCCCGTGCGCTGCAGCACCCAGGACGTCGCCCATCGCGAACCGCAGCCCGCCCTGCGCGATGTGCCACGAGGCGAGCTCGTCCGGGGCGAGGCCCATCGCGTCGATGCGCTCCATCCAGCCGAGACCCTCGGTGGCGTTGCCGCGCAGCGCCCAGTACAGCCAGGTGTCGGCCCCGAGCACCGCCGCGAGGCCGCGGCGCCCGCCCTCGATCAGCCGGCGGAACGTCGCGCTGAGGTTGTCGTGCTCGCGGTGCAGCAGGTCCAGCCACGCCGCCTGATCTGCGGCGCGCAGGCCGGTGCGCGCTCCTGAGGCCACCTCGCGGAAGAAGTCGGCCGCGCGGTCGGCCACGACGTCCATCTCGCCGGACTCCTCGAGCCGCCGCGCCGCGTACTGGCGGACGGGCTCGAGCATCCGGTACCGGTCGCCCTCGGGGACGACGAGCGACTGCTCGACCAATCCGGCCAGCGCGGGCAGCACATCGCCCTCGCCCGCCACAGCCTGCGCGGCGTCGAGCGAGAAGCCACCCGCGAAGACCGTCAGCCGACGCAGCAGCCGTTGCTCGTCGGCGGTGAGCAGGTCGTGGCTCCAGTCGAGGGTGGCCCGCATCGTCCGCTGCCGCTCCGGCAGATCCCGGCTGCCCGGCGAGCTGAGCGCGGTGTCCAGCCGGCCGAGCAGTGCGGCGGGCGTGAGGAACCGGGCGTGCGCGGCGGCCAGCTCGAGGGCGAGCGGTAGGCCGCCGAGCCGGCGGCAGATGGCGGCGACGTCAGCGGCGGTCGCGTCGGTGAGCGCGACCGGCCGGCCGGCGGCACGGGCGCGATCGAGGAAGACCTGGGCGGCGGGGGAGTCGGCGACGGCGGTGGCGGTCGCGCCAGTGGGCAGCGGCAGGGGCTCGAGCGGGCGGTCCAGCTCGGCGCGCACCCGCAGCGCCGCCCGGCTGGTGGCCAGGACGACGAGGTTCGGGCAGCGGGCCAGCAGCTCGGCGACGTCGGCCGCGGCGTCGAGGACGTGCTCCACGTTGTCGAGGACGACGAGCTGCCGGCGGGCGCCGATGAAGGCGGCCAGCGAGTCGAGCAGGGGAGGGGCGAGCTGCTGGGCGCTGACGGCCCGGGCCACGGTGGGCAGCACCTGCGACGCCTCGGCGACCGGTGCGAGCTCGGCGACGGCGATGCCGTCGGGGAACTCGGCCGCCACCGCCCGGGCGACGTCCAGCGCCAGGCTGGTCTTGCCCACCCCGCCGGGTCCGGTGAGCGTGAGCAGCCGGGTGGTGCCCGAGCGCAGCGCCGCCACGATCTCGTCGCGCTCGGCGTCCCGGCCGATCAGCGGGGTGGTCGGGCGCGGGGAGCCGCGGTGCCGGGGCCGACTCCGTCCCCGGCCGCGACGCCGCGGTCAGCGCCTCGCGCTCGTCGTCGTCCAGACCGAGGGCGTCGGCGAGGGCGCGGACCGTGTGCGGGTACGGCCGCCGTCGCTCACCGCGTTCGAGCGCGCCGATCGCCTTGCCGGTGAGCCCGGCCCGCGCGGCCAGCTCCTCCTGGCTGAGCGCGGCCCTGTCGCGGAAGGCGCGCAGGCGCTCGGCGAACCCGCCCGGACCGCCGCTCGCCTCGCTCACCGGCCGGAATGTAGCGGCCGAGAAGCCGTCAGGCGGCCGGCGGCGCCCCGCGCAGCCGGACGACGGCGGCGCGGAAGGTGCGGCGGCCGAACATGCGCCACGCCGTCCGCGCCGAGGGCGACAGCCCGGCCATCAGGCGGGCGCGGTCGATGGCGGAGGCGTCCTCCAGCGCCAGACCGAGCACCATCATCTGCTCGGGACCCGACAGGGTGTTCTGCGCGGCCCGCGCGACGCCCACCCATTCGCTGTCCGGCAGGTACCGGCCCAGCAGCGGGAGCAGCGCGCACTCCTCGGCGCCGGTGGAGGCGACGACCGCGTCGGCCACCCGGGCGCAGGCGCGGGCGAACGCGTCGCGGGCCGGCTGCGTACCGGCGACCGCCCACTGACGGGCGTGCGTGGAGAGGTCGCGCAGGGTGTGGTCGAGCAGGGCCGTGCGGCTGGTCCACTCGGCGACCTGCTCGCGGGCGTCGTCCTGGTCGTCGGCCGGCAGGTGCCGGAACAGGGCGGGCCAGAGCAGCTGGCGCTCCGTGGCGTGGTGCTGCAGCAGGACGCGGGCGATCAGGTCGGCGTGACGAGTCAGCTCGCCGGTGCGCTCGACGTCGTCCGGAGTCGCCCAGCTCGCCAGCTCGGCGAGCAGCCGGAACTCCCGCCGCACCGTCTGGTGCAGCACCCGCTGGTAGGCGACGGCCGGCGTGCTCGGCGGCGTGCGCTCGGGCAGCGGCATCGGGAACATCGGCCGCCGCGGCGACGGGATGCGCGGAGCGTCGGTCGGCTGGGTCGGACGGGTGAGGACTGCGGCGGTCATGGCGTGGTGCCCCTCTTCGTGGCTGGACTTCGTCGTCGTTGTGCGGACACAGTCGCGCTCGGGCTGTCCCGGCCGACAGGGATCGATGTCCCGATTCGGTCGGGAATCTGTGTCCCACGTCCGCTGGAGGTATTGCCTCATAGATCGGATGCCTGAATCCGTCTCCAGGTGCATTGGGGGTCCGCCCTGAGGCGGATTTATCCGGCGAGTGCGTGCGCCGCGCAGGGCGATCCGCCCTGGGGTTGGACCGTTCCGTCACGGTCACGTGAGGCGCGACACGGCCGTTTGGATGCACCCCGAGGTTCCCGACGGCCTCCGGCCCGCCGATAACACCTGATGGGTGACGACGGTCCGACGAACAGTCACCCGGGAAGGTGCTGGGTGATGGCGGCTCGACGGCAGCGGATCGGCGACGGTCTGGCGGGCCTTGCGGGCGCACGCTCGGACATCCTGGAGCTCGCCCCCGGCGCGCGGAGCAAGTTCGTGGCGCTCGGCGGCGTCCTGCTCAGCACCGGCGCCCTCGCCGTCCTCTCGATGACGTTCGCGGTGCACATGGCGCTCGGCGTCTGGTGGCCGCTGGCGATGCTGATCGGGCTCGGCTGGGGCTTCGTCGTCGTCAACCTGGACCGGATGCTGCTGGTCGGGATGGCGCACGACTCGTCGCTCAAGCGGAACCTCGTGCTCGCCGTCCCGCGGGTGGGGCTGGCCCTCGTGCTCGGCGTCGTCATCGCGACGCCGCTGACGCTGCAGGTGTTCCACCGCGAGATCGACACGCAGATCGTGGCCTTGCAGGCCGAGAAGTCCGACGCCTACCAGCGCAGCCTGGACGCCGATGCGCGCTTCGTCGGCCTGCCCGAGCTGCGCGAGCAGGTGGCGATCGAGCAGGAGATCGTCGCCAGCGGCGGGCTCACCGACCCCGCACTGGCCGTCGTCCACGGCGATGTGACGGCGCGGCAGGCCGCGTACGACCAGGCCATGGCCACCCAGCAGCAGCTCGAAGCACGCGCCCAGTGCGAGCTCGACGGCACCTGCGGCACCGGCGACGCCGGCACCGGGACGGCGTACCAGCAGGCCCGGACGGCGGCCGACGCACAGCGCTCCGTCGTCACGGCCATGCGGGCGGACCTCGAGACGGCGCTGGCCGCGGCCTCCGCGGCGGAGAACCGCAGCGCGCAGCAGGCGCGCACCGACCTCGAGACCCACCAGGCCGAGCTGACCCGGCTGACCGAGCAGCAGACCGAGCTGCAGCAGGCCTTCGACGCCACGAACCAGGACAGCGGCGGCCTCCTGCTCCGGCTCGAGGCGCTGAGCCGGCTGAGCGACACGAACGCCACGCTGTGGGCGGCGCAGATGATGCTCTCGCTGCTGTTCATGTGCGTCGAGGTCCTGCCCGTGCTCATGAAGCTGCTGCTGAACTTCAGTCCGCCGACCGCCTACGACCAGCTCGCCGAACTGCGCGACCGCGCCGACCTCGACGGCGAGGAGATCAAGATGCAGGCCCGCCGCACCGTCGAGGAGGCGGAGGCCGAGCTGCTGGTGCTGGCCGAGAAGGAACGGGTCGACCGGCAGCGGGACCAGGTGCTCGCGCGGCGCCGGGCGCGGCTCTCCCGGGAGGTGGTCGTCCCGTCGTCCGCGGAGGTGCGGCAGGCGGAGGAGGCCGACGCCGAGGGTCTCGGCCGAGCGCTGTGGGACACCGGACCCATCCGGTTGGCGCGCAGCCTGGCTGGACGCTCGGTCCGCCGGCGTCCCGCAGTGCCGACCTCGGCTTAGAGCCGGCTCGTCGTCTCCTCGTCGAGCGTGCCGCCGAAGTAGTGGTCGAGCACCTCGCGGAACACCGGCTCCTCGGGGTCGGCCTGCGCGAAGAGCGTCATCGACGAGTGCAGCTTCATCGCGTCGACCGAGCCGAAGACCTCGACGGGGTCCTCGGTGTCGAGCGCGGTGAGCGCCTTCGCGGCCTCGACCAGCCGCCGGCCGAGGAGCGGATGGGACAGGTACGCCTTCGCCTCGGCCAGCCCGTGGATCGCGAACCGCTGCGCCATCCCGCTGCGCCCGAGCCCGGCGATCTGCGGGAAGACGAACCACATCCAGTGCGTGCGCTTCTGCCCGGCTCGTAGCTCGGCCAGCGCCTGGTCGTAGGTGTGCGCCTGGGCGTCGACGAACCGTTGCAGGTCGTGGGGATCGTTCACCCCCGCAGCCTGCCCCGCGAGGCAAGACCGGCGAACCGAAGGTCGTTGACGCTCGTCGGCCGTGACGAGGACGCTTGTCCGGCGTCGGCCTTCGCGACTTGGAGGTGTCCCATGGACCTTCCCGACATGTCCGGCCCGTTCGTGCCCGGCGGCGGTTTCGGTGGCATCGACCCCGGCGGAGGAGGCTGGTCGGACGGCGGGAAGTACCGCAACGCCGACCAGCGCGGCCGGATCGAGCGTGGCCCCCACTACCAGAGCCACTACCAGGAGTTTCCTGCAGCGGAGCGCGGCACGGTGTCGTTCCCCAGCGTCGACATCCCGGTGCCGACGCCCGCCGCGGTGGAGTACCTGCAGGTGCGGTGCGTGGTCCGAGCGGAGTACGTCGACGCGCTCCACGAGGCCCTCGTGCGGGCGGTACCCGAAGGCATCGACGTCGAGACCCAGCCCGCCCGCTACGACTTCCTCGAGCGAGGGTTCGTTGCCTACGGAGACACCACGTCCTTCCGGACGTGAGGTCGTGAGCCGCCCGAGGATCGGCGTCGTCCGTCAGCCGATCTGGAAACGCCCGGAGCCGCTGGGGCTCGCGGCCAGTGGCTCGACCTTCGGCTCGGTGGCGGCGCCGCTGCTGGCCGGCTTCTCGTTGACGGCGATCGTCGAACTGGTGGGCCAGGACGACGGCGGACTGCGCGGCGACGGCGCCCTCATCGCCTTCGCGGCTTCCGCTGGACTGCTGGTCTACGCCATCCAACTCTCGGTCACCGCCGCCCGGCACCAGGTCAGCCCAGCCGACCGGCTGGCGTGGATACCGGAGGCCCGAACGGACGACGACTGGCTCGTCTGGCTCCGGGACAACCAGTGGCGGGACGAGGAACTGGCGGGCCGGCAGCGTGCACGGGCGCGCGTCTCGTACAACGTCGGCATCCTCGCGTTCCTCGCAGGGGTGGTGCTCGTGTTGGTGCCTGACCCCGGGCACTGGCGCGTGGCGCGCGTCGTGGCGCTGGTTGTTGCTGGGGTCGTCCTGCTGCTCGAGGTCCTCCTGATGGCCGGTCACCCGCGCCTCGTCCGCTCGCTGCTCTCCCCGACGATCGACGACCTCGAGGAGGGATGGCTGTGGTCGTCGCCAGTGCAGACGCCCGCCTTCGACCCTGTGTTGCTCCGCCGCCTGGTCCTCGGGGAGCCGGTAGAGGCCGACCCGGCCGAGCTCCACCGGGTCCTGGCCGCGCTGCACCAGCGGCCGGCGAAAGACGGAGGGCAACCGGCGGAATTCAACCCGTAGGGCGATCCCGGAGTCAGCTCCGGCCGAGGCCGGCGTCGCGGGCGCGGATGATCGCCTGGCCGCGGTCGGTCACGGCGAGCTTGGCGAAGACCGACGTCAGGTAGTTGGCGACGGTCTTCGGCGACAGGAACAGCCGCTCGGCGATCGCGGCGTTGGACAGGCCGGCGGCGACCAGGTCGAGGATCTCCCGCTCCCGCGCGGCCAGCTCGGGGAACGGCGCGGCGGCCTCCCGCCGGGGCAGCTCGCGGAGGTGCCGGTTGACCGACGGGCCGAGGATCATCTGCCCGTCGTGCACGGCGCGCACCGCGCGCATGATCTCCGCCTGGCTCGCGCCCTTCACGAGGTAGCCGTCGGCGCCGAGGCGGACGGCGTCGAGCACCGTGTCGGCGTCGTCGTCCATGGTCAGCAGCAGGACGTGCGTCTCGGGCGACGCCCGGCGGATCCGGGCGAGGACCTCGAGCCCGGTGGCGCCCGGCATGTGGATGTCGAGCAGCAGGACGTCGGGCCGCAGCACCGTCACCTCGCGCAGCGCACCCTCGGCGTCCGCGGCCTCCCCGGCGACCTCGACGTCGGCCACCGAGTCGAACAGGGCGCGCAGCCCGTCCCGGACGATCGGGTGGTCGTCGACGATCACGACGCGGATGGCGGTCATCGCGTGGCCAGCGGCAGCCAGGCGGCGACGAGCCCGCCGCGCGCCGAGCCGTTGGCCGCGAACCCGCCGCCGAGCTCCTCGGTCCGCTCCCGCATGGACGTCAGCCCGACGCCGGGCACCCAGCCGTCGTCGGTGGCGCCGTCGTCACCGACCTCCAGGTGCAGAGCGTCGTCCTCCACCCAGAGCCGGGCACGGGCCGAGGCGGCGGAGCTGTGCCGGACGACGTTGGACAGCGCCTCGGTGACGATGCGGTAGGCGGCGACCTCGACGGCGGGCCCGAGGCGGGGGAGGGCCGTCGGGTAGTTCCAGCTCGACGGCGGGCGCGCCGTTGCCGCCGATCCGACCGACGAAGTCCTGCAGCGCGGCGGACAGGCCCTGCTGGTCGAGGGCCGGCGGGCGCAGGCCGTAGACGAGTCGCCGGACGTCGTCCACGGCCGAGCGCGTCTGCTCGCTGACGTCGGTCATCAGCTGCTCGGCCCGCGCGGGGTCCGGCGCCATCAGGTTCCGGGCCGCCTCGGCCTTCAGGACGACGCCGGTGAGCGCCGGGCCCAGCCCGTCGTGCAGGTCACGGCGGATGCGGATGCGCTCGTCCTCGAGCGCGGCGATGGTCCGCTGCCGGGACGCCGACAGCTCCTCGGTGAGGACGACGGAGTGCACCGCCGGGCCCGCCTGCCGGACGAGGTCCTGCAGCAGGGTGCGCCGCGGTCCGCCGAGCCCCCGCTGGGGTGCGCCGACGACCAGGGTGCCGATCTCCTCGCCGTGGTCGGTCAGCGGGAACTCCTCCGTCGTCGGGGTGGGGCTGCCCTGTTCGACCGTCCGGACCGGCGGCATGCCGGGCCGGCCGGCCCGCACCGCGACGTAGGGCAGCTTGAGCGCGTCGGCGACGGTCGACGCGACGGCGGGCAGCACCTGCTCCGGCGTCATCGGCGACTGCAGCCGCCGTCCCAGCTCGGCGAGCGCGCCGTAGGGGTCGGAGCCCGAGCCGAACATCAGCCGGTCGACCAGCCGCTGCAGGAGCGCGCGCAACGGAGCGAACGCGACGGCGACGGCGCCCGCCGCCAGGACCTGCTGCACGCCCGCGTCGGCGATCAGCCGGCTCAGGACGTAGACGACGCCGAAGTAGCCGGCGAGCAGCGCGGCCGTCAGGGCCAGGTAGACGACGGTCCGGTTGATCACCAGCGTGATGCCGTACAGCCGGTACTTGAGCACCGCCGCCGTCATGGCCAGCGGGATGAGCGGAATGGTGAGCAGCGGGACCGGTGGCGGGCCGACGTCGAACGCGCTCGGGCAGGTTGAGCACCAGGACGACGCAGTGCCGCCCACACCAGCCAGAGGACCTGCAGCCGCTCCTCGCCGGGCCGCCGCACGAGCCGGAACAGCGGAGCGAGCAGCGCACCGCCGATCGCCGGCCACGCCGAGCAGCGTGGCCGGCGGACAGCGCCGCTCGTCAGCGCCTCGGGCGGGTTCGGGACGAGCGGACTGCTCGTCGTCGAGGCCCATGCCGTCGAAGAGTTCGGTGCCGAGCACCCAGTTCGCCGTCACGCACACGCCGCCGACGACGGACACGACGAGGAACCAGCGCCAGAACCTGTTGATCGGCCGGCCGGTGGGGAACAGCTGGAGCGCCGCCGGCAGGCAGATCGCGACCGCCGGCATCCAGACGGTGGTGTAGATCGAGGCGAGGAGGCGCGACCCGGCGCCGGTGTCGCCGCTGTCGAGCCGCAGGTACAGCACGCTGCCGACCGCGGCCGCCACCAGGTACAGCGTGCCGGCGACGAGCATCAGCCAGCCGACGGCGTTGCGGCGCACGCGCAGGGTGATGAGCGCCCCGCCCAGCGCGAAGCTCGGTGCCGATGGCGACGTTGCCGAGCAGGTAGGCCTCGGTCAGGTCCTCGAACGGGATCCGATAGGCCAGCCAGATGCCGACGGCGAAGAGCAGCAGGACGGCGTCGGCGAGGGCGAGCGACGGCGGGCAGCAGCGGAACGCGGGTGCGGGGCCCGTCGTCGTCCGGGCGCTGCCGGCTGGTCACGCGCTCATGATGTTCGCGTTGCCCCCTCCGCAGCAGGGACTCCGTTCCCGCGGAATCAGGAACACCTTCCCGTCAGCTCGCGAACCTGCTCTCTGCCCCGCGCCCGGCCGGATGCCGAGGCTCGACCCGTCGACGGAATCGGCCGCCGACGGATCGAGGAGGGTTCCCATGACTGCCCAGACCACCACCGTCCGGACCGGCGAACAGGTCACCACCGCCGTCCCCGAGGAACAGCGGGGAATCCGGACCTGCGGCGCGATCGGCGTCGCCTCCGGCCTGCTCTTCGCGCGCGATGGTCGTGTGGGAGCACGGGCGGGACCGGCGTGACCCGGCGCGATCACCACCGGCGGCTTCCTGCTGGCGATGACCGGCTACGTGGTCCTCGCCGTCGGCCTGGCGCTCGCCCGGCCGGGCGGCTCCGGCCGCCTGGCCCGGTTCTTCCCGGCGCTGCTCGCCGGCGCATGGACGGCGCTGATCGCCGGCAGCCTGCTCGAGCAGTTCACGTCGCTCGACCCGGAGACGAACCTGCTCAACCCGCTCGGGGGTCTGGCGCAGGGGATCGGTCTCGTCGGGCTCGGCATCGGCGTGGCGGTGGCCCGGCGGTGGACGGGATGGCGCCGGTTCGCACCGCTCGCCGTCGCCACCTACTACGTGGGCGCGCTCTTCGTGCCGGCCATCGCCGGGGTCGAGCCGAGCACGATCGTCGAGGTCGGGTGGGCACTCGGGTACGCGGCTCTCGGCTTCGCGCTGATGACGGCCGGCGGGACGCCGCACCGGCTGGTCGCCGTCGCGACCGGTGTCCTGTCGGCCGGCGTGCTCACCGCCGCGGTCGTGGTGACGACGACGGGCGCGACCGGATGCCCCGTCCACCGAGCCGGCGAGCGTGCAGATCGTCGAGGACGGCCGCTGGGGCGGCCCGGACGTCTACGAGCCGCGGACGCCGCAGATCGTGGAGGACGGGCGCTGGGGCGGCCCGGACGTGTACGAGCCCAGGCCGACGCCGTACGTCGAGGACGGACGGCAGGGTGCCTCGATCTTCGACAGCACCGACACGGTCTACCCCGGGCGGCGCCCCTCGTGAGCCCTCGGCAGCTCCGCCCGCCGGCGGCGATGACTTCGGTCGTCGCCGCCGGTCCTACGTGCATGCAGACTGCTGAACTGGCTCCCGCAGCGGCCGAGACCGCGCGGATCGTGGCCGGCATCAAGGACGACCAGCTGACCGACCCGACGCCGTGCCCCGGGATGTCGGTCGCCACGATGCTGCACCACATGGTCGGCCTCACCTACGCGTTCCGGATGGCGGCGGAGAAGACGCCGCTGGAGGGTGCGCCGTCGAGCTCGGCGGACGACCTGCCAGCCGGACTGGCGGACCCGGATCCCGGAGCAGCTCGACGCGCTGGTGGCCGCGTGGCGGGAGCCGTCGGCGAGCGAGGGCATGGCCGAGGCGGGCGGGGTGGAGCTGCCCGCGCCGTTGATGTCGACGGTCGCGCTCGACGAGGTGGTGATCCACGGCTGGGACCTCGCCGTCGCGACCGGGCAGGAGTACCGGCCGGACGACGCCAGCGCGCAGGCGTGCTTCGACTTCGTCGGCGACCGCAGCGACGAGCCGGCCGACGCGGGCGGCGGGCCTGTTCGGTCCCGTCGTCCCGGTGC
>CAWAQI010000005.1:0-135083 GCA_963784165.1 uncultured Actinomycetota bacterium
TCGTCGTCGATCAAGGCGTGCCAGCGGACCTCGCGCAGCGGCGCATCCCCGGTGTCCAGCGTCCGGGCCCACCCGTCGGGCGCCCACCCGGCCGACTCGTAGAAGTCGGCGGAGGCGCGGTCGGGTTCGAGCACCCAGGTCTGCAGGCGGGCGGCTCCACCGTCGCGGGCGAGGTCCGCGACGGCAGCGAGCAGCCGGCTGCCGTGCCCGCGCCGTCCCCAGCGGGGTTCGACCAGCAACGTCGAGATCTCCGTGGTGGGGCCGGCCGGATCCGGTCGCTCGTCGGCCGACAGCTCGGGGGGGCCGTACGCCGCGAAGCCGACGACGGCCTGCCGCTCGAGCGCCACGAGCACGCCGTGCCCCGGTGTGGGAGGAGTGCTGACGGAGGCGTGCCAGCGCGCGGTCGCCGCGGCCTCGTCCCACTCGTCCAACAGCTCCAAGGGCAGCACCGCGCGGTACGCCGTCCGCCAGGTCACGGCCTGGATGCGCGCGATCTCCGCCGCGTCCGACGGCCGGGCCGGTCGCACCGAGGCGTCCGCAGACCCGGTCAGGCGGAGGAGCGGCGGGGCAGGGTCCACCCGGGCAGCGTAGGTGGGGCCCCGATCCCTGCCGCGGGCACTTCCCCGAGGGGTGTTCCAATCAGGTGTGACGACGACGCGGCCCGGTTCTCCCTCCGCGTCGGCGGGCACGCAGGCGGTCACGCCGGCGGTGCTGGCCGCGCTCGGGACGGTCTACGTCGTCTGGGGCTCCACGTACCTGGCGATCAAGTACACGGTCACCAGCCTGCCGCCGTTCCTCGCCATGGGTATCCGCTTCCTGCTCGCCGGCACGGTGCTGCTGGTCGCCGTCCTGGCGCTGCGCGGCCGGGCGGCCTTCCGGATCACCGGCGCGCAGCTGGTGTCCGCCGCGGTGGTCGGGCTGTTCCTCCTCGTCGGCGGGAACGGGCTGGTCGCCGTCGCCGAGCAGGACGTCGACTCCGGGTTGGCCGCGCTGCTGATCGCCGGGACGCCCCTGTGGGTGGTTCTGCTGCGCATGGTGCTGCGCGACCGGCCGTCGGCGGCCACGGTCGGCGGGCTCCTGCTCGGCCTTGCCGGCGTCGCGATCCTGCTGCTGCCCGGACTCAGCGGCACCAGCGAACTGCTGCCCCTCCTGCTGGTCTGCCTGTCCTCCTTCCTGTGGGCCTGCGGCACCGTGCTGTCCACGCGCCGCCCGATGCCGCCCGACCCGTTCGTCACGACGGTCGTCGAGATGGCCGCCGGCGGGACGGCGATGGTGCTGCTCGGGTCCGTCGGCGGTGAGTGGGGCCGTCTCGACGTGGCGGCGTCGACGCCGGCGTCCTGGATCGCCTTCGCGTACCTGGTGCTCGTCGGCAGCGTCGTCGCCTACAGCGCCTACGTGTGGCTGCTCGCCCGTGCACCGTTGTCGCTGGTCACCACCTATGCCTACGTCAATCCGGCGGTGGCGGTCGGGCTCGGCGCGCTCTTCCTCGGCGAGCCGCTCACCGTGTACGTCCTCGTGGGCGGCTCGGTGATCATCGCGGCGGTGGCCCTCGTCATCACCAGCGAGTCCCGGGCGCGGCGGCGCAGCGTGCCCGACCGAGGCGACGGGGCGGTGCCGCTGGAACCGGCCTGAACCCGCGAACGTCGTACCCACCAGGCAGGATCGCCGTCGTGGGAGCTTCCGACGTCGAACGGCTGCCCGCCGGGCTGGCCCGGCGCATCGCACTCGCCGCCCAGGGCTTCGCCGACCCCCGGCCGTCCGGCCCGGTCGGCATCCGCCAGCTGCGCCGCGCCGTGGAGCGCCTCGCCGTCGTCCAGATCGACTCGGTCAACGTCCTCTCCCGCTCGCACTACCTGCCGTTCTTCAGTCGCCTGGGGCCGTACCCGCGAGCGGCGCTCGACGAGCTGACGGCGCGGCGGCACGCGGTCTTCGAGTACTGGGCGCACGAGGCGTCGTTCCTGCCCGTCCGGCTCCAGCCCTACCTGCGGTGGCGCATGGCCGCGGCCCAGGAGCACGCCTGGGGCAACATGGTCCGCATCCAGCGGGAACGGCCCGGGTTCGTGGCGGAGGTGCTCGACCGGGTCCGCGAGGAGGGTCCGCTCAAGGCCGGCGACTTCACCGAACCGCGGCCCGACCGGCCGGGATCGATGTGGAACTGGCACGACGGCAAGGTCGCCCTCGAGTGGCTGTTCTTCACCGGCGCGGTCACCGCGACCCACCGGACGACGGCCTTCGAGAAGGTCTACGACGTCACCGAGCGCGTGCTGCCCGCCGAGGTCCTGCGCACCCCGACGCCCGACCCGGGCGATGCCGTGCGGGAACTCGTCCGCGCCGCCGCCCGCGCGCTGGGGGTGGCGACCGAGCGGGACCTGCGCGACTACTTCCGGCTGAAGCCCGAGGCGGCCCGCACCGCCATCGCGGAGCTGGCCGAGAACGGCGAGCTGCAGCCCGTCGAGGTCGCCGGCTGGGGCTACCCGGCCTGGCTCGACCCGGCCGCGCGCCGGCCCCGCTGGATCCGGGCGCGTGCCCTGCTGAGCCCGTTCGACTCCCTGGTCTGGGAAAGGCCGCGCGTCGAGCGCATCTTCGATTTCCGCTACCGCCTGGAGATCTACACGCCGGCCGAGAAGCGGGTGCACGGCTACTACGTGCTGCCGTTCCTGCTCGGCGACCAGCTCGTCGCCCGCGTCGACCTGAAGGCCGACCGGCAGGCGGGCGTGCTGCGCGTCCAGGCCGCGCACGCCGAGGAGGGGGCCGAGCACCACCTGGTCGGCAGCGCGTTGGCCGAGGAGCTGCGGCTCATGGCCGACTGGCTGGAACTCGACGACGTCGTCGTGGCACCGCGCGGTGACCTCGCCGGCGCCCTCGACCGTCTCGTGGGCGCACGGCGCGCCGGCTGATACCTGCGTCGTCAGCCGGCGCCGGTCAGGCGGGTCACGACGGCCAGGCCGGCAGGTGTTCCGGGCCAGTGCCGCTCGAGCGCGTCGCCGCCCGCCCGCCGCACGACGGCCCGGAGTGCCCACGCCACGACGACGACGTCGTCGGCGTAGCCGATGACCGGGAGGAAGTCGGGCACGAGGTCGATCGGCGAGAGCAGGTAGACCAGGAGCACCCACAGCCGGACGCGGACCCCGCGCGGCAGCTCCCGGTCGGCCGCGAGCCGGCGGACCAGCCGCACGACGTCGGGCAGCAGGCGCAGCGCCTCCCGGGCGCCCAGTTCGTCCGGACGCGCCCGCCACAGGACGACGACCAGCAGGAGCCAGAGCAGCAGCACGCCACCGACGACGGCGACGAGCACGCCCACCCAGTCCACCCCGTCATTCTGCGCTGACCGGCCGCGCCGACGCGGGAGGCCGACCGGGCGGGGACGCGCCCGGCCGTAGTCTCGGGCGCGTGCCTCCGATCGCACCCCTCCGGGTCCAGGTCATCGCCCAGACCTCGTTCACCCCACCCGCGGACGTGCCCTGGGACACCGACGTCGAGGGCGGGCAGGCGCTGGCCGAGTTCGCCGGGCGGGCCTGCTACGAGTCGTGGGACAAGCCGAACCCGGCCACCGCCACCAACCGCGGCTACCTCCGGCACATCCTCGAGGTGGGGCACCACGCGGTGCTCGAGCACGCGACCGTGACCATGTACCTGACCGGGGTGTCCCGGTCGGTGGTGCACGAACTGGTGCGGCACCGGCACTTCTCCTTCAGCCAGCTCTCCCCGCGACACGTGCCGGTGGGCGACGTGGCGTTCGTCGAACCTGCCGGGATCGCCGAGGACGCCGATCTGCACGACCGGTTCCTGGCCGCGACCGACGCCGCGCTGACCGCCTACACCGAGCTGCTCGAGGGATTGGAGCAGCGCATCGCGGACGTGCCCAACGCGTCGCTGCGCCGTCGCCAGGCCCGGCAGGCGGCCCGCGCGGTGCTGCCGAACTCGCTCGAGACGCGCGTCGTGGTCACCGGCAACTACCGCGCGTGGCGGCACTTCGTGGCGATGCGGGCCAGCGAGCACGCCGACGTCGAGATCCGCGAGCTGGCGGTCGCCTGCCTGCGGGAGCTCCGGCGGGTGGCCGGCAACGTGTTCGACGACTTCCGGATCAGCGAGCTCCCGGACGGCACGGAGGTCGCCGCCAGCCCGTACGCCACCGAGGGGTGACGCGTTCCGTGGCGGTTGCGACGGGTGGGGTCCGAGGCTCGAAGCCGTCGGTGGCCGCCCGTACCCTCGGGGTCGTGGACGGCGACCGCTCAGGGAACGACGCAGCCCCCATCGACACCCAGTACGAGGACCTCCTCCGCCGCATCCTCGAACAGGGGACGCCGAAGGAGGACCGGACGGGGACCGGCACGCGTCAGCCTCTTCGGCGAGCGGCTGCGCTACGACCTCTCCGAGCGGTTCCCGCTGGTGACGACGAAGAAGGTGCACTTCCGCTCGATCGCCGTCGAGCTGCTGTGGTTCCTCCGCGGCGACAGCAACATCAGCTGGCTGCGCGACAACGGCGTGACCATCTGGGACGAGTGGGCCTCCCCGGAGGGCGATCTCGGGCCGGTCTACGGCGTCCAGTGGCGGTCGTGGCCCGCGCCCGACGGGCAGCAGATCGACCAGATCTCGTCGATCCTCTCGACGCTGCGCTCCGACCCGGACTCCCGCCGGATGATCGTCTCGGCCTGGAACGTGGCCGCGATCCCGGACATGGCCCTGGCGCCCTGCCACGCGCTGTTCCAGTTCTACGTCGCCGACGGGCGGCTCTCCTGCCAGCTCTACCAGCGCAGCGCCGACATGTTCCTCGGCGTCCCGTTCAACATCGCCAGCTACGCGCTGCTCACCCGCATGGTGGCCGACCAGGTCGGGCTGGCTCCCGGCGACTTCATCTGGGTCGGCGGCGACTGCCACATCTACAGCAACCACACCGCCCAGGTGCGCGAGCAGCTGTCCCGCGAGGTCCTGCCCTTCCCGAAGCTGGAGCTCGCCCCGGCGCCGTCGCTGTTCGACTACACCTACGAGCACTTCACGGTGCAGGACTACCGCCACCACCCGGCCATCCGGGCAGCCGTGGCGGTGTGAGCGTCTCGGTCTCATCTGGGCGCAGGCCCGCGACGGGCTCATCGGCGCGTCCGGGGCGCTGCCGTGGCACCTGCCCGAGGACATGGCGTTGTTCCGCGAGCCTGACGACGGGCTCGACGGTGGTCATGGGGCGGCGCACCTGGGAGTCGCTGCCCGAGCGCTTCCGCCCGCTGCCCGGGCCGGACGAACGTCGTCCTGACCTCCGACCCCGGCTGGTCGGCCGAGGGGGCGACGGCGGGCCGGCTCCGTGGCCGACGTCCTGGCCGAGCACGAGTCCCTGTGGGTCATCGGCGGCGGGGCGGTCTATGCCGCCTTCCTGCCGCACGCCGACCGCCTGGTGATCACCGACGTCGACGTGCTCGTCGAGGGGGACACCTGGGCGCCCGCGATCGGTCCCGACTGGCAGCGGGTGACGCGGACGCCGGATGAGGGCTGGTCGACCTCGTCGTCGGGAGGGCTGCGGTACGCCGTCTCGGAGTACGCACGGGGACCGGTCGGATCCGCTGGGTAGATTCACCTCATGACCACCGACCCCGCCCGGCCGTTCGGGCGTGTGCTCACGGCGATGGTCACCCCGTTCACCGAGGACGGCTCGCTCGACCTCGCCGGCGCCCAGGAACTGGCCGCCCACCTGGTCGACCGCTGCGCCCACGACGGGCTCGTCATCGCCGGGACGACGGGTGAGGCGCCGACCATCACCGACGCGGAGCAGCGGACGCTGCTCGAGGCCGTCATCGACGCCGTCGGGGACCGGGCCACCGTCGTCGCCGGGGTGGGCACCTACGACACCGCGCACTCCATCGAGCGGGCCCGGGCCGCCGAACGGCTCGGCGTGCACGGGCTGCTCGTCGTGACGCCGTACTACAGCAAGCCCCCGCAGGCCGGGCTGCTGCGCCACTTCACCTCCGTGGCCGACTCCACCGACCTGCCGGTGATGCTCTACGACATCCCGCCGCGCAGCGTCGTCCCGATCGAGGTGGAGACCCTGGTGCGCGCCGCGGAGCACCCGCGGATCGTGGCGGTCAAGGACGCCAAGGGCGATCTGGGCGCCGTCGCCTGGACGCTGGCGCGGACCGACCTCGCCTACTACTCCGGTGAGGACATGCTCAACTTCCCGCTGCTGGCGCTCGGCGCCGTGGGCGTCGTCAGCGTCGTCGGCCATCTCGTCGGCCCCCGGCTGGCGGAACTCATCGCCGCCGTGGAGGCGGGCGACCTGCCCCGGGCGCGGGAGATCAACCGCAGCCTGCTCCCCGTCTACACCGGCATCTTCCGGACCCAGGGCGTGATCCTCACGAAGGCCGCCCTGCGCGAGCTGCACCTGCCGTCCGGGCCGGTGCGTCCCCCGCTGGTCGACGCCACGCCCGAACAGGTCGCGCAGCTGCGCAAGGACCTGGTCGACGGCGGGGTCGCGCTGTGAGCGGTCTCGTCACCCAGCCGCACCTGGACCTCAAGGCACCGCCGCCCCTCCCCGAGGGTGGCCTGCGCGTGATGGCGCTCGGCGGGCTGGGCGAGATCGGCCGCAACATGGCCGTGCTGGAGTTCGACGGGCAGCTGCTCGTCATCGACTGCGGCGTGCTGTTCCCCGAAGCCGAGCAGCCGGGCATCGACCTGATCCTCCCCGACTTCGGCGTCATCGAGCACCGCCTCGACGACATCGCCGCGGTGGTGCTCACCCACGGGCACGAGGACCACATCGGCGCGATCCCCTACCTGCTGCGGCTGCGCGGCGACATCCCGCTGGTCGGGTCCCGCTTCACCCTGGCGCTGGTCGCGGCCAAGCTCCGCGAGCACCGGATCGATCCCACGCTGGTGGAGGTCGCCGCGGGCGACGACCACCTGACCGGCCCGTTCCACTGCGAGTTCATCTCGGTCAACCACTCGATCCCCGACGCGCTCGCGGTCGCCGTGCACACGCCGGCCGGCCTGCTCGTGCACACCGGCGACTTCAAGATGGACCAGCTGCCCCTCGACGGCGTGCTGACCGACCTCGGGGCGTTCGCGCGGCTCGGCATGAGCGGCATCGACCTGCTGCTGTCGGACTCCACCAACGCCGAGGTGCCCGGGTTCGTCACTCCCGAGCGCAGCATCGGCCCGGTCCTCGACGACGTCTTCGCGCGGGCGACCCAGCGGCTGATCGTCTCCAGCTTCGCCAGCCACGTGCACCGCATCCAGCAGGTCCTCGACTGCGCGGAGAGGCACCGCCGCAAGGTGGCGTTGGTCGGGCGGTCGATGGTCCGCAACATGGGTGTGGCCCGCGACCTCGGGCTGCTGCGGGTCGCACCGGGGCTGATGGTCTCCCTCGACGACGCCGCCGCGATGCCGCCGGACCAGGTCGTCCTCGTCTCCACCGGGTCGCAGGGTGAACCGCTGTCGGCGCTCGGCCGCATGGCCCGCGGCGAGCACCACCAGGTCACCATCGAGGCCGGCGACACCGTCGTCCTGGCGTCGTCGCTGGTGCCCGGCAACGAGACCGCCGTCTACAAGGTGATCAACGGCCTGGTGCGCCTGGGCGCGGCCGTCGTGCACAAGGAGACCGCGCGGGTCCACGTCTCCGGGCACGCCCCGGCCGGCGAGCTGCGGACGCTGCTCAACGTGGCCAAGCCGCGCTACCTGATGCCCGTGCACGGCGAGTGGCGGCACCTGCGGGCGCACGCCCAGCTGGCCGAGGAGACGGGCATGGCCCGCGACCGGATCATCCTCGCCGAGGACGGCGTCGTCGTGGACCTGATCGACGGCAAGGCCTCGATCGTGGGCAGCGTGCCGGTCGGCGACGTCTACGTCGACGGGCTCAACGTGGGCGACGTCGGCGAGGAGTCGCTGCAGGCCCGGCGGATCCTCGGCGACGAGGGGTTCGTCGCGCTGACCGTCGTCATCGAGCCGTCGACGCGCACGATCGTGCGGCCCGTGCACCTGTCGACCCGCGGGTTCTCCGACGACCCGAGCGCCTTCGACGAGGTGCTGCGCCTGGTCGAGGACAACCTCAAGCGGGCCATGCAGGACGACGACGTCGATCCGCACCGGCTGTCGCAGATCATCCGGCGGACGGTCGGCAAGTGGGTGTCGGACAAGCACCGGCGCCGCCCGATGATCATCCCGACCGTGCTGGAGGTGTGAGGAGGCCCTGCTGCAGGGGCCCGCGCTGAGCGTGCGAGGCGTGGGGGGCGGCAGGGTCCTCCGGCCCTACCTGTACGTCCTCTACACCTTCGACGGGCCCATCGGCGGGCAAGCACCGCGATGGGGGACTGCCGGCGCCGACAGCGACCCGTGTCCCACCCCACCCGGCTCCACCGCGGACGGCTGCGTCGTCAGCGGAAAGCTCGCGCGACTGACGTTGTCGGGCAGCGCCACCACGAAGCAGGACCTGATCCACGACTGGTGCCAGCAGTACCCGAGTCACAGCATCGGTGACCTGGTCTTCGGGCGTGATGGCGCGCTGTACGTCTCCGGCGGCGACGGGGCCAGCTTCAACTTCGTCGACTACGGACAGGACGGCAACCCGCTCAACCCGTGCAACGACCCGCCCGCCGGCGTCGGGGGAACGATGACGGCGCCCACGGCCGAAGGTGGCGCCCTGCGCGCCCAGGATCTCCGGACGGCGGCCGACCCGGTCACGCTCGACGGCACCGTCATCCGGGTCTCCCCCGACACAGGAGCGGCCCTGGCCGACAACCCCAACATGGAGCCGCCAGTCCCGTCGACCTGGAACTCTCGCCCGCAAGGCGAGCTGTTCTACGCCGACCTGAACGGCGGCACCATCCGGCGGGTCACGTACGGCAGCGGGCCGACGTCGTGTCCCGCCGGTCAGTACTTCGGCGAGTACTTCCCGAACCGGACGCTGACCGGTGCCCCGGCGGTAGCGCACGTGCGAGGAGGACGCCGCTCGAGACACGACTGGGGGACGGGCGCACCCGCGGGTGTGGGCCCGGACAACTTCTCCGCCGCTGGACGGGCAGCTTCGAATTCTCGACGCAGAGCACCTACACCTTCACCGCGGTGACCGACGACGGCATGCGCGTGTGGGTCGACGGAGCCCTGCTGATCGACCAGTGGCGCGACCAGTCGCCGACCACGTTCACCGCCTCCCGGCCGATGTCGGCCGGCACGCACGAGGTGCGGGTGGAATGGTTCGAGACCGGCGGCTCGGCGAAGTCGCGAAGCTGAGCTGGTCGGACACCGGGAGCAGCGCGCCGAGCGGGGAGCGTGGGTGGGCGACAGCCCTCCGTTCGTGTCTAGCGGAGCTCGATCGGCGTGATCCCTTCCTCGGCGGGGAGCTCGAAGCCCCAGACCTGGGCGTAGAAGCACAGTTCGCCGTCCAGCGCGGCCCGGATGTTCTCCGCCTTCCGGAAGCCGTGCTGCTCGCCCGGGAAGAGCAGGTAGGCGTGCGGCACGCCCTTCGACCGCAGCGCCGCGACGATCGTCTCCGCCTGGTCGGGCGGCACGACCTCGTCCTCCTCGCCCTGGAAGACGGCGAGCGGGGTGTCCAGCGCGTCGACGTGGTTGATCGGTGAGCGGGCCGCGTAGACGTCGGCGCCCGAGGGCCCTGCATCTGAGTCACGGGGCGCGACCAGCCCGTCGAGGTACCGGGACTCGAACTTGTGCGTCTCGGCGGCCAGCGCAGCGAGGTCGGCGACGCCGAAGTGGCTGGCCCCGGCCGTGAACGTCCCGGGCCGCATCGTCAGCGCGGCCAGCGTCGTGAACCCGCCGGCCGAGCCGCCGCGGATGGCCATGCGCGCCGGGTCCACCCGGCCCGAGTCGGCCAGGAACCGGGCGCAGGCGATGACGTCGTCGAGGTCGACCTCGCCCCACCGGCCGAGCAGGGCATCGCGGTAGCGGCGGCCGTACCCGACCGATCCGCGGTAGTCGACGTCGGCGACGCAGAACCCGCGCGAGGTCCAGTACTGGACCTCGATGTTGAGCACCGGGGTCGCCGATGCGGTGGGTCCGCCGTGCACGACGACCATCAGCGGCGGGAGGCCTCCCTCCGGAGCGGTGACCGTCGGGTTGGCCGGCGGGTAGACGAGCGCGTGGGCGACGGCGATGCCGGTGCCGCGGTCCTCGGTGGGGAACGTGACGTGCTCCGGCTGCGAGAACCATGCGGCGTCCAGGCCGAGGTCCCGCGCCGGGCGCAGCACCGACGTGTTCCCGCCGTCGACGTCGACGTGCAGCACCACCGCCTCGCTCGACGGGCTGCCCGCCAGGCAGGCGACCGCCGTCCCGTGGGCCGTGACGTACCGGAACGTCGCGTAGGGGACATCGAGCTCGCGCAGGTCGCCGTCCGGCGAGAGCACGGCGAGCCGGTCGGCCCCGGCGCGGCCGAACGCCAGCACGATCCGGCCGTCGTCGAGCAGCGCGTAGCGGCTCTGGCCGAACACCCACTGCGGGCCGGCGATGTCGCTGCCGACGTCCAGCACGAGTTCCACCTCGCCGTGCGGCCGCCGCCGGTACAGCGACCAGACGTCGGTCCGGTCGCACAGCCACCAGAGGGTCAGGTCCTCGCCCCAGACCGGTTGGACGACGGACTCGCCCGGCCCGCCGGCGATCACGTGCTCGGTGCCGTCGGCGGCACGGACGACGAGCTGGGCGGTGTCCCACGGCATGTTCGGGTGGTCCCACTGCAGCCAGGACAGCGTGACGCCGTCGGGCGCCAGGCGGGGGTCCGAGACGAAGTCCGGGCCGCTGACCAGCACCGACGTCGTCCCGTCGGCCTCGATGCGGACGATCTCGTTGACGACGTCGGCCGCGGACCCGTGCGCCGCGGGATGCGTCTCGCGGACCGCCAGCAGCCCGCCGTCGGGAGTGACCGACAGGTCGGCGTGGCGGACCCCGGCCGGCACCGGCGGCTCGGGCGTGACCGCGACCGGGTCGCTGGTGCCGGCGTCCAGCCGGTACAGCCGCTGGTCGCTGAACTCGGTGAACCACAACGTGCCGCCCGACGCCGTCCACGCACCGCCGCCGTACTCGTGCACCCGCGTGCGGGCGTTCCACGGCGGCGGGAGGACGTCGGTGACCGACCCGTCGGGGGAGCGGCGGACGATGACCGACCGGCCGCCCTCGCTCGGCCGGCCCTCGGACCACCAGACGTCGTCACCGTCGACGACGACCTCGCCGAGGCGCGCGGCCGCCGCGACGACGAGTTCGGAGGTGATCGGGGTCGGCCAGCTGCCGTGGGGGAGGGCGGAAGTCATGGCCGTGACGTTATGACCCCCGGGGAAGTGCGGGACACGTCCGTCCGCTTGCCGGGAGACCGGCCGAACGGCGATTACCGTCCGACACATGCCTGCCCGCACCACGTCGACGCGCCGTCCGGCGTCATCCCGGAGCCGAGGCTCCGGCTCGACGGCTGCGAGCAAGAAGCGGCCGGCCGCCAAGCGTCCCGCGAACCGCCGTCCCGCCAAGAAGAAGAGCTCGTCCGGCCTGTGGGGCGTGGTCAGCGGAAGCTGGAACCTGCTGGCCCGCGGCGCCGGCGGTCTCGCCCGGTCGGTCGCCCGACCGGAGGAGGCCGAACCGCTCGCGCCCGAGCACCGGCGCGACGGGGTCGGCCTCGCCGTCCTCGGTCTGGCGATCGTGCTGGGCGCCGCGGCGTGGAGCAACGGCATCGGCCCGGTCGGCGCCGGACTGGCCGACGCCGTCCGGTGGATCATCGGCTCGCTGCTCATGGTGCTGCCGGTGGTGCTGTTCTTCGCGGCCCTGCGGCTGCTCCGCCGCGGTCCGCGACCCGAGGCCCGGGGGCGCCTGGCCATCGGCTGGGTGTGCCTGATCGCCTCGGTGCTCGGCATCGCCGACGTCGTCGGGGCGTCGGCCGATCCGCGGATGGGGCGGCCGGGCTCCGGTGGCCTGATCGGCTGGGCGGTCGGCACCCCGCTGGTCGCCGGTGTCGGCACCGTCGTCACCGTCGTCCTGCTGAGCCTGCTCGCCTTCTTCGGCCTGCTGGTGACCACGTCCACCCCGGTGCACCAGATCCCCGAGCGGCTGCGCGAGCTCACCGACCGGCTGCTGGGCCGCGACGACTACGACGAGTACGACGACGAGGACGACGAGGACGAGACCGACGACGAGGAGGAGCCCGCGCCGCGCGGCCGCCGGGGTCGCCGGAAGTCGCTCTCGGAGGACCTGCTCACCACCGGCCCGATCGACACCGGCGCCCTCGACGGTGCCGTCGACGCGACCCTCACCACCGGGCCCGAGCACACCGACGTCCGTGCGCCCTTCCGGCCGCCGGTCGTCGACCGCACGATGCCGGCCGAGGACCTGCCCCCGATCGACGAGCCGCAGCAGCTGCAGATCCAGCCGGTCGAGGGCAACTACGTGCTGCCCTCGCTCACCGTGCTGCGACCCGGCACGCCGCCGCGCGCCCGGTCCAAGGCGAACGACGTCGCCATCGAGGCGATCACCGGCGTCCTCGAGCAGTTCAACATCGACGCCGCCGTCACCGGCTTCACCCGCGGCCCGACGGTCACCCGGTACGAGGTCGAGCTCGGCCCAGCGGTCAAGGTCGAGAAGATCACCGCGCTGACCCGGAACCTGGCCTACGCCGTCGCCAACGACAACATCCGCATCCTGGCGCCGATCCCCGGCAAGTCCGCCGTCGGCATCGAGGTGCCCAACACCGACCGCGAGACGGTCAGCCTCGGCGACGTCCTCCGCTCGGGCGCGGCCAAGGCCGATACGCACCCGATGCTGGTCGGTCTCGGCAAGGACATCGAAGGCGGATTCGTCTGCGCGAACCTCGCGAAGATGCCGCACCTGCTGGTCGCCGGTGCGACCGGTGCCGGTAAGTCGAGCTGCATCAACTCGGTGCTGACGTCGCTGCTGCTGCGGGCCTCGCCCGACCAGCTGCGGATGATCCTGATCGACCCCAAGATGGTCGAGCTGACGCCGTACGACGGCATCCCGCACCTGATCACGCCGATCATCACCGACCCGAAGAAGGCCGCCACGGCGCTGGCCTGGCTGGTCGAGGAGATGGAGCAGCGCTACCAGGACATGCGGTCGACCGGGGTCCGGCACATCGACGACTTCAACCGCAAGGTCGAGAAGGGCGAGATCACCGCGCCCCCCGGCAGCGAGCGGGTCTACCGGCCCTACCCCTACATCCTGACGATCGTCGACGAGCTGGCCGACCTGATGATGGTCGCGCCGCGTGACGTGGAAGACCACATCGTCCGGATCACCCAGAAGGCGCGTGCCGCGGGCATCCACCTGGTGCTCGCGACGCAGCGGCCCTCGGTCGACGTCGTCACCGGCCTGATCAAGGCCAACGTGCCCTCGCGGCTGGCCTTCTCGACCTCCAGCCTCACCGACAGCCGGGTCATCCTCGACCAGCCGGGCGCGGAGAAGCTGATCGGCATGGGCGACGCCCTGTTCCTGCCGATCGGCGCCGGCAAGCCGATGCGCGTGCAGGGCGCCTTCGTGTCCGACACCGAGATCGAGGCGGTCGTCGAGTTCACCAAGCGCCAGGCCGAGCCGGAGTACCGCGAAGAGGTCTTCCAGGCCGGCGGCGCGGGCGAGAAGAAGGAGATCGACGAGGACATCGGCGGCGACCTCGACCTGCTCGTGCAGGCGGTCGAGCTGATCGTCACCAGCCAGTTCGGCTCCACGTCGATGCTGCAGCGCAAGCTCCGCGTGGGCTTCGCGAAGGCCGGCCGGCTCATGGACCTCATGGAGAGCCGCGGCATCGTCGGGCCGTCCGAGGGGTCCAAGGCGCGGGATGTGCTCATCAAGGCCGACGAGCTCGAGGCGGTGTTGTTCACCCTCCGCGGCGGCAGTGAGTAGAAGGACCCCGCTGCCCCCCACGCCTCGCACGCTCGGCGCGGGCGCCCTGCAGCGGGGCCTGACTACGATGGGCCGGTGACAGCACTGCCCCGCCCTGCCCGGAGAGTGGCGGTGGTGACCCTCGGGTGCGCCCGCAACGAGGTCGACTCCGAGGAGCTGGCGGGTCGGCTCGCTGCCGACGGCTACGAACTGGTGGACGACGCCGACGCGGCCGACGCGGTGCTGGTGAACACCTGCGGCTTCATCGAGACCGCCAAGAAGGACTCGGTCGACGCGATCCTCGCCGCGACCGACTCCGGCGCCGAGGTGGTCGCCGTCGGCTGCATGGCCGAGCGCTACGGCTCGGAGCTGGCCGGGGCCCTGCCGGAGGCGACCGTCCTCGGTTTCGACGACTACGCCGCGATCGGTGACCGCCTCGACGACGTCCTGACCGGCCGCCCCCTCGTGCCGCACACCCCGCGGGACCGCCGCACGCTCCTGCCGATCAGCCCCGTCCAGCGCACGGCGGCGACGGCCGCGGCGGACGCCCCCGCCATCCCCGGCCACGACTGGCTGCGCAGGAAGCGGCTGGCGTCCGGCCCGACGGCCGCGCTGAAGCTGGCGTCGGGCTGCGACCGGCGCTGCGCGTTCTGCGCCATCCCGACCTTCCGCGGGGCGTTCGTCTCCCGCCCCCAGGCCGAGGTGCTCGGCGAGGCGCAGTGGCTGGCCTCCCAGGGCGTCACCGAACTGGTGCTGGTGAGCGAGAACTCGACCTCCTACGGCAAGGACCTCGGCGACCTGCGGTCGCTGGAGAAGCTGCTGCCGCAGCTGGCCGCCGTCGAGGGCATCGCGCGGCTGCGGGTCGCGTACCTGCAGCCCGCCGAGCTGCGCCCGGGGCTGCTCGAGGTCATCGCCGGCACCGACCGGATCGCGCCGTACTTCGACCTGTCGTTCCAGCACTCGTCGCCGACGCTGCTGCGCCGGATGCGCCGCTTCGGCGGCACCGACGACTTCCTCGCCCTCATCGAGAGGGCCCGGAGCCTGGCCCCCGCGGCCGGGTTCCGCACCAACGTCATCCTCGGCTTCCCGGGCGAGACCGAGGACGACGTCGTCGAGCTCGAGCGCTTCCTCACCGAGGCCCGGCTCGACGCGGTCGGGGTGTTCGGCTACTCCGACGAGGAGGGCACCGAGGCGATCGGCCTGCCCGGCAAGCTGGACCAGACCGAGATCGACGCCCGCGTGCGCCGGATCACCGACCTGGTCGAGGAGCTGACGGCGCAGCGCGCCGAGGAGCGGATCGGCGACAGCGTCGAGGTGCTGCTGACCGAGGACCTCGACCTCGAGGACGGGCCCGGGGTGTGGCTGGGCCACGCGGCGCACCAGGACCCCGACGCCGACGGGACGACGACGGTGGCCGGAGTGCCCGAGGACGCGGTCCCCGGGCAGCTCGTGACCGCCGAGGTCGTGGGCACCGAGGGCGTGGACCTCGTCGCCCGCGCGCTGGTACCGGCCGTCGTCCCGACCGGTCGGTGACGGTCGTGAGCGCCGACCCGGCAGCGACACCGCCGCAGACGCAGAAGCTCGTCAACCTGCCCAACGCACTGACGGTGCTGCGACTGGCGATGGTCCCGCTGTTCGCCGTCCTGCTGCTGCAGGACCACGGCTCGGACGACGCCGGCCGGTACTGGGCCACGCTCGTCTTCGCGCTGGCGATCATCACCGACCGCTACGACGGGATGATCGCCCGGCGCACCGGCCAGGTGACGGAGTTCGGCAAGCTCGCCGACCCGATCGCCGACAAGGCGCTCACCGGCACGGCGCTCATCGGGCTCTCCGTGCTGGAGCTGCTGCCGTGGTGGGTGACCCTGGTGATCCTCGTCCGCGAGGTCGGCGTCACGCTGCTGCGGTTCTGGGTGATCCGGCACGGGGTGATCGCCAGCAGCCGCGGCGGCAAGCTGAAGACCGTCGTCCAGGCGCTGGCCATCGGCCTGTACATCCTGCCGCTGACCGGGGTGCTGGCCAGCGCCCGCTGGTGGGTGATGGCCTTCGCCGTCGGGCTCACGGTGATCACCGGGATCGACTACGTCTACCGGGCGCTGACCCTGCGCCGGACCAGCGCGCGGGCCATGGCGGCCGCCGCCGCGCGCCGGGCCGCTGGTCCCAGCGGCGCCGGCGAAGCCCGCAGCGACACCGCCGCCTGAGCGCTGCGGGCGAGCCGTGCCGTCCGCCGACGTCGCACGCCTCCACCAGGCGCTCCTCGCTCGGGGCGCGACCGTCGCGGCCGCCGAGTCGCTGACCGCGGGCCTGTTCTGCGCGACGCTGGCCGAGGTCCCCGGAGCCAGCGCGACGCTGCGCGGTGGGGTCGTGGTCTACGCGACCGAGCTCAAGTCCGTCCTCGCCGGAGTCCCGGGCGACCTGCTGGCCGCGCACGGGCCGGTGAGTCCGGAGACCGCGGGGGCCCTCGCCGAGGGCGTGCGCGAGCGCTGCGGGTCGACGTGGGGGATCGGACTGACCGGCGTGGCCGGCCCCGACCCGGTCGACGGACACGGCCCCGGCCGGGTCTACCTGGGCGTGTCCGACGGGCAGCGCACCGACGTCGTCGAGCTCGACCTGCCGGGGGAGCGGGCCGACGTCCGCACGGGAGCGGTCACGGCCGCCGTGACCGCGCTGCTCGAGCGACTGCGGTGACGTCGGGCGCTCCGGGGAACGCCCGTTCGGGGGAGGGCGTTACGCCAAGAGCGGACGCGCCGCGGTGGGGTCAACCCTGGCCCCGGCCGCCGCGTACCGTGAGCGCACGACGCCCGGGAGGGCGACGGCGCTTCCCCCGCTCGCAGGACAGGAGACGGCCATGACGCTGCTGCGCACCCAGCTCGGGAACACGTTGCGTGGCCACCGGCTGCGTCAGCGCCGCACGCTGCGCGACGTCTCCGGTGCCGCACGCGTGAGCCTCGGCTACCTCTCGGAGGTCGAGCGCGGCCAGAAGGAGGCCTCCTCCGAGCTGCTCGCCTCCATCTGCGACGCCCTCGAGCTCGAACTGGCCGATCTCCTGGCCGAGGTCAGCCTCGAGCTGCGTGTCGCCGGCGGTGGTGCCCTCCGCCCTCTCTCGGCCCCGGGAACGCGCCCGGGCGAGACGGCTGCCGAGGAGACTCCGGCCGCCGAGCAGCCCGCCCTGCAGCCCGACATGGCGCCGGTCGCCGAGCCGGCCCTGGCCCTCGTGGGCGCCGGCCAGCCGGCGCGCTCGGGCCTGCGACGGGGTGAGGCGGTCTCGCTCGCGGCCTGACCGGCCGCCGACACGCCGCGGAGGTCCTTGACCGGCCTCCCCGGCGGTGCAAGACAGGAACCGTGCTCCCCACGACGGCAGGTCCGCTCGCGCCCTGGCCGGCGCCGGCGCACGTGCCGGGGTCGCACACCCGCGCCGGCAACGCGATGAACCGCACGCGCGCCGGGCTGCTGGCCGGTGCCGCCCGGGCGTTCGCCGACCAGGGCCTGCGCCGCAGCACCATGCAGTCGGTCGCCGCCGCGGCGGGGGTCGCCAAGGCCACGCTGTACAACCACTTCCGGACCAAGGACGACGTCGTCGCGGCGTTGCTGTCTGCCGAGCTCGACCGGCTGACCGCTCTGGCCGCGGCGCTGCCGGCGGACCAGGCGCTGGCCGCTCTGTCCGACGAGCTGGGCGCGCACCCGGTGCTCCGACGGCTGGCCGAGACCGATCCCGAGACCTTCGCCGGCCTGCTCACCGCGGGCCCCGAGCCGTGGACCGACGTGACCGGGCGACTGGCCACAGCGCTCCGGATCGAGAGCGACGACGCGGACCTCGTCGCCCGCTGGCTGGCCGGGGTCGTGCTGCAGCCGGGGCGCTCCACCATGCGGCACCGGCATGCCGCCCGGCTGGCCGCCGCGCTGTCGGTCGAGGGTTAGAGCGAGCGGGTCAGGACGACGCGGTCGTCGTCCGGGCCGGCGTGGTGCCGCGACAGGTGGGCGCTCGCCCCCAGCGCGGCGTGGAACGCCAGCGCGCGTTCGTTGCCGGGCCGCGTGACGGCCTGCACCACCCGGGCGCCGGTGTTCCTGGCCAGCTCGTCGAACCACCGGCACATCAGGCGGCCCAGCCCCGAGCGGCGCCGGTCGTCCCGCACGGCGAGCAGGTGCAGGTACGCCAGCCGGTCGGCGGTGACGACGCCCAGCACGTAGCCCACGTCCTCGCCGTCGGCACTGCGGGCGAGCGCGCCGAAGCCGCCGAACTGGTGGAACCACATCGGGTGGTGCAGGGCCCGGGTGTCGGTGTCCCAGAACCGGTCGTGGGCGTCGAGCAGCCGCGCGCGCACCGCGGTCGCCGACAGCTCGGCGAAGCAGACGACGGCGACGTCGTCCGGATCCGTCACCGGGCGGCTCGCGCGGCGTCCAGCTCCTCGCGAGTCGGCGGATCGGCCCCGACCCGGGTGCAGTTGAGCGCCGCCACCAGGGCGGCGTCGTCGACGATCGCGAGCAGGGCGTCGTCGGACAGGTCCTCGAGCGCTGCGCGCGACGTCACACCCGCGGTCAGCAGGCCACCGAGCAGTCCGGCGGCCAGGGAATCACCCGCGCCCACGGTGTCGGCGACGGTCACCCGCGGCGGCTCCCGGCGCAGCAGCGGACGGCCCGGTCGGGCGACCCGCAGCGGCGATCCGCCGTCGGTGAGCACGACCAGCGCGACGCCGCGGTCGGCCCAGCGCTGTGCCGCGGCGTCGAGGTCGGCGCCCGCGTCGGGGTCCAGCCACTCCAGGTCCTCGGCGCTCACCTTGACGACGTCGGCCCGGGCGATCAGCCGGTCCAGCCGCTCGCCGACCACCGCCGCGGAGTTGCCGAGGGTGGCGCCGACCGGCCCGTCGGCCAGCGCGGGCCGGATGTTGGGGTCGACGCTGATCAGCCCGCCGTCGCCGTGCACGCGCTCGACCAGCCGGGCGATGGCGTCGGAGCCGGGCGCGGTCCAGCTGGAGATCGAGCCCACGTGCAGGATCCCGGTGCCCTCGGGCAGGGCGGCGGTCAGCTCGTCGTCGGTCCACTGCCAGTCGGCGGCGCCCAGGACGTGGAAGCCGTAGGTCGGCGAGCCGTCGGCGCCGAGGCCGACCACGGCCAGGCTCACCGGCTGCGACGCCTCGACGAAGCCGCTGACGTCGACGCCGGACAGCTCGGCGTGCCGGCGCAGGTGGACCGCCAGCGGGCCGGTGCCCAGGCGGGACAGCAGGTGGACCGGCACCCCCAGCCGGCCGGCGGCCACGGCGACGTTCAGGGCGTTGCCCCCGGGCCGGGCGACGTAGTGCGGCGCCGTCCCCTCGGGCCCCGCGGGGGCACCGGCAACGGGCAACAGGTCGACGACCAACTCGCCGAGAACGACGAGGACCGGGTCAGCGCTGGGCACGCGAGGACCCTATCCATGGTGGAATCGGACCGCGTTCGCTCCGAAGCTCGAACACCTGGAACGATGAGGGGACGAGCACCATCGGGCCGGCACCCGCGCCGGAGCAGGAGGACCCATGCCCAACCCGTTCGTGAAGCTGTGGCGATACCTCACGGCCTCGGCCAATGCGCAGATCGACGCGCGCGCTGACCCGAAGATCCAGATCGCCCAGGCGATCGAGGCCGAGCAGCAGCGCCACCAGCAGCTGGCCAACCAGGCCGCCGCCGTGCTGGGCAACCAGCGGCAGCTGGAGATGCGGCTCAACCGCCAGCTCGGCGAGGTGGAGAAGCTGCAGGCCTCCGCCCGCCAGGCGCTGGTGCTCGCCGACAAGACCCGGGCAGGGGGCGACGCGACCAAGGCGGCCGAGTACGAGAACGCGGCCCAGGCCTTCGCCACCCAGCTGGTGGCCGCCGAGCAGTCGATGGAGGACCTCAAGCGCAGCCACGACGAGGCCCTGCAGGCCGCCGAGCAGGCCCGCGGCGCGGTCGAGCAGAGCCGGATGCGGCTGCAGACCACGCTGGCCGAGCGGACCAAGCTGATGAGCCAGCTCGAGCAGGCCAAGATGCAGGAGCACGTGGCCGCCTCGCTCAAGCAGGTCAACGAGCTCTCCGCGCCCGGCAACACCCCGAGCCTGTCGGAGGTCCGCGACAAGATCGAGGCCCGCTACGCCAACGCCCTCGGGCAGGCGGAGCTGGCGCAGACCTCGGTCGAGGGCCGCATGCTCGAGGTGCAGAAGGCGACCCTCGACGTCGCCGGTGCCTCGCGGCTGGACCAGATCCGCGCCTCCATGGGCGGCGGGCCGGCCGCCGTCGAGGGCAGCCAGGCCACGGCGGCGATCGAGCAGGGCGCCCCGTCCGTGCCGGCCACCGGTGCCGAGCAGCGCGAGGCACAGCCGGCCGAGCGGCCCGACCAGCACAGGCCTGACCCCGAGCGGGGCCACCGCCGTGTCCGCGCCGGAGTACCCCCCGCCGAGCTATTCCGGCTCGGCGGGGGAGGCCAGCGCGTGGGTGCGCGGGTCCGGCACCCCACCCGAGCTGCCGATGGGCGGGGGCAGCGCGGCGCACTACCTGGCCACCGGGCAGACGACCGGCGGGGCCTTCGGGCTCTACAAGTGGGACATGGGTCCCCGGCCGTCGGGCCCGTCGCCGCACTTCCACCGCAGCATCACCGAGTCCTTCTACGTGCTGACCGGGTCGGTCCGGCTGCACGACGGCCGCGGGTGGGTCGACGCCGGGCCCGGTGACTTCTTCCACGTCCCGATCGGCGGCGTGCACGGCTTCCGCAACGAGTCGGGGGAGCCGGCGTCGATGCTCCTGCTGTTCACGCCCGGGGCACCCCGCGAGGACTACTTCGAGACGCTGGCCGACGCCGCACGCCGCGAGGCGATGGGCGAGGACGACTGGGCGGCGTTCTTCCTCCGCCACGACACGTTCTGGGTCGATCCCAGTAGAGCGTGACCGGCTGCGGCCGGTCCGGTTCGCCGGTGCGGGCCTGCGGGTCGATGGGGGAGCGGGCGGCCTGGCAGGTGGGGCACCACCAGGTGACCCGCTCCTGCGCGGGCGGTCCCTGTTCGCCGAGCAGGATCGTCGTGCCGCACCGGAAGCAGGGCTTTCCGCGGCGGCCGAACACCCAGTGGTCGCGCCCCCGCCGCCGATCGCCGGTGGTGTTCTGCTCGGGGTGGTGCAGGTTGGCCCGCATCAGCATGCGGGCCTTCTGCACGAGGGCTTCCAGGTCGGGCACGTCGGCCACCCGGGCCCACGGGTGGACGCCGAGGATGAACAGGGACTCGACCTTGTAGAGGTTGCCGATCCCGGCCAGGTTCCGCTGGTCGAGGATCGCGACGCCGACCTGCTCGTCGGGGTGCTCCCGGAGCCGGCGCAGCGCCTCGGCGAGGTCCCAGTCGGGGCCGAGGACGTCGGGCCCGAGGTGGCCGACCAGCCGGTCCTCGTCGGTCGTCGGGACGATCTCGACGTCGTGCAGCCGGTAGCCCACGCACTCGTACGCGTCGGTGGCCAGCACCACGCGGACGTCGTAGCCGGGCCCACCCCGCCACTTCGTGCCGGGCTTGTAGATGTGCCAGCTGCCGTCCATCCGGAAGTGGGTGCGCAGCGTCCGTCCGTCGCCGAGCCGGATCAGCAGGTGCTTGCCGCGCGGCACCACCTCGGTGACCGTGCTGCCGGTCAGGTCGAGCGCAGCGAGCTGGGGGAGCCGGAACTCCCCCCGGCGCAGCGTCGAGCCGGCCAGCGCGGTGTTCATCCGCTGCGCGGCCAGCCAGACGGTGTCTCCCTCGGGCACGGATCCAGTCTCCCCCGGCCGAGCGGCACGTTCACCGGGAGCCCGGCCGGTGTGAGGCCCCTGACACCCGGGATGACGGGCGGGCCCTCGGGCGCTGGGGGTGGTGTGAGCGTCCCCCTGCGTCTGCGTGCCCGCTTCGGCACCCCCGAGGTCGAGGCCGCGCGACCCGAGCCCGTCACGGTGACCGTCGCCCGCGTCGTCCGGCCGGAGTCCCGCGAGGCGTTCGAGCGATGGGCCGAGGACGTGCTCGAGGTGGCGTCCCGCTTCCCGGGCAACCTGGGCGCGAGCCTCCTGCACCCAGGGCCGGGCAGCTCCGAGTACCACCTCGTCTACCGCTTCGAGGACGACCGGTCGCTGGCCGCCTGGGAGCGGTCGTCGGAGCGCCGGTCGGCGCTGGCGCACGTCGAGGACATGGTCGACGACGAGCGCTACCAGCGGGTCTCCGGTCTCGAGAGCTTCTTCACCCGGTCACCGCAGCCCGGCCCCCGCTGGCGGATGACCGCGCTGACGATCGCCGCCGTCTTCGCCATCACCTCGCTGCTCCAGCAGTTCGTGATGCCGCTCCTGACGTCGTGGCCGCTCGAGGCGCGACTGGCGCTGTCGGCCGTCGTCGTGGTGCTGCTCCTCGGTCACCTCGTCATGCCGACCCTGACCCGCTGGCTCTCCGGCTGGCTGCACCCTCGCCGGCCCAGCTGACCGAGGATCCGGTCGGCCTCCTCGACGGTCTCCCGGAGGATCTGCCCGGCCGGGCGGACGTCGTGGATCAGCCCCACGGACTGCCCGGCGAACGGGAGGTGGTCCTGGCCGCCGCCGGCGAGCACCTCGCTGATGATTCCGGGGGCCAGGTCCGCGGCGCGGGCGGCGAGTTCGTCGCCGCGACCGGCCCACTCCTCGGCGAACGGGGTCCGGAGCACCCGGCCTGCGGCCGGCCAGTGCGGCCGGTTGTACGGCGGCAGCAGCACGTCGAGCAGGTCCTCGTGGACCGCGTCCCGCGAGGCCGCGTCGACGATCATCTGCTTCCACTCCCGGGTCACGGCCATCTCGGTCGAGGCCAGGAAACGCGTGCCCATGACAACACCCTGGGCGCCGAGCGCGAGCGCCGCGGCCAGACCGCGGCCGTCGGCGATCCCGCCGGCCGCGACGACCGGGATGTCGCCGGCGACGTCGACGACCTGGGGCACCAGGCTCAGGGTGCCGATGAAGCCGCTGTGCCCGCCGGCCTCGCCGCCCTGCGCGACGACCACGTCGACCTGCCGGCGGACGGCCAGCGCGGCCTGGTCGACGTCCATCACCTGCTGGATCCAGCGGATCCCGGCCTCGTGCGCCCGGGCCACGAGATCGCCGGGGTCGCCCAGGTGGAAGGAGATGGCGGCCGGCCGCGCGGAGAGGGTGGCCGCGAAGGCGTCCTCGTCGAACGGGCGGACCTGGTGGTTGATCGCGAACGGGCGGTCCGTCCGGTGGCGGAGGCGTCGCCACTGGTCCTCGAGGTCGGGGACCGGGCGGACGGCCGTGCCGAGGCTGCCCAGGCCGCCGGCGGCGCAGATCGCCGCCGCGAGGTCGACGGAGTCCCAGGGACCGAACGGCGCGCCGATCACCGGGACCTCGATGCCCAACAGGTCGCAGAGGGGAGTACGCATGCCGGCAGCGTGCGACCGCGGCGCCGGTGGCACATCGGGCGAACGCCCCATTCCGTCAGTCGGCGTCGGCCTCCGCGAGCAACCCGTGGGCGACCGCGTACAAGCGCCGCGCCCGCACGGGTGGAGACGCCGATCTTCAGGTAGCTGTGCTCCAGGTGCCGGCTGACCGTCTTGGCCGAGATGCCCAGCCGTTGGCCCACGGTCTCCCGTGACGCTCCCCGGCAGGCCAACCGGAGGACGTCGACCTCGCGGTCGGTGAGCCCGTCGGGCCAGGCGTCGCGCAGCCTGCCGAGCGGTTGTCCGCCGACGGCGGCCACCGCCTTCGCCGCCCGCGGATCGAGCCGGCCGGCGGACACCTCGTCGGCCAGCACCGCGGCGGCCTGCGGAAGGGTCAGCGCGGGCCGGTGCGGACGGTCCTGCACCAGGGCGCAGAAGACGTCGGCCGCGGCCAGGACCCGCTCCTCGATGCCGAGCGCGGCCCCACGGCTGCCGCGGTGGTAGCCCGACCCGTCCTGGCGCTCGTGGTGCGCGCCGGCGAGGGCGGCCAGCGGCCGCAGCAGCCCCGGCCGCGCCAGGATCCGCTCCGACAGATAGGGGTGCAGCCGGACGCGCTCGGTCTCGTCGGCCGACAGCCGGCCCGGCTTGGCCCAGATCTGGCTGCTCACCCCGGCGCGACCCAGGTCCTGGACGAGCGCGGCGTGGCGGACGCGGGCCGCCGCGGCACGGTCGAGCCCCAGTTCCTCGGCCGCGGCAGAGGCCGAGCGGGCGACCGCGCGGGCGTGCCCGAGCGCGCAGGGGAGCTTGCCGTCAGCGAAGTCGGCCACCACCTCGAGGAGGTGGTCCAGCGCGCCTACGGGTACCCGCAGCGGCAGGGGTTCGGCGGCGAGGAACGCGTCCCATGGATCCTCGGGGAGAGCGGAGAGGATCGGCCCGCCGGCGTCGAGGACGGCGTCGGCGACCCGGGGGTCGTACGCGCGTCCCCGCCGGGCGACCACCATGCCGCGGACGGCGTCCATGCCCCCGCGGCGCAGCCACACGTCGACGTCGCGGGCGACGACGGCGACTCGCACGGCGATCGGGACGGCGTCCCCCGCTAGCCCGGCCGGATGTCCGGTGCCGTCCCAGCGCTCGAAGCCGTGGGCGAGTGCGCTGACCACCCCGTCCCCCAGCCCCAGGCGGGCGGCGAGCATCGCCGCCGCCTCGCAGTGCGCCGCCATCGAGGCCGCCTTGACCGGCTCCAGGCCGGTCACACCGAGCGCCCGTTCCTCCTGCTCGGTCTCGCCCATCACCCACGGGGCGACGGTGAGGGCGAGCGCGATCTCGTCGCCGGCGAACCGGGCCACGTCCCAGGCATCGGCGGTGCAGCCCAGGTAGCGCAGCAGGCCGACGTAGAAGGTCTCGGCCCGCTGTGCCGGGTCCAGGTCCAGCTCGGCGGCGAGCGCGCCGGCGATCAGGCAGGTGCGCAGCGCGTGACCCGGTGGCTGACCCATGCCGAGATCGGTGCCCGACGCGAGCGCGCCGAGCAGCTCGACCAGCCGCACGTCCCGCTCGCCGGACCGCTCCATGGAGGCACCCTGCCGCACGAGGCCGCTCAGCCGCGCAGGCGCAGACCCCGCGGTGTGGCAGCGAACCCGGCGGCCTGCAGGGCCGACGAGAGCGGCGAGGCCTCGTGCACCGACGCGCCGTCGGCCTTCTGCACCGTCATCCGGCCCAGCGCCCCGGCCGCGACCGCTCCGGACAGCGCCGTCGCCGCCTCCTTGAGCAGGTGCTCGTCCTCGGTCCACGAGAGCAGGGTCTTGCCGCCCCGCTCGACGTAGAGCACGAGGTCCCCGTCGACGAGAACCACGAGCGCTCCGGCCTTGCGGCCGGCCCGGTGGCCCGCGCCGGCGCGTCGGCCGGTGCCCTCGCCGACGTCGATGCCCTCGTCCGCGCCGGCCGGGGCACGTTCGGGCCAGGGCAGGGCCGCGCCGTAGACGTTGGCCGGATCGGTCGCGGCCAGCACCACTGCGCCCCCGGCGACGCGGTCGGGCGACGCGAAGCTGCGCAGCCGGTCGACCGAACCCGGCGTGCCGAACTGAGCCGCCCCGAGGGTCTCGACGAAGTAGCCGCGTCGAGCTCGGCCGTTCTCCTCGAAGGCCCGGAGCACCGGGTAGACCGCTGAGAAGCCGCCCACCACCTGCTCGGCCATGACGGCGCCGCGGGTCAGCACGCCGTGCCGCTCGATCAGTGCCTCGGCGCGGGCGGTGGTCCGACGGGTCGCGTTGGCCTCCCGGTCGGGCAGCCGGGACCACCGGCCGGCCACCGTCGGCGGGCCGGTGCGCGAGGGCATGGGCGGGCGCCCGAGCCGTGGTCGCCCGTACCGGCCGGTGCGGACCCGCGGCGCCTCGGGCTTGCGGCGGTGGGTGCCGGCGCCGGAGAGCCGGGTGCGCAGCGGCGCCAGGGTGTCGTTGGTCAGCACGCCGGCCCACACCAGGTCCCAGACGAGGTCGGCCATCGCCGCGTCATCGGTCGCGCCGACGAGGTCGGAGAGGCCGCGGAAGAACAGCGCCTGGCCGCCGGCGAGCTGGTCGAGCACCGGCGCGCCCCCCTCGGGCACCTCCAGCGGCTCGGGCAGCAGCAACGGCGCCAGGTCGGCCGGGACGAGGCTGATCCACCCGTCCCCGCCGGGCAGGCCGCCGGCGCCGGCCCACAGCACCTCGCCCGCGCTGGTGAGCTCGTCGAGCATCGCGGGCCGGTAGTCGCGCACCCGGGCGGGCAGCACCAGCGACTCCAGGGCGCTGGCCGGGACCAGGGCGCCGGCCAGCTGTTCGACGACGGCCAGCACGCCGTCGGTGCCGCGCATCTTGCCGCCGACCGACTGCCAGGCCGGGGTGAACCGGGCCAGCGTGCCGATGGGAACGGGCTCCACCTCCTGGCGGAGCTTGGCCAGGCTCCGGCGCCGGACCGCGCGCAGCACGTCGGCGTCGCACCACTCCTGACCGGTGCCGCCCGGCCGGAACTCGCCCGTGACCAGCCGGCCGGTGCCGGTCAGCCGCTGCAGGGTGGCGGTGACCACCGCGACGCCCAGCCCGAGCCGGGCGGCGACCTCGGCGGGCTGGAACGGGCCGTGCGTGCGGGCGAAGCGACCGACGAGGTCACCCAGCGGGTCGGCCACCGGTTCGGTGAAGACCTCGGGGACGCCGACCGGCAGCGCGGTGCCCAGGGCGTCGCGCAGGCGCCCGGCGTCCTCGATGGCGACGTAGCGCTCCTCGCCGGCGATCCGGACCTCGAGCGCCCGGCGCGCGGCGACCAGCTCGTCGAGCCACGCCTGCGGAACGCCGCGCCGCCGGGCCTCGACGGCCGTCAGGTCGCCCACGAACCGCAGCAGGTCGCCGGCACTGTCGATGTCCCGCGGATGCCGCTCGGTCGGCAGCCGCTGCAGCTCGGCCTCGATCTCGGCCATGGCCTCGCCGTCGAGCAGCTCGCGCAGCTCCGAGCGGCCCAGCAGCTCGGCGAGCAGCCCGGTGTCGAGCGCGAGGGCCTGCGCCCGCCGCTCGGCGAGCGGCGCGTCGCCCTCGTACAGGAACTGGCCGACGTAGCCGAACAGCAGCGACTGCGCGAACGGCGACGCCGACTCCGTCTGCACGTCCGCCACGCGGACCCGGCGGGCCCGGACGTCGCGCATCAGCTCCACGAGACCCGGGACGTCGTACACGTCCTGCAGCACCTCGCGGGCCGCCTCGAGGGTGATCGGGAACGAGGAGAACTCGCTGGCGACCGAGAGCAACTGGGCGGCTCGCTGGCGCTGCTGCCACAGGGGGGTGCGGCGCCGTGGGTCGCGGCGGGGGAGGAGCAGGGCGCGGGCGGCGCACTCGCGGAACCGGCTGGCGAACAGGGCCGAGCTGCCCACCTCGGTGGTGACCTCGCGCTCGACGTCGTCCGGGTCGAGGACGGCGAGGTCGGCCTCCGGCGGCTCGCCGGTGGTGTCGGGCAGCCGCAGGACGATGCCGTCGTCGGAGTGCATGGAGGCGACGTCGACCCCGTACCGCTCGCGCAGCCGGGCAGCGAGCACCAGCGCCCACGGGGCGTTCACCTGCGCGCCGAACGGGGAGTGCACGACGAGCCGCCAGTCGCCGAGCTCGTCGCGGAAGCGTTCGACCAGCAGCGTGCGGTCGTCGGGGAGGTGGCCGGTCGCCGCCTTCTGCTCGGCGAGGTAGGCCTGCAGGTTGGCCGCCCCCCACTCGTCGAGCCCGGCCGCGCGGGCCCGTTCGAGTCCGGCCTCCGGCGTGGCGGAGCCGACCTCGCGCAGGAAGGCGCCGAGCGCCCGGCCCAGCTCCAGCGGGCGGCCGGGAGCGTCGCCGTGCCAGAACGGCATCTTCCCGGGCTGACCCGGCGCCGGGGTGACGAGCACGCGGTCGTGCGTGATGTCCTCGATGCGCCAGGAGGAGGAGCCGAGCAGGAACACGTCGCCGACGCGGGACTCGTAGACCATCTCCTCGTCGAGCTCGCCCACGCGCCGTCCGCCGCTGCCCTCGGCGCCGACGAGGAAGACGCCGAAGAGTCCGCGGTCGGGGATGGTGCCGCCGCTGGTGACGGCCAGGCGCTGGGCGCCGGCGCGCGCGGTCAGGGTGTCGGTGACCCGGTCCCAGGTGAGCCGCGGCCGCAGTTCGGCGAAGGCGTCGGAGGGATAGCGGCCGGCGAGCATGTCGAGGACGGCGTGCAGCGCCGACTCGGGGAGCGCCGCGAACGCGGCCGACCGGCGGACGACGGCGGCGACCTCGTCGACCGTGCGCGGCCGCTCGGACACCATCGCGACGATCTGCTGGGCCAGCACGTCGAGCGGGTTGCGCAGGTACCGGATCGACTCGATCGCACCGGCCTTCATGCGCTCGGCGACGAGCGCGCACTGCACGAGGTCGCCGCGGTACTTCGGGAACAGGACGCCGCGGCTGACCGCGCCGACCTGGTGCCCGGCCCGCCCGACCCGCTGGAGACCCGACGCGACCGTGGGCGGGGCCTCCACCTGGACCACGAGGTCGACGGCGCCCATGTCGATGCCGAGTTCGAGGCTCGAGGTGGCCACCACGGCGGGCAGCCGGCCGGACTTCAGCGCCTCCTCGACGATGGCCCGCTGCTCGCGGGAGACCGAGCCGTGGTGGGCGGCCGCGACCGGCTGGATGCCCTCGGGGATGCCGCCGCCCGAGCCGGCCTGCGCCATGAGCGCCGCGGCGTTGGTGCCCGGTGGCACCACCTCGCCGGTGGCGCGTTCGTAGGCCAGCTCGTTGAGCCGGCTGGTCAGGCGCTCGGCCAGCCGCCGGGAGTTGGCGAAGACGATCGTGCTCCGGTGCGCCTGCACCAGATCGAGCACCCGCTCCTCCACCGCGGGCCAGATCGAGGCTCGCGGCTGGTTGCCCGCTGCCGACCCCTCGAGCTCGCCGGTCGGCTGGCCGAGCTCGCTCATGTCCTCGACCGGGACGACGACCGAGAGGTCCCACTCCTTCTGCGACGGCGGCGCCACGATCTGCACGGGCCGCCCGCCGGCCAGGTAGGTGGCCACCTCCTCGATCGGCCGGACCGTCGCGGACAGGCCGATCCGCTGAGCCGGACGCTCGAGCAGTTCGTCGAGCCGGTCCAGGGAGACCGCGAGGTGGGCGCCGCGCTTGGTGTCGGCGACGGCGTGCACCTCGTCGACGATCACCGTCTCGATGCCGCGCAGCGCCTCGCGGGCGGAGCTGGTCAGCAGCAGGAACAGCGACTCCGGCGTCGTGATGAGGATGTCGGTGGGCCGGCGGGTGAAGGCGCGCCGCTCGTCGGCCGGTGTGTCGCCCGACCGGATGGCGACCCGGATCTCCGGGCGCTCCAGACCGAGGCGGGCCGCGGCCTGGCCGATCCCGGTGAGCGGGGCGCGCAGGTTCCGTTCGACGTCGACCGCCAGCGCCTTGAGCGGGGACACGTAGAGCACCCGGCAGCGGCGCTGCTCGTCGGCCGGGGGCGGCGCTGCCGCGAGGCGGTCGAGGGACCACAGGAACGCGGCCAGCGTCTTCCCGGAGCCGGTGGGCGCGACGACGAGGGCGTGTTCTCCGCTGCTGATCGCGTCCCAGGCGCCGTCCTGCGCCGCCGTCGGCTGCAGGAAGGCACCCGTGAACCAGGCCCGGGTGGCCTCCGAGAACCGGTCGAGAGCGGACACGGAGACGAGTGTCCCTGCCAGGTACGACACTTCGCCGCGTGGAGATGATCGATCCGCACGCGTTGGCGGGCTACGTCCTCGATCGGGAGGACGACTTCGCGGGGCCGGAGCTCGACGCCGCCATCTGGATCCCGCACCACCTGCCGCAGTGGAGCTCCCGGGCGCAGTCGGCGGCGCGCTACCGCTTCGACGGCGGTGCGCTGCGGCTGGTGGTCGAGGACGACCAGCCGCCGTGGTGCCCGGAGTTCGACGGCGGCACGCGCGTCTCCTCGCTGCAGACCGGTGTGCTCGCCGGTCCCCTGGGCAGCGGCGTCGGGCAGCACCGCTTCACGCCGGACGCCGTCGTCCGGGAGGAGCAGGTCGAGCGGCGGCTCTACACGCCGCAGTACGGCTTCTTCGAACTGCGGGCGGCGTTCCCGGACGACCCGAGCAGCATGGCTGCCCTCTGGATGATCGGCGTCGAGGACGAACCGGACCGGTCGGCGGAGATCTGCGTGGCCGAGATCTTCGGCCGCGACGTCCGGCCCGACGGGGCGGCGGTCGGCATGGGCGTGCACCCCTTCGGTGATCCCCGGATCACCGACGAGTGGGCGCAGCAGCCGGTCGCCGCCGACGTGACCGAGTTCCACGTCTACGCCGTCGAGTGGGCGCCCGACCACGTCGCCTTCTTCGTCGACGACGCGCTGGTCACCGTCGTCGGCCAGTCGCCGGCCTATCCGATGCAGTTCATGCTCGGCATCTACGCCTTCCCGGACGACGACGGGACGCTGCCGCCGGCGTCGTCCCCGCGCGAGTTCGTCGTCGACCGCTTCACCGCCTACCGCCGCGACCACGACCACGACCGTCCGGCAGGATGAGTGGCATGCGCCACTCCCTGTACGAGTCCGAGCACGACGAGTTCCGCGCCATGGTGCGGGCGTGGGCGGAGAAGAACGTCGCGCCGTTCCACGCGCAGTGGGAGAAGGACGGCATCGTCCCGCGCGACGTGTGGCTGTCCGGCGGGAAGCAGGGCCTGCTCGGCATGGACCTCGACGAGCAGTACGGCGGGGGCGGGGTCCGCGACTTCCGCTACAACGCCGTCATCGACGAGGAGATGGTCCGGATCGGCGCGAGCGGCGTCGGATTCGGTCTGCACAACGACGTCACCGGGCCCTACCTGCGCGACCTGGCCACCGAGGAGCAGAAGCAGCGCTGGCTGCCCGGTTTCTGCAGCGGGGAGCTGATCACCGCCATCGCGATGACCGAGCCCGGCGCCGGCAGCGACCTGCAGGGCATCCAGACGACGGCGCGCAAGGACGGCGACGGCTGGGTGCTCAACGGGTCGAAGACGTTCATCACCAACGGCATCAACTCCGACCTCGTCATCGTCGTCGCGCGCACCGACCCCGACGCCCCCGCCGCCAAGGGCACGAGCCTGCTGGTGGTCGAGCGGGACATGCCCGGGTTCTCCCGCGGCCGGAACCTGGAGAAGGTCGGGCTCAAGGCGCAGGACACCGCGGAACTGTTCTTCGACGACGTCCGGGTTCCCGCGGAGAACCTGCTCGGCACGGAGAACGGCGGGTTCGTCCACCTGATGGAGAACCTGCCCCAGGAGCGGGTGTCGATCGCCGTCGGCGCCGTGGCCGCCTGCGAGCGGATGCTGGCGATCACGCACGAGTACGTGACCAGCCGGACGGCGTTCGGCCGGCCGATCGCCAAGTTCCAGAACACCCGCTTCGTCATGGCCGAGCTGCAGACCGAGACGACGATCGCCCGCACCTTCCTCGACGAGTGCGTCCGCCAGCTGAACAGCGGCGAGCTCACCGTCTCCGACGCCGCCATGGCCAAGTGGTGGACGACCGAGCTGCAGAACAAGGTGGCCGACCGCTGCCTGCAGCTGCACGGCGGCTTCGGGTACATGGACGAGTACCCGATCTCGAAGGCCTGGCGGGACTCGCGCGTGCAGTCGATCTACGGCGGGACCACCGAGATCATGAAGGAGATCATCGGCCGGTCCATGGGATTGTGATCCGGACCGGGCCAGACTGACCCCCGTGACCGTCGACGAACGCACTGAGGTCGATGTCGCCCGCGTGCAGCGCCGCACCCTCGGCGTCCTCAGCGGCGGGGTCGCGCTCGCCGGCGTGGGGGTGACGGTCGGGATCACCCTGGGCGGGCTGCTGGCCCGCGAGGTGGCCGGCACCGACACCGCAGCCGGTCTCGGGCAGACCGCCGCGGTGCTCGGGTCGGCGATCATCGCCGTCCCGCTCGCGCGGATCAGCGACCGATCGGGCCGTCGTGCCGGGCTGGCCGCCGGCTACGCCGTCTCCGTCGTCGGGGCCGCGCTGACCGTGGTGGCCGCGATGCTGTCCTCGCTGCCGTTGCTGCTGCTCGGCCTCTTCACGTTCGGCGCCTCGACCGCCTGCGGGCTGCAGGCCCGCTACGCCGCCGCGGACCTGGCAGAGCCGGACCGTCGCGGCCGCTCCCTGAGCCTGGTCGTCTGGGCCACCACCATCGGCTCGGTCCTCGGACCCAATCTCGCCGGACCGGGGGCCGACCTCGGCCGGTGGCTCGACATCCCTGCGCTCAGCGGGGGCTTCGTGGTGTCGATGGTGGCCTTCGCTGTCGTGGCCGTCGGGTTCGGGCTGCTCCTGCGTCCGGATCCTCTGCTGCTGTCCCGTCGCCTCGGGGGCGGCTCGGGCTCGCCGGCGGTGCGGCCGCGGCGGGCCACCCTCCGAGCGATCGGCGCCGTCTGGGGCACCCCGACGGGCCGACTGGGCCTCACATCGGTCGTCGTCTCCCACTCCGTGATGGTCGGGGTCATGGTCATGACGCCGGTGCACATGGGCCACGCCGGCGGCGACGAGGGGACGACGCTGCGCGTCATCGGCCTGGTCATCAGCGTGCACGTCGCCGGCATGTACCTCTTCTCCCCGCTGGTCGGGCTGCTCGCGGACCGCGCGGGCCGGTCGGCGACCGTCGTCCTGGGCGGGGCGCTGCTGCTCGCCGCGGCGGCACTGGCGGGCACAGCCGCTCCGGGGGCCGCCCTGCAACTGGGCGCCGGGCTGCTGCTGCTCGGCCTGGGCTGGTCGTGCGGCCTGATCGCCGGCTCGACCCTGGTGACGGAGTCGGTCGGCCCGGACCTGCGGCCGACGGCACAAGGCGGGACCGACCTGCTGATGGGTCTCGGCGCCGCGCTGGCCGGCGTGGTCGGCGGGCCGCTGCTGGCACTCGGCGGCTTCGGCCTGGTCTCGGCGGTCTCGGCCGTGCTGGTCGTGCCGTTGGTGGTCGTGTGGCTGCGCACGCCCGCGGTCAGCGCCCCCGGTAGTTCCTGATCAGCAGGACGATGAGCACGACCGTGGCCAGTGCGATGCCGATCTGGAGGACGAGGTCGAGCCCCTCCGACCCGGTACCGGGGACCATGTCGTCACAGTAGGGCCCTCACAGTAGGCGGGGCGGCGTCGGGTTAACGTCGGGCCGTGCGCCTGCAGGAATTCTGGACCCGGCTCGATCGGCACTTCGGTTCGATGCGGGCCCAGAGCGTGGCCCGGGACCACGTGTTCGCCGTCCTCGGGCGGGCGCAGCGCGGTCGACGCGATCGACGCCGGGCTGCCGGTGCGGAAGGTCTGGCTGGCCATCTGCGAGGAGTACGAGGTGCCCCCCAAGGAGCGCTGACCACGCCCGTCACACGCGTCGCGTGTCGGCCTGGCGATCGAACAGGTGTTCGGTCTAGTGTGGCGTCCACAGGCCGGGTGGCTCTCCACAGATCCGGCCGGGATCTGAAAACTGTCGGTGCCCTTCCCTAGCGTCGGTCCCGACCCGCTTCCCCCGCGAACCGAAGGTGTGCACCATGGCAACGCTTGACCGCGACAAGGCCCTCGACATGGCCCTCGCCCAGATCGACAAGCAGTTCGGCAAGGGCTCCGTCATGCGCCTGGGCGACAGCCCCGAGGTGGCCATGAAGGTCATCCCGACCGGCTCCATCGCCCTCGACATCGCCCTGGGCATCGGGGGTCTGCCGCGCGGCCGGGTCATCGAGGTCTACGGCCCGGAGTCCTCCGGTAAGACGACCGTGGCCCTGCACGCCGTGGCCAACGCCCAGGCCGCCGGCGGCATCGCGGCGTTCATCGACGCCGAGCACGCGCTCGACCCGGAGTACGCCCGCGCCATCGGCGTCGACACCGACGCGCTGCTGGTCAGCCAGCCCGACACCGGGGAGCAGGCGCTCGAGATCGCCGACATGCTCATCCGGTCCGGCGCGCTCGACGTCATCGTCATCGACTCGGTCGCCGCACTCGTGCCCCGCGCCGAGATCGAGGGCGAGATGGGTGACAGCCACGTCGGTCTGCAGGCCCGGCTCATGAGCCAGGCGCTGCGCAAGATCACCGGTGCGCTGAGCAACTCGGGCACGACGGCGATCTTCATCAACCAGCTGCGCGAGAAGGTGGGCGTGGTCTACGGCTCGCCCGAGGTCACCACCGGTGGTCGCGCGCTGAAGTTCTACTCGTCGGTCCGGCTCGACGTCCGTCGCATCGAGACCCTCAAGCAGGGCACCGACGCGGTCGGCAGCCGCACGCGGATCAAGGTCGTCAAGAACAAGGTCGCTGCGCCGTTCAAGCAGGCCGAGCTCGACATCCTCTGGGGTCAGGGCTTCAGCCGTGAGGGCGGGCTCATCGACGTCGGAGTCGAGCAGGGCTTCGTCAAGAAGTCCGGCGCCTGGTACACGTACGACGGCGACCAGCTCGGTCAGGGCAAGGAGAACTCCCGCAACTTCTTGAAGGACAACCCCGACCTCGCCGACGAGCTCGAGAAGAAGATCAAGGAGAAGCTGGGCATCGGCGCCACGCTCGACGCGCCGGTCGCCGAGCCGGGCGAGCCCGTCGACTTCTGATCCCGCAGATGAGCAGCTTCTCGTCCGGACGACGCGGCCCCAGCTCGCGCCTGGGGTCGCGTCGGCCGGCGGGATTCGGCGGCGGTCCCCTGAACCCGGACCTCGCCGACGAATCCGTCGACGGATCGCCGGAGGACCCGCCGGCTGATCCCGAGGCGGTCGCCCGCAACCTGTGCCTGCGGGCGCTCACCGGTGCCCCGAAGACCCGCAAGCAACTGGCCGACCTGCTCGCCGGTCGGGGGGTGCCCGACGAGGCGTCCGACGCCGTGCTCGACCGGTTCACCGAGGTCGGCCTGATCGACGACGCGGCCTTCGCTCGCGCCTGGGTCAGCTCCCGACAGGCCGGCCGTGGGCTGGCCCGACGAGCGCTGAGCGCGGAACTGCGGGCCAAGGGCGTCGACCCCGAGGTCGCCGCCGACGCGGTCCTGGCGGTCGATGACGACGACGAACGCGCCGCCGCGCGCCGCCTGGTCGACCGCAAGGTGGCGGCGATGCGCCGGCTCGACCGGGCGACGGCGACCCGGCGGCTGATGGGCATGCTGGCCCGCAAGGGCTACAACGGCGGCCTGGCCGCGGCCGTGGTGCGCGAGGCGCTCGACGCCGACGGCGCCGAGAACTCAGAGGTCGCCGGCTTCGACGACCTCGACGAGGACAGCCTGCTGCCCTGAGGCGGCTGTGCGGCGGTCTCCTCAGGTGGCGTCGGGGTCGCGCGGGCCCTGTCGAGGGCCGGTCTCGGCCGTGACGACGTTGTTCGCGTAGGGCGTGTGCGACTTGCCGGCATGGGCCTCGGCCTGCAGTCGATCGATGAGCTCCGGGTAGTGCGCCTCGAACGCCGGCCGCTCCGACCGGATCCGTGGGATCTCCAGGAAGTTGTGCCGAGGCGGCGGGGACGACGTCGCCCACTCCAGCGAGTTGCCGTGGCCCCACGGGTCGTCGGCCAGCGCCAGCCGGCCGTACTTCCACGAGCGCGTCACGTTGAACAGGAACGGGATGATCGACGCTCCCAGCACGAACGAGAAGATCGTCGAGATCATGTTCAGCGTCGTGAACCCGTCGGTGGCCAGGTAGTCCACGTACCGGCGCGGCATGCCCTCGTTGCCCAGCCAGTGCTGGATGAGGAAGGTGCCGTGGAAGCCGATGAAGGTCATCCAGAACTGCAGCTTGCCCAGCCGCTCGTCCATCATCCGGCCGCACATCTTCGGGAACCAGAAGGCGATGCCGGCGTTGGCCGCGAACACGACCGTCCCGAAGACGACGTAGTGGAAGTGGGCGACGACGAAGTAGGAGTCGGTGACGTGCCAGTCCAGCGGCGGGCTGGCCAGCAGCACGCCGGTCAGGCCCCCCAGGAGGAACGTGACCAGGAAGCCGATCGACCACAGCATCGGCGTCTCGAAGGTCAGCTGGCCGCGCCACATCGTGCCGATCCAGTTGAAGAACTTCAGGCCCGTCGGCACCGCGATCAGGTAGGTCAGGAACGCGAAGAACGGGAGCAGGACGGCGCCGGTGGCGAACATGTGGTGCGCCCACACCGCGAGCGACAGGAAGCCGATCGCGAGGGTGGCGCCGACCATGCCCTTGTAGCCGAACAGGGGCTTGCGGCTGAACACCGGGATGATCTCGGTGATGATGCCGAAGAACGGCAGCGCGATGATGTAGACCTCGGGGTGCCCGAAGTACCAGAACAGGTGCTGCCACAGCATCGGGCCGCCCATCTCGTCGGTGTAGACGAGAGCGCCCAGGTTGCGGTCGGCCAGCAGGCCGAACAGCGCGGCGGTGAGGATCGGGAACACCAGGATCGCCAGCAGGCTCGTGATCAGCGTGTTCCAGGTGAAGATCGGCATCCGGAACATCGTCATCCCGGGTGCGCGCAGGCAGACGATCGTGGTGATGAAGTTGACGGCGCCCAGGATGGTGCCCAGGCCGCTGACGGCCAGGCCGGCCATCCACAGGTTGCCGCCGACGCCGGGGGAGTGGACTCCGGTCGACAGCGGGGTATACGCCGTCCAGCCGAAGTCGGCCGCGCCACCCGGTGTGAAGAAGCCGGCGACGACGATCGTGCTGCCGAACAGGAACAGCCAGAACGAGAACGCGTTCAGCCGGGGGAACGCGACGTCCGGCGAGCCGATCTGCAGCGGCATGATCAGGTTGCCGAACGCGAAGAACAGCGGCGTCGCGAACATCAGCAGCATCAGCGTGCCGTGCATCGTGAACAGCTCGTTGTACTGCTGGGGCGACAGGAACTGCATCCCGGGTCGGGCCAGCTCACCACGGATGAGCATGGCCATCAGGCCACCGATGATGAAGAACGTGAACGAGGCCGTCAGGTACATCAGGCCGATGGTCTTGTGGTCGGTCGTGCGCAGGATGTTGGAGAAGCGCGAACCCTTGACCGCCACCGCCGCGGGGCTCGGCCGACTGACGATCGGCCGCGGCGCGATCGCGGTCATGCCCGCACCGCCGTCTGAGCCGTTCCGAACCTGCCGGACATCAGCTGCCCCCCGGGTCCTCGCGCCCGCTCGGGGCGTGCGCGCTCGGCGTCTGCTCGCCATCTGCGAGCGGCATCGCCATCGTCGCGCATCGGGGCGCGGAGGGAAACCCGGAAGCGGCAGCTCCCGTACCGAATAGTGCTGGGCGTCAGGCCCCGGCGACCCACGCGGTCAGATCCACCGCGACGCCCTCCGGCGCATCCGGGTCATCGACCAACCAGGCGTCGTCCTGCACGAGCCCGGCGCCCAGCCAGCGCAGGATCTGCCGGTCGAAGCCGTGCCTCGACGGACGACCGGGAGAGCCGGCCGGCCCGAGCAGGGTCACGTCGGCGAGGGCGCCGTCGGCGTACCGCAGCACCAGGCGGCAGCGCGCTCGGCGGTGCCGGGCGGGTGGGACCGCCTCCCGCACGACAGCGCTCTCCGCACCGGCGGCACCGGCGAAGTCGGCGGCAGCCGACCGCAGGCGGGCCACGAACTGCTGGGCCGGGTCCTGCGCGCTCGACAGGCGTCTCGGCGGGAGGCTCGGGGGCGACGGGCGCGTCATCGACCTACGACCTCGGCCACGGGCTCCGGTTCGACCTCGGCCTCGGCCTCGGCCTCGGGCTCCGGTTCGACCTCGACCTCGGCCTCGGCCACGGGCTCCGGCCTCGACCTCGGCCTCGGCCTCGACCTCGACAGACGTCTCGGCCTCGGCCTGGTCGTCGTCCGGCGCCTCGTCCTGAGTCTCGTCGTCGACATCGTCGTCGTCGTCTTCTTCGTAGATCAGGGCGACGAGCTCGGCGAGCTGCAGCTGCTGGGTGGCCTCGATCGCGTCGTCGTCCACTGCGTCGTCGGCCTCGGCAGCGTCCTCGGCGGCGGCCTCGGTGAGGGCAGCCAGCTCCGCCTCGATGAGCTCGGCGGCGATCTGCCGGGTGTCGATCACCTGGGTGGCGAACTGGTCCGGGTCCGTCTCGTCGGTCGCGACGGCGACGGCGACCTGACCCGACGCCGACCGGTCCCCGGCAGGCCGGGGCACAGGTGGCAGGCGGCGCCGTCCGGCGGCGTGCATCGTCTCCATGATCCCGCCAGTCTCCGGGCGGACCGGTCCGTTCACGTTTCATGCAACTGCGACGCGCCGATAGTGGGGGCGGGTGTGTCGGGTGGTGCGAAGAACGGCGTCAGGCGCTGCCCGCGAGGCCCGCGATGGGCACCTGGTTCTCGGCATCGAGCGTCTCGGCCGGAGCCACCGGCCGTCCCTGGCGGGCCTGACGCCGCTGCAGGTACTGCGCGAACCGGCCGAGGGAGTAGTTGATGGCGATGTAGAGCAGGGCGACGACGGTGAACGTCTGGATCGGGTTGTCGAGATTGCGCCGGATGCTCTCGCCCTGGCTGAGCAGCTCGTCGTAGTTGGCCACGAAGGTCACCAGCGAGGTGTCCTTGAGGACGACCACCAGCTGGCTGATGATCGCGGGCAGCATCACGCGGAACGCCTGCGGCAGCAGCACGATCCGCATCGTCTGGCCGTTGGTCAGCCCGGTCGCGAGCGCGGCCTCGCGTTGACCGCGCGGCAGCGACGCGACCCCGGCACGGACCACCTCGGCGAAGATGACCATGTTGTAGGCGGTCAGGCCGATGACCAGCCCCCACAGCGCCTGGCCGCCCGGCCAGGAGCGCAGGTCGACGCCGAGGTCGGGCAAGACCCGCACCCCGAAGTACACGAGGACGACGACCGGCAGCCCGCGGAGCAGCTCGACCATGCCGACCAGCGGGATCCGCCCGGTCCGGCCCAGGGACAGCCGGGCGACGGCGATGAGCGTCCCGAGCACGACCGACAGCGTCATCGCGATGGCTGCGGCCTTGAGGGTGTTCATGATGCCGATCCCGAGCAACCGCCACACTGCGTCGAACAACTCGTCGCTCGGGTTGATCAGCGGGCCCCACTTCTCCATCGTGAACTGGCCTTCCTCGACCAGCTTGCGGACGACGAGGTAGCCCAGACCCAGCAGTACGAGGACGGCGATCACGGTGCCGATCGCCGTCCGCCGCCGCGCCCTGGGTCCCTGCGCGTCGTAGAGCACCGTCTCCTGGCTCATCGCGCGATCGCCACCTTCCGCTCGATGACGTGGAGCAGTGCCCCTGACGGCAGCGTGATGAGGAGGTAGAAGAACGCGACGCCGATGAACACCGGCAGGGTCTCCAGGCCACGGGCACTGGTGAGCGTCTGCCCGGTACTCCAGAGGTCGCCCCCCACGCCGAACGCGCCGACGACCGCCGAGTTCTTGAACATCGCGATGATGACGCTGCCCAGCGGCGGCACCACCGTGCGCAGCGCCTGGGGGAGGACGACGTAGCGCAGCCCCTGGCTGAAGTTCAGCCCGATCGAGCGTGCGGCCTCCGCCTGTCCGGCCGAGACCGAGTTGATGCCGGAGCGCACCGCCTCGCAGACGAAAGCAGACGTGTAGAGGACCAGCCCGAGCACGCCGAAGAAGTAGAAGCTCCGGTTGATCCCCAGCTCCGGAAGGCCGAAGGCGCAGAAGAACAGCACCACCGACAGCGGCGTGTTGCGGAACGTGGTCACCCAGAACGCCCCGAAGGCGCGCAGGGGCGGCACGGGTGACACCCGGCACGCGGCGATGAGCACGCCGAGCAGCAGCGAGCCGACGAGCGCCCAGAGGCAGATGCTCAGAGAGGTCAGGAAGCCGTCGATGAACAGACCGAGGTTGTCGGTGATCGCGCTCATCCGATCCTCCTCGTTCCTTCGCTGCCGACGTACCGGGCGCCCGCCCGCGACCGGCCGTCAGCCGGCCGGTCGCGGGTCAGCGACCGATCAGACGCACTCGTCGGGCTCGGGCAGCTCGGGCGTCTCGGTGCCTTCGACCTGGCCCGCGGTCGCCTCCCACGCCTCGACGTAGGCCTCCTCGTTCTCCTGCAGCGTGTCGTTGATGAACTCGCAGAACTCGACGTCACCCTTCGGGATGCCGATGCCGTAGGGCTCCTCGGTGAACTGCTCGCCGACCAGCTTGAACTGGTCGTCGGACTCGGCGACGAAGCCGAGCAGGATCACGTTGTCGGTCGTCACCGCCTGGACCTGGCCGTTCTCGAGCGCGTCGGCGCAGTCGGAGTACTCCTCGAAGAGCACCAGCTGGTCGTCACTGGCGAGGTATTCGCGGATGTTCTCCGAGGGGGTCGAGCCCGTCACGCTGCAGACCTTGGCGTCGGGGTTCTCGGCGAGTGATTCGGGCCCGGTGATCGTGTCGTCGTCGACGGCGACCATGATCTGCTGGCCGGCCTGGTAGTACGGCCCGGCGAAGGAAATCCGCTCCTTGCGCTCGTCGTTGATCGTGTAGGTCGCCACGACCATGTCGACCTCGTCGCCCTCGAGCACCTCCTCGCGGACGGCGGACGGGGTCGGGACCCACTCGATGTCCTCGGGGGCGATGCCCAGGGCGCCGGCGATGATCTTGGCGACCTCGACGTCGAAGCCCTCGACCTCACCCTCGAGGTTCTCCAGACCGAAGCCCGGCTGGTCCACCTTGGTGCCGACGCGGATCGCGCCGGCCTCGGCCAGTTCGGCCATCGTCGTCCCGGCCTCGAACTCCGGGGCCTCGGCGACTGTGGGTTCCGGGGTCTCCTCCTCGCCTCCGTCGCCACAGGCGGCGAGGACGAGGGCGGAGGCGGTCATCATGGCGGCCAGGGTCTTGCGGCGGAGACTCATGGGTGGGTCCTCTCGTCGGTGTCAGATCGTCTCGGTCGACTCGTTGTCAGGTCAGTGGCTGAGGATCTTGGACAGGAAGTCCTTGGCCCGATCGGAGGTCGGGCGGGTGAAGAAGGTCTCGGGATCGGCGGATTCGACGATCCGGCCGCCGTCCATGAACACGACCCGGTTGGCCGCGCGGCGGGCGAAGCCCATCTCGTGGGTGACCACGATCATCGTCATGCCGTCGCGGGCGAGTGACGTCATGACGTCGAGGACCTCGTTGATCATCTCGGGGTCCAGTGCCGAGGTCGGCTCGTCGAAGAGCATGACCTTCGGGTCCATGGCGAGGGCACGCGCGATCGCGACCCGTTGCTGCTGCCCGCCGGAGAGCTGGGCGGGGTACTTGTCGGCCTGGTTGGCCACGCCGACGCGCTCGAGCAGTGCCCGCCCGTGCTTCTCGGCGTCGGCCTTCGACTGACGCCGAACCTTGACCGGGCCGAGCGTCACGTTCTCCAGCACGGTCTTGTGCGCGAACAGGTTGAAGCTCTGGAAGACCATGCCGACGTCGGCGCGCAGGCGCGCCAGCGCCTTGCCCTCCTCCGGCAACCGTTCCCCGTCGATCCGGATCTCGCCCTGCTGGATCGGCTCGAGCCGGTTGATCGCGCGGCACAGCGTCGACTTGCCCGACCCGGACGGCCCGATGACGACGACGACCTCGCCGCGTTCCACCGACAGATCGATGTCCTGCAGGACGTGCAGGTCGCCGAACCACTTCTCGACGCCGGACAGGCGGACGAGCGGTTCTCCGTTCGCGCGACTGGGGTCGGTCACCTCCTCGACCCTAGGGGCCCTCGGCCACGGTCCGTGATCGCTGTGATCACGAAGGTGTAACGAAGCGGGGTCGTACGCTCGCACCTGACATGGACGACTCCCTGCAGGCCCCGGCGCGCACGTACCGCGTGCGCACCTACGGGTGCCAGATGAACGTGCACGACTCCGAGCGGCTGTCCGGGCTCCTCGAGGCGGCCGGCTACACCGCCGCGGACGAGGGCGACGACGCCGACGTCGTCGTGCTGAACACCTGCGCCGTCCGCGAGAACGCCGACAACCGGCTCTACGGCAACCTCGGCCACCTGCGTCCGGTGAAGGACGCCCACCCGGGCATGCAGATCGCCGTCGGGGGCTGCCTGGCCCAGAAGGACCGGGGCGAGATCGTCCGTCGGGCCCCGTGGGTCGACGTCGTCTTCGGCACGCACAACGTGGGCTCGCTGCCGGCGCTGCTGGAGCGTGCCCGCCACAACGCCGAGGCCCAGATCGAGATCGTCGAGGCGCTGGAGGTGTTCCCCTCCACCCTGCCCGCGAAGCGGGACTCGGCCTACTCCGGCTGGGTGTCGATCAGCGTCGGCTGCAACAACACCTGCACGTTCTGCATCGTCCCCGCGCTGCGGGGCACCGAGAAGGACCGTCGGCCGGGGGACATCCTCGCCGAGGTGCAGGCCCTGGTGGACCAGGGCGTGCTCGAGGTGACGCTGCTCGGGCAGAACGTGAACGCCTACGGCGTCGAGTTCCGCGACCGCGGCGCCTTCGCCGACCTGCTGCGCGCGACCGGCCGGATCGAGGGTCTCGAGCGGGTGCGGTTCACCAGCCCGCACCCGCGCGAGTTCACCGACGACGTCATCGCCGCGATGGCCGAGACGCCGGTGGTCTGCCACCAGCTGCACATGCCGCTGCAGTCCGGCTCCGACGACGTGCTGCGCCGGATGCGCCGCGGCTACCGGCAGGAGCGCTACCTGGGGATCATCGACCGGGTGCGGGCCTCGATGCCCGACGCGTCGATCACCACCGACATCATCGTCGGCTTCCCCGGCGAGACCGAGGCGGACTTCGAGCAGACCCTCGACGTCGTCCGCGCGGCGCGCTTCGCCAGCGCGTTCACCTTCCAGTACTCCAAGCGCCCCGGGACGCCGGCCGCCGAGATGGACGGTCAGGTGCCGAAGGCCGTCGTCCAGGAACGGTACGAGCGGCTGACGGCCCTCCAGGACGAGATCAGCTGGGCGGAGAACCGCGCACTGATCGGGACGAAGGTCGAGCTGCTCGTGGCGGCGGGGGAGGGGAGCAAGGACGCCCGCACCGGCCGCCTCTCCGGCCGCGCCCGTGACGGCCGGCTCGTGCACTTCACGGCCGCTGAGGGCGTGCGCCCGGGGGACGTCGTCGAGACGGTGATCACCCAGGCCGCACCGCACTACCTGGTGGCCGACGGCGACCTGCTCTCCCACCGCCGCACTCCGGCGGGCGACGCGGCCGAGGCCGGCGTCACGCCGTCGACGCCGGGCATCCTGCTCGGCATGCCGCAGATCGGTGCGCCGCCACCGCTGGCGCCGGTCGGCGGCTGCTGATCACGTCAGTTCGAGGAGCAGCCGCGTCAGTTCTGCGGGGCGGTTCTGTGCGACGAGGTGCGTCGTGGCGATCTCGGCGTAGCGCCACGCCGGCGATGTCCGGGCTCGCGCAGCCGCGTCCTCGAAGGCGGTGTTCCCGGGTGCCTCGGGGTCCGGGACCGTCGCCCGGATGTAGGTGCGCTGGAACGGGAAGTCCTCCAGGGGCCGCGGCATCCGCACCGGCTCGGTGAAGCATCGGATCGGCTGAGGAGAGCGCCGCGGCTCGGAGAACTCGGCCTCGGCCGGATCGTCGTAGGCCCGGCGCGGTCCGTCGACCAGCCAGGGCGTTCCTGGACGGTCGGGCTGGTCGACCGGGCGGCCGAGCAGTCCGTAGACGGTGTCACCGTCGGCCGGGACGAAGGCGTCGAGGAAGACCAGCGACCGCACGCGCTCCGCGATGTGCTCCAACGCCCCCGAGACGACCATGCCGCCGTAGGAGAAGCCGAGCAGCACGATTCCGTCGAGGTCCTCGTAGAGGACGTGGTTCACCACGTCCGTGACGTGGGTGGTGAGTCCCACCTGCGGGCTGACCAGGTGCGATCGCTCCCCGATGCCGGTCAGGCTCGGGGTCGAGGCGTCATGACCGGCCGCCGACAGCGCCCTTCGGACATGCCGGAACCCGTGGGCACCGCCCCAGGCGCCGTGCACCAGCACGAAGGTCGCCACCGGTCCGCCGCCCTCGTGTCAGATCAGCGGCGGCCGGCGGACTTCTCGGCCTCGGTCAGCCACTCCTGACGCGTGACCAGGTTGGCCTTCGCCTCCTCGATCCGGCGCTTGTCCCCGGCGGCTTCCGCCTTGGCCAGCTGCTCCTCGGCCTTGGTGACGGCCGCGCGCATCGAGGCGACCATCGGGTTCTCCGGCGCCGTGCGAGCGCGCGTCGAGTCAGCCGCGCCACGGACCTTCTGCTCGACGGCCTGCATGCGGTCCTCGAGCGAGCGCATGGCGCCGCGCGGCACGTGGCCGACGGCGTCGTACCGCTCCTGGATCTTGCGCAGCGCGTTCTGGGCGCCCCTCAGGTCCGTGGTCGGGTCGAGCTTCTCGGCTTCGGCGAGCAGTTCTTCCTTCTTCTGCTGGTTGCCCAGCTGCTCGCTGTTGCGGACCTTGTCCGACTCCGCGCGCGCGGTGAAGAAGACGTCCTGGGCGGCCCGGAACTGCTTCCACAGGTCGTCGTCCCCGTCGCGACCGGTCCTCGGCACCGCCTTCCAGCGGTCCATGAGGGAGCGCATCGCCGCGCTCGTCGGGCCCCAGTCGGTGGAGGCCGAGAGCTGCTGCGCCTCGGCGATCAGCTCCTGCTTCGCGGCCCGCGCCTCGCCCCGCTGCGCGTCGAGCGAGGCGAAGTGCGCCCCGCGACGGCGACCGAACCCGTCGCGGGCCGCGGCGAACCGCGACCACAGCGCCTCGTCGGTCTTGCGGTCGATCCCGCGGATGGTCTTCCACTCCTCGACGATCGCCTTCAGCCGATCGCCGGCGGCCTTCCAGGCGGTCGACTCGGCGGCGATCTGCTCGGCCTCGGCGGCGAGCGCCTCCTTGCGGGCCACCTGGGCCGCCCGCGCCGCGGCCTTCTCGGCGCGCGACTCCGCGGCGGCCGAGTCGGCCGTGTCGACCATCGCCCGGGCACGGGCGGCCAGCCCGTCGAGGTCGCCCACCGCGGCGGCGGTCGGGATGGACTCGGCCAGCGTCTGCGCCTTGCTCTTGAGCTCGGCGGGGTTGCCGGTGTGGGCCTTGAGGCGCGCCTCGAGCAGCGACACCTCGGTGGCCAGGTCGTCGTAGCGCCGTCCGTAGTGCGCGAGTCCGGCGGCAGGCTCGCCGGCCTGCCACGAGCCGACGGCCCGCTCCCCGTCGGCGGTCTTCACGTAGACCGTGCCGTCCTCGTCGACCCGGCCCCACTCGGCAGGGTCGCTCGGGGGAACGGCGGCCGGCTCGGGCGTCACGGTGGCGGGCGGGTGCGGGGGCGGCGGGCCGGGCAGGGGAGCGTGCGCAGGGGCAGCCTCGGCGGCGGCCGGGGCCTCCTCGGTGGCTGGGGCCTCAGAGGTGGCCGGGACGTCCGCCGGCGTCGGTGCCGCTTCAGCAGCCGGGGCTTCTTCGGTCGCCGCCGTGTTCTCGGTGGCAGGCGTGTCCGGCATCGCCGGCGCGGCCTCGGTGGCCGGTGCGGCCTCGGCCGTCGGGTCGGCCAGCGCCGCGTCACCCGGCGTGGGTGCCTCCGGCGTGCCGGCATCGGGGGTCACAGCCTCGGACACCGCCGCGGGCTCCTCGGTCACGGCCGCGGGCTCCTCGGTCACGGCCGCGGGCTCCTCGGTCACGGCCGCGGGCTCCTCGGTCACGGCCGCGGGCTCCTCGGTCACGGCCGGGCTCCTCGGCACGGCCGCGGGCTCCTCGGTCACGGCCGCAGGCTCCTCGGTCACGGCCGCAGGCGCTTCCTGCTCGGCGGTGGGTGGTTCCGGCTCGGCCACCGCGGCCTGTTCCGGTGCTGGCTCCGGTGGAGTAGCGGCTGGGGTCACCTCCTCCGCCACGACCGGTTCGGGGGTCTCCGCAGTCGGCGGAGCGGCCTGATGCACCCCGTTGCCGGGGTTGTCCGTGCTCGACACGCTGGGCAGTGTCCCACGTCGCATCCGGGACACTGTTCCCGTGACCGTTCTCGGGGCCGGCGTCGCGGCCGTGGCCTTCTGCCCCGCGCCGCCGCTGTTGCTGCCCGCGGTCGAGGGCCGGCCGGACGTCGCGACGTCCTCGTTGCGGCAGGCCTGTGCCCAGGCGGTCGGCGCTCTGCTCGCGGTGCGGCCCGACGCCGTCGTGGTCGTCGGAGCGGGCGCCGCCGACCGGCGAGCGTTTCGGCGAAGGCGACGCGGGCGACCTGCGGGGCTTCGGCGTCCACGCCCAGGTGCCGTTCGCCGGGCCGGCCAGCCCGGACGGACGCCGCGTTCCGCTCGCTCACACGCTCGGCGCGTGGCTGCTCGACCAGGCCGGCTCGGCAGCGACGCGGATCGGGGTCGGGCCGGACGACCTCGGCCCGCTCATCGCGTCGCTCCCCGGTCGCCTGGGGGTGCTCGCCATGGGCGACGGCTCGGCCCGGCGCACCGTGAAGGCCCCGGGATACCTCGACCCGGCCGCCGAGCCCTTCGACGCCCGCGTCGCCACCGCGCTGGCGGCGGGAGACGCGGGCGCGCTGGCCGAGCTCGACCCCGCGGAGGGGGAGCGGCTGCTCGCCGCCGGGGTCCCGACCTGGCGATCCGTCGGTGCCGCGCTCGCCGGGCGCACGTTCACCGCACGGCTGCACCTCGACGACGCGCCGTTCGGGGTCGGCTATCTCGTCGCCGACTGGACGGCCGCATGAGCGCGCCGCCACCCGTCATCGCCGTCGTCGGCCCCACCGCCACCGGGAAGACCGCGCTGGCCGTCGCCCTCGCCCAGCGCCTGGGCGGTGAGGTGGTCAACGCCGATTCCATGCAGCTCTACCGCGGCATGGACATCGGTACCGCCAAGCCCGACCTGGCCGAGCGGGGCGGGGTGCCGCACCACCTGCTCGATCTGTGGCACGTCCGGCAGGCCGCCTCCGTCGCCGAGTACCGCGACCGGGCGCGGGCCGAGATCGACCGGCTGCGCGGAGCCGGGGTCGTGCCGCTGCTGGTCGGTGGCTCCGGCCTCTACGTGCGCGCCGTCGTCGACGAGCTGGAGTTCCCCGGCACGGACGCCGGCGTCCGTGCGCGGTGGGAAGGGGAGCTGGCTGCGGTCGGGCCGGCCGCCCTGCACGAACGCCTCGCCGTGCTCGATCCCGTCGCCGCCGCGGCCGTGCTCCCGAGCAACGGACGACGGATCGTGCGCGCCCTGGAGGTCATCGAGCTCACCGGTGGACCGTTCCGGGCCTCGATGCCCGAGCCGCGCCCGTACTACCCGGTGGTCGCCATCGGCCTGGACCGCGAACCGGCGGAGCTCGACGACCGGATCGCCCTCCGGGTCGAGCGCATGTGGGCCGCCGGCCTCGTCGCCGAGGTCGAGGCGCTGGCCGCCGACGGCCTGCGGGAGGGGCCGACGGCGTCCCGCGCGCTCGGCTACGCGCAGGTCCTCGCACAGCTCGACGGGACGCTGACACCCGACGAGGCGCGCGACCGCACGGTGAGCACCACCCGGCGGTTCGTGCGCCGCCAGCGGTCGTGGTTCCGCCGCGACGCGTCCCTCACCTGGTTCGACGCCGCGCGTCCGGACCTGCTCGACGCGGTCGGCCGGGAGATCGCCGACCGTACGATCGAACCGTGACGTCCACTCCTCGGGTCCTGCTCGGGCACGGCACGGAGAACGACTTCGTCGTCCTCCCCGACCCCGACGGCACCGTGTGGCCCGAGAGCCGCCTCGACGAGGCGATGGTCCGGCGGCTGTGCGAACGGCGCGCCGGACTCGGGGGCGACGGCGTCCTCCGGGTCGTGCGCACCGTGCACGTGCCGGACGCGACCGACGTGCTCGGTGACGACCTGGCCGGCTGCGAGTGGTTCATGGACCACCGCAACGCGGACGGCTCGCACGCCGAGATGTGCGGCAACGGCATCCGCCTCTTCCTCCACGTCCTGGTGACCGAGGGCCTGCTGGAGCGGTCGGTCTGCGAGGCGGGCGTGCTGGTCGGGACGCGCGGCGGTCCCCGCCGGGTCGGTGCGACGGCGGACGGGAACTACTGGGTCGACATGGGCCCGGCCCGGGAGTTCGGCGCCGGCACGGCGCGCGTGGACGGGCGGGACTTCGCCGGGCGGGCGGTCTCCATGGGCAACCCGCACCTGGCCGCGCTCACCACGGTCGACGTCGACACCCTCGACCTGACCCGGGCGCCGGCGTTCGACGCCGGCCTGTTCCCCGAGGGCGTCAACGTCGAGCTGATCAACGTCCTCGAGCCCGGCGCGCACATCCGGCTGCGGGTCTTCGAGCGCGGCGTCGGCGAGACGCGCTCGTGCGGAACCGGCGCCTGCGCGGCGGCCTACGCCGCCCTGGCCGCCGAGCACCGCACCGAGGGCACCGTGGTGGTCGACGTCCCGGGGGGCCGCCTGTCGGTGCAGGTGGCCCCGGAGGCGACGGTGCTCACCGGCCCGGCCGTCGTGGTCGCGGCCGGTGTCCTGTGCGCCGAGTGGCTGGACGCCTGAGCCGGGGTCAGACGCGGTCGTCGTCGTCGGTGGGCGACTCCGGCATCATCGACTGGCCCTCGGTGCTCGGGCTGTCGTCGGGTCGACCCTGACCGCTGTCCTGGTCGGGGCTGCCGCCGAGGGGGTTGCGCGGCGGGTTGAGGCCCTTGGGGTCCCGGCCCGGGTCGTCCAGTTCGCTGTTCGATCCCGCGCTGCTCGATCCGCTCATCTGGTCCTCCTCGTCGGGACGTCCGTCCCGTGCGCCCTACCCCAGCCGGATCGGGATGCACTCGGAGGTCGCCGGTGTTGTACCGAGCGATGCCAGATCAGATGCGAACAACTCAGATGCCTCTTTCCGGGGCGCGTGCCACGCTGGAGCCGATGACGACCGCCCCCGACCGTTCCCCGAGCGACGACCGGACCCCCGACGCGCGCCGCTCCGCGCCCGCCGACAGCTGGGACGAGCCGGACGACACCTCCGGGTCCTACGCACTCGAGGCGCGCGGTGCGCTGCGCCGCGTCGCCGGCCTCTCCACCGAGCTCGCCGACGTCACCGAGGTCGAGTACCGGCAGCTCCGCCTCGAGCGCGTCGTGCTCGTCGGTGTCTGGACCGAGGGCACCCAGGTCGACGCGGACCGCTCGCTGGCCGAACTGGCCGCGCTGGCCGAGACCGCGGGTTCCGAGGTGCTCGAGGCCGTCAGCCAGCGCCGGGACAGGCCCGATGCCGCGACCTACGTCGGTTCGGGCAAGGCGGCCGAGATCCGCGACATCGTCGCCGCCAGCGGCGCCGACACCGTCATCTGCGACGGCGAGCTGACGCCGGGCCAGCTCAACCAGCTGGAGAAGGTGCTCAAGGTCAAGGTGGTCGACCGGACCGCGCTGATCCTGGACATCTTCGCCCAGCACGCGACCAGCCGGGAGGGCAAGGCCCAGGTCGAGCTGGCGCAGATGCAGTACATGCTGCCGCGCCTGCGCGGCTGGGGTGAGTCGATGTCCCGCCAGGCCGGTGGCCGCGTCGCCGGCGGTGGCGGCATCGGTACCCGTGGTCCCGGTGAGACCAAGATCGAGACCGACCGTCGGCGCATCCGCTCCCGGGTGAGCAAGCTCCGCCGGGAGATCGCCGGCATGGCCACCGCGCGGGCCACCCAGCGGTCCAGCCGTGACCGCAACGCCGTCCCGAGCGTGGCGATCGCCGGCTACACCAACGCCGGCAAGTCGAGCCTGCTCAACGCGCTGACCGGCGCCGGGGTGCTCGTGGAGAACGCGCTGTTCGCCACCCTCGACCCGACCGTCCGCCGGGCCCAGTCGCCCGACGGCCGGGAGTACACGCTCACCGACACCGTCGGGTTCGTCCGGCACCTGCCCCACCAGCTGGTCGACGCCTTCCGCTCCACGCTGGAGGAGGTCGCCGCGGCGGACCTGCTGGTGCACGTGGTCGACGGCTCCGACCCCGACCCGCTGGGCCAGATCGACGCCGTCCGGGTCGTGCTCGGCGAGATCGACGCCCTGGCGGTGCCCGAGGTCATCGTCGTCAACAAGGTCGACGCGATGACGGAGGACGACATCCTCACGCTGCGGCGCGCCCTGCCCAAGGCCGCGTGGGTGTCCGCGCGGACCGGTGCGGGCATCGACGCCCTGCGCGAGCTGATCGCGGCCCGGTTGCCGCGCCCCGACGTCGACGTCGACGTGCTGGTGCCCTACGACCGGGGTGACCTGGTCGCGCGCGTGCACCGCGACGGCGAGGTGCTCAGGGAAACGCACGAGGGCACCGGGACCCGGCTGACCGCCCGCGTGGACGGTGCCCTCGCGGCGGCGTTGGAGGAGTTCGCCGTACCTGTCGGGTGAACGGCACACGGCGTCGGCTCGTCAAGGTCACAGGTCGATCACGGGCCGGTACGGTGAGGCCGTGACGAGCGGCGTGGTGCAAGACGCCGGCGTGCCCGAGCGCACCCGCGTCGTCTCAACCGGCTGTCCGCCCTGGTGGCTGATGGTCGTCGCGGCCCTCGTGGGGGGCGCGGTCACGCTCGACCTGTTCACCCGCGGTGCGCTCGAGCGCATGGACCTCAAGGTCTCCGAGGTCGTCAGCGACTGGGGCCTGCAGGATTCGTGGGCCTATCCGCTGGTCTGGGTCGTGACCCAGTTCGGCGGCCGGGCGACGATCCTCGTCGTCCTCGCCGTGCTGGTCGGCTACCTGGCCTGGACCAGGCGCACCCTCCTGCCCCTGGTCCGGGTGTTGTTCGCCCTCGCGCTGCTCACCGTCGTGGTCTACGCGATCAAGCTCGGCACCGGACGGACCGCCCCCGGCTTCCCGGGTTCCTTCTTCTTCCACGACGACGGGGCATCGTTCCCGTCCGGGCACGTCGCCAACGCCGTCCTCATGTGGGGCGTGGCCCGGTGGCAGGCGGTCGAGTACGGCCTGCCGGCGCGCGTGCAGCGCGCGTTCTGGTGGCTCAGCGTCGTCGGGCCGGTCGCCACCGGCGTGGCGATGGTGTCGCTGGACTTCCACTGGGTCACCGATGCAGTGGTGGGCGCCGCCGTGGGGATCCTGCTCTTGGGCGTGGTTCACGCACTGGATGCAGTGATTCTGTCACGCTGGGTGCGTGCCCGTGCAGGCCGGCAGACCGCGTAGCGGCGTCCGGGGGCGGCTGCTGGCGACCGGGGGACTCCTCGGTGCCGCACTCGTCCTCGCCTCCGGCATGCCCGCGTCCGCCGAGGACGCCACCACGACGGCGGCTGCCGCGCCGGCGACGCAGTGCCAGATCACCGATCCCGCGCCTTCCCGAGATCTCCGGGTTGGTGGCCGTCCGGGACCGCCTGCTGGCGATCAACGACGGCGGGGACCAGGTGGCGATCTACATCATGGACTCCGCCTGCCGCGTGATCGACGTGAAGACCGCCGCGATCGACCCGTTCGATCCCGAGGACATGGCCGTCGCCGCCGACGGCACCGTCTGGATCGCCGACACCGGGGACAACGGGGCCACCCGCCCGACCGTGGCGCTCGTCGCGATGCGACCCGACGGGACGACCTCGCTCTACCGCCTGACCTACCCCGACGGCGCCCACGACGCAGAGGCGTTGCTGCTCGCGCCCGACGGAACCCCCTACATCGTGACCAAGGAGGTGCTCGGCGCGAGTTCGGTCTACCGGCCCGTCGCCGGGCTCGTCGACGGCGGCACGGTGGCGATGGGCAAGGTCGCGTCGATCAACGTCACCCTCACCGGCACGCCCGGCGGCCCGGTCGGCCGGGCCGGCCAGTTGCTGATCACCGGGGGAGCGGTCGCGGCCGACGGGGGCCACCTCGCCGTGCGGACCTACACCGACGCCTACGTCTGGCCGCTGGCCGGCTCCGACGTGGTGGGCGCGCTGGCGACCGCTCCCGTCCGCGTCGCCCTGCCGGACTCGCCCCAGGGCGAGGCGATCAGCTTCACGTCCGACGGTTCTGCCCTGCTGGTGGCCAGCGAGGGGACGCCGAGCGACGTCACCGTCGTCCCACTCCCGGCCGGCGCGGCCGCCCCGGTGGAGGAGGCCGCCGCCGGGCCGACCGCGAGCCTCACGGACTTCACCAGCTCAGGACTGTCGCCGATCACCTCGGGGATCATCGCGGCGTGCGTCGCCACGATGATCGTCTGGCTCGGCGGACTGCTGCGCCGCCGCCACCGGCCCTGACCGGGGCGGCCTGCAGGCTCAGACGCGCCGGAGGACGCTGACCACGCGACCGAGCACGGTCGCCTCGTCGCCGGGGATCGGCTCGTAGGCCGGGTTGTGCGGCAGCAGCCACACGTGCCCGTCGCGCCGCTTGTAGGTCTTGACCGTGGCTTCGCCGTCGATCATCGCGGCGACGATCTCGCCGTTCTCCGCCGTCGGCTGCTGGCGCACGACCACCCAGTCGCCGTCGCAGATGGCGGCCTCGACCATCGAGTCACCGGTGACCTTGAGCATGAACAGCGTGCCTTCGCCGACCAGCTCACGGGGCAGCGGGAACACGTCCTCGACCGCCTGCTCGGCCAGCACCGGACCACCGGCCGCGATGCGCCCGACGAGCGGGACGTAGGTCGGCGCGGCCACGTGGACGTCGTCGGGGACGCCGGGCAGGTCGGTGACGGTGGCGGCGACGTGCGGGGAGTCATCCGGCAGTCGGACGTCGAGCGCCCGCGGTCGGTTCGGGTCGCGCCGCAGCCAGCCCTTCTTCTGCAGCACGGACAGCTGGTGCGCCACCGAGGACGCGGAGGAGAGGCCGACCGCCTCGCCGATCTCGCGTACCGAGGGCGGGTAGCCCCGCCGCTCGATGGAGTCACGGATGACCTCGAGGACGCGGCGCTGCCGCTGCGTCAGACCGTCGCCGTCCGCTCCCCGGTCGGGGAACGAGCGGACCGTCGCCGTCCCGGTGTCCGCCGCCGTGCCCGCGGACGCCTTGCGACCACCTGACGTCCCGCTCTTCTCCGCCACGTCGCCTCCTCGTCCGCCGCTCGCGCAGCGCCTGTGTTCGTCCTCTGGACGGTAGCGCGTCCGAGGCCGTCGATCAAACACATGTTCGAAGCCAGGACGTGTCCTGTCGCTTTCGTCGGACCAGTGCGGTAGACATCGAACAGTCGTTCGAATCGAACACGCGTTCGAGTGGCGAGGGTCGATCGCAGGGGCGTCGGCCAGGGGCGAAGAGGCAGGGGAGGACTGGTCATGGGGTGCGTGCAGCAGGCCGTGTTGGAGTTCGACCAGGAGGTGCAGGCGCCATGGCGTCCTCGCCTGGTCGCGGTGCCCGACGCCGTTGAGCCGGCGTCGATGAGGCCGCTGCGTCCCCATCCGTCCCGGCGCAGTCCCTCCCGGGTCGGGGTCTGCGCGCCGCCGGCGCCTCCTGCCCGGCCGGTGCCGGCGCGTCGGGACGTCCCGCGGGCGACGTCGGGGCCGGCGCCCAGGCGCCCGGCCGCGGTCCGGGCGCGCCGGGCGCGCCTGCGGCTCACGCGGCGGGCCCGCCGGCTCGCGGTGGTGCTCGCACTGGCCGCCGGTGTGGCGCTCGGTTCGTGGCTGGCTCCGCTGCTCGGAGGCGGGAACGAGCTCCGGCTCGCCGGTGGCAGCAGTGTGATCGTGCAGTCGGGTGACACGTTGTGGTCGATCGCCACGTCGTTGGACGGCGACGGCGACGTGCGCGGCCTGGTCGACGAGATCCAGCGCCTCAACGACCTCGACGGCGCCGCCCTGGTGCCCGGGCAGGTCCTCGAGCTGCCGTGAGCGCCGTCCGCGGTCGTCGGGGAGGCGTGCGAGGCGATGGCGCGCCGGTGTCTCGCGGAATGGCTGGTCAGACGGTCGTGGCGGTCCCGTCGGCAGTCTCGGCGGAGGACGCCACGGCAACACCTCCACAACGTGAGCCCCCGACTTCGTCAACCCTCTGTACGGGCGCGTTCACACTCTGTGGTGGATCCGACGCTTACGGTCGTCACGTGTCAGGCGCCATGGAAAGTCGTGCAGCGGTGTTCACCAGTCAGCCCCAGGCCGTCGAGGTCTTCCAGGCCGGCGCGTGGTGGTCGGGTGAGCTGCTCGGCTGGCGGCACGAGGCCGACGGGACCTGCCAGGTGTCGGTCCGGGTCACCCTCGGCGGCATCGAGGAGACGGCGTGGATGGACCTCACGGGTCTGCGTCTCCCGGAGCGCCACCTGGCGGTCGCGCCCGAGCCGGCCGTCGCCGGGGACGCGTCCTCCACCCAGAAGCTGCCGCGGGCGTCATCCGCGGCCCGTCGGGGGCGTCCGGCCCCGGGCCACTCCGCCGCGACGGCGAGCATGCCCGCCGTCCGTGACCTGTCCGTCGTCCCGGCCGGTCCGCGTTCCGGCGGTCGGCGCCGGGCACCCGAGGCGCCCGAGACGGTGACGGCGCCCGCATCGCCCCGCTCGGGCGGCAGGCGTCGCGCCCCGGAGGGCCCCGAGACCGTCGTCGCCGCAGCTGCCTCCGCGCCGCGGTCCGGCGGTCGGCGCCGGGCACCCGAGGTGGGCGAGCAGGCGGCACCGCTCGAGGACGCCGCCGCGTCGGCGGCAGCGGCCGCCGGTCGGCACCGCGCGGCGATGGCCGTCGACCCCGGACGGCACCGGAAGGCCGACACGGGGCTGTTCCCCGTGATCAAGGACTCCACCCCGGCGAAGACCTTCCGTGACGCCGCCCTCCGTGACGCGGCTCGACGACACCTTCGGCGGCCGCCCCCGTAGTGCGTGGGCAGCGGTGGGCGAGCCGCAGCCGGAACTGCTGACGCGACCGATGCGGCTGAGCGACCAGGTCCCGCACGCCCGTCGGCCCCGGCTGGACGGATCGCTGACCGGCGTCTGAGACGTCTGCTGCACAACCCTCCCTCGGAAGGCCTCGGCCGACCCCGTGGACGGGCTCTCGACCGTGTCTGTCCGCCCGCCCTCGGGGTGGCGGTGATCCGGCGTCGTCCGGTGGTGAGAGAGGTCATCGGCGCGTCGGTCCGGCGTGTCGTGTGACTCGTGGGACGCCGTGTTCCTGCAGGTGACGGCAGTGTCGGGACGGAACACGCCGGGCATCGAATCGCTTGCACATCTTGTGTGCGTCGGCCTAGGGTTCCCCTACATCTAGTAGTTACAGAGTTGTAAGCCTGTCCACAGGCTCATCCTCAGGTTCTCCCCGCGGCGTCCACCGGATGTCCCCAGGAGGGTCCACAGGAAGGCCGCCGGACAGCCCCGCAGCAGGCGCCCCGGTCACCACCGAAGGCGCCGGATCGAGAGGAGGTGACCCGCCCGATGCGTTGCCCGTTCTGCCACAACGCCGACAGCCGGGTCATCGACTCGCGGGAGGCCGACGAGGGCGCCACCACGCGCCGCCGCCGGTCCTGCCCGAAGTGCGGACGCCGGTTCACCACGGTCGAGGAGGCCGTGCTCGCCGTCGTCAAGCGCAGCGGGGTCAGCGAGCCGTTCAACCGCACCAAGGTCGTGGCGGGCGTGCGGCGGGCCTGTCAGGGCCGGCCGGTCGACGAGGACCAGTTGGCGCAGCTGGCGCAGCAGGTCGAGGACGCCATCCGGGCGAGTGGTGCGGCCGAGGTGCCGAGCCACGAGGTCGGCCTGGCGATCCTTCGTCCGCTCCGCGAGCTGGACGAGGTGGCCTACCTGCGCTTCGCCAGCGTCTACCGCGCCTTCACCTCGCTCGAGGACTTCGAGAAGGAGATCACCGAGCTGCGGGAGCGGAACGTCGCCGCCGGCGCCCCGCTGCTGCCCGGCATGCAGCCCGATCTGCCGGCGCCCCGCCGACGGGGTGGGGGACGCAGTTCCTCCGCTTCCGGCACCACGACCCCCTGAGGGTGAACCACCAGAACTGTCAGTACCGCCCGCTACACCAGTCAGAGCAGGATCGATCGCGGCGCTTCCCCCGCCGCAGCCCCACCAGAGGGAGAGCTCGTACACCATGACCGAGACCGATGACCGCCTGTCCTCCGCCCGCGCACGACGCGGAGGCAAGGCGCCAGCCCGGGGGAAGGGCCTGAAGGTCAAGCGCGTCTTCACGACGCCCGGGGTGCACCCGTACGACGAGGTGACGTGGGAGCGCCGCGACGTCGTCATGACCAACTGGCGTGACGGCTCGATCAACTTCGAGCAGCGCGGCGTGGAGTTCCCCTCCGAGTGGAGCATCAACGCCACCAACATCGTCACCACGAAGTACTTCCGCGGCGCCGTCGGCACCCCCCAGCGCGAGAGCAGCCTCCGTCAGCTCATCGACCGGGTCGTGCTCACCTACGGTGCGGCCGGCCGCGAGCACGGCTACTTCGCCACCGAGGGCGACGCCGAGATCTTCGAGCACGAGCTGACCTGGATGCTCATGCACCAGTACTTCAGCTTCAACTCGCCGGTCTGGTTCAACGTCGGCACGAGCGCCCCGCAGCAGGTCAGCGCCTGCTTCATCCTCGCCGTCGACGACGAGATGGACTCGATCCTGAACTGGTACCGCGAGGAGGGCCTGATCTTCAAGGGCGGCTCCGGTGCCGGCCTCAACCTCTCCCGCATCCGCTCCTCGAAGGAGCTGCTGTCCTCCGGTGGCACCGCCTCCGGCCCGGTCAGCTTCATGCGCGGCGCCGACGCGTCGGCCGGGACCATCAAGTCGGGCGGCGCCACGCGTCGCGCCGCCAAGATGGTCGTCCTCGACATCGACCACCCCGACATCGAGGAGTTCATCGAGACCAAGGCGCGCGAGGAGAACAAGATCCGCGCGCTGCGCGACGCCGGGTACGACATGGACCTCGGCGGCAAGGACATCACCAGCGTCCAGTACCAGAACGCCAACAACTCCGTCCGCGTCTCCGACGAGTTCATGCGTGCGGTGGAGGACGGCTCGGAGTTCGGGCTGCGCGGCCGGATGGACGGCTCCGTCCTCGAGACGGTCGACGCCAAGACTCTCTTCCGCAAGGTCACCCAGGCCGCGTGGGAGTGCGCCGACCCCGGCATCCAGTACGACGACACGATCAACGACTGGCACACCAACCCCGAGACGGGCCGGATCAACGCGTCCAACCCCTGCTCGGAGTACATGAGCCTCGACAACAGCTCGTGCAACCTGGCGTCGCTGAACCTCATGAAGTTCCTCAAGGACGACGGCACGTTCGACTCGAAGAACTTCGTCAAGGCCGTCGAGCTGGTCATCACGTCGATGGACATCTCCATCTGCTTCGCCGACTTCCCGACCGTCCCGATCGGCGAGACGACGCGTGCCTACCGGCAGCTCGGCATCGGCTACGCGAACCTCGGCGCGCTGCTCATGGCGACCGGCCACGCGTACGACTCGCGTGGCGGTCAGACGCTGGCCGCGGCCATCACCTCGCTGATGACCGGCACCGCGTACCGCCGGTCGGCGGAGCTGGCCGGCATCGTCGGCGCCTACGAGGGCTTCGCCCGCAACGCCGACGCGCACGCCCGGGTCATGCGCAAGCACGCCGCGGCCAACGACGCCATCCGTCCGGTCGGTGCCGACGACGCCGACGTGCTCAAGGCGGCGACCGCCGAGTGGCAGGCCTGCCTGGAGATCGGTGCCGACAACGGCTGGCGCAACGCGCAGGCCTCGGTGCTGGCCCCCACCGGCACCATCGGCTTCATGATGGACTGCGACACGACCGGCATCGAGCCGGACTTCTCGCTGGTCAAGTTCAAGAAGCTGGTCGGCGGCGGCTCCATGCAGATCGTCAACCAGACGGTGCCGCGGGCCCTCAAGAGCCTGGGCTACCAGAACGAGCAGGTCGAGGCGATCGTCGAGTTCATCGCCGAGCACGGCCACGTCGTGAACGCCCCGAGCCTGCGCCCGGAGCACTACGAGGTGTTCGACTGCGCGATGGGCGAGCGGGCCATCTCGCCGATGGGCCACGTGCGCATGATGGCCGCGGTGCAGCCGTTCATCTCCGGCGCGATCAGCAAGACGGTCAACATGCCGGAGGCGGCGACCGTCGAAGAGGTCGAGAACATCTACTTCCAGGGCTGGAAGCTCGGCCTCAAGGCGCTGGCGATCTACCGCGACAACTGCAAGGTCGGCCAGCCGCTGTCCGACGCGATGAACAAGAGCAACGGGTCGAAGAAGGACGTCGCCGTCGAGGTGGCTCCCGACGCCATGTCGCACCCGGTGCGCAAGCGGCTGCCGAAGAAGCGGACGAGCGTCACCACGTCCTTCAGCGTCGCCGGCGCCGAGGGCTACATGACCGCCGGTATGTACGAGGACGGCAGCCTCGGTGAGGTGTTCCTGAAGCTCGGCAAGCAGGGCTCGACGCTGGCCGGTGTCATGGACGCCTTCTCGATCGGCATCTCGCTCGCGCTGCAGCACGGTGTGCCGCTGGAGACCTACATCTCCAAGTTCACGAACATGCGCTTCGAGCCGGCCGGCATGACCGACGACCCGGACATCCGGATCGCCCAGTCGGTGATGGACTACATCTTCCGTCGCCTGGCGCTGGACCACCTGCCGGTCGAGAAGCGGGCCAACCTCGGCATCTTCACCGCCGCGGAGCGGGCCGCCCAGGTCGCCGGGTCCTACGGCACCTCGGCCTCCACCCCGGCCGTGGCCGAGGAGGATGAGGTCGACCTGGAGCAGCTGCGCGGCTCCGCGGCGATCGAGACCACCGCGGTGAAGGAGAAGGTCACCCCGGAGGGCCCGAAGAAGGTCAAGGAGGCCCACTCCTCGGCCGAGCTGCTCGAGCTGGTCACCGGCACCGCGACCGACGCGCCGCTCTGCATGACCTGCGGCACGAAGATGCGTCCGGCCGGTAGCTGCTACGTCTGCGAGGGCTGCGGCTCCACCAGCGGCTGCAGCTGATGGCGAGGCTCGCCGGGATGTCAGTGCGATCGTCGCCTGATGTCCCGGCGAGCTTGCCGAGATGCCACCGCGGCGTGCGCTGACATTCCTTGCCGAGGTCGGCAACTCACGCGAACGTGGCACGTCGCTTCCAGCCGCCCCGGCCCTCTTCGGAGGGTCGGGGCGGCTCTGCGTGCACGGGACAGGACAGGCGGGTGACCCAGCCCCGTCACCGCCGCGCGTGCAGTGGGGGGAGGCGTGACCGCAAGGGCGGGGCGCCGGCCAGGCCTATGCGCCGCCGTCGCGGGTGGACGTGGGCTCCGGCGTCGCCACCGCCGGCGGAGCCGGGACGAACCAGGCGGACACCACGTAGGCGACCACGACCGCGACGATGACCAGCGGCATGGCAGCGAGTCCGTCGGAGAGCAGCAGCAGGGTGGCGAGCAGCACCGAGGTCATCGGCAACCGCAGCATGACCACGCACATCGCGCCGATCCCCATCGCCACCGCGGGCACCACCGGCAAGCCCGGCAGGTGGGAGAGGGCGATGCCGCCGGCTGCGCCGATGAACATGGCCGGGAACACCGGGCCGCCGCGGAAGCTGCTCAGCGAGGCGCCGTAGGCCAGCGCCTTGCACGCGACCAGCGCCAGCAGCGCCCCCACCGAGTAGTCGCCGCTGTTGTCCACCAACGGCCCGAGCGCATCCTGGCCGGAGAAGAGCACGTCGGACGGGTCCTTGCCGGTGGCCTGGGCGTATCCGATCGCCAGCGCCGCCACCGCCAGCCCCACCAGCACGGTCCCGAGAACGACCCGCCGCTCGACCCACGTTCTCAGCGTCAGGGCGAGCCACCGGATACCGGAGCCCAGCAGGGCCGCCAATACCCCGATGACCAGGGCCCAGCCGAACTCGGCGACGTCGGGCCGGGCGAAAGACGGCAGCCCCGGGATCGCCAGCGACACGCTGCCCAGCCCGGTCGCCGCGTCCAGACCGACGAAGATGAGCGCCCCGATGCCGGCCGCCAGCAGGCCGGGGACCAGCACCAGCGAGGCGGTCGCGCCGGCCAGTCCGGATGCCTCCATCAGCAGGAAGGCGCCCAGAAGGGGCGACCCGAGCAGCGTGGCCACCGCGGCGAAGCTGCCGGTCGCGCCGATGATGGCCACGGCCTGTGCCGGCATGTCCCGCCGGAGCAGCCGGACGGCCCAGGCGCTCAGGCCGGCGCCGAGGGCGATCAGCGGTCCCTCCGGGCCGAGCACCGCGCCCAGCGCCAGGGTGGCCAGGGAGGCCAGTAGCAGACCGGGCAGGTCCCTCGAGGCCGGGGCGCCGTGCTCGTGGAAGCCGTCGGCCGGCGACGGCCCGCCCCGGCCCGGCAGGTGCCGGACGGTGAGACCGACCAGCAGCCCGGCCAGCGCCAGCGGGAGCAGTGGCCACCAGACCGGCTCGCCGAGGCCGATCGCCTGCGGCAGGTCGGTGAAGACCCAGCGCTGCAGATAGGCGACCAGCTGCAGGAAGAAGTAGGCCGCCGCGGAGATCGGTACGCCGAGGATCGCGGCCAGCACGAGCAGGCCCACGTAGCTGCGGGACCGCAGCACGGCCAACGGGTCCACCGGCGGCTGCTCGCGCTGCTCCGGTGGCGAGGCACTCATGCGACCAGGCTGGGCCGGACCGATCCTGTTGACCTCACCCAGTGAGCGTGAAGCCCCGGTCACCGCCGTGGGCCGTCATCCGGGCGATGCGTGGTCCACCGCCCTCGGGCTGGAGACCTCAGACGCTGGCTGCGGCAGCGCACAGCGGCTACCGCCGGCTTCGCCGCCCGACGGACAGCTGCCCGGGCTGGCTCATCCAGCGGGGGTGGCGCCGGTCGGAGTCGGCGCTGGCACCGTGGGACCGGCACCTATTCCGGAGGTACTGATGCCTGTCGACGGAACGACACCCGTTCAGACCGATGGCGGCCGGAGGCAGCTGCTGCGGTCGCTCGGCACACCGAACTCGATGCTCGACGAGTTCGACTTCTGGGACCGCCGCTACGAGGGCCGGCGACTGTTCTCCGAGCTGTTCGGCACCTTCCTCCTGGTGCTGGTGGCCGTCGGCGGCGGCATGGTCAACGCCCGCTTCGGCGGCTCGGCGGTCCCCTACGGCGCACTGGTCGTCGCTCCGGCCTTGATGGTCGCGGCCATCATCCTGTTCATGGGTGCGGTCTCCGGCGCCCATCTGAACCCGGCCGTGAGCATCGCGTTCGCGTTGCGCGGCGACTTCCCCTGGCGACGCGTGCCCGCCTACGTCGTGGCGCAGCTGCTCGGCGCCATCCTCGCGACCCTGCTGCTGTGGTCCCTCCTCGGCAAGCAGGGGGCCGCGGGGCTCACCCTGCCCGGCGAGGGGATCTCGACCTCCACGGCGATGCTGTGGGAGATCGTCCTCACGGCGGGCCTGGTCAGCACCATCCTCGGCGTGTCCTCCGGCGCGCAGCAGCTCGGCCCGATCGCCGCGATCGGCGTCGCCAGCTACATCGCGCTGGCCGGGCTGTGGGGCTCACCTGTCAGCGGTGCCTCGATGAACCCCGCGCGGTCGCTGGGTCCGGCCCTCGTCCTCGGCGACTGGACGGCGTGGTGGGCATACCTGCTCGGCCCCATCATCGGCGCGATCATCGCGGTGGGCATCGCCTTCGTGCTCCGGGGTGCCGGTGGAGGCCGCAGCGGCCGGGATGCAGCCGAGGGAACACTGGGCGAGACATGGCGGACCGGCCCCATCGACGACGATCCGACCGCGCCCTCGTCAGAGACGTCCGCGGATCTTCCGACCCCCCGACCGGGAAGCAAGTCGCCATCCCTCCCTGTCGCACCGCAGCCCATTCCAGCGGCTGACCGGGACGCCGACCCGAAAGGCGACTCAACGGGGTGAGGCCGGCCGACCGACGGCTCAGGACGTCAGGCGTGCCGAGGCCGCGCCACCGAAGTTGCTCCGGACGGTGATCTGCTCCGGGTTGGTGACCCAGCCACGCTGGTCGGCGAAGCGCCCGCCCCCCGTGTTCGTGAGGTCGAACAGGAAGCTGCCCGACCTGGAGTAGACGCTGAGGATCGCGTTCGGGTTCGTGCTGGTCGCCTCGATCGTGAGCAGCCCGCGCTTCCAGGTGGCCTTCGTGATCCGCACGACGTCCGCGGCCGGGGGCGTGCCGGGCGCGACGGTGACCGTCGCGGTTCTCGTGACCCCGAACCACCTGGCTGTGATGGTGACGCTGGTCGCCGTGGGAACGGTCGAGGTCGCGAGGTTGAACGTGCTCGTCGACGCGTTGGCGCTGACCACGGTCTCCTGCGGAACCCGTGCGATGGCCGGGTTGCTGCTCGACAGCTGCACGACCGCGCCCTGGGTCATGCGCCCGGTGAACCGCGACTGTCCCGGTCGCGTTCTGCCCGCCCACGATCGACGTCGGGACGAAGGAGACCGACGACAGTGACGGGCCGGCCGGGGTCGCGGCGTTCACCGAGAGGTTGTGGGTCCGCGAGATGTTGTCGGGGGTCGCGCCCATGATCTGGACGATGGTCGGCGGGGCCGAGGCGTTCGACGTGATCGTGAAGTCACCGGTCGTCTGCCCGGCCGGAATCGTGATGGACACCGGTACCTGCGCGACGGACGGGTCGCTGGAGAACAAGCGCACCACGGTCGGTCCGGGGTCCGCGTAGCCGAGGTTCACCGTCCCCGTCGTCGACTCGCCGGAGCGCACGGAGTCCGGGTTGATCGTCAGCGACCCGATGCTCCCCGCCGCCATCGCGGGGGCGGGGAACGCGAGGAGCGCGCCGAGAATGGTCAGGCTCAGGAGCAGGCTCAGGCGGCGCATCGGACACCCTTGAGTAGGAGGTGTCCCGCATTCTGGACGCGCCGTCCGGCAGCGCCCAGTGGACCTTCGTCGTACGACCCCCCCGACACGTGCCCTGCGGAGTCCCGGACCTGGCAGTGCGGTGACCTAGCCTTCCGCGAGTGAGACAGCTGCTGCGGTTCGCCTGGGTCGAGGCGCAGTGCTGCCTGTTCGCCGTCCTGTTCTTCCTCGGCCTGGCGCTCGTCCGCATCGTCCCGCTCCCGATCGACCCCGCGGACGCCCTGCTCCTCTGGTGCCTCGGCGTCACGGTGGTGCTGTGGCTCGCCCGTTGGGAGACCGGCCGCGAGGTCGCGGTGATCTTCGGCTTCCACCTCGTCGGCCTGGCGCTCGAGCTGTTCAAGGTCGCGCAGGGCTCGTGGTCCTATCCCGACACCGGGCTGGCCACCATCGGCGGCGTGCCGCTCTACAGCGGCTTCATGTACGCGGCCGTCGGCAGTTACGTCTGCCAGGCGTGGCGCCGGCTGGAGCTGCGCATCACCGGCTACCGCACCTGGGCCACGGCGTGCGTCGCGTTCCTCATCTACCTGAACTTCTTCACGTCCCACATCACCTGGGACGTGCGCGCGGTGCTCGCTCTGGCGCTGCTGGTCGTGACCCGGCGGACGTGGGTGCACTTCACCGTCGGCCGGCTCCGGTACGCCATGCCCCTCGCGGCATCCTTCGTCCTCATCGGCTTCTTCCTGTGGGCCGCGGAGAACGCCGCCACGTTCCTGCGGGCCTGGCAGTACCCGTCGCAGGAGTCGGTCTGGACCCTGGTGCACGCCGCGAAGCTCGGCTCGTGGTCGCTGCTCGTCGTCGTCAGCATCGTGCTGGTCGCGGCGGTCAAGGCGTACGAAGGCCGCCTCTACGGGACCCCCCGCGACCTGACCGTCCTGCGGGCCTACGAACCGCCGCCGGAGCTGGCCCTCGAACGTCCGCAGCGGCCTGTTCCCGCCGGCCGGCCCACCCCCTGACCACGACCAGCGGGTCACAAGCGGGCGGCGTAGCGTCCCCGGCGGCCGACAAGATCGCGAGTGAGGAGCGTGCGGGCGGGTGAGCGGACAGGACGACCCGCCAGGGACGACGTCGATCGTCGTGATGGGCGTGTCCGGATCGGGCAAGTCGACCGTCGCCGATGGCCTCGTGCAGCGGTTGGGCTGGGAGTTCGCGGAGGGCGACGAGCTCCACCCGCCGGCGAACGTCGAGAAGATGCGCTCCGGTCAGCCGCTCGACGACGAGGACCGCTGGCCGTGGCTCCGCCGCGTCGCGGCGTGGATCGGCGAGCGCGAGCAGAGCGGCCGCTCCGTCGTCGTCACCTGCTCGGCGCTCAAGCGCAGCTACCGGGACGTCCTCCGCGACGGACATCCGTCGGTCTGGTTCGCCCATGTGACCGTCGACCCGGCGCTGCTCCGCGAGCGGATGGAGCACCGGAGCGGCCACTACATGCCCGCGTCGCTGCTCGACAGCCAGCTCGCGCTCCTCGAGCCGTTGCAGGACGACGAACCCGGCGCGTCGATCTCCGGCGCCGGGGCACCGGACGTCGTCGTCGACGAGCTGCTCGGCGCTCTCAGCCGGGAGCGCGGAACGCGCCCCGCCTGAGGGTCAGCGCCGTCCGCAGGCGGTGAGGTCCACCCGGAGCTGCTGCCCACGGTCGATGACCACGGGCACGCGCTGGATGACCTGCCCGTTGCGCTCGCACGTCAGCGTCCAGTTCTCCACCAGACCGGGCACGGTCGAGGTGTCGGCGTTGAAGAGCGCGGCGGTCAGCGTCCAGCTGGGCGTCGCCGAGGCGAAGTTGATGACCCGCAGCACGTAGGTGCCCTGGTCCGGGTCCTGCAGCAGGACCCGCTCCTTCTCGTTGACGGAGTTGCCCGAGCTGCCCACCTGGGTGAGCGAGCCGTCGGCGTTCTTCAGGTAGACCTCGAGGTCGAGGTCGTCCGGCGTCGGCCAGTCGAGGTTGATCTCGAGCAGGTCGACGGTCTGGTCGACGGTGAACTCCTGGTCGGTCGACTGCAGCGGCGCCGTGGTCCCGGTCCAGGACTCCTCCTGGACGGGCTCCCCGGAGATCGTCTCGACCTGCCGGTCCATGACGACCGGACGGGTGGAGGGGTTGATGTGCCAGGTGTACCGGCCGTTCGGCCCGACGGTCATCGTGGTGTTCAGGGTGTCCTCGATGACGCTGTCCCAGGTCGGGGTGGCGAACGTCTTCTGCAGGCGCAGCGTGGCCCCGGCGGGTGCCCGGCCGGTGAGCACCGAGTGCGTCGAGGTGTCGACGGCGTTCTCGAGCGCGATCAGGAACGCCTCCCGGTTGCCCTTGCCGGCGTACTGGCCGGCGCCCAGGTACTCGTCGACCACCTCGGGGAACGGCGGGTGGAACTCGTTGGGGCCGATCTCGAAGGTGTACCCGAATCCACCGGTGGCGTTGTACGACCAGTCCTCGACGGAGCCGGTGGTGTCGTAGAGCTCCCACGCGTGCTGGCTGGTGTAGCCGTTCTGGGCGGCCATGCGGTCGCCGAGATCGCGGAGTTCCGCCTCGTCGTACGGGTCACCCAGCGGGATCCCCTCGCTGCTCGGCACCAGGTCGGGCGCGGCGCCGTTCGGCCGCAGCACCAGGTTGGAGAAGGTGTGGTTGGTGATCAGGGTCGTCACCTGCCGGCCGCTGATCAGCTCGCGGATGTTCTGCGTCTCCGGCTCGGAGAACGCCGCCCCGCCCCGGTAGGTCGGGTCGGCGAAGACGTCGGATGCCCCGGGGCCGCCCCAGTAGCCGCCGTAGTTGCGGTTCAGGTCGACGCCGACGCCGTAGCCACCCGGGCTGGTCGCCGCGGCCACGCAAGCTGCCGTCGGGGGTGTCCTGCCCGTCGACGATGCGGCAGTTCTTGCGCTTGTAGGCGTTGCCCGGCGTCCCGAGGATGGTCGCGGTGCCCCCGCCATCGGCCTCGCGCAGGTCGACCAGCCCGCCGTCGGTGCGGGACATGTCGAAGCCGTCGACGTTCAGCACCGGCACGACGATCACGCGGGACCGGTTGACGAGGTCGGTGATGCGGGCGTCGGTGCCGTAGTTGGACACGAGGTCCACCGCGAACTCCATCGCGTGCTCCCCGGACGGCCACTCGCGTGCGTGGTGCACGCCGAGCATCAGGAACGTGGGCAGCCCGGTCTCGGGGCCGCGCACGTTCCGGCCGATCTCGACGCCGTAGATCTCCCGGCCGTCGAGCGACGGGTGCGGCAGCGTGAACAGCTCGACCAGGTCGGGGTGCTCGCTCGCCATTGCCGCCATCTCGGCGTTGTACTCGTCCAGCGTGCGGTAGGTGTCGCGACCCGAGGGGAGAGGGGAGCTGACCGTGGCTGCCGCGTAGGCGGCGTTGACCTGGTTGTTCTCGGCCTCGCGGAGCAGCAGGTCGGGGATGCGGACGTCGTAGCTCAGGCCGGCCCCGGCCAGCGCGGCCACGTCGTCGAGGGTGTGCAGCACCACCTCGACGTAGTCCTGGCCGGCGTGCTCGGTGAGGTCGAGGCCGAGCGTCTGCAGCAGCGCCTTGTCCTCGCGCGTGGGCGTGTCGACGGTGACCAGTTGCGGCCGGAACGCGTCGGGGGACGCCGCGGCGGGCGGGGTGACACCGGTGGCGGTGAGGCCCACCAGGAGGGCCGTGGTGAGGCCGCCCAGGGCGACACGTCTACGAATCGAGCCAAGCATCATGAGTCTCTCCGGGTCTCGCCAGGATGAGCGTCGGTTGCCAGGCCAACGAGCCCGCGCCCGAGAGGTCACGCTTCGCTGGACACGGCCGGGCCCTCGGGCGACCCTTCGGACGTGAGTGAGAGCCCCTACGCGATCCCTGCCGAGGACCTGTTCGGCCGCGCTCAGGTGCCGGTCGCCGACCAGGTGGTCGAACAGCGCTGGGCCGTCGATCCGCCCGACTGGTCGGCAGGACTCACCGTCGGGGACGGCTGCGGCGACGGCGACGGCAGCGAGTGACCAGCAGCGAGGACGACGGCTGGTCGCAGCTGCTCGCCCAGCTCACGCCGGAGGTGACGGCGCTGCTCACGGCGACGGACGACCTGGTGCGGCGCACGGATCCCGACGTCGTCCGCGTCGTCTGGCCGCACCAGAAGACCGTCGGGTACGGGGTCGGCCCGAAGAAGATGTCCGAGCACTACGCCTACATCACCGTGCACCCGACGCACGTCAACCTGGGCTGCAACTACGGCGCACGCCTCGATGACGGCGGCCTGCTCGAGGGCACCGGGAAGAGCATGCGCAAGATGACGGTCCGCACCGCGGACGCGCTCGACGATCCCCGCGTCGTCCCGACGCTGCGTGCTGCGCGGCAGGAGCGGCTGGCAGCCCTGGGCCGCGACTAGGCCGGACTCAGCGCCGGATTCAGCGACGGGGGCCGGGGAGCTCCGACCTGCGCTTGCTGGCGCCGATCGCGGCGGTGGCGACGAAGAAGATCGCGCCGATGACGGCCAGCCAGAACAGGCCCTTGATGACGGCGCCGGCCACGGTCACCACGAGCCAGACGACGAGCAGGATGCCGATGAGACGCCACACGGGGAGCTCCGATCGTCGACGGGTCGTCCGAGCTCCAGCGTAGGCCCCCCACGGGCGAGTGATGATCTTCCGCCGTCCGGTTCTGCTGTGAAACGCTTCAGGCTCGGAACTCCGAGGGGGCAGCGGTGCACAGCCGTCGGCACAGGGCGTGGGCACTGCTCGCGGCCGTCGCCGTCCTGACCTCCGGCTGCGGGTTCCTCCAGGACCTCGCCGAGCCCGACGAGCCGCCGAGCATCCCGGTCGCCTCGCCCGCGCCCTCCGACGAGACCTCCCGCCGAGGGACCGAGGGTCGTCGTCGACGGCTTCCTGCTGAGGGCGGTCCGGCGGCGCGATCGGCCGGCTCACGGTCACCGTCGGGCCGGTCGAGACCGGCGTCGTCCCGCCGGTGCCGAACTTCTCCGACTCCTGTCCGGTGGAGCCGACGTCGCTCCAGTACGTCCCGGTCTCCGTCGCTTTCACCACACCCGGTGGCTCCCTGCCGAACGGGCCCGGCCTGGCCGCGCGCCTCGACGTCGGCGTCGGCGAGTCGACGCCGTCCGACATCGGGGACGTCGGGGTCGTGGTCGAGTCCGGCGACGGCGCGGAGCAGTACTGCCACGACTACCCGCCGCTGCCCACCTCGGACCGGTTCTGGAACCAGATGAACGCGGCCACCGTCACCGGCTACGTCGTCCTGGACCAGGCCGTCACCCCCGCCACGCCGGACGGCCGGCCCGACGTCTTCCCGACGCTGGGACTCCGGATCTCGGAGCTGCGCCTGTTCAGCAACCCGGAGGACGTGCGGACGCTGGGGATCGGGGAACTGGAGGTCGGCGCCCCGTGCCCCGACGACGCCGAGGCGATCTGCGTGTCGCTGGGCTGAGCCGCTTCGCTCCCTACGCGCAGCCGACGTCGGCGATGTCGTCGTCGGCCTGCCGGCCCGCCGAGGTCGCGATGTCGTAGCCGGAGCAGAAGTAGAAGGACAGGTGCTCGCCGCGGTCCAGCGTGATCGGCTGCCACGTCCCGCTCGCGTCCGGCTCCAGGTACTCGAGCGTCGTCCCGAGCAGGATGTCCTCGGCGGCCGGATCGTGCTGCAGGTACGTCGCCAGCCAGGCCTGGGTGTAGACGCTGGACATCGCCTGGCCGTACCGCGAGGCGGGCAGCACGTAGGCGATGTCGGTGTACTCGAGGTGGGTCGAGGCGCGCGGCACGATCACCATCGAGTCGACTCCGGCCGCCGTCCACCCGTCGTAGCCGGTGGCCAGTTCCCGCCGCGGATCGGGCGCCTCCGTCGGCGATCCGACGCCGGAGGTGTCGAACAGGCCGGAGTTGGCGAAGTAGGGCGCGACGGTGAACCCGTACTCGGACTGGACGCCGAGCGCCGGCACCACGGGCTCGAGCTCACCGAGGGCGTCGAACTCCTCGCCGCCGCGGATCGACGCCTGCGTCGAGAGCTTGTCCAGCGCCACGACCGCCTGGATGCGGTCGTCGACCGCCTGCAGGTAGGAGACCGCGATCGCGCCGAGCGAGTGACCGACGACGGCGAGTCGGGTGGTCCGGCCGGGCGTCACCGTGTCGGGGTCGGGGGAGCGGTCGAAGGACTCCCACAGCGGGTTGAAGCCGTCGACCTGCGCCGATCCGGCCGCGGGGTTGGCGTAGGGCGTCTCGGGGGTGGAGAGGAAGAAGTCGATCGCGTCCTGCGTGCCGTAGACGAAGTTCGCCGTCTGCTGCGACGGCACGCCCGGGCACGGCGACTCCTCGCCGGGCGCCGGTGCTGCCGCGAACGAGCAGTACGGCAGGTCCTCGACGTCGCCGAGGTGCGGGAACGTCTCGCTGCGGCCCTGCCCCTGCACGTCGTAGGTGAGGACGACGTAGCCGCGCTCGGCCAGGTCCTGCGCCAGCCACCAGTACATCCGCTCGCTGCCCTGGACCGAGCCGGTCGTGAGGACGACGCCGGGGAACGGCCCCTCCAGCGGCTCGCCGGTGTAGGGGTCGACGGCGCCGGGCAGCGGCGCGAAGACGTCGCCCTGGACCAGCGCGCCGTACCGGTTGGTGAACGAGACCGGGGTGATCTGCCCGCGGGTCCCGTCCCAGTCGGCCCGGTAGGGGTTGCCGCTGTTCCAGCCCGGCACCGCCATGGCCGGCGTCAGCGCCGGGCGGTTCGGGCGCGCCGCCTGCGCGAGCAGGTCGGCGGCGAAGAGGGGGTTGATGTACTCGGCGCTGGCCAGCCCGTACTCCGGTGACAGCTGGCCGTCCGGGGCGGTCTGCCGGCCGTAGGCGTCGGCGATGTTCTGCGCGTCCCGGGCCAGGTACTCGGGCGACCCGGGCGCCGGGTCGCCCGGCGCCGCGGCCGCGCCGCCCGCCCCGGTGACGACGACGGACAGCGCGAGCGCGAGTGCGGCGGCGGCACGGGACGGGCGCATGCGAACTCCTGAGGACGACGACCGGTGCCCTGACCCAACGAGCCGCGGCCGCCCCGGTTACCCGTCGGTAGGGGACCGCCCGGACCGACGGCGGGCCCACCAGGAACGATGCGAGACATGGCATACCGCGCAGCCGACGACCGCTACGACTCGATGACCTACCGCCGGACCGGCCGCAGCGGCCTCGACCTCCCGGCGATCAGCCTCGGCCTCTGGCACAACTTCGGCGACGACGTGCCGTTCGATCGCCAGCGCGCCACCCTGCGCCGGGCGTTCGACCTCGGCGTCACGCACTTCGACCTGGCCAACAACTACGGGCCGCCCTACGGCACTGCCGAGACCAACTTCGGCCGGCACCTCGCCGACGACTTCGCGGCCTACCGCGACGAGATCGTCATCTCGTCCAAGGCCGGCTGGGACATGTGGCCGGGGCCGTACGGCCAGGGCGGCGGTGGCCGCAAGTACATGCTGGCCAGCCTCGACCAGTCACTGCGCCGGATGGGCCTGGACTACGTCGACATCTTCTACCACCACCGCCCCGACCCGACGACGCCGCTCGAGGAGACGATGGGCGCCCTGCACTCCGCCGTCCAGGCGGGCAAGGCGCTCTACGTCGGCATCTCGTCGTACTCGCCGGAGGACACCGCGCGGGCGGCGGAGATCCTCGCCGACCTCGGGACGCCGCTGCTGATCCACCAGCCCTCGTACTCGATGCTCAACCGCTGGATCGAGAGCGAGGGCCTGCTCGACACCCTCGAGGAGGTCGGCGCCGGCTGCATCGCGTTCTCCCCGCTCGCCCAGGGCATGCTCACCGACAGGTACCTGAACGGCGTGCCCGAGGGCTCGCGTGCCAGCCAGGACAAGTCGCTGTCGACGGACCTGCTCACCGAGGAGTCGCTGGCGCACGTGCGCGCGCTGAACGACATCGCCGCCGGCCGGGGCCAGAGCCTGGCGCAGATGGCGCTGGCGTGGGCGCTGCGCGACCCCCGCGTCACGACCGTGCTGATCGGCGCGAGCAGCGACCGCCAGCTCGAGCAGAACGTCGGTGCGCTGCGGCGGCTCGACTTCGCCGACGACGAGCTCGCCGCCATCGACGAGCACGCCGTCGACACGGGGATCGACCTCTGGGCCCAGGCCCGCGAGAAGAACCTCTGAGGAGTCAGCGGAGCCGCAACGGCACGCCGGCCGTCAGCAGCCAGACGCGGGGGGACGCCGCGGCGACGCGGGCGTTGAGCGCGCCCAGCTCGTCGCGGAACCGCCGGCCCGACGGCGTGGCCGGCACGATCCCCGAGCCGACCTCGTTGCTCACGGCGACCACGCGCCGGCGGGTCGCCGCCCACGCGTCGACGAGCTCGTCGACCGCCGTCGCCAGCCGGTCGTCGGCGCCGGGCGCCTCGGACCAGACGCCGCAGTCGTCCATCACCCCGGCCAGCCACGTGGTCAGGCAGTCGATCAGCACCGGTGGCCCCGACCGGCCGAGGACGCCGGCCACGTCGAGCGTCTCGATCGTGTGCCACGACGCCGGGCGGCGGGCCCGGTGCAGGGTCACGCGGTCGGTCCACTCCGGGTCGCTGCCGTCGGGCACGAGGCCGCAGGCCACGTAGTCGACGGCGCGCTTCCCCGCGAGCAGCTGCTCGGCGAAGGAGGACTTGCCCGAGCGGGCGCCGCCCAGCACGAAGGTCCGCCGCGGGCGGCGGAGACGACCGATCACCCGGCCAGCATGGCCGTCCGGTGGTCCAGGGCCGGCAGGCGGGGGAGCCGGTCGACATAGGCTGCCCTCACCATGGCCCGACCGCTGACCCTGCTGTTCGTCCGGCACGGCCAGACCGAGTGGAACGCGGCGGGCCGGATGCAGGGGCAGACCCCGCACGTCCCGCTCACCGACCTCGGCCATGCCCAGGCCGCCGGCGCCGCCCGCGAGCTGGCCGCTCTGGGCCCGGGCGCGCTGGTCTCCAGCGACCTGCTCCGCGCCCGCCAGACGGCCGAGCACTGCGCGCGGGCGACCGGTCTGGCGGTGGCGACGACCCCGGCGCTGCGCGAGCAGGGCTACGGCGTGCTCGAGGGCCGTCCGTCCCGGGAGCTGTGGGACGTCGTCGACTGGACCGATCCGCACTGGGCGGCCGAGGGCGGCGAGAGCCTGGCCCAGCTCTACGCGCGGGTCGAGGCCTACCTGCGGGAGCTGGCGGAGCACCCGCCGGCCGACGTGGTCGCCCTCGTCACCCACGGCGACACGATCCGGGCCGCGCAGGCGGTGGTGGCCGGCGTCGGTCCGGCGGCACTGCCGGCGGTCACCCCGCACAACGGGTCGATCACCCGCGTGGAGCTCGGCCGGTGAGGTGGACCGGCCCCTTCGAGTCGGCCGCGGTGCTCACCGTCGTCCCCGTGCCGGCGCGGGCCACGGCGTCGACCCGGGGCGTGCTGCCGTGGGCGCCGCTGATCGGGCTGCTGCTCGGCGGGGTCGCGACCGGCGTCGCCGTCCTCGGCACCCGGTGGATCTCCCCGCTCGCGGGCGCCGTCCTCGCCGTCACCGTGCTGGCGCTGCTCACCCGTGGGCTGCACCTCGACGGCCTCGCCGACACCGCCGACGGCCTGGGTCCGCTCCGCGACCGGGAACGGGCGCTGGAGGTGATGCGCTCCGGCGACGTCGGTCCGTTCGGCGTCGCGACGCTCGTGCTGACCCTGCTGCTCCAGGTGGCGTGCGCGGCCGCGCTGCTCGCCACCGACGACGGCTGGCTGCGCGCTGTGGGCCGCCGTCGTGGTCGCCCGGCTGGCGATGGCGCGGACCGGCCTCCCGGGGGTCGCCGTCGCGGCGGGTTCCTCGCTCGGTCGCGCGGTCGCGGGCACCGTCTCGCGGAGCTGGCTGGCCGCGACCGCGCTCGTCACGGGCGGCTGCGGCGGCCGGCGCCGCCTGGGTCGTCGCCGCGCCTGCGGACGCTGCGTGGCTGCTCGTCGCCGCCGCGGCCGCCCTGCTCGCCGCCGAGGTGCTGCACCGGCGCGCGACGGCGCGGCTCGGCGGGACCACGGGGGACGTGATGGGTGCGATGGGCGAGGTGGCGACGACGGCCTACCTCCTGGTCGCCGCTGCGCTCTGGTCCTAGGGCAGCATCTCCTGGGTGACCGCTGATCCCGCTCCGTTCCCCGGCACGCTGCTCGGGACGACGATCGCCGCCGTCGCCCCGCGTGATGCGGCGGCCGAGCGGGCCGCCCGCGAGCGGCTGGACCGGATGACCAAGCCGCCGGGTGCGCTGGGCGTGCTGGAGGACGTCGCCGCGCAGCTGGCCGGGATCGCCGGCCGCTGCCCGGCACCGATGCCGACGCCTGCGACGGTGGCGATCTTCGCCGCCGACCACGGGGTGCACGCCCAGGGGGTGACGCCGTGGCCGCAGGAGGTCACCGCGCAGATGGTCGCCAACTTCCTGGCCGGCGGGGCGGTGGTGAACGCCTTCGCGGCGGAGGTCGGCGCGGAGGTCGTCGTCGTCGACGTCGGCGTCGCGACCCCGCTCGACCCGGCCGACGGGCTGGTGGACCGCAAGATCAGGCCGGGGACCGCCGACCTCGCCCTCGGCCCGGCGATGACGCTCGACGAGGCCCGCCGCGCGGTCGAGGTCGGCATCGAGGTGGCGACGACGGCGGCGCCGCGCTCGGGCAGCCTGGTCACCGGTGACATGGGGATCGCCAACACCACGGCCTCGGCGGCTCTGGTGTGCGCCTTCACCGGCGCCGATCCGGCCGCTGCCACCGGCCGGGGGACCGGGATCGACGACCCGACCTGGGAGCGCAAGGTCGGGGTCGTGGCCCGGGCGGTGCGGCGGGTGCCGGGGCCGCCGTCGTCCCCGGAGGCGGCACTGGCCGTGCTGGCCGAGGTCGGCGGCCTCGAGCACGCCGCGCTGGCCGGGTTCGTCATCGGGGCGGCCGCGCACCGGACTCCCGTGCTGCTCGACGGCGCCATCGCCGGGGCGGCTGCGCTCGCGGTGCAGGTGCTGTGCCCGGCTGCGCTCGAGTACGCCGTCGCCGGGCACGTGTCGCACGAGGCCGGCCACGCGCTGGCGCTCGAGCACCTCGAGCTGCGCCCCCTGCTCGGGCTCGACCTCCGCCTCGGCGAGGGGACCGGCGCCCTGCTCGCGCTTCCCCTGGTCGCCGGCGCGGCACGGGCCCTGCGCGACGTGGCGACCTTCGACTCCGCCGGCGTCACGGGCAAGGGCGGCTGATCGCCGGGGTTGCTGCGGGCGGAAGACGGGAAGAGGGGAGCCGACGCGACGAGGGGGAGTGCCGATGCGGGCCGACGAGGTCCACGGGCTGTCGCAGCTGGCGCGGCTGACGCTGCGCGGGACCACGACGCGGATCCACGAGTTCCACCAGGGCATCGCCGACCGCGCGTTCACCGCCGTGGGGCCGGCCGGCGCCCCGGTCAAGGCGGCGCACGACGCCATCGCCGGGTTCGCGTACGGCAGCGTGCGGCTCGCGCTGGGTGCGGGTGCCCGCCTGGCCGGCAGCGTGGCCGAGCTCCGGGCCGACGGCACGCCCCTGGACGACGCCCCCGCCGCACGGGCCGCCCTCGGCATCCTCAACGGCGCGCACGGCGACCTGCTCGAGCGGGAGGCACCGGGGCTCGCGCTCGGGATGACGGTGCGCGTCGACGGACGGGCCGTGCCGGTCGAGCGCGGGGCCGTGGCCGAGGCGTTCCCCGAGGCCGGCGACCGGCTCGCGGTCTTCCTGCACGGCCTCACCGAGACCGAGCGCGCGTGGTGCTACCGCGCCGAGCGGCACCACGGCCGTCCGGACGTCACCTACGGCACCCAGCTGCAGGCCGACCTCGGCCTCACCCCGGTCTACCTCCGCTACAACACCGGCCGGCACATCTCCGACAACGGGTGCTCCCTCGACGACCTGCTCACCGCCCTGGTGGACGCCTGGCCCGTGCCGGTGCAGGACGTCGTCCTGATCGGGCACTCGATGGGCGGGCTCGTCGCACGCAGCGCGCTGCACCGGGCGGCCGGTGGCACGCCGGCGGCGCACTCCTGGACGCACCTGGTGCGCGACTCGATCACGCTCGGCACCCCGCACCTCGGCGCGCCCCTCGAGCGCGGCGTGCACCGGCTCGTGGGCGTGCTCGCCCGGCTGCCCGAGACCCGCGGCCTGGCCACGCTGCTCGCCCTGCGCAGCGTCGGGATCAAGGACCTGCGCCGGGGCACGCTGGTCGAGGAGGACTGGTCGGGCCGGGACCTCGACGCACCGGGAGCCGCCGACCACACGCACGTCCCGCTGCACGACGGCGCGCGCCACTTCGTCGTCCTGGCGACGCTGACCCGCGATCCCGGCGGACCGATGGCCGACCTGCTGGGCGACCTGATCGTGCCGCCGCGCAGCGCCTCCGGCGACACCGGGGACGACGACCGGCTCGCCTTCCCGCCCGACAACGTGCACCGGCTGGGCGGGATGAACCACCTCGACCTGCTCAACCACCCGCGCGTCTACGAGCAGATCCGGACCTGGCTGGTGACCCGGCCCGAGGGCCCGCGCCCGGACGCCCCGGATGAGGAGTCGGTCACCCGGGCGTGACCCGGACGCCCGTGCGCCGTTAGGACCCGCGACGAAGGAGGCCACATGTCCGACGAGGACGCAGAGCAGCAGAATCTCCTGCAGCGGCTGATCGCCTGGCGGGTCGGCGCGGCGATGGAGCCGCACCCGCCGAGCGAGACGCTGATGAGGCTCCAGCAGCCGTTCGTCGACCTGCTGGACAAGTACTACTTCCGCGTCGAGGTCGACGGCTGGGATCGGGTGCCGGACACGACCTGCCTGGTCATCGGCGTGCACTCCGGCGGCGCGCTCACCATGGACGCCTGGTCGCTGGTCAACGCGTGGCAGAAGCACTTCGGGGGCGAGCGCCCGCTGCACGGCACCGCCCACGACGTGCTCATGGCCAGCCCCGGGCTCGGGGACTACTTCCGGGCCATGGGGGTCATCGCGGCCAACCGGACGAGCGTCGGGACGGCGCTGGCCCGCGGCGAGGACGTCGTCGTCTGGCCCGGCGGCGAGGTCGACGCCATGCGCAGCTGGTGGAAGCGCGACGTCGCCGTCCTGGGTGGCCGGACCGGCTTCGTGAAGCAGGCGATCCGCTCCGGCGTCCCGATCCTCCCGGTCGCCACCGTCGGCGGGCACGACACGGTGTTCGTGATCTCCGAGGGCAAGTGGCTGGCGAACGCGCTGGACAAGGTGCTGGGCCTGAAGAAGACGCTGCGCGGCTCGAACCTGCCGATCATCGCCGGGTTCCCGTTCCCGATCGCCGTCGAGGTGCTGCCCGCGCACGTCCCGCTGCCGGCCAAGATCCGCACCGAGCTGCTCGAGCCGATCGAGGTCGACGACGACCCCGAACGGGCCGACGACGAGGCGTACGTGCAGAAGATCTACGACCAGGTGCACGGACGCCATCCAAGCGGGCATGGACCGGTTGGCGGCGAAACGGACGCTGCCGATCCTCGGCTGAGGGGCGAGTCCATGACAGCGCGGTACGAGTACAAGGTCGAAGAGCTCCGCGAGGGCATGATCGGCGGCAAGATGTCCGGCGGGAAGCTCGAGAGGGTGCTCAACGAGCACGCCCGGGAGGGGTGGCAGCTCAGGGCGATCACCTCCGTCGAGGTGAAGGGCCGGATCGGTCCGGGCGGGGTCGAGGGCGTGCTCGTCACCTTCGAGCGGGCGGTTGCCTGAGACGGACCCGGAGGGCTGGCTCGCGGAGCATCCCGACGGCGTCCCCGCCGCCGAGGCGCTCGCGTTCTTCGACGGGCTCCCGGCCGTGGCGGTGCCGGAGCTGACCGGCCGGTGGCGGGGGAGCGGGCTGCCGACCGGCTCACCGCTCGACGGGCTGCTCGAGGCCTACGGCTGGTACGGCAAGGAGTTCCTGGACGCCGAGCGGGTCCATCCGCTGTTGTTCACCGACGGCACGGGCGCGCCCCGGCCGGTGGACCCCGCCCTGATCCCGATCGCCGTCCTCCGGAAGCGCCCGGCGCTCGCCCGGCACCCGGTGGCACGGCTGGTGTTCCGCGGCGTCCGGCCGCTGCTGACGACGACGCGACCGAAGGCGCGGCTGCGGTCGGTCGAGCACCGCGGCGTCGTGACGGCGGCGATGGTCTACGACGCCCTGCCCGTCATCGACGTCTTCCGGCGGATCTCGGCCGACACGGTGCTCGGGCTCATGGACCTGCGCGGGCTGCGCGACCCGTTCTTCTTCCTGCTGCAGCGGGACGCGCCCGGCTGACGGGCGCGTCCCGCTCGAGGAGGGATCGTCGGAGTCGGCTCAGACCTGCGCCGACTCCTCGACGACGGGGTGCTCGGCCATCACGCTGTCGCTGAACTGGTCGGCGTGCCGCCGCGCGGCGTCGTGGGCCATGCCCTGGGCGTTGAGGAAGTGCCCGCGCGCGATGTGCGCGTGGTGCGCTGCCTGCACGTGCTCACCTCGCCCGGAGTGGCTCGCGGCCTCTCGGTAGTGGCGGACGGCCTTCTCGAGTTCGTCGGCGGCCCGGGTGTACTCGTCCTTGGACGGATCTGTCATGTCCACACCTTCCGGTCGACCGCCCCGGTGGGGCGGGAGGCCCGACGCTAGGGACGGACCCAGCCCTGGTGGCAGCGGCACAGTGCACAGAGCTGCAGCCCGCTTCTGTGCGCGCTATCCCATCCGGCGGAACGCGGTTGCGCCGATCAGGACGACGGCGCCCAGCGCCACGAGCTGCAGCACGGGAGCGAGGAGCGGGGCACCGAGCACCAGCAGCGCGCCCGCCGCGGCTCCGGCCACCAGCCCCAGCAGGATCTCGATGCTGTGCCAGACCTCGCGGACCCCGCGACCGCTCGCGAGTCGGATGACCACGGTGGTGAGCGTGCCGGTGAGATAGGTCGTCGACATGCCGCTGACGCCGAAGCGCTGCACGGTGCTGCTCTGGACGCCCAGCGCGAGCGCCGTGGCGAACAGCAGCGCGAGTGCCACGGCGGGGCCGGGGGAGCCGCCGGTCGCCCACCAGCCGACGGCGTAGGCCGCGATGAACGCGAACTCGACCGCCAGGCCGACGGTCACCGGCCGCGGCCAGATCCGGTCGCCCGCGGTGGGGTTGCCGGCCACTCGTGCACCGAGTGCGGCGCCGGCGCAGAACGCCAGGATCGCCCCGCCAGAGGCGATCGCGAGGACGCCGTCCGCCGAGCTCGCCGCGACCCCCAGGATCACCAGGTTCCCGGTCATGACGCTGGTGAAGGCGCCGCCCAGGGTCATCAGGCCGATGGCGTCGGTCGCCCCGCTGACCACCGCGAGGGTGACGACCAGCGTCTGGCGCAGGCGCAGCGCCCGGCGGCGGTGCAGGTCCTCCTGCGCGTCGCGGCGAGAGGTCCGTGTGGAGGGTGTGGAAGGTCCGGGCACGGTTGCAGGGTGCCTGCCGGAGGTTCCCGTCGGGCTGGTCCATGTGCACACGGAACTCTCACAAGGCTGTGCAGGATGACCCTCGGGATCTGAGGGTGACGCACCTAACTTTGTGGACACAAGCCAGAGCCCACGCCCTACCAGGGAAGGCAATCCATGACCGCCACGCTCCACCCCACCACCGAACTGCTCAGCCACGACGACTTCCGTGTCGCACTCCAGGACGCGATCAAGGGCCGTGAGGCCAAGAACGCCTCCTTCAGCAAGGCGTGGGCCGACGGCAAGCTCGAGCGGCACCACTTCGCCCGGTGGGCCGAGAACCACTACCAGTACGTCGGCCCCTTCGCCGACTACCTGGGCATCGTCTACGCCAACACCCCGGACACCATCACCGAGGCCAAGGACTTCCTGCTCCAGAACATGTACGAGGAGGAGCTGGCCGACATCCGCCACACCGATCTGCTGATCCGCTTCGGCGAGGCCTGCGGGACGACCAAGGAGCGGATCGAGGACCCGAACAACGCCAACGCGGTGACCCGTGGCCTGCAGGCCTGGTGCTACGCCACGGCGCTGCGCGAGCACTTCGTCGTCGCGACGGCGGCCCTCGTGGTCGGCCTGGAGTCCCAGGTGCCCGAGATCTACAAGAAGCAGATCATCCCGCTGCGCGAGACCTACGGGTTCACCGAGGACGAGATCGAGTTCTTCGACCTGCACATCACCTCGGACGTCGTGCACGGCGAGCGCGGCTACCAGATCGTGCTCGAGAACGCGAACACCCCGGAGCTCCAGCAGCGCTGCCTGCAGTTCGTCCGCTGGGGCGCCGAGATGCGCTACAGCTACACCCGCTCGCTCTACGACACCTACGTCGCCCCCGACCTCGAGGGTGCGCCGCAGGCCTGAGCGCCGGATCCGACCGGGGTGCCGGGCGCCACGCGCCCGGCACCCCGAGCTGTTTCAGCGGCCCGCGTGCCGCCCCCTCCACCGATCATCGCCGGCCACCTTCCCGACCGGCACCGCACCACCACCACCGGAGATTCCCCGTGAGCGAGCCCACTGCCACCTCCCCGGCGCCCGGCGTCGACCAGCCGGACGCCCACCAGGCGAGCATCGCCTCCTGGGTGCACGTCGCCGAGATGAAGGACCTGGCCCGCCGCAAGCGCAAGCAGGTCGAGGTGGCCGGCTGCCCCCTCGCCCTCTTCCTCGTCGACGGCGAGGTGTTCGCCGTGGACGACACGTGCATCCACCAGGAGCGGTCGCTGGCGAAGGGCACCCTCCTGGGGGGCCAGGTCATCTGCCCCGGGCACCAATGGAAGTTCGACCCGCGCACCGGGGAACCGGAGGACCAGGACGGCCGGCTGGCCACCTACGCGGTGCAGGTCACCGAGGAGGGCGCGATCCTGGTCGACCCCGACCCGGTCACCCCCCGCGAGGCCACCACGTCCGAGTCCGCGACGCACCCGGCCGGGCGGTGAGCCCGGTGAGCGAGCAGACCCTCGTCGTCGTCGGCGCCGGCCACGTGGCCGCCTCCGCCGCCCGCGCCCTGCGCCGTCGCGGCTTCGCCGGTTCCGTCGTCCTCGTCGGCGACGAGCCCGTCGGCCCCTACCAGCGGCCGCACCTGTCCAAGGAGCGCCTGACCACCGGCGGCGAGGACGGCCTGTGGCTGCTCACCCCCGCCTGGTGCGAGGCCAACGAGGTCACCCTCCGCACGAGCAGCCCCGTCGAGCGGATCGCCGCCGACACCGGCTCGGTGCTGCTGGCCGACGGCTCGTCGATCGCCGCCGACGTCGTCGTGCTCGCCACCGGTGGCCGTCCCCGCCGGCTGCCCGGCGTCGAGGGCGAGCGGGTCCACTACATCCGCACGCTGGCCGACAGCGACCGGCTGCGCGAGCGGCTGTCCGCCGGACGCCGGATCGGCGTCCTCGGCGGCGGCTTCCTCGGGAGCGAGATCGCGGCCGCGGCCCTGAAGCACGGCGCGGAGGTCGTCGTCTTCGACCGCGACCCGGTGCTGCTCGCCCGCGCGATGGGCGCCGACATCGGCGCCGCCCTCACCGGCCTGCACCAGCGCCGCGGGGTCGACCTGCGCCTCGGCCAGGCCATCAGCGAGATCCGTCCCGGCACCGACGGCGTCACCGTCGTCACCGAGAGCGGTACCGAGACGGTCGACGAGCTCGTCGTCTGCATCGGCATCGAACCCAACACCGAGGTCGCCGTCCGCTCCGGGCTGGTCGTCGGCAACGGCGTCGAGGTCGACGCCCAGGGCCGGACGTCGCTGCCGAACGTCTTCGCCGCCGGCGACGTCGCCGCCCACGACCACCCGCTCTACGGGCGGGTGCGGGTCGAGCACGTCGACGTCGCGCAGCGGCAGGCCGCGGCCATCGCGGCCACGGTCGCCGGCAAGAACGCCACCGCCGGGGACGCCCACTGGTTCTGGACCGACCAGTACGAGATCAACGTGCAGGGCCTCGGGCTCACCGGGGTCCGCCCGACCGACCGGATCGTGACCCGGGGCAGCCTCGCCGACCTCGACGGCACGGCGTTCTGGCTCCGCGACGGCCTCCTGGTCGGCGGCGCCTCGATCGAGCGCGGCGAGGACCTCTCGGTCGCCCGCGAGCTGATGGACCTGGAGATCCCCGTCAGCGCAGAGCAGCTGGCCGACGAGTCGGTCGAGCTGGAGGACCTCCTGGAGCAGGAAGAGGTGCCGGTCTGATGACCGCTCGCACGGTACGCAACCTGATCGACGGCGCCTGGGTCGAGTCGGTCTCCGGCCGCACCCTGGAACGGCGCAACCCGGCCGACGTCCGGGAGGTCGTCAGCATCTTCCCCGAGTCGGACGCCAAGGACGCCGAGGCCGCGGTCTCCGCCGTCGCCGCGGGCTGGCAGGAGTGGGCCGACACGAGCCCCGAGCAGCGGGCGAAGGTGCTCGAGAGCGCCGCCGCCGTGCTGGAACGGCAGCGCGACGACCTGATCGTCGAGCTCGTCCGCGAGGAGGGCAAGACCAGGGCCGAGGCCACCATGGAGGTCTCGCGCACGCCGATGAACCTGAAGTACTACGCGGGCGAGGCGATGCGCACGGCCGGGGTGACCCTGCCGACCGGCGACGGCAGCCTCGTGTTCACCCTGCGGGCGCCGGTCGGTGTCGTCGCCGCGATCACGCCCTGGAACTTCCCGCTCAACATCCCCTCCCGCAAGCTCGGCCCGGCGCTGGCCGCCGGCAACGGGGTGGTGTTCAAGCCGAGCGAGGTCACGCCGCTCCTCGGTCAGCGGCTGGTCGACGCCCTGGTCGAGGGCGGACTCCCCCCGGGCGCCATCGCCGTCCTGCACGGCGGCGCGGAGGTGGCCTCGGCCCTCGTCACCGACGAGCGGGTCGATGCCGTCACGTTCACCGGTTCGACGAACGTCGGCGAGGCGATCCACCGGGTGTCGCGGGCGAGCCAGCGCACCCAGCTCGAGATGGGCGGCAAGAACCCGGTCCTCGTGCTCGAGGACGCCGACCTCGACCGCGCGGCGACGCTGATCGCCAAGGGTGCGTTCGGACTCTCCGGACAGGCCTGCACGGGTACCAGCCGCGTCATCGTCCACGACGCCGTCCACGACGAGCTGGTGGAGCGCATCGCCGCCAAGGCGCGGGCCCTGCGGGTCGGACCCGGTCTCGCCGACGGCGTGGACCTCGGGCCCCAGGCCAGCGAGCGCCAGCAGCAGTCCGTCCTGGGCTACGTCACCCGTGCCCTGGACTCCGGCGCGACGCTCGTCGCGGGCGGCCCGGACGACGACAGCCAGGACCTCACCGCCGGCGACCTCGCGCACGGCCTGTACGTGCGCCCGACCATCTTCACCGACGTCGACCCGGCGTCGGAGCTGGCCACCCAGGAGGTCTTCGGCCCCGTGCTGGCGGTCCTGCGGGTGCAGTCGTTCGACGAAGCCCTCCAGGTCGCCGACGCCACCCGGTTCGGGTTGTCGGCCGGCATCGTCACCCGCGACATCGGCCGGGCGATGACCTTCGCGCGGCGGATCGGCTCCGGCCTGGTCAAGATCAACCAGCCCACCACCGGCCAGGCCATGAACGCCCCGTTCGGCGGTCTCAAGGACAGCAGCACCCAGACCTCGAAGGAACAGGCTGGAGACTCGATGATGAGCTTCTACACGGTGGACAAGACCGTCTACCTGAGCGCATGACCGCCCCGGAGGAGACAGTGTCCGTGAATCCCGCATCCGAGGAGGAGCTCGCCGCGGCGAGCACCGAGTGCGCCTTCGTCCGCATCTGCCGCGTCGGGCAGGTGCCCGACGGCTACGTCCGCCGCTTCTACGCCGAGACCGACCACGGGCAGATGGAGCTCGCGGTGGCGCGGCTGGACGGCAAGGCTTATGCGACGTCGAACTACTGCACGCACCTGGACTGCCTGCTCAGCTCCGGCAAGCTGCAGGACGACGGCATCCGCTGCTCGTGCCACAACAGCGTGTTCGACCTCGAGACCGGCGACCCGATCCAGCCGCCGGCCACCGAGCCGATCCGCACCTACCCGGTGCGCGAGGAGGACGGCCAGGTGCTGGTCGGGCTCTCCCAGCGCGACGTCATGGAGGGCGGTCCGCGCCGGCGCAAGCCTCCGGCGGTGTGACCGCACCGGGGGAGTGGCCGGCGTCCTGGGGCCCTGTCCGGACCTCGACGCTCGCCACCGGCGGGATGGTCAGCAGCAGTTCCCCGGCGGTCAGCCAGACCGGCGCCCGCGTGCTCGCCGACGGCGGGACGGCGGTCGACGCGGCCCTCGCGATGACCGCCATGTCCTGGCTGGCGCTGCCCGGTCAGTGCGGCATCGGCGGAGACTTCTTCGCCGTCGTCCGTGAGCCGGACGGCCGCGTGTGGACGGTCAACGGCAGCGGTTTCGGCCCGGACGGCGCCTCGGCCGAGGGATACCTGGAGCGGGGCCTGTCGGCCGTGCCGCTCACCGGACCGCAGGCCGTGGCCGCGCCGGGGGCCATCGGCGCCCTGGCGACCCTGCACGCCCTGGGCGGGACGCGTGCGCTGACCGACCTCTGGGGCCCGGCGGCGGCCGCGGCCCGCGCCGGCACACCGTGCACGGCGAAGAACCGTCGCGACATCACCGAGCACGCCGACTCGCTGGCCCAGGACGACGACCTGTCCCGGTGGCTGATGCCGGCCGGCCGGATCCCCGACGTCGGCGACCGGCTCTCCTCGTCCGAGCTCGCCGACAGCATCGAGCTCCTGGCCGGCCACCCGCGGGAGCTGTACGAGGGGCCGATCGCGCAGCGCGCGGTGGACCTGCTGGTCGCCGGCGGTGCGCCGTTCTCCGGGGACGAGTGGGTGCTGGCGGGCGACGTGGCGGCGGAGGACGCGATCAGTGCGCCCTACGGCGATGTGACCGTCCACCAGAATCTGCCGCCGTCGCCGGGCTGGATGATGCTGCAGCAGGCCGGCCTCCTCGACGGGCTGCTGACCGACCTCCCCACGTCGGGCGCCGAGTCGGTGCACCTGCTCTCCCTGGCGGCCCGCCGAGCGTTCCGGGACCGGTACGAGCGGTGCGCCGCCGACAACGACGCCTGGCGCGCGCTCCTCGGAGCCGAGGAGCTGTCCCGAGGACGCGCGGATCTCCTGGTCGAGCCGATGACGGTCGGCGCGCCGAGGGGCATCGCCGGCGACACCACGAGTTGCGTCGCCGTGGACGCCGATGGGCGGGCGATCAGCGCGATCTCGTCGCTGGCCTTCACCTTCGGTGCCCGGATCTCGATCCCGGGCACCGCCATCGCCCTCAACAACCGGCTCGCCCGCGGTGCGTACCTGATCCCCGGGCACCCCAACGCGCTGGCGCCGCGACGCAAGCCGCTGCACACCCTCAACGCCTGGATCGCCACGGACGGCTCCGGCCGACTGCGGCACGTCGGCAACACCCCCGGTGGAGACGGCCAGGTGCAGTGGAACATGCAGGTGCTCTCGCACCTGGTCGACGGCGGCCTCGATCCTCAGGAAGCGGTCTCCGCACCGCGGACGACCGTGCACCCCGGCAGCGACGCGGACGCGCTCGGCACCCCGGAGACCCTGCAGTGCGAGAGCCGGCTGGGCGCTGACGTGCTCGCCGGCCTGGTCGCTCAGGGGCACGACGTGCGCGACGTCGGGGACTGGGGTGGTGGGGGCAGCGCGCTCGTCGTGTCGGTGGACCACGAGCGCGGGGTCCTGGCCGGTGCCGCGGACCCTCGGATGGACGGGGTGGCGCTCGGTGTCTGAGCACGTTCCGCGGGGGACGGCCGTGCCCCCGCAGGGTGCCTACGTACCCGCGGTGGTGCACGGCGGCCTGGCCTGGACGGCGGGGATGACCCCGCGCCGGCATGGCGACCTGGTCGTGCAGGGCGTGGTAGGTCGCGACCTCGACATCGCCGCTGCGCGAGAGGCTGCTGGGCTGGCGGCCGACAACGCCGTCACCGCGCTCGTCGAGGCAGTCGGGCTCGCCGGCATCGACCGGGCGCTCAAGATGACCGTGTTCATCGCCGCGGTCGAGGGCTTCACCGCCCACTCGGCCGTGGCCGACGGCGCCTCCTCGGTCCTGCGCGAGCGGCTGGGGGAGCGGGGCGCGGTCGCGCGCAGCGCCGTCGGCGTCCGCACGCTCCCGTCGGGGGCGCCGGTCGAGGTGGAGCTGGTCGCCGCCGTCACACCTGCCCGCCTGACACGGGCGAGCATCGGCAACTCGCCCCCTTCACGGCTCGTGAACGGAGGCGAGTGTGCAGATCTCGCCGGGGCGGGGGCGGTCAGGCGGGTGCGTTGGCCGCCACGTGGTCGGCGAACGCCTGCAGCGCCGCGGCTCCGACGGCCTTGTCCTGCTCGCCGTTGCCGCCGCTGACGCCGACGCCGCCGACGATCTGACCCTCGTGCACGATCGGGAAGCCGCCGACGAAGATGGCGAACTTGCCCGGCAGCATGTGCGAGATCCCGAACGCCTCGTTGCCCGGGAGGGCCGGGCCGTTCGGCGGCTCGTTGAACAGGTGGGTGGCCCGCTCGTGGCCGGCCGCGGTGAACGCCTTCGCGATCGAGATCTCCACACCCGTGAGGCGGGCACCGGGCAGTCGGTGCAGGGCGAGGACGTTGCCGCCGTCGTCGCAGACGCAGAGGGTCTGCTTGACGCCGAGTTCCTCGGCCTTGGCCCGGGCAGCCTGCAGCATCGGCAGGGCGTCGTCGAGGGTGATCCGGAAGACCTGGTGCACGAGAACTCCTCCTCCGGCGCAGTGCCGGATCGATGGCCGGGCCAGACGACTGGCGGACTCCGCGGAACGGGAGCCGGCGCGCTACCACCTTGAGGGGTGGACGGCGGCCCGAGCAATGGTGAGACTGCAGTGTCGGGCTCGCCGACTGTTGTGCACTGTGACCCAAGGAGCGCCGATGCCGCACGCGTACTCGGATGACGCGTTGACGCTGGCTCGCCTGCTCCAGGAGCCGGTGCTGCGCCGCGCCCGGATCCACGCCGGGCGCACCGGCGCCGTCACCCGGGTGGAGTGGGTCGCGCCCTGGTCGGTCGCCGCCCAGCAGGACGATCCGCTCGGCGGGGTTCTGGTGCACGCGCACTCCGGCGAGCTCGAGAAGGACCAGGTGACCGTCACGCGGGCGGCCGAGAGGCTGGCCGCGCGGGGAGCAGCGGCGCTGCTCGTCGACGGGCACGAGGCGGTCTCCGCGGACGCCGTCGCCGCGGTTCAGCTGCCCCTGGTCACCATGACCGACCGGGTTCCCTTCGCCACCCTCAACCGGCTGGTCGCCGATCTGACCCTGGCCCGCGAGACGCACGTGCTCAGGTACGGACTGACCGTGCACCGCGCCCTGGCCGAACTGCTCTACCGCGGAGCCGAACTCGGCGCGCTCTGCAGCCAGATGGCCCGCATGTCGCAGCGTCCGGTCGCCGTCTTCGACAGCCACGGGCACCTCGCCGCCCTCGAGCAGACGAAGAAGACGGTCGAACCCGCCGACCTCGCCCGAGCCTTCGCCGAGCAGGCCGAGACCCTCGGCACCAGAGACGAGCCGGAGGAGCTGCACCCGCGGTTCGCCGAGATCCGGCTGGGCGACCGCGAGCTGGCCTGTGTCGTCACCCCGATCGTGCTCGGCGGGAGGCACGACGGCTGGGTCCTGCTCCTGGAGGACAGCGACGACCCGCACCCGCACGACCTCGCCGAGCACCGGGTGCTGGTCGAGCAGGCGGCGCCGATCGTCGGCACCGAGATGCTGCGGCTGCGCAGCGTCCAACGGGCGAAGGAGCAGGCCCGCGGCGACTTCGTCCACGGTCTCCTGCACGGACGGTTCGCCACGCAGGAGGACATCAGTGCGCGGGCCGCGCACTACGAGTTCCCGGTGCGGTCCTGGTTCGGCGTGCTGATCGCCTCCGGAATCACCCTGCCCGGCGACGCGGACTCCCCGGTGCGCCTGCATCAGGTCGCGGTGCAGGTCGCCCGGTTGCTGCCCGAGCAGGAGCGGCACACCCTGGCCGCGATGGTCGGCGACGTGCTCGTCGTGGTCCGGGAGGCCGCCCGCCGGGGCACGATGGGCACGCCGGAGGCCGCGATCGCCACGATCGGCGACTTCGCGACGACGCTGCAGGCCTACCTGGCCAAGCGCAGGGACCAGGGCGGCCGCCCCGTCCGGGTCACATACGGCCGGCCGGTCGTGGGCGCGCTGTCGATCCCCGACAGCTACCGGGAGGCCCGCATGGCGCACGGCCTGCAGCAGCGGTTGGGCCTGCCGCCGGTGTGCGGGTACCAGGAGCTGCGAGTGCACGCTGTGCTGGAGGACGTCGCCGAGAGCCGGACGGGGCGCTCGTTCGCCAGCGACATCCTCGCGCCGCTGCGGGACCCGAACGTCGGTGACCTGGAGTCCGCGGTGCTGGCGTACGTGTCCAGCGGCGGCAACGTCAACGCGGCCTCCCGCGACCTGCACATCCACCGCAACACGATGCTCTACAAGCTGGACCGCGCCTCGCGGCTGCTGAGCATGGATCTGCGCCAGGCGGACAACCAGTTCGCCGTGTGGCTGGCGCACACCCTCGACCTCCTGGCCAACACGACCGCCGAGGTGGACCGCGTCGTCAGCCCGCACTGACCGGCGCGGGCGCCGGAGCCGCTCGGTCGGGCATCTCGCGCCCGAGGAAGCTGAGGACGAGACCGCCCACGGCGACAGCGGCACAGGTGGCGAACAGCCAGAGCAGGCCGTCGGGCCAGGCGGCGGCCACGCCGGCGGTCCCGACGGCGGCACCGACGAACCGCATCATGTTGAACAGCCCGAGCCCGGCGCCGCGCTGCCCGGCCGGCGAGCGGGTCGCCCCGGTCAGGGCGGGGGTCTGCACGAGCGCGATCGCCGTGCCGGCCGCGAGCATCAGTCCGATCAGCGGCGCCAGGTGCGTGACGCCGGCGCCGAGCACGATGGCGAGGCCGAGATCGACGAGGGCGAGCAGGGCGAGCCCGGTGCGCAGGACCGGGCGCGGTCCGATCGCGGTCGGCGAGCAGGCCGACGAGCGGGGCGGCGACCGCCCACACCAGGGGCAGGCAGAACACGAGCAGGCCGGTGACGGAGACCGACAGGCCGACCACGCCGGTGAGGTACAGCGGTACGCCCACCAGTACCGCGGCGAGGCTGGACTGCTGCACGAAGACCGCGCCGGCGCTGCGCAGCCACCGGATCTCCACGAGCAGCCGCGGATCGATGAACGGCGCCGCCCGCCGCAGCCCGGCGACGACGAACCCGGCCAGGCTCGACCAGGCCGAGGACCGCACCGGCGACGGGCAGCCAGCCGGGGATGCCGGGCTGGGGCGCGGCCGTCGCGGCGGTCATCAGCAGGGCGACGCCCACGGTCAGCGTGCTCACGCCGACCCAGTCGATACGGGTGTCCTGCCCGCTGTCCCGGGGGACCACCCGCAGGGTCAGGATCAGCACGCCCACGGTGATCGGGATCAGCGCCCCGAAGATGGCCCGCCAGCCGAAGGCGTCGGCCACGAGACCGCCGACCGGCGGGCCGATCGCCTGGCCGATGCCGTTCGCCGCGCCCCAGGCGCCCATCACCCGGTTGCGGTGCTGCGGCGCGAAGCTGCGGGCCAGCGTGCCCATGACCGCCACCGGCACGGCCGCGCACCCGAGGCCCTGCAGGCCGCGGCTGACCACCAGCAGGGCCAGCGTCGGGGCCACGCGTGGCCCCGATCGTGCCGACGAGCAGCACGACGAGCGCGAGCACGAGCGTGCGCCGGCGGCCCAGGCGGTCGCTGATCCAGCCTGTGAGGGGCATGGCGACGGCGAGCACGACGACCGACGCCGAGGCCACCAGCACGCCCTGGGTCACCGGCGCATCGAGATCGGCGATGATCTGCCGCAGCGGCACGTTGACGATGTTGTTGCTGATGGTGCCGAGCACCGTCGCGCCGAGCAGGGCGGCGAGCAGCCAGCGCCGCCCGGCCGGGGGAGCAGGAGGCGCGGGTGTGCCGGCGGGAGGCACCGCGGAGTCCGCCCGGGGCGGGCGCGGACCCGTCGACGTCTCCGGCACGGTCGTCCTCTCGTTACTCTGACTAAGGAAGAGCGTCACACGGCGTGCAGGGCGCGCCTACGGCAGGCTGCACATTCGTGACCGGCGCCACTGTGCACATCGCTCATGGACTGGCGTTGCCGGAGCGAGCACCTTCAGGGCCACTCACATCGGGCTCTCCCGTCTTAGGGGCAAGCATGCATTTGACAGCAGCGCACTGGGTCTTCCTGGCTGGGGTGATCGTCATCCTCGCCTGCATGGTCATGCGCAAGAACATCGTGGTGCCGGCCGTTGTCGCCACCTTCCTGACCGCGCTGGTCTACACGGGAAGTCTGGCCACCGGACTTTCCTCGACGTTCAACGCCAGCCTGGTAGCCGCGACGAGTCTGTTCAGCATCTTCCTGATCATCGCGATGGTCACGTCGATGCTCCGGGCCCTGGAGGGCCTCGGTGCCGACCGGCGGATGGTCGCGCCCTTCCGGAAGGTGATGCGCAACGGTCACCTCGCCTGGTGGACCTTGGTCATCGTCACCTACTTCATCTCCCTGTTCTTCTGGCCCACCCCGGCGGTCCCGCTGATTGGTGCCGTGCTGGTGCCGGTCGCGATCCGGGCGGGGCTGCGGCCGCTGGCCGCCGGCTTCACGGTCGCCATCGCCGGGCAGGGCATGGCGCTGTCCTCCGACTACGTCATCCGCGTCGCCCCGGGCCTGTCGGCCACGGCGGCCAACGCCGACCCGGCCGTCGTCGCCGACCGCGCCTTCGTGCTGTCCCTGATCGTCGGCGGTATCGCGCTGGCGATCGGCTACGCCATGGAGTTCAAGAAGATGCGGCGGCCCTCCGATGAGTGGCTCGAGGACTGGGAGACCGCCGCCGACCGCGGTGCGATCGCCGACGCCGAGGAGATCATCGACGAGGACCCGCTCGCGGGCCCGGGCTCGGGTGGTACGGCTCGCCGGCCGGCGGCGGCGGCGGTGGCGCCGGTGGCGCCGGTGGCGAGCGCGAGCTCGTGGGTGTCCGCTCCGGCGGTCGAGTGTCGGCCCCGGTGCAGCCGGAGCCCGATGCCCCGATCGTCGGTCACGGCATGGCCCTCCGCGGAACGCCCGCCGGCGAGCCGGTGCCCGCCGAGGCGCACACGATCACCCCGGTCGAGAAGCCGTTCGCCTCGAAGTTCTTCGCGGTGTTCGTGCCGGTGGCCTACCTGGCTCTGATCATCTATCTGGTGGTCGCCGCCGTGTCCGACTCCGTGCCCGACCTGCAGGGTGGCGATGCCGCGGCGCTCGTCGGCGGTATCGCGATCCTGACGACGTTCGGTGCGGCGTTCGCCCGCAGCCGGTCGACGTTCATGGAGACCTCGGCCGAGCACATCGTCGACGGCCTGGTCTTCGCCTTCAAGGCCATGGGTGTCGTCCTGCCGATCGCCGGGTTCTTCTTCCTCGGGAACGGCGAGTTCTCGGCCCAGATCATGAGCCTGGGCGAGGGCGTCACCGGCCCGGCCTTCCTGTACGACCTGGTCGTCTCCGGCCAGAACCAGTTGCCGGCCAGCGGGCTCGTCACGGCCTTCGGCATCCTGATCGTCGGCCTGATCGCCGGGCTCGAGGGCTCGGGCTTCTCCGGTCTGCCGCTCACCGGTTCCCTGGCCGGCTCGCTGGCCGAGGGTTCGGGTGTCAGCAGCCCGACCCTGGCCGCGATCGGCCAGATGGGCAACATCTGGTCCGGCGGCGGCACCCTGGTCGCCTGGTCGTCCCTGCTCGCAGTCGCCGGTTTCGCGCGGGTGCCCGCGGTCGAACTGGCGCGGCGGTGCTTCCTTCCGGTCATGGCCGGCCTGGTGGCGTGCACCGTGTTCGCGGTGGTCGTCTTCGGCTGACCACCGACGCTCAGCAGCCCCGGACCGCCCGACGGTCCGGGGCTGCTGCGCTCTGCAGGTCACCCCCAGGAGGCGTTGCGCGGGGAGGTGCTGAAGACCTCCCGCCAGACCAGCTGAAGGCTGCGGGACAGGATCGCGACGACGACGAGTGGGCCCAGCACTCGCCAGGCCACGTGGGCGTCGAGGACGAAGGGGAGCACCCCCAGGACGACGACGAGCAGGGCCGCTCGAGCCAGGTGCGCGCGCAACGGCACTCGCGACGGCGTCTGGCGGGGGGCGTCGATGACGTGCACGACCTGCAGTCTGATCGTGCACCACCGGGTTTCGCCACCTGGCGCGATGTGACGTTCAGCGGGTGAGCAGACCCTCCAGCAGGGCGCGGACCCGGCGCTCGATCTCGTCGCGGATCGGCCGGACGGCGGCGACGCCCTGCCCGGCCGGGTCGTCCAGTGCCCAGTCCAGGTAGCGCTTGCCCGGGAAGATCGGGCAGGCGTCGCCGCAGCCCATGGTGATGACGACGTCCGAGGCCTCGACCGCGTCGGTGGTGAGCACCTTCGGGCGCTGGTCGGAGATGTCGATGCCGACCTCGGCCATCGCCTCGACCGCGGCGGGGTTCACCTGGTCGCCGGGCAGCGAGCCGGCGGACCGGACCTCGACGGCGTCCCCGGCCAGCGCTCGCAGGTAGCCCGCGGCCATCTGGGAGCGGCCGGCGTTGTGCACGCACACGAACAGCACGCTGGGAGTCACGGGCTCTCCTTCGGGACGACGACGTCGTCGGCGACCGCCGCGACCGTCGGGTACAGGGCGGCGACGACGGCGACCGCGGCGGCTCCGCCGACCAGCTGCGCGACCAGGAACATCGGCACCGAGGCGGGCGCGATCCCGGCGAAGGTGTCCGAGAGCGTGCGCGCGAGGTCGATCATCGGGTTGGCGAAGCTGGTCGACGACGACCACCAGTACGCGGCGGTGATGTAGGCGCCGACGGCGAACGGCGCCATCGCGGCGCGGCCGGCGCGGACCAGCCCGAAGATCAGCACCACCAGGCCGAAGGTCGCCACGGCCTCGGACAGCCAGAGACCGGCACCCGAGCGGTCCGTGGTGGAGAGCGACACCGCGGGGAGGTCGAACATCAGGTTGGCCACGACCGCGCCGACGACGCCGCCGATCACCTGCGCCGGGAGGTAGACGGCGACCTGTCGGGTGCTCACGCCGCCGAAGAACCGGTCGGCGAGGGTGACCACCGGGTTGAAGTGGCCTCCGGACACCGGCCCGAGCGCGAGGATCAGCGCGACCAGCCCGGCGCCGGTGGCCAGCGCGTTCTCCAGCAGCTGGAGGCCGACGTCGTCCGGCGACAGGCGCTGGGCGGCGATGCCCGAGCCGATGACGACGGCGACCAGGCCGGCCGAGCCGAGGAACTCGGCGAGCGCCTGTCGGGCGATCCGGGTCAGCCGCACGGCGCGAGGGCGCCGCGGAGCGCCTCGAGCGCAGCGGGCACGACGGCGTACCAGACGTTGCGCCCGCGGCGCTCGCTGATGACCAGTCCGGCCTCCGTCAGCACCTTGAGGTGGTGCGAGACGGTGGGCTGGCTCCGGCCGGCCGGCTCCACGAGGTCGCAGGCGCACACGGCATCGCCGTCGGTGGTGGCGAGCAGTGAGACCAGGCGCAGGCGCACCGGGTCCGCGAGTGCGGCGAACTGGCGGGAGAGCGTCAGCGCGTCCGCCTCGCCGAGCACCTCGGCGGACAAGGGCGCGCAGCAGGCGACGACCTCGGGCTGGTCGAGCACCGGCAGTGCCTGCGGCGTCATGGGTCTCCCCCGGCTTGCCTCGAATGTATTGACAGACGTCGATACTAGCGTCATCGTCATGCATCGACAACCGTCGATACGTTCTTGAACCGCAGGAGGAACCCCGTGTCCCGTGTCCAGCTCGCCCTCCGCGTCGCCGACCTCGACGCCGCCGTCGCGTTCTACTCGCGTCTGTTCGACACCGAGCCGGCGAAGCGCCGTCCCGGGTACGCGAACTTCGCCGTCGCCGAGCCGCCGCTGAAGCTGGTCCTGCTCGAGGGCGCGGCCGGCGAGCCGACGCGGATGGACCACCTCGGCGTCGAGGTGCCCACCACCGACGAGGTCTCGGCCGCCACCGTCCGCCTCGCGGACGCCGGCCTGACCACCCGCGTCGAGGACAACACCACCTGTTGCTACGCCGTCCAGGACAAGGTCTGGGTCACCGGTCCCGGCGGTGAGCCGTGGGAGGTCTACACGGTCACCGGCGACGCCCACCCCGAGCTGGAGGGCAAGACCGAGCTCGAGCTGTCCGCGGTTGCCGGGGACGGCACCTGCTGCAAGGACGGCTCCGACACCGACGCCCGCCTGTCCGCCGCCTGCTGCTGAAGGAGTACGACCGTGCACGCCTACCTCGCCGAAACCCTCGCGGCCGGCCGCATCGCCGAGTTCCACCGCGAGGCCGCCGCCGCCCGGCTGGCCGCGGATCGTCCCGCGCACCGCCCGCCCGCACCTGTTCCCGTCGCTGGGCACCCGCTTCGCCGCCTGGGCGGAGCGCCCCCGCGCCGGGCGGAGCCAGGGAGTCTGCTGCCCTGCCTGAGTCCGTCAGCGCACGGGCATGTGGGTCAGGAGAAGCCGCTCCCAGGGCGGGACCCGCACGCCCGTGCGCTGGGCCAGGTCGTCCAAGGCCGCGACGGAACGCGCGGCGTCGTCGGGACGTGGCTCGAGGAGCGCGGACTCGACGAACCAGAGGATCCGCTCGGGGCTGAGCTCGTCGTCGGGGAAGGCGGGGCCGACCGCATCCAGCAGCGCCCTCGCGCCCGCCGCGTCGCCGCGCAGCCGGCGCAACCGCGCGCGCCGCAGCTGCAGGCGGGCCCGCTGCCGGACGTCGGCACCGCCGGCCAGCACGGCGTCGACCTGCCGGAGGGCAGCATCGGCCTCGAGGAGCGCCCCACGGCGGGTCAGCACATCGGCCAGCGCGCAGGAGCCCAGCACGGCGTGCAGCAGGCGTCCGCCGGCGAGCGCTGACGTGGTCAGGTCGCGGTAGGCCGCTTCCGCGGCGGATCCGGCGTCCTGCCACTCCAGCAGGCGGGCCCGCGCGAACGTCACGGTGTCCTCCCAGCGGGCGGTCACGCGTCCGGTCATCAGCTCGGTCGCTCGGGTGATCGGCTCCGCTGCCGCCGACGGGTCGCCGCCCACCAGGTGGAGGAGGCCCAGTCGGGCGAGGTTGACAGCGGTGATGCGCCGGTCGCCCTCGATCTCGGCGAGGCTCAGCGCCCGCTGCTGCCACTCGATCGCCCTCGGCAGGGAGCGGTGGGTCCACAGCGCGGCGAGGTTGTGCGCCGCGCCGCAGGCGACCGCCTGGCCCGCCGTCGGCCCGTAGCGCACGGGCGTGCCGAGAGGATCGCCGGCGAGCTCGTCGGCGAGCCGGCCTGCCTCGGTGTTGGCGGCGACCGCACGCGTCGAGGTCGTCGACGGTCTCGCCGAGCGTCTGCAGGGCGAAGGCCAGCACCGGCCGGTCGCCGTCCCGACGGGCGAGGTCCACCGCCTGCCGGGCCAGCTCGGCTGCCTCCGAGCGGTCGTGCGTCCCGACGAGCCAGGCCAGGTAGGCCAGGGCGATCGCACGGGTCGGCGACGCCGGAGCCCGCGCGAGGGCCGCGCGGAGCCGCCGCTCGCCCTCGTGCTCGTGCCCGGCCTCGAACCACAGCACCATCGCGTCCACGACCAGTTGCAGGTGCTCCTCGCTGCGCCCCGTCGCCTCCAGGTGATCGATGGCCAAGCGCAGGTTGTCGGAGTCGGCGATGGCCTGCTCCAGCCAGGCGGAGGTGTCGGGTCCCTCGCTGTGCCGGGCCAGATCGACCGCCCAGCGGGCGTAGTGGTCGGTCGCTCGCTCGACCACCTCTGCAGTGCGGCCGGTCGCCTCGAGCAGGTCGGCGGCGAAGTGGCGGACCGTCTGGAGCATCCGGAACCGGGGACGTCGGTTGAGCGGGGGAGCCGGCTGGACGAGGTTGCGGTCGACCAGGTCCACCAGGACGTCGACGACCGGTCGCTCCAGCACCCCGCCCCCGATGGCGGTGACGGCGTCGAGATCCCCGCTCCCGCGCAGCACCGACAGGCAGGCGAGCAGGTTCCGCTGCTCCGGCGAGAGGCGGTCGGAACTCCACGCGATCGTGTCCCGCAGGGTCCGGTGGCGGGCATCGGCGATCCCGCGGCCCGCGATGTCGAGGGGATGCTGCAGCTGGTCGAGGACGCCGTCGGGCGTCAGCGGGCGCAACCACGGCGCCACGATCTCGAGCGCCAGGGGCAGCCCGTCCAGCATCCGGGCGATCCGGCCGAGCGTCTCCGCGTTGTCGGGCGTGACGTCGAGGTGGGGGTCGCTCGCGCGGGCCCGGTCGAGCAGCAGCCGCACGGCCGGCGTGGCAGCGACCCGCCCGGCGTCGACGTCGGCCGCGTGCGGCACGTCCAACGGCGGGACGCCGTACTGCTGCTCGCCCGGCACCCCGAGAGGGGCGCGGGACGTGGCCAGGATCCGGATCCCCGAGGTCCCCCGGAGCAGGGCGTCGACGGTCGCGCCCATGCCCGGCAGGTGCTCGAGGTTGTCCAGGACGAAGAGGAACGAACGGTCGCCCAGGAGCGAGATGAGTCCGTCCAGCGGCTCGGCCGACGGGAGTCCCACCCGGGAAGCGATCTTCCCGGACACGAGGTCGTCGTCGTCGACCGGGGCCAGCTCCACCAGGACGGCGCGGTCGCCGGTCCGCCGTCCGAAGCGCTCGGCGACCTCCTCCGCCAGACGCGACTTCCCGGCGCCGCCGGGACCGGTGAGCGTGACCAGCCGGGTCGACTCCAGCAGCGCCTCGACCTCCTCCACCTCGCGCTCCCGGCCGACGAACGTGTCGAGCCGCACCCTGCGACTCGGCGTCGCTCCGTCCGGTGCCCGGGTGTCGGGCACCGCCTCGAGCAGTCCCGGGTCCTGCCGGAGCACGCGCTCGTGCATGGCGGCCAGGGCCGGCCCGGGATCGATGCCGAGCTCGTCCGCCAGTGCACGCCGGGTCGCCGCGAACGCCGCGAGCGCCTCACCCTGGCGCCCCTGGCGAGCCAGGGCCCACAGCAGCAGTTCGCTGACGCGTTCCCGCCATGGCTGTTCCCGACGGAGGCCCTCCAGCGAGGCGATCACCGGCGTGAGGTGCGCAGCGGGTGCCGTGCGCAGCAGCGCCTCAGCCCAGAGCTCGACGGCCTGGACCCGTCGCTCCTCGAGCGCGGCACTGGCCTCCTCGTGGAAGGGCTCGCCGGCCAGATCGGCGAGCACCGGGCCCCGCCACAGCGCGAGCGCGCGCTCCAGGGGAGCCCGGGCAGCCGCCGGCGACCCGTCGGCCATGGCTCGCCGGCCCTGATCGGCCAGCTGCCGGAACAGCAGCAGGTCGCACTCGTCCTCCGCGAGCCGCAGCCGGTAGGCGCCACCGACGGTCTGGATCCGGTCGACTCCCGGGTCCCCGTCGTCGTCGAGCGCCTTGCGCCAGGTGGACACGTAGGTCTGGACCACGCCCGTCGCGCTCGCCGGCGGCTTCGGCCCCCAGAGGCCGTCGACGATGGAGTCCAGACCGCAGAGCTCGTTGGCCCGCAGGGCGAGCATCGCGAACAGCGAGCGACGGCGCGCCCCGCCCGGACCGACGGCCACGCCCCGGCAGGAGACGTCCAGCGGACCCAGCACGCGCACCCGCAGCCCGTTCGCCATCCGCGCTCCCTCACTGCCCGACGCGCATGGTCGCACCCGGTCCAACGGCGTCATAGCCGGATTGGAGCGGCCTTCGAGCGGCGGACGGGAGCGTCGTCCACGTCGCGATCCCCGCGACCGGACACCAGGAGGAAGCCATGAGCACCACGATCGACCCGACCACCACCGAACCCACCGTCGACGCGACCACGACCGCACCCTCGACCGAGGTTCCGGAGACCGACCTCCCGAACCCGCCGGCCGCCAAGCCGCGTCGCCGGCGGCTGGTCGCCCTGGCGCTGGCGACCGTCGCGGCCGCCGGTGGAACGGCGTGGATCCTCGCCGCCAGTGGAGGCGACGCCGGCCCCGCGCCGGTGGAGATCGTCGAGGACGGCCGGTACGGCGGGCCGGACATCTACGAGCACAGCATTCCGGCGCCGGACGGGCAGACGTACGGCAGCGCGGACGCCGCCGAGCAGCAGACGGCGCCGGAGACCGCTGCGGACGGCCAGACGTACGGCAGTGCGGACGCCGCCGAGTACCAGACGACGCCCGAGGCCGCTGTCCCGGACGGGCAGACGTACGGCAGCGCCGACGCCGCCGAGTACCAGACGGCCTCCTGAGTGCCCGCGACGGTGTCGAAGCCGGGACCGCGGCGCCGCGCGCACAGCCCAGCGCGCATGGCAAGGTCGCGCGCATGGAGCTCGAGGAGGTCGCCGACGAGTTGTACGAGGTCGCGCCCGAGGACTTCATCGCGCTCCGCACCGCCCGGCAGGACGAGGCCAAGGCCGACGGCGACAAGGCCCTGGCGAAGGCGATCGGCTCACTTCCCAAGCCGTCGCTGGCCGCCTGGGTCTGCAACCTCCTCGTCCGGGCGCACCGCGACGAGATCGAGGCGCTGGTCGAACTGGGCGACCTGCTCCGCGACGCCCAGCAGAACCTCGCCGGGGACGAGCTCCGCGCGCTCAACACGCAACGCGGTCAGCTGCTCAACGCCCTCACCCGGCAGGCGTCGGCACTCGCCCGCGAGCGCGGGCAGCGGATCGGTCCGAACATCGGGGGCCAGGTCGAGGACACGCTGCGGGCCGCCATGGCCGATCGCGAGGCGGGGGAGGCGCTGCTGACCGGCCGGCTCAGCTCGCCGATGTCCTACAGCGGCATGGGGACGGCGTCGGCGCGGCCGGACCTGCGCCTGGTGCCGCCGCCGAAGCCGGAGCCGCGGCCGGCGACGAAGCCGACGACCGCGCCGGCGAAGAAGGCCGCCAAGCCCGAACGCGAGTCCGCCGCCGAGCGGCGCGAACGGGAGCGCGAGGAGCAGCGGCGGATCGCCGAGGAGAAGCACCGCCGCGAGCTGGCCCGGGCGCAGGAGACGGCCGAGCACGCGAAGGCCGCCGCCGACGAGGCGCAGTCCTCGGCCGACGAGCAGCGCCGGCAGGCCCAGCAGCTCGCCCTGGAGCACGCGGATCTCCAGGACCGGGTGGAGGAGCTGGCCGACCAGCTCGCCGAGGCCGAGCGGCACGCCGGTGAGGCCGCCGCGGCACTCAAGCGCGCGCAGCGCCGCAGCGCAGCCGCCGAGCGGGAGGCGGCCGACGCGGCCGACGCCCGGGACCGCGCGCTGGCCGCCGTCGAGCACCTCGTCGAACAGGCCCCTCGCTGACCTCGTCCGGCCCTTGCCGTCGCAGCGCCGGCGGGTCGACACTCCCGACCACATCCACCTCGACGCAAGCGGAGGACGACCGTGAGCACACCGCCGACCGACGGCACCTCAGCCGATCACTCCCGCAGCGGGGAGGACATCGCCGAGGCCATCGAGGTGGCCGAGCGCGGCAGCGCCGTCGAGGAGGTCCACGACCAGGGCACCGAGGCGACGTCGGGGACGGCGCCGGTCGAGCAGACGGCGGGCGATCCCGACATGACCGAGGGCCAGGTGGTCTACGGCAGCGGTGGGGACGACGACGGCGCGGCACCGGGCACGTCGCCGGCGCCGACCGAGCAGAGCTCGGGTGTGGCGCAGTCCGTCGTCGGCGCGCGGCCCTCGGACCAGGTGGCCGCGGGCGAGGAGCCGGCCGGGGAGCTGATGCCCCCCATCCGCGACTCTGTCTCAGAAGGCGGCTTTAGAGACACCGGTGTGCGGAGCGCGGTCGGCGACCCGGTAGGTGCGCTACGCGCAGGGGCGGTTGGACCGTCTCTCGGGTTCCCTCGCCGAGGCCTCCCAGCGCTCAGGGGGCGAGCAGGAGCAAGGTCAGGCTGTCGCCGAGCCACTGCTCGAACTTGTCGGCGGTCCATTGGCGTTCGTCGACGAGCAGCGCGTAGGTGTTGGGATTGGACAAGGCCGAATATGTCGCCGCAGCATCCCCGCGGGTGAGCCCGTCCCGGAGGGGCCCGTTCGAGCTGAGCATGTCGATGTAGTGCCGCTGTCCGTCGCCGCGGCGCTTGGTGTCCGCACGTTGGAGGTCGGCCGCGGCCGGGTCGGATGCTGCGGCTGATCGCAGAATCCGATGGGCCACGGCGGTCCGCTCGAGGATGCCGCGGGAGAAGTGGGCGAGCATGCGGAGCTGGGTCCGCTGGTCGGGGCACTGCCGGACCTCCTCGATCGCGGGGAGGTCGAACAGGTCGCGTCCGTCGGTCACGCCGACGATCGCCGGCTCGAGGATCGCATCGAGCAGGTTCGCCTTGGTGCGGAATCGGCTGTACACCGTCTCGACCGCGACGTCAGCCCGCTCGGCAATCGCCTCCATCGTGGTGGCCGCGAACCCCCGGGCGTCGAAGAGCGCGGTGGCCGCCTCGACGATCCGTCGGCGGGTCTGCTCGGCACGCTCGGATCGTCGGGAGCGACCGGCGTTCTCAGCCTTGACGGAGGAGCCCATGTGAGTACGGTAACACTGTATTGATACAGGGTCACTGTATCCAACAGTTGGAGGCTCTGATGCCCGACTTCCCTCTCATCCCTGCAACGACGGCACTGATCAACGTGGACATGCAGCGCTGCTTCGTTGAGGGATCTCCCTTGGCCTCGCCCGACGGCCCTGCTCTGGTGGGCAGGCTCAACCGGCTGATCAGCACCTGCCGCGCGACCGGAGCGCTTGTCGCGCACACCAGGGGATGGATGGCCAAGGACGGCTCGAATCTCGGCGTGATGGCCGAACTCGTTCCACCCTTCATCGTCGAGCTCTACACGGAGGGCTCTCCGACCGCCGAACTACACCCGGCACTGGACGTGGCGCCTAACGACCTAATCGTCAACAAGACCCGCTACGGCGCCTTCCACGGCACTGACCTCGCCCATCAGCTACGCAGTCGCAGCATCGAGACCGTGATCATCAGCGGCATCGCCACCAACATCTGCTGCGAGACCACCGCCCGGGAGGCCGCCCAACACGACTTCCGCGTCGTCTTCCTGAGCGACGGCACAGCCACCAAGGAAATGAACGGCGTAGCCGCGGACGATTTGCAGCAGGCCACCCTCGCCAGCCTCGGCATGGTCTTCGCACAGATTGCCACCATCGACGAGGTCGACAGGAAGCTTCGCGCCTCCGCTGTCCATGAGAGCGCCGCACTCAGCCGCTGACCGGCCACACGACCCATATCCCGGGACCTCTGCAGTTGCCGGCCAAAGCGGCACCGGGCGCGGTCTTCGCGGTGGCAACTGCTGTTAGCGCGTCCTCCCAGAGGTGTCTCTGAGTGGGCCGCTCAGAGACTCAGGCAGCACCGGAGGCGATGGGATACGGCGGTCCCTGGATAGGCCGCTCGACGCGAATCCCTGATCGACCCTGTTCTAACTCCAGAGCTCCACGCGCACGGTCGGTCGCGTCCGAGCACGTCGGTCCGGGCGGGAGAGCAGCGCGCTGGTCGCGTCCGGCGTGGTGAGGAACCGCTGCAGCGCCCGGGCCGCGCTCGTGGACCGGCCGTCACCCGGCACGCTCGCCCACCACAGCCCGGTCACCGGCGTGCCCTCCGTGGGGACCCGGACCAGGGTGCCGCGCGCCAGGTCGGCCCGGACGGCGTGCGCGAGCGCGAGCATCACGCCGTCGCCGGCTCGCACCGCGGTCAGCGCCTCGGCCTCGCTCGCGCACCGCTCGACGTCCGGGAGCCCCGCGGCGTCGGCCCACCGTTCCTCCTCGCTGCCCGGCTCCATGCCTCCGGGGCCGGCGAGCCAGGGGAGCCCGGTCAGCTCCGCGCGTGCCTGACCCGGTGCGGCGACCACGATCCGGGAGAACCGGAGGAACGGCACCGCGTCGACCATCTGGCCGGCGAGGAGGGCGGGCCGGACCCCGAGCACGATGTCGGCGTCGTCCTCGGCGAGGGCCACCGCCGCGCAGTCGCTCGTCCCGACCGTCAGATCGACGGCGGCCCGCGGGACCCGTCGGGTGAACGCGGCGATCACCGCCCCGGCGACGTGCTCGGCGCACGCCGCCGTCGCCAGGGCGCGCAGCCGGCCGGACGACGTCGCGTGCGCGACCTCCCGCCGGGTCCGCTCGGCCAGCCGCACCAGCTCCCGGGCCCGGGCAGCCAGCGCCCGGCCGCCGGGCGTGAGCGCGATGCCGGTGCCGGTGCGGCGGAACAGCGGGTCGCCCAGATCGGTGCGCAGTGCGGAGACGGCCGCGGAGACCGCGGGCTCGCTCACGCCGAGCGCGATCGCGGCCGCCCGCAGCGAGCCGAGCTCGGCCACCAACGCAAACGTTCTGAGCTGGCTGAACGTCATCGCGGGGCCTCATAACCGGACGGTTATTGCGATGTTGACAGTGACCCGGGTCACGGACAAGGTCCCGACACACCAGGGCTCCAGCGTCGGGGTCCTCGGGAAGGGGGTTCCCCCGTGCAGGTACCGGCTCCGTTCGACTACGTCCGCGCCACCAGCGTCGCCAACGCGCTGGAGCTGCTCGAACGCCACGGCCCCGAGTCCCGCGTCATCGCCGGTGGGCACAGCCTGCTGCCGATGATGAAGCTCCGGCTCGCGCGGCCCGAGTGGCTCATCGACATCAACGACGTCGCCGAGCTGCGGCACATCACCGAGGAGGCCGACGTCCTGCGCGTCGGTGCGCTCACCCGGCACGCGGCGCTGCTCGCCTCCGACGTCGTCGGGCGGCTGTTCCCGATGGTCCACGACGCCGAGAAGGTGATCGCCGACCCGGTGGTCCGCAACCGCGGCACCATCGGCGGCTCCCTCGGCCAGGCCGACCCGGCCGAGGACCTCACCACCGTCTGCGACGTCCTCGGCGCGCAGATCGTCATCGCCGCGCCGGGCGGGGAACGCGTCGTCGGCATGGGCGAGTTCCACCGCGGCCCCTACGAGACGGCGTGCGAGCAGCACGAGCTGATCACCGAGATCCGGTTCCCGATCCGCGCCCGCACGTCCAACGCCTACGAGAAGGTCGAACGGCGCGTCGGCGACTGGGCGGTGGGCGCCGCCGGTGCGGCCGTGCAGATGGCCGAGGACGGCACGATCGCCGACGTCGCGATCGGGCTGACCGCCCTCGGTCTCGAGGGTCTGGCCACCGACGCCGCCGCCGTCCTGATCGGTCAGCGGCCGACCGAGGACCTGATCGCCGAGGCCGGGCGGCTGGCCGCGCAGGCCAGCGCTCCCGTCGAGGACCAGCGCGGTCCGGTCGACTACAAGCGGCACCTCGCCGACGAACTCACCCGCCGGGTCCTGCGCCGCGCGCTCGACCGCGTCGGGGCCACCGCTCCCGCCGCCTGAGGAGGCCGACGATGCAGGTCACCATGACCGTCAACGGGACCGAGGTCACCCGCGACGTCGAACCGCGGCTGTTGCTCGTGCACTTCCTGCGCCAGACGCTCGGCCTGACCGGCACCCACTGGGGGTGCGACACCAGCAACTGCGGCACGTGCGTCGTGCTGGTCGACGGCGAACCGGTGAAGTCGTGCACCGCGCTGGCCGCGATGACCGACGGGCACGAGGTGCGCACCGTCGAGGGCATGGCCACCGGCGGCACGCTCGACCCCGTGCAGCAGGGCTTCATGGAGGAGCACGGCCTGCAGTGCGGGTTCTGCACCCCCGGGATGATGCTCACCGCCCGCGCGCTGCTCGACCGCAACCCGAACCCGGACGAGACCGAGATCCGCGAGGCGATCTCCGGCCAGATCTGCCGGTGCACCGGCTACGCCACGATCGTCCGCTCCGTCCAGTGGGCCGCCGCGCACCCGGCCGGCAACGGCAACGGCGCAGGCCAGGCAGCCCCGCGAGCACCGAGGAGGTGCCGGCATGACCGCGGTGCAGGACCGCCCGACCAACCCGTCCGCGACCGCCGAGGACCGGCCGATCGGCTTCGGCCGGATCCAGCGCAAGGAGGACCCGCGCTTCGTCCGCGGGAAGGGCCACTACCTCGACGACATCGTGCTGCCCGGGATGCTGCACGGCGCGATCCTGCGCTCGCCGATGGCGCACGCCCGGCTGGTCTCCATCGACACCACCGAGGCGCTGGCCCACCCGAAGGTGCTCGCCGTCATCACCGGCAAGGACCTCGAGGGCCTCAACCTGGCGTGGGCGCCGACGCTGTCGGCCGACACGATGGCCGTGCTGGCGACCGACAAGGTCCGCTTCCAGGGCCAGGAGGTGGCGTTCGTCGTCGCCGAGGACCACTACTCCGCCCGCGACGCGCTCGAACTGATCGACGTCGAGTACGAGGAGCTGCCGCCGGTCATCGACGCCCGCCGCGCCCTCGACCCGGGGACGGCGGTGATCCGCGACGACAAGGAGGGCAAGACCGACAACCACATCTTCGACTGGGAGGCCGGCGACAAGGCCGCCACCGACGCCGTCTTCGCCCGCGCCGACGTCGTCGTCAGCGAGGAGGTCGTCTATCCGCGGGTGCACCCGGCGCCGATGGAGACCTGCGGCGCGATCGCCGACTACGACCCGATCGACGGCAAGCTCACGCTCTACGAGACGACGCAGGCCCCGCACGCCCACCGCACGCTGTACGCGATGGTCGCCGGGATCCCGGAGCACAAGATCCGGATCATCGCCGGCGACATCGGCGGCGGGTTCGGCAACAAGGTCGGCATCTACCCGGGCTACGTCTGCGCCGTCGTCGGCTCGATCGTGACCGGCAAGCCGGTGAAGTGGGTCGAGGACCGCTCCGAGAACCTGATGAGCACCTCGTTCGCCCGCGACTACATCATGAAGGGCGAGGTCGCGGCGACGCGGGAAGGCAAGATCCTCGCCGTCCGCACGCACGTGCTGGCCGACCACGGGGCGTTCAACGCGACCGCCCAGCCGACCAAGTACCCGGCCGGCTTCTTCTCCATCTTCACCGGCAGCTACGACCTCGAGGCCGCGCACTGCTCGGTCACCGGCGTCTACACGAACAAGGCGCCCGGGGGTGTCGCCTACGCCTGCTCGTTCCGGGTGACCGAGGCGGTCTACCTGGTCGAGCGGATGGTCGACGTCCTCGCCGACGAGCTGCAGATGGACCCGGCGGAGCTGCGGCTGAAGAACTTCATCCGCCCCGAGCAGTTCCCCTACGCCAACAAGACCGGGTGGGAGTACGACTCCGGCGACTACGAGACGACGATGCGGCTGGCGATGCAGATCGCCGGCTACGACGAGCTGCGCCGCGAGCAGGCCGAGAAGCGGGCCCGCGGGGAGCTGATGGGCATCGGCGTCTCGTTCTTCACCGAGACGGTCGGCGCCGGCCCGCGCAAGCACATGGACATCGTCGGGCTGGGCATGGCCGACGGCGCCGAGGTGCGCGTGCACCCCACCGGCAAGGCCGTCGTCCGGCTGTCGGTGCAGACCCAGGGCCAGGGCCACGAGACGACGTTCGCGCAGATCCTCGCCGAGGAGCTCGGCATCCCGCCCGAGGACATCGACGTCGTCCACGGCGACACCGACCAGACCCCGTTCGGGCTGGGCACCTACGGCAGCCGCTCGACGCCGGTCAGCGGGGGAGCGGTCGCGCTGGCCGCCCGCAAGGTCAAGGACAAGGCGCGGGCGATCGCGGCAGCGATGCTCGAGACCCGGCCCGAGGACCTCGAGTGGGAGAAGGGCCGCTGGTTCGTGAAGGGCGACCCGACGGTCGGGAAGACGATCCAGGAGATCGCGCTCGGCGCGCACGGCACCGTCGCGCTGCCCGAGGGGATCGACGGCAACCTCGACGCCGAGGTCACCTACGACCCGCCGAACCTGACGTTCCCGTACGGCGCGTACATCTGCGTCGTCGACATCGACAAGGGCACCGGCAAGGTGAAGGTCCGCCGGTTCGTCGCCGTCGACGACTGCGGCACCCGGATCAACCCGATGATCATCGAGGGGCAGATCCACGGCGGCCTGGCCGACGGGGTCGGGATGGCGCTGATGGAGTTCATCGGGTTCGACGAGCAGGGCAACTGCCTCGGCGGCTCGTTCATGGACTACCTGATCCCCACCTCGATGGAGGTGCCGGACTGGGAGACCGGGCACACGGTCACCCCGTCGCCGCACCACCCGATCGGGGCGAAAGGCATCGGGGAGTCGGCGACCGTGGGTTCGCCGCCCGCCGTCGTCAACGCCGTCATCGACGCGCTCGAGCCGTTCGGTCTGCGGCACATGGACATGCCCTGCACGCCGGCGCGGGTGTGGGCGGCCATGCAGGGCCGGGCCACCCCGCCGATCTGAGTCGGCAGAGTCCTAGGAGCGATGCATGACGGTCACCGACACCGCTGCCGAGCTCACCCGGAGCCGGGAGCCGTTCGTGCACGCGACGGTCGTGCGGGCGCAGAAGCCGACCAGCGCGCACGCCGGTGACACCGCGCTGGTCCGTGCCGACGGCACCATCGACGGGTTCGTGGGCGGCACCTGCGCCGAGGCGTCGGTGCGCGAGTACGGCCTGATGACGCTGTCGACGAACGAGCCGCTGCTGCTGCGGATCGTCCCGGGGGAGGCGTCGCCGCAGAGCAGCGAGGAGGGGGCGGTGACGGTCGCCAACCCGTGCCTGTCCGGCGGGTCGGTGGAGATCTTCCTCGAGCCGAAGGTGCCGGCTCCGCGGCTGCTCGTGGTGGGGGACAGCCCGATCGCCGAGGCGCTCGGGCAGCTCGGCCGGCCGCTGGGTTACGCCGTCGAGGTCGTGCCCGGTCAGGACGCCGTCCCGCACGCGGACGACGCGGCGCTGGTGGTGGCCTCGCACGGCCGGGGCGAGGAGCCGGCGCTGACCGCGGCACTCCGGCTCGGCGTCCCGTACGTCGGCCTGATCGCGAGCCGGATCCGCGGCGCCGCGGTGCTCTCCGCGCTCGACGTCGCGGACGACCAGCGGGCGCGGGTGCACAGCCCGGCCGGGCTCGACATCGGCGGGCGCACGGCCGCCGAGATCGCGCTGTCGGTGCTGGCCGAGATCGTGCAGGAGCGGCGGGCCGCCGAGCGGCACGGCGCCCCGGCTGCCCTCGACGCCGCTCCGTCGACCCGGTCTGCGGCATGACCGTCGCCGCCGTCGACAGCTCACCGCACGCCACCGTCGACGGCGGCAACGACGTGGTTCTGCTGCGACGGCTGCCGGACCGCCTTCCTCGCCGACCCGGCGCGGTATGCCACCGCCTCCTAGGCCGGCGGCGTGACCGCGGGGGCGCGGGCCGGCGCGGAGGAGGCGGTCCGCGACCGGCTGCCGGACGTCGCCGCGCTCGCCGACGCCCTGGACGCCGTCGACTACCTCGCCGACCCCGGCCTCGCGACGGCGATGTTCCTCGCCGTCCGGCTGCCGCAACCGCTGCTGCTCGAGGGCGAGCCCGGCGTCGGCAAGACGGAGGCCGCCAAGGCACTGGCGCGGGTGCTCGACACCCCGCTCTACCGGCTGCAGTGCTTCGAGGGCATCGATGCCGCGGAGGCGCTGTACGAGTGGAACCACCCGCGGCAGCTGCTCGGCATCCGGCTGGCCGAGGCCCGCGGGGCGCCGCTGGCCGAGGACGACCTGTTCGGCCGCGACTACCTGCTCCGGCGGCCGTTGCTCCAGGCCATCGAGCACCCGGGGCCGCGGCCGGCGGTCCTGCTCCTGGACGAGATCGACCGCGCCGACGCCGAGTTCGAGGCGTTCACCTTCGAGGTGCTGGCCGAGGCGGCCGTGACCGTGCCGGAGCTCGGCACGATCCGGGCGGCGCACCCGCCGGTCGTCGTCCTCACGTCGAACCGCACCCGCGACCTGCACGACGCCCTCACCCGCCGCTGCCTGTACCACTGGATCGACTACCCGTCGCCGGAGCGGGTCGCCGAGATCGTGCGCCGGCGGGTGCCCGGCAGCTCCGAACCGCTGGCCATCGACGCCGCCGCGGCGGTGACCCGGCTGCGGTCGCTGGACATGGTCAAGCCGCCCGGGATCGCCGAGGTCATCGACTGGGTCGCCGCACTGTCGATCCTCGGGATCAGCCGGCTCGACCCGCCGGCGGTCGAGGCCAGCTGGGGTTCGGTGCTGAAGAACCGCGACGACCAGGAGCTGGCCCGCAGCCGCGGCGCGGCCTGGCTGGCCGGTGCCTGACGTCGCTCCGGGTCCGCTCGCCGTCGGCCTGACGACGGCGCTGCACCGGGCCGGTCTGCCGACGACCCCGGAACGGGCGGCCGGGCTGGCCCGTGCGCTGCAGCTGATCCCGCCGGTGGACCGTGCCGCCCTGTACTGGACGTGCCGGGTCGCCCTGGTCACCGACCGGGCGCAGCTGCCGGTCTTCGACGCCGTCTTCTCCGCGATCTTCGATGTCCACCCCGCCCACCCGCTCGACCCGGCCGACAGCCGCGGCGACCCGACCGCACCCCCGCCGATCGGCAGCGAGCCGCGCACGCGGCCCGTGCCCCCCGATTCCCGGCCGAGCAGCCCGGGGGCGTCCGAGGGGATGCCGGGCGCGTCCAGCGGCGGCGACGACCAGGAGGAGGAGTCCGAACGCGACGTGCTCCTCGCGGCGGTGTCGACCGAGGAGCGCCTGCACTCGACCTCGTTCGCCGAGCTCACCCCCGACGAACTGGAGTCGGTGCGCGAGCTGGTCCGCCGGCTGGTGCTCAGCACGCCGGAGCGGCGCAGCCGGCGCACCCGCCCGTCCCGCCGGTCCGGCGACCGCCTCGACCTCCGGCGCACCGTCCGGGCCGCGCACCGCTCCGGCGGGGACCCGGCCCGGCTGGTGCACGCGCGGCGGCAGACCAAGCCGCGCCGGCTGGTCCTGCTGTGCGACGTATCGGGCTCCATGGAGCCCTACACCCGTGTCTACCTGACCCTGCTGCAGGGCGCGGTCGCCGGGGCGCGGGCGGAGGCGTTCGTGTTCGCCACCCGGCTGACCCGCCTCACCCGGCAGCTGTCCCTGCGCGATCCCGACCTGGCCCTGGCCCGGGCCGGCGCGACGGCGTCGGACTGGGCCGGCGGCACCCGGCTGGCCGAGGGCATCGGCGCGTTCGTCGCCGGGCACGGCCGGCGGGGGATGGGGCGGGGCGCCGTCGTCGTCGTGCTGTCGGACGGCTGGGCGATGGACGAGCCGGAGGAGGTGGCCGAGGCGATGCGGCGCCTGCGCCGCCTCGCCCACCGCGTGGTCTGGGTCAATCCGCGCAAGGCGGCGACCGGCTACGCCCCGCTGGTCGGGTGGCATGGCCGCGGCACTGCCGTACTGCGACGCCTTCGTCAGCGGGCACAGTCTCGCCGCGCTCGAGCAGGTCGTCGCGGCGGTCCGGGAGGACCCGCGACTTCATCCGTGACGGGTGGGGACAGACGCGCGATCAGCGGTGACTTTGGTGACGCCGAACTGTCATACCTGGTGCATAGCGTGTGAGGCGTCGCAGGAACCGGAACCGCCAGGAGGTCGTCATGAGCCCGACCATCACCACCATCGACGAGATCGACCTCGACATCTCCATCGCCTACATCGCGCTCGGCGCCGCACGCACCGCCTTCGCTCGCTGCCCGTCGGGCGAGAACGCGCATGCGGTCGACGCGGCGGAGAGCGCGCTGAACGCCCAGCTCGACGCGCGGCTGGTCGCGACGGCCTGACTCACGTGCGCCAGGCGGCCACCTCGGCCAGCCAGCGCGCCCGGTCGGCCTCGTCGACGAACGCGGCCTCGAACGAGTTGGCGGCGAGCACGGCGAGGTCGGCGTCGGTCATCCCGAGCGTCGTCGTCAGCACGTCGAGGTTCGCGTCGATGCCGCCGCCGAAGTAGGCGGGGTCGTCGCTGTTGACGGTGGCGACCAGGCCGAGCTCGAGCATCCGCGGCAGCGGGTGGTCCTCGATCCGGGGCACGCCCTTCAGGGCGACGTTCGACAGGGGGCACACGGTCAGGGGCACCCGCTCGTCGCGCAGCCGGGCCACCAGTTCGGGGTCCTCCAGCGCGCGGTTGCCGTGGTCGATCCGCTCGACGCCCAGCACGTCGAGCGCCTCGCGCACGTAGTCGGGCCCGCCCTCCTCGCCGGCGTGCGCGACCCGGTGCAGCCCCTCGGCGCGGGCGATCTCGTACGCCGTCCGGAACAACCGGGGCGGCCACCCCACCTCGGCCGAGTCCAGCCCGACGCCGATGAAGTGCTCGCGGAACGGCAGTGCCTGCCGGAGCAGCTCCTCGGCCGCGTCGCCGCCGAGGTCGCGCAGGAAGCAGACGATCAGGTCGGCCGAGATGTCCGACTCGGCGATCGCCGCACCCAGGCCGCCGAACACGACCTCCAGCGGCACGCCGTTCTGCAGGTGGGTCTGCGGATCGCAGAAGATCTCGGCCCGCCGCACCCCGGCGGCCCGGGCCCGGGCCAGGTACGCCGCTGCCAGGTCGTGGAAGTCCTGTTCGGTCCGCAGCACCGCGAGGTTGGCGTAGTAGACGTCGAGGAACGCCTGCAGGTCGGCGAAGTTCGCGTACCGCGCGGTCAGCTCGGCCGGGTCGTACGTCGGCAGCGGCACGTCGTTGCGCCGGGCCAGGGTGACCAGCAGGTCGGACTCGAGGGTGCCTTCGACGTGCAGGTGGAGCTCGGCCAGCGGCAGCATCGGGTCAGTCAACTACGCGGTCGGCGCCCGAGCGACGGCATGCCACAGAGGGCCGTCAGGAAACGGCCCGGGGCGTTTACGGCCTGGTCTCGTACCGCATCTCGAGTGGGTCTCGGTCTTCGCGTGTGACCCTGGACATATCTTAGCGCTGAGGCAACTATGGGCGCATCCCCGCCGGCCGAACCCCGAGGAACTGGTGCCGCTCATGCGATTCCCCCGACTCTCCGTCAGTGCCCTGACCGCCGCGCTGCTGTTGTCCGTCGCAGCCTGTGGAGGTGACGGGGAGGGCTCTGGCGACGGCGGTGGTGCCGGCGGCGACGGCGAAGGACCTCGTATCGCGGCGGTCTTCTCCGGCACGACCACGGACGCGGACTACACCTTCCTCGGTCTCGAGGCGCTCCAGGCCGCGGAGGAGGACCACGGTGCGGAGATCGCCTACTCCGAGAGCGTCCAGGTCCCCGACGCCGAGCGCGTGCTGCGCGAGTACGTGTCCGACGGATACACCGTGATCTGGACGCACGGCAGCCAGTTCTACGACGCCACCGTCGCCGTCGCCGCCGAGGCGCCGGATGTCGTGTTCATCGCCGAGCAGGACACCGAGCCCGCCGACGTGCCCGAGAACGTCTGGGTCCTGGACCGCAACTTCCACCTCGCCTTCTACCCGCTGGGCGTGCTCGCCGGCGCCGTCAGCGAGAGCGGGCAGATCGCCTACCTGGGCGGCGTGACCCTGCCGTTCTCCTACTCCGAGGTGCACGCGGTCGAGCAGGCTCTCGAGGACAGCGGGTCGGACGCGACGCTGAACCCGGTGTGGACCGGCGACTTCAACGACCCGACCAAGGCCCAGCAGTTCGCCAGCCAGCTGATCGCCGACGGCAACGACGTCGTCCTGACCTCGCTCAACCTCGGCGCCGTCGGCGCCTTCGAGGCCGTCGGCGACGCCGACCCGGGCGTGCTCATGACCGCGAAGTACACCGACAAGTCGAACCTGTCGGCCGACCACTACCTGACGTCGGTGCTCTACGACTTCGAGGTGATGATCGACGAGATCCTCACCTCGATCGAGGGCGGCGAGACCGGCGGCTACCTCGGCATGACCTACGAGCAGGGCATCTCGCTGCAGGAGCCGCAGAACGTCGACCAGGCCGTGATCGACCAGGTCAACGAGGTCGTCGAGCAGCTCGCCTCCGGCGAGATCGAGGTCGAGCGGAACGTCGACCCGGTCGAATGACCGCCGCGCAGGCTGCCGGGTCGGCCCCGGGCTCCGTGCCCGGGGCGGCTCGGCCCCTCACGATGACCGGGGTCACCAAGACCTTCGGTCCGGTGCACGCCCTGACCGACGCCGACCTCGAGCTGGCCGCCGGTGAGGTGCACGGGCTGGTCGGCGGCAACGGTGCCGGCAAGACGACGCTGATGAACGTCCTGTACGGCCTCTACCGCCCCGACGCCGGCGAGATCCGCGTCGACGGCAACGAGGTGCACATCCGGTCGCCGCGGGACGCCATCGGCCTCGGGATCGGCATGGTGCACCAGCACCTGCTCCAGGTGTCGACGTACTCCGTCGTCGAGAACGTGGTGCTGGGCACCAGCGAGCAGTCCGGTGGGCTGCGCAACGCCGCCCGCCGGATCACCGAGCTGTCCGACCAGTTCGGCCTGGCCGTCGACCCCCGCGCGCGGACCAACCGCCTGTCGGTGGGCGCCCGGCAGCGGGTGGAGATCCTCAAGGTGCTCTACCGCGGCGCCCGGATCCTGATCCTCGACGAGCCGACGACGAACCTGACGCCGCAGGAGGTCGACGACCTCTTCGCCTCGCTGCGCGTCATCGTCGCCGAGGGCACCAGCGTCGTCTTCATCTCGCACAAGGCGCGCGAGGTGCTCGCCATCTGCGACCGCATCTCGGTCATGCGCGACGGCCGTCGGATGACCACCGTGCGCCGCGCCGAGACCGACGCGACCGGCCTGGCCTCGCTGATGGTGGGCGAGGTCGCGTCCGAGCAGTCGTCGGAGCTCGCCGTCGCGCTCGGCCTCGCCGAGGTCGGGGAGGTCACGACGGAGGAGACCGGCCCCGCGGAGCAGGCGGCGACCCGGCTCGCGGTCGCGGGGCTCGTGGTCGCCAACGACCAGGGTGTCCCGGCGGTCCGCGGCGTCGACCTGACGGTCCGGTCCGGCGAGGTCCTGGGCGTGGCGGGCGTGGCCGGCAACGGCCAGGTCGAGCTGGCCGAGGCGCTCACCGGCGTCCGGCCGGTCCAGGCCGGCACCGTGCAGGTCGACGACACCGACCTGGCCGGCGCGCAGACCCGCCGCTGGATCAGTGCGGGTGTCGCCTACGTGCCGGAGGACCGGCACCGCGACGGCATCCTCGGCGCCGCCTCGGTCACCGACAACCTGCTGCTCGGTGCGCAGCGCAGCGCGGCGTACCGGAAGGCCGGGCTGATCGACTGGCGGAAGGTGCGGGAGCACGCCCGGACGACGATCGACCGCTACTCGATCAAGACCCCGGGCCCCGACGCGCCGGCGGCCAACCTGTCCGGCGGCAACATCCAGCGCCTGGTGCTGGCCCGGGCCTTCGACCGGGAGCCCGCGGTCCTGGTGCTCCAGAACCCCACCCGGGGCCTGGACCTCCGCTCGATCAAGTTCGTCTACGACCGGGTGCACGAGGCCCGCGACCGCGGCTGCGCCGTCGTCCTGATCTCCGAGGACCTCGACGAGCTGAGCCTGCTCGCCGACCGCATGGTCGTCCTGTACTCCGGCGAGGTCGTCGGCGAGCGCAGCCGCGGCAACTACGACGCCTACGAGCTCGGCCGGCTCATGGCCGGCGTCCGGGAGGACTCATGACAGCCCCCGTGCTCACCGAGCCGGACGCGCTGGCGCCGGCGCACCCGAGCCTGGCCGCGCGGCTGGTGCGCGGAGTCCTGCCGTACGTGCTGGCGCTGGTCCTGGCCTTCGTCGTCGCGGGGATCGTCATCGCGGCGCTCGGCTACGACCCGTTCCAGGCGTACCAGACGATCTTCACCACGTCGTTCAAGACCGGCTTCGGCTTCACCGAGACCCTCACCAAGTGGGTGCCGCTGACCCTGCTCGCGCTCGGGTTCACCATCCCGCTCGCGGTGGGCGCGGTTCAACATCGGCGGCGAGGGCCAGCTGCTCGTCGGGGCCACGGCCGCGGCCGGGGTCGGCATCGTCTACGCCGACCTGCCGTCCGTCGTCCTGCTGCCCCTGGTGCATCATCGCCGGGGTCCTGGCCGGGGTGGTCTGGGCCGGCATCGCGGCCTTCCTCATGGGCCGCTTCCACGTGAACGAGATCCTCAGCACGGTGCTGCTGAACTTCGTCTCGTTCCAGGTGCTCGACTACGCCGCCACCGAGGTGTGGAGCGACCCCGCCGCCGGTGTGGCCGCCACCCAGCGGATCGGGGAGGGCGCGGAGCTGCCGACCATCGGTGGGCCGCCCGGCGTGCACGTCGGGCTCCTGCTGGCCGCCCTGGTGTCGGTGGCGACGATCGTCGTGACCCGCCGGACGGCGGCCGGGTTCGAGCTCCGCGCTGCGGGCACCAACCCGCGTGCGGCCGGGATCAACGGCATCCGGGTCGAGCGGATCGCGGTGATCGCCCTGATCATCGGCGGTGCGCTCGGCGGGCTCGCCGGGGCGCTGGAGGTCAGCGGCGTCCACCAGCGGGCGCTCGAGGGCATGCAGTCCAACTTCCTGCTGCTCGGCATCATCATCGGGCTCATCGCCCGGGGCAGCGCCCTGTGGGTGCCGGTCGTCGCCTTCGGGATCGCGATCCTCGAGGTGGGCGCGAGTTCCATGCAGCGCACCGTCGGCGTCCCCGTCGAGATGGTCCTCATCATCGAGGCGCTGATCCTGATCTTCCTGCTGCTCTCCGACGTGATCGCGGGGCGGCTGGCGAGGAGAGTGGCATGAACGAGTTCGCTGTCCTGGCCCAGCTCACCGTCGTCGCGATGGTGCCCTACCTGCTGGCCTCGCTCGGCACGATGCTCGGCGGGCTGACGGGCGTCTTCAGCGTGTCGCAGGAGGGCGTCATGCTGCTCGGCGCCTCCGTCGGCTTCCTGATCAGCTACGGCACCGGCAGCACCGCGCTCGGCATCCTGCTCGCGGCGCGCCGTCGGCGCGGTGTTCGGCTTCGCGCTCGGATGGGCGACGACGGTGCTGCGGCTCGACCAGTTCGTCGTCGGCCTGGCGCTGTTCTTCGCCGCGACCGGGCTGGCCGGCCTGCTGCTACCGGATCGTGATCGGGCAGACGGCGACGACGCCGCTGGTCGAGACGCTGCCGCGGGTGGAGATCCCGCTGCTCAGCGACATCCCGGTCCTCGGGCACGGCGCTGTTCTCGCACAACGTGCTGGTGTACTTCGCCGCGCTCCTCACCGTCGGGCTGTGGTTCTTCCTCTACCGCACTCGGGCGGGGCTGAACCTGCGGTCGGTGGGCGAGAACCCCAAGGCGTCCGACAGTCTGGGCATCCCGGTGGCCCGGACGCGCCTCTGGACGACGACGGCCGGCGGCGCCCTCATGGCCATCGCCGGCGCCTTCCTCCCGCTGGTCTACACCGGCACGTTCACCGAGGGCATCGTCGGCGGCCGCGGCTGGCTGGCGATCGCGCTGACCTTCTTCGGCGGCTGGCGGCCGCAGTACATCGCGGCCGGGGCGCTGTTCTTCGCCGCGATGGACGTCGTCGCCCTCCGCGCCGAGGTCTCCGGGATCGACATCCCCAGCCAGGTGCTGCTGGTGACCCCGTACGTGGCGACGCTCATCGTGATGGTGTTCGCGTTCCGCTGGGCGCGGGTGCCGGAGTTCCTCGGTCGCAACTACGACCGGGAGAGCCGGACGGGCTGACCCGGTGCCGACAGGGCTCATCGGCTCCCGGTGAGCTCTGTCGGCACGGTGATGACGTCGACCATCGCGCCGCGCCGGTGCACCGTCATGGGCAGCGGCTTGCCGATCGCCTCGGCGAACAGGAGCCGCTGCAGGCTCTGCGCGTCGGCGACCGGCCTGCGGCCGGCCTCGAGCACGAGGTCGCCGGCCTTGAGCCCGGAGCGGTCCGCCGGCGCGCCGGGGACGACGTCGATGATCCGCAGGCCGCGCCGACGGCCGGTGCGCTCGGCCAGGTGCGCCGGCAGGGGAGCGGGGGTGCTCACGAGCCCGAGGTAGGCCCGCCGCACCCGCCCGTCGGCGATCAGCGAGCCGATGATGCGACGGCTGGTGTCGTTCATGGGCACCGCGAGGCCGAGTCCCCAGCCGGCCACGGCGGTGTTGATGCCGACCACCCGGGACGACGAGTCGGCGAGCGCCCCGCCGGAGTTGCCCGGGTTGAGCGCTGCGTCGGTCTGGATCACGTCCTCCACGACCCGGGCGGTGCGCCCGTCACGGGTGGGCAGCGACCGGCCCAGTCCGCTCACCACTCCGGCGGTCACGGAGCCGGCGAGGCCCAGCGGATTGCCGACAGCGACCACCAGCTGGCCCACCCGCAGGGCGCTCGGCGTCGCCGAGGACGGCCGGCTCGGGGGTCGCCGTCCGGGCGCGCAGCACGGCGAGGTCGGACAGCGGGTCCTTGCCGACGACGTCGACGTCGGCCTCGGAGCCGTCGGCGAACACGGCCCGCCCGGAGCGGGCCCCGGCCACGACGTGCGCGTTGGTGAGCAGCAGGCCGTCGCCGGTGAAGACCACCGCCGAACCGGCGCCGCCACGGCCGTCGTCGCCGGTCACCTGCAGGGCGGCGACGTGCGGGGTGAGGTCCTCGGCGACGGCGGTGACGATGCGGGAGTAGGCGTCGAGCGCCGTCTCGGTGTCGGGTTCCTGCGTCATGGCGCGACTCCTGGGATTACACAGTTACACCGCACAGTGAACGCCGTCGGAGGCCCCGTCGGGGGTGATCACGCCGTGGGCGAACACCGGCCCTGCCGGGTGCGGGCGCTGCCCCGATACTGAGCCGATGATCGCCGGAGGACCCCGCTGACCAGTTCCGCCGCCGGCGCGGCAGGCGCGTGGGAGGCGCTGCGCCCGCGGCTGGCGGCCGACGCCGAGGCCGCGCTCGGTCCGGCCGAGGCGGACGCGTTCCTCGCCCGCGTCGAGGTCTCCCTGGACGACGTGTACGGCCCGCTCACCCTGCTCTACGGGGGCGGCGATCCGGCCGTCGTCGACGAGCTCCTCGAGCGCGGGCTGCGGATGGCGCTGGCGGCCGCGGCGGAGCGGCCGGAGGTCCTTCGCCGGCTGGACCGCCGGCGCGAGATCGACCCCGGCTGGTTCCAGCGGCCGGGCATGCAGGGCTACGTCTGCTACGTCGACCAGTTCTGCGGCTCGCTCGCGCAGCTGCCCGACCGGCTGGACTACCTCGCCGAGCTCGGCACCACCTACCTGCACCTGATGCCGCTCCTGCAGCCCCGACCGGGGGAGAACGACGGCGGCTACGCGGTGATGGACTACCGCGCCGTCGACCCACGGCTCGGCACGATGGACGACCTCGAGACCGTCGCCGGCGCCCTGCACGAGCGGGGCATGAGCCTGTGCATCGACCTGGTGCTCAACCACACCGCGCGGGAGCACGCCTGGGCGCAGGGCTGGCTGGCGGGCGATCCGGCGTACGCGGGCTTCTACACCGCGTTCCCCGACCGGCAGATGCCCGACGCCTACGACGCCACCATCCCCGAGGTGTTCCCCGACCGGGCCCCCGGCTCCTTCACCTGGGTGCCCGAGGCCTGCGGTGGTTCCGGCGGCTGGGTGTGGACGACGTTCTGGCCCTACCAGTGGGACCTGGACTACACGAACCCCGCGGTCACGCTGGCGATGCTCGGTGAGATCGCCTGGCTGGCCAACCGCGGGGTCGACGTGTTCCGCATGGACGCCGTCCCGTTCATGTGGAAGCGCCTGGGCACCACCTGCCAGAACCAGCCTGAAGGCCACCGGCTGCTGCAGCTGCTGCACGCGCTGACCCGGCTGGCCGCTCCCGGGGTGATCTTCAAGGCCGAGGCGATCGTCGCGCCGGAGGACCTCGTCCCCTACCTCGGCGCGCACGAGCGGTACCACCCGGAGTGCGAGCTGGCCTACCACAACCAGCTCATGGTCCTGCTGTGGAGCAGCCTGGCCACCGGCGACGCGGGCCTGGCCCGGCAGTCACTGGGGCGGATGAAGCCGATCCCGCCGTCGACGTCCTGGGTGACCTACGTGCGCGGCCACGACGACATCGGGTGGGCGATCAGCGACACCGACGCCGGAGCCGTGGGCGTCAGCGGCTTCGGGCACCGGCGCTTCCTCAACGACTTCTTCTCCGGCCGGTTCGCCGGCTCGTACGCGCGCGGGGCCCTGTTCCAGGAGAACGAGGCCACCGGCGACGCGCGGATCTCCGGCTCCGCGGCGTCGCTGTGCGGCATCGAGGAGGCGCTCGAGCGGGGTGACGACGCGGCGCTGGACCGGGCGGTCCGGCGGCTGGTCCTGCTCTACTCGGTCATCTACGCCTACGGCGGGATCCCGCTGCTCTACATGGGCGACGAGCTGGCCCTGCGCAACGACTCCGGCTACCTCGCCGACGCCGCCCGCGCGCCGGACAACCGCTGGATGCACCGGCCGCCGATGGACTGGGCGGCCGCCGAGCGCCGGCACGACGACGGCACCCTCGAGGGCCGCGTGTTCTCGTGGCTGCGCCGGCTGGGGGAGGCGCGGCGGTCGCTCCCGGCGCTGCACGGCGCGGGGGAGTCCGTCGTCTTCGACCCGGGCAATCCGCACGTCCTCGCCTGGCGTCGTCGCCAGCCGCGCAGCGGGACGTTCGTCGGGCTGGCCAACTTCAGCCCCGCCGCCCAGCTCGTCGACGCCGACTCCGTGACCGGGTACGGGACCTTCCCGCCCACGCTCGCCAGCGACGGCCCGCCGGAGCTGCGGGCCGACAAGCTGCTGCTACCCGGCCTGGGCTTCGCCTGGTTCGCGGAGCACTGAGGCCCGAGCGACTCAGCCCATCGTCTTCTGGCCGTCCAGCGTCTCGCGGAGGATGTCGGCGTGCCCGGCGTGCTGGGCGGTCTCGGCCACGATGTGCAGGAACACCCGGCGAGCGGAGCGACGCGCGCCCGGCTCGAACCAGGGCGCCTCGGGCAGCGGGTGGGACGCGTCGAGGTCGGGCAGCGTGCGCACGAGCTCGTCGGTGCGGGCAGCCACCTCGGCGTAGCGCGCCAGGACGCCGTCGAGCGTCTCGTCAGGAAGCAGCCGATGGCCGTTGGCCCATGCCTCGTAGCCGGCCGGGTCGCTCGGGCGTGGCCATCGCGTCCGGGCCCTCGACGACGAACTGCGCCCAGCTCTCCTCGGTCTCGGCGACGTGCTTGATCAGGCCACCGAGCGTCAGCTCGCTCACCGTGGTCCGCTGCCGGGCCTGCTCGTCGGTGAGTCCCTGCACGGTGTGCCGCAGGAAGTACCGGTGCGCGGTGAGGGTCTCCAGCAGGTCGGCGCGCTCGGCCGTGAGGGTCGCGGTCTCGGTCATGGGGAGCTCTCCTTGGTTCGATTCGGTGATGGATCCAGACTAGGAACGATTGGTGCCAGTTCCTGACCGCAATGTCGGAGAATCTCTGGTCATGGCCGCGACCTCGTCCCGCACCCTTCGCTTGCTGAGCCTGCTCCAGGGCCGGCGCTTCTGGTCCGGCACGGAGCTGTCCGGGCGGCTCGAGGTCTCGCTCCGCACCCTGCGCCGGGACGTCGACCGGCTCCGCGAGCTGGGCTACCCGGTGGAGGCGCGGCCGGGTGTCGACGGCGGCTACTCGCTGGCGCCCGGCGCCGCGCTGCCGCCGCTGGTGCTCGATGACGACGAGGCGGTCGCGCTGGCCGTGGGTCTGCAGTCCGCCGCTCAGGCGCCGGTGGCCGGGATGGCGGAGTCGTCGGTGCAGGCGCTGGCAAAGGTCGTGCAGGTGATGCCGGCCCGGCTGCGCCGACGGGTGGACGCGCTGCGCGCGATGACGGTGCCGGCGGGGTGGGGTGCGGCGGCTCCGGCGGTCGACCCCGGCGTGCTCACGAACGTCGCGCTGGCCTGCCGGGACGGCGAGCGGCTGCGGTTCGCCTACACCGACGCCGGCGGCAGCCGGACCGAGCGGCACGTCGAGCCGTTCCGGCTCGTCTCGTCGGGTCGGCGTTGGTATCTCGTCGCCTACGACGTCGAACGGGGCGCCTGGCGCAGCTTCCGCATGGACCGGCTGAGCGCACCGTCGGGCACCGGTGCGCGGTTCGCGCCCCGCCGACTTCCGGCCGAGGACGCCGCCGCGTTCGTCCGCGACGGCATCGACGCAGCGGTGGCCACCGTGTCCGTCGGGGCTCGGGTCTCCGCGCCCGCCGACGACGTCCGGCAACTGATCGGCCGCTGGGCGAAGGTCGAGCCCGACGGGGGCGGGCGCTGCCGGGTGACGATGGCTGCCGAGAACCTCGACTGGGCGGTGTTCGCGCTCGGCGTCACCGGCGCGGCGATCGACGACGTGCATCCGCCCGAGCTGCTCGAGCACCTGTCCGCGTGGGCTGAGCGGTTCGGGAGCGCAACCGCTCGTGGCTAGCCCGCGAATCGTTCCCAGGCGGATTGGCGTTTCATGCCGAGGGCGTCGCCGATGCGCTCCCACGAGAGTTCGCGTCGACGCGCCTCGGTGACCCACGCGCGGAGGTCGTCGTCCACCTGATCACGGACGGCCTCGATGCGGGGCAGGTGGTCGAGCAGCGCCTGGTCGTCGATCTCCTCCCACACCGGCACGCGTGGTCCCGGCCGCTTCGTGGCGATGAGGGAGGCGCTCAGTTCGACGCACTCGTTGCAGATGAACACGCCGGGGCCGGCGACGAGGGTCCCGACCTGGTCGGACGACTTGGTGCAGAACGTGCATCGACTGGTCACTGCATGCCCTCCGATCGAGCGTCAGGCACGTCCTGACGTCAGCTCTGTCAGGGTATACCTGACGGACCCGACGTGGCAGCGTGACGTCATGGATCGGGAGAGCGTGATGCGCTGGGTCGCCGAGTACGAGCGCGCGTGGCGCGACGGCGACGTCGTCCGCGGTCCCTCGGTTGTTCACCGATGACGCCCGCTACCGGTGTTCGCCCTACGAGGAAGCGATCGTCGGGCACTCGGAGATCCAGGCGTTCTGGCTGGACGACGAGGGCAGGGAGTTCTCGATGACTGCGGAGCCTGTTGCGGTCGACGGACGCGATGCGGTGGTCCGGGTGGAGGTTCAGTACCTCGATCCGGTGGCCCAGGAGTACCGGGATCTGTGGGTGCTGCGCTTCGCGCCCGACGGCCGGGTCGAGGACTTCGAGGAGTGGGCCTACTGGCCGGGCAAGCCCTATGCCGCGGGTTCACCCGCCCAGGCGTCACCACCATCAGGGTGACGGTGGCCATGCGAGCTGGATCGGGCGGTGTTCGCCCTAGGCTGGGCACGTCCCGGCGCGCTCCCATCAGGAGATGATCCGATGACCGCCGAACTGACGACCTTCGTGGACATCGACGCCACACCCGAGCGCGTCTGGCAGGTGCTGAGCGACCTGCCCGCCTATGCGGAATGGAACCCGTTCATCACCGAGGCAGAAGGGGCCTTCGTCGTCGGGGAGCGGGTGTCGGTCACCGTGCCGCCGGTGAATGCCTTCGTCCAGTCGCGACTGCGGCCGACGGTCCGGGAGGCGGCCCCCGGTCGTCAGCTGCGGCTGTGGAGCCGGCTGGATCGGCTTGGCATCCCGGGCGTCTTCGACGTCGAGCTCACCATGACCCTCACTGACCACGAGGGCGGTGTGCGGCTGTGGCAGCAGGACCGGTACGGGGGAGTGCTGGCACCCCTGCTGATCCGTTCCCTGAACCGCCGCCGGCTCGCTGCCTTCACGGCCATGAACGCAGCGCTCAAGCAGCGGGCCGAGGTGACGCCGGCACCCTACCCGGGGTGATGGCGGCGGCCTGCGTCAGCCCCCGAGTTCTCGAGGGTCTCCCACGGGCGGCGCTCCCACGGCCGGCGGCTGAACTCCAGGCGCAGCCGACCCGGCGAGGCCTCGATGAGCTCGCCGAACACGGTCGCGAAGACCAGGTCGTCGCGCTCGTGCCGGACCACCAATGCCGCCGGATCGTCGGACGGCGGCCGTTCCGCGACGAGCTTCCGCCAGTCGTCGGGATAGCCGGACTCGGCGAAGCGCTGCAGGTGGTGGTCCGCCTTCCGGTTCTCGGGACCGCCCGAGGTGAGCATGTGGGTGCCCTCGGGATGCTCGGTCGCGACGATCTGCTCGCCGTCGAAGTCCCAGGTGGTCACCCGGTCCTGATCGTCACCAGCATCAGGGCGAAGCTGGCCATGCCCGCGAGCTCGACGTGGTCGACCCAGTCCGCGCCGTGCTGGACCGCGAGCAGCGGCAGCACCCCGCGACTCGGCGCCCCCGGATCCGCGACCTGCTTCTGCGGGCGGTTGACCACCAGCGCCGTCGCGCCGGTGCGCACGTGGGTCGCGCACCAGGTGCCGCCCGCCGTCCGGTCGCGGCCGCCGACGACGTCCGGGAACTCCGGCCACCACTCACCCGGGTCGTCGAACTCGCGCGTGGTGAGCTCGTCGCGCAGGGCGAGGATCTGCGGCGGTCGTCCCTCGGACCGACGCACGACGACGGTGCACACGCGGCATGTCTACCGGCTCGGGTTCTCGCGGGGCGACCTCGGCGGCTCGGCTCTCAGGCTGCCCGGCTGCGGCGCTTGTGCTCGTAGAGGGCGGCGTCGGCCCGCGACAGCATCGTGGAGAGGGTGTCGCCGTCGACGGCGGTCGCCGTCCCCACCGACCACCGGAACGGATGGCTGGCGTCGAGCCGCGCGAGGATCTCCGCCGTCCCGGCGGCGTCGGTGCCCGGCAGGCACAGCACGAACTCGTCGCCGCCGTAGCGGCCGAGCAGGTCGGCCAGCCGCAGCTCACCGCTCCAGCGGGCGGTCAGCTCGCGCAGCAGGGTGTCGCCGGCCTCGTGGCCGGAGCGGTCGTTGACCTCCTTGAAGTGGTCGAGGTCGAGGATCGCGACCGTCATCGGCTCGCCGCTGCGGCCCGCGTGCGCGAGCACCCGACCGGCCTCGGCCTCCCACGCGCGGCGGTTCACCAGCCCGGTGAGGGGGTCGGTCGTCGCAGCGCGGCGGAGCTGGTCGGCGAGCCGTCCCTGGATCTCGGTCAGCGCGGCGGCCGTGACGACGACGATCACCCAGAACACGAGGAAGCCGTCCGGCCGCGCCAGCCAGGCCCCGGCGCTGGTGAGCAGCAGGGTGAACGCCCCGTGCGCCCGCGCGGCAGGCAGCGGCAGGAACCACCCCGCGTACAGGCAGATCGTGATGATGATCGGGCCGAGGGCGACCACGCCGACGGCGGTCATCGACTGCGAGGCGAGGACGGCGACCAGCCCGGCGGCCACGACGAGAGCGAGGTGCACCTCGAGGTCGGTCAGCCGGGACGCCCGCCACCACAGCGTCGCGGCGAGGGCGACGGCGAGGACGCCGATGAACCACCCGAGCACGACCGGCGAGTCGGGGCGGATCGGCCAGGCCGCGTTGAGCAGGCAGAAGACGCCGCCCGCGCCGTACAGCAGCGCCAGCAGTGCCGATCGCATCGGACGTTCGCGCCCCATGTGCCTCCTGCCCCGTACCCCCCGTGAATGGTGCGGGACAAGCATCGTCGGTCCTGGGCACCCGGGAGCGCATCTTGCGGTGTCCATGCCCCTTCCGGGCGGAAGATCTCGCGTCGATGCCGGATCGTGCCCAACGGCGACGCGCCGCAGGCCGCTGTCGCCATGGGAGGGAGGGGTGCGCAGGGCAGCCGCAGGTCGTACGGTTCTCGCGCGGCTCAAACCAGCCGGCCCCCGCGTCGGGGCAGCAGGGGCACCGCGAGCGGCGCCTCCCTCCGTGCAATGGAGCGCGTGTGGCGTCGCTCGAGCAGGCGGGTCCGGTACTCGGTTCCCCGCTGCCGGAGCCACGCCCCGCTCGGGCCGGCGCGACCTTCGGCATCGAGGAGGAGTACCACCTCGTCGACCCGGTCACCCTGGAGCTGCGGCCCAGCCCGGAGCTCGCCGCCGCAGCGCTGCGCAAGGAGATCGGGCCGCGGATCCACGCCGAGATCGCCACGACCCAGATCGAGACGGTCTCCGGCATCTGCACGTCGCTCGCGGAGCTCCGGTCGGAGCTCGTCGCGGCCCGGGGCGAGGCCGCGGCGGCCGCCGCCGACGCCGGGGTCGCCGTCCTGCCCTCGTCGACTCACCCCTTCGGCGGCTGGCAGCAGCAGGCGATCACCTCCGCGCCGCGGTACGAGGCGATGATCGAGCGGTGGGCCGGCCTGGCCAGCCAGCAGGACATCTGCGGCTGCCACGTCCACGTCGGCGTCCCCGATCTCGACACCGCCATCGGCGTCATGGACCGGGCCCGGCCCTACCTGCCGCTGCTGCTGGCCATGACCGGCAGTTCGCCGTTCCACGACGGCGTCGACACCGGCTACGAGAGCTACCGGACCCTGTGGTGGTCGCGGTGGCCGACGACCGGGCCGCCGGAGTACCTCGGCAGCGCCGAACGGTTCACCGAGGTCGTCGCCGGGCTGGTGGCCTCCGGCGTCATCGCCGACGGCTCGCACCTGTACTGGGACCTGCGGCCCTCCTACCACCTGCCGACGGTGGAGTTCCGGCTCGCCGACGTGTGCACCGACCTCGAGGACGCCGTCCTGCACGCCGGCCTGGTGCGGTCGCTGGTGCGAGTGCTGGCCGCGCGCCACGATGCCGGCGTGCCCTGCCCCCAGCCGCGCCCGGAGCTGCTGCGGGCCGCGCGCTGGCGGGCCGCCCGGCACGGCATCGCCGGGCAGCTGTTCGACCCCGTCGTCGGCAACCTGGTCGACGCCCGGCTCGCGGTGCGCCGACTGCTGGCCGAGCTCGAGGACGACCTGCGCGACCACGACGAGTGGACCGAGATCAGCGATCTGGTGAGCCGGCTGTTCTCCCGGGGCACCTCCGCCACGCGGCAGCGGGCGACGTGGCTGCGCACCGGGGACCGGCGGGAGATCGCCGAGGGGATCATCCGGGACGGAGCGCCCGCAGCGAGCTGAGGCCCCGCGTCAGGCAGATTCGCGGCTGGTGACGTCCCCGTCCATCGCGATGTCCTTGGGACCGCCGGTCTTCGACGCCTCGAACCGTGGACCGAGCTCCTCGAGCGCGAGTCGGCCGAAGATCTGCTGCTGGGTGGCGACCCGCTGCGACCGGCCACGGCCGAGGAAGCTGACCGCCCAGTGCAGGACCGTCGTGATCCGGCTCTTGAAGCCCACGATGTAGAAGAGGTGGACGACCAGCCACATCACCCAGGCGATGAAGCCGGAGAACTTCATCTTGCCGCCCAGGTCGGCGACCGCGGAGAACCGCGAGATCGTCGCCATCGAGCCCTTGTCGAAGTACTTGAACGGCTCCTGCGGCGGCTTGCCCGCGAGCTTCCGCTTGATGGCGGTGGCCGCGTACTTGCCGCCCTGGATGGCGACCTGCGCGACGCCGGGCAGCTTGTCGAGGCTCGTCATGTCGCCGACGACGTGCACCTCGGGGTGCCCGGGCAGGGTCAGGTCGGGCAGCACGGCCACGCGGCCGGCCCGGTCGACCTCGGCGCCGGACTGCTCGCCGAGCATCCGGGCCAGCGGGCTGGCCTGCACGCCCGCGGCCCAGATCTTGGTGGCGGCCGGGATCCGGCGCACCTGGCCGTCGGCGTCCTTGACCTCGAGACCGTCGGCGTCGACGTCGGTGACCATCGCGCCGAGCTGCACCTCGACGCCGATCTCGTTCAGCTGGCGACGGGCCCGGCCGCCGAGCTTGTCGCCGAACGCGGGGAGCACGATCGGCGCGGCGTCGAGCAGGACGATCCGCGCGGTGGTCGGGTCGATGTTGCGGAAGTCCCTGCGCAGCGTGCGGTGGGCGAGCTCGGCGATCTGGCCGGCCATCTCGACGCCGGTCGGGCCCGCGCCGACGACGACGAACGTCATCAGGCGGTCGATCTCGGCCTGGTCGGTGGCGAGCTCGGCCAGCTCGAAGGCGCCGAAGATGCGGCCGCGCAGCTCGAGGGCGTCGTCGATGCTCTTCATCCCCGGCGCGTACTCGGCGAAGTGGTCGTTGCCGAAGTAGGACTGCCCGGCGCCGGCGGCGACGATCAGCTCGTCGTACTCGTACGTCGACACCCGGCCGAGCACCGAGGAGGTGACCGTGCGGTTGGCGAGGTTGATGTCGGTGACCTCGCCGAGCACCACGCGGGTGTTGTCGTGCCGGCGCACGATCTCGCGGGTGGAGGGCGCGATCTCGCCCTCGGAGAGGATGCCGGTGGCCACCTGGTAGAGCAGCGGCTGGAACAGGTGGTGGCCGGTCTTGCCGATCAGCGTGATGTCGACCGGGGCCTTGCGGAGGGCCTGAGCGGTGAACAGCCCGCCGAAGCCGGAGCCGACGATGACCACCCGCGGCCGGCCTGTCGAGGGATTGCTCGGTTCCGTGGCGCGCGCTGGCGAAGTCGTCATGATGACTCATCCTCCCACTCGGGCCGTCGCGGCCGGAGGCATCTCTCAGCGATCCGGCCCACAGTCTGCCCGCCTCGGGCCCGGCTCGCGGCCCGAGCGGCTGGCCGGTAGACCCGTCCGATGGGTGCAACCACCGGACGGTGCGTGTTCGTCCCGGGCCTGGGCCTCGATGCCCGTTCCTCAGCCCGGCTGCGCACCCATGTCGGTGGCGCCGTCGTCCACCTGCCCGGCATGGGCCTGCGGGAAACGGTGCCGCCGATGGAGATCCTGGCCGACCGGCTGGTCGGGGCACTGGGGGAGGGCCCGGTCGTGCTCGTCGGGCACTCGCAGAGCTGCCAGGTGGTGGTCGCCGCGGCGCAGCGGGCTCCCCGGGTGACGGCGGTCGTCCTGCTGGGGCCGACGACGGATCCGCGGATGCGGCGGTCCGTCGTCCTGGCCCGGCGGTGGCTGGCGACGGCGGTGCGCGAGCCGCTCCGCCAGGTGCCGGTCGTCCTCGCGCAGTGGGCGCGCACCGGCCCGCGGGCGATGGTCGCGCTGTGGCGCATGGCGTCGCCCGACCGCATCGACCGGCGGCTGGCGACGCTCTCGGTGCCGGTGATCGTCGTCCGGGGCACGCGGGACGCGCTCTGCCCGCACGACTGGGCCGCCGGGCTCGCGGCCGCGGCGCCGGCCGGGCGGCTGGTGGAGATCCCGGGCGCCGTGCACATGACCGTGCAGACGCATCCCGACGAGGTCGCAGCGATCCTGCGGGAGTTCGTCGCCGGCTGAGCGCGTCGTCGAGAGCCGCCGCGCAACCGCCGGAGCAGCCATGCACGCCGGCTCTCGCAGTTGCGATGCGGACGGCTCTCGAGCTGGCTCCGCGCCTTCTACTGGCCGTCGGTCTTGCCGCGGACCTCGGCGTAGCGCTCGCGGACCGCGGTCGCCGGGGGAGCGTCGAACTCCTGCAGGCCCGGCTGCGCCCACTCCGGCGGGGTGTCGTCGCCGGAGAGCACCCAGGCCGCCTGGCGGGCAGCGCCGTCGGCGACGTACTCCCCGGGCGGCGGCACGAGCACCGGCCGGCCGAAGATGCCGGGCGCCAGCTGCTGCACGGCCGGGGACGACGCCGCACCGCCGACCAGCAGCACCCGCTCGACCGGGACCCCGCACGCGACGACCGCCTCGATGCCGTCGGCGAGCCCGCAGAGCAGCCCCTCGACGGCCGCCCGCGCCCAGTACGCCGGCGTCGACGTGCGCAGCGTCAGGCCGTGCACCGAACCGGTGGCCTGCGGCAGGTTGGGCGTGCGCTCGCCCTCGAGGTAGGGCACCAGCACGAGCCCACCCGCCCCGGACGGCGCGGACAGCGCCAGGTCGGAGAGCGTCGCGTGGTCGACGCCGAGCAGCGCGGCCGCCGCGTCGAGCACCCGCGCCGCGTTGAGCGTGGCGATCAGCGGCAGGTGCCGCCCGGTCGCGTCGGCGAACCCGGCGACGGTGCCGGACGGATCGGCGACGGCGGTGTCGGTGACGGCCGAGACGACGCCGGAGGTGCCGATCGAGACGACGACGTCGCCCGGCCGGGCGGCCAGCGCGAGGGCGGCCGCGGCGTTGTCGCCGGTGCCCGGACCGAGCACGGCACCCGATCCGGCGAACGTGCCGACCACCTCGCGAGGTCCGGCCACGCGCGGGACCGCGGGGCGGCGACCGCGCATCGCGAGCTCCAGCAGATCCAGCCGGTACTCGCCGGTGCGCGCCGACCAGTACGCGGTGCCGCTGGCGTCCCCGCGGTCGGTGACCAGCGAGCCGAGGTCGCGGTCGGCCCGGAGGCGCCAGGTCAGCCAGTCGTGGGGGAGGCACACGGCGGCGGTCCGGTCGGCCGCCTCAGGTTCGGCGTCGGCCAGCCAGCGCAGCTTCGCCCCGGTGAAGGAGGCGACCGGCACCAGGCCGACGGCCTCGGCCCACGCGGCACGGCCGGCCCCCGAGTCGCCGTCGCCGAGCTCGGTGATCAGGTCCGCCGCGGCACCGGCCGAGCGCACGTCGTTCCACAGCAGTGCGTCCCGGACGACGGCCCCGGACTCGTCCAGGCAGACCATGCCGTGCTGCTGCCCGCCGACCGCCAGCGCCGCGACGTCGTCCAGACCGCCGGCCATCGCGGCGGCCTCGGAGAAGGCACGCTCCCAGGCGGCCGGCGGCACCTCGGTGCCGTCCGGGTGGGCGGCGCGGCCGGACCGGACGAGGGCGCCGGTCTCGGCGTCCCGGACCACCACCTTGCAGGCCTGGGTGGAGGTGTCGACACCGGCGACGAGAGCCACGCGAACGTCCTTTCGGAGGGTGGGATGCGCGCACCGTCTTGACCCGCGCCCGCCGTCACCCTAATTTGTTGGCGCGACCGACGAAATAGGTCGCGCTACCTCGGGAAGGACGGCGTTGTCCGAACTGCGGCCTCCTGACGAGCGCCCGCCCGGTCGTCGGCACACCCCTGCCGACCAGGCAACCGTGCGGCGCAGCAACCTCGGGCTCGTCCTCCGTCACCTGCGCGACCACGGGCCACGGTCCCGCGCGCGCATCGCCCAGGAGACCGGGCTGAACAAGGCCACCGTCTCCAGCCTGGTGGCCGAGCTGACCGAGCGCGGCCTGGTCAGCGCGGGGGAGCTGCACCGCGGCGGCACCGCCGGCCGGCCCGGGCTCATCGTCCATCTCGACGGCCAAGGCGTCTGCGGCATCGGCGTGGAGCTCAACGTCGACTACGTCGCGGTGCTGGTGCTCGACCTCTGCGGAACGGTCCTCTTCGAGGAGCGCGTCGGCCTCGACGTCCCGGCGCTCGGGGTCGACCGCACGCTCGACGAGGTCGCCCGCCTGGTCCGGCGAGCGGTCGACGCGGCGGGGGAGCAGGGGGCGGAACCGGCCGGGGTCACGGTCGCGGTGCCGGGTCTCGTCCAGAGCGCGGCCGGCGTGGTCTCCCTCGCGCCCAACCTGCACTGGCAGGACGTGCCGGTGCTCGACGGGCTCCGGCAGCGGCTCGACCTGGCCTGCCCCATGCGCGTGGAGAACGACGCGAACCTGTCGGCCATCGCCGAGTGGTCGATGGGCGCGGAGGCGCGGACCCCCGACCTGGTCTACCTGACCGGTGAGGTCGGTGTGGGCGGCGGCGTCATCTCCGGCGGCCGGCTGCTCAGCGGCGCCGACGGCCTCTCCGGCGAGGTCGGCCACCTCGCGCTCGGGGATCCGGCCGAGGTCTGCGGCTGCGGACGGCGCGGCTGCTGGGAGACCGCCGTCGGCCTGGCCGCCCTGCTGCGGGCGGCGGCCGACCCCGGCGACCCGGTCCGGGACCCCGCACGCGACCTCGAGACCCGCCTGGCCGAGGTGGCCCGCCGCGCGGAGTCCGGCGACGAGCGCACGCTGGCCGCACTCACCTCCGTCGGCACCGCTCTCGGCGTCGGCGCCTCGGTCCTGATCAACCTGGTCAACCCCCGCGTCGTGGTGCTGGGCGGCTACTTCGCCGTCCTCGGCCGGTTCCTGCTCGAGCCCATGACCGCCGAGCTGGAGAGCCGCGTCTTCGGCCCCGGGCTGGCCGGCGCGCGGGTCGCCCTCTCCACCCTCGGGTTCACCGCCGCCGTGCGCGGCGGGGCGCACCTCGCCCTCGACGCCGTCTTCGACGACCCGACCCTCGTGCCCGCCGCCGGTGACCCGGCGTCGTCCCCGCTCACCCCCTCATCGACGGAGATCTCATGACCGACCGCTTCACGCCCACCCCGGACGACAAGTTCAGCTTCGGCCTCTGGACGGTCGGCTGGCAGGGCGTCGACGTGTTCGGTGGCGCCGTCCGCCCCCGGCTGGACCCGGTGGAGACGGTGCACCGGCTCGCCGAGCTCGGCGCCGCCGCCGTCACCTTCCACGACGACGACCTGCTCCCCGACGAGGCGACCCGCGACCAGGAGCTCGACCGCTTCCGGAAGGCCCTGGCCGAGACCGGCATGGGCGTCGAGATGGCGACGACGAACCTGTTCAGCCACGCGGTGTTCAGGGACGGCGGGCTGACCGCCAACGACCGGGCCGTCCGCCGGTACGCCGTCGCCAAGGTGCTGCGCAACGTCGACCTGGCCGCCGAGCTGGGCGCCAAGACCTACGTGCTCTGGGGTGGCCGCGAGGGTGCGGAGTCCGGCGGCAGCAAGGACGTCGCCGCCGCGCTGGACCGCTACAAGGAGGGCCTGGACATCCTCTGCGCCTACGTGCGCGAGCAGGGCTACGACATCCGCTTCGCCCTCGAGCCCAAGCCGAACGAGCCCCGCGGCGACATCCTGCTGCCCACCATCGGCCACGCGCTCGCGTTCATCGGCGCGCTGGAGGAGCCCGACCGCGTCGGCCTCAACCCCGAGGTGGGGCACGAGGAGATGGCCGGGCTGAACTTCGCGCAGGGCATCGGGCAGGCGCTGTGGCACGGCAAGCTCTTCCACGTCGACCTCAACGGCCAGCACGGTCCGCGCTTCGACCAGGACCTGCGCTTCGGGGCGGGCAACCTCCGCGGGGCGTTCTGGACCGTCGACGCCCTGCTCGGCGCGGGCACCGGCCGCGCCTACGACGGCTACGTGCACTTCGACTACAAGCCGCCGCGCACCGAGGACATCGGAGGCGTCTGGGAGACCGCGCGTGCGTGCATGCGCAACTACCTGATCCTGCGGGAGAAGGTGCAGGCGTTCCGGGCCGACCCGGAGGTGGCCGAGGCGCTCGAGGCCGCCCGTGTCGGCGAGCTCGCCGTCCCCACGCTGGCCGAGGGCGAGAGCCTCGCGGACCTGCGGGCGGAGTCGCACGACCCCGACGCCATGGCCCAGCGGGGCCTGGAGTTCGAGCGGCTGGACCAGCTCGCGATGGAGCACCTGCTCGGCGTGCGCTGACCTCCCGACCTGGTCGGACCGCCTGCCCCGGACGGGTTCCCGTCGGCGGCGGGCGGGCGGTCCGACCGGTCGCGCGTGCCACTATGACGGCGTGGCGACCACCTCTGCTTCGGCCGGCGCGCTCCTGCGCCATGTGCGCACCGGGCGTGCGCGCAGCCGGGCCGAACTGGTCGCGTTGACCGGTGCCTCGCGCAACACGGTGAGCGCCCGCGTCGACCAGTTGATCGCCGCCAACCTCCTCGAGGAGGGCGGCCGCGGGTGGAGCACCGGGGGCCGTCCGCCGACCATCCTGCGGTTCAACAGCAGCGCCGGCTGCGTGCTCGCGGTCGACCTCGGGGTCACCAGTGTCGACGTCGCCGTCAGCGACCTCTCCGCCCAGATCCTCGCCACCGCGGGGCACCCGATCGACATCGGCGACGGGCCCGGTCCGGTGCTCGCGGAGGTCGACCGGCTGGCCCGGCAGGTGCTCGACGAGGCCGGCCTGACCCCGGCCCAGGTGTGCGCGGTGGGCGTCGGCGTCCCCGGACCGGTGGAGTTCTCCTCGGGCCGGCCCTCCCACCCGCCGATCATGCCGGGCTGGCACGACTACCCGATCCCGAGCGCCTTCGGCCGCTACGAGTGCCCCGTCTACGTCGACAACGACGTGAACGTGATGGCGCTGGGCGAGATGGGCGTCGCCGGGTCGGCGCAGGACGTGCTGGTCGTGAAGGTCGGCACCGGCATCGGCTGCGGGATCATCGTCGACGGCCGGGTGTACCGCGGTGCGCAGGGCAGTGCGGGCGACATCGGGCACATCTACGTCGCCCAGCCGGACGGCCGCACGGTGCTCTGCCGGTGCGGCAACGCCAACTGCCTCGAGGCGATCGCCGGTGGCGGTGCGCTGCTCCGCGACGCGGTGGCGGCCGGCCTGCCGGTGACGACGACGCGCGAGGTCGTCGAGCTCGCCGCGCACGGGGACGGCGTCGCGCTGGAGCTGGTGCGCAACGCCGGCCGGACCATCGGCACCGTGCTGGCCTCGCTGGTCAACTTCTTCAACCCGCACCGGATCGTCATGACCGGCGGGGTGGCCCAGGCGGGCGTCCCGCTGCTCGCCGGCATCCGCGAGGCCGTCTACCGGCGCTCGCTGCCCCTGGCCGCGCGGTCGCTGGAGATCACGGTCAGCGACGCGCCCGACCTGTCCGGCCGGGTCGGCGCCGCACTCATGGCCATCGAGGGATTCCTCGACGAGGACACGGTCGGCACGCTCACCCTCAAGACCTCCTGACTTCTTCCGCTCACCGTGTGATGTGGGCCACGAAGGGTCTCGATTCGATAACTGCCGCCCGGGGCTTGACGGGTTTAGTTGTCTGGCCATACGTTTCCGCCTGAGCCGACTAATGGTCAACGTTGAGCAGAAGTCCGGAGGTGGAGCATCGTGGTCGATGCGTCCGGGGTGGCACCGCTGCTGGAGATGCCGCTTCTCGAAATGCACGGCATCGTCAAGCAGTTCCCGGGGGTCCGGGCCCTCGACGGCGTCGACCTCGACGTCCGGCCCGGTGAGGTGCACTGCCTGCTCGGTCAGAACGGCGCCGGCAAGTCCACGCTGATCAAGGTGCTCGCCGGGGCGCACCAGCCCGACGAGGGCCACATGGTCTGGCGCGGCGAGCCCGTGACGCTCGGCGATCCGCAGGCCGCGATGCGCCTCGGGATCGCGACGATCTACCAGGAGCTCGACCTGGTCTCCGGCCTCTCCGTGGCCGACAACATCTTCCTGGGCCGCGAGCACGCGCAGATGGGGATCACCCGCCCGGCCGTCTCCAACCGCGCCGCCTCGCAGCTGCTCACCCGCCTCGGGCACCCCGAGATCCGGCCCGGCGCCGAGGTCGGCTCGCTCTCGGCCGCCTCCCAGCAGACGGTGAGCATGGCCCGCGCCCTCTCGCAGGACGCGAAGTTGATCATCATGGACGAGCCGTCCGCCGTCCTCGACAACGAGGAGGTCGAGCGGCTCTTCGGCGTCATCCGCGACCTCACCGCGCACGACGTCGCGGTCGTCTACATCTCCCACCGGCTCGAGGAGATCCGCCAGATCGGCGACCGGATCACCGTCCTCAAGGACGGCCGCACCGTCGCCACCGGGCTGCCCGCCCGCGAGACGTCGACCCGCGAGGTCATCACGCTGATGACCGGCCGCACGATCGAGTACGTCTTCCCGCCGCGCCGCACCGAGCCGCACACCGACGAGGCGCCGATGCTCGAGGTCGACGACCTGAGCCTGCGCGGCACCTTCGAGCACGTCTCCTTCGCCGTCCGCCCGGGCGAGGTCGTCGGGCTTGCCGGACTGGTGGGGTCCGGCCGCTCGGAGATCCTCGAGACGGTCTACGGCGCCCGCCGGGCGACCGGGGGGACCGTCCGCCTCGCCGGCAAGCGGCTGCGGGTCGGCGACGTCGGCTCCGCGGTCGCCGGCGGCATCGGCCTGGCCCCCGAGGAGCGCAAGAGCCAGGCCCTGCTCCTCGACGACTCCGTGTACCGCAACATCACCCTCTCCAGCCTGGGTCGGTTCGCCCGCGGTGGCTTCCTCTCCGGCGGTGCCGAGCGGGCCGCCGCCCGGGCGCAGACCGAGTCGCTCGACGTCCGACCGGCCGACGTGACGCGGATCGCCCGCACCCTGTCGGGCGGCAACCAGCAGAAGGTCGTGCTGGCCCGCTGGCTGCTGCGGGACTGCAAGGTCCTGCTGCTCGACGAACCGACCCGCGGTGTGGACGTCGGCGCCCGGTCGGAGCTCTACGCCCTCATCCGGGACCTCGCCGACCGGGGCGTCGCCGTGGTGGTGGTCTCCAGCGAGATCCCCGAGGTCCTGGGGCTGGCCGACCGCGTGCTGGTGATCGCCGAGGGCGCCGTCGTCGCCGAAGCACCCGCCGACACGCTCGACGAGCACCGGGTCCTGGACCTGGTCATGGAACGCACCGGTCACACCGGCACTCCACTCACACCGCACGAAGGGGACGTGGCATGAGCGAGACCGCGACGACCGGGGGCAGCGCCGCGGCTCCGAAGGCGCAGTCGGGCAACGGGGCCGGCTTCCTGGCCGGCCCGATCGGGCGCAACCTCGGCCTGGTCATCGCCCTGGCGATCCTCTGCATCGTCGGGGTGATCACCGCCGGCGATCGCTTCGCCGACGTCGACAACGTGCTGACGATCCTGAAGCTGGCCTCGGTGATCGGCGTCGTCAGCGTGGGCATGACGTTCGTGATCATCGGCGGCGGCATCGACCTGTCGGTGGGCGCCCTGGTCGCGCTGTCGTCGGTGTGGGCCACCACCCTGGCCACCCAGGCTCTCGCCGAGGACTTCCACTGGATCGTCATGGTGTTCACCGCGCTGGCGGTGGGTGCGGGTGCCGGGTTGATCAACGGCGTCGTCATCGCCTACGGCAAGCTCGTCGCGTTCATCGCGACCCTGGCGATGCTCGCCGCGGCGCGCGGCCTGGCCGAGATCCTGTCCAACCGGCGGACGCAGATCGTCCAGGATCAGGACTTCCTCGACTTCTTCAACGGCTCCGTCTTCGGCATCCCGGCGCTCGTGATCATGTTCGCGCTGGCCGCCGTCGCCGGCTGGGTGCTGCTCAACCGCACCACCTTCGGCCGCCGCACCTTCGCCGTCGGCGGCAACGCCGAGGCCGCTCGCCTGGCCGGCATCCGCGTCCACCGGCACACCGTGAAGCTCTACGTCCTGTCCGGCCTCACCTGCGGCATCGCCGCCGTGATGCTCATGGCGCGCACGACGACCGGCAGCTCGACGCACGGCGGGCTCTACGAGCTCGACGCCATCGCCGCCGTCGTCATCGGCGGCACGCTGCTCATCGGCGGCCGCGGCACGATCGTGGGCACCGTCCTCGGCGTCCTGATCTTCACCACGCTGGGCAACGTCTTCACGCTGAACAACCTGTCCAGTTCCGCCCAGGACGTCGCCCGCGGCGTGATCATCGTCGCCGCCGTCCTGCTGCAGACCCGGCTGGCCGCCCGCGAGGGGCGGTCCCGCATGCCGCGATCACTCGGCGGCGGCGGGGGCGCGGACGTGACCGGTGCACCGAGCGGCTCGCAGAGCGGTGGCTCGTCCGTCGAGGGCGCACCCGCGGGCAACCGTCCAGGCTCCCCCACGACCTGACCCGGCTGGGTCAGCACCACCGCCCACAGCACCACCCCACAGACGACCTGGCGACGGCGCCAGGACGGCGACACCGAGGAGAGACACATGTCCGCAGCGAGGCAGCGCCCGTACCGCCGCCTGACGTCGACGGCGGCCGCGCTGATCGGCGTCGGTGTGCTCATGACCGCCTGTACCGGCAACACCCCGGAGGAGTCCGGTGACGACGGCGGAGGCAACGTCGCCGCCAGCGACAACGACGAGTCCGGCGACACCGTCACCATCGGTTTCTCCGCGCCGGCCGCCGACCACGGCTGGATCGCCGGCATCACCGAGGCTGCGCGCGCCACGGCGGAGCAGTACGACGACATCGACCTGCAGGTCGCCGAGGGCACCAACGACGTCGCCACCCAGATCAGCCAGGTCGAGACCTTCATCAACGACGGGGTCGACGCGATCGTGCTGCTCCCGTTCGACGGCGCGGCGCTCACGCCGGTCGCCATGGAGGCGATGGAGGCCGGCATCACGGTCATCAACGTCGACCGCGAGTTCGACGACCCGGCCGCCTCCCGCTCCACGATCCTGGGCGACAACTACGGCATGGGCGTCTCGGCCGGCGCGTACATCTGCTCCCGGCTCGAGGGCCAGGCCGACGCCGTCGTCGCCGAGATCGCCGGCATCGACTCGCTGCCCCTGACCCAGGACCGCAGCCAGGGCTTCGAGGACGCGCTCGCCGAGTGCGGTCTCGACGTCGACAACCGCGTCGCTGCCGACTTCACCGTCGAGGGCGGCGAGGAGGCCGCGTCCAACCTGCTCCAGGCCGCGCCGCAGATCGACGCCCTCTGGAACCACGACGACGACCAGGGCGTCGGCGTCCTGGCCGCCATCGAAGGGGCCGGCCGCGACGAGTTCTTCATGGTCGGCGGTGCCGGTTCGGCCAACGCAATGCGCGAGATCGAGTCGGGTGACTCGGTCCTCGAGGCGACCGTCATCTACCCGCACACCCAGGCGGCGGACGGCATCAAGCTCGCCCGCCTGATCGTCCAGGGCAAGAACCTGTCGGACCTGTCGTCGCAGGGCATCCCGCGGCGGATCGTGCTCGACGCGCCCGTCGTGACCGCCGACAACGTCGACCAGTTCATCGACGCCGCGTTCGAGTCCTGACCGACTGAGAGCGGAGTGGCAGGGGAGCGGTTTCGCTCCCCTGCCACTCCCACCTGATCCGGGAGCACCCCGCACATGACCGCTTCTCCCCGGCCCACGCTCGGCGTGGGTCTGATCGGCTATGCCTTCATGGGCGCCGCCCACTCGCAGGCCTGGCGCACCGCCCCCCACTTCTTCGACCTGCCGCTGCACCCGGAGCTGACCGTGCTCGCCGGCCGCAACGCCGCCGCGGTCACCACCGCCGCCGAGCGCCTGGGCTGGTCGAGCACCGAGACCGACTGGCGTCGCGTGATCGAGCGGGACGACGTCCAGCTCGTCGACGTCTGCACCCCCGGGAACACCCACGCCGAGATCGCGATCGCCGCGCTCGAGGCCGGCAAGCACGTCCTCTGCGAGAAGCCCCTGGCCAACACCGTGGCCGAGGCCGAGGCGATGACCGAGGCGGCCGAGCGAGCGGCCGCGAACGGCGTCCGCTCGATGGTCGGGTTCACCTACCGCCGGGTGCCGGCGATCGGTCTGGCTCGCAAGCTCGTCGCCGAGGGGCGCCTCGGCGACATCCGGCACGTGCGCGCCCAGTACCTGCAGGACTGGATCGCCGACCCCGCAGCTCCCATGTCGTGGCGGCTGGAGAAGGACAAGGCGGGCTCGGGCGCGCTCGGTGACATCGGCGCGCACATCGTCGACCTCACGCAGTACATCACCGGCCAGACGCTGACCGGGGTGAGCGCGCTGCTCGAGACGTTCGTCAAGGAGCGCCCGCTGCCCACCGAGACCGGGAAGCTGGGCGGGGTCGGCGGCTCCGAGACGGGCACCGTCACCGTCGACGACGCCGCGGTCTTCCTCGGCCGGTTCTCCGGCGGGGCGCTGGCCTCCTTCGAGGCGACGCGCTTCGCGCTGGGCCGCAAGAACGGCATCCGCATCGAGATCAACGGCTCGGCGGGCAGCCTGGCGTTCGACTTCGAGGACATGAACGTCCTGCAGTTCTTCGACGGCACCGAGCCGGCCGAGATCGCGGGCTTCCGCCGGATCCTGGTCACCGAGCCCGAGCACCCCTATGTGGCGGCCTGGTGGCCGGCCGGGCACGGTCTGGGCTACGAGCACGGCTTCACCCACCAGGTCGT
>CAWAQI010000006.1:0-71053 GCA_963784165.1 uncultured Actinomycetota bacterium
GCTCCGGCGGCATGGAGCTACTGCCTGGCCGCCCGGTCCCGCGGCCTCGGCACGGCGTGGACGTCGCTGCACCTGCCCCGGGAGGCCGAGGTGGCCGAGATCCTCGGCATTCCCGAGGGGGTGCACCAGGGCGCGCTGATCCCGACCGCGTACTACACCGGCGAGATCTTCCACCCTGCCCCCCGCGAGCCACTCGAGACCGTCCTGCACGTGGACGGGTGGTGAGTCAGGGCAGGCGCGCCTCGGCCGCCTGCCAGGCGGACTCCGCGCCCGGCGTCGGCAGGTAGAGGCGGACGTCGTGCGTGCTGCGGATCAGCGCCCGCAGCTCGGCGAGCCCGCCCTCGAGCACCCCGCCCGCCCGCGCCTGGACGAGGGCGTTGCCGATCGCGGCCGCCTCGACCGGGCCGGCCAGCACGGGGATGCCGCACGCGTCGGCGGTGAGCTGGCACAGCAGGGTGTTGCGCGCTCCGCCACCGACCAGGTGCACGTTCTCGACCGAGCGCCCGGACAGCTGCGCTGCCCGCCGCACGTTGCGCCGGTAGGCCAGCGCCAGGCTGTCGAGGATGCAGCGCACCGTCTCGGCCTGGCTCTGCGGCGGGGTCTGCCCGGTCTCGCTGCAGTAGGCGGCGATGCGCCCGGGCATGTCGCCCGGCGGCAGGAAGCGGGCGTCGTCCGGGTCGACGAGCGTCGTGAACGCGGGCACCCGCGCGGCGGCCGCGAGCAGGTCGGGCAGGTCGGCGGTGAGCCCGGCGGCCGCCCAGGTGCGCTGCGACTCCTGGAGCAGCCACAGGCCCATGACGTTGCGCAGGTACCGGACGGTGCCGTCGACGCCGAGCTCGTTGGTGAACCCGGCCGTGCGGCTGTCGTCGGTGAGCACCGGCTTCTCGAGCTCCACCCCGACCAGCGACCAGGTGCCGCAGGAGATGTAGGCGAACCGGTCGTCGGCCGCCGGCACCCCGACCACGGCCGAGGCCGTGTCGTGGGACCCGACCGCGGTCACCGGCACCGGCCCGGTCAGGCCGGTCTCGGTCAGGACGTCGTCCCGCAGTTCGCCGAGCCGTTCCCCCGGGTGCCGCAGCGGCGGGAACAGCCCGCGCGGCAGGTCGAGGCGGTCGACCAGCTCCCACGCCCACTGCCGGGTCGTGGCGTCGAGCAGCCCCGTCGTCGAGGCGTTGGTGACCTCGGCGCCGACCGCGCCGGTCAGCCAGTGGGCCAGCAGGTCGGGCACGAGCAGCAGCTGCCGGGCCGCCTCCAGCTGGGCGGTGCCGCGGCGGGCGGCCAGCTGGAAGACGGTGTTGAACGGCAGGTGCTGCAGGCCGCTGACCCGGTACAGCTCCTCGGCGGGCGACGGCGGCGTGCACCGCCGGCACCGCGGTCTCGTGCCGGACGTCGCGGTAGTGCAGCGGGTTGCCCAGCAGCGCGCCGTCGGCGTCGAGCAGGCCGTAGTCGACGGCCCAGCTGTCGATGCCGATGCCGTCGAGGTGCCCGAGGTCGCGCCCGGCGGCCCGGAGGCCGTCGAGGATGCCGGCGTACAGCCCGAGCACGTCCCAGTGCAGCGCCCCCGCCGTCCGCACGGGACGGTTCGGGAACCGGTGCACCTCGTGCAGGTCCAGCCGGTCGCGGCCGACCCGGGCGGCCATCACCCGGCCGCTGGAGGCGCCCAGGTCGACGGCCGCCAGGGTCAGCTCGGTGCTCACCGGAGGAACGCCGCCGCGACGCCGGAGTCGACGGGCACGTGCAGCCCCGTCGTCCGGGTCAGGTCGCCACCGGTCAGCGCGAAGACGGCGTCGGCGACGTGCTCCGGGAGCACCTCGCGCTTGAGCAGGGTCCGCTGGGCGTAGAACTCGCCGAGCTTCTCCTCGTCGACGCCGTAGACGGCGGCCCGCGACGCGCCCCAGCCGCCGGCGAAGATGCCGGAGCCGCGGACGACGCCGTCGGGGTTGATGCCGTTGACCCGGATCTGGTGCGGGCCGAGCTCGGCGGCCAGCAGCCGCACCTGGTGCGCCTGGTCGGCCTTCGTCGCGCCGTAGGCGATGTTGTTGGGGCCGGCGAACAGCGAGTTCTTCGACGAGATGTAGACGAGGTCGCCGCCGAGGCCCTGCTCGAGCATGATCCGGGCCGCCTCGCGGGAGACCAGGAAGCTGCCCTTGGCCATCACGTCGTGCTGCAGGTCCCAGTCCTGCTCGGTGGTCTCGAGCAGCGGCTTGGAGATCGAGAGGCCGGCGTTGTTGACGACGAGGTCGACGCCGCCGAAGGCCAGGTTCGCCTCGCGGAACGCGGCGGCCACGGCCTCGGCGTCGCTGACGTCGGCGGCCACGCCGACGGCGACGTCGGAGTTGCCGATCTCGGCCGCGGCGTCGGTCGCCTTCTGCAGGTCCAGGTCGGCGACGACGACGCACGCGCCCTCGGCGGCCAGCCGGACGGCGATGGCCTTGCCGATGCCCGAGGCGGCGCCGGTGACCAGCGCGACGCGGGTCGCCAGCGGCTTGGGCTTGGGCATCCGCGCGAGCTTGGCCTCCTCGAGGGCCCAGTACTCGATGCGGAACTTCTCGCTCTCGTCGATCGGCGCGTAGGTCGAGACCGCCTCGGCGCCGCGCATCACGTTGATCGCGTTGACGTAGAACTCACCGGCGACGCGGGCGGTCTGCTTGTTCGCGCCGAAGCTGAACATGCCGACGCCGGGCACCAGCACGATCGCCGGGTCGGCGCCGCGCATCGCGGGGCTCTCCGGGGTCGCGTGCCGCTGGTAGTAGGCGGCGTACTCGGCGCGGTACTCCTCGTGCAGCTCCTTCAGCCGCGCGACGACGTCCTCGACCGGGGCGGACGACGGCAGGTCGACGACCAGCGGCCGCACCTTGGTGCGGAGGAAGTGGTCGGGGCAGGAGGTGCCCAGGGCCGCGAGCGGTGCCAGCTTCTCCCGGGAGAGGAACTCGAGGACGACGTCGGCGTCGGTGAAGTGGCCGACCTGCGGCTTGTCGGTGCTGGCCAGGCCGCGGATGACCGGGGCCAGGGCGGCGGCCTTGGTGCGGCGCGCGGCCTCGGCCAGCGGCTCGAAACCGGGGACGACGGCGCCGAACGGCTCGGCCGTGCCGCGCTCGGCGAGGAAGCGCTCCGCCGTCCGGATGATCTCGAGGCTGTTGGCCTCGCACTCCTCGCTGGTGGCGCCCCAGGCGGTGACGCCGTGGCCGCCGAGGATGCAGCCGATCGCCTGCGGGTTCTTCTCGGCGATGGCGGCGATGTCGAGGCCCAGCTGGAAGCCGGGACGGCGCCACGGCACCCAGACGACGCGGTCGCCGAAGCACTCGCGGGTCGAGCGCCTCGCCGTCGGCGGCGGTGGCCAGGGCGATGCCCGAGTCGGGGTGCAGGTGGTCGACGTGCGGCGCGGTGACCAGACCGTGCATGGCGGTGTCGATCGACGGGGCGGCGCCGCCGCGGCCGTGCAGGCAGTAGTCGAACGCGGCGACCATCTCGTCCTCGCGGTCGACGCCCGGGTAGACGTCGACGAGCGAGCGGAGGCGGTCGAGGCGGAGGACGGCGAGGCCGCTCTCCTTCAGGGTGCCGAGGTCGCCGCCGGAGCCCTTGACCCAGACCAGCTCGACCGGCTGGCCGGTCACCGGGTCGGTCTCGGTGCCCTTGGCGGAGGTGTTGCCGCCGGCGTAGTTGGTGTTGCGGGGGTCGGCGCCCAGGCGGTTGCTGCGGCCGATGAGGTCACTGACCACGGGGTTCGTCACGTTCGAGAGTCCTTCGTTCGTGGAGGCAGGGAGAGGTGTCGGGCGAGAGGTTGGCTACGCGCCCCAGCCGGCCTGCTGGCCGCCGACGCGCTCGGTGGCGATGCGCTCCTGGTAGCCGGAGCGGGCGTAGGCGGCGTAGGGGTCGGCGTCGAGGCCCTGCGACTCGCGGAGTTCGGCCAGCAGCGGCCGGACGTCGGTGTTGTAGGCGTCCATCAGGACGTTGTTGGCACCGAGCACGTCACCGGCCTGCTGGGCGGCGGCGAGCGCCTCCCGGTCGACGAGCAGCGCCTTCGCCGTCGACTCCTGCACGTTCATCACCGAGCGGATCTGGCCGGGGATCTTGGGCTCGATGTTGTGGCACTGGTCGAGCATGAAGTTGACGCCCGACTCCGGACGGAGCGCGTCGGCGGAGACGATCTCGTTCATGATCCGGAACAGCTGGAACGGGTCCGCCGAGCCGACGATCAGGTCGTCGTCGGCGTAGTTGCGCGAGTTGAAGTCGAAGGCGCCGAGGCGGCCGACGCGCAGCAGCTGCATGACGATGAACTCGATGTTGGTGCCCGGCGCGTGGTGCCCGGTGTCGAGGACGACGGTGGCCTGGTCGCCGAGGGCCAGGCAGTGCAGCAGCGACGTGCCCCAGTCGGGGATGTCCATCGCGTAGAAGTAGGGCTCGAAGAACTTGTACTCGAGCAGCAGCCGGTGGTCCGGGTCGAGCATGGCGTAGATCTGCTGCAGCGAGTCGGCGAGGCGGTCCTGGCGGGCGCGCAGGTCGTCCTGGCCCGGGTAGTTGGTGCCGTCGGGCAGCCAGATCTTGAGGTCGGTGGAGCCGGTCTGGCGCATGACCTCGACGCACTGCGCGTGGTGGTCGATCGCCTTGCGGCGGACGGCGGGGTCGGCGTGGGTCAGCGAGCCGAGCCGGTAGTCGTCGTCCTGGAACATGTTCGAGTTGATGCCGCCGATCCGGACACCGAGGTCCGCGGCGTGCGAGGCGAGCTTGGCGAAGTCGCCGACGAGGTCCCACGGGATGTGCAGCGAGACGCGCGGCGCGACGCCGGTGTACCGGTGCACCTGCGCGGCGTCCTCGAGCTTCTCGAACGGATCCCGCGCGACCCCGGGCTGGCCGAACACCTTGAAGCGGGTGCCCGAGTTGCCGAACGCCCACGACGGGAGCTCGATCGTCTGGCTGGCGAGCGCGTCGAGGGCGCGGCTGCGGAGGTCGGTCACGGGATGACTCCGATTCGGGGTCCGTCGGAATGAAACGTTTCAGAAGTTCTGGCCAGACGGTAGGACGCCTGCTAGGAATGTGTCAACCACCACCGTGGAGATCGGACCGGGAACGCTCCGGGACGTTTCAATCGCCACCCCGCCACGAGCCCCCAGGGGGATCCGCTGACCACCAGCATCCGGGACGTCGCCGGGCACGCGGGCGTCTCCGTGGGCACCGTCAGCAACGTGCTCAACCGGCCCGAGGTGGTCGGCGAGGAGACCCGCCGTCGCGTCCTCGACGCGATCGCCACCCTCGGCTTCGTCCGCAACGAGTCGGCCCGCCAGCTGCGCGCCGGCGTGAGCCGGACCCTCGGCCTCGTCGTCCTCGACATCGCCAACCCCTTCTTCACCGACGTCGCCCGAGGCGTGGAGGAGACGGCCAACGCGGCCGGTCTCAGCGTGATCCTCTGCAACTCCGACGACCGGCAGGCCAAGGAGGCGGCGCACCTCGACGTGCTCGCCGAGCAGCGCGTCCAGGGCGTGCTCATCACGCCGACCGCCGTCCTCTCCCCCGCCCTGACGACGCTGCGCGAGCGCGGCGTGCCGGTCGTCTTCGTCGACCGGCGGGCGCCGACCACCGACCAGTGCTCGGTCGCGGTCGACGACGTCGCCGGCGGCCGGCTGGCCGCCGACCACCTGCTCGAGCGCGGGCACCGGCGGATCGCCTTCGTCGGCGGCATGTCGGGACTGCCGCAGGTCCAGGAGCGTCACGACGGGGTCGAGCAGGCGGTCCGCGAGGCCTGCGGTTCCGACGACGCCCTGACGGCGATCTCCCTGTCGGCGCTGACCGTCGCCGGCGGCCGGGAGGCCGGCGAGCTGATCGTCGGGATGCCGTCGTCCCGCCGCCCGACCGCGGCGATCTGCGCCAACGACCTCATCGCGCTCGGCCTGCTCCAGGAGATGGTGCGGCAGGGCGTCCGGGTGCCCGAGGAGTTCGCGATCGTCGGCTACGACGACATCGACTTCGCGGCCGCGGCCGCCGTCCCGCTCTCGTCGGTGCGCAAGCCCCGCCAGGAGCTGGGCCGCCGGGCCGCGGAGCTGCTGCTCGACGAGGCCAGCAGCGAGCACGTGCACGAGCAGCTGGTGTTCCAGCCGCAGCTCGTCGTCCGCGAGTCCAGCATGGTCCGGAAGGGATCCGCGTGAAGGTCGCCCTGTTCGCCACCTGCCTGGTGGACACGATGGTGCCGCAGGTGGCGCGGGCGACCGCCGTGCTGCTCGAGCGCCTCGGTCACGAGGTCGTCGTCCCGCCGGGACAGTCCTGCTGCGGCCAGATGCACGTCAACACCGGCTACCGGCGCGAGGCCGTGCCGATCGTGGCCAACCACGTGCGCGCCTTCGCCGGCGCGGAGGCGATCGTCGCGCCGTCCGGGTCGTGCGTGGCCTCGATCCACCACCAGCAGGCCGCCGTCGCCCGCCGGGCCGGCGAGCACCAGCTGGCCGACGACGCCGCCGCGCTGGCCGAGCGGACCTACGAGCTGTCCCAGTTCCTGGTCGACGTCCTCGGGGTGACCGACGTCGGCGCGTACTACCCGCACCGCGTCACCTACCACCCGACCTGCCACTCGCTGCGGATGCTGCGGGTCGGCGACCGGCCGCTGCAGCTGCTGCGCGCGGTCCGCGGGCTCGATCTCGTCGAGCTGCCCGGCGCCGACCAGTGCTGCGGCTTCGGCGGCACGTTCGCGGTGAAGAACGCCGACACCTCGACGGCGATGCTCACCGACAAGATGGCCAACGTCCTCTCGACGCACGCCGAGGTCTGCACCGCCGGCGACGCCTCCTGCCTGATGCACATCGGCGGCGGGCTGTCCCGGCTGCGGTCGGGCACGCGCACCGTCCACCTGGCCGAGATCCTCGCCTCCACGGAGGACGCCGTGACGCCCCAGCAGTCGACCCGCCCGGCGGTGTCCCGATGACCGCCGTCTTCCTCGGCATCCCGACGGCGCCCCGCGGCGTCGGGCACCTCCGCGGCGACCAGTCCTTCCCGGACGCCGCGCGGACCGCGCTCCGCGACGGTCAGCTGCGGGCCAACCTCGGCCACGCCACCGCGACGATCCGCGGCAAGCGCGCCGCCGTCGCCGCGGAGCTGCCCGACTGGGCCGAGCTCCGGGACGCCGCGAAGGCGATCAAGACCGCGACGATGGCGCGGCTCGACGAGCACCTGGTCGCGCTCGAGCAGCAGGTCACCGCGCGCGGCGGCACCGTGCACTGGGCCCGCGACGCGAACGAGGCCAACGAGATCGTCACCCGGCTGGTGCAGGCCACCGGCGCCGACGAGGTCGTCAAGGTCAAGTCGATGGCCACCCAGGAGATCGGCCTGAACGAGGCGCTCGAGGCCGCCGGCATCGCGGCGCACGAGACCGACCTGGCCGAGCTGATCGTCCAGCTGGGCGAGGACAAGCCGAGCCACATCCTGGTGCCGGCGATCCACAAGAACCGGGCCGAGATCCGCGAGATCTTCCTGCGCACGATGCCCGGCGTGGACCCGTCGCTCACCGACGACCCGCGGCGGCTGGCCATGGCCGCCCGCGCCCACCTGCGCGAGCGGTTCCTGCGCGCGCGGGTGGCGATCAGCGGCGCGAACTTCGCCGTCGCCGAGACCGGCACGCTGGCCGTCGTCGAGAGCGAGGGCAACGGCCGGATGTGCCTGACGCTGCCGCAGACGCTGATCACCGTCATGGGCATCGAGAAGGTGGTGCCGACCTGGCGCGACCTCGAGGTCTTCCTGCAGCTGCTCCCCCGCTCCTCCACGGGCGAGCGGATGAACCCGTACACGTCGCTGTGGGCCGGGGTCACGCCCGGCGACGGCCCGCAGGAGTTCCACCTCGTGCTGCTCGACAACGGGCGGACGGCGACGCTCGCCGACGAGATCGGCCGCGAGGCGCTGCACTGCATCCGCTGCTCGGCCTGCCTCAACGTCTGCCCGGTCTACGAGCGCACCGGCGGGCACGCGTACGGCTCGGTCTACCCCGGCCCGATCGGCGCGGTGCTGTCGCCGCAGCTGACCGGGGTGGAGGACAACGCGTCGCTGCCGTACGCGTCGAGCCTGTGCGGCGCCTGCTACGACGTCTGCCCGGTGGCGATCGACATCCCCTCGATCCTGGTGCACCTGCGCGCCGAGCACGTCGAGGCGCAGCAGCGCACGACGCCGGAGGCGATGGCGTTCCGCGCGCTGTCGAAGGCGATGTCGTCGCCGCGGCTGTGGCGGCTGGCGCAGAAGGCGGCCGGCCTCGGCCGGTTCCTCGCCCGGGGCAAGCCGACGCTGCCCGCCGCGCTGCCCCCGCCGGCGTCGAAGTGGACCCGCACCCGCGACCTGCCCACCCCGCCGGCGAAGACGTTCACGCAGCAGTGGGCCGAGGAGCACCGGTCGTGAGCGCCCGCGACGAGGTCCTGGCCCGCATCCGGACGGCGCTCGGCGACGAGCCGCCGGTTCTCGCGCCGGCCGATCCGCGACTACCGCACCGCCGACGACCTCCCGCCCGGCGACCCGGCGCTGCTCGACCTGCTCACCGACCGGCTGGAGGACTACAAGGCGACGGTCGTCCGCTGCGGCCCGCTCGGAGGTCGCCGGGGCCGTCGCCGCCGCGCTGCCGCCTGGTGATGTCGTCGTCGCGCCCGGCCTGCCCGCCGACTGGCGGCCCGACGGCGCGGTCGAGGACGACGGCCGCCCGGCCGTCGAGCTGGCCGACTTCGCCGCCGCCGTCACCGGCGTCGCGGTCGCCGTCGCCGAGACCGGCACCCTGTTCCTCGACGGGTCACCGACGTCGGGACGGCGGGCGCTGTCCCTGCTCCCCGACTGCCTGGTGTGCATCGTGACCGCCGATCAGGTGGTCGGCGGCGTGCCCACCGGCCTCGACCCGGGTCGACCCGGTCGCGCCGCTGACCATGATCAGCGGCCCATCGGCCACGAGCGACATCGAGCTCGAGCGGGTCGAGGGCGTCCACGGCCCGCGCACGCTCATCGTCGTCCTCGTGACGCCCTCCTAGACCGACCCGTCCAACTCCACGGGCTGACACCACATGAAGTTGGCAATCCATAAGTCAGTCTTCGGTTATGCCGGCAATCCCTTGGCGTACCCGGGCGACCGCCCCTCGGAGCCATACCTTGTCCAGGGGTCGACCGCCCACAGACTGACCTGGGACTGGAACCTGGCCCATGCCCGGCTGGAGGACGGGCGATCACTCGCCGCAGTCCTTGCGGCAAGCGGCGCCGCACCCTTGGAGGAGCGCGTCGTCCAGGTGGCCTTCGGCGCAAATCGCGATCTCGCCAATATCGCCTGGAAGTTCACCAACTACCGGAACGATCCGGAGCGCGACGTATCCGCGGATCTCGTTGCACTACCCGCGTACATCCACGATGCGGATGTCGTCGCCTGCAACATCGGCTACTGGGGATACGTCTACGCGAGCCTCGCACTCCACCGGCCACCCGTTCTGGACCGTCCCTACCTGGCCGGGAACCGCGTGCCGGTGACGCTCCTCCTCTTGGACGAGGCGCAGATGCATGCAACGCATCTCTCGGAGGGAGTCCCACGGACCGCCGAGGACGAGCGGCAGCACATCAGTTGCGACGTCGGCGTGGTCGACGTCCAGGCATTCGGCCGGACCTTCAGGCGCAGGTGTACGGGATACCCCTGCCATGCATGTCCATCGACGGCGGAGCCTTGCCCGTGGCCTTCGAACGGGTCGCCACGGACAGCCCGACCGACACACTGCGTCGTCTGGGTCAGCATGAGATGTGGGCAGCGATCGTCCGGCATCTCCACGATCAGTTGCACCCGCTCGTGGGGGACGCCGACGCTGACGAGGTCGTCGACATCATTCGCGCGGGGGCGGTCTCCCGCATGTCTGGGGCCGGCGGCTCCGCGGACCGGGGCCAGCGGGTCTTCGAAACAGTGCGCCAGGGCATCGTCGACCGACTGGCGCTGATCGACCCTGATGGCTCACCCGGGACCAGCTCCAAGCACCTCCCGGGGCTCATGGCTCACGAGGATGCCTGGCGGCCGTTCCCTCTGCTGGGGGCGCAACTCGGCTAGATCCCTGCCCGGCTCCCTTGTCCGGTCGGTTCTGTGCGCGTGCGGTCTCAATCGCCGCCCACCCGTGCACACATGGGCTGGGTCGCGGTCGCGTGGGTGCTCGTCCGCGGCCTGCGCCGTCGCTAGTTCGTCAGGACGGCGGCGCCGCCGAAGCGCCCGTGCGCGAGGTCGGCCAGCGCCTGCGGTGCCTGCGCCATCGGGTAGGCGACGGTCGTCGCCCGGACGCCGAGCCGCTCGGCCAGCCGGAGGAATTCCTCGCCGTCGCGACGGGTGTTGGCCGTGACACTGCGCAGCCGTCGCTCCTCGAACAGCTCGGCGGCGTAGTCCAGGCCGGGGATCGCCGACAACCAGATCCCGGCCACGGCCAGGGTGCCGCCCCGGTCCAGCGCCCGCAGCGCTACCGGCACGAGCTCACCGGCCGGGGCGAAGAGGATCGCGCCGTCCAGCGGCTCGGGCGAGGGATCGGCCGCCCCGCCGACCGAGTCCGCGCCCAGTTCGGTGGCCAGTTCCCGGTTCCGCTCCCCGCGGGTGAAGACGTGCACCCGCATGCCCTGCGCGAGGGCGACCTGCGCGGTCAGGTGCGCGCTGCCGCCGAAGCCGTAGATGCCGAGGCGGCCGCCGGGCGGCACGTCGGCGCACCTCAGGGCGCGGTAGCCGATGATCCCCGCGCACAGCAGCGGCGCCGTCTGCTCGTCGTCCAGCCCGTCGGACAGCCGGTAGGCGAAGCGCTCGTCGGCCAGGCAGGCGTCGGCGTAGCCGCCGTCGACGTCCCAGCCGGTGAACACCGGGGCGGCACAGAGGTTCTCGTCGCCGCGGCGGCAGTAGCGGCAGCTGCCGTCGGTCCGCCCGAGCCAGGCCACCCCGATCCGCTCCCCCACTGCGAACCGCGCGGCTCCCGCACCCAGGGCGTCGACGGTCCCGACGACCTCGTGCCCGGGTGTGACGGCAGCCCTGCGCGGCGGCAGGTCGCCCTCGGCCAGGTGCAGGTCGGTCCGGCACACCCCGCAGCAGGTCACCCGGACACGGACCTGACCCGGCCCGGGCTCCGGGAGATCGCGCTCCACCCGTCGCAGTGGACCGGCGTCGATCGGTCCCGGGACGTCGACCACCCATGCGTGCACGCCCCGACCTCCCTTCGTCCCGGCCGACCGACGCAGCAGGCCGGCCGGGACCCGGGCGTCGTCAGACGGTGCGCGAGCGTGCCTCCGGGTCGATGTCCTCGACGTCGATGGCGCCGTAGCCCTCCGCCTGCGGGTCGCCGTGCAGGCCGCCGGACATGGCGTACTCCTCCTCCGGCGAGAGCACCAGACGGTGCCGGCCGAAGGCCGCGAAGCCGACGAGGGCGATCACGTAGATGACGGCGATCGCGATGATCGCCGGCCGGTAGTCCTCGTTGAGCATGACGCCGACGAAGATCAGCGCGGCGATCGCGCCCGCGACCACCGCACCACCCACGCCGAACGGGCTGCGGTAGGGGCGGCTGGCGTTCGGGAACTTCCGGCGCAGCAGCACGTACGACACCATCTGCAGCAGGTAGGCCAGCACCGCGCCCCAGACGGCGATGTTGAGGACGATCGCCCCCGCCGTCTCGCCGCCGGTGTCGACGACGACCAGCGCGACGATGCCGATGACCGCGCCGACGACCAGGGCGATCCAGGGGGTCTTGCGGGCGCCGGTGAGCGACAGGACCTTCGGGTAGTAGCCCGCCCGGCTCAGCGAGTAGATGTTGCGCCCGTAGGCGTACATGATCCCCTGCAGCGAGGCGAACAGGCCGAGCAGCGCGAAGGCCGACAGGATCGCGGCGACGTCGCTGTTCGGCAGGATCGCGCGGAAGCCGTCGAGCAGCGGCTCGCCGGACTCGCCGATGGCCGAGGCGCCCGTGACGGCCGGGTTGAGCACCAGCACGAGCGCGCCGCTCACGATGAGCGTGATCAGGCCCCACATGCCGGCGCGGGGGATGTCGCGGGCGGGCATGTGCGACTCCTCCGCGGCCAGCGGGAGCTCCTCGATGCCGAGGTAGAGCCACATCGCGAACGGCATCGCGAGCACGACCTGCCACCAGCCGAACGGCAGGAAGTCGCTGTTGCCGGCGTCGGGCTCGATGTCGAAGAGCTTGCTGAAGTCGAGGGCGTCGGAGAACAGCGCCATGACGGCGAACAGCGCGATGACGGCCAGGGAGAGCGCGGCCACGATGACGGCGAAGCGGAAGGACACCTCCGCGCCGGCGATGTTCAGCAGCAGGAAGACCGCGTAGAGGATCACCCACCAGATCCAGGCGGGCATCGAGAGCCCGAACAGCTCGTCGGTGATGCTGTCGGCGTAGGCGGCGGAGAAGTAGACGATCACCGCCGTCGTCGCGACGTACTCGATCGTCTCGGCCAGTCCGGTCACGAACCCGCCCCACGGGCCCATCGCCGACCGCGCGAACGAGTAGGCACCGCCGGTGTGCGGCATGCGCCGCCGACATCTCGCCGATGCTGCCGATCATGAAGACGTACATCAGCGTGACGACGGCCGTGGCGATCAGGAAGCCGCCCCAGCCGGCACCGCCGATGCCGAAGTTCCAGCCGGAGAAGTCGCCGGAGATGACCGCGGCGACGCCCAGGCCCCACAGCCCCCAGAACCCGGCCGCCCGGGTCAGCCCCCGCTTGTCGAAGTAGCCCTCTTCGGCGTGGGCGTAGGTGACGCCCGAGGCGCCACGCGGACGGGGAGCGGACATGGCGCCTCCTGGGGACCGGACGACGGCCCACTGGATGCGCGGCCGTCGGCGTGCTCAGTGCGGCGGTCAGGGTGATGGGTCGCGCCACCGCAGGTCAAGAGGCCGAGGGCGCCCGTCCCCCAGTTGATGCACGACCGTTGCTCGCGCTTCCGCGGAAGCGCGCGCGCAGGCCGGCATGCCCGCGACGTTGCCGCCCCGCCACGCTTCCGCGGAAGCGTGACGACCGGCTGACCAGCGGTTTCTGTCAGTGGCCGCGGCTATCGTCCGAACATGAGTTCGAAAGAAGACCTACAATTCCCGTTGGGTTCGCCGCTGCCGGAGCTGGCCCGCGCGATCACCACCGGGGCGGTGCGCCTCGCCGCGGCGACGGCGGCATGGCTGCGACTGGTGGCCGAGTTCGACGAGCGCGGCGGCTGGCGCGGCGTGGGCATCAAGTCCTGCGGGCACTGGATCGCCTGGCAGTGCGGCATGTCTCCGACCACCGCGCGCGAGCACGTCCGGGTCGCGCGGGCCCTGCGCGGGCTGCCCCTGATCGCGGCAGCGTTCGACGCCGGCCGGCTGTCCTACGCCAAGGTGCGGGCACTGACCCGGATCGCGGCGCCGGACTGCGAGGCGCCGCTGCTGGAGTTCGCCTCGACGGCGACCGCGTCGCAGACCGAGCGGTTCTGCCGCGCCTGGCGGCGCGTCGACGACGACGCCGGCCGGACCCCCGGGCACCGGCGGGAGGAGGACGGGGAGTCCTTCCACTTCTGGACCGACGACGAGGGCTACCTGACGATGAAGATCCGGATGCGGGTGGAAACCGGTACCCCACTGATGACCCGGATCGACTCGCTGGCCGAACGCGAGGCCCGCCGGGAACGCGCGCAGAACAAGAAGGCCCAGGCCCGGCACGAGGAGATCCGCGCCGCCGGCGGCACGGTGGACCGTGCCGTCGCCGACCGCTGCAAGGAGGACGCGGCGGTCGGCCGGGTCCGCGAACGCACCGCGGCCCGCCGCATCGCCGCCCTCGGCTCGCTCGCCGAGGCCCGCGTGGACCTGGACCGCAGGCCCGGCGACCCGCCCCGCCGCGAAGTCGTGGTGCACGTCGACGCCGACGTGCTCGCCGACGACACCGCCGCCGGCCGCGCCTTCTTCGAGGACGGCCCGGCGATCACCGGCGCCCAGGCCCGGCGCATGCTCTGCGAGGCCACCGCCGTGGTCATGCTCGAGCAAGGACGCGAACCCCTGGCCGTCGGCCGCCGCAAGCGCCGCGCCACCAAGGCCCAGCGCCGGGCGCTGCTACGCCGTGACGGGGGCTGCGCCCGGCCCGGCTGCCCGGAGACCCGCATCGAGCGCCTGCACGCCCACCACATGCGGCACTGGCTGTTCGGCGGCCGCACCGAACTGGCCAACCTCGTACTCCTCTGCGACGCCGACCACGGCCTGGTCCACGACCACGACCTCGTGCTCAGCCGCGTGGACGGCCGGTTGATCGTCCTGACACCCGACGGACAGCACATCTGGGGCACCGCCGACGCCGCCTTCAGCGCCGGACTCGCCGGCCTCGACACCACCGAGGACACACCCGCGTTCATCGGTGTCCACCCCATCGACACCGCCGCCGGCCGGCGGCCCACTGACGCACCCCCGATCGCCGATATCGCTCCGCCGCCCGGTCGGCTGATCCCCCGCCGACCCCCCACGCCCCGACGCCCCGGACCGCGCCGCCCCGAAGGACGCCCGGCGAACCGCCGCTCGGGTCGCGTCGTCCGCATTCAGGGCCTCCTCAGCCGGCCCGGCCCGGGACAGCGCCCGACTCAGCCGCGTCCTCTTCCCCGAGGGTGAACCGCCGCTTCCCGACACCCTCCAGCAGCACTACGACCGCATGAACCTCCGCTACGCCATCGGGGTACTCATGGACAACCGAGACCTCGTCCGACGCCTCGCCGCCGAGGGCAGAGTGCCCCTGACCGGCTGAACGCTTCCGCGGAAGCGCGAGCCGCCGACACCGGTAGCGGAGACTGTCGGCATGAGCGGCGACGACCGCGGCGGAAAGCGCCCGCTGATCGGCATCAGCACCTACCGCGAGCAGGCGCGGTGGGGGTACTGGGACGTGCCCGCGGTGCTCCTGCCCGCCACCTACGCCGACGCCGTCGCCGAGTGCGGCGGCGAGCCGGTGCTGCTGCCGACCGGCGCGATCTCCGCCGCCGTGGTCGCCCGCCTCGACGGACTGATCCTCGCCGGCGGCGCCGACGTCGACCCGGCCCGCTACGGCCAGTCGCCGGGCCCCAACACCACGGTCGTCCGCCCCGAACGGGACGAGGCGGAGCTGGCCGTCCTCGCGGCCGCGCTGGAGCGCGACCTGCCGCTGCTCGCGATCTGCCGCGGCATGCAACTGCTCAACGTCCTGCTCGGTGGCGACCTGGTGCAGCACCTGCCCGACGTCCCGACGGCAGGGTTGCACTCCGGCGGCCCGGGCGTGTTCGCGCGGCGCGAGGTCACGACGGCGCCGGGCACCGCGCTGGCCGATCTCCTGGGGCCGGCCGCGCCGGCAGACTGCCACCACCACCAGGCGCTGAACCGGGTCGCCGACGGGCCTGACGCCCGCCGCCTGGGCCGAGGACGGCGTCCTGGAGGCGGTCGAGGCCACCGGCCACCGGTTCTGCCTCGGCGTGCAGTGGCATCCCGAGGCGGGCGAGGACCGTCGTCTCTTCGGGGCGCTCGTGCGAGCGGCGCAGGCACCGATCGCGTGACGGCGGCGGGCTGCGGCTTGTGGGGCGGACGACGTGCCCCTAGCGTCCGGCCTCGTGCCTGACCCGCGGGAACCGGCCCTGTCGGTGGAAGAACTGCGCCGTCAGGTGGACGGGGGCGACGTCGACACGGTCCTCGTCGCGTTCACGGACATGCAGGGCCGGTTGCAGGGCAAGCGCCTGCACGCGCGGTACTTCCTGGACGTCGTCCTGGAGCACGCCACCGAGGGGTGCAACTACCTGCTCGCCGTCGACGTCGAGATGAACACCGTCGAGGGCTACGCGATGTCGTCGTGGTCGACCGGCTACGGCGACTTCGTGATGCAGCCGGACCTGTCGACGCTGCGGCCCGTGCCGTGGAACCCCGGGACGGCGATGGTGCTGGCCGATCTCCGGTGGGAGGACGGCAGCCCCGTCGTCGCCTCGCCCCGGCAGGTGCTGGCCCGGCAGACCGAGCGGCTGGCCGAGGCGGGCATGACCGCCTACGTCGGCACGGAGCTCGAGTTCATCGTCTTCCGCGACACCTACGAGCAGGCGTGGTCCGCCGGCTACCGCGACCTCACCCCGGCCAACCAGTACAACGTCGACTACTCGGTGCTGGGCACGGCCCGGATCGAGCCGCTGCTGCGCCGGATCCGCAACGACATGACCGGCGCGGGCCTCGTCGTCGAGTCGGCCAAGGGCGAGTGCAACCTCGGCCAGCACGAGATCGCGTTCCTCTACGACGAGGCCGCGCGGACCTGCGACGGCCACGTCATCTACAAGAACGGCGCGAAGGAGATCGCCGCCCAGGAGGGCATGGCGCTGACCTTCATGGCCAAGTTCGACGCCCGCGAGGGCAACTCCTGCCACATCCACTGCAGCTTCCGCGGGAGCGACGGCGCGATGGTGATGGCCGACGGGCACGGGATGTCCGACCTCGGGAAGTCGTTCGTCGCCGGCCAGCTCAAGTACATGCGCGAGCTCACCCTGCTCCTCGCGCCGAACATCAACTCCTACAAGCGCTACGTCGAGGGCTCGTTCGCGCCGACCGCGCTGCGCTGGGGGCGGGACAACCGCACCTGCGCGTTCCGGCTGGTCGGCCACGGCGCCTCGCTGCGGCTGGAGAACCGCGTCCCCGGCGGCGACGTGAACCCCTACCTCGCCACGGCCGCCGTCGTGGCCGCCGGGCTGGCGGGCATCGAGGAGGAGCTGGAGCTCGAGCCCGCCTTCGAGGGCAACGCCTACGACGACCCCACCGCCGACCACGTGCCCACCAGCCTGGCCGAGGCCCTGGACCTGTGGCGGAGCAGCGATTTCGCGCGCGCTACGTTCGGCGACGACGTGGTCGACCACTACGCCAACATGGCCGCCGTCGAGCTGGCGGCCTTCGGGCGCGCGGTCACCGACTGGGAGAGGTTCCGGGGGTTCGAGCGGTTGTGAGCACTGGTGACCGTCGCACGACGTCGTCAATCCCGCCACCGAAGAGATCGTCACCACCGTCCCGCTCGCGGATGCCGCCGCGACCGACGACGCCGTCGGCCGAGCGCGCCGGGCCTTCGACTCGTGGCGGCAGGTCGCACCCGCCGACCGCGGACGGCTGCTGCGCCGGTTCGCCGAGCAGGTCGACGCGCACGTCGAGGAGCTCGCCCAGCTGGAGGTGCGCAACTCCGGCCACACGATCGGCAACGCCCGCTGGGAGGCGGGCAACGTCCGCGACGTCCTGACCTACTACAGCGCGGCGCCGGAGCGGCTGTTCGGCCGGCAGATCCCGGTAGCGGGCGGCGTCGACATCACCTTCCGCGAGCCGCTCGGCGTCGTCGGCGCGATCGTGCCGTGGAACTTCCCGATGCCGATCGCCGGCTGGGCGTTCGCGCCCGCGCTGGCCGCCGGCAACACCGTCGTCCTCAAGCCGGCCGAGCTCACCCCGCTGACCGCGATGCGGCTGGCGGAGCTGGCGCTCGAGGCCGGGCTGCCCGAGGACGTGTTCACGGTGCTGCCGGGCAAGGGCTCGGTCGTCGGGCAGCGGCTGGTCGACCACCCGGACGTGCGCAAGATCGTGTTCACCGGCTCGACCGAGGTCGGCAAGGGGATCATGGCCGGCTGCGCCGAGCGGGTGAAGCGGGTGACCCTCGAGCTCGGCGGCAAGAGCGCCAACGTGGTGTTCGCCGACGCCGACCTGGAGAAGGCCGCCGCGGGCGCGCCGTACGCCGTCTTCGACAACGCCGGGCAGGACTGCTGCGCGCGGTCCCGGATCCTGGTGCAGCGCTCGGCCTACGACCGGTTCATGGAGCTGCTGGAACCGGCCGTGCAGGGCGTGCGGGTCGAGGACCCGTCGCTCGACACGGCCGAGATGGGGCCGCTGATCAGCCGCGGCCAGTGGGAGCGGGTCGCGTCCTACGTCCCGGACGACGCGCCGGTGGCCTTCCGCGGCTCCGCGCCCGACGGCCCCGGCTTCTGGTTCCCGCCGACCGTCCTCGCCCCCGTCGACCCGGCCGATCGGGCGGTCACCGAGGAGATCTTCGGGCCGGTCGTGGCCGTCGTCCCGTTCGAGGACGAGGCCGACGCGATCCGGCTGGCCAACGAGGGCGAGTACGGCCTGTCCGGCTCGATCTGGACCCGCGACCTGGGCCGGGCGCTGCGCGTCTCCCGCGCGATCGAGGCGGGCAACCTCTCGGTCAACAGCAACTCGTCGGTGCGCTACTCGACGCCGTTCGGCGGCTTCAAGCAGTCCGGGCTGGGCCGCGAGCTCGGTCCGGACGCGCTGAACTCGTTCACCGACGAGAAGAACGTGTTCCTGGCGACGGAAGGGTGAGCGGTGAGCGAGCAGGCAGTGGTGCGGCGGCTGGTCGACCGGGTCGCCGTGGTGACCGGCGGGGGCAGCGGGATCGGGCTGGCCACCGCCCGCCGGTTCGCCGCGGAAGGCGCGCACGTCGTCGTCGGGGACGTCGACCCGAAGGCAGCCGCCGCGGCCGAGGAGGTCGGCGGGACGTTCGTCCAGGTCGACGTGACCTCGCCGGAGCAGGTCGAGGCGCTGTTCCAGACCGCCGTCGACACCTACGGCGGGCTCGACATCGCGTTCAACAACGCCGGCATCTCGCCTCCCGACGACGACTCGATCCTCACCACCGGGCTCGACGCGTGGCGCCGGGTGCAGGAGGTGAACCTGACGTCGGTCTACCTCTGCTGCAAGGCGGCGATCCCGCACATGCAGGCGCGGGGCCGCGGCTCGATCATCAACACCGCCTCGTTCGTGGCGCGCATGGGCGCGGCGACCTCGCAGATCTCCTACACCGCCTCGAAGGGCGGCGTGCTGGCGATGTCGCGCGAGCTCGGGGTGCAGTTCGCGCGCGAGGGCATCCGGGTCAACGCCCTCTCCCCCGGGCCGGTGAACACGCCGCTGCTGCAGGAGCTGTTCGCGAAGGACCCGGAGCGTGCTGCCCGCCGGCTCGTGCACATCCCGATGGGGCGGTTCGCCGACGCGCGACGAGATCGCGGCGGCCGTCGCATTCCTGGCGTCGGACGACTCCTCGTTCATGACGGCGTCGGAGTTCCTCGTCGACGGCGGGATCAGCGGGGCGTATGTGACTCCGCTCTGACACAGATGTGCGCACCACACCTGGGCATGGACAGAATTCACCAAACGGACGGCGCAGTTTCGCTCGAAACCGCCAGTGCTCATTTGGTATCGGAAACGTAACGTCACGGACAGCAGCCAGGCCGTACCGGTCCGTCACGGTGCGCGCTACCCACGTCCGAGGAGCTTCCCGTGTCTTCCTTCTCCCGCCCGCCCCTGACCCTGCTCACCGACTACAGCGCCGACTTCAGCGCCGGTTTCACCTCGGACTACAGCGCCGACGCCGAGCCGATGTCCGCGTCGCAGTGGCCGGCCACCCCGACGGGCGACGAGACGTGGCGCCTCGACGCCCTGTGCGCCGAGACGGACCCCGAGGCGTTCTTCCCGGAGAAGGGCGGCTCGACCCGCGAGGCCAAGCGCGTCTGCTCCGGTTGCGACGTACGGGCCGAGTGCCTGGAGTCCGCCCTCGCGAACGACGAGCGGTTCGGCATCTGGGGCGGTCTCTCCGAGCGCGAGCGGCGTCGCCTCCGCCTCGCGCGACGGGTCGTCCCGATCAGCGCCTGACGTCGCTCCTCCCGGGGCCGGCGACCGTCGTCGTCGCCCCGTCGGCCCAGACCACCAGGCCGGTCCGGCCGGGCCGGGTGCCCAGCCATGCCGCGGCGTCCGGACCCTGCGCATAGGCCGCGGTCGCGTCGATGTCGGCCCAGGTCAGCGACGGGCCGACCACGGTCACCGCTGCGATCCCGGCCGGCGGGCGGCCGGTCCGCGCGTCCACCAGGTGCGCCCCGCGGTGCGCGGTGCCCGACGTGGCCACCGCTCCGGTCGCCACCGGCACGACGGCGACGATCCGCTGCGGGTCCTTCGGGTGCTCGATCCCGATCCGCCACGGCCGGGCGTCGGGGTCCAGGGTCCGGCAGACCAGATCCCCGCCGGCGGACAGGCAGAAGTCCGTCTCCGGCAGCGCGCGCAGCGCCTCCGCCGCCCGCTCGGCGGCCCAGCCCTTCACCACCCCGCTCGGGTCGAGCACCCGCCGGCCGTCCGGTCCGGGACGGCGGACGTCGAACGCCCCGCCGGACTGCAGCCGGGCGGCCTCCCCCAGCGCCAGCACGTCGGTCACCTCGGGCGGGCAGTCGGCCAGGTCGATCTCACCGCGGTCGAGTCGGCTCACGAACGAGTCGGCGCGGTAGGTGCTGAAGACGGCGTCGGCGTACCGCAGCACGCTCATCGCGGCCGCCCAGGCGTCCCGACCGCGGACGTCGTCGGCGTGCCGGCCGCGGAGGGCCAGCGAGATCGGCATGCCCATCACGTGGTCGACGTACCGCCGGGTGCCCACCCCGGTCGCCGTCGTCACAGCCCCGCCTGGTCGAGCGCGGACTGCAGCGACTCCAGGTAGCCCTCGCTGGTGACCGTCGCGCCGCTGACCATGTCGATGTCGGCGCTCTGCGCGTCCATGGTCTCGTCGACGAGGACGGGGAGCGCGGTCTCGTTGATCTCGCGGTCCCGGCGGTTCTCCGTCGGGTACTCGACGACCGAGACCCCGGTGATCGTCCCGTCCGCGACGGTGATCTCCACCTGCACCGGGCCCCAGCGGGTCTGGGCGACGGCGCCGGTCACGGTCGTGCTGCCGGCCGCGCTGGACGTCTCCCCCGAGTCCGACGTCGCCGTGCCGCCCGAGGAGATGATCGAGGTCTGGCCGCCCACGGCGCCCGGCCCGGCCGTCGACGTCGAGTAGCCGAACAGGAGCACGACGACGGTCAGCGTGCTCATGAACCACAGCACGATGCGGGTCACGCCGTCACCACCCGAAGCTCTCGACGTGCAGGTGCTCGGGCGGCAGGCCCGCGGCCGTCAGGCACCGCCGGACGTCGTCGGCCCACTTCTCCGGGCCGCACAGGTACACGTCCCGCTCCGCGATGTCGGGCACCCAGTAGGTGAGCACGGTGAGGTCGTCGGCCGCGCCGACACCGTCCCCGAGCCAGGAGCCCGGCGCCCGGCGGTGGCCGGGCAGGTTCAGGACGCGCAGGCCCCGTTCCTCGGCCAGGATCGCGAACTCCCCCTCGAAGAGGGGCCGGCTCGTGAACCGGTGCAGCAGGACGGCGTCGCCCGGGGCGTAGTCCAGGTCCTCGGCCAGGGCACGCAACGGCGTGACGCCGACGCCCGCGCCGATGAACGCGACCTTCGGTCGGGTGCGGGCCCGCTCGCTCAGGCGGCCGTACGGTCCCTCGACCAGCACGCGCGTGCCCGGCCGGATGCTGCGGACCGCGGCGCTGTCGTCGCCGAGGTCCTTCACGGTGATCCGCAGGCTGCGACCGTCCGGCGCGGCTGACAGCGAGTACGGGTGCGCCCGGCTCCAGCCCCGGCCGGTGAGGAACCGCCAGCCGAAGAACTGCCCGGCCTCCGCCGGCAGCCGGTCCAGATCGCGGCCGGTCAGGTACACCGACGCGACGCCCGGCTGCTCGGGGACGACGGAGGTCACCCGCAGCCCGTGCCGTGCGCTGCGCCAGAGCGGGAGGGCGAGCCGCCAGACGAGGACCGAGACGGCGGCCGCGATCCAGAGACCCCACCAGAAGACCGTGGCGGCGGTCGACGTCAGGAACTCCTGGCCGGTCCAGAGCTGGTGCGGCAGTGCGAGGCCGACACCGAGGTAGGCGTAGAGGTGCAGCAGGTGCCACGACTCGTAGCGCAGGCTCGCGCGCGCGGCCTTGATGCTCGTGACGACGACCATGACCAGCGCGAGGGTCCCGGCCGCGGCGAGCAGCATGCCCGGGTAGTCGACCGTCAGGTCCCAGAGCGTGGCCGGCGTCCGCGCGAGCTCGCCCGAGGCGTAGCCCCAGGTGATCAGCCCGATGTGGGCGAGCATGAGGTTGAACGACGTGAAGCCGACGAGGCGGTGCTGGCGCGCCAACCGGTCACGGCCGAACGCGTGCTCCAGCGGGGGCAGCCGCGACATGAGCAGCACCTGGACCAGCAGCAGGTCGGAGGCGAGCAGTCCGGTCAGCCGGCCCAGCGAGGTGAGGCCGCTCGTCCATCCGCCGAGATCCTGGACGCCCCCGCCGGCCACCCACCAGTAGGTGACCAGCAGCAGGCTCGCCCAGAGTCCGGCCACCGCCGCCGCCCGCACGCGGGCGTCCGCCCGTGCCCGCCGGCCGGCCACGGGGGCAGGGCGGGCGGTCGGCGGTGTCACGGGGGTGGCGACCGCGGTCATGCCGCGTCGCCGTCGTCGGTGGTGCCGTTGTCGAAGTCCGGCGGGAACCCGCGCCCGTCGCCGTCGTCGTCACCCCGCGGGCCGCGGAAGCCGTCGTCGGTCGTCGCGTCGTCGTCCGGGCTGTCCTGGACGACGGCGGAATCGCTCGTGCCCGCGGCGGCCTGCCCGATCGCGTAGCCGCCGACGCCGCCGAGCGCCGCGAGGCCGACGGCGGCACCGAGCAGCGCACCCCGGCGGCGCAGCCGGCGGGTACGGGACGGAGCAGGGCTCTCCGCCGGGGGCACGGTCGTCGGCGGCTCCCAGCGGGAACCGCTGTGCGGGGTGGTGGTCGGCTCGTCGGCCACGGGTGCTCCTCGTCGATCAGGGGATGCTCGAGGGGAACGGTGCAGTCCGCCGCTGGGGCGAACCCGGACGTCGCCTGTGGATCTCCTGTACGTCGCAGCCCACCGGGTTTCCAGCGAACTGCCAGCCGCGGTCCAGGCAACCCTCGGGCTGGAGCGGCAGCGTCGGGCCATGGACGCATCGACCCGGCACTGGCTCTACGACCCCGCGACCACCCGCCGCCTCGTCCTCGCGCACCGGCCGGCGGCCACCTCGGTCGTGTCGGTCGTGGTGTCGGACCTGGTGTGGGGCGACGTCGTCCGGCTGCTGCGGTGGGCCGACGCCGGGATCCGGAGCGAGGGCGAGCTGGCGGCCGGCACCTGGTGGCGGCTGGCCGGCTCGTGCGCCGAGCTGCTGCGCCGGCTGCCCGGGCTCTGCGCCGAGGTCGGCGAAGCGTGGAGCGTCGCCGCGACGGACGACGCGTGGCGCGACCGGCCGGGTCCGGGTGTCGCGCACCGCCGACCGGCTGGCCGCCCAGCTGCGCTCGGACCGTCCGCTGCCGCTCGCTCTGCTCGCCGGCGAGGTCGACGCCCTCGGCGCGGCCGCGATCAGCGCCCTGGCCGAGGACTCGGCCTGGACGGTCCCGGAGCAGCCGTGACCCCCGACCGGCGGCTGCTGTCGGCCGGCCTCGCCGTCGCGCTGGCGGTGGTCGCGGCGCTCACGCTGCTGCCCCAGGGCAACGGCTGGGCCTGGGGCTCACCGGCGGCCGAGCTGCGTTGGTACGCCACCGGGCTGGACTCGACGACGACGGTGCTGCAGCTGCTCGGCAACCTCGGCCTGCTCACGGCGCCCGCCGTCCTGGCGGTGCTGCGCTGGCCGGCGCTCGGCCGGCCGGGTCCGCTCGCGGCGGCCGCGCTGGCGACCGGCACGGCGATCGAGCTGCTCCAGTGGGCACTGCCGCTGGGCCGGGTCGTCTCGCCGCTCGACGCCCTCCTCAACGCGGGGGGCGCCGTCCTGGCCGGGCTGCTCGCCGCCCGGATGCGCCGCGCCGTCCCGGCGTAGGTCAGCCCGCGTCCGCCTGGTGGCGGCAGGCGAACAGGAAGGCCGGCGGGATGTTGCGCGGCGAGATCCGCCGGCGCACCGACGGCGAAGCGCTTGCGCAGCTCGCCCTGGATCAGTGGCGAGTACTGGATGACGACGGCGGTACCCGTGGGCGCGAGCATCGAGGGCAGCCCGTCCAGGAGCCGCCGCCGCAGGCCGGCGTCGAGCGAGGTGAAGGGCAGCGCGCAGACCACGACGTCGGCCTTGGCGCCCTTCAGGTACTTCTCGATGTGCTCGGCCGAGTCGCAGACGACCTCCAACCGGGGGTCGTGGAACCACTCCTCGAGCAGCTTGGTGAGCTCGGGCGCGATCTCGAGCGCGATCAGCCGCGCGTCCGGCTTGAGCCGGGCCAGGATCTCGCCGGTCGCGACGCCGGTGCCGGCGCCCAGCTCCACGACGAGGTCGGCGCCGGCGACGTCGGCCATGTCCAGCATGTCGCGCACCGCCCAGCGGGAGGTGGGCAGGATCGCGCCCATCTGCCGCGGATGGGCGAGGAAGGCGCGCACGAAGCGCAGGCGCTCAGCCAGTCGCAGTGCCACGGATGGTTCCTTCCGGCCGAGCGGGTCGCGTTGCGTGGGAGCGACCTTCCCATGCCGCGATCGCGCCGGAGCACCCGCCCCGGCTACGCGGAGCGGCCGGACCGCCCGGCGACCCTCGGCACCGGCCGCACCTCGCGGGCGCCGGAGAGCTCGTGCCCGGCGTCGCAGACGAGCGCCAGGTGCACCGTGGCGCCGCAGTCCTTGTGCTCGAGCTCCACCGGCTGGTCGCCGTCGGCCAGGTAGCGGTCGCCCCACTGCATGAGGGCGACCAGCGTCGGATAGAGGTCGATCCCCTTCTGGGTCAGCCGGTACTCGTGCCGCTGCCGCTCCCCCTCGGCCTGGTAGGGCACGCGCCGCAGGATGCCCTGCTCGACGAGCGTGGCCAGCCGCTCGGTGAGCACCGCCCGCGGGGCCCCGAGGACGCGCTGGAAGTCGGCGAACCGGCGCACGCCGAAGAACGCCTCGCGGAGCACCAGCAGGCTCCACTTCTCCCCCACCACCGACAGCGTGCCCGCGACCGAACAGCGGGACCGGTCCCACAGCGACTCGCTCACGCCGAGAAGCATAAACCTGCTGAGTTCACTTGACGAACCAAGAGGTGGAGGAGCAGAGTTCATCACACGAACTCAGGGAGGCGTCATGGATCTCGCGATCGCGACCCGGCCGGTCCAGTCGGACGACGTCGGACGCTTCTACCGCCTGTGGCCGCGGCTGTCCCGGGAGACCGTCTACCGCCGCTTCCACGCACCGGTGCACCGCCTCCCCGCCGAGACCGTCCGCCGGCTCGTGGAGGTCGACCACGACCTCCGCGAGGCCGTCGTGGCCGAGTTCGGGGGCGAGGTGGTCGGGGTCGCCCGCTACGACCGCTCCCCCGCCGACCCGTCCACGGCCGAATTCGCCATCGTCGTCGAGGACGCGTGGCAGGGCTTCGGCCTCGGCCGCCAGCTGCTCGGCGAACTGATCGCGCTGGCCGCCGCGCGCGGCGTCGAGGTGCTCACCGCGACCGTGCAGCCGGACAACGACCGCGTGCTCGCGCTGATCCGCCGGGTGCTGCCCGACACCACCGTCACCCCGGACGACGACGTCCTCGCCGTCCGCAGCCTGCTCCCCGTCCCCGCTTTCCGCTGAATCAGGAAGGACACACCGCCATGAACCGCCTCACCACCGCTCTGGCCCGTCACCGCGCCGAGCGCGCCGCCCTCCGCCAGGAGCGCGAGTTCCGCCAGATCGTCGCCGCGGCGCCGACCCGCGAGTCGGCGCACGAGCTCGCCAGTCTTTTCGCGCGCCGCTGACCCACTGCGCGATTCTCTCCGCGCGCCGCTGAGGGTCCCGCCGGCGTCGGGCCGGTGCCACGATCCGGGTCGTGACCCCGGCCCAGACCGACACCTGGGCCAGCGGCGAGCGCTACGAGCCCTACGTCGGCCGATGGAGCCGGCTGGTCGCTCCGCGCTTCGTCGCCTGGCTCGACCAGCCGCCCGGCCTGCGCTGGCTGGACGTCGGGTGCGGCACCGGTGCGCTGACCGACGCCGTCCTGCGCGACGCCGGGCCGTCGTCGGTGCTCGGCATCGACCCCTCCCCCGGTTTCCTGGCCTCCGCCGCGGCGGGCGTGCGCGACCCGCGCGCCGTCTTCACCCTCGGCGACGCCCGCGCCCTGCCGGTGCCCGACGGCGCGGTGGACGTCGTCGTCTCCGGCCTGGTGCTGAACTTCCTCCCGGACCAGGTGGCGGCCCTGCGCGAGCTGCACCGCACGGTGGACGGCGGCACGGTCGCCTTCTACGTCTGGGACTACGCGGGCGAGATGCAGATGATGCGCTGGTTCTGGGACACCGCCGTCGACCTCGACCCCTCGGCCGCCGACCGGCAGGAGGGCTCGCGGTTCGCGTTCTGCCAGCCCGGTCCCCTGGCCGAGGTCGCCGCGGCGGCGGGCCTGGTCGACGTCGAGGTCACCGACGTCGTCGTCCCCACGGTGTTCGCCGACTTCGACGACTTCTGGCTGCCGTTCCTGTCGGCGCAGGCCCCGGCCCCCTCCTACGTCGCCTCGCTGGGCGACGCCGAGCGCACCGCGCTGCGGGAGGCGCTGCGCTCACGGCTGCCCACCGCCGACGACGGATCGATCCGGCTGACCGCGCGGGCCTGGGCGGTGCGCGGCCGCTGACGTCAGCCGCTCGGTGGCGGTTCGTCGAGGCTCCGGCCGACCACCGTGCCGGTGGCCGCCGCGAGCACGACGGCGCAGCCGAGGAAGACGCCCGTGCTCCCGCTGCCGGCCACGACGAACCCGATCGTCGGCGGCAGCACCGTCTGCGCGAGCCGGTTGGCCGTCAGCCGCAGCCCGATCGCCGCGCCGCGCGCATTCGGGGCCGACAGGCTGGACACCCAGGACATGGTCAGCGGCTGCGTCAGCCCGAGGCCCACCCCGAGCAGGCACATCGCGACGACGGCACCCGGGACGTCCACGAAGGGCAGCAGCACCAGGCCGGCGACGCCCATGACCATCGAGCCGACGAACGTCCACCGCCGGCTGATCGTCCGGATCAACTGGACGACGGCGACCCGCGAGATGAGCGAGACGGCGCCCCGGACGGCCAGCAGCCAGCCGACTGTCGTGATGGAGACACCGCGCTCCTCCGCCCACAGGGGAAGGAACGCCAGCAGCAGGTCGAGCGCCGCGAGGACCGCACCGCTGGTCACCATCGCCTGCCACATGCCCGGGGTGCGGATGAGTTCCCCGAACGCGCGCCGCGACGTCGTGGGCTCCGAGCTCCCCTCCTCCCGCGCGGGAGCGGGCCGCGGCTGCGTGAAGGTTGCGATCGCGATGGTGACCAGGACGGCCGCGATGCCGAGCCCGACGGTGCTCTCCGACCACCCACGGGTCGCCGCCCAGCCGGCCACCGACAGCGCCAGCGGCGGACCGAGCATCTGCCCGACCGAGGCCGCCGCGGTGAGCGATCCGAACCCCCGGTCGCGGTCGAGTCCGACGGCGGTGCGGGCCACCGTCGTCTGCTGGCCGGCCATCGTGAGCAGGTGCCCCAGACCGAGCGTCGCCGCGCCGAGGAGCAGGACCCCGAACCCCGGGGCCACGAGGGCGGTGAGACACCCCAGCAGCAGCATCACCGCGCCGACCACCACCACCCGGCCGGGACCCAGCGTGTCCGCCCACCGTCCGACGACGAAGGCCAGGAGCAGCGGGAGAACGGCGAACGACGCCGCGAGGATGCCGATCTCTGCACTGCCGGCACCGAGGTCCAAAGCCCGGTAGCTGACCATCGGCCGCACGACGCTGAACGCCGAGTGGAACAGGGCCGCCTGCACGAGCACCCAGCGCAGGCCGGGCCCCTCGGCGCGGCCTCGCCCCACGCGGATCACTCGGCCGGAGCGGTCACGCCGGTGGCGCGGTCGAGGACCGGATCACCAACGTGGGCTGCAGGAGGACGCCGCGGGCGGGGCGGTCGGGATCGGTGAAGGCGTCGAGCAGCAGCCGCGCGGCCTCTGCGCCGATCTCGTAGTGGGCGACCCGGACCGTGGTCAGGGCGGGCCGCATCTTGTCCATGAACGGCATGTCGTTGAACCCGACGACGCTGACGTCCTCGGGACAGGACAGCCCCCGCGCGGTCAGTGCGTCGTAGGCCCCGAGGGCCACACGGTCGTGCCCGGCGACGACGGCGGTGAACTGCACGCCGCGGTCGAGCAGCTCACCGACGGCGCGCGCCCCCTCCTGCTCGGTCCAGGCCGCGCAGGTGACCAGCAGCTCCGGGTCCTCCGGCAGCCCGCGGTCCCGGATCGCCTGCAGGTAGCCGCGGCGGCGGACCAGCCCGGTGGAGAGGGTCTGCGGGCCGGACACGTGGGCGATCCGCGTGTGGCCGAGACCGGCGAGGTGCTCGACGGCCAGGGCGCTGCCGGCGGCATTGTCGGCGGTGACCGACGGGATGCGGCCGGCGCCGAGGAGACGGTTGGCGAGCACGATGCGCACGCCCTCGTCGTGCAGCTGCTCCAGCCAGGGGTGCTCGAGCCGGGCGGTCGCGACGATGAGGCCGTCGACCTGCTTGTCCCGCAGCGACTCGATCTGGGCGATCTCCCGGTCCGGATCGTTGTCGGTGTTGACGATCCAGGCGTCGTAGCCGGCCGGGGTGAGCACGTCGGCCACGCCCCGCACCATCGGCGGCACCAGGGGATTCGTGAGGTCGGGGATGACCAGTCCGACCGTGTCGGTGCGTGCGGTGCGCAGGCTGCGGGCGATCGGATTGGGCCGGTAGTCCAGCGCCTTCGCCGCCTGCAGCACCCGCTCGGCGGTGGTCGAACTGACCAGAGAACGTGTGTCGGGATTCAGCGCCCGGGACGCGGTGGCCACGTGCACCGACGCGGCCTCCGCGACATCACGCAACGTGGGCGGCCGCACGGCGGGCATCCTACCGGTGAACGTCATGGCGGCGTGTCGTGTGCGTTCCGTCACCCAGCGGGCGCGTCACGTACCGAAACGGGCCGATCTGCGACGACTCCGTAGCAATTCGGCTGTAATCCTTGACACACCTTCGCGGCACCTGACGATACTGACCCCCGCAGGCAATCGATTGCAACAATCGCGGTCGTCCGGCCGGTGAGCCCGGACGCGTGGTGCACGAAGAGGTCGAGGGAGTCGATGCAGGTGCCAGCACAACAGGACTTCCGGTCGAGGCCGGTCGCCGTCGAGGCGCGAGGGGTCGCGGTCGAGTACGACCTGAGTCGCGAGAAGACCACGCTGATCGCCCTCGAGGACTTCAACCTCGAGGTGCGCGAGGGCGAGTTCCTCGCGATCGTCGGCCCGAGCGGCTGCGGGAAGAGCACGTTCCTCAACGTGGTGGCCGGGCTGGTCGAGCCCGCTGCGGGCGAGATCAAGGTCTACGGCAAGCCGGTCACCGGCCCCGAGCCCGACCGCGCCGTCGTCTTCCAGGACTACGCGCTGATGCCGTGGCGCACCGTCGAGAAGAACGTGCGCTTCGGGCTCGAGATGCAGGGCCGGGTCGACTCCTCCACGAAGGACAAGGTCGCGCACTACATCAAGATGGTCGGCCTCGCCGGCTTCGAGAACTCCTACCCCCGTGAGCTCTCCGGCGGCATGCGCCAGCGCGTCGGCCTCGCCCGCGCGCTGGTGACCGAGCCTCGCCTGCTGCTGATGGACGAGCCCTTCGCCGCCGTCGACGCGATGACCCGCGAGATCATGCAGGAGGAGCTCACCAAGATCGTCGCGACCACCGGCCAGCCGATCATCTTCATCACCCACGGCGTGGACGAGGCGGTGACGCTGGCCGACCGGATCGCCGTCGTCACCAACCGCCCGGGGCGGATCAAGGAGATCATCGACGTCGACCTGCCGCGGCCGCGCAGCCGCGCCAGCCGCTCGCTGCCCGAGTTCCAGGCGCTGCGCGACCGGGTCTGGAACCTGCTCTCCTCCGAGCACCCCGAGCGCGCCGAGGCGGAGCTCGCCCCGGCCGGCGCCCCGGCCGCCGCCGGCGAGGTCCCCGGCCCGACAACGGATCGGCGGGCGGTATGTGAGATGGCCGCCACCGCCACCTCGTCGTCCGCGCCGACGGCGGCCGCACCCGGCCGCCGGCCCGCCCAAGCGGCAGAAGTCCTGGTTCGAGCGGCTGCTCCGCAAGCGCGGGCCGGGCGTCCTGGCGTTCGCCGCGTTCATCGGGCTCTGGCACCTGTCGATCCTGGTCTTCGACCCGAACCCGATCCTGTTCCCCGGCCCGGTCGAGGTCTGGGACGAGTGGACGAAGGCCGTCGCCGACGGCTCCATGTGGGAGGCCGTCACCAACAGCATGTACGCGATGTCGATCGGCATGGTCATCTCGCTGGCGATCGGCATCCCGCTCGGGCCTGATCATCGGCATGTCGCCGACGCTCGACCTGATCACCTCGCCCTACCTGTGGGGCTTCTTCGCGATGCCGCGCATCGCCCTGGCACCCCTGATGGTGCTGTGGCTCGGCTTCGGCGACGAGATCAAGATCTGGCTGGTCGTGCTCTCCGCGATCATCCCGATCATCCTCAGCTGCAAGGACGGTGTGCAGACGACCGACGAGTCGCTGGTCCGGGCCGCCCGGAGCTTCGGCGCCGGCCGGGTGCAGCTGTTCGCCAAGGTGATCGCGCCGAACACGCTGCCGTTCATCGCCAGCGGCGTCCGCAACGGCATCTCCCGCGGCTTCGTCGGCCTGCTGATCATCGAGCTCACCGTGGGCACCGGCGGGATCGGCACGGAGGTCATCCGATCGATGCGCGACCTCGACACCGCCCGGATGTTCGCCTTCACCGCCACGCTCATCGCCCTCGCGCTGCTCCTGGTCAGCCTCTCCCGCCAGCTCGAGAACTACGCCAGCCGCTGGCGTGAGGAGGTCGCGCTGTGACCGCGACGCAGTCGGTGAACGCGACGATGACGCCCACGTCGGTCACGGCGCCCTCGAAGAAGACCGCGCGGGGGCGCCGGACCGGCCGACGCCGGGTCTACAGCCGCAAGCAGCGCTGGCTGCTCGGCACGCTCAACCTGGCGATCTTCTTCACCCTGTGGCAGCTCGTGGCCACCTACTCCGACATCCCGAAGCTGTTCCTGCCCTCGGTGACCGAGGTGTGGGCGGAGCTGGTGGAGATGTCCAACGAGGGCATCCTCTGGGGCAACCTCTGGATCAGCCTGTGGATCTACATCGTCGGCATGGTCATCTCGATCGTGATCGCCGTCCCGCTGGGGTTGTTCATCGGCGGCGTCAAGATCGTCGACCGGATCCTGTCGCCCTACATCTGGGCGATCTACACGACGCCGCGCCTGATCCTGATGCCCCTGGTCCTGCTCTGGGTGGGCATCAACGACACCGCCCGGATCGTGATCATCGTGCTCTCCGCCGTACCGGCGACGCTCGTGGTCGTCATGGAGGGCGTCAAGACCGTCGACAACTCGCTGCTCAAGGCGGCGCGCTCCTTCGGGGCCAGCCGCACACGGCTCTTCACGTCCGTGGTGATGCCCTCGACCGTCCCGTTCATCGCGACGGGCATCCGGATGGGCGTCTCGCGAGGCCTCATCGGCCTGTTCATCGGTGAGCTGTTCACCGCGGCCACCGGAATCGGCTACATCATCGCGCTCTCCAGCAAGACGTTCAACAGCGCTCAGACCTACGCGATGTTGTTCATCTTCGTCTTCTTCTGCGTCGCGATGGTGGGGCTCACCCAGCTGCTCGAGCGGAAGGTCTCGGTATGGCGGGCCTGAGCCGCGACCGGCAAGGACACGTGACGTCGTCGTCACGGGCACCAGAGGAATGTTCACCAAGAAGGGGCGAACAATGAGAAAGCACTTCCGAGTGCCGGCGGTTCTGCTGGCCGCGACGATGTTGGCGGCCTGTGGGTCCGACGACGACGGCGGGGGCGGCGGTGGCGGTGACGGCGAGGGTCTGAGCCTCGACCAGGTCCGCCTGGCCATCGACGGCGACGACTACATGAACCAGCTGGCCTGGATGGTCGCCGACGAGAGCTACTGGCCGGACCTGGGCTTCACCGAGCCCGCCGAGGTCTTCGCGACCGACGAGTACATCGCCGGCCTGGCCGGTGGCGACGTCTGGGTGGCGCAGGGCGAGGCCGACGTCATCTGGTCGGCCCTGGCCGAGGGCAGCATCCCGATGACCATCATCGGCGTCGAGAAGGACTCCGAGGCCTACTTCCTCGGCATCCGCGAGGGCGTCGACCCGAACAACCTCGAGGGCCTCAAGGTCAGCGGTGGCGCCGCGGGTGACCGCAACATCACCGTGGCCGAGGAGATGCTCGAGGGCCTGGGCGTGGACCCCGAGAGCATGGAGTGGGTCCAGGTCGAAGGCGGCTCGGACGAGCGGCTCCAGGCCATGCTGGCCGGTCAGATCGACGTCGCGGCGCTGCAGCCGCGGCACGTCCTCCCGCTCGAGGAGGCCGGCGGTCAGATGATCGTCGAGGAGTACAACCGGGTGCCCCAGGAGGTCTGGGTCGTCACCGACGAGACCATGGAGAACAACCGCGACGCGGTGTGCGCGTACCTCGAGGGACGCATCGCCGCCAAGCAGTGGATCTCCGCGGGTGACGACTACATGGACAACCAGGACGCCGCGGTGGCCATCGCTGAGGAGCGCGGTGAGACGCCGAGCGAGGGTGACCTCGACGAGTGGACCATCGAGATGGAACAGAACTGGTCCCTCAACGGCGGTGCTCCGCTCGACTCCTTCGAGGAGTGGAACGACGGCATGATCGCGGCCGGCAACGTTCCCGAGGGCTTCGACTGGCAGGAGCACGCCGACTTCTCCTGCCTGACCGAGGCGCAGGAGAACCTCGGCCTCGAGGTCGAGCCGGGCAACCTCGACTGATCCGCACCACCTGACCACTCGGCGCCGGCCTGCATCTAGCGGCCGGCGCCGAGTGCTGTCCGGGGCGCTTCGCGGCCGAGTGAGCAGTTGATGTCAGCGACACGCGCCGACACGCCGTCGCGAGCGACCACAACTGCTCACTCGGCGCCGGGAGGGCCGCCGGCGCGCTACAGGGCGGTGCGGACGGGGCCGGTCAGCTCCTCGATGTTGGCCGCGAGGTCGGGGTGCGGGAAGAAGCAGACCAGCACGAGGTCCGACGTCCCGGAGGCGACGGTCGCGTGCGGCACGCCCGCCGGGACGACGACGACGTCGCCCTCCCCCACCTGCGTCGGCACGTCGTCCTCCCACGCCGTCCCGGTGCCGCCGGCCACGTAGACGACCTCGGCGCTGCGCGGGTGCACGTGCGGTGTCCGCGGGCCGGGCGAGATCCGCACCAGGCGCGCGCTGGCGCCGACGTCCAGCCCCGGCGGGAGCGGGTTCGCCGAGAACCGGCCGGGCAGCGCGTCGAAGTGCAGGGCCCCGGCGGGGACGACGGGCATGGATGACCTCCTGAACAGCGAACCGGCCGGGTCAGGATGCCTGACCCGGCCGGTGACGGCGTGCGGACGACGACTCAGTCGCCGGTGCCCGTCTTGTCGATGACCTCCTGCAGCAGCACGGCCTCGCCGTTGCGCTTCGAGGACTCGATGGCCGCCCGGACGACGCCGAGCGCGCGCACGGCCTCGGTGGCGCCGACCTCGACGGTGGCCTGCCCGCGGCATGCCAGCCCGAACTCCTCGAGCTGCTCGCGGAACATGTCCGTGCGGGGCAGCTCGACCGCCTGGCGCTCCGCCTCCCCGTAGAACTGCGACTTCAGCGTCGACCAGTCGTCGGCCTGGTGCGACTCGTCCCAGTGCGTGAAGTCGAGGTCGTACTGCAGGTTCGCCTTGGTGCCGAGCAGGTTCATCGAGTAGACGCCGGGCGAGGCCCAGCCGGTGCCGATGTAGCCGAGCGGGCCGCTCTCGAACTCGAGGATCGCCATGATCGCGTCGGGCACCTCGGACTTCGTGTACAGCTTCCGCGCGTGCGCGGTCACGCTCTTCACCGGGCCGAGCAGGAACTGCAGCGTGTCGGCGTGGTGCACGCCGAGCTGGATGAACGCGCCGCCCGGGCTCTTGTCGGCGTACCAGCGCCAGGTCTGCGGGGTGAGCTCGAGCCCGCGCTCGTTGGAGAAGTTGGCCTCGGCCAGCGAGATCTCGCCGATCCGGCCGTCGTCGAGCCAGCGCTTCATCTCCCGGTGGCCCGACAGGCGGCGGGAGCTGTGCCCGACGGCGAAGACCTGGCCGGTCTCCTGGACGGCGGCCGCGATGGCGTTGGCGTCCTCGAGCGTGTGGGCGATCGGCTTGTCGGTGTAGACCGCCTTGCCGGCGCGCAGCGCCTGGATGATGACGTCCTTGTGCGTGTCGTTCGGCGTCGTGACGATGACGCCCTCGACCGCGTCGTCGGCGAGCAGCTCCTCGTAGGAGGACGCGGCGTTCGGGCACGCCGTACTCCTCCTGGAACTTGGTCCGCTTGGCCTCGTCGCGGCTGAAGCAGCTGTAGATCTCGACCTGGTCGCCGCGCTGGATGCCGCGGGCCAGCACGCGGGCCCACCGCCCCAGGCCGACCGAAGCGAGCCGGACCTTGTCCTGTGCCATCGATGCTACTTCCCTTCCTGCTGCTGCCGTCGGATGTCGCGGGCCTTCATGACGCCGTCGAGGAGTTCCAGCACCCCGTCGGCGACGACCGATGTGAACTTCTCGGCGCGCTCCGGCGTCGCCCACGTGGGGTTGCCGAACCAGCCGTCGTCGCAGAGCTCGGTGACGTCGGTGATGAAGCCGTAGACCTCGTGCGAGCGGCGCATCGCGTCCATCTCGATGGCGCCCGGCGGCCGGGTCGGCTCCCCCGCCCGCTCGGTCTTCACCAGCTCCGGGTCGTGCGCCAGCATCGCCAGCGTCTCGATGCCGCCGCCGTGGGTGAGCTCCCCGCCCTCGTCGCGGTAGAGCCGCTGCGCCACGTAGCAGGCCTGGGCGGCGACGAAGGTGCAGTCGTAGCGGTCCTGCAGGTCGGTGGCGACCGCGTTCATCGACGCGATGTTGCCCTCGTGCCAGTTGACCAGCACGAACGTCTCGACGCCCATCCGGATCAGCTCGGTGCAGATGTCGGTGAGCAGCGCCTCGAAGGTCTCGCGGCGCAGCGTGACCGTGCCCGGGTGGCCGGCGTGGATCGGCGTGACGCCGTAGGGCCCGAACGGCGCGTAGACGGCGTCCAGCCGGTCGGCGATCTCGCGCGCGACCAGCTCCGCGGCGAAGGTGTCGGTGCCGTTGGGCAGGTGCGGCCCGTGCTGCTCGATGCTGCCGATCGGCAGGACGGCGGTGCGCGAGCGGGCGACCGCCTCGGCCGCCTCCGGGCTGGTCATGTTCGCGAGGTCGTAGATCATGGGCTTCTCCTTCGCTCAGACGACGGGCTCGCGCAGCGGCTCGCCGCGCAGCAGGCGGGCGGCCTCGGCGGCGGCCTTGCGCCGCATGTCGGCCTCGGACTCCTCCGTGTACCAGGCCACGTGCGGGGTGAGCAGCACGCGGTCGGCCACCGGCTCGAACACCGAGGCGTCCACGGGCTCGGTCGGGAACACGTCGAGGGCGGCGAACCGGGGGCGTCCGGCGGCCAGCGCGTCCAGCAGCGCCGGCAGGTCGACCAGCGAGCCGCGCGCGGTGTTCACCAGCACGCTGCCGGGCTTCATCCGGCCGAGCCGGTCGGCGTCGAGCAGCGGGCGGCCCGACGGATCGCCCGGCGCGTGCAGCGTGACGACGTCGCTGCTCTCGAGCACCTCGTCGAGGGACGCCGACCGCACGCCGTCCTCGGCCGGCACGTCGACGTACTCGTCGTGGGCGACGACCGTGAAGCCCAGCCCGCGCAGGTAGGAGGCCGCCTGGCGGCCGATCCGGCCGTACCCGACGACGCCGGCGACCGACGCGCTCGGCAGGTGCAGGGGACGCAGCCCGGCCACGCCCCACGCGCCGCCGCGCAGGGCGGCGTCGGCCTCGGGCAGCCGGCGGAAGAGCGCCATCGCCGTGCTCACGGCGTGGAAGGCGACCGCCTCGGTGCCGTAGTCCGACACCCGGGCGACGGCGATGCCGCGCTCGGCGGCCGCCTGCAGGTCGATGGTGTCGACGCCGATGCCGTAGCGGACGATCCCGCGGCAGGAGAGCCCCGCCAGCACCTCGGCGTCGAACTTCGGGCGCGAGCCGCAGAGGACGACCTCGGCGTCGGACGCCACCGCGAGGATCTCGTCCGGGGAGCCGCCGTCACCCAGCACGAGGGTGACGTCGAGCGGCCCGAGGACCTCCTCCTCGATGCCCAGGTCGGCGTAGCGCGTCCCGAGCACGGCGACCTTGCGAGGACTCACGGAACACCCTTCGGACGGCGACTCCGGCCACATTGCCTCAAACGATTGCGGGCGTCAAGGACGGCGTTGGCCCGTGTGAAAGCGCCACCCACGCTGCGGACCTTGACAATTTCACCGCATACGTTTGTATGGGCTCTGCTCATGGGTGATGGCCCGGCTACGAGGCCGGCGCGGGAAGGAACGATCGATGGCGCACAGCTTCCTCGTACACGCACCGGACGACGTGGTCGGCGTCGCCGTCCAGGACATCGAGCCGGGGGCCGCCGTGCCGGGCAAGATCCAGTCCAACGGCAGCGAGTTCACCCTCGACGTCGTCGACCCGGTGCCCCTCGGCCACAAGGTGGCGCTGCGCCCCCTCGCCTCCGGCGAGCAGGTCATCAAGTACGGCATCGCCATCGGGCGCGCCACCCGCGACATCCGCGCCGGCGAGCACGTCCACGTCCACAACGTCAAGGGAGAGCGCTGGGCATGAGCGCCGGACGCACGTTCCTCGGGTACCGCCGCGCCAACGGTCAGGTCGGCTGCCGCAACCACGTCATCATCCTGCCGGTCGACGACATCTCGAACGCCGCCGCCGAGGCCGTGGCCAAGGTCGTCCAGGGCACGATGGCGCTCCCCCACCCCTACGGGCGCCTGCAGTTCGGGCCCGACCTCGAGATGCACTTCCGCACCCTCATCGGCACCGGCGCCAACCCCAACGTGGCCGCCGCCGTCGTCATCGGCATCGAGCCCAACTGGACCCGCCGCGTGGCCGAGGGCATCGCCGCGACCGGCAAGCCGGTGGCCGCCTTCTCCATCGAGGGCAAGGGCGACCTGAAGATCATCGAGGAGGCCAGCCGGGTCGCCGTCCAGATGGTCGGCGACGCCACCGCCATCCAGCGGGAGCAGATCCCGCTCACCGACATGATCATCAGCACCAAGTGCGGCGAGTCCGACACGACGTCCGGGCTGGGCTCCAACCCGACCATCGGCCGCTTCGCCGAGCGCTTCGCCGGCGCCGGCGGCACCTTCTTCTTCGGCGAGACCTCCGAGCTCACCGGCGGCGAGCACATCGTGGCCGACCGGATCACCGACCCGGTGCAGCGCGAGAAGTTCCAGCGGCTCTTCGACGAGCACCAGCGGATCATCCTCGAGCAGGAGGCCGACCTCCTCGGCTCGCAGCCGACCGAGGGCAACATCGCCGGCGGCCTGACCACCATCGAGGAGAAGGCCCTCGGCAACATCCAGAAGATCGGCCAGGCCAAGATCGACGGCGTCCTGGAGATGGCCGAGGCGCCGACCCACCGGGGCCTGCACTTCATGGACACCTCGTCGGCCGCCGCCGAGTCGGTCACGCTGTTCGCCGCCGGCGGTGCCGCGCTGCACCTGTTCACCACCGGCCAGGGCAACATCATCGGCAACCCGATCGTGCCGGTGCTCAAGCTGACGGCGAACCCGAAGACGGTGCGCACGATGAGCGAGCACATCGACCTCGACGTCTCGCCGCTGATCACCGCCGACATGACCCTCGACCAGGCCGCCGACGCGACCGAGGACATCGTCGTGTCGACGGCGTCCGGCCGCTGGTGCGCCGCCGAGATCCTCGGTCACAAGGAGTTCGTGCTCACGCGCCTGCACCGCACCGCGTGAGGACCCGCCGCCCGAAGGCCCGGTGAGCGATGGGGATCGAGGCGCTCGACCTCGTCGTCATCGTGGCGGCGATCGCCGTCGGCGCGTTCATCAAGGGCGCGACCGGCGGCGGTCTCCCCCAGCTCGCCATCCCCGTGATGGCGGTGTTCCTCGGGGTCGAGCACGCCGTGGTGGTCATGGCGATCCCGGGCGTCGTCGCCAACGGGCTGCTGGTCTGGTCGCACCGGGCGGAGGCGTCGAAGACCCGGCACCTGCCGGCGATGGTCGGCGCCGGGATCGTCGGCTCGGTCATCGGCACGATGCTGCTCAAGTCCCTCGACGGGCGCGTGCTGTCCGGGGTGCTCGCCGTGGTGATCGTCGGCTACATCGTGCTGGCCGTGTTCAAGCCGGGCTTCACGCTGCCCGCCGCGGTGACCCGGGTGGGCTCGGCGCCGGTCGGCCTGGTCGCGGGTGGGCTCCAGGGCGCCACGGGCATCTCCGGCCCGCTGCTGACGACGTGGCTGCACGGGTTCGGCCTGCCGCCGCGCGCCTACGTCTTCGCCATCTCGACGCTGTTCTTCGTGTTCTCCAGCGTGCAGGCGATGACCCTGGCGACCGTCGGGCTGTACACCCCGACCCGGCTGCTGGAGAGCCTGCTGGCGCTGGTGCCGATCCTCGTCGCGCTGCCGCTCGGCGTGCAGGCCGCGAAGAAGCTGTCGGCCCAGACGTTCCAGCGGGTCATCCTCGTGCTGCTCGCGGCGTCGGTCGTCTCGCTGGTCCACGACACGTTCGCGGGAGCGCCCTCATGACCGACGCGAAGGTGCAGGCCGTCGTCGCCAACTGGTACCCCCGGTTCCTGGCCAACGGCATCGACTTCTTCGACCTGTCCCGCACGCTGGACGCCGTCGACGGCTGGGACGACTGGGCCGACGCCTGGACGGCGACCGCCGACCGGTACGACGCGCTCGGCCGCGAAGCGCTGGCCGAGGGGCACCGGGTCACCGCCGCGGAGCACCTGCGCCGGGCGGCGCTGACCCTGCAGTTCGCCCAGTTCGTGCTCACCGAGGACCCGCCGCGCCGCGCCGCCCTGCAGGCGCGGATGTCCGCGCTCTACGCCGAGGCGGCGCCGCTGCTCGACCCGCCGGCGGTGCGGGTGACCATGCAGTACGGCGACGGCGAGGTCGTGGGGTACCTCCGCCGTCCGGACGGCGTCGCGCGCCCGGGCCTGGCCGTGCTGATCCCCGGGCTCGAGTCGACCAAGGAGCAGTTCAGCACCTACGAGCCGTTCTTCCTGCGCCGCGGCGTCGCCACGCTGTCCGTCGAGGGGCCGGGCCAGGGCGAGGGCTCGCTGTCCTCGCCGTTCCGCAACGACCGGTACGCCACCGCGATGGCCGCGGTCGGGGCGGCGACCGGCGGGCTGGACGGCGTCGACGCGAGCCGGGTCGTCGTCGTGGGCACCAGCTTCGGCGGATATCTGGCGCTCGCCCACGCCACCGCGTTCCCCGGCCTGCGCGGCGTCGTCGACATCGCCGGCCCCTACGACCTGCGCGCCTTCGACGAGCTCCAGCCGGTGACCCGCGACGGCTTCCGCGAGTTCGTGGGCGCCGCCGACGAGGCGGAGGCGCGGGACCTGCTCGCCGACGTCACCCTCGACGGCCGGCTGGACTGGCTCGACGCAGCCGGTCCTCGTCGTCCACGGGGAGCGGGACACGATCATCCGGATCGAGCACGCGCACCGCATCGTCGCCGCCCTCGGCGACCGGGCCACCGTGCGGCTCGAGCCGGACGGCAACCACTCGTGCAACAACCTGGCCACCGTCGTGCGACCGGCCGTCGCCGACTGGGTCACCGACCGACTGGGGAGCGCACATGACTGACCGGACCGGCTCGAGCAAGGGGCTGCGGACCGTCGCCCAGAACGACCTGAACGGCTTCGGCGACGGCATGCAGGTCATGCGCGCCGGCGACGCCGTCTACGTGGGGCACTTCGGGCCCAGCGGCATGGGCACGAGCGTGCTGGACGCGTCCGACCCGACCGACCTGCGCCTGGTGAAGCAGTGGAAGGCCCCGCACGGGAGCCACACCCACAAGGTCCAGGTCGCCGACGGCCTGCTGCTGGTCAACCACGAGATGTTCCGCGGCGGCGACCCGTACAGCGCCGGCATGGCCGTCTACGACCTGGCCGACCCGCTCGACCCGCAGCAGATCGGCTGGTTCGACTCCACCGGCCTCGGCGTGCACCGCATCGTGTGGGAGGGCGGCCGCTACGCCTACGTCTCGGCGATCCCCGAGGGCTTCGGCGACCGCATCTGGGTGATCGTCGACCTGGCCGACCCGCGCAACCCCGTCGAGGCCGGCCGCTGGTGGTGGCCGGGTCAGTGGGAGGGCGGCGGCGAGCAGCTCGACGTCCCCGAGGGCAAGCGGTACGCCGCGCACCACGCGCTGGTCGACGGCGACACCGCCTACCTCGGCTACGGCGACGCGGGCATGGTCGTGCTCGACATCTCCGACCGCGCGAAGCCGCGGCAGATCGGGCACCTCAACTGGGAGCCGGGCGGCGACACCCACACCTGCCTCCCGCTGGAGGGCCGGGACCTGCTCGTCGTCACCGACGAGGTGGTCACCGACGGCCGCGCCGGCGAGCCGCACTACGTGCGGATCGTCGACGTCTCCGACCGGGAGAACCCGCGGGTGGTCAGCGTCTGCCCGCCGCCGCCGGACGAGTTCTACGACCGCGGGCTGCGCTTCGGCCCGCACAACCTGCACGAGAACCGGCCGGGCACCTACCGCAGCGCGACCCTGGTGTTCTGCACCTACTTCAACGCCGGGCTGCGCGTGTACGACGTGCGCGACGCCGAGAACCCGGTCGAGATCGCGCACTGGCTGCCCGACACCCCCGAGGGCCAGGCGGCGGCGCAGATCAACGACGTCTTCGTGGGCGCCGACCTCGACATCTGGGTGACCGACCGGGTCAACGGCGGCGTCTACCGGCTGGAGGCCGACGAGGAACTGCAGACGACGATGCGCGAGCTGCGCGCTGTGAGCAGCTGCCCCGGCACGCTCCATCGACGTCCACGCGCACTGCGTGCCCGTCGGCGTCATCGACACCCTCGTGGCCGAGGGCGGCCGGTACGGCATCGAGCTGGCCGAGAAGGACGGCCGGTACACCGCGCTGATCGGCGGGCGGGTGCAGACCCGGGACATCCTGCCGTCGCTGTCGGACCTGCCCCGGCGGCTGGCGGCCATGGACGCGGCCGGGGTCGACGTCCAGCTGCTCGCCAGCTGGATCGACCTCACCGCCTACTCGCTCGACGCGGCCACCGGCGTCCGGTACTCGCGGATGTTCAACGAAGGCCTGGCCGCCACCGCCGCCGAGGCGCCCGACCGGTTCCGGGCGCTGGCCACCGTGCCGTTGCAGGCGCCGAAGGAAGCAGCCGAGGAGCTGCGGCACGCGATCACGGTGCTCGGCCACGTCGGCGTCGAGATCGCGACGACGGTGGACGGCCGCGAGCTCGACGACCCCGACCTCGACCCGTTCTGGGCGGCGGCCGAGGAGCTCCGCGCGGTGATCGTGGTGCACCCGTACGCGTCGCTGAAGGGCCGGGACCTCAAGCGCTACGGGCTGGTCAACCTGATCGGCAACCCGGCGGAGACCACGCTCGCGCTCGGCCACCTGATCTTCGGCGGCGTCTTCGAGCGGCACCCCGACCTGCGGATGGTGCTCGTGCACGGCGGCGGCTTCGCGCCGTACCAGATCGGCCGCTGGGACCGCGGTTTCACCACCGGCGCCCGCGGCGCGACCGAGCACCTCACGCGGGCGCCCGGCGAGTGGCTACAGCGGCTGTACTTCGACACGGTGCTGCACTCGGCGCTGTCGCTGCGGCACCTCGTCGACGTCGTCGGCGCGGACCACGTCGTCCTCGGCAGCGACTACCCGTTCGTCATGGGCGAGCCGGAGCCGGTGCGATCGCTGGACGCCGTGCCCGGCCTCGGGGACGGCGAGCGGCAGCAGATCCTCGCCGGCAACCTGGCCACCCTGCTCGACGACGTGGGTCGCTGAGGCCGCGCGTGGACCTCACCGTCAACGGGACGTTGCGCCAGGTCGACGCCGATCCGGACACCCCGCTGCTCGACGTCCTCCGCGGTGATCTCGGGCTGCGCGGCGCGCGGTTCGGCTGCGGGCTGGGCCAGTGCGGCGCCTGCTTCGTGCTGGTCGACGGGCGCCCCGTGCCCGCCTGCGACACCCCGCTGTGGGCAGCCGAGGGCCGGTCGGTCACCACGGTGGAGGGGCTGGCAGAGGACGGCCGGTTGCACCCGGTCCAGCAGGCGGTGCTCGACGAGCAGGCCGGACAGTGCGGCTTCTGCCTCTCGGGCATGGTGGTGAGCGCCGCCGCGCTGCTGGCCGAGCAGCCGCAGCCGGACGAGGCGACGGTGGCCGCCGCCCTCGACCGGCACCTGTGCCGCTGCGGGATCCAGCGCCGGATGGTCGCGGCGGTGGTCCGGGCCGGGCGGGAGGCCCCGTGACGAGCCCGCCCAAGGACCTGGTCGCCAACCCGCGCCTCTCCTCCTGGCTGGCGGTCGAGGCCGACGGCACCGTCGCCCTGCGGATCGGCAAGGTCGAGCTCGGGCAGGGCATCCTCACCGCGCTCGTGCAGATCGCCGCCGACGAGCTCGACGTCTCCCCCACCGCCGTCCGGATGCTGCCGGCGCACACCGGCGTCGGCCCGGACGAGGGACCGACCGCGGGCAGCATGTCGGTCGCCGACGCCGGCGCCGCGGTCCGCCAGGTCTGCGCCCAGGTGCGGGCGCTGTTCCTCGAGGCCGCCTCCGCCGCGCTCGAGGTCGACGTCGCCGACCTGGCGGTGGCCGACGGCGTCGTCTCGACCGTCGACGGCGCCCGGAGCCTCGGCTACGGGGACCTGGCCGCCCGGGTCGACCTCGACCGGGACGCCGGACCGCTGGTCGCGACCAAGCCCTACGACCAGCTCACGGCTCACCGGGACGTCGCTGCCGCGGATCGACCTGCCCGACAAGGTCACCGGCGTTCCCCGGTTCCTGTCCGACCTCGTGCTCCCCGGTCAGCTGTGGGGCCGGGTGGTCCGGCCGCCGTCGGTCGGCGCCACCCTGCGCGCGGTCGACGACGGCGCGGTGCGGGCGTCGGAGGACGTCGTCGCCGTCGTCCGCGACGGCTCGTTCCTCGGCGTCGTGGCCACCACCGAGCGCGCGGCAGATCTCGCCGCGGAGCGGCTGCGCGCCGCGGCCGGGTGGGACGAGACCCCGACCCTCCCCGACGAGGACGACCTGGCCGGCTACCTGCGGGCCGGCCCGCACACGGATTTCGCCGTCGACGAGTCCGGCGCCGACGGCGACGTGGCGGTCAGCCTGTCCGCCTCGTACTCGCGGCCGTTCCTCGCCCACGCCTCCCTCTCCCCCAGCTGCGGCGCCGCGCGCTGGGACGACGGCGCGGTGCACGTGTGGAGCTCCAGCCAGGGGGTGTTCGGCCTGCGGAAGGCCATCTCCATGGCGCTGGACCTGGAACCGTCCGACGTCGTCGTCGAGCACGTCGAGGGCGCCGGCTCCTACGGGCACAACGGTGCCGACGACGCCGCGTTCGACGCCGTGCTGCTGGCCCGGGCCGTGCCCGGGCGACCGGTGCACGTGCGCTGGAGCCGGGCCGACGAGCTGAGCTGGTCGCCGTTCGGGTCGCCGATGGTCGTCGACGTCACCGCGGGGCTGGACGCCGCCGGCCGGCTCGTCTCGTGGGAGTCCGACGTCTGGAGCCAGGGGCACACCTCCCGGCCGGGCTTCGCGAACTCCCCCGGGCTGCTGGCCGCCGCCCACCTGGCCCAGCCCCACCCGATCCCCGCACCGATCGACCCGCCGCCGGAGCGCGGTGCGGGGAGCACCCGCAACGCGATCCCCGGATACACCGTCCCGCGGCGCCGGATCACCGGGCACCGGCTCCAGCAGGTCGCCCTGCGCTCCTCCTCGCTGCGGACGCTCGGCGCGTTCACCAACGTCTTCGCGATCGAGTCGATGGTCGACGAGCTCGCGGCCACGACCGGCACCGATCCGCTGGAGTTCCGGCTCGCGCACCTCGCCGACGAGCGCGGGCGGGCGGTCCTCGAGGCGGCGGCCGAGCGGGCCGGCTGGGCGTCCCGGGACCGCGGCGGCGACACCGGCTTCGGCATCGGCTACGCCCGCTACAAGGAGAAGGGCGCCTGGTGCGCCGTCGTCGCCGAGGTCGAGGCGGGCACCGAGCTGCGCGTCCGGCGGCTCACCCTCGCCGTCGACGTCGGCCGGGTGATCAACCCCGACGGCGTCCGCAACCAGATCGAGGGCGGCGCGGTGCAGGCGACCAGCTGGACGCTGAAGGAGCGGGTGCGCTTCGACCGCACCCGGATCACCAGCACCGACTGGGAGAGCTACCCGATCCTCCGGTTCAGCGAGACACCGGCCGTCGACGTCGTCCTGCTCGACCGGCCCGACCAGCCCTCGCTCGGCTCCGGCGAGGCGTCCCAGGGACCGACCGCGGCCGCCATCGGCAACGCCGTCGCCGACGCGCTCGGGGTGCGCGTGCGCGACCTGCCCATCACCGCCGAGCGCGTCGTGTCGGCCATCGACGACGGAGGAGCCGGATGAGCGTGGGACCCGAGTTCAGCGACGCCGAGATCGCGGCCCGCCGCCGGCAGGTCGAGGAGCTGGCCGCGCAGCAGGGGCTGGACGCCGTCGTCGCCTACGGCGCCAACCGGTTCGGCAGCGCCGTCCCGTGGCTCACCGGCTGGCCGGTGACCCGGGAGGCCGTCGTCGTCCTTCGTCCCGGCCGGCGGCCGCAGCTGTTCGTCGGCTTCCCGAACCACGTGCCCAACGCCCGCCGGCTCGCCCGCGACGCCGACGTCGCCGGCTGCGGCGAGCGGACCGGCGAGACGGTCCTCGACGCCCTGCGGGCCGGCGGGCCGCTGACCCGGGTCGGGACCATCGGGCCGGTCGCCGCGCCGGTGCGCGCCGCCCTGGAGAGCGCGGCGACCGTCGTCCCCCTCGACGCCGACTACACCCGGCTGCGCAGCATCAAGAGCGACGAGGAGCTCGCGGTGCTCCGGCACGCCGCGGCCCTGACCGACGCGTCCGCGGCGGCGCTGCTCGACGCCGCCGTCCCCGGTGCCACCGAACTGGACCTGGTGGCCGCGGTGGAGGCCAGCTACGCCGCCACCGGTGCGACGAACCACATCCACTACGTCGCCGCGACCGAGATGTCGGCCCCCGACCGCTGCGCCCCCGCCCAGTGGCCGAGCGACCGGCGGCTGACGCCCGACTCGCTGGTGATGTTCGAGCTGTCGACGACGTGGGGGCCGGACTACCCCGGGCAGCTGCTGCGGACCCTGACCGTGGCCGCCGAGCCGACGCCGCTGTACCGGGAGCTGCACGACGTCGCCGAGGCGGCGCTCGAGGCGATGTCGTCGCTGCTGCGTCCGGGCGTGCTCCCGGCCGAGCTGCTCGCCGCCGCCGACGTCGTCCTGGAGGCCGGGTTCACCACCGTCGACGACCTCCTGCACGGCTTCGGCGGCGGGTACCTGCCGCCGGTGCTCAGCCACCGCGGCCCGGCGACCGGGGTGCACGCCGAGCCGCTGCAGGAACGGATGACCGTGGTGGTGCAGCCCAACGTGTGCACGCCGGACCTGACCGCCGGGGTGCAGACCGGCGAGCTGTTCGAGATCACCGCCGACGGCGCCCGGTCGCTGCACTCCTTCCCGCGGGGCCTGCTCCGGGCCGGAGCGCGCTGACCTGGGTTCAGGGTGCGCACGAGGTAGAGCCGCTCGGGCGGCAGGTGGGCCGCATCGTGGCCCGGCTCAACGTTGGGTCGAGCGGGTCAACCCGCTCGACGGCGGAGGGCGGGACAGTCCCTCGTCCGAGGAATCGGTAGCGGGGCGGCGCGCCGCTACCCTTCTCGCGTGCGCCCGCCGACGCTCCGCGACGTCGCCCAGCAGGCGGGCGTCCACCCGGCGACGGCGTCGCGCGCGCTGAACCCCGAGACGCGGAACCTGGTCAACGAGGACACCGCCAACCGGGTCATGAAGGTCGCCAAGGCGCTGGGCTACCGACCCAACCCGATCGCGCGCAGCCTGAAGACCGCCCGGTCGGCGACGATCGGCCTGATGGTCCCCGACCTCACCAACCCGCTGTTCCCGCCGATCGTCCGCGGGGTCGAGCAGGTGCTCAGCCCGGTCGGGTACAGCGCCTGGATCGTCAACACCGACAACGACGCCGACCGCGAGAGGTCGCAGGTGCTGTCGTTGCGCTCCCGCCAGGTCGAGGGCTTCATCATGGCCACCGCGACGCTGGTGCACCCGCTGCTCGAGCAGTTGCACGCCGAGGGCGTGCCGATGGTGCTGGTCAACCGCCGGCTCGCCGACGGCAACGTCCCGTCGGTCACCCCGGACGACGCCGCGGGCGCGGCCATGGCGGTGGCGCACCTGACCGGTCTCGGGCACACCCGGATCGCGCACCTCGCCGGCCCGCAGGACACCTCGACCGGCGTCGCCCGCCTGCGCGCCTACCGGGAGGCGCTCGCGGCGCACGGCATCGCCGTCGACCCGTCGCTCGTGGTCACCTGCGCCGCCTGGACCGAGACCGAGGGGGCGAAGGGGCTGCGCCAGCTGCTGGACTCCGGCGCGGACTTCACCGCCGTCCTCGGCGGCAACGACATGCTCGCCCTCGGCTGCTACGACGTCCTCGAGGAACGCGGCCTGCGCTGCCCCGCCGACCTCTCGGTGGTGGGCTTCAACGACGTGCCGTTCGTCGACAAGCTGCGCCCGCCGCTGACCAGCATCCACGTGCCGCACCAGGAGATGGGCGCCGAGGCGGCCCACCTCCTGCTCGACATCCTGAACAACCCGGGCCGCCACCCGCGGTCGGTGCTGCTGCCGCCGTCCATCGCCGTCCGGCAGTCCACCGCCCCGCCGAAGCCCGGCCCGCGGCGCGATGATGTGCGCTGACGCCCCCTTCCAGCGCGCTGGAACGGGGCGTCAGCGCGCTTCAGGTGCCGCAGCGGACGACGACGATCGCGACGTCGTCGTCGGAGCGGTGCCGGACGATCCGCTCCAGCAGTCCGTCGCACAGCGCGTCGAGATCCAGGCCGCGCAGGTCCTCGACGACCCGGGTCAGCCGGGCGAGGCCCTCGTCGATCAGCGTCCGCCCGTGCTCGACCAGCCCGTCGGTGTAGAAGACGACGGTGTCCCCCGGGTGCAGGGTGGCCAGGTGGTCCGACCGGTGCCGCGCGACGCCGGTGCCCAGCAGCGTCTCCGGGAAGGTGTCGAGCATCTCGGTGCCCCCGGCCGCGCGCAGCACCAGCGGCGGCAGGTGGCCGGCCGACGACCAGCGCAGCGTCCGCAGCGACCGGCGCTCCTGCTCGGGCGTCTGCTCCAGGCGGGCGATCAGAGCCGTGGCCAGCGTGCCGATGCGCAGCCCGCTGACCACCCCGTCGACGCGGCTGAGGATGCTGGCCGGCTCCTCCTGGCGGTCGTAGGCGATGCCGCGGACGACGCTGCGGATCTGGCCCATGGCGGCGGCGGCGTCGACGTTGTGGCCGACCACGTCGCCGATCACCAGGAGCGTCGCGCCGTCGGGCTGCTGGAAGGCGTCGTACCAGTCCCCGCCGACGTGCATGTTGCTCGCCGCCGGCTGGTAGCGGACCGCGATCTCGAGGTGGTCCGGCTGCGGCGGCGGGGTGAGCAGGCTGCGCTGCAGCGTCTCGGCCACCTTCAGCTGCCGGCCGTAGAGACGGGTGTTGTCGATCGCCAGCGACGCGCGACGGGCCACCTCGACGGCCGTCGCGATCTCCATCTCGGTGTTCGGACGCCGCTTCGAGGTGTTCACCATGCCGAGCGCCCCGAACGTCTCGTTGCGCGCCCGCAGCGGGACGATCGTGAACGACGCCGCGTCCAGCCGCCGCCAGGCCTCGCGCACCTCCTCGCTGCCGAGGGCCGGCTCGACCAACGCCGGATCGATGGAGTCCAGGTGCACCGGCTCCCCCGTGAGCAGCGCGGCGGCCATCGGATTCGGCTCGTCGGGGGAGGCAGGCGGCTGGGTCCGGTTCTCCATGTAGAAGGCCAGATCCGCCAGGCGCTCGGGATCGCGGTGCGCGAACCCGCCGTCGTAGGCCTGCCCGTCGTCGCCGACGACGGAGACCGTCGCCCAGTCGCACAGCCGGGGGACGACGAGATCGACCAGCTTGCTGATCGACTCGCCGGTGTCCAGCGTGCTGATCATCGCCTCGCTGACCTCGGCCAGGTAGCGCAGCCGCTCGGTGTCCGCCTCGGCGGCCTCCGCCGGCGGGACGTCGTCGGCATCCACGACGGGCAGCTCGTCGGTGCGGTGCGTGGTCGACTCGCGCAGGGTGACGTGGAGCCGATCGCCCACCCGGGAGGCCGTGGCCACGAGCCAGGAGCCGGCCGGCGGATAGAAGCCCCGCCACGTCACCGCCTCCGCGAGGCTGCGGGCGTGCAGCAGGAAGCTGTGCAGGATCGTGCCGCCGAGCTCGGGCAGCGCGATCCAGATGTTGCGGTCGACGAGCTCGTTCCGATTGCGGCCGAGGAGACGGGCGCCTGCCTCGTTGACGTAGACGATGGTCCACGCGTTGTCGAACACCGCGACACCCGCCGTCAGGGTGTCCAGCGTCTCCTCGAGCAGGCCGGGGTCGACCGGCGCCGAGGTGACGGCATCGCTCACGGCAGCTCCCGGACTCGGCCCGCGGCATCGGTTGCACGATGCCGCAGGCACAGTACGCCAGCGTTCCGCCCGTCGCCGAGAGGCGAGCGGGGCGCTCCCGGCAGACTGTGCTGGTGGGTGCCGAGACGATGCTGTTGCTGGTCCTCGGCGCGATCGCCGCGATCGTCGCCGTCCGGTGGGTCGCCGATCGGACCGGGCTGCCGGCCGCCGCGCTGCTCACCGTCGTCGGCATCGCCTACGCGCTGCTGCCCGGACCGAACGTCACGCTCGACCCCGACCTGATCCTGACCCTGGTGATCCCGCCGCTGCTCTACAGCGCGGCGCTGGACTCCTCGCTCCTGGCGATCCGCCGGAACCTGCGCACGGTGGTCAGCCTCTCGGTGCTCCTCGTCCTGGCGACGGCGTTGGTGATCGGCATCGGCTTCGCGATGTTCGTCGCCGGGTGCACCCTGGCCGCGGGGATCGCGCTCGGCGCGGCCGTGGCCCCACCCGATCCGGTGGCCGCCCTGGCCTGCGGCCGGAAGGCCGGACTGCCGCCACGGCTGATCACGATCGTGCAGGGCGAAGGCCTGCTCAACGACGCCACCGCGCTGACCATCCTGTCGGTGGCCGTGGCCGCCGCCCAGGGCGACGGCTTCTCGACGCCGGCCGCGCTCGGTCAGTTCCTGCTCGCCGCCGCGGGCGGCGTGGCGACCGGGGTCGCGGTGGCCTACGGCGTCCGGCCCCTCCGCCGCCTCCGGCGGGACCCGCTGTCGTCCAACGCGATCTCCCTCGCGACGCCGTTCGTCGCCTACCTGCTCGCCGAGTCCGTGCACGTCTCCGGCGTCCTGGCCGTCGTCGTCGCCGGGCTGATCATCGGGCACAACAGCCACTACTGGACGTCGGGGGCCAGCCGGCTGCAGACCGGAGCCGTGTGGCGCCTGGTCGACTTCCTGCTCGAGGGCGTCGTCTTCCTCCTCATCGGCCAGCAGCTGCCCGCCGTCATCAACGGGCTCGGCGTCTACGCGCCCTCCACCATCCTCATCGCCGCGGCGATCACGATCGGCACGCTCCTGCTGCTGCGGCCGCTGTGGCTCTGGCTGACCGAGCACCTCCCCCGGGCCCTGCACACCCGGCTCACCGACCAGGAGCTCGAGGGCGAGGTGGGGACGACGGACCACGGCACCCATGCCACCGGCCGTCCGGTCCCCGCGCTGCTCGGTGGGCGCGCCGGCCTGCTCAGCGGGCGGGAGGTCGTCGTCCTCAGCTGGGCCGGCACCCGCGGTGTCATCACCCTCGCCGCGATCTTCACGCTGCCGGTGACCCTCGACAGCGGCGCGCCGTTCCCCGACCGCGAACTGCTGCAGTTCTGCGCCTTCCTCGCGGTGCTGGTCACCCTGGTCGGCCAGGGGCTGACCTTCGCGCCGCTGGTGCGCGCCCTGGGGCTGCGCGCGGACCAGGCCGACCAGGCCCGGCTGCGCAACCAGGCGCGGGTCGCCGCGGCCGAGGCCGCACTCGACCGGCTCGACGAGCTCGAGGCCGAGGAGCACGACGACGTCGAGGACCACGCCATCAACACGATCCGCACCCAGCTCGACGCGCGCCTGGCCCGCTACCGACGCCGGCTGGACCTGCTCGAGACCGCGGAGGCGGGCGAGATCCCGATGTCACCGCAGTACGAGGCGGCCGTGCGGCTGCGGCGGGCGGTCATCGACGCGCAGCGGGAGGAGCTCCTGAACTGGCGCGACATCGGCCGGCTGCCCGACGAGAGCCTGCGCGCCCTCGAGCGGGAGCTGGATCACGAGGAGGGGCTGCTGCCGCAGCGGGAGAGCTGATCAGTTCAGCCGTTCCTCCAGGTGCACGGTGACCTCGTCGCCGGGCTCCTTGCCGATCGCCTGGCGCAGTTCCGCGGTGACGGGCAGCTTGTGGGTGCCGTCGCCCAGCGCCATGAAGGAGCTGCGGAACGGCCGGCCGTCGATGGTGCCGCGCACCTTGACCAGCCCCCGGGTGCCGAAGAACTCGGCGGACCCGTCCATCTGCACGTAGGTCCAGCCGCCCTTGTTCGGGCTCTGGAGCAGGGTGGCCGTGAACTGGCGGTCCAGCGGCGTGCCGGCCGTGGATCCCGTCGTCGGGCTGGTGGTCATGGCCTGCTCCTCTCGGGCGGGTTGGCTCGGCGTGCAGACCGGTGCGGGCAGCAGAACTCATCGGAACGCCCGTCGACGCGCCGCGTCAAGGCATTGTTGACGGCAGCCGTGTCGTCAACATACGGTTGACGCCATGACGCACCCCCAGCACCCCTGCCGTCCGGCTCGACGACCTCATCAGCGCGGTGAGCAGCGCGCATCCCGACGCGCTCGACCGGCTCACCGGGGCGATCGCTCTCGCCGACCACCTGGGCGAGGTCGCCGACTCCCTGATCGGCCACTTCGTCGACCAGGCCCGCCGGTCGGGCGCCTCGTGGGCGGAGATCGGCCGCAGCATGGGCGTGAGCAAGCAGGCCGCGCAGCAGCGCTTCGTCGCCAAGAGCCAGGCCGCCCTCGACCCGAGCCAGGGCTTCAGCCGCTTCGACGACGAGGCGCGCCAGGTGGTCGTGAGCGCCCAGGACATCGCGCGGTCGGCCGGCAACGACCAGATCGGCCTCGGCCACCTCGTGCTCGCACTGGTCGCGGACGACGGCGGCACCGCGGCGCGCGCCGTCGTCGCACAGGGCCTCGACGTCGACGTCGTCCGTCGGACCGCCGCGGCGACCCTGCCGGCCGCAGCCGGGAGCGTGCCCGAGATGGTCCCGTTCGACGGCCGCGCGCGCGAGGCGCTGGAGCAGACCTTCCGGGTGGCGATCCGGCTGGGCGCCGAGACGGTCGGCGCCGCGCACCTGCTGCTCGCCGTGCTGGAGGTGGAGGACGGCACCGGTGTCCTCGCCGGCCTCGGGTTCGACCGCGCCCGCGCGGAGGCCGAACTGAGCGCCTCGTCAGACTGAGCGAGTGACGGCGTCGCCCTCGAAGGTCCAGACGCTCGGCGGCCCGGCGCTCTTCGTCCTGCTCTGGAGCACGGGCTTCGTCGGCGCGAAGTACGGACTCCCCTACGCGCCGCCGTTCACCTTCCTCGCCCTCCGGCTGGCCGTGGCCGCGGTGCTGCTGGGCGCCCTCGCGGCGGCGCTCCGGTCGGCGCGGATGCCCGCGCGGGTGCAGTACGGACGCGCCGCCGTCGCCGGGCTGCTGCTGCACGCGGGCTACCTCGGCGGTGTCTTCTACGCCATCTCGCTCGGCGTCCCGGCCGGGGTCTCCGCCGTCGTCGTCAGCCTGCAGCCGGTGCTCACCGCCGTCCTGGCCGCGGGGGTGCTCGGCGAGCGGCCGGCGGCGCGCCAGTGGCTCGGCCTGGCGCTGGGGCTGGCCGGCGTCCTCCTCGTCGTCGTGCCCGGCGTCGTCGAGGCCGGTTCGGCCGAGCCGCTGCCGGTCGCCGGGCTGGTCGCCTGCGTCGTCGCCCTGATCTCGGGCACCCTCGGCACGGTCTGGCAGAAGCGGCACGGCGACGGGATCCCGCTGGTCTGGGGGACGACGGTGCAGTACGCGGCGTCGGCGGCGGTCCTCTTCGCGGTGGCGCTCGCGACGGAGGACCTCGCCATCCAGTGGACCGGCGAGTTCGTCGCCGCGTTCGTCTGGCTGGTCCTGGTCCTCTCGATCGGCGCCGTCCTGCTGCTGCTCCTGCTGCTCCGCCGGGGGACGGCGGCAGGGGTGTCGAGCCTCTACTACCTGGTGCCGCCGGCCACCGCCGTCGAGGCGTACTTCCTCTTCGGCGAGACGGTGAGCGGCCTGTCGCTCGTCGGCATCGGCGTCACCGCGCTGGGTGTCGCGCTGGTCGTCGTCCCGCCGCGGAAGCGCGGGGATCAGGCCGGGTCGAGCCCGGAGTAGACCTGCAGCGCATTGCCGCCGAGCACCAGGGGGACGACGTCGTCGGGCAGCCCCAGGGACGCGACCGCCCGCGCGTTCGCGGCCGACCCGGGAACGCCCGGCCAGTCGGTGGCGAAGATCCACTTGCGGGCGAGCCGGCCGAGGTCGAACCGGCTGTAGTACTCCGGCAGCCGCTTCGGCGGCAGCCCGGACAGCTCGATCCAGACGTTGGGGCGGGACATCGCCAGGAACGCCGCGGCGTCGTACCACCAGCCGCGACCGCCGTGGGCCAGCACGACGTTCATGTCCGGGAAGTCCCGCAGCACCGCGTCGAGGTGCATCGGGTCGGCGTAGGCGTTGGTCGAGCCGGGGAAGCTGCTCGTGCCCGAATGGACGACGAGCGGCACGCTCCGCTCCACGAGCACCGCGTAGGCCGGGTAGAGCGCCGCGTCGTCGGCCCGGAAGCCGCCGTGCACGGGATGGATCTTCAGCGCGGCAGCCCCGTGGTCGAGCTGGCGGACCAGCTCCCGGGCGATCGGGAAGTGCAGGTGCGGGTTGACGTTGGCGACCGGCCGGAACCGGCGGGGGTTCTGCTCGACCAGCGGCAGCAGGTCGTCGAACAGCTGGTAGCCGGTCGCCTTGGGGCTGTACTCGCAGAACAGCAGGGCGACGTCGACGCCCTCGTCGGCGAAGAGCTGGTCCAGCGCCGCCGGGTCGGGCGTCCCGTCGGGCCGCCAGATCCGCTCGAGGATCCCGGGAGCCCCGAACTGCTCCGCCCACTCGATCCAGGACGGCGCCAGCGAGCCGAGCACCGGCACGTGCACGTGCGCGTCCACCAGCAGATGACCGTCGAGCATGTCCGTGATCCTCCTGCCTCACACTGACGCGCCTGCTACCGGGCCCGGAGGAGGTGGGCGACCTCCGGCGGCCCGGCGGCGAACTGCATCGCCTCCCGCTCGATGTCCTGATCCGTTCCGGTCAGCCGTTCGTTGTGCTGGCGGAGGTGCTCCTCCCACGAGGGCACCAGGAACGTCTCCATGAAGCGGTGCGGATCGGCGGCGTCACGGTAGAGGTTCCACCGCGTCGCGCCCGTGCGGCGGCGCGAGGCCTGCACCCGCTGCATGGCCTGCACGAACGACTGCGTGTTCTCCGGCAGCACGGTGAAGGTGACCGTGATCAGCACCGGCCCCTCGTCGCGGTCGGGTTCCACCATCAGCTGCGGCTCCGGCCAGTAGACCGTGGTCGTGCGGTCGAGGCGTTCGGTGTCGATGAGCGGCCAGATCGCGCTCGTCGACGCGCCGAGGACCATCAGCACCGCGGCGGCCACGAAGACAGGGACCAGACCCGTGTAGTTGGCCGCGACGCCCCACACGAGCGCGCCCACCGCCTGGCCGCCCATGAACACGATCTGCTGGACGGACAGCCCACGAGCGCGCACCCAGCTCGGCAGGAACACCTGCGTGGCGGCCCCCAGGGTGGACAGCACCGCGAGCCACGCCGCCCCGGCAGGCAGCAACAGGAGGACGGCGACATACAGGTCGCGGACGAAGACGATGCCCGCCTCCGCGGCGGCGAAGACGACGCTGGCGACGAACATCATCGCGCCGGTCGAGACCTTGGTGAGCAGCCGCGGCAACGCGACAGCCCCGGCCACCGCGCCGACGCCGAGCGCGCCCAGCAGGATCCCGTAGCCGCCGGACCCGAGACCCAGCAGCCGGCTCGCCACGAGCGGGAGCAGCGCCCAGAGGGCCGTCCCCGGCAGGACGAACAGGGCCGACCGGAGCAGGAGCCGGCGCACCACCTTCGAGTGCCGGACGTAGCGGGCGCCCGCCCGCAGCGCCGGCCCGAAGCGCTCCGGCACGTCGCCCGACACCCGGCCCACCGGCCCGAAGCGGAGGACGACGACGGCCATGACGGCGTAGGTCGCGGTGTTGATCGCGAAGACCAGCCAGGCGTCGACCTGGGTGATCAGGAAGCCGGCGACGCCGGGCCCCACCGCTCGCGCGAGGTTCATGCTCACGGCGCCGAGCGCGGCGGCCGCGCGCACCTCCCCCGCCGGGACGATGTCCGGGATGAGCGCCTGCCAGGGCGGCATGCTCATCGCCTGCCCGCACCCGATCAGGAAGGTGAGACCGAGGAGGAGCTGCGGCGAGATGTCGCCGAGTGCCGTCACGACGGTGAGCACCCCACCGACGACCACGGTGCCCAGCTGCAGGACGACCAGCAGCCGGCGGCGGTCGAACGAGTCGGCCAGAACGCCGGCCGGGAGGGCGAGCAGCAGCATCGGCAGCAGGCTGGCCGTCTGCACGAGCGAGACCAGGGTCGCGGCGTCGGGCTCGTCGATCAGCAACCACTGGGCGCCGACCGTCTGCATCCAGGTGCCGATCATGCTGGCCAGCTGCGCCAGCCAGAGCGCCCGGTACGCGACGATGCGCAGCGGGGACCAGGCCGTGGGGGCGCCGGGCGGCGCGCTTCCGGCGGACGTCGTCGTCACGAAGCGAGCATCGCCCTCCAGCACCCGTGCGGCGCGTCCGGGCCGGACGCTATCCGGCGATCTCCTCGATCCCGGCCGCGTGCCGCCGGGCGAGTTCCTGGTAGATCGACGGGTTGGCGTCGACCCAGCCGGCCGCGCGCACCCGACAGCGGCCCCCGAACGCGGGCCGGCGCGCCCAGCGCCAGCACCTCGTCGGGCACCACCGCACCCGGCGGCACGAGGCTCCCGCGCACCGATCATGCGTGCGACTGCCGATCTGGGCGCCGTCCTGCACCGGTGGAGCCGTTCCCGATCACCGCCTCGGCCCCGATCACCGCACCGTGGACGACGCAGATGTGCCCGATCGTCGCGCCGGGCCCGACCTCGGTCGCCGGGCCCTCGCCGCCGTGCAGCACCGAGTTGTCCTGCACGTTGGCCCCGGCGCGGATGACGATGCGGCCGATGTCGCCGCGCAGCACCGCGCCGTACCAGACCGAGGCGCCGGCCTCGACGACGACGTCGCCGATGACCGTGGCCGTCGGCGCGACCCACGCCTCGGGGTGGACCTGCGGCGACCTGCCTTCGAAGGAGAAGAGCGGCATGGCGCGGAGCCTAGAGGGGCCAAAATGGCCATTTTGGCCCCTCTAGGTCAGCGGTACTTCGAGAAGTCCGGCGGGCGCTTCTCGGCGAAGGCGCGGGCGCCCTCCATGCCCTCCTCGCTCTTCGCGTAGTGGTCCAGGCCGTCGAACGCCAGGTGCGAGATCCCGCTGATGTGGTCGGTGTCGGCGTTGAACGAGTGCTTGAGGAACTTCAGCGCCGTCGGGGAGTACGAGCCGATCTTCCGGGCCCACGCCCGGGCGGTGTCGAGCAGTTCCTCCTTCGGCACGACCTCGTTCACCAGGCCCCAGCGTTCGGCGGTGACCGCGTCGTACTTGTCGAGCAGGAACCAGATCTGCCGCGCCCGCTTCTCCCCCACCACGCGCGCCAGGTAGGCCGAGCCGAAGCCGGCGTCGAACGAGCCCACCCGGGGCCCGGCCTGGGCGAAGGTGGCGTTCTCGGCAGCCACCGTGAGGTCGCACAGGACGTGCAGCACGTGCCCCCCGCCGATGGCGATCCCATTGACGGCCGCGATGACCGGCTTGGGGATGTCGCGGATGATCCGGTGCAGCCGCTCGATCTCGAAGGTCCCCCACTCGGTCTCGCCGTAGCCGCCGGTCTCGGCGCGCTCCTTGACGTCACCGCCGGTGCAGAAGGCCCGTTCGCCGGCCGCGGTGAAGATGACCGCGGCGACCCGGCGGTCGGCCCAGGCGTGCTTGAACGCCGAGATCAGCTCGTCCACGGTGCGGCCGCGGAAGGAGTTCATCCGCTCCTGCCGGTCGATGGTGATGACGGCGTGGTTGTCCTCCTCCACCTCGTACCGGATGTCGGTGAACTCCTCGGGCTTCATCCCCCGAGTATGTCGCTCCGTTGACGAGCGTCAACGGCGAGTGGCAGGCTCCGGCCGTGGTCGCCCGTCGTTGCCTGGTCACGGGCGCGGGGCGCGGGATCGGGGCCGCCGTCGCCCGCCGCCTCTCCGCCGAGGGCCACGCCGTCGCCCTCACCGCCCGCAGCGGCGACGAGCTCACCGCGCTGGCCGCGGAGCTCCCCGGACGGTCGCTGGTCGTCCCCGCCGATCTCACCGACCCGGCCGCGGCGGACGCGGTGGTCGCCCGCGTGGAGGAGGAGTGGGGTCCGGTCGAGGTGCTCGTGCTCAACGCCGGCGTCGCGACGTCGGCGCCGCTGGCCAGGACCACCGACGAGGACTGGTCGCACACCCTCGAGGTCAACCTGACCGTCCCCTTCCGGCTGCTGCGGCGGACACTGCCGGCCATGGTCGAGCAGCAGTGGGGGCGGGTGGTCGCCGTCGCCTCCATCGCGGCCAAGCGCGGCGACCCCTACGTCAGCGCGTACACCGCGAGCAAGCACGGGCTGCTCGGGCTCGTCCGCTCGGCGGCCGCGGAGGTGGCCGGGACGGGCGTCACCGTGAACGCCGTGTGCCCGGCCTACGTCGACACCCCGATGACCGACCGGACCGTGGCGACGATCAGCGCCACCACCGGCCGGACCGAGGCCGAGGCCCGCGCGGCCCTGGAACGCCGCCAGCCCATCGGCCGGCTGATCGACCCCGACGAGGTCGCCGACGCCGTCCTGCTCTGCCTGGCCAGCGCGGCGATCACCGGTCAGGGGATCAACGTCGACGGAGGAGCGGTCCAGTCATGACCTTCGAGCGGATCGACCCCCCGGAGCTGGCCCGCCCGGCCGGGTTCACGCACGCGGTGCTGGCGCACACCGACCGGATCGTCTTCCTCGCCGGACAGACCGCGCTCGACCGCGACGGCCGGATCGTCGGAGACGGCGTCGTCGCGCAGTTCGAGCAGGCGCTGGGCAACCTGCTGACCGCTCTGCGCGCTGCCGGCGGCGAGCCGCAGCACCTGGCCACGATGACCGTGTACGCCGTCGACCTCGCCGACTACCGCGCCCACGCCCGCGAGATCGGCGCCGTCTGGCGCCGGCTGGTCGGCACCGACTACCCGGCGATGGCCGGCATCGGCATCGCCCGGCTCTGGGACGACGAGGCGCTGGTCGAGGTCCAGGGCATCGCCGCGCTTCCCCGCTGAGCGAGGCGCCTCAGCCGTCGATGAGGCGGCGGGCGTGATCGTGGGCGGGGTCGGCGAGCCGCTCGCTCAGCTCGCCGAACAGGTCCGCCGCGCGCGCTCCGTTCCAGTCCGCGGGCAGCAGGGTCAGCGGCAGACCCGGGTCTGCGTAGGGCAGCCGTCGCCAGTCGGTGAGCAGGCGGACGTAGTCCGCGAACGACTGGTCGGGGTCGACGCCGCGCGCGCACCGGCTCCTGGCGGTCGAGGAACTCCGCGTACCGGGCGTGCAGCTGGTCGAGGTCCCACCAGCGGGCCACCTGCTCGCGGACGGCGCCGAGGTGCGCGCCGCGGAACAGTTCGACGTAGCCGGCCAGCCCCCGACGATCCAGGACCTCGGCGGCCTCGTCGGCCAGGTGCCCGGGTGCCACCCACACGCCCGGCGCGACGGTGCCGAACCCGAGCCGGGTCAGCTGGGAGCGCAGCTGGTGGCGCTTGTCCCGCTCGGACTCCGGCACCGAGAAGACGACGAGCAGCCAGCCGTCGGACTCCTCGGCCCGGCGCCGGCCGAAGATCCGCGCGTCGCCGTCGGCCAGGATCTCCTGCGCCACCTCGGTGAGCGCGTAGCCCGCGACGCCGTCCACCCGCCGGGCGTCGAGCAGCCCGCGGCGCTTGAGCCGGGAGATCGACGACCGGACCGCCGGCTCCTCCACCCCCAGCGCGGCCATGAGCCGGACGACGGCGGCGACCGACAGCCAGCTGCCGTGCTCGCGGGCGTAGAGGCCGTACAGGCTGACGATGAGCTGCCGCGGTTGCAGCGCACCGGCCTGCCCGGTCACCTCCTCGACGGCTGTCACGGTGCCACGATAGACGGCCATCGCGCGTCGTTGACTCTCGTCAGTGATGGTCGATACTGGCGCGAGGATCCCGGTTCTACCTGCGGGAGAGGTACCTCCGTTGAGCACATCGGCGCACACCGACACCTTCTGCCGCGATCACCTGCCGCCGCGCGAGCAGTGGCCGGTGCTCGACCTCGGCCCGCTCGACTACGGCGAGCACCTCAACTGCGCCACCGAGCTGCTCGACGGGACCATCGAGCGGCTCGGGCCCGACCGGCCGTGCCTGCGCTCCCCCGACGGCACCGTGTGGACCTACGGCGAGCTCCGCGCGCAGGCGAACCGGATCGCCGCACGTCCTCGTCGAGGACCTCGGTCTGGTCCCCGGCAACCGGGTGCTGCTGCGCGGGTTCAACGAGCCGTGGCTGGTCGCCTGCTGGTTCGCCGTCCTGAAGGCCGGTGGCGTCGCGGTGACGACGATGCCGCTGCTGCGCGCCGGCGAGCTCTCCACCATGGCCGAGATGTGCCGGCCCACTGTGGCGCTCTGCGACTCCCGGCTGACCGAGGACCTCGCGAAGGCCGCGATCCCGGGCCTGGCGACGGCGGTGTTCGGCTCGAGCGCACCGGACGATCTGAGCACGCGGGCGGCGGCCAAGCCGGACACGTTCGACGACGTCGACACCGCCGCCGACGACGTCGCCCTGCTGGCGTTCACGTCGGGGACCACCGGCCGCCCCAAGGCGACCATGCACTTCCACCGCGACGTGCTCGCGATCGCCGACACCTTCTCGGCGCACGTGCTGCGCCCCGAACCTGACGACGTGTTCACCGGCTCCCCGCCGATCGGGTTCACCTTCGGCCTCGGCGCCCTGGTGGTGTTCCCGCTCCGCGTGGGCGCCAGCGTGCTGCTGCTGGAGAAGGCGACGCCGGATCTGCTGGCGGACGCGGTCGCGACGCACGGGGTCACGGTCCTGTCGACCGCGCCGACCGCCTACAAGGCGATCCTCGCCGCCGGCGCCGCCGACAAGCTCGCCGGCGTCCGCCGCGCCGTCTCCGCGGGCGAGGCCCTGCCCGAGTCGGTGTGGCGGGCCGTGCACGAGGCCATCGGGCTGCGGATCATCGACGGCATCGGCGCGACCGAGATGCTGCACATCTTCATCTCCGCCGCCGACGACGACATCCGCCCGGGCTCGACCGGCCGCGAGGTGCCCGGCTACACCGCCGTCGTCCTCGACGACGACGGGCACCCGGTGCCCGACGGCACCGCCGGTTCCCTCGCCGTCCGCGGACCCACCGGCTGCCGCTACCTCGACGGCGACCGCCAGGAGGTCTACGTCCGCCACGGCTGGAACGTCACCGGCGACACCTACGTCCGCGACGCCGACGGCTACTTCCACTACCAGGCGCGCACCGACGACATGATCGTCTCCGCCGGCTACAACATCGCCGGGCCCGAGGTGGAGCAGGCGCTGCTCGGCCACCCGGACGTCGTCGACTGCGCCGTCGTCGGCGCTCCCGACGCCGAGCGCGGCATGATCGTGAAGGCCTTCGTCGTCCTCAACTCCGGCCGCGCCCGCGACGTGTCCGCCGAGGAACTGCAGGACTACGTCCGGCAGGCGATCGCCCCGTACAAGCGCCCGCGGGCGGTGGAGTTCTGCGACGAACTGCCCCGGACGAGCACCGGCAAGCTGCAGCGCTACAAACTGCGGTGATGACGTCGACGTCGGCGGAAGCCGGCACGAAGATCACGTACCGGTCGGTGCTCGTGCTGGCCGCGCTGGTGCTCGCTCCCCGGGCTCGCCTACCTGGCCGGCGTCCTGCTGCCCTACTACGCGAGCGACCTCGACACGCTGTCGCTGGCGGACCTGGCCGCAGGCGTGCAGCCACCGAACGATCCCGGTCCGTCGGCGCCGGCTGGCTGAGCCTGCTCGGCTTCTACTCTCTCCTCCTGACCCCGCTCGGAGCACTGGTCGCGCTCGGCGGGTGCGGGCTGCAGCTGCTCGCGGCTTTCCCGCGCGCCGAGCGACGGGTGTCCCCGGGCGTCGCGGCGGCCTGGGCATCGTCGCCATGGTCTGCGTCGTCACCGTGACGTTCTTCCTCTCCCCGCTCGGCCGGGCGCTGACCAGCTGGCAGCTGGACTGACCGCCGCTCCTCGACGCCGTAGCGGCGGGCGATGGTGCCTGCGGGCGCACTTTCGTGTCTAGGCTCGCCGCGTGCTCCTCGCCGAGGACCTCCTGCTGCTCCTGACCGACGACGACACCGGGAAGCTGGCCGCGTCCGGCGCCGAGGTGGACGTGGCGCTCGGGGGTGCGCTGCTGGTCGAGCTCGCGCTGATGGAGCGCGTCGACGTCGCGGGACCCGACGAGCCCGGGCGGGAAGGCCGACTGCTCGTCCGCAACCCCGGCCCCACCGGCGACGGCCTCCTCGACGAAGCGCTCGCCGCGGTCGGCGGCGAAGGAGGGCAAGAAGCCGCAGAGCGTCGTGGCGTCACTCGGGAAGGGCGTCCGGGTCCGGCTCTACGAGCGTCTGGCCGAGGCTGGGGTCCTGCGCGCGGAGGAGGGCCGCGTCCTCGGCATCTTCCCCAGTCACCGCTGGCCGTCCGCGGACGCCGCCCACGAGGCGTCGATCCGGACGGCACTCGGAACGGCGCTTCGCGACGGCAGGACGACGGACGAGAGAACCGGTGCGCTCATCTCCCTGCTGCTCGCGTTGAGCGCAGTGCAGAAGGCCGTGGATCCGGGCTCGGTCGGGCTCTCGAAGCGGGAGATGACCGCGAACGCCACGCGCATCGCCGAGGGCGACTGGGCGGCGAAGGCCGTTCGTGGGGTCATCGACGGCATGCATGCCGCCGTGATCGCCGCCACCACGTCTGCCGTGGTGACGGGCGGGGGCGCCGGCTCCTGAGTCAGTGGCCGCGGAACGCCTCCTCGAGCCACCACGAGGGCTCGTCGGCGACGACCTTCGCGTCCACCAGGAGCGGCGCGTCCCGCGGTCCGTCCAGCCAGTCCGCCGACCGGCGCCAGGTCGTCGACGCCCCGCACGGTGAGCGCCTCGAAGCCGTAGCCGCGGGCGATCGACGCGAAGTCCGTCTCCGGGAAGCGCACCGTCTCCAGCGGCAGGCCCTGCGGCCCGAAGTGGTGCACCTCGGCGCCGTAGGCGGCGTCGTCGTACACGACGACCACCATCGGCAGGCCCAGCCGGACGACCGTCTCCAGCTCGGAGGCGCCCATCAGCGCCCCGCCGTCGCCGAGCGCGGCGACCGCCAGCCGGTCGGGCCGCGCCAGTGCGGCGCCGATGGCAGTGGCCAGCCCGAGCCCGATCGACTGGAACGCCTGGGTGAAGCAGAACCCGAACTCGTCGGGGACGTCGAGGAACATGCTCGGGTAGCCCATGAAGTTGCCCGAGTCGACCGCCACCACGCGCTCGGCGGGCAGCAGGTCGTCCAGGGCGATGGTCAGGCTCCGCGGGTCGATCCGGCCGGCCCGTTCGAGCGGCACGAAAGGCACGTCCCGCCAGCGCACCCGCTCGCGGATCGCCGTCGCCACCTCCGGGGTCCGGTAGCCGGGGCGGGCGGCGCACCGGACGGCGCCTGCGACCGCGTGCACGTGGCCGACCACCCCGAGGTGAACAGGCCGCTGGGCGCCGATCGCGTCGGGATCGACGTCGACCTGGACGACGACGGCGTCGTCGGCGATCAGGCGGCCGTGCCGCATCGTCCACATGTTGAGCTGGCAGCCCCAGCCGACGATCAGGTCCGCCCCGGAGATCAGCTCGGCGGCCACCGGTGAGGCGAAGCCGCCGGAGACGTCCAGGGACCACGGGTTCCCGGCGAACAACCCCTTGGCGACGGCGGAGGTCGCCAGCAACGCCCCGCAGCGCTCGGCCAGCGACTCCAGGGCCGCGCGCGCTCCCCGCGCACCGCGACCCGCGACGAACACCGGCCGGCGCGCGGCGTCGATCGCCCGGGTCAGCTCGGCGACGCCGGCCAGGTCGACCACGACGTCCATGGACGCCGGCAGCGCGGCCGCCGGGCCCCCCGACGCCTCCTTCGCCTGCACGTCCAGGGGCAGGTTGAGCAGGACGACGCGGCGGTCCCGGACCGCGGTGGCCACCGCCGTCGCGGCGGTCGCGGCGGCCGTCCCGGGGTCGGTCACCCGCATCGGCACCGCGCCGACCGCCACGGCGAGCGCCGCCTGGTCGACGTAGAAGTTCGACCGCGGCTGGGTGGCCTCGGCGGCGACCACGACCAGCGGCGTGCGGCTCTTCGCCGCCTCGGTGATCCCGGTCAGCGCGTTGGTCAACCCGCACCCCTGGTGCACGGTGACGGCGGCCGGCCGTCCGCTCATCCGGGCGTAGGCGTCGGCCATCGTGGCCGCGCCGCCCTCGTGCCGGGCGGCGACGAACCGGGCGCCGGCGGCCACCATCGCGTTGGTGACCACGAAGTTCCCGGAGCCGACGACGCCGAAGGCGGTGTCGATGCCGCCGCGGACCAGCGCCTCCCCGACGACGTCCGCGACCGTCATCCGCGCTCGACCAGGGCCAGCACCCGCGACGGCGCGCCGGAGCCGTGCACGATCGGCAGCGGGCCGGCGATCAGCAGCGCGCCGGTCGGCGGCAGCTGGGCGAGGTTCTGCAGCTGGGTGAGGCCGTACTTGCCGCTGCCCATCAACGCCGAGTGGCACGGGAACGGCGGGTCGAACGAGTGCGCCGCGCCCGCGTCCGTGCCGACCGTCTCGACCCCGAGCCCGACCACCGGCGCCTCCTCCCCCAGCCAGCGGGCGCAGGCGGGCGAGATCCCCGGCGTGTGCGGCCCGGCGTCGTCGGCGTTGAGGAAGTCCTGCTGCGACGACGACCGCGCGTCCCACCCGGTGCGGAAGAGCAGCCAGCCGCCCTCGGGCAGCGGGCCGTGCGTCGACTCCCACTCCCGGATGTGCTCGACCTCGAGCAGGAAGTCGGGGTTCTCGGCCGCCTGGGCGGAGAAGTCGAGGACGACGGCGGGACCGATCAGCCGGGACGCCGGCACCGACGCGACGTCGTCGCCGTCCTGGCCGGTCACCCAGTGGTTGGGGGCGTCGAAGTGGGTGCCGGTGTGCTCGCCGGTCCGGAAGTTGTTCCAGTACCACGCCGGGCCGCGGTCGTCGTAGCGGCTGAGCTCCTCCAGCTCGAAGGTCGCGGTCTGGGCGAACTGCGGCGGGAGCTGGATGACCGGGGTCTCGGCGGACAGCGGCGCGGTGAGGTCGAGCACCTCGACCGAGCCGGACGCGAGAGCGTCGGCCAGCGTGGCCAGGATCGACATGGAGGTCCCTTCCGGAGGATGGCGGGTGGACGGCCCGAGCATCCCGCGACCAGCCCACTTCCCGGAATGCCCCTCGCACTCTCTCGTCCCGTTGACGACCGTCGCACAGCGCGGCATACCTTGGTCCATGCGCATCGCGGTTGTCGGCGGAGGTCCCGGGGGCCTGTACTTCTCCGCGCTGGTGAAGCAGCTCGACCGGTCCCACGAGGTCACGGTCTGGGAGCGCAACGCACCGGACGACACCTTCGGCTTCGGCGTCGTCTTCTCCGACGAGACGCTCGGCGGCATCGAGCACGCCGACCCGGTCGTCTTCGGCGAGATGCAGCGGCACTTCGCCCGCTGGGACGACATCGACGTCCACCACCGCGGCACGACGACGACCTCGGGCGGGCACGGGTTCGCCGCGATGAGCCGCAAGGAGCTGCTCGGCATCCTGCAGCGCCGGTGCGCCGACCTCGGCGTCACGGTGCACTTCCGGGCCGAGGCGCCGGAGCCCGACCGGCTGCGGGAGGAGTACGACCTCGTCCTGGCCGCCGACGGCGCCCGGTCGCCGGTCCGCACCGCCTACGCGGACGTGTTCCGCCCGACCTTCGAGACCCGCCGCTGCAAGTACATGTGGCTGGGCACCGACCTGGTCTTCGAGGCCTTCAAGTTCTACGTGGAGGAGACGCCGTTCGGCGTCATGCAGATCCACGGCTACCCCTACGACCGCACCGGCAGCACCTTCATCGTCGAGATGCACGACGACGTCTGGCAGCGCGCGTTCGGGGACATCGCGGCGATGGACCTGCCCCCGGGCGAGAGCGACACGAAGTCCATCGCCCTGGTCGAGCAGCTCTTCGCCCACGTCCTCGACGGCCACCGCGTCTTCGCGAACAACTCGAAGTGGCTCAACTTCCTGTCGTTGCGCAACGAGACCTGGCGGCACGGCAACCTGGTGCTGATCGGCGACGCCGCGCACACGGCGCACTTCTCGATCGGGTCGGGCACGAAGCTCGCGATGGAGGACGCGCTGGCGCTGGCCGCCTGCCTGCACGAGCAGCCCGACCTCGACGCGGCGCTCACCGCCTACGAAGCCGAGCGACGGCCGGTGGTCCTCTCCACCCAGCGCGCCGCGCAGGCCAGCCTCGAGTGGTTCGAGGACATCGGCCACTACGTGCACCAGGAGCGCCGAGCAGTTCGCCTTCAACATCGTCACCCGGAGCCGCCGGGTGACCCACGAGAACCTGCGGCTGCGCGACCCCGAGTTCGTCGCCGGCATCGACGCGTGGTTCGCCGGCTCCCAGCCGGTCCCGACAGAGCCGCGGCCGCCGATGTTCCACTCGTTCCGGCTCGGCGACCTGGAGCTGAAGAACCGGATCATCGTCTCGGCGATGGACATGTACTCCGCCGCCGACGGGCTGCCGACGGACTTCCATCTCGTCCACCTGGGCAGCAAGGCGCTCGGCGGCGCGGCCCTGGTGATGACCGAGATGGTCTGCACGTCGCCCGAGGGACGCATCACGCCCGGCTGCTCGGGGCTCTACACCGCCGAGCAGGAGGCAGCCTGGACCCGCGTCGTCGACTTCGTGCACGGCGCCACCGACGCGCGGATCGGCGTCCAGCTCGGGCACTCCGGCCGCAAGGGCTCGACCAAGCTGATGTGGGAGGGCATCGACGAGCCGCTGCCCGAGGGCAACTGGGACGTCGTCGCCCCCTCCGCGCTCCCCTACTCCCCCGCCAACCAGGTGCCGCGCGAGCTGACCGAGGCCGAGCTGGCGGACATCCGCGACGAGTTCGTGCGCAGCGCCGAGGCCGCCGCCCGGGCGGGCTTCGACGTCCTCGAGCTGCACTGCGCGCACGGCTACCTGCTGTCCTCGTTCATCTCCCCGCTGTCCAACCGGCGCACCGACCGGTACGGCGGCTCGCTGGAGAACCGGCTGCGGTTCCCGCTCGAGGTGTTCGACGCGATCCGGGCGGTCTGGCCGGCCGAGCGCCCGATGACCGTGCGCATCTCGGCCACCGACTGGTTCGAGGGCGGCACCGACGTCGACGACGCCGTCGCCGTGGCCCGGGCCTTCGCGGAGCACGGGGCCGACGGCATCGACGTCTCGACCGGCCAGGTCGTGAAGGAGGAGCGGCCGGCGTTCGGCCGCAGCTACCAGACCCCCTACGCCGACCGGATCCGCAACGAGGTGGGCCGCGAGTTCGGCGTCGCGGTCATCGCCGTCGGGGCCATCTCCAGCTACGACGACGTCAACTCGATCCTGCTCGCCGGCCGGGCGGACCTCTGCGCGCTGGGCCGGCCGCACCTGTACGACCCGCAGTGGACGCTGCACGCCGCCGCCGAGCAGGAGTACTCCGGACCCGGCGTGACCTGGCCCGATCCGTACAAGGCGGGCAGCCGCCGTCCGCAGACCGGGCGCAACGAGGGCCCCCGGCCGCGCCTCGAGCTGGTGCGGCACGGCGAGCCGGGCACGCGCCACGCCCGGTGGCGCCCCGGCACCGCCGGTACGGGGTGACACCGGCCCGCCCACGCACCACGATGACGTCGACGGCGAACCGACCGAGGGAGCGGCCATGACCGACCGACCGGGGATCCCGGCCCGCGAACTGTCCGACGAGGAACTCGAGCGGCAGGGCGTGCACGCCCACACCATGCGGCACTGGGTCTTCCTGCACGGGACGGCGGAGCAGTTCCGCACCCACACCGAGCGCATGCTCGAACTCGAGCAGGAGTACCTGCGGCGGCATCCGCAGCGCACCTGGCAGGGCTCGGGCGGCGAAGCCGAGGCGCCCTCCCGCGACGACCGCATCCGCGACCTGGTCCAGACCTTCTCCCGGGCCATCACGGCTCTGCTCGACGAGCAGCCGGCAACGGCCGCCTCGAGCGCACCGCGCCGCGACCCGGTGCAGGCGCAGGTCGCGCTGCTCCAGCGGTTCGCCGAGGCGCCCGATGGCCGGATGCACAAACTGGAGGCCCACCAGATCGCTCGCCAGCTGGCCCCGGACAGCCACCTGGTCGCCCAGCTCTACCGGCAGGACCCGCCGCTGCTGCACGCCGACCGCGACGTGCGGGTGATCACCGACGCCGGCCGCACATGGCTGCAGCAGCACGCGGTCTCGGCCTGACGGGTCAGCCCCGGTGCGAGAGCTCCGCCCATGCTGCCTGGGCGCGGGGCGCCCAGGTCGAGTGCCGCTCCCGGAAGACCTCGGCGGCGCGGTTCCCGCTCCAGCGCGGGGGCAGCAGCTCCCGGGGCAGGCCCGGGTCGAGCAGGGGGAAGCGGCGCCACTCCTGAACGAGGCGGACCTGCGCGATCAGCGCCTGCCGGTCGGTGCGCGGGCGGGGCCGGCTGACCAGATCGAGGAATTCCTCGTAGCGCCGCTCGATGGCATCGAGATCCCACGCCGTCCGCGCGAGGGAGCGCTCGTCACCGAGGGCCCCCGCCGTCGCCACGAAGGACCAACTGTCGGTGACGAGTCCGAGCTCCTCGAGCACCCGGCCCGCCTCCGGCTCACGGTCCACCCGAGGCGTCACCCACGTCGTGGCGTTGACCGACCCCAGCCCGGTCCAGCCGAGCCGGGTGCGCAGCCGCTGCCGCAGCGCCCGGTTGTTCTCCGGGACGCCGATCGTCATGAGCAGCCACCGCCCGTCCCAGGGCCGTTCGTCGGCGGCGAAGCCGTAGATGCGGTCGGTGCCCTCGCGCAGCAACCGCGTCCCGGCAGGCGTGAGGGTCCAGCGGGTTTCCCGTCCGACGCGGCTGGCCTCGATCCACCCGCTGTCGGACGTGCGCATGATCGCCTGGCGGGCCGCCTTCTCGGCAACGTCCAGCGCGCCGAGCAGATCGATGAGCGCGGCGGTCCAGACGGGTCGGCCGTCGGGCAGCACGAACTCGCCCAGGACGGTCAGCAGCAGACTACGGGCGCTGGCGGCCCCCAGTTCCTGACGCCGGGTGACCACCGGTCCGTCGACCTCCACGGCGCACATGGTTGCACCTCCCATCCACACGGCCCCGGATTGCGGGACGTCCGGCACCCGTCAGGGGTGCACAGGTCACCTATGTGCAACGATTTCCCGTGCGACGGCGTGACGCTTGACACATTCACTCTAAAACTACAGGCTCATGCTCCGACGGACGTGCGATGTAGCACGTTACGCCCATCCCCCTGGAGAGTGCGATGACGTCCTCAGGTCTGTTCCGCCGCCGCCTGCTGGCCACCGCCGGCACCGGCATCCTCACCCTCGCGCTGGCCGCCTGCGGAGGCGGCAGCCTCGGCGGGGACGACGGCGGGGACGGGGGTGACGGCGGCGGCGACGGTGGCGGCGGCACGATCAAGGTCGGGCTCGTCATCCCCCAGGCCGGCGTCTACACCCCGCTCGGTGAGGACATGCAGCAGGGCTGGGACCTCTGGCTGGAGGAGAACGACGGGATGATGGGCGACTACGAGGTCGAGACCGTCATCGCCGACGAGGGCGAGGGCCCCGACACCGGCGTCCCGGCGATCCAGCGCCTCCTCCAGGAGGACCAGGTCGACGTCGTCGTCGGCATCGTGAACTCGGCGACGGCACTGGGCGCCGCCGACCAGTTCGCCGAGGCGCAGAAGCTGCTCATCGTCACGAACGCCGGCGCCGGAGCCATCACCGGCGAGGCCTCGTCGCCCTACGTCTGGCGCACGTCGTTCACCAACGCCCAGATCGCCGCGGCCATGGGCCAGCACCTGGGCGAGGAGGGCGTGGGACCCGTCTACGTCATGGCGCCCGACTACGCGGCCGGCCAGGAGGTCGTCGCCGGGTTCACCGAGGCCTACGAGGCGGCCGGCGGCACGGTCGCCGGCCAGGCGCTGACGCCGTTCGGGACGACGCAGGACTACCAGCCGTTCCTGTCGCCGATCCAGTCCTCGGGCGCCGAGGCGACGTTCGTCTTCTACTCCGGCGGCGAGGCCGTGAGCTACGTCCAGCAGTACGCCGAGTTCGGGCTCAAGGACACCATCCCGCTGTACGGCTCGGGCTTCCTGACCGAGGGCAGCGTGCTCGACGCCCAGGGCGAGGCGGCCGTCGGCGTGCAGACGACGCTGCACTACTCCACCGAGATCGACAACGAGGCGAACAACGCGTTCGTGGAGGCCTATCAGGCGGCCTACGACGAACTGCCGACCGTCTTCGGCATGACGACCTACGACACGGCGAACGTCCTGGCCGCGGCCCTGGAGGACGCCGAGGGGCTCAGCGGCGACGAGCTGTCCGCGGCGCTCGACGGCCTCGGCGAGATCGAGAACAGCCCGCGCGGGCCGTGGAGCTTCAACGGCCAGACGCCGGAGCAGACGATCTACCTGCGCGAGGTCACCGACGAGGACGGCACGCTGATCAACAGCGTCGTCGAGGACCTCGGCGTGTTCGAACAGCCGCTGGGCTGACAGCCTGTGCTGCATCCGTCGTCGTTCCCCGCTGCCGTCGTTCCGGCGGCGGCGGGGAGCCGGAGAGGAGGCACGGGTCCGTGATCGGCTGGTTCGACGCCAACCTGGTCAGCATCCTGAACGGCTTCGCCATCGGCTCGCTGCTGTTCATCCTCGCCGTGGGCCTGTCCATCGTCTTCGGGATGATGGACGTGCTGAACCTGGCCCACGGGGCGTTCTTCCTGGTCGGCTCCTACCTGGCGGTGACGTTCGCCGCCGGTGATTCGTGGGGCGGCTATCTCACGGCCCTCGGTGTCGCCGCGCTGGTCGGGCTGCTGGCGGGCGGCGTGCTGTCCGGCATGACCGAGCCCCTCGCCCGCCGACCGATCCTGGACCAAGCGCTGCTCACGCTGGGCATCTCGCTGATCGTTGCGGAGACCCTGTCGATCATCTACGGCAACGACGTCCTGTCGGTGCCCGAGCCACCCGGCCTCGACGGCAGCGTCTCCGTGGCCGGCAACCCGTACCCGACATACCGGCTGATGCTCATCGGGGTCGGGTTGGTCCTCGCCCTGATCGTCTGGCTGGTCGTCGAGAAGACGTCGATCGGCGCGCTCGTGCGGGCCAGCGTCGCCGACCGGGAGATGGTCTCGGCGATGGGCATCGACAACCGGAAGGTCAAGATCGCCGTCCTGGGCGTCGGGTCGCTGCTGGCGACCGTGGCAGGTGTGCTGGCCGCGCCGGTGTACGGCGCGCGTCCCGGGTCTGGACAAGACGATCCTGCTGCTCGCGCTCGTCGTCATCGTGATCGGCGGGCTGGGCTCGATCCGCGGCGCGCTGGTGGGTGCGCTGCTGATCGGTCAGGTGGAGTCCCTGGGCCGGGCTCTGGTGCCCGAGTTCGCCTCCTTCATCCTCTTCGGCACGCTGGCGCTGGTTCTCATCGTCCGGCCGCGCGGGCTGTTCGCCGGGAAGGTGGCCCACTGATGAGTGTCATCCCCGACAGTTCGGTCGAGCCGGCCGCGCCGGGCACCGGAGCCGGGTCGCCGAAGGTGACCTCCCGCGGATCGATGCTGCTCCGACGTGGGCTGCCGGTCCTCGTGCTCGTCGTGGTGCTGGCCGCGATGCCGCTGTTCGTCGCCCCGTTCACCGCGAACACCCTCTCCCGCATCCTGATCTTCGCGCTGTTCGCGGTCAGCCTCGACCTCCTCGTCGGCATCACCGGGCTGCCGTCGCTGGGGCACGCGGCCTACTTCGGGATCGGCGCCTACACGGCCGGTCTCGTGTCGATCCACTGGACCAGCGAGGCACCGATACCGGTCCTGCTCGCGGCCGTGACCGCGGCCGTCGCAGCCGCCGCCACCGGCTGGCTGTGCGTCCGCAGCGGCGGCGTCTACTTCCTGATGCTGACGCTGGCGATCGGCGAACTGGTCAACCAGCTCGCCACTCGGCTGTCGTCGGTGACCGGAGGCTCCAACGGGCTGTTCGGCATCCCGAGCGTCCGGGTCGGCGGCGAGCCGCTGACGCTGGCCGGCCTCCTCTACTGGTACGTGCTGGCGTTCGCGCTGCTGGGCTTCCTGGGCCTGTGGCTGGTGGCGTACTCGCCCTTCGGCGGAGCGCTGCGCGGCATCCGCGACAACGAGCCGCGGATGCGCTCGCTGGGCTACTCGCCGTTCCGCTACAAGTTCGTCGCGTTCGTGATCGCCGGCGGGTTCGCCGGCCTGGCCGGTGGCCTGTTCGCCGGGCTGCAGCGCATCGTCAACCCCAGCGACGCGGGGTTCACCACCAGCGCGCTGATCCTGCTCGCGGTCGTCCTCGGCGGGGCGGGCACGCTCTGGGGGCCGATCCTCGGTGCCGCCGTCGTGGTGCTCGTCCGCGACACCTTCGGCCCGCAGCTCGACGGGCACGGTCCGCTCCTGCTCGGCATCGTCTTCGTCGTCGCCGTCTACGTCCTGCCCCGGGGGTTCGCCGGCCTGGCCGGTGTGCTCCGGCGACGGCAACGAGGTGGCCCGGCATGACCGAGCCGCTGTTGTCGCTGTCCGGTGTCGGCCGGGCCTTCGGCGCGCTCAAGGCCGTCGACGACGTCAGCCTGGACGTGCCGGCCGGTGCCCGGCACGCGCTGATCGGCCCCAACGGCGCCGGGAAGAGCACGCTGTTCAAGCTGATCACCGGCGCGCTGACGGTCTCCAGCGGGACGATCGCGCTGGCGGGCTCGGACGTCACCCGCCTGGCCGAGCACCAGCGGGCCCGCCGCGGCATCAGCCAGACGCTCCAGC
>CAWAQI010000007.1:0-28697 GCA_963784165.1 uncultured Actinomycetota bacterium
GATCGCCACGGGGACGACCCGACGCCGTCCTTCGCCGACGGCCTGCAGGTGAGCGCGTGCTCGACGCCGTGGAGCGAGCGCCGGCGACAAGTGACCTGGAACGAGATCTAAGGAGCAGCGATGCCCCGCCCGTCACCCTGTTCACCGGCAGTGGGCCGACCTGCCGTCGAGGAGATGCGCCGGCCTCGCCTCCGGCTGCGGGCTACGACGGCCTGGAGATCGCCTGCTGGGCGACCACCTCGACGTCGAGCGCGCCGCGAACGACGACTCCTACGTGCAGGAGCGGCTGGAGCTGCTCAGCGGCACAACCTGCAGGTGTTCGCGATCTCCAGCCACCTCAACGGCCAGGCCGTCTGCGACGAACCGATCGACGAGCGGCACAAGGGGATCGCCAACCGCGCGTGTGGGGAACGGCGCCCCGAGGGCGTCCGGCAGCGGGCGGCCGAGGAGACGAAGATGACCGCCGCGCGGCGGCCAAGCTGGGCGTGAAGACCGTCGTCGGGTTCACCGGGTCGAAGATAGGAAGACCATGGCGATGTTCCCGCCGGTCCCCGAGTCGATGATCGAGGACGGCTACGCCGACTTCGCGGCCCGCTGGAACCCGATCCTCGACGTCTTCGACGAGGTCGGCGTACGGTTCGCGCACGAGGTGCCCCCGTCGGAGATCGCCTACGACTACTGGACGACGGTGCGCACGATGGAGGCCATCGGCAACCGCGAGGCCTTCGGGCTGAACTGGGACCGAGCCACTTCGTGTGGCAGGACCTCGACCCGGTCAGCTTCATCTGGGACTTCAAGGACCGGATCTACCACGTCGACTGCAAGGACGCGAAGAAGCAGGTGGCAACGGCCGCAACGGCGGATGGGCTCCGCCTGCCCTGGGCCGAACCGCGGCGCGGCTGGACTTCGTGTCCACCGGGCACGGCGACGTCCCGTGGAGGCCTGCTTCCGGATGCTCAACACGATCGGCTACGACGAGCCCGATTCGGTCGAGTGGGAGGACGCCGGCATGGACCGCCTGGTCGGGCGCCCGAGGCGCTCGAGTTGATCCGCCGGCTCGCGTTCGACCCGCCCGCGGCCGCGTTCGACGCCGCCTTCTCCAGCGGCAACTGAAGGGAGCGGGCGGGGAGCGTCTGCTCCGCTCCCCGCCCACCCCCGTCAGTCGCGCCGGCGAGCGGCCGAGCCGCCAGCGCTCCCAGGACGACGAAGCCCGCGAGCTCGACCCAGAACGACTCCCACCAGAGCGCGGCAGCGGTGGTCTCCGTGAAGCCGAACAGGCCGATCGTCGTCGAGATGATCAGTGCGCCGAGCGTGCCGAGCAGAAGAGCGCGCCCAGCGCGGCCACCCAGGGCAGGAAACGGCGGGGGGTGACGAGGAGCAGCGCGGCCAGCCCGAACCCGCCGATCATGTTCAGCAGGAACGCCGGACCGATGACGTCGATGTTCTTGTAGCCGTCGAGCCACAGGTCCAGGTGGATCCAGCCCATGGCGGCCAGCAGCAGGGCCCCGACGATGCGGAGACCCCAGAGCAGCCCGGTCGAGCTGCCCGTGCGAGCCGGGGCGGTGGTCATGACGTGACCTGCACAGGAACCTCCATGCCCATCGAGCGGTGGTTGCCGACCGAGCAGTAGAAGACGTACTCGCCCTCCTCGAGGGTCACCTCGAACGTGGAGGACTCGCCGGGCCCGATCTGCTCCGACTCCGCGACGTCCTCGCCGTCCCGTTCGACGACGAGATCGTGCGTGGCGCCGCCCTCGTTGGTCAGCGTGATCTCGTACGTGCCGGGGGCGAACGTGTCCTCGGCGAGCTCGAACGAGAAGTCGACGGAGGACACCTCGATCGTCTGCACCTCGGACGACTCGCTCTGGCTCGTCTCCCCGGCGGCCGACGAGCTCTCCGTCGTCTCCTCTGCCGAGCTCGCGCTCGTCGTCGTCCCGCCGGCGTCGGTGTCGGCATCGGAGTCGCCGCCGCAGCCCGTGAGCAGGGCGGCGGCGATCGCCAGGACCGCGGCAGCAGGCGCGCGGCGCGCGCGGGTGCCGAGCAGATGGGACACGGGGCCTCCTCGTCGTGGCGGGGGAGGCACCGCGGTCAGCCCGCGACCTCCCGACACCTACGCCATACGTCCGGTGGACCCATCCGGTTCACCGGTACGCCGGGGTTCCGCGTGTCGGGGCTGACCCGGAGGTCAGCTCTTGGCGGCCTTCCGGGCCTCGCGGGCGGCGCGCCTGGCCCCTTCGTCGCCTGCTTGTTCGCCTTCTTCACGCTGACCCGGGGGCTCCGCTCGATCAGGCCGCGCAGGAAGATGCTCAGCCCGATGCCGAGCAGCCAGCTGTCCTTGGCGATGGCCAGCCCTTCCGGGGTGGGCGCGAGGCTGCCTTCCTTCCGCATGCCGGGTGTCTTCAGGTACAGCCCGAGCAGCCGCCGGAGAAGGCGGTCGAGCGCCGCGCCGGCCACCGCGGTGGGCACGAACGGGGTCAGCAGCGCGGCGCCGAGGACGATCTCCGTCGTCGCCAGGCCCTGCACGAACTGCTGCGGCGGGACGGACTTCAGGAAGGGATAGGTGCCGGCCGCGAAGCCGTGCATGCCGGCCGCCGTGCCCGCGTCGGCACCCCGCTTGCTCAGACCGCTGTTGAGGATGAAGGCGCCGGCCGAGATGCGGGCGGGCAGTTCGGACAGGGTGATGGGCAGGCCCATGGGGCACCTCGGAGGTCGCTCGAAGTCAGGGCGTCTCCACTGTGCCCGCCGACCGGGAGGTCAACCATCGGCCCCGGAGGCGCGACGGCGCCGGTGCCCCCGGTCGGGGACACTGGCCGCCGGCTGTGCTGAGGTCAGCGACCCCGGCGCGACCGCGCGCTGAACGACGCGGCCGACGACGACCCGGCGCGGGCGGCCAGCTCTGCCCGGGTGCGCGCCGGACCGGCGGAACGGCCCGAGGTGCCGCGGCTGCCGGCCGAGGCGGTGCTGCTGGTGGACCGGCCGTTGGACGACCCGCCGCCCGAGCCGCCGCGGCGACGGCGACCGCCGCCGCCCTGGGGCTGCGGCTCGGAGCCGGGGCCGGCTCGACGTACGGGGCGGCCGGGCCGGTCAGCGCGACGATCTCCCGGGCGCCGGGCTTGATCGCCGACACCTCGGGGGTGATGCCGGCCTGGCGCGCCAGCGTGCGCACCTCGCCCGCCTGGTCCGGCGTCGCGATCGTGACGACGATGCCGCCGGCACCGGCGCGGGCCGTGCGGCCCGAGCGGTGCAGGTAGGCCTTGTGCTCGGCCGGCGGGTCGACGTGCACGACCAGCGCGACGTCGTCGACGTGGATGCCGCGGGCGGCGATGTCGGTCGCGCAGAGCACACGGGTCTCGCCGTTGCTGAACGCCTCGAGGTTGCGCTCGCGGGCGTTCTGGCTGAGGTTGCCGTGCAGGTCGACGGCCGGCACGCCCGCCGCGGTGAGCTGCTTCGCCAGCTTCTTGGCCTGGTGCTTGGTGCGGGTGAACAGGAGGCTGCGGCCCATGCCCGAGGCCAGCTCCTTGACGATGGCGGCCTTGTCGGACGCGTCGACCCGGAAGACGTGGTGCGTCATGGTCGACACGGGCGCGACGGCGGGGTCGACCGAGTGCGTCGTCGGGTTGCTCAGGTAGCGCCTGACCAGGACGTCGACGCCGTTGTCCAGCGTGGCCAGAACAGCATCCGCTGACCGACCTTCGGGGTGCGGTCCATGATCCGCTTGACGCCCGGCAGGAAGCCGAGGTCGGCCATGTGGTCGGCCTCGTCGAGGATCGTCACCTCGATGGCGCCCAGGTCGCAGTGGCCCTGCTGGATCAGGTCCTCGAGCCGGCCGGGGCAGGCGATGACGACGTCGAGGCCACCGGCGAGCGCCGAGACCTGCGGGTTCTGGCCCACGCCGCCGAAGATCGTCGTCGTCTTCATGCCGAGTGCCCGGGCGAGCGGGTCCACGACCGCGGCGACCTGGTTGGCCAGCTCGCGGGTCGGCACGAGCACCAGCGCCCGCGGCTTGCGGGGCTGGCGGCGGCTGTCGGAGGCGGCGAGCCGGGCGACCAGCGGGAGGCTGAAGGCCAGGGTCTTGCCCGAGCCGGTGCGGCCGCGGCCGAGCACGTCGCGGCCGGCCAGGCTGTCGGGCAGCGTGGCGACCTGGATCGGGAACGGCGCGTCGATGCCGCTGGCAGCGAGCACCTCGACGAGCGGGGCGGGGACGCCGAGGGCGTCGAAGGTGGTGTCGGTGGGGAGGACAGTGGCGACGTCGCCGGTCGGGACCACGACGGGTGCCGGGGAGGAGTTCTCGGTGCGGGCGACGGCGTGCTCGGCGGGGCGGGGGCCCCGGCCGCCGCGACCGCCGCGGCGGCGACGCGTTCGGATGCCGTCGCTCGGCTGGTCGCCGTGCACGGGGGGCGGAACTGGTGGAAGTCACGAAGAAAGAGGTCCTTTGACCGCTCGGGTGGCCGCACGGCACCTCGGCGAGCGCGAGCGCGGCACACCTGCACGAGTGCAGGGCGCGCTCACATCGTCAGCGAGACGTCGGTCAGCCGGGCGCACCTCGGTGGCGCAGCCTCAGCCCGACGTCGATTCCTGCCGCTCCGGATGAGCGAGGGCGGCGCCGGTACACACCACTCAACCAGACATTCCGGCCGCGTGTGCCCTCGGAGCGCGAGTGACACGTCACATCGGGTGAGCGACCGGGCCCCGGTACGTGCGGCGGTAGGTCAGCGGCGGGACGCCGATCGCCGCATGCAGGTGCTGGCGCAGCGACGCCGCCGTCCCGAAGCCGGCCTCGGCGGCGACCTGTTCGACGGGGGAGTCGCTGGACTCCAGGAGCCGCCGGGCGAGCGCCACCCGCTGCTGGACCAGCCAGCGGGTGGCCGACAGCCCGGTCTCCTCCCGGAAGCGCCGGGTGAACGTCCGGACGCTCATCTGCGCGTGCGCGGCGAGGTCGGCGAGCGTGAGCGGCTCGCCGAGCCGCTGCAGGGCCCAGGCGCGGGTGGCCGCCGTGCCGCTGTCGCCGGCCTCCGGGACAGGCCGCTCGACGAACTGCGACTGTCCGCCCTCGCGCCAGGGCGCCACGACGCTGCGCCGGGCCACCCGGGCCGCGACGTCGCTGCCGTGGTCGCGCCGGATCAGGTGCAGCAGCAGGTCGATGCCGGCCGCGTTGCCCGCGGAGGTGAGGACGTCGCCGTCATCGACGAACAGCACGTCGGGGTCCAGGTCGACGTCGGGGAACAGCCGCGCGAACGCCGGGGCGTGCAGCCAGTGCGTGGTGGCCGGCCGCCCGTCGAGCAGCCCGGCCGCGGCGAGCACGAACGCGCCGGTGCAGATCGACACCATGCGCGCGTCCGCCGCCGTCCGCTGCAGCAGGTCGGCGACCTCCGCCGGCAGCGTGCCGTCGGTCATCGCCGAGGTCCCGTACACGCCGGGGACGACGACGGTGTCGGCGGTGGCGAGGATCGAGGCGTCGCACTCCGGCAGCACCGAGAAGCCGGCCGACGTGCGCACCGGGCCGCCGTCCAGACTGGCCACCCGGACGCGGTAGAGCCGTCGACCGTCGGCGTCGGTGGCGCTGCCGAGGAACTGGTGCGGCAGGCCGACCTCGACCGCCATGCTCTCGGGCAGCGCGAGGACGGCGACCTCGTGCCTCTGCGACATGGCCGGATCCTTGCACATGTTGGCCGTCGGGCCACTCGCTCGCCGGGATCGTCCTCCGTCATGCTGGGCGCGTGACGACGACCGCCACCGCTCCCGCGCGCACCCATCGCATCCACCCCGCGTGGTGGGTCGCCGCCGTGACGTTCCTGGCCCTCGTCGGCGCCGCGGCGTTCCGCGCCGTCCCCGGCGTGCTCATCGACCCCCTGCGGGACGAGTTCGGCTGGTCGGTCTCGACGATCTCGGCCGCGGTCGCGCTGAACATGGCGCTGCTACGGGCTCACCGCGCCGTTCGCCGCCGCCCTCATGGAGCGCTTCGGCATCCGCCGGGTGGTCATGGCCGCGCTCGTGGTGGTCGCCCTGGGCAGCGGGCTGACGGTCTTCATGACGGCGAGCTGGCAGCTGATCCTGCTCTGGGGGTTGCTGGTCGGGCTCGGCACCGGATCGATGGCGCTGTCGCTGGTGGCCACGGTGACCGGGCGCTGGTTCGTCGCCCGGCGCGGCCTGGTCTCGGGCATCCTCACCGCCGGCGGTGCCGCCGGGCAGCTGGTCTTCCTGCCGCTGGTCGCGTGGATCGACTCGGTGTGGGGCTGGCGCGCGGCCTCCCTGGGCACGACCGCGGCCGCGCTGGCGGTCATCCCGCTGGTGGCCTGGCTGCTGCGCGACCGGCCGCGCGACCTCGGCGTCACTCCGTACGGCGGAACGGCGGCCGACGACGTCGACCCGGTGCGCACCGGGGCCGCCCGCAGCGCCATCCGGGGCCTGGTCGAGGGTGCGAAGCACCGGCCGTTCTGGCTGCTGGCCGGCGGCTTCTTCATCTGCGGCATGTCGACCAACGGCCTCGTCCAGCCACACTTCATCCCGGCGGCGCACGACCACGGCATGCCGGTCACGACTGCTGCGGGGCTGCTCGCCGTCGTCGGCCTCTTCGACATCGCGGGCACGATCTTCTCCGGCTGGCTGACCGACCGCATCGACCCGCGGGTGCTGCTGCTGGCCTACTACGGCCTGCGCGGGTTCTCGCTGTTCCTGCTGCCGCCCCTGTTCGGGCCGGACCTGCACATCAGCATGATCGCGTTCATCGTGTTCTACGGGCTGGACTGGGTGGCCACCGTGCCGCCGACGCTGGCGTTGTGCCGCGAGCACTTCGGCGCCCGGGCGCCGGTGGTGTTCGGCTGGGTGTTCGCCGCGCACCAGCTCGGCTCGGCGGTGGCGGCCTTCGGCGGCGGGGTCATCCGCGACGTCACCGGCTCCTACGACATGGCCTGGTTCGTCGCCGGCGCGCTGTGCATGCTCGCCGCCGTCATGTCGATCTCGATCCGCCGGAACCTTCCCCCGGCCGTCGAGGAGACCGCGCTGCCGACCAACCCGGAGGAAGCCGCCGCCGCCCAGGCCCACGGTTGACCGCGCGCGGGAGCCTTCCGGGGCCCTGCGGCCCACGCGCACGATGGCGCCGTGATCCCGGCCCCGGTTCTGGTGCGGCTGACCGGCCCGCTGCGGGTCGAGCGGGACGGCCGGGAGCTGGCGCCTGCCGAGGTGGCCAGCCGGAAGGGCCGCACCCTGCTCCGGCTGCTCTGCACGCGGCGCGACGAGCCGCTGCGCGTCCCGGAGATCGCCGCCGTCCTCTGGCCGGAGGATCCCCCGGCCGACCCGGACGCCGTCGTCGCGTCGCTCGTCAGCCGGTTGCGCAAGGTGCTCGGTCCGGACGCCGTCGTGGGCGGCCGGGACGGGTACCGGATCGGGCACCTGGAGACCGACCTCGACCGGGCCCGCCGCCTCGTCGACGACGCGGAGACCGCACCTCCGGCCCTCGCCCTGGCCGGCGCACGCGCCGCCGCGCGGCTGCTCGACACCGGCGACGCCGTGCCGGAGGAACCGGATGCGGAGTGGACCGCCGCCCTGCGTGCCGACGTGACCGCCCTGCGCCGACGGGCCCGTCACCTGGTGGCGCGCTCTGCACTGGCCGGTGACGCACCCGCTGCCGACGACGTCGCCACCGCCGAGCGGGCCGCCCGCCGCGCGGTGGCCGAGGACCCGCTCGACGAGGACGCGGTGCAGCTGCTCCTCCGCGCGCTCCTGCTCCGCGGCCTCCCCGCCGAGGCGCTGCGCGTGTACGAGGCGTTGCGTCGAGGGTTGGCCGACGAGCTCGGCGCCGATCCCGGGCCGGTCACGCAGGAGTTGCACGCCGCGGCGCTCGGCGGGGGTGCTGCCCCGGCGGGCTCGCACCCGTCGCCGGCCGATCGTCCCGTCCTGCCCGGGCGGGACGGGGAGGTCGCCGTCGTGCGGGCGGCCTGGGCGGAGGCCTGCGGCGGTCGCGGTGGCTGCGTCGTGGTCAGCGGCGAGCCCGGCATCGGCAAGAGCCGCTTGCTCGAGGAGCTGTCCGCGCTCGCCGCTCGCAGCGGCGGGACGGTGCTCACGGGTCGGGCGTTCGAGGGGGAGCGGTCGCTGTTCGCCCAGCCGGTGGTGGACGCGCTCGCCGCGGCGACCCGCAGCGTCCCGGTCGACCGGGTGCGGCGGGCTGCAGGAGGCCTCGGAGTCCTCGGCCGCCTGGTGCCGGACCTGGCGCCGTTCACCGGGGGAGTGACCGCCGGGCCTGCGACGCCGGCCGTGGAGTGGTCCCAGACCTCGGCCGCCGTCCGCGCCTTCCTCGCCGGGCTCGGCCGGGAGGAGCCGGTGCTGCTCGTGGTGGACGACGTGCAGCGCGCCGGCCGGTCGACCGTCGAGCTGCTGCACTACCTGGTCCGGCACCTGACCGGGGAGCACGTGCTGATCGCGGCGGCGGTCCGTTCGGGCGAGGGTGCCGACGTGCTGGAGCTGCTCGCCGACGTCGCGACGACGGTCCCGCTGGGTCCGCTGCCGGTCGAGGCCGTCGCGGCACTGGCCGGCCGCGCCGGCCACGAGCACCGTGCTGTCGAGGTCATGCGACGCACCGGCGGGCATCCGCTCTTCGTCGTGGAGGTGCTGCGCGCCCTCTCGCACGGTGACCCTGGCCTGCCCGCCACGCTGCAGGCCGCCGTGGTCGACCGCGTCGGCCGGACGGGAGAGGAGACCGAGCGCCTGCTGCGCGCCGCCGCCGTCCTCGGTTCCTCGTTCGATCCGGGGATCGCCGCGGACATCGCGGGGGCGTCGGGGGACCTGGCACTGCACGCCTTCGAGGTCGCCATGCGGGCCGGGCTGGTCGTGCCCAGCGGAACGCACTACGAGTTCGCGCACGACGTCGTCCGCGAGACGCTCCTCGCGACCACGCCGTCACCGACGCGGCTGGCCTGGCACGCCCGGGCGGCCGACCTGCTCACCGCCGATCCGGAGGCGGTCGCGGCGCACGCGGAGGCGATCGGCGACCGGTCTCGCGCCGGCCGGGCATGGCTGCACGCGGCCGAGCGCGCGCTCGCCCGGTTCGTCGCGTCCGACGCGTTGATCCTGGCCAGTCGCGCGGTCGGCGTGGCCACCGAGCTCGGGGACGACGAGCTGCGCGGGCGGGCCCTCGTCGTCCGGGGGCGCGCGCACGATGCCGCGACGCACTTCGCCGCCGCCCTCGACGACTTCACCGCCGCCCGCGAGGCCGCCCGCCGGGCCGGCGACCGCCGGTTGCGGATGACCGTGCTGCGGGAGCTCTCCGGTGACGTGCCGGTGGCCCTGGGGCAGCCGCCCGCCGACTGCGAGCCGACGCTGCGGGAGTGCCTCGGCCTGGCTGCCGACCTCGGCGACCGGGCCATGGAGGCCGACGTCCTGGGCCGGTTGACCGTGTTGCGGTGCTCGCAGCTCGACTTCGCCGACGCCCGCCGGCTGGCCGACCGGGCGCTGGCGGCCGGGCGTGCGGCCGACGACGACCGGGCCCTCGCCCATGGCCTCGACGCGGTGAAGACGGCGTGCGCGTACGTCGGCCGGGTCGCAGAGCTGGCCGCGGCGGTCGAGGAGCTCGAGCCGCTGCTGCACCGGCTCGGGGATCTCTGGATGCTGCAGTGGGCGGTCTTCGAGAGCGCCGTCGTCCCGCTGGCGGCCGGCGACGACGTCGCGGCCCTCGAGCGGATCGACGCAGCGCTCGCCGTCTGCCGGCGCAGCGGCTACTCGGCCTACGAACCGTTCTTCGTCGCGCATGCGGGCTGGGTGCACCGGCTGGCCGGTCGCATCGACGTCGCGCTGGACGAGGGCCGCCGAGCGGCCGAGCTCGCCGACCGGCACCGGCACACCTGGTGGTCGACCACCGCCGCCGCGCTGTACGCCGGCACCCTGCTGGCCGCGGGCGACCCGGAGACGGCGGCCGCCGTGCTCCGGCCCGCCGTGCGCGTGGCCGACGTCCCCGGTGCCGAGGCCTACCTGCTGCGCTGCCTCGCCCCGCTGGCCGAGGCGACCGGCGACCTCGCCGTCCTGGAGCGGGCCGACGCCCTGCTGGGCGCGATCCGCGCGCCGGAGGGCACCGCCTGGCTGCTCGGCGCCGACGCCTACCTCTGCGTGGCGCGCGCCTGGCGCCGGGCGGGCGACGCCGCCCGCGCCGAGCAGGTCCTGACCGGCTTCCGCGACGCGGCCCGCGGAGTCGGCTGGACCCGACTGGCCGAGCTCGCCGGCTGACCGCCGACTGCAAGGTTGCTGCAACGGCTCTCGGCACCGTCCTCCTCGATCGACCCCCAACGATGCGAGGAGACCTGCGATGGCGATCGACAACGACAAGCTGATGGAGTTCCTGGGCCGGTTCGTCGGCGACCTGGGCGCCACCATGGCCGCGGGCAACATCGTGGTCGGGCACCGGCTCGGCCTGTACCGCGCGCTCGGCGAGGCGCCGGCGACGGCGGCCCAGCTCGCGGAGCGCACCGGCACCCACCCCCGGTACATCGCCGAGTGGCTGCGCGGGCAGGCGGCGGGCGGCTATGTCGAGCGGTCCGTCTCCGGTGACGAGGAGACCTACTCGCTCACCGAGGAGCAGGCACTCTGCCTGACCAGCCCCGACAACCCGGTCTACGCGCCGGGCGCGTTCCTGTTCGCGCTGGGCACGCTGAAGGCCGAGCCGCGCATCACCGAGGCCGTGCGCACCGGCGGCGGCGTCGGCTGGCACGAGCACGACACCGACGTCTTCGTCGGCTGCGAGCAGTTCTTCCGGCCCGGGTACCTCGGCAACCTCGACGCCTGGATCGGCGCGCTGGACGGCGTCGAGGAGAAGCTGCAGCGCGGCATCTCGGTCGCCGACGTCGGCTGCGGCCTCGGCGCCTCGAGCGTGCTGATGGCCCAGCGCTGGCCGGCGTCGCAGATCAACGGCTCGGACTACCACGGCGGCTCCATCGAGCTGGCCCGCAAGCGCGCCGCGGATGCCGGGGTCAGCGAGCGGGTGGGCTTCGAGGTGGCCGGTGCGCAGACGTTCGCCGGTGCCGGCTACGAGCTGGTGACGACGTTCGACTGCCTGCACGACATGGGTGACCCGCTCACCGCGGCCCGTCACATCCGGCAGGCGCTGGCCCCCGACGGCACCTGGATGATCGTCGAGCCGTTCGCGCAGGACGACCCGAGCGGCAACCAGAACCCGGTCGGCCGCGTGTACTACAACTTCTCGACCTTCCTCTGCCTGCCGAACGCGATGTCGCAGTCCGGCGGCTACACGCTCGGCGCGCAGGCGGGGGAGGCCGCGATCCGCCGGGTGGTCACCGACGCCGGGTTCACCCGGTTCTCCCGGGTCGCCGAGACGCCGTTCAACATCGTCTACGAGGCCCGTCCGTAGCCGGTCCGGATCGGCCCCGGGCGCCGGAGTCGCTGGTGCCCGGGGCCGCGCGGGAGGAAGGTCGCGACCATGCGGGCTGTGGAGCCGTCGAAGTCCGGCACCGTCGACCGCGACGGTGTCCGCGTCGCCTACGAGGAATTCGGCGAGGGTGAGCAGACGGTCGTGTTCACCCCGATCGACCCGATCGTCGAGTCGCGCGCGTGGAAGGCCCAGGTGCCCTGGCTGTCCCGCCGCGCGCGGGTGGTCACCATCGATCCCCGCGGCAACGGCCGGTCCGACCGGCCCGCCGACCCTGCGGCGTACGGCACGGCGCTCGCGGTGGCCGACACGCTCGCCGTCATGGACGAGCTCGGCGTCGAGTCCGCCGTCCTGGTGGGGCTGTGCAGCTCCGCCTGGACGGCTCTGCTGGTGGCCGGCGAGGCCCCCGATCGCGTGGACGGCCTGGTCGCCGTCTCCCCGTGGCTGCCGTACCTGACCCCGCCCCTGGCGCACCGCGTGGAGTACCCCGGCGACGAGGTGCCCGACACCGAGGAGGGGTGGGCGAAGGTCACCGACTGGTACATGCGGAAGGACTTCCGCGGGTCGATGGAGTTCTTCTTCGGCGAGTGCGCCCCCGAGCCGCACTCGTCGAAGGTGATCGAGGACTGCGTGGGCTGGGCGCTGCAGAACACCGCGGACGATCTCCTGAGGGCCGACGCCGGACATCCCGGCGTCGACGACCGCGAGCAGGCGCTGGCGGTTCTGGAACGGGTCCGCTGCCCGGTGCTCGTGGTGCACGGCGACGACGACCGCTGCCAGCCGCCGGCCCGGGCCGAGCTGCTCGCCGAGGTGACCGGCGGCGAGCGGCTGACGTTGGGAGGCGCCGGCCACCTGCCGATGGCCCGCGAGCCGGTGGCGGTGAACCGGGCGATCGGGAACTTCCTCGACCGGCTGGCGCCCCGGCCCCTGCACCGGCGGTACACGCTGCCCGCCCGGCGCGAGAAGAGGGTGCTGTACCTGTCCTCGCCGATCGGGCTGGGTCACGGCCGCCGCGACCTGGCGATCGCCGAGGAGCTGCGCCGGGCAGCGTGCCCGGCGTGCAGGTCGACTGGCTGGCCCAGCCGCCGCTGACCGAATGGCTGCGACAGCGGGGCGAGTCGGTGCACCCGGCGTCGGCGTTCCTCGCCAGCGAGGCGGCGCACATCGACGGGCTCGCCGGCGAGCACGACCTGCACGCGTTCCAGGCCATCCGCGAGATGGACGAGATCCTGGTCGCCAACTTCATGGTGTTCAGCGAGATCGCCGAGCAGGAGCACTACGACCTCTGGGTCGGCGACGAGGCCTGGGAGCTCGACCACTTCCTGCACGAGAACCCCGAGCTGAAGACGACGGCCTACGCGTGGATGACCGACTTCGTCGGCTGGCTGCCGATGACCGAGGACTCCCGGGAGGCCGAGCTCACCGCCGACTACAACGCGGAGATGCTCGACCACGTGGCCCGGCTGCCGCGCATCCGGGACCGGGCGGTGTTCGTGGGCGACCCGCAGGACGTCGTCGCCACCTCGTTCGGGCCCGGCCTGCCCGACATCCGGGACTGGACGACGGCGCACTACGACTTCGCCGGCTACGTGACCGGCTTCGACCCGGCCGAGATCGCCGACCGGACCGCGCTGCGCGAGTCCGTCGGGTTCGGCGACGAGCCGGTGTGCGTGGTCGCCGTCGGCGGGAGCGGGGTCGGCCGGCACCTGCTGCGCCGGGCGGGCGAGGCCTACCCCCTGCTCCGGGAGCGTCGGCCGGGAATGCGGATGCTGCTGGTGACCGGGCCGCGGATCGACCCGGCGTCACTCAGCCTGCCGGCCGGCGTCGAGGTGCGCGGCTGGCTGCCCGACCTGCACCGGCTGCTCGCCGCCGCCGACGTCGCGCTGGTCCAGGGCGGCCTGACGACGACGATGGAGCTCACCGCCGCCGGTCGCCCGTTCGTCTACGTGCCGCTGCGGCACCACTTCGAGCAGAACATCCACGTGCGGCACCGGCTCGATCGCTACGGCGCCGGCCGCTGCGTGCCCTGGGAGGAGGCGAGCGCCGAGCGGCTGGCCGACGAGCTGGCCGCCCTCGTCGGCACCGCGCCGTCCGCTGCCCCGGTCGACCCCGGCGGTGCCGCCCGCGCCGCCGCGCTCCTCGCCGACCTGCTCTGAAGGACGAGCGGCCGCAGCGACCAGCAGAAATTGTCAGTGGTCGTACGTATGTTCGGTCTGTGCAGCGGATCTTCGGGGAACTCCTGGGTGGAGGGCTTCTGATCGACTGGGTGGAGAGCCCGTCGGAACCGGAGATGCGGCTGCCGGCTGCCTGTCTGGACGAGCAGGATGTGGCCGCGGAGCTGGGCCGGATCCAGCGCAACCGGGCTCGGGAGGCTGCCCGGGAGGCCGAGCTGATCCACCGACTGGCGGAGCTGCGCCCCGAGACGACGACCCGCCGCCCGGCACGCCGGGTGCCCGACGGCCAGGGTGGCGCAAGACAGACCCGGAGTTTCCCGGGGTGAGCGAGTTCTTCCCCGACGAGCTGGCCCACGTGCTCAACCTGGGCCGGGGCACGCCGCGTTCCGGCCCGGCGGGCACGCACCTGGCGGGAGAGCCTGCCGGCCACGCTCGCCGCATGCACCGCGGGCGAGATCGACGAACGCCGCGCCGGGGTGCTGGCCGACGTGCTGCAGCACACCGAAGCCGGCCCTCGCCAGGGCGGTCGAGACCGGGCTGCTGCCCGAGGTGGCCGACCTGTCGCTGGCTGAGCTGCGCCGGCGGGCGCTGGCGGCGCTGGCCGAGCTGGACGCGGTCGCGATCGGGACAGCGGCACGAAGAGGCCAAGCGAGCGGCTGACGTGCGCGCGGACGACGACCGGCGACGGCATGGCCACGCTGGCCGCGGATATGACCGCCGAGGAGGCGGCGCCTGCCACGCGGTGATCGACACCTGGCGGCAGATGGCCAAGGCCGACGGCGATCCCGGCCGATCGGGCAGATCCGGGCGGCGATCATGGCGATGCTGATCCTGCGTCCGGCAGACCACGGGCAGCCCGGGGTGACGGTGCAGCTGGCCGTCACCGCGACCCTCGAGGGCCTGGAGGGCACCAGCACCCGTGGCGGCGAGGTCAACGGCTTCGCCGTCACCGCCGCGCAGCTGCGCGACCTGCTCCGCCGCGTCGGAGCGCTGGGCCTGACCACCCCCGACGGCGGGTCGCTGACCGTCGCGCTGACCGACGAGGACGGGCGGCTAGTGGCTACCGCCACCGCCGCCGAGCTGGCTCGCCGGGCTGGCCAGGGCTGCCCGCCACCCGACGCCCGAGCGCAGCCGAGCGCCAGTGGCGGAGCACCTGGTCGCCGTACACGGCTGCGCCGCGCCGGGCCGCCCGGCCGACGGACAGCTACGAGCCCACCGACGACGCAGCGCCGGTTCGGCACGACCCGCGACCGCCGGTGTCGGATCCCCAACTGCGGGCAGCGGGTCGGCTGGGCTGATCTCGACCACGTGATCCCGCACGCTCGAGGAGGGGAGACCTGCTGCACGAACCTGTGCTGCGCCTGCCGCTCGCACCACCGGCTGAAGACCTTCGCCCGCGGCTGGACCTTCCGCATGGACCCCGACGGCACCCTGCACGTGACCAGCCCATCGGGCATCACCCGCACCACCCGACCACCCGGGTTGCGGCAACCGCCACCCGAACCGCCGCCGGACGATCCGCCCGTCGACCCGGCCGACGACCCCCCACCCTTCTAGTGGCAGGGCGTCAGCCTGCGGAGGCGAGCGGCGGGTCGACGGTGCGGCCGAGGATCAGGTCGGCGGCCCGCTCGCCGATCAGGATCGACGGCGCGTTGGTGTTCCCGCGGACGAGGGTCGGCATGATCGAGGCGTCGGCGATCCGCAGGCCCTCGATGCCGTGCACCTTCAGCTGCGGGTCCACCACGGCGTCCCCGTCGATGCCCATCCGGCACGACGACACCGGGTGGTACAGCGACTCGAGGGTGTCGCGCACCGACTGCCGGAGCGCGTCGCGCCCGTGCACCGTGCCGCCCGGCGACCACTCCTCCGCCAGGACCGCCGCGAGCGGACCGCCCGAGGCGATCTCCCGGGCCTTCTCGACGCCGGAGACCAGCGCGTCGAGGTCCCGCTCGTCGGTGAGGTAGCCGGCGTCGATGGCCGGCGCCCAGGTCGGGTCGGCCGAACGCAGCCGGACCGAGCCACGCGAGTGCACGTGCACCAGCACGACGGCGGCGGTGAACGCGTCGACGTCGGGATCGACCTCGGCCTGCCGCCAGAACTTCACCGGCAGGAAGTGCATCTGCAGGTCGGGCTCGGGCACGTCCGGGGTCGAGCGGGTGAACAGCCCGGCCTCGGCGAGGTTGGACGTGAGCGGGCCGCGGCGGGCGCCGAACCACTTCGCGTAGCCCGACGGCGACTCGGCGCGGAACAGCGACTTGCCCGAGCGGACGTGCCAGATGACCGGCACCAGCGGGTGGTCCTGCAGCCCGCCGCCGACACCGGGCAGGTCGTGGACGACGTCGACGCCGACCTCGCGCAGGTGATCGGCCGGGCCGATGCCCGACAGCATCAGCAGCTGCGGGGAGTTGACCGCGCCGCCGGAGAGCACGACCTCGCGGCTCGCGCGGGCGGTGTGCAGGCTTCCGCCGCAGCGGTACTCGACGCCGGTGGCCCGGCCGTTCTCGACCAGCACGCGGGTGGTCAGCGCGCCGGTCCGGACGGTCAGGTTCGGCCGGCCCATCGCGGGGTGCAGGTAGGCGTCGGCGGCCGACCAGCGCCGGCCGCGCCGCTGGGTCACCTGGTACTGGCCGACGCCCTCGGTGGTGGCCCCGTTGAAGTCGTCGTTGCGCGGGTAGCCGGCCGCGACCGCGGACTGGATGACGGCGCGCGTCCACGGGTGCGGCGAGCGCAGGTCCTCGACCCGCAGCGGGCCGCCGACGCCGTGGTAGCGGTCCGCTCCGCGGGCGTTGTCCTCCATGCGCCGGAAGATCGGCAGCACCGAGTCGTAGGACCACGAGGAGTCGCCGGTGAGCTTGGCCCACTCGTCGTAGTCGGCCGCGACCCCGCGCATGTAGATCATCGCGTTGATCGACGACGACCCGCCGAGCAGCTTCCCGCGCGGCCAGAAGAGCTTCCGGCCGCCGAGGCCGGGCTGCGGCTCGGTCGTGTAGTTCCAGTCGCGGCGGGTGCGCCAGACCTTGTAGAGCCCGGCCGGCACCTGCACCTCGAGGACGTCGTCCGAACCGCCGGCCTCGAGCAGCAGCACCTTCAGCGACGGGTCCTCCGACAGCCGCCCGGCCACCGCGCAGCCGGCGGACCCGGCCCCGACGACGACGACGTCGTACTCGTTCGAGGGGCCAAAATGGCCATTCTGGCCCATCACCGGTGCCGCCCGTGCACCATGCCCATGACCCGCGCGAGCGCGTCCGCGGCCTTCGCCGGCCGGCCGAAGCTCATCAGGTTGACCGGCAGGGCCACTCGCTGGCGGGTGATCGCCTTGGCCCGGGTGAACTCCTTGAGCCCGTCCTCGCCGTGGATCCGGCCGAAGCCGCTGTCGCCCACGCCGCCGAACGGCAGCGCCGGCACCGAGGCGAAGGTCAGCACCGAGTTCACCGACGTCATGCCGGTGCGCATCCGGCGGGCGAGGTCCATCGCCCGCGCCGTGGACTTCGAGAAGACCGCGCCGGCCAGCCCGTAGGTGGTGGCGTTGGTCAGCTCGAGCGCCTCCTCGGCGTCCTTCACCTTGGTGATCGTCAGCGTCGGCCCGAAGGTCTCCTCGCGGATGGCGGAGGAGTTCTCGGGGACGTCGAGCAGCACCGTGGGCTTCACGTAGTTCTGGCCCGGGAAGGCGTCGTCGTCGGTGCCGCCGCTGACCACGCGGGCGCCCGAGGTGGCGGCGTCCTGCACGTGCCGGCGGACGACGTCGATCTGCGACGGCATGGTCATCGGGCCGTAGGTCGCCTCGTCGTCGGACCCCGGCCGCAGCGCGCGCACCTGCGCGGTCACCTCGGCGACGAACCGGTCGTAGACGGCGCTGGTCGCGTACACCCGCTCGATCCCGATGCAGGTCTGGCCGGCGTTGCTCATCGAGCCCCAGACGGCGGCGTCGGCCGCGGCGACCACGTCGGCGTCGTCGTCGACGATCATCGCGTCCTTGCCACCGAGCTCCATGAGCACCGGCACCAGGTTCTCCGCGCAGGCGGCCATGACCTTCTTGCCCGTCGGCGCCGAGCCGGTGAAGGCGAGCTTGTTCACGCCGGCGCGGCACAGTGCCGCGCCCGTCTCACCGAAGCCGGTGACCACCTGGAAGGCGTCGGCGGCGTCCGGGACGGCGCCGCGCCACGCTGCGGCCAGCCACGCCCCGATGGCGGGGGTGTACTCCGACGGCTTGAAGACGACGGCGTTGCCGGCGGCCAGCGCGTAGCCGATCGAGCCCATGGGCGTGAACACGGGGTAGTTCCACGGGCCGATGACGCCGATGACGCCGAGCGGCTGGTACTCCAGGTACGCGGCGTGGTTGGCCGCGAGCATCCCGGCGCTGACCCGGCGGGAACCGAGCGTCTTCCGGGCGTGCCCGCCGGCCCACGCGAGGTGGTCGATGGCCAGGGTGATCTCGAGGATCGCGTCGGCGTGCGGCTTGCCGTTCTCGCGGTGCACCAGATCGGCCAGCTCGTGCATCCGGCGGGCCAGGTAGCCGCGGTAGGCGTCGAGGCGCTGCTTGCGCCCGGCGTAGCCGAGCTCCAGCCAGGCCTGGGCGGCCGGACGCGCGCGCTCGACGGTCTCGCGGACGGCGTCGGCGTCGTGCACGGGGAAGACGCCCACCACCGCGCCCGTGGCCGGGTCGGTGGACTCGAAGGTCTTGGTGGTGTCGTGCCGGTCGACCGTGCCGGCGGCGTCGTCGGTGACGGTGTCCATCTGCTCCGCGAGCGACATGCAGCGGAGGTTACCTGCGTTGTTACTCGCGCGTAGGTCGAGCCAGCGGAGCCGGGCCGTCGGCCGCGACGACCGCCCAGACCGTCTTCGTCCCGCGGTGCGGGAACCACCCGTGCCGGACGGAGAGCTGGGCGATCAGGTACAGCCCGTGCCCGCCGAGCGCGGGATCCCGGCCCTGGGCAGGGATCGGCGGCACATCGGGGGAGCGGTCGCTGACCGAGACGAGCCACTCGTCCCGGTCCGGCAGAGTGCCGTCGCCACGGGTCCGCCGCCGTGCCGCAGCGCGTTGGAGGTCAGCTCGTCGGCGATCAGCACCAAGCGCTCGGCCCAGTGGTCGCGCCCGGGCTCGGCGACGGTCGGGCTGCCGGTGGTCTCCTGCCGCAGCCGTCGGCGCAGCCGCGCCAGGCCGGACGGCGACCCGAGTTCCTCGCACCAGAGCTCGTCGAAACCGGACGGGACGCGCGCGGTCTGCCACAGCGCCACGCGACTCGCCTCTGTCCCGGCCTCTGGTTGGACCTGTTCCTTCGTCACGACGCCGTAAGTGCGTCGCGGAACCGGGGTGCCCACTCCACGCGGTCCGAACCCATTTGGCACGAACGAGTGCCGCCCGACCTGCCCGTAGGGTCGCGAGCCGTGACCGACGGTGGCAGGGATCCCTTCGGTACCGATGCGATCCGCCGCGCCGTGCTCGACGCCTGGGCCGCGTCGCCCGCCCGGTTCCGCGAGGACGCGAACGCGGAGGAGGACCTGGTCCGCGGTGGCTACCGCGACCGGCTGCTGGTCGAGCTCGCGCAGAACGCCGCGGACGCCGCTCGGGCCGCCGGCGTGCCCGGCCGGCTGCGGCTCGAGCTCTCCGACGACGTGCTCCGCGCCGCCAACACCGGTGCCCCGCTCGACGCCGCCGGCGTCCAGGGACTGGCGACGCTGCGCGCCTCGGGGAAGCGGGACGAGCCGGGCAGCGTGGGCCGGTTCGGTGTCGGCTTCGCGGCGGTCCTCGCGGTCACCGACGAGCCGGCGGTCGTCTCCCGGTCCGGAGGCGTGCGGTTCAGCGCCGAGGCCACCCGGGCCGAGGTCGCCGCGCTGCCTTCCCTGGCCGAGGAGGTGGCCCGCCGCGACGGCGCCGTCCCGGTGCTGCGGCTCCCGTGGCCGGCCGAGGGGGACCGTTGCCGCCGGGATTCGACACCGAGGTGGTCCTGCCCCTGCGGGCCGGCACCCGCGACGCCGTCGCGCGGGTCCTCGCTGATCTCCCGGCCGATCTGCTGCTGGCGCTGCCCGGCCTGGCGGAGGTCGAGGTGGTCGTCGACGGCCGGACGCGGACGCTGCGCATCGAGGAGGACGGCGCCCGTGTGCGGCTGCGCGACGGGGACGACGTCGGGACGCTGGCACGTCGCGCGACGCTCGGGGACGCTCGCCGCCGAGGTGCTCGCCGACCGACCGGTCGAGGAACGGGACCGGCGGTCCTGGACCGTGGTCTGGGCGGTGCCCCTCGACGGGGACGGCTCCCCGCGGCCGCTGACCGGACGCCAGGTCGTGCACGCGCCCACGCCGAGCGATGAGCCGCTGTCGATCCCCGCGCGGCTGATCGCGCCGTTCCCGCTGGGGCCCGACCGGCGGCACGTCGTCCCGGGCCCGGCGACCGACGCGCTGGTCGACGCCGCGGCCGCCGCGTTCGCCGACCTCGTCACCGGCCTGCCGCCCGATCCGGTGCTGCTGGAGCTCGTCCCGCGGGTGGGCCTGGCCGGCGCGGAACTCGACGCCCGGCTCTGCTCGGCGGTGCTGGACGTGCTCCGGACGGCGGAGTGGCTGCCGGCCGCCGAGGAGGAGACCGACCGGCAGTCGCCGGCCCGCGCGGTCGCGCTGGACGACGCCACCGACGACCGCGTCGCCGCGCTGGCCGGCGTGCTCCCCGGGCTGCTGCCGGCGGACTGGTCCCGCCGTGCCGACGGCCCCGCGCTCGCCGCCCTCGGCGTCCGCCGGGTGGGTCTGGCGGAAGCGGTCGAGGCCGTCCGGGGCATCGAGCGCCCGGGGGACTGGTGGGCGCGGCTCTACGCCGCGCTCGACGGTGCCGACCGCGAGGAGATCGCCGCCCTCCCGGTCCCGCTCGCCGACGGGCGCACCGCCCACGGCCCGGCCGGGGTGCTGCTGGGGGAACCAGGGCTGCCGGTCGAGCGGCTGGCACCCCTGGGGCTGCGGCTGGCCGATCCGGAAGCGGTGGCGACGCCGGGCGCGCGGCGGGTGCTGGAGCGGCTCGGCGCCCAACCGGCGACGGCGGCCGCCGTCCTGGCCGACCCGACGGTCCGGGCGGCCGTCGAGCACTCGATGGACGCGATCGACGAGTTCGACAGTGCCGATCCCGAGGAGTTCGCGCGGGCGGTCATCGCGCTGGTCGAGGCGGCGCGCCCCGCCGTCGGCGAACTGGCCTGGCTGGCCGAGCTCGCGCTGCCCGACGCCGACGGCGGCTGGGCCCCTGCGGGGGAGCTGGTCCGGCCGGGATCGCCTCTCGCGACCGTGCTGACCGAAGGCTCGCTCGGCGCCCTGGAACCGGGGTTCGCCGCGACCGTCGATCCCGGACGCGCTCCGGGCGGTCGGCGTGCTCGACACCTTCCCCCTCGTGACCGCAGCCGACCCCGACGACCTCGACGTCGACGAGGCGGAGGAGTGGGCCGACGCCGTGCTCGACCGGCTCCCGGCCGGGGCGCCGCCACCGGAGTGGCCCCCGCTGACCGCCGTCCGCGATCTCGAGCTCGTGGCCGACTGGCCGGCAGCGCTCGAGCTCCTCGCCGCGCTGCCCTCTGCGGCGCGCGACGACGTCGTCGTCGGCGGGGTGCGGGTGCCCAGTTACCTGCGCTGGTGGCTCTCGACGCACCGCGTGCTGGACGGGACGCGGCCGGACCGGCTCCGCTCCCCGGACAGCACGGAGCTGGCCGGCCTCTACGACCCGGCCGAGGCGGCGCCCCAGGTGCTCGCGCTGCTGCGGCCGCCGGCGACGCTCGACGACGTCCTGGCCGACGCCGACGGCGCGATCGACCTGCTCGCGCGGCTCGGCGACCTCCGGCGGACCGTGCGCCCGGACGTCCTGCGCACCGTGTACGCGCGGCTGGCCGTCGCACTGGACGGAGTCGACGTCGACCCTCCGGAGTGGGTGCGGACCACTCCCGAACGGGTGGCCCGGGACGCCGTCGTCCTCGACGCGCCCTACCTCCTCCCGCTGGTCGACCTGCCGGTCGTGCCCGCGGGCGGTGCCCCCGGACCGGTCGCCGACCTGCTCGACCTGCCGCTCGCCGGCGAGCTGGTGCGGGCGTCGGTGACCAGCCGTGCGGCCCGGTCGTTGCCGTGGTCGCAGGTGCCGGGTGCGGCGCTGGCCGCCGCCCGCCTCGGTCGCGACGAGCTGACCGGCGAGATCGCCGTCCACGAGCCGCTCACGGTCGACGGGCGACCGGTCGCGTGGTGGCCGGGGGAGGACGTGGACCACGTCGACGGCACCCCGGCGGCGCTCGGCCGGGCGCTGGCCTGGCGGGAGGGCGTCTGGTCGATGCGCCAGGCGCTGGCCGAGGCGTTCGCCCACCCCGACCGCGCCGCCGAACTAGCAGCCGAGGACGCGGTCGGGGAGAGCCCCCTCAGGCCCGGCGAGCGCGAGGGGGGGGCGCCTTACTGGCCCCAGCGGGGCTTGGCCATGGCGCCGGGCGCGTGGCCGTGCGTCGACGGCCGACCGCCCTTCCAGCGGCCTGGCCGGCCGTGAACGGTGGGCACCCGGTGGACCGAGCTCCAGCACTCGAACAGCGCCAGCCACTGGGCGCTGGTGAGCGCCGTCGGCCGGGTGGTCGGCGGCAGGTTCTCCTGCCGCAGCCACCGCACCCCGGCCGTGCCGGGGAGCTGGGAGCGCAGCAGGGGACCGAGCGGTGCGGACGACGACGCGAGCAGCGCGCCGGCCAGCCGGTCGAACGCGGCCGCGTCGGACTCGGACAACGTGCCGCGGGCAGTCGCCGCAGCATCGGGCAGGGGACGAGACATGGGAGTACCTCCGGATGCGGACCAAGAAAAAGGACCCCGCTGCCCCCCGTCACTCGCAGGCTCGCAACGGGACCCTGCAGCGGGGCCGAACTCAGGGAGTGCGCAGGATCAGCGCGTGCGCATGGAGTTCCACATGGCGACGGACGCGTAGGAGAGCCGCCAGGACGCGTCGACCGAATTAGCTGTCGGCCTGCTCGGGCCGGTCGGCCTTGCGGGCCTGGTGGGCATCCCAGCGCGCGCGGTCACGCTCGCGCGCGTCGGCGCCGGCGTCCCACTTCTCCTTGCGACGGCGGACGCGCTCGGCCTCCCGCTCCTCGAACGAGGTCGATCGCACCCAGTCCGAGGACAGGAAAGCGATGCCGACGGCGGTCAGGCCCAGGATGCAGACGAAGGCCGCGATGACCGGATCGAGGACGGCGAACGCCACCGCGGACGCGACGACCCATCCGATCGCGCCGATCACAGGCCCCGTCGGGCGGGACCGCCGAGCCTCGCTTCCGGCGGGTCCTGGATCGCTCACGCTGCCCAGTATCCGCCGTCCTCGGCGGCGGATCCGGCGGGTGGTGGCCTCATTACGCTCTGATGTCCACCGGGGGACGAGCCTTGCGACCGACGATCGTGATCCGTACGGTCGTCACCAGCGGTCCAATAGCGCGCCGTGGTTCGCCAGTGCCGGTTCGTACGCAGAAGCCGTGCCGTTGTTCCCCACTGGTCCGGTTCCAGCCTGAGAGGCACCTTCCGTGACCGCTTCCTCGATCGACCGACCCGCTTCAGATCTGGTCACCATCGACGTCTCCGACGTCGGTCCCGACATGCGCCTGACCGCTGCCGGCGAGATCGACTCCACGTCGGCGCCCGTCCTGAAGGACCGGCTCGAGGCCCTGCTCGACGCGGGCGCCACCGACGTGACCATCGACCTGACCGGCGTCACCTTCCTCGACTCCGCCGGCCTGTGCGTGCTGGCCGCCGCCTACCGCCGGTCCACCGCCGAGAACCGCCACCTCCGCGTGCTGGCGTCCTCGCGGGCCGTCATGCGACCGCTGCAGATCACCGGCCTCTGGGACCTGCTCCAGGTCGAGAGGGTCACCACCGGCGCCGCCTGATCCACCGCCCCGGCACGTGCCGGGGACCGGGTACGGCCCACCCGCGCCCATAGCACGGAACGTGCTCCATCGCATCTGCACGTCTGCGCATCGGCAGTGGATAACGCCTACGTAACGAATCGAGCGCGAACGCTCACCGCTTCCTTCCCGATGGACCCTCCGGGCACCTAGTGTCCGCGACCACGCCGATCATGTGACTGCGATCACAGTAGTTGGCCGATGCAACGGGTTCGGCGACGGAGGTGATGGGTGCTCTCGGTCAGCAACCTGGAGGTCGTCTACGACGACGTCGTGCTGGTGTTGCGCGGGGTGAGCCTCGAGGTCCCGGACGATCAGATCGTCGGCCTCCTCGGAGCCAACGGCGCGGGCAAGACGACGCTGCTGCGGGCGCTCTCGGGCCTGCTCGACATCCACCACGGCAAGGTCACCCGCGGCCGGATCACGCTCGACGGCGACCGGATCGACCACCTCGACCCCCAGCAGATCGTCGCGCGCGGCATCAGCCAGGTGCTCGAAGGACGGCGGGTCTTCGCGGAGTTCAGCGTCGAGGAGAACCTCCGCGTCGGCGCGCACACCAAGCCCAACGACCGCGTCAAGAACCTCGAGCGGGTCTTCGACCTGTTCCCGCGGCTGCTCGAGCGCCGCACCCAGACCGCCGGCTACCTCTCCGGCGGCGAGCAGCAGATGCTGGCCATGGGTCGGGCGCTGATGAGCAACCCCCGCTACCTGCTGCTGGACGAGCCCAGCCTCGGCCTGGCCCCGCAACTGGTCGGCTCCATCCGCGACCTGATCAGCGCGATCAACGAGCAGGGCACCACCGTGCTGCTGGTCGAGCAGAACGCCTCGATGGCGCTGTCGATCGCCGACCACGGCTACGTGATGGAGACCGGCCGGGTCGTCATGGACAAGCCCGCTGCCGCCCTCCTCGACGACGAGGACATCAAGGAGTTCTACCTGGGGCTGGGCGCCGAGGGCAGCGAGAAGTCCTTCCGCGACGTGAAGCACTACCGGCGACGGAAGAGGTGGCTGTCATGAGCGCGCCGGACACGGTGGCCGGGGAATCCGTCGTCGAGGTCGACGAGGTCACGCTCAGGTTCAAGGGCGTCACCGCGATCAACGGGGTGTCCTTCACCGTCGGCGCCCAGGAGCTGTTCGCGATCATCGGGCCGAACGGGGCCGGGAAGACGTCGATCTTCAACGTGCTCTCCGGCGTCTACAAGCCGCAGGAGGGGCGGGTCACATTCCTCGGGGAGGACATCCTCGGCCGCCGCCCGCACAAGAACGCGGCGGCGGGCATGGCCCGCACGTTCCAGAACATCGAGCTGTTCGAGAACCTGACGGTGATCGACAACCTGATGCTCGGACGGGCGCACGCCGTGAAGTACGGGATGCTCGCCGCCTCGTTCTGGATGGGCCCGGCCCGCAGCAGCGAACTGGCCGACCGGGCCGCCGTCGAGGACATCGTCGACTTCCTGGAGCTGGCGCAGTACCGCGGCTTCCCGGTCGGCCTGCTGCCCTACGGCGTCCAGAAGCGCGTCGAGCTCGGCCGGGCGCTGTCCATGCAGCCGAAGCTGCTGCTGCTCGACGAGCCGGTGGCCGGCATGAACCTCGAGGAGACCGAGGACATGGCCCGGTTCATCCTCGACATCCGCGACGAGCTGAAGATCCCGATCATCATGGTCGAGCACGACATGGGCCTGGTCATGGACCTCGCCGACCGGGTCATGGTCGTGGACTTCGGCGTGCCGATCACCACCGGCGTCCCGGCCGAGGTGCAGAAGAACCCCGACGTCATCAAGGCCTACCTCGGCCAGGACCACGCCACCGGAGGGCGACGCAGCAAGGGGAGCACGGCCGCGGCAGAAGAACCTGCGGCACCCGCAGAACCCGCAGGGAGCGAGTCATGACCGCGACAGAGGCCCGCACCGAGACCCGACCCACCGCCACCACGACCGTGGTGACCCGGATCCGGGACCGCGCCGCGGCGACGCCGACCGACGTCGCCATGCGCAGCAAGGACTTCGGTCTCTGGCAGGAGACCAGCTGGGCCGAGTACTGGGACGAGATCCAGGACGTCGCCCACGCACTGCTCGCCCTCGGGGTCGCGCGCGGCGACCGGGTCGCGATCCAGTCGGAGAACCGCAAGGAGTGGCTGACCGTCGACCTCGGGGCGGTGGCCATCGGCGCGGCCACCGTCGGCATCTACCCGACGAACCCCGCTGCCGAGGTCGTGCACCTGCTGTCCGACTCCGCCGCGAAGGTGCTGCTCAGCGAGGACCAGGAGCAGGTCGACAAGGCACTCGAGGTCTCCGACCAGACGCCGGACCTGCAGACGATCGTCTACGTCGAGCCGCGGGGCGTCCGCGGCCGGTACGACGACGGCCGGCTGCTGTTCTGGGAGGAGTTCCTCACCCGGGGCCGCGAGCACCGGGCGGCGCACCCCGGGGCGGTCGACGACGCGATGGCGCAGACCCGGCCCGAGGACCTGATGACCCTGATCTACACCTCGGGGACGACGGGGCTGCCCAAGGGCGCCATGCTCAGCGTCGCCAACGTCGAGGCCACGATCGAGGCGCTCACCGGTCCTGGCCTGGTCGAGCCGCCGGCCGGGCCGAAGGACCTGGCGCTGTCCTACCTGCCGCTCAGCCACGTCGCCGAGCGCATCTTCACGACCTGGAACAACGCCGCCACCGGCATCCAGGTCAACTTCGCCGAGTCGATCGAGACCGTGCCGGCGAACCTGCGCGAGATCCAGCCGACCTTCTTCTTCGCGGTCCCGCGCATCTGGGAGAAGCTGCTGGCCACCGTGCAGGTGAGGCAGGCCGCGGCCAGCCCGCTCAAGGGGGCGATCGGCCGGGCCGGGCTGAAGATGGCCCACGACGTGGGGGACACCCTCGCCGCCAACGGCGGGAAGCACACCGGCTCCTCGCGCCTGAAGTACGCCGTCGCCTGGGTGCTGGTGGTCCGCGCGCTGCGTGAACGGCTGGGCCTGCGCCGGGTCCGCTGGGCCGGCTGCGGGGCGGCCCCGGTGGCCGGTCGACGTCCTGAAGTTCTTCCTCGGTCTCGGCGTCCCGATCTACGAGCTGTACGGGATGACCGAGAACACCGCCTCGGCCACGGCCAACAAGCCGGGGCAGTGGAAGCTCGGCACGGTGGGCGTGGCCCACCCGACGGTGGAGCTGCGGATCGACGAGGCCACCGGCGAGGTGCTCACCCGCGGGCGGCCACGTTCATGGGCTACTGGAACCGGCCCGACGCCACCGCCGAGACCATCGACTCCGACGGCTGGCTGCACACCGGCGACGTCGGCGTGCTCGACGCGAACGGCTTCCTGCGGATCACCGACCGCATGAAGGACATCATGATCACCGCGGGCGGCAAGAACATCGCGCCGTCGGAGATCGAGAACGCGGTCAAGGTCAGCCCGTACATCAAGGAAGCGGTGCTGATCGGCGACCGCCGTCCGTACCCGACCGCGCTGATCGGCATCGAGCCCGACACCGTCTCCGACTGGGCGCAGCAGCAGCGGATCTCGTTCACCACCTACCGGGACCTGACCGAGAAGAAGGAGGTCCAGGACCTGGTGCAGGGCATCGTGAACGACGTCAACAGCCGGCTGTCGACGGTGGAGCAGATCAAGGCCTTCCGGCTGCTGCCCAAGCTGCTCGACCACGAGGACGGCGAACTGACGGCGACCCAGAAGGTGCGGCGCTCGGCGCTGGCCGAGAGCTTCTCCGGGCTGGTCGAGTCGATGTACCGGGGCGGGGGCCGCGCCTGATGGAAGAGTTCCTCGCCACCTTCGTCCGCGGTCTCGGGTTCGGGTCGCTGTACGCGATGCTGGGCATCAGCTTCGTGATCATCTACAAGTCGTCGAAGGTGATCAGCTTCGCCCAGCCGGCGATGATGCTGGCCGGCGCGACCCTGGTCACCTACTTCGCCGGACCGGTGGGGTTCTACCTCGCCGTCCCGCTCGCCGCGATCGCCATGGCTGGGGTCGGCCTCGGCGTCGAGCGGACCGCGATCCGCCCGATGATCGGCCGTCCGGTCTTCGTCATCGCGATCATCACGCTGGGGCTCGACGTCGTCATCCGGACCTTCGTCAACGTGGCGATCGGCCGCGACGTGCGGCAGGTCGGCGACCCCTGGGGACTGTCGACCGTCGACATCCTCGGGATCACCGTCCAGCAGCGCTTCGTCGCGATGATCATCACATTGATCGTCGTGACGGCCGTCCTGTTCGCCTTCTTCCGCTACAGCCGCTGGGGCCTGGCGATGCGGGCCGCGTCCCTCGACCAGGAGACGGCGATGGTGCAGGGCGTCTCCGTCGGGGGCGTCATGGCGATGTCGTGGGCGATGGCCGGTGCGCTGGCCGCCATCGCCGGGGCCTTCGTCGGCACCGGTGGCGTGGACCAGTCGACCTGGATCATCGCGCTCAAGGCGCTGCCGGCGATCATCATCGGCGGCCTGGACTCCATCGAAGGGGCCGTCGTCGGCGGGCTGATGGTCGGCGTCGTCGAGTCCTTCGTCGCCGCGTACCAGGGCGAGTACGCCCCCTACCTGGGCCAGAACTTCTCGCTGGTCTCGCCCTACGTGCTGCTGATGATCGTGCTGCTGATCAAGCCCTACGGACTCTTCGGCACGAGGGAAGTGGAACGGGTATGACCACCACCGAGCCGCGCGCCGAGACGACGGGGACGACGCCCGCGCCGAAGCCCGTCCGCGGCCGCGGCATGCGCCCGCGCGGACGCCCCGCGATGTACACGGACTACGCGCAGGACATGGCGCTGCTCAACACCCGCGCCAAGAAGGTGAGCATCGGCGTCCTGCTGCTGGTCGCCGTGCTGGCGCCGTTCATCTTCCTGGACGACATGCTGCTCCGGCTGGCCACCGGATGCGTGCTCGCCATCGGCGCCATCGGCCTGAACCTGGTGACCGGGTACGCGGGACAGGTCTCCCTCGGTCACGCCTTCTTCATCGGAATCGGGGCCTACACCGCGGCGGTGATGTCCGGCGATCCGGAGGACGAGGACGTCATCGGATTCGGCATCACGTTCCTGCCAGCGTGGCTGCTCGCCGCGGGCATCGTCGCCGGCCTCGTCGGGCTGCTCGTGTCGCCGCTGGCCAGCCGGCTGCGCGGGCTCTACCTGGCGGTCGTCACGCTCGGGCTGGTCTTCATCGGCGAGCACCTGTTCCGCGAGTGGGACTCGGTCACCGGCGGGGTGGGCGTGGGACGCAGCGGCCCGGACCCGGTGCTGTTCGGCTTCGACGTCTCCCGCACGTCCGAGTACTT
>CAWAQI010000008.1:0-26064 GCA_963784165.1 uncultured Actinomycetota bacterium
TCCTCGATCCCGGCCGCGTGCCGGCGGGCGAACTCCTGGTAGATCGACGGGTTGCCGTCGACCCAGACGGCCGCGCCGTCCGACAGCGGACCGCGGACGCGGGCGGGTGCGCCGAGCGCGAGAACCCCGTCGGGCACCACCGCGCCCGGCGGCACCAGGCTGTGCGCCCCGATCAGGCTGCGGCGTCCGATGCGGGCGCCGTCCTGCACGGTGGCGCCGTTCCCGATGAGGGCTTCGGCCCCGATCACCGCCCCGTGGACGACGCACATGTGCCCGACCGTGGCACCCGGCCCGATCTCCGTCTCGGGATCGTCGCCCCCGTGCAGCACCGAGTTGTCCTGGATGTTGGCTCCGGCGCGGATCACGATGCGCCCGAAGTCGGCGCGCAGCACGGCGCCGTACCAGATGGAGGCGCCGGCCTCGACGACGACGTCGCCGACCAGTGTCGCTGTCGGAGCGACCCACGCCTCGGGATGCACCTGCGGCGACCTGCCCTCGAAGGCGAAGAACGGCATGGCGCGGAGCCTAGAGAGGGGCCAAAATGGCCATTTTGGCCCCTCGGGGTCAGCGGTACTTCGAGAAGTCCGGCGGGCGCTTCTCGGCGAAGGCGCGGGCGCCCTCCATGCCCTCCTCGCTCTTCGCGTAGTGGTCGAGGCCGTCGAACGCCAGGTGCGAGATCCCGCTGATGTGGTCGGTGTCGGCGTTGAACGAGTGCTTGAGGAACTTCAGCGCCGTCGGGGAGTACGAGCCGATCTTCCGGGCCCACGCCCGGGCGGTGTCGAGCAGTTCCTCCTTCGGCACGACCTCGTTCACCAGGCCCCAGCGCTCGGCGGTGGCCGCGTCGTACTTGTCGAGCAGGAACCAGATCTGGCGCGCCCGCTTCTCCCCCACGACGCGCGCCAGGTAGGCCGAGCCGAAGCCGGCGTCGAACGAGCCCACGCGCGGCCCGGCCTGGGCGAAGGTGGCGTTCTCGGCGGCGACGGTGAGGTCGCACAGGACGTGCAGCACGTGCCCGCCGCCGATGGCGATCCCGTTGACGGCCGCGATGACCGGCTTGGGGATGTCGCGGATGATCCGGTGCAGCCGCTCGATCTCGAAGGTCCCCCACTCGGTCTCGCCGTACCCACCGGTCTCGGCGCGCTCCTTGACGTCGCCGCCGGTGCAGAAGGCCCGCTCGCCGGCCGCGGTGAAGATGACCGCGGCGACCCGGCGGTCGGCCCAGGCGTGCTTGAACGCCGAGATCAACTCGTCCACGGTGCGGCCGCGGAAGGAGTTCATCCGCTCCTGCCGGTCGATGGTGATGACGGCGTGGTTGTCCTCCTCCACCTCGTACCGGATGTCGGTGAACTCCTCGGGCTTCATCCCCGAGTATGTCGCTCCGTTGACGAGCGTCAACGGCGAGTGGCAGGCTCCGGCCGTGGTCGCCCGTCGTTGCCTGGTCACGGGCGCGGGGCGCGGGATCGGGGCCGCCGTCGCCCGCCGCCTCTCCGCCGAGGGCCACGCCGTCGCGCTCACCGCCCGCAGCGGCGACGAGCTCACCGCGCTGGCCGCGGAGCTCCCCGGACGGTCACTGGTCGTCCCCGCCGATCTCACCGACCCGGCCGCGGCGGACGCGGTGGTCGCCCGCGTGGAGGAGGAGTGGGGTCCGGTCGAGGTGCTCGTGCTCAACGCCGGCGTCGCGACGTCGGCGCCGCTGGCCAGGACCACCGACGAGGACTGGTCGCACACCCTCGAGGTCAACCTGACCGTCCCCTTCCGGCTGCTGCGGCGGACGCTGCCGGCCATGGTCGAGCAGCAGTGGGGGCGGGTGGTCGCCGTCGCCTCCATCGCGGCCAAGCGCGGCGACCCCTACGTCAGCGCGTACACCGCGAGCAAGCACGGGCTGCTCGGGCTCGTCCGCTCGGCGGCCGCGGAGGTGGCCGGGACGGGCGTCACCGTCAACGCCGTGTGCCCGGCCTACGTCGACACCCCGATGACCGACCGGACCGTGGCGACGATCAGCGCCACCACCGGCCGGACCGAGGCCGAGGCCCGCGCGGCCCTGGAACGCCGCCAGCCCATCGGCCGGCTGATCGACCCCGACGAGGTCGCCGACGCCGTCCTGCTCTGCCTGGCCAGCGCGGCGATCACCGGTCAGGGGATCAACGTCGACGGAGGAGCGGTCCAGTCATGACCTTCGAGCGGATCGACCCCCCGGAGCTGGCCCGCCCGGCCGGCTTCACGCACGCGGTGCTGGCGCACACCGACCGGATCGTCTTCCTCGCCGGACAGACCGCGCTCGACCGCGACGGCCGGATCGTCGGCGACGGCGTCGTCGCGCAGTTCGAGCAGGCGCTGGGCAACCTGCTGACCGCTCTGCGCGCGGCCGGCGGCGAGCCGCAGCACCTGGCCACGATGACCGTGTACGCCGTCGACCTCGCCGACTACCGCGCACACGCCCGGGAGATCGGCGCCGTCTGGCGCCGGCTGGTCGGCACCGACTACCCGGCGATGGCCGGCATCGGCATCGCCCGGCTCTGGGACGACGAGGCGCTGGTCGAGGTCCAGGGCATCGCCGCGCTCCCCCGCTGAGCGAGGCGCCTCAGCCGTCGATGAGGCGGCGGGCGTGGTCGTGGGCGGGGTCGGCGAGCCGCTCGCTCAGCTCGCCGAACAGGTCCGCCGCCCGCGCCCCGTTCCAGTCCGCGGGCAGCAGATCGAGCGGCAGACCCGGGTCGGCGTAGGGCAGTCGCCGCCAGTCGGTGAGCAGGCGGACGTAGTCCGCGAACGACTGGTCGGGGTCGACCCGCGCGCGCACCGGCTCCTGGCGGTCGAGGAACTCCGCGTACCGGGCGTGCAGCTGGTCGAGGTCCCACCAGCGGGCCACCTGCTCGCGGACGGCGCCGAGGTGGGCGCCGCGGAACAGTTCGACGTAGCCGGCCAGCCCCCGACGACCCAGGACCTCGGCGGCCTCGTCGGCCAGGTGCCCGGGTGCCACCCACACGCCCGGCGCGACCGTGCCGAACCCGAGCCGGGTCAGCTGGGAGCGCAGCTGGTGGCGCTTGTCCCGCTCGGACTCCGGCACCGAGAAGACGACGAGCAGCCAGCCGTCGGACTCCTCGGCCCGGCGCCGGCCGAAGATCCGCGCGTCGCCGTCGGCCAGGATCTCCTGCGCCACCTCGGTGAGCGCGTAGCCCGCGACGCCGTCGACCCGTCGGGCGTCGAGCAGTCCGCGGCGCTTGAGGCGGGAGATCGACGACCGGACCGCCGGCTCCTCCACCCCCAGCGCCGCCATGAGCCGGACGACCGCGGCGACCGACAACCAGCTGCCGTGCTCGCGGGCGTAGAGGCCGTACAGGCTGACGATGAGCTGCCGGGGTTGCAGCACACCGGCCTGGCCGGTCACCTCCTCGACGGCTGTCACGGTGCCACGATAGACGGCCATCGCGCGTCGTTGACTCTCGTCAGTGATGGTCGATACTGGCGCGAGGATCCCGGTTCTACCTGCGGGAGAGGTACCTCCGTTGAGCACATCGGCGCACACCGACACCTTCTGCCGCGATCACCTGCCGCCGCGCGAGCAGTGGCCGGTGCTCGACCTCGGCCCGCTCGACTACGGCGAGCACCTCAACTGCGCCACCGAACTGCTCGACGGGACCATCGAGCGGCTCGGGCCCGACCGGCCGTGCCTGCGCTCCCCCGACGGCACCGTGTGGACCTACGGCGAGCTCCGCGCGCACGCGAACCGGATCGCCGCCGTCCTCGTCGAGGACCTCGGCCTGGTCCCCGGCAACCGGGTGCTGCTGCGCGGGTTCAACGAGCCGTGGCTGGTCGCCTGCTGGTTCGCCGTCCTGAAGGCCGGTGGCGTCGCGGTGACGACGATGCCGCTGCTGCGCGCCGGCGAGCTCTCCACCATGGCCGAGATGTGCCGGCCCAGCGTGGCGCTCTGCGACTCCCGGCTGACCGAGGACCTGGCGAAGGCGGCGATCCCGGGCCTGGCGACGGCGGTGTTCGGCTCGACGCGCACCGGACGACCTGACCGCCCGGGCGGCGGACAAGCCGGACACGTTCGACGACGTCGACACCGCCGCCGACGACGTCGCCCTGCTGGCGTTCACGTCGGGGACCACCGGCCGCCCCAAGGCGACCATGCACTTCCACCGCGACGTGCTCGCGATCGCCGACACCTTCTCGGCGCACGTGCTGCGCCCCGAACCCGACGACGTGTTCACCGGCTCCCCGCCGATCGGGTTCACCTTCGGCCTCGGCGCCCTGGTGGTGTTCCCGCTCCGCGTGGGCGCCAGCGTGCTGCTGCTGGAGAAGGCGACGCCGGACCTGCTGGCGGACGCGGTCGCGAAGCACGGGGTCACGGTCCTGTCCACCGCGCCGACCGCCTACAAGGCGATCCTCGCCGCCGGCGCCGCCGACAAGCTCGCCGGCGTCCGCCGCGCCGTCTCCGCGGGCGAGGCCCTGCCGGAGTCGGTGTGGCGGGCCGTGCACGAGGCCATCGGGCTGCGGATCATCGACGGCATCGGCGCGACCGAGATGCTGCACATCTTCATCTCGGCCGCCGACGACGACATCCGCCCGGGCTCGACCGGCCGCGAGGTGCCCGGCTACACCGCCGTCGTCCTCGACGACGACGGGCACCCGGTGCCCGACGGCACCGCCGGTTCCCTCGCCGTCCGCGGACCCACCGGCTGCCGCTACCTCGACGGCGACCGCCAGGAGGTCTACGTCCGCCACGGCTGGAACGTCACCGGCGACACCTACGTCCGCGACGCCGACGGCTACTTCCACTACCAGGCGCGCACCGACGACATGATCGTCTCCGCCGGCTACAACATCGCCGGGCCCGAGGTGGAGCAGGCGCTGCTCGGCCACCCGGACGTCGTCGACTGCGCCGTCGTCGGCGCGCCCGACGCCGAGCGCGGCATGATCGTGAAGGCGTTCGTCGTCCTCAATCCCGGCCGCGCCCGCGACGTGTCCGCCGAGGAACTGCAGGACTACGTCCGGCAGGCGATCGCCCCGTACAAGCGCCCGCGCGCGGTGGAGTTCTGCGACGAACTGCCCCGGACGAGCACCGGCAAGCTGCAGCGCTACAAACTGCGGTGATGACGACGACCTCGACGCAGCCGGACACGAGGATCACCTACCGGTCGGTGCTCGTGCTGGCCGCACTCGTGCTGCGTCCCCGGACTCGCCTACCTGGCCGGCGTCCTGCTGCCCTACTACGCGAGCGACCTCGACACGCTGTCGCTGGCGGACCTGGCCGCGGGTGCGCAGCCACCGAACGATCCCGGTCCCGTGGGCGCCGGCTGGCTGAGCCTGCTGGGCTTCTACTCCCTCCTCCTGACGCCGCTCGGAGCACTGGTCGCGCTCGGCGGGTGCGCGCTGCAGCTGCTCGCGGCGTTCCCGCGCGCCGAGCGGCGGGTGTCCCCGGGCGTCGCGGCAGGCCTGGGCGTCGTCGCGGTGGTCTGCGTCGTCACCCTGGCGTTCTTCCTCTCCCCGCTCGGCCGGGCGCTGACCAGCTGGACACCTGGACTGACCGCCGGTCAGTGCCCCCGGAACGCCTCCTCGAGCCACCACGACGGCTCGTCGGCGACGACCTTCGCGTCCACCAGGAGCGGCGCGACCCGCGGTCCGTCCAGCCAGTCGCCCACCGGCGCGAGGTCGTCGACCGCCCGCACGGTGAGCGCCTCGAAGCCGTAGCCGCGGGCGATCGACGCGAAGTCCGTCTCCGGGAAGCGCACCGTCTCCAGCGGCAGGCCCTGCGGCCCGAAGTGGTGCACCTCGGCGCCGTAGGCGGCGTCGTCGTAGACGACGACCACCATCGGCAGGCCCAGCCGGACGACCGTCTCCAGCTCGGAGGCGCCCATCAGCGCCCCGCCGTCGCCGAGCGCGGCGACCGCCAGCCGGTCGGGGCGTGCCAGCGCTGCGCCGATCGCGGTGGCCAGCCCGAGCCCGATCGACTGGAACGCCTGGGTGAAGCAGAACCCGAACTCGTCGGGGACGTCGAGGAACATGCTCGGGTAGCCCATGAAGTTGCCCGAGTCGACCGCCACCACCCGCTCGGCGGGCAGCAGGTCGTCCAGGGCGATGGTCAGGCTCCGCGGGTCGATCCGGCCGGGCCGCTCGAGCGGCACGAACGGCACGTCCCGCCAGCGCACCCGCTCGCGGATCGCCGTCGCCACCTCCGGGGTCCGGTAGCCGGGGCGGTCGGCGCACCGGACGGCGCCTGCGACCGCGTGCACGTGGCCGACCACCCCGAGGCGAACGGGCCGCTGGGCGCCGAGCGCATCGGGATCGACGTCGACCTGGACGACGACGGCGTCGTCGGCGATCAGGCGGCCGTGCCGCATCGTCCACATGTTGAGCTGGCAGCCCCAGCCGACGATCAGGTCCGCCCCGGAGATCAGCTCGGCGGCCACCGGTGAGGCGAAGCCGCCGGAGACGTCCAGGGACCACGGGTTCCCGGCGAACAGCCCCTTGGCGACGGCGGAGGTCGCCAGCAACGCCCCGCAGCGCTCGGCCAGCGACTCCAGGGCCGCGCGCGCTCCCCGCGCTCCGCGACCCGCGACGAACACCGGCCGGCGCGCGGCGTCGATCGCCCGGCTCAGGTCGGCGACGCCGGCCAGGTCGACCACGACGTCCATGGACGCCGGCAGCGCGGCGGCCGGGCCACCCGACGCCTCCTTCGCCTGCACGTCCAGCGGCAGGTTGAGCAGGACGACGCGGCGGTCCCGCACCGCGGTGGCCACCGCCGCCGCGGCGGTCGCGGCGGCCGTCCCGGGGTCGGTCACCCGCATCGGCACCGCGCCGACCGCCGCGGCGAGCGCCGCCTGGTCGACGTAGAAGTTGGACCGCGGCTGGGTGGCCTCGGCGGCCACCACGACCAGCGGCGTCCGGCTCTTCGCCGCCTCGGTGATCCCGGTCAGCGCGTTGGTCAGCCCGCACCCCTGGTGCACGGTGACGGCGGCCGGCCGCCCGCTCATCCGGGCGTAGGCGTCGGCCATCGTGGCCGCGCCGCCCTCGTGCCGGGCGGCGACGAACCGGGCGCCGGCGGCCACCATCGCGTTGGTGACCACGAAGTTCCCGGAGCCGACGACGCCGAAGGCGGTGTCGATGCCGCCGCGGACCAGCGCCTGCCCGACGACGTCCGCGACCGTCATCCGCGCTCGACCAGGGCCAGCACCCGCGACGGCGCGCCGGAGCCGTGCACGATCGGCAGCGGGCCGGCGATCAGCAGCGCGCCGGTCGGCGGCAGCTGGGCGAGGTTCTGCAGCTGGGTGAGGCCGTACTTGCCGCTGCCCATCAACGCCGAGTGGCACGGGAACGGCGGGTCGAACGAGTGGGCCGCGCCCGCGTCCGTGCCGACCGTCTCGACGCCGAGCCCGACCACCGGCGCCTCCTCCCCCAGCCAGCGGGCGCAGGCGGGCGAGATCCCGGGCGTGTGCGGCCCGGCGTCGTCGGCGTTGAGGAAGTCCTGCTGCGACGACGACCGCGCGTCCCACCCGGTGCGGAAGAGCAGCCAGCCGCCCTCGGGCAGCGGGCCGTGCGTCGACTCCCACTCCCGGATGTGCTCGACCTCGAGCAGGAAGTCGGGGTTCTCGGCCGCCTGGGCGGAGAAGTCGAGGACGACGGCGGGACCGATCAGCCGGGACGCCGGCACCGACGCGACGTCGTCGCCGTCCTGGCCGGTCACCCAGTGGTTGGGGGCGTCGAAGTGGGTGCCGGTGTGCTCGCCGGTCCGGAAGTTGTTCCAGTACCACGCCGGGCCGCGGTCGTCGTAGCGGCTGAGCTCCTCCAGCTCGAAGGTCGCGGTCTGGGCGAACTGCGGCGGGAGCTGGATGACCGGGGTCTCGGCGGACAGCGGCGCGGTGAGGTCGAGCACCTCGACCGAGCCGGACGCGAGAGCGTCGGCCAGCGTGGCCAGGATCGACATGGAGGTCCCTTCCGGAGGATGGCGGCACTTATGGCCATAAGTGCCGCGGACGACGGGCTGAGCATCCCGTGCCATGCCCTCCGCCGGGGAGCCCTTCCAGCACTGTCGCGCTCCGTTGACGACCGTCGCACATGCGGCATACCGTGGTCCATGCGCATCGCGGTTGTCGGCGGAGGTCCCGGGGGCCTGTACTTCTCCGCGCTGGTGAAGCAGCTCGACCGGTCCCACGAGGTCACGGTCTGGGAGCGCAACGCACCGGACGACACCTTCGGCTTCGGCGTCGTCTTCTCCGACGAGACGCTCGGCGGCATCGAGCACGCCGACCCGGTCGTCTTCGGCGAGATGCAGCGGCACTTCGCCCGCTGGGACGACATCGACGTCCACCACCGCGGCACGACGACGACCTCCGGTGGGCACGGCTTCGCCGCGATGAGCCGCAAGGAGCTGCTCGGCATCCTGCAGCGCCGGTGCGCCGACCTCGGCGTCACGGTGCACTTCCGGGCCGAGGCGCCGGAGCCCGACCGGCTGCGGGAGGAGTACGACCTCGTCCTGGCCGCCGACGGCGCCCGGTCGCCGGTCCGCACCGCCTACGCGGACGTGTTCCGCCCGACCTTCGAGACCCGCCGCTGCAAGTACATGTGGCTGGGCACCGACCTGGTCTTCGAGGCCTTCAAGTTCTACGTCGAGGAGACGCCGTTCGGCGTCATGCAGATCCACGGCTACCCCTACGACCGCACCGGCAGCACCTTCATCGTCGAGATGCACGACGACGTCTGGCAGCGGGCGTTCGGGGACATCGCGGCGATGGACCTGCCCCCGGGCGAGAGCGACACGAAGTCCATCGCCCTGGTCGAGCAGCTCTTCGCCCACGTCCTCGACGGCCACCGCGTCTTCGCGAACAACTCGAAGTGGCTCAACTTCCTGTCGCTGCGCAACGAGACCTGGCGGCACGGCAACCTGGTGCTGATCGGCGACGCCGCGCACACGGCGCACTTCTCGATCGGGTCGGGCACGAAGCTCGCGATGGAGGACGCGCTGGCGCTGGCCGCCTGCCTGCACGAGCAGCCCGACCTCGACGCGGCGCTGACCGCGTACGAGGCGGAGCGGCGGCCGGTGGTCCTCTCCACCCAGCGCGCCGCGCAGGCCAGCCTCGAGTGGTTCGAGGACATCGGCCACTACGTGCACCAGGACGCCGAGCAGTTCGCGTTCAACATCGTCACCCGGAGCCGCCGGGTGACCCACGAGAACCTGCGGCTGCGCGACCCCGAGTTCGTCGCCGGCATCGACGCGTGGTTCGCCCGCTCCCAGCCGGTCCCGACAGAGCCGCGGCCGCCGATGTTCCACTCGTTCCGGCTCGGCGACCTGGAGCTGAAGAACCGGATCATCGTCTCGGCGATGGACATGTACTCCGCCGCCGACGGGCTCCCCACGGACTTCCATCTCGTCCACCTGGGCAGCAAGGCGCTCGGCGGCGCGGCCCTGGTGATGACCGAGATGGTCTGCACGTCGCCCGAGGGACGCATCACGCCCGGCTGCTCGGGGCTCTACACGCCCGAGCAGGAGGCGGCCTGGACCCGCGTCGTCGACTTCGTGCACGGCGCCACCGACGCGCGGATCGGCGTCCAGCTCGGGCACTCCGGCCGCAAGGGCTCGACCAAGCTGATGTGGGAGGGCATCGACGAGCCACTGCCCGAGGGCAACTGGGACGTCGTCGCCCCCTCCGCGCTCCCCTACTCCCCCGCCAACCAGGTTCCGCGCGAGCTGACCGAGGCCGAGCTGGCGGACATCCGCGACGAGTTCGTGCGCAGCGCCGAGGCCGCCGCCCGGGCCGGCTTCGACGTCCTCGAGCTGCACTGCGCGCACGGCTACCTGCTGTCCTCGTTCATCTCCCCGCTGTCCAACCGGCGCACCGACCGGTACGGCGGCTCGCTGGAGAACCGGCTGCGGTTCCCGCTCGAGGTGTTCGACGCGATCCGGGCGGTCTGGCCGGCCGAGCGCCCGATGACCGTGCGCATCTCGGCCACCGACTGGTTCGAGGGCGGCACCGACGTCGACGACGCCGTCGCCGTGGCCCGGGCCTTCGCGGAGCACGGGGCCGACGGCATCGACGTCTCGACCGGCCAGGTCGTGAAGGAGGAACGGCCGGCGTTCGGCCGCAGCTACCAGACGCCGTACGCCGACCGGATCCGCAACGAGGTGGGCCGCGAGTTCGGCGTCGCGGTCATCGCCGTCGGGGCCATCTCCAGCTACGACGACGTCAACTCGATCCTGCTCGCCGGCCGGGCGGACCTCTGCGCGCTGGGCCGGCCGCACCTGTACGACCCGCAGTGGACGCTGCACGCCGCCGCCGAGCAGGAGTACTCCGGACCCGGCGCGACCTGGCCCGATCCGTACAAGGCGGGCAGCCGTCGACCGCAGACCGGGCGCAACGAGGGCCCCCGGCCGCGCCTCGAGCTGGTGCGGCACGGCGAGCCGGGCACGCGCCACGCCCGGTGGCGCCCCGGCACCGCCGGTACGGGGTGACACCGGCCCGCCCACGCACCACGATGACGTCGCACGGCGAACCGACCGAGGGAGCGGCCATGACCGATCGACCGGGGATCCCGGCCCGCGAACTGTCCGACGAGGAACTCGAGCGGCAGGGCGTGCACGCCCACACCATGCGGCACTGGGTCTTCCTGCACGGGACGGCGGAGCAGTTCCGCACCCACACCGAGCGCATGCTCGAACTGGAGCAGGAGTACCTGCGGCGGCATCCGCAGCGCACCTGGCAGGGCTCAGGCGGCGAGGCCGAGGCGCCCTCCCGCGACGACCGCATCCGCGACCTGGTCCAGACCTTCTCGCGGGCCATCACGGCACTGCTCGACGAGCAGCCGGCAACGGCCGCCTCGAGCGCGCCGCGCCGCGACCCGGTGCAGGCCCAGGTCGCCCTGCTCCAGCGGTTCGCCGAGGCGCCCGAGGGCCGGATGCACAAGCTGGAGGCCCACCAGATCGCCCGCCAGCTGGCCCCCGACAGCCACCTGGTCGCCCAGCTCTACCGGCAGGACCCGCCGCTGCTGCACGCCGACCGCGACGTGCGGGTGATCACCGACGCCGGCCGCGCCTGGCTGCAGCAGCACGCGGTCTCGGCCTGACGGGTCAGTCCCGGTGCGAGAGCTCCGCCCATGCTGCCTGGGCGCGGGGCGCCCAGGTCGAGTGCCGCTCCCGGAAGACCTCGGCGGCGCGGTTCCCGCTCCACCGCGGGGGCAGCAGCTCCCGGGGCAGGCCCGGGTCGAGCAGGGGGAAGCGGCGCCACTCCTGAACGAGGCGGACCTGCGCGATCAGCGCCTGCCGGTCGGTGCGCGGGCGCGGCCGGCTGACCAGCTCGAGGAAGTCCTCGTAGCGGCGCTCGATGGCGTCGAGATCCCAGGCCGTCCGGGCCAGCGAGCGCTCGTCGCCGAGCTGGCCCGCCGTGGCGACGAACGACCAACTGCCGGTGACGCAGTCCGAGCTCCTCGAGCACCCGGCCGGCCTCCGGCTCACGGTCCACCCGCGGCGTCACCCACGTCGTGGCGTTGACCGACCCCAGCCCGGTCCAGCCGAGCCGGGTGCGCAGCCGCTGCCGCAGCGCCCGGTTGTTCTCCGGGACGCCGATCGTCATGAGCAGCCACCGCCCGTCCCAGGGCCGTTCGTCGGCGGCGAAGCCGTAGATGCGGTCGGTGCCCTCGCGCAGCAACCGCGTACCGGCCGGCGTGAGGGTCCAGCGGGTCTCCCGTGCCGACGCGGCTGGCCTCGATCCACCCGCTGTCGGACGTGCGCATGATCGCCTGGCGGGCCGCCTTCTCGGCAACGTCCAGCGCGCCGAGCAGATCGATGAGCGCGGCGGTCCAGACGGGTCGGCCGTCGGGCAGCACGAACTCGCCCAGGACGGTCAGCAGCAGACTGCGGGCACTGGCGGCGCCCAGCTCCTGACGCCGGGTGACCACCGGCCCGTCGACCTCCACGGCGCACATGGTTGCACCTCCCATCCACGCGGCCCCGGATTGCGGGACCTCCGGCACCCGTCAGGGGTGCACAGGTCACCGATATGCAACGATTTCCCGTGGCGACGGCGTGACGCTTGACACACTCACTCTGACACTACAGGCTCATGCCTCCGACGGACGTGCGATGTAGCACGTTACGCCCATCCCCCTGGAGAGTGCGATGACGTCCTCAGGTCTCTTCCGCCGCCGCCTGCTGGCCACCGCCGGCACCGGCGTCCTCACCCTCGCGCTGGCCGCCTGCGGAGGCGGCAGCCTCGGCGGGGACGACGGCGGGGACGGGGGTGACGGCGGCGGCGACGGTGGCGGCGGCACGATCAAGGTCGGGCTCGTCATCCCCCAGGCCGGCGTCTACACCCCGCTCGGTGAGGACATGCAGCAGGGCTGGGACCTCTGGCTGGAGGAGAACGACGGGATGATGGGCGACTACGAGGTCGAGACCGTCATCGCCGACGAGGGCGAGGGCCCCGACACCGGCGTCCCGGCGATCCAGCGCCTCCTCCAGGAGGACCAGGTCGACGTCGTCGTCGGCATCGTGAACTCGGCGACGGCACTGGGCGCCGCCGACCAGTTCGCCGAGGCGCAGAAGCTGCTCATCGTCACCAACGCCGGCGCCGGAGCCATCACCGGCGAGGCCTCGTCGCCCTACGTCTGGCGCACGTCGTTCACCAACGCCCAGATCGCCGCGGCCATGGGCCAGCACCTGGGCGAGGAGGGCGTGGGACCCGTCTACGTCATGGCGCCCGACTACGCGGCCGGCCAGGAGGTCGTCGCCGGGTTCACCGAGGCCTACGAGGCGGCCGGCGGCACGGTCGCCGGCCAGGCGCTGACGCCGTTCGGGACGACGCAGGACTACCAGCCGTTCCTGTCGCCGATCCAGTCCTCGGGCGCCGAGGCGACGTTCGTCTTCTACTCCGGCGGCGAGGCCGTGAGCTACGTCCAGCAGTACGCCGAGTTCGGGCTCAAGGACACCATCCCGCTGTACGGCTCGGGCTTCCTGACCGAGGGCAGCGTGCTCGACGCCCAGGGCGAGGCGGCCGTCGGCGTGCAGACGACGCTGCACTACTCCACCGAGATCGACAACGAGGCGAACAACGCGTTCGTGGAGGCCTACCAGGCGGCCTACGACGAACTGCCGACCGTCTTCGGCATGACGACGTACGACACGGCCAACGTCCTGGCCGCGGCCCTGGAGGACACCGAAGGGCTCAGCGGCGACGAGCTGTCCGCGGCGCTCGACGGCCTCGGCGAGATCGAGAACAGCCCGCGCGGGCCGTGGAGCTTCAACGGCCAGACGCCGGAGCAGACGATCTACCTGCGCGAGGTGACCGACGAGGACGGCACGCTGATCAACAGCGTCGTCGAGGACCTCGGCGTGTTCGAACAGCCGCTGGGCTGACAGCCTGTGCTGCATCCGTCGTCGTTCCCCGCCGCCGTCGTTCCGGCGGCGGCGGGGAGCCGGAGAGGAGGCACGGGTCCGTGATCGGCTGGTTCGACGCCAACCTGGTCAGCATCCTGAACGGCTTCGCCATCGGCTCGCTGCTGTTCATCCTCGCCGTGGGCCTGTCCATCGTCTTCGGGATGATGGACGTGCTGAACCTGGCCCACGGGGCGTTCTTCCTGGTCGGCTCCTACCTGGCGGTGACGTTCGCCGCCGGTGATTCGTGGGGCGGCTATCTCACGGCCCTCGGTGTCGCCGCGCTGGTCGGGCTGCTGGCGGGTGGCGTGCTGTCCGGCATGACCGAGCCCCTCGCCCGCCGACCGATCCTGGACCAGGCGCTGCTCACGCTGGGCATCTCGCTGATCGTCGCCGAGACCCTGTCGATCATCTACGGCAACGACGTCCTGTCGGTGCCCGAGCCACCCGGCCTCGACGGCAGCGTCTCCGTGGCCGGCAACCCGTACCCGACATACCGGCTGATGCTCATCGGGGTCGGGTTGGTCCTCGCCCTGATCGTCTGGCTGGTCGTCGAGAAGACGTCGATCGGCGCGCTCGTGCGGGCCAGCGTCGCCGACCGGGAGATGGTCTCGGCGATGGGCATCGACAACCGGAAGGTCAAGATCGCCGTCCTGGGCGTCGGGTCGCTGCTGGCGACCGTGGCCGGCGTGCTGGCCGCGCCGGTGTACGGCGCGCGTCCGGGTCTGGACAAGACGATCCTGCTGCTCGCGCTCGTCGTCATCGTCATCGGCGGGCTGGGCTCGATCCGCGGCGCGCTGGTGGGTGCGTTGGTGATCGGTCAGGTGGAGTCGCTGGGCCGGGCCCTGGTGCCCGAGTTCGCCTCGTTCATCCTCTTCGGCACGCTGGCCGCTGGTTCTCATCGTCCGGCCGCGCGGGCTGTTCGCCGGGAAGGTGGCCCACTGATGAGCGTCATCCCCGACAGTTCGGTCGAGCCGGCCGCGCCGGGCACCGGAGCCGGGTCGCCGAAGGTGGCCTCCCGCGGATCGATGCTGCTCCGACGTGGGCTGCCGGTCCTCGTGCTCGTCGTGGTGCTGGCCGCGATGCCGCTGTTCGTCGCCCCGTTCACCGCGAACACCCTCTCCCGCATCCTGATCTTCGCGCTGTTCGCGGTCAGCCTCGACCTGCTCGTCGGCATCACCGGGCTGCCGTCGCTGGGGCACGCGGCCTACTTCGGGATCGGCGCCTACACGGCCGGTCTCGTGTCGATCCACTGGACCAGCGAGGCACCGATACCGGTCCTGCTCGCGGCCGTGACCGCGGCCGTCGCAGCCGCCGCCACCGGCTGGCTGTGCGTCCGCAGCGGCGGCGTCTACTTCCTGATGCTGACGCTGGCGATCGGCGAACTGGTCAACCAGCTCGCCACTCGGCTGTCGTCGGTGACCGGAGGCTCCAACGGGCTGTTCGGCATCCCGAGCGTCCGGGTCGGCGGCGAGCCGCTGACCCTGGCCGGCCTCCTCTACTGGTACGTGCTGGCGTTCGCGCTGCTCGGCTTCCTGGGCCTGTGGCTGGTGGCGAACTCGCCCTTCGGCGGGGCGCTGCGCGGCATCCGTGACAACGAGCCGCGGATGCGCTCGCTGGGCTACTCGCCGTTCCGCTACAAGTTCGTCGCGTTCGTGATCGCCGGCGGGTTCGCCGGCCTGGCCGGTGGCCTGTTCGCCGGGCTGCAGCGCATCGTCAACCCCAGCGACGCGGGGTTCACCACCAGCGCGCTGATCCTGCTCGCGGTCGTCCTCGGCGGGGCGGGCACGCTCTGGGGGCCGATCCTCGGTGCCGCCGTCGTGGTGCTCGTCCGCGACACCTTCGGCCCGCAGCTCGACGGGCACGGTCCGCTCCTGCTCGGCATCGTCTTCGTCGTCGCCGTCTACGTCCTGCCCCGGGGGTTCGCCGGCCTGGCCGGTGTGCTCCGGCGACGGCAACGAGGTGGCCCGGCATGACCGAGCCGCTGTTGTCACTGTCCGGTGTCGGCCGGGCCTTCGGCGCGCTCAAGGCCGTCGACGACGTCAGCCTGGACGTGCCGGCCGGTGCGCGGCACGCGCTCATCGGCCCCAACGGCGCCGGGAAGAGCACGCTGTTCAAGCTGATCACCGGCGCGCTGACGGTCTCCAGCGGGACGATCGCGCTGGCCGGCTCGGACGTCACCCGCCTGGCCGAGCACCAGCGGGCCCGCCGCGGCATCAGCCAGACGCTCCAGCACTCCAGCCTGTTCCTCACCCAGACGGTGCAGCAGAACGTGCTCCTCGCCGCGCAGCGCCGGCACGGCAGCCGACGCTCGCTGGTCCCCCGGCGGCAGGCGGCGGCCCGCGACCGGGCGCGGGCGCTGCTGGCCGACGTCGGCCTCGAGCAGCGTGCGGAGGTGCCGGTGGCGGCGCTGTCCCACGGCGAGCGCCGGCAGGTGGAGGTCGCCGTCGCGCTGGCCTGCGAGCCGCGGCTGCTGCTGCTCGACGAACCGGCCGCGGGCATGTCCCCGGCGGAGAGCGCCCGCCTCGTCGGACTGCTGAAGTCGCTGCCCGAGTCGGTGACCTTGGTGATCGTCGAGCACGACCTGGACGTCGTCTTCGCGCTGGCCGGCTCGGTGACCGTGCTCCACCTGGGCCGCGTGCTGCTGACCGGCTCGCCCGACGAGGTGCGCGGCAGCCAGGCGGTGCAGGAGGCCTACCTCGGCACCGGCCGAGGTTCGCTGTTCCTCGACGGCTCCGGGCCGGCCCATCTGGAGGTGAGCTGATGCTCGAGGTGCGCGGGCTGGAGTCCGGCTACAAGCGCAGCACCGTGCTGCAGGGCGTCGACCTCGACGTCGCGGCCGGCCAGGTACTCGGGCTGCTCGGCCGCAACGGTGTCGGCAAGAGCACGCTGATCAACACGCTGATGGGGCTCGTGCACCCCTCGAAGGGGACGGTCACGCTCGACGGTGTGGAGCTCGCCGGGCGCCGTCCCGACGTCATCGCCCGCGCCGGCGTGGCGCTGGTGCCGCAGGGACGGCGGGTCTGGGCGCCGCTGTCGGTGACCGAGCACCTCGACCTGGCCGCGCGGCGCGGACGGGGCCGCGGCCCGTGGGACGTCGACCGAGTGCTCGAGCTGCTGCCGCGCCTCGGCGAACGCCGGAGGCACAGCGCCGGTCAGCTGTCCGGCGGGGAGCAGCAGATGCTCGCCATCGCGCGGGCGCTGCTGACCAACCCCCGTCTCGTCCTCATGGACGAGCCCTCGGACGGGCTCGCCCCGGCGGTGGTCGACCTGATCGGGGAGGCGATCGGCGGGATGAAGGCCGAGGGGGTCACGCTCGTCGTCGTCGAGCAGGACCTGCACCTGGCGTTCGCGGTCGCCGACGACATCGCCGTCATGGACAAGGGCGTGATCGTGCACCGGTCGAGCACCCGGGACTTCCGCAGCGACAGCTCGGTGGCCCACCGCCTGCTCGGCGTGGCGTGAGACCTCGTCCTCGGTCAGCGGCTCAGGGCTCGAGCCGGTCCAGCACGGTCGTCACGAAGGCGTCGGCCGGTTGCGCCAGCGCCTCGTGGGCGGCGACGAACAGCTCGTGCGCTCGGTGGCCGGGCCAGTCCTCCGGCAGCAGCTCCACCGGGAGGTCGGGATCGCGGAACGGGAAGTGCCGGTAGCTCGAGACCAGCTCGATGCGCAGCCGCAGCGCCTCGTGGCCGGACAAGCGGGCGAGCTCGGACCTCGCGGGCAGCGCCTGCAGGCGGGTGACGAAGTCCTGGTAGTCGCGGCCGAGCGCCTTCAGGTCCCAGCAACGCTCGACCATGTCGAGGTCGGTCGCCCGGTCGCGGGAGCGACAGGTCAGGAGATCCAGCCGGGCCGATGTGTCCGGCAGCGCGCGTTCGACGTCGTCGAGCCGCTCGTGCGGGCTCATCCACGTCGCCGTCGCCAACGGCCCGAACCCCAGCCAGGACAGCGTGCGCCGCAACCTCTCGCGCTCGGCTCGATCCTGCTCGGGGACCGCGTAGATGACCATGCGCCACTGACCGTCCCACCGCGGATGGGTGCGCTCGAAGATCCTGGTGCGACCCTCGTCCAGCAGCTGCCAGGCCTTGTCCGTCAGCGTGTAGACGACCTGACGGCCCTCCCGACGGGTCTCGAACCACCCCTCCTTGCGCATGCGCGCCAGGACGATCCGGGCGGTCGGCTCGCCGACGTCGAAGACCTGGAGCAGGTCGACCAATGCCTGGGTCCTGGCCGCACCCCCGTGGTAGCGCAGGTGATCCCCGAACAGATCGAAGACGACTGACCGCGGCTTCATCCATCTCCCATCGGCACGCACGGCGAACGGTCTCGCCACTTCTCGAGATTCTCCGACCCGCACACCGCCCCGGCGTCGCGGGTCGAGCCATATGCATCCCATCGTGGGCAGCGCGGACCCCGCGCGGGACGACTCATCGCACTCCAATCTTGTGTCATCCTGTTGACGATAGACTCCGAGATGACACAATGACTGCGCAGACCGCAACCTCACTGCGCGCCGGGCGCAGGTTGACAGCCCTGGGGGCCGCACGATGCGCATCGCGATTCTCGGGGGCGGCCCTGGCGGCCTGTTCGCCGCCACCCTCGCAAAGACCAACGACGCCGGACGCGAGGTGACGCTCTTCGAGCGCAACCGCGCCGAGGACACCTTCGGCTTCGGCGTGGTCTTCTCCGATGCCACGCTGGAGGGCATCCACGCGGCCGACCCCGTCGTCCGTGACGCGCTCACGGAGCACGGCGTGCACTGGGACCCCATCGAGGTGCGGTTGCAGGGGGAGGTGTTCCGGTGCGCCGGCAACGGCATGGCCGCAGTGGAGCGGAAGACGCTGCTCCATCTCCTGCAACGCCGTGCCGTCGAGGCCGGCGTCGACCTCCGCTTCTCGACCGAGGTCGAGCCCGAGGAACTGCTTACGTCGGGCTACGACCTGGTGGTCGCCGCCGACGGCGCCAACTCCCGCCTGCGTGACCGCTTCGCCGACGTGTTCGCACCCTCGGCCGAGACCGCCACGGCCAAGTTCATCTGGCTGGGCACCACATACCCCTTCGAGGGTCTGACCTTCGTCCACGAGCGTGGACCGCACGGCGTCTTCGCGGTGCACGGCTACCCGATCGGCAGTGGCGTCTCCACCTTCATCGTCGAGACCGACGAGGAATCCTGGCGCGCGGCCGGGCTCGACGATTTCGACGTGACTCAGCCGCCCGGCCTGAGCGACGAGAAGACGAAGGCCTATCTGGAAGACCTGTTCGCCGAGCAGATCGACGGCCACCCACTGCTGGTCAACAACTCCCGGTGGGGCAACTTCCGCACCCGCCGCGCCCGACGTTGGCGGCACCGGGTCGGCGGCACCGCGATCGCCCTGCTCGGCGACGCAGCGCACACCGCACATTTCTCGGTCGGGTCCGGCACCAAGATGGCCATGGAGGACGCCGTCGCGCTGGTGGCCGCGCTCGACGCCCACGGGGACGACGTCGATGCCGCGCTCGCGTCCTACGAGACGGTCCGGCAGCCCCAGGTCGCGAAGATCCAGAACTCCGCGCGTCCGAGCCTGTCGTGGTGGGAGCACTTCGGCCGCTCGCACGACACCTTGTCGGCGTGGCAGTTCGCCTACCACTTCTTCACGCGCAGCCTGACCGAGTCGAAACTGCGCCGCCGCGACGAGGGGTTCGTCGCCGACGTCCACGACCGCTGGCGAGAGGTCCACGGCGCAGCGCCGCTCGACAGTCCCCTCGAGGTCGCCGGTCAGCGGCTGGACGGGCGGGTCGTGGTGGTCGACGACGGAGCGGTCCACCTACCCACCGGACCGCTCCCCCTCCGGTCTGGACCGCCTGATGACGGCAGCCCCTGGGGGCTCCGGGTAGCCGCCCCCGACAGCGAGGACCAGATGCCCACCGCTGTGGACGCGGTGGCGAAGGGCGCCGCCGCGGGAACCGCGCTGGTCGCCGTCGGCGGCGGCACCGCACTGACTCGTCGCCTGCTCTGCGAGGCGGCACGCCTGGAGCACGGCACCGCGAGCCTGCTGGTCGAAGAGGTCGATCCCGCGCTGGCGCGGGATGTCGCAGTGACAGCCGTCCTGTCCGGTCGAACCGACCTGGTCAGCGCGCCCGTCGAGGAGGGAACCGCATGAGCCGGCTCGACGCGTTGTTCGCGCCCCGCGGGATCGCCGTCGTCGGCGCCTCTCGTGACCCCGGGAAGCTCGGCGCGGTCATGGCCCGCTCGCTGAGCCGGTTCCCGGGCACGGTCGTCGGGGTGAACGCCCGCGACGCCGACCCGGCGGCGCGACGGTTCGCCACGGTGGCCGACGCCGCCGCGGCCTCGGAGGACCCGATCGACCTGGCGGTGCTCTGCGTCCCCGCGGCGGTGTCTGCCCAGGCACTGACCGACGCCGCCCGGGCAGGGGTGCGCGCGGTCCTGGTCTGCTCCGGCGGCTACGCCGAGGCCGGCGGCGCCGGGGTGGGGTACCAGGAAGAACTGATGGCGGCCGCGCGGGCGGCCGGCGTCGCCCTCCTCGGCCCGAACACCTCCGGCTTCTTCGCTCCTGCGCGCAGCCTCACCGCGAGCTTCGTGCCCGGCGCCGGCGCGGTCCCGCCCGGCCCCGTGGCGGTGGTCGCGGCCAGCGGTGGGGTCAACCACGCCTTGTCCTTCCTGCTCGCCGAGGCCGACGTCGGCGTCTCGCTCGCGGTCGGGCTGGGCAACGCCATCGACGTCACGGCCGCCGACGTGCTCACCCACCTGGCCGAGGACCAGTCCACCGCAGCGGTGGCACTGCACGTCGAGTCGGTCGCCGACGGCCCGGCGCTCACCGCTGCGATCCGGGCGCTCACCGAGCGCGTCCCCGTCGCTGCGCTCGTGGTCGGTCGCAACGACGTCGCCGAGTTCGCCCGGTCGCACACCGGCGCGCTGGCCACCTCCTGGCGCACCACCCGGGCCGCGCTGCGCGCCGCCGGCGCGGTGCTCGTCGACGACGAGCGGGAACTCGTGGACGCGGTCACCGCGCTGTCGGCGGTGCGGCTCCCGCCACTCGCCGCCCCCGGGATCGGCGTGGTCACGGCCCAGGCCGGCCCGGGCCTGCTGCACGTCGACGGGCTGCGGGGGCGCGGCGTGGCGGTCCCGCCGCTCGGGGACGCGACCCGGGCCGCGCTCGGGCAGCTGCTCCCACCGCTGACCTACCAGGCCAACCCTGTGGACACCGGGCCGTCCCGACCCGGGGTTCGGCGCCGTGCTGGCCACCGTGGCGGCTGACCCGGCCGTGGACCTCGTCAGCGTGTACGCCCTCTCGGAGCCCGATGCCCTCGACCTCCCCGTCGCCGTGGAGAGCGCGCTCGACGCCGGCGCCGGTCCGGTGGTCGTCGGGCTGGGCGGTCCGCCCGACCAGGTGACGCCACAGCGGCAGGCGCTCCGCAAGCTCGGGGTGCCGGCGCTCGGCGGTCCCACCGCGCTCACCGTCGCGGTCGCGGCCCTCGTCGAGGACGCCCGCGCCCGGGCCCGCAGAGGCAGCGAGGGCGCTCGTCCGCCGTTGCGGGTGACCGTGCCGAGTCGTGATCTCGACGAGGACGAGGCCAAGACACTCCTCGGACAGCTGGGGATCGCGACGCCGCCCCGGCGGGCCTGCTCGGACCGGGCAGAGGCACACCGGGCGCTGGCCGAGCTTCCGGGGCCGCTCGCGGTCAAGCTGCTCGACGCCGAGGTCACCCACAAGTCCGACGTGGGCGGCGTGCACCTGGGCGTCCGCGACGCCGCCGCTCTGGACGCCGCCCTCGACGCGCTCGAAGCGATCGGGGCCGCACGGTTCCTCGTGGAGTCGATGGCGCCCTCGGGCATCGACCTCATCGTGGGCGCCTCCCGGGACCCCGTCTTCGGGCCGATCGTGCTGGTCGGCCTGGGCGGTGTGGTCGCCGAGGCGCTGGCCGACGTCGCGGTGACCCCCGCCCCGTTGAGCGTGCAGGACGGCGGCGCGCTCGCCGACGGATTGAGCGGTCGCGCCCTCCTGGACGGATTCCGCGGCGGACCGGTCGCCGACCGCACGGCCCTGGGCGGGGTCCTGGCCGCTCTCGGAGACCTGCTCGTCACCCATCCCGAGATCGACGACGTGGAGATCAACCCGCTGCGCGTGACCGCCGACGGGCTGCTCGCGCTCGATGCCGTGCTGACCCTGGGTAAGGAGGCCCGTCCATGACCCGCATCCGTACCGCCACCCCGACCGCCGCGGGGGTCGTCCCGTGGCCCGAGGAGGTCGCGCGGGGCTACGTCGAGCGGGGGTGGTGGCGAGGATCGGTGCTGGGCGCCGAACTCATGACCGTCGCCGACGCGCACCCCGACGCCATCGCACTCGTCGACGGGAACGTGCGGCTCACCTACCGCTCGCTGACCGCCCGGGCCGACGCGCTGGCCGCCCGCCTGGTCGACGACCTCGGACTGGAGCGGGATGACCGCATCGTCGTCCAGCTGCCCAACTGCTGGGAGTTCGTCGTCCTGACCGTGGCGTGCCTGCGCGCCGGGATCGTGCCGGTCATGGCCCTGCCCGCCCACCGCCAGCACGAGCTGAGCTACCTGGCTGCGCACAGCGAGTCCGCGGCGCTCGCGGTGCCGACCACGTTGCGCGGATTCGACCACGCCGAGATGGCCGAGGGGCTCCGCGCCGAATCGGACACCGTCGAGCACGTCCTCGTGGTCGGTGAGACGGTGCGGCCCGACCACGTCGACCTCACCGAGCTGTGTGCCGAGCCCGACGACGCCGCCGCTGCTCGCTCGCGGTGGGACGCCGACCAGCCGTCGAGCCGGTCGGTCGCCGTCTTCCTGCTCTCCGGCGGCACCACCGGCCTGCCGAAGCTGATCGCCCGCACACACGACGACTACGCCTACAACGCCCGTGCCAGCGCCGAGCTCTGCGGCCTGCGACGCCGACTCGGTCTACCTCGTGTCGCTGCCCGCGTCGCACAACTTCCCGCTGGCCTGCCCGGGCATCCTCGGCGTACTGCTCACCGGCGGACGGGTGGTCATGCTGCCCTCGCCCGAGCCCGAGCGGGCGTTCGCCACGATCGCCTCCGAGGGGGTCACCGTCACCGCGGCGGTGCCGGCGGTCGCCCAGCGCTGGCTCGCCCACGCCGCCGAGGCAGGCGCCCAGGACATCGCCTCCCTGCACCTGCTCCAGGTCGGGGGTGCCCGGCTGGCCGACGAGGTGGCCCGCACGGTGGGGCCGGTCCTGGGCTGCACCCTCCAGCAGGTCTTCGGCATGGCCGAGGGGCTGCTCAACTACACCCGTCTCGACGACCCCGAGGACGTCATCTGCACGACGCAGGGCCGGCCGATGAGCGAGGGTGACGAGGTGCGCGTCGTCGACGAGCTCGACCAGGACGTCCCCGACGGCACGCCGGGTGCGCTGCTCACCCGCGGCCCGTACACGCCCCGCGGCTACTACCGGGCGGCCGAGCAGAACGCTCGCGCCTTCACCGCTGACGGCTGGTACCGCAGCGGCGACATCGTGCGCCGCCGCCCGGACGGCAACCTCGTCGTGGAGGGGCGGGACAAGGACATGATCAACCGCGGCGGCGAGAAGATCAGCGCCGAGGAGGTCGAGAACCTCGCCTACCAACTGCCCCAGGTCGCCTCCGTCGCGGCCGTCTCCATGCCCGACGCCACGCTGGGCGAACGGGTGTGCCTGTTCGCCGTGCTCAAGCCCGGCACCAGCCTGACCCTCGAGGACGTCCGGCAGTCGATGTCCGCAGCCGGCGTCGCCACCTACAAGTGGCCCGAGCACCTCGAGATCGTCGACGAACTGCGCACCACCAAGGTCGGAAAGATCGACAAGAAGGCACTGCGCGAGGACATCGCCCAGCGCCTCGCCGCACGAGAGGACGTCCTGTCATGACCCAGCACCTCGCCTCGCCCGTCTCCCTGACCGCGGTGGACGCGCCGGACCAGCCCACTCCGACGCCGGCGCTGGAGGAGCTGTACCGCGGCTTCGAGAAGGAGTTGCTGGTCCCGCTGTGGACCGAGATCGGCGATCTCATGCCGATGCACCCGCGATCCCGCGCCGTGCCGCACGTGTGGCGCTGGCAGAACCTGCTGCAGCTGGCCGACCAGGCCGGCCACCTGGTCCCCGTGGGGCGCGGCGGCGAGCGGCGTGCCATCGCCCTCGCCAACCCGGCCCTCGGCGGCAAGCCCTACGCCACCCCCACGCTGTGGGCCGCGATCCAGTACCTGATGCCGGGTGAGGACGCCCCCGAGCACCGGCACACCCAGCACGCCTTCCGGTTCGTCGTCGAGGGCGAGGGCGTGTGGACCGTCGTCGGCCGCGACCCGGTACCGATGAACCGCGGCGATTTCCTGCCCCAGGCGGGCTGGAACTGGCACGCCCACCACAACGCCGCCAACCGGCCGATGGCCTGGATCGACGGGCTGGACATCCCGTTCCAGTACACCACCGAGTCGCAGTTCTTCGAGTTCGGCCGGGAGCACATCACCGACCAGGAGAAGACCACCCCGGAGCGGTCGCGCTCGCAGCGACTGTGGGGCCATCCCGGTCTGCGCCCGGTATCCGTGACCGGCGCGACGCCCGGCACGCCTCTGCTCAACTACCGGTGGGTCGACACCGATGCCGCGCTCACCGACCAGCTGGAGCTGGAGGCCGAGGGTTCTCCCGGGGTGGTGGAGCCCGGCCACGCGGCTGTCCGCTACACCAACCCGACCACCGGCGGCGACGTCCTGCCCACGATCCGGGCCGAGATGCACCGCATCAGCCGGGGCACCGAGACGGCACCGCGCCGCGAGGCCGGCTCCTCGGTGTTCCAGGTCTTCGACGGCAGCGGCACCGTGACCGTCGGCGAGACCTCCTGGCGAGTGGCGCGCGGCGACCTGTTCGTCGTCCCCTCGTGGGAGCCGCTGTCGGTCCGGTCGGAGGCCGGCACCTCCGACTCCGACTCCGGGGCCCTGGACCTCTTCCGGTTCAGCGACACCCCGATCTTCGAAGCCCTGCACCTGGACCGCGTGCAGGTGGACGGGGACGCCCGGTGAAGCTGGCGACCATCCGCACCCTGGACGGCCACACCCGTGCCGTCCGGGTCGACGACGAGCAGCTGGTCGACCTGGGCGCCGCGGACCTCGGTGAGTTCCTGGCGGCCCCGGGCTGGGAGGAGCGCGCCGCAGCGGCCATGGAGCCGGTGTCGCAGGTGCGCGGCGCAGCCTTCGCCCCGGTCGTACCGGCGGCCCAGCAAGATCGTCTGCGTCGGGCTGAACTACCGAACGCACATCCTCGAGATGGGCCGGGACCTGCCCGATCATCCGACTCTGTTCAGCAAGTTCGCCGACACCCTCATCGGGGCCAACGACGACATCGTGAGGCCGCCGGAGACCGAGGCGTTCGACTGGGAGTGCGAACTCGCGCTCGTCATCGGGGCACCGGTCCGCCGGGCGCGCGGCGAGGACGCGGAACGCGCCATCGCCGGCTTCGCCGTGTTCAACGACATCACCTGCCGGGACTGGCAGTTCCGCACCCGGGAGTGGCTGCAGGGCAAGAACTGGGAGGCCACCACTCCCCTGGGCCCCTACCTGGTCACGCCCGAGGAGCTGCCCGGCGGAGTGCGGCCCGCGCTGGAGATCAGCACCAAGATCGACGGTGAGACGGTCCAGAAGGACAACACCGGCGATCTGCTCTTCGACCCGGTGACCCTGGTCGAGTACGTCTCCACGATGGTCACCCTGCGACCGGGTGACGTCATCGCCACAGGTACGCCCGGCGGCGTCGGCCACGCCCGCAAGCCGCCCCGCTACCTCCAGCCGGGCCAGGTGGTCACCACAGCGATCGCGGGCCTGGGCGAGTGCCACAACACCTGCGTGGCCGAGGCGTGAGCCAAGCGGCCGTCCTCGGCCGCGCCGCCGACCAAGGAGCGACATGCCTGCACTCGCAGTCCCCGGGGCCCAGCTGAACTACCGCACTGCCGGCGATGGCCCACCGCTGGTCCTGATCCACGGCTCAGCCACAGACCTGACCACGTGGGACGGCGTGGTGAACGACTTGGCCGCAGAGCACCGGGTCATCGCCTATGACCGGCGCGGGTACGGGCAGTCGTTGCACAAGCCTGTCCGGGACCACCGCGTCCACGCCCGCGACCTGACCGCCGTGCTCGAACACGTCGCCGGGCAGCCCGCCACCGTCGTCGGCTGGAGCTCCGGCGGCAACATCGCCCTCGCGACCGCCGTGGACCACCCCGAGCTGTTCTCCTCGCTGGCCATCGTCGAGGCACCGTTCCATGGCATGCGGCACGCCGACCGCCACGTGCTGGCCACCGCCCTGCGGCTCAAGCTCACGCAGCTGCGCGGCAGACGCCTGGAGGCCGCCGAGGTGTTCTACCGCTTCGGCTCCGCACTGCGTTCCGGCGGCAACACGTACGACCTGGCGTCCGACGAGGTCCGCAGCAACCTGCAGGCGAACGCCGAGCCGGTCCTCGCCGAATGGGACCCGCACCCGTTCGGCGTCATGCACGAGCACATCCGGGTTCGCGCGGTCGTCGCCATCCCTGTACCCATCACATGGATCCTCGGAGACGAGAGCTCCGCGTGGATGGCTGGTCTGCAGGCCCGCCTCGCGCAGCGCCGACCGGACATCGCCACGATCCGGATCCCAGGCGCTGGCCACCTCGCGCACATCGACCGACCCGCCGACTTCGTGGCCGCCGTGCGGGCCGCCGCGAGTCGG
>CAWAQI010000009.1:0-82292 GCA_963784165.1 uncultured Actinomycetota bacterium
TACCCAACTGACCGGTGGCGCCTACCACGAGGATCACGACGGCTCCCTTGCAGTCGGAGGTAACTTGCCCGGCGGTCGCCTGACTGCGGCCGCCGTCGAGATCACTGCTGCTCGTTGCGGGCGCGGTCGGCCGCAGCACCCACCACGCGGCGGGTGTGGACGTCGACGTCGCCGCTGGTCTCCTCCTCCACCGGCTCGAGGTAGAACCGCGCTGACCGGATCACCTCGCCGCCGATGCCGAAGATGACCACCCCGCGCATGACCAAGGACGCCCCGTCCGGGCGCGTGCCGGCCATCTCCCACTCGGTCCAGAGCCGGTCGCGATCAAGGCTGTGCCGGGGCACGTCGGCCCGGAGGTCAGCGATGGCGAAGAGCTGGGTCCAGTTCCGGCGCACCTGGTCGTTGCCGCGGAAGCCGCGTCGCGGGTGGACGGGCGTCTCGTTCACGTAGTCGTCCGCGAAGCAGGACACCAGAGCGTCGATGTCGTGAGCGTTGATGGCGCCCAACAGTCGTTCGAGCACTGGCGGGTAGCGGTCTGCGCGAGCCATGTCATCCCGATTTGCTACAGTAACCTGTAATGAATACAGGAGCATGGACCTGATGAGCGGGGACGTCAAGACCCGGCGGCGGTACGACTCCAGCTCGCGGAGGGAGCAGGCCCGCCGAACCCTGGGAACTGCTCATGGACACGGCGGAACGGCAGTTCCTCGAGGCCGGCTACGCAGCCACGACTGTGGGAGCGATTGCAGCGGCGGCGGGTGTCTCGGTCAAGCAACCTTAACCAGCAAGTCCTTCCGGGGCAAGTCCGGGCTGGCCCGGGCGATCTACGACCTGAGGCTCTGCGGGCGCGCGGGCGCTGCAAACCAGCGCTCGAGACAGAACGATGGCAGCAGAGACTCATCGAGAGTGATCATGCGGGAAGTGGGGCGTCCTCACGACCGAGGTCGCCTCGGTGATCACGCCCATCCGTCTGCTTATCCGCGCGGCCGCCGCCAGCGATCCGGAGATGGCGTCCCTACTGGCCGACAGCGACAACGAGCGGCTCACCCGGATGGAGCACCACGCCCGCTTTCTCGCCGAACGCGGCTACCTGCGTGACGGCGTCACGGTCGCCCGGCGTTCCGGCGGATGTGCTGTGGACCTGCAGCTCGGCGGAGTTCTACGAGCTACCTGCTCCTCAACCGCGGTTGGTCGCCGGCGGAGTTTGCGCCGTTCGTCGCCGACTTCATGATCGACGCGTTGTTGCCGCCTTCCGGCTGACCATTGCGTGCGGCGACCTGTCGGACCTGTCCCATAGCGGGCCGCTCTGGACACGAGGCGGCTGAAGGGTCCTCCCGGCGGTAGGACGCCGGCCGAAGCGCCGACGTGGTCGGCCGGCGCCCGGTCTGGAAAGGCAACGTGCTAATGATAAAATCGATCAGTACAATCGGTGAAAGAAGTCCGACCGGCGTGGAGTTCAGACGGTCTCCGGCGCCCGCAGGTGGGCGAGGACGAGGTCGAACTCGGCGACCTCGAGGATCTCCAGACCCATCTTCTGCGCGAACTCCTCGCGCAGTGTCGTGAACTGGTCGCGCGTGCGGTCCATCGCGTCGAGGCTTTGGAAGACGATGGAGCTGGCGCAGTGGCCGGTTCGGCGGTCCACCATGAGGCTGTTGCTGCAGAAGCCCTCGTGCTCCTCCCACCACGGCATCAGGCTGGTCTTGTAGGCGTCGATCATCCGGTCGAGGTTCCCGGGGTCGGTGCGGACCCAGGTCACCCGGCCGCAGGTGCCGTCCCGCGTCCGGGCCCGGTGCAGGACGGCGATCTCCCACTCCTGGACCTCCATGTCCCCGTCGAATATGTCCATGATCCGCTGGCGCATCGGGTCGATGCGGTCGGTGCTGGCCTGCATCGAGTGCGCCGTCTACCCAGGCGGACGTGGCGATGCAGCGGCCGGTCCGGCGGTCGACGAGCATGGAGAGGCCGACGAAGCCCTCCATCTCCTGCAGCTGGGGGCAGGATCTCGTCGCGCAGGTGGACGGTCCCCTTCGTCGATGTTCGCGGGGTTGCCGCGGATGGTGGTCGAACGGGCGTACATGCCACGCTCCTCTCCGGTGCTGGCGACGACGCCCCGGCGGCATCGCCGCGCTGGTCCACTCTGCTCGCCTCCACAGGTGGGCGCGACAGGTCGTCCTCGTGCCGTCGTCGCGCCACCGCTGCTCCTGCACCACGAACCACTGACCTCCCTGATCCCGCGCCGTCGTCGCGCGCCACTGCACGGTGTATGCCTGCCGCGAGACCTCCGTTGGGGTGCGGCTGGCTCCGGGCGACGAGGCGCAATACCTCGATCCGGGTCCTAGAGCGGTTCCCAGCCCTGCCAGCTGCAGCCGAGTTCGATGTCACGACGGCTGTTACGTCGGCAGTTTTGTAATCCTTTAGGTGTCTCATCATGGGCTGCTTGGGACCCATAGCGGCCCACTTTGGGACACCACGCCGGCCCCGATAGCACCTGGCTTGCAGACGCGTTCGGAACGTCCATCGCCGTCCCACGTCGATGATGGTTCGGGAGGCCGCCGTCTAACACGACACGGCGACGACATGCGAGGTCACTAGAGCGGGTCGGAGACCCCGAGCGGTGGGCCATGAACTCGATCCAGTTGGCCATCCGATGTCGGCGAGCGCCTGCCGCCGGCGGGCCCGGGGGCAAGTCGGCGAACTGCTCGAAGAACCGCTCCAGGCCCGACGGGGTGGTGATCACCAGCAATCGGCCCGGGTGTCGCCGACGTTCTGGAACCCGTGCGGGTGCCGCGCGGGCCGAAAGCCATGCCGCCTTCCGACACGCGTGGAACATGGCGTCGCCCGCCTTGAACCGGTACTCGCCCTCGAGGACCTACCACAGCTCGTCCTCACGCAGGTGGGTATGCATCGCGGGCCCGCTCTCGGGCGGGATCGCGAACTCGTGCACCCACATCTACCCGTTGGTGTTCCGGGTGTGCGCCTTGATCGTGACGCGGCCGCCGAAGGGGGTCTCGAGGGGCGTGCCCTCGCCCGACAGCACGGCGAACGGCGTTGTCGGGGCGGACATCGCGACCTCCACTCAACGGCTCGGCGTCAGCGACTCCAGTGGTAGTGGGATGAGCGCGAGTCGTTCGGATCGGATCAGGGCCGGCAGATCCCGCATGCGGGCATTGTGCGCTACCGGTTGGCGAGGCGGAAGCGAACCGGTGTCCCTAAGCCGCCTTAAGAGACACCCCTCGCGGCCCGCCGACCAGATGCGGCGGCGCCTCGCCACCATCGCCATGTCACTGGAGAACCACCAAGATCAAGTGGCACACACGTCTTGCACTTTGGGGTTCCGTAATTCGTTGTGATGGGTGGGCGAGCGACCGCAGGTGCCTGTTTGAGTAGGGCTATCGGTCAGGACGGACAGCGATGTCCGGCGCTTGAGCGTCGTGACCCGAACGGGAACCGCAGGGCCGTATCGGAAACGCGCCGCAGTGCCAGGCTCAAGCCGGCCGTCGTGGGCGCGACGGCCGACGTCCTTGATCAGCATCAGACCAACTGGAGAGTCTCAAGATCAAGGGCCTCACACCTTATGCATCTGCGGCCGCGGAACTCGTTGTGACGAGTAAGCGGGCGCCGAGAGTGGAAGCGTCGCGGCGTCGCGCGGGACGATCGCGCCGTGGCCAAGCAACACGGTGAGGACCCGGACGTCCTGCACCGCAAGGCGCAGACCGCAATCCTGTCCGGTCTCGTTGGCGGGAACGACGACGCGTTCGAGCTCATGCTGGCGGTACGGCCGTACGACGTCCGTGGCCACTTCACACCGGACGTCGCACTGCTCGAGGTGGCGGCAGCGGCGCTCGGGCTTGCCTGCCCGCCGGGATCCGAGCGGCTGGAGTACGAGGGGCTGACGGATCGCTACCTGGCCGACCTGATGCTCGACGGCCGCACCGTGCGCCGCCGCACGCAGTACGCCATCTACGCGGCCGCCTGCATGCGCGGAGGACTGCATCCCGATCTGCTGATGGAGGCCGGCGGTTGGGAGCCCAGGCTGTGGACGTACGCCGTCTCGGCCGTCGTCCTGTACACCCGTGCTGCGGCCGACCGCCTCGGGCTGCCCCTACCCGAGGTGGCTTCGAGGATCGCTGAGGAGCTCGGCCTCGAGCTGTCCGAGGGGACCTGAACGAACTGCAGGCTGCAGGACCGCTTCTCCGATCCGGGCGACGACCTCCCGAGAATTCCCCAGTGGAGCTACTGGAGAAGTTCTGGGGACATCGACCGGTCCCGCTGGCAGTCTCCAGCGAGACTCGAGATTCGGCCGACCGCAGGTCGATCCCGGTGCGGAGGGGCGCGATGGCAGGCTCGATCACCGTCATCCAGCTGAGCGACGGCAGCCGGCGGTACCGCGCGCGGTATCGGGATCCCGGCGGCCGGCAGCACGAAAAGCGCTACGCCCGGAAGGTCGACGCCCAGCGCTGGCTGGACGAAGCGACGTCGGCGCTCGTGACGCAGACCTGGACGGCGCCCGAGCGAGGTCGGGTGACGGTCGCCGCATGGTCCGAGCAGTGGATGGCCTCGCAGACCGGCATCAAGCCCAGCACGCGCTATCGATACAGCTCCCTGCTGCGCACCCACGTGCTGCCTCTGTGGGGCGGATACCGGCTGGCCGACGTCACCCACGCTGACGTCGCCGCGTGGGTCGCCTCGCTCCGCTCGAACGGCTCCGCGCCATCCACCGTCCGGCAGGCGCACCGCGTCTTCTCACTGCTGCTCGACCTCGCCGTGCGAGACGGCCGCATCCCCCGCAATCCGGCGACCCGAGTCCCCTTGCCGCGGGTGACCCGCGACGAGCCGAGGTTCCTCACCCACGACCAGGTCGAGCACCTCGCCGAGGCAGCCGGCGACGACGGCGACGTGATCCGGCTGCTCGCCTACACCGGTCTCCGCTTCGGCGAGATGGCCGCACTGAGGGTGCGCCGCGTCGACTTCCTCCGCCGACGGCTGGTCATCGCCGAGGCCGCCACCGAGGTGGCGGGCAGGCTCGAGTTCGGCACGCCCAAGACCCATCAACAGCGGACGGTGCCGCTTGCCGGCCGCAGTCACCGAGTCGCTGGCCCGGCGGTGCGAAGGCAAGCGCGCCGACGACCTCGTGATCACCACGCCGGCGGGCACTCCGCTGCGGCTGCGCAACTGGCGGCGGGTCGTCTTCGACCCCGCCGTCGCGCGCGGCCGGCCTCGTCGACGTCACACCGCACGACCTCCGCCACACCGCCGCCTCGCTCGCCGTCGCCAGCGGCGCCACCGTGAAGGCCGTCCAGCGGATGCTCGGCCACGCCTCGGCGGCCATGACCCTGGACGTCTACTCCGGCCTCTTCGACGACGATCTCGGCGATCTGGCCGCGCGGATGGACGCGGCGGCGCGGGCGGCCGCGGAAGCTCGTGTGGGCGCCGTGTGGGCGCCGGCCCCGACGAAGAAGCCGACGAAGCGGTAAACGTGCAGGTCAACGCGGTGGGCCCCGTGGGGATCGAACCCACAACCCGCGGATTAAAAGTCCGCTGCTCTGCCAGTTGAGCTAGAGGCCCCGGCCCCGGCCGAGTCTGGCAGACCGCCGAGCGCCCGTCGGGACACGCGTCAGAGGACGTCCAGGACCAGCAGCAGGATCAGCGTCAGGACGGCGGAGACCAGCAGCGAGCCGAGGCAGCCCAGCCGGTTCGAGAAGAGGAAGAACACCGCCTCCCGGTGCCCGAACGGGTGGCGCGGCAACCGATGTGTGCAGCGAGTCACCCTCGTGGGCGCCGTTCCACCCGTTCAGGGGATGGGCCCGCAGCCCCGCGATTACATACCGTCATCGCGCTCCGGTCGGGTGGCACGGGCAGCGTCGTCACCCGCCCGGCCGCGCAACGTCCGTCCGGCGCGAGTCGCAGGGACGGGTACGACCCCGGCCCGGCCGACCCGTTCCCCCCGGGGCGGCCGGGCCGGCCTCATCTCCAGGCGGCAGCCGCCGGGACGAGGTCAGCCCTGCAGGCAGACCCGGTCCACCAGCCGCTCGAGCCCCGCGCGCAGCTCGTCGTCCACCGGCAGATCCATGATCACCGACTCGCCGTCACCGACGGTCACCTCGAGCGGGAAGACGTAGGGCTTCTTCGTCTCGGCGAGCGCGTGCGGGTCGCAGGTGGCCGACGTGAACACCAGCGGCGTCGAGAGCTCGTCCTCGTCGCCGGCCAGCTCCGCGGGCAATTCCTCGCCGGTCACGTCGAGGATCACGCTGCGACCGACGCGGGCGACCGTGACGGGCTCCTCCCCGGAGCGCCGGGTGAGCCGGAGCTGAGTGACCAGGGCGTCGTCCTCGTCGGCGAGGTCGACGACCTCGACGTCGACCACCTCCAGCAGCGCCAGGACGGCGCACTCCTCCCCGTGGATGCGCGTCATGATCTCGGCGGCCAGCGGCACGCGGAGGTCCTCGGTGCTCCCGTCCGGACGGACGACGGTCAGCCGGGCGGCCGCCGGTTCGGCGGCCACGTCGCAGCGGGGCTCGCCGAACTTCACCGGCAGGTCGATCGTCTGGCCGGGCGCGAACTCCGTCGACGCCTCCCGCGGCGGCAGCGGGGCGAAACCCGGCGAGTCCAGCGCCACCGAGGTGACCGTGAACGGGTCGTCGCCGGTGTCGGTGATCCGCACCTGCACCTGGTCGCCGATCGCCTCGTCGGTGCGCTGGCGCACCGCCTCGGCCTCGATGCCGGGCACGGCGGGGACGGTCGGTCCGGCACTGAGCGACGTCGTGGCCGTGGCGCTCGACGGCCCTCCCGATGCGGGGTCGGCGGACGCCGCGCAGCCCGCGGTCAGCACGGCCAGCGCGACCGCTGCGCACCGCCGTCCTCTCATGCCCTCCGAGACTAGGGCGGCGCCGGCGCTACCGGTGCCGGCCCTGGACGCGGGCCAGCACGCGTCCGGCGTCCATCCGGACCTCCAGCTTCTCCTGCACGTTCGCGGCCGGCCCGCGGCGCGGCTCCCCGGTGTCCAGGTCGAACGCCGAGCCGTGCAGCGGGCAGACCAGGCAGGCGGAGCCGCGGATCTCCACGACCACACCGTCGTGCAACGGACCGGACAGGTGCGAGCACCGGCCGATGAAGACGTCGACCCGCGCCCCCCGGCGGACGGCGGTCAGCGGCACCGCGACGCCGTCACCGCCACCGGTGCGCAGCGCGGGCCGGCCGTCCGGGAGGTCGTCGAGCGGCCCGAGGTCGATCCAGTCGGTGGTCAGCGCCTGCGCCGCCGCGGTCGCGTGCGAGACGCCCGAGGACTGCGCGTACGACATGTGCCCGCCGATCGCCGCCGAGCCGCTGGCCATGCCCAATCCGGCGTAGGAGAGGGCCAGGCCCAGGGTCCCGCGGCCTTTCGCGCGGGCGACGAGCGCGCCGGCGTACAGACCGAGCGCGACGGTGTTGGCCGCCGCGTGGAGCACCCCCAGGCGCTGGACGCCGATGTCCTGCTCCGACCAGTCGGCCGCCCCGGAGAGCGCCGTCGGGACGGCGGCGGCCACGCCGGTGCCGATCAGCACGGTCCCCGCCGGCCGCAGGGGCGGGACGAGGTCGAGCACGCCGGCCGACATCCAGGCACCCACCGGGATGTGCATCATCACCGGGTGCAGCGAGTGGCCCAGCCACGTCCCGTGCAGGAGGTCCCGCACCGGCCGCGGGAGCGCCGCCCGCACCGCCCGCCGCCCCGGCTCGATGACCTTGTCGAAGGTCGGCGCGTCCGCGATCCGGTCCAGGAAGGCCAGAAGACTCATGGCCGCCCCCTACCCGGCCGTCCCGCTCGCGACGCGCGCGCCGTCACCCGTCCGGGCCATGTCGGGGGACCGTGAGCGAGGACACGGGGAACAAGGGGGCTGACCTGGGCTGTTCTCCCGTGACAAAGGGTCGAGCCGTAGAGGAACCTGTGACCCGCTGCACGAACCGAGAGGACCCGACGTGACCTGCCCGCCCGCGCTCCGCCCCCCGGCGGCTCCCGACCGCGTCGGTGAGCTGTCGGCGTGGATCCGCGGGGACGACGGATGGGCCCAGTTCCTGCGGTTCGTGCTGGTGGGCGGCACCTCGACGGCGCTCTACGCCTTGCTCTACATCTCGCTGTCGGACCTGGGCTACCTGCCCGCCCATCTCATCTCGACCGTCATCACGACGATCCTGGTCAACGAGACCCACCGGAGGCTGACCTTCCACGCCGAGGAGCGGGTCACCTGGCTGACCGCCCAGTGGGAGGCCGGCAGCGTCGCCGTCATCGGACTGGTGTGCACCACCGCCGCCCTGACCTGGCTGGACTCCGCCGCGGGCTCCGCGCCGATCTGGCTGCAGATCGCCCTCGTCGCCACCGTGACGGCGGTGATCGGGACGTTGCGCTTCGTCGCGCTGCGCTGGATCTTCCGCCCGCACGCGCCCGCCCAGGCCTGACCCGTCCGGGCGGAGCTTCCCGTTCAGGACCCTCGCCCGCCGCCCCTGCTCAGTAGCGTGGTGGGGGTGACCGAGCCGACCGCGCCGGGGAGACCGGGGCACCGCATCGCGCGGATCGCCGGCCGGTGGGCCCTGCGCGTGCTGGTCGCCCTCGTCGGTGCGCTGGTCGCCGTCCTGCTGTTCGGGCGGATCTCCGCCCCCATCGGTCCCTTCGACGCCTCGCTCGCGTTCCGGCCCACCGGCGGCGGCGCGCAGGTCGCCGTCCCGCCGCTCGGCGCCATCACCGCTGACGTCTACGACGGCCCGCTGCGGCTGGACATCCAGCTGCAGCGGGTCGACCAGGCGCGGGCCCGGGCGCTGGCCACGGACCCGGTCCGGCTGTCGGGCGTCGTCGACCAGGTGAGCGACGACCTGCGCAGCGCGGTGACCCGCCTGGTGTGGACCACCACGGGCGTCGCCGTGCTGGGCGCCGCCCTGACGTCGTTGGTCGTGCTGCGCCGCTGGAGGGAGCCGTTCATCGCAGCCGGCCTCACCACCGCGTTCCTGGTGGGGACGGCGGGGCTCGGGTTCGCCACCTGGCGGCCGGAGGCCCTCTCCGCGCCGACCTACACCGGCCTGCTCGTGAACGCGAACAGCCTGATCGGCAGTGCCGAGGACATCGTCGCCCGCTTCGACGCCTACCGGGCGTCGCTCGAGGACCTGGTGGCCAACGTCGGCAGCCTGTACTCGGCGCTCTCCACGCTGCCGGCGCCCGGCGGCACCGACGACAGCGTCGTGCTGCTGCACGTGTCGGACCTGCACCTCAACCCCGCCGGCTTCGACCTCGTCCAGCAGGTGGTCGACCAGTTCGACGTCGACGCCGTGCTGGACACCGGCGACATCACCGACTGGGGCAGCCAGCCGGAGAACCGGCTGATCACCCGCGTCGGGACGATGGGCGTGCCCTACGTCTACATCCGCGGCAACCACGACTCCGCCGCGACCGCCGGGCTGATCCGGGAACAGCCCAACACCATCGTGCTCGACGGGGAGGCGGCCACCGTCGCGGGCGTCTCGATCGTCGGCGTCCCCGATCCCCGGTTCACCCCCGACAAGAGCACCGGCGACGACGACGCGCCGGAGGAGGTGCTGGTCAACTCGGGCGAGGCACTGGCGGAGGTGGCCGAGGAACTGCCCGAGCCGCCGTCCATCGCCCTCGTGCACGACCCGAAGCAGGCCCCGCCGCTCGACGGCGTCGTCCCGCTGATCCTGGCCGGGCACACGCACGACCGCGAGGTCTCGACCCTGGAGGACGGGACGCTGCTCATGGTCGAGGGCTCCACCGGTGGGGCGGGCCTGCGCGGGCTCGAGGGCGAGGAGCCGACCCCGCTGTCGTGCACCGTCCTGTACCTCGACCCGGAGACCGGCCTGCTCCGGGCCTACGACGAGATCACGCTGGGCGGGCTCGGGGAGACCGAGGTGACCATCCAGCGGTTCGTCGTCCCGGAGGCCGCCCCGGCGGACGGGGACAGCGGCGCTCGACCCTCCGACGGGTCGCCCGCTTCCCCGGGGGACTGACCGGCCGGTCCTAGGCTGCGGGCATGTCCTCCTCGTCGACGACCCGTACCGCCCGGCTCGCCGCGGGCCTGCTCGCCGGCGGGCTGGCGCTCGTCTCCCTGGCCGGCTGCTCGTTCACGTCGCACAACGTGTCCTGCTCGACCAGCTCGTGCTCGGTCACGCTGACCGGCGACGGCGCGGAGGCCGAGATCCTCGGCACGACGCTGTCGTTCGGCGGCATCCAGGACGGGCGCGCCTCCCTGAGCGTGGGCGGCGCCAGCGTCTCCTGCGCCGAGGGTGAGAGCGTCACCGCCGGCCCGCTGCAGCTCACCTGCACCAGCGTCACCGACGACTCGGTGGAGCTGACCGCGTCCCTGGGCTGACGCGCCTGGTCAGCCCTGGTCGGCGACCTCGACGACGACCCGCACCGGGTCCTCCAGCAGGTACACGCGGAACGGCGTCTGCGCGGTCGTCCCGATGAACGCCACGGACTGCCCCTCGAAGGTCGCGTCCCATGCGACCTCGGTGACGGTCTCGGTGCCCGCGACCGACAGGGGGTTGGGGCCCGTCCACTCGTCGACGCCGGTGTCGTCGGGCAGGCCGATCCCGGTCAGCACCACCTGGAGCGCGGCCGAGCCCTCGACGTCGATCGGCTCGCCGCTGCCCTGCGACGCGGGGTCGTCGACGTAGCGGACGTCCCAGCCCGGCGCCCCGGCGCCGTCGACCTCGAAGACGACACGGTCGAAGCCGTCGTGCCGACCGATGCGGATGTCGGTGACGGTGACCAGGCCGTCGCCCGACGGGTTGGCCGTGTCCGGGTCCGTGTTCGCCGGGAAGGGCGGCGCGTCGGTCATGCCGTCGTCGTCGGTGTCGCCGTCCCCGCCGTCACTGCTGGAGGGCGCGGCGGAGGTCTCCTCCGGGGAGGAGGTCGCCGAGGACGAGGACGACGACGCGTCGGCGCCGTCGTCGTCACTTCCGCTGCAGCCGGTGAGCACAGCGGCGCCGGTCAGGACGGCGGCCAGCACGGGGGTCAGGCGGGAGGGGGCGCGCACGGCGCGATCTTGGCAGCACCCGGCCCCCTGGCGGGATGACGCGCGGGTGGCATGTATTGTTTCTCCCGCCCCCGGCGAACACGAGCCCCCATCGTCTAGCGGTCCAGGACGCCGCCCTTTCAAGGCGGTAGCACGGGTTCGAACCCCGTTGGGGGCACGCAGCACGACCCAGCACATCAGCACGACACAGCAAGGCCCTGTAGCGCAGTTGGTTAGCGCGCCGCCCTGTCACGGCGGAGGTCGCGGGTTCGAGTCCCGTCAGGGTCGCAGCCCGGTGGAGACACCGGGAGGGGCAGGTAGCTCAGTCGGTACGAGCGCTCGCCTGAAAAGTGAGAGGTCGGCGGTTCGACCCCGCCCCTGCCCACCTCCCTGCACGACCACTCCCCGCGAGCGCTCCGGCGCCGCGGGGAATAGTGGACCCGTGGCCGCCCCTCATTCCCTTCCCCCCGAATCCGCACCGCGTCCGCCCGCACCCGAGCCGTTCTGGTCCGACGCGGAGGTGGTCCTCGAGCCGGAGGACCCCCGCCCGGGTGCCTGGGTCGGCGGCCCCTCCGCGCTCCTGGTCGACGGCGTCTGGTGGCTGGCCTACCGCCTGCGCGAGCCGCTCGGCGAGGGACGCGGGATCGGCAACGTCGTCGCACGTTCGGACGACGGCGTCGCCTTCACGCCCGTCGTGGGGCTGGGCAAGGACCGGTTCGGGGCAGAGTCGCTGGAGCGCCCGGCCCTCGTCCGGACGCCGGAGGGACGTTGGCGGCTCTACGTCAGCTGCGCGACGCCGGGCACCAAGCACTGGCGCGTCGACCTCCTCGAGGCCGACACGGTCGAGGGCCTCGCCACGGCGGAGATCCGGACCGTCCTGCCCGGCAGCGACGCGTGCGCGGTCAAGGACCCGGTCATCCGGCACGACGGGCGGCAATGGCACCTGTGGGCGTCGGTGCACCCGCTCGACGACCCCGACGCGACCGACCGCATGACCACCGAGCACGCCACCAGCGCCGACGGCGTCGACTGGACCTGGCAGGGCACCGCACTCGCCGGCACCCCGGGCACCTGGGACGCCCGCGGGGCCCGCTTCGCGACCGTCGTCCTCGACGGCCCCGACACGTGGGCGCTGTACGACGGGCGGGCCACGGCCGAGGAGAACTGGGAGGAGCGGATGGGGCTCGCGACACGGCAGCCCGACGGCCGGTTCGTCGCCGCGCCGGACGGCCCGCTGCTGCAGAGCCCGCACGCGCCGCACGGCCTGCGGTACGCCGACGTCGTCCCGGTGCCCGGTGGCGGAGCGCGCTGGTTCTACGAGGCGACGCGGCCCGACGGCGCCCACGACCTCCGCACGGTGCTGCTGCCGGAGTAGGGGGTCAGGCCCAGCTGCGATCGCCGGCGACCTGGGCGTAGACCTCGCGGTGCACCCGGGCGACCGCGGCGGCCTGCTCGCGCCGCCAGGCGCGGTCGGCCGGACGCGGCATGGCCGGGGTCAGCGCCGCGGACACGGAGGCGGCGAGCGAGACGGGGTCCGGCGCACCGTCGATGTCGGTGCCGTAGGGCACCACCTCGGACCACTGCTCGGTGAACCAGCCGCTGCGCGGGGCCACGACCCGGGTCCCGACGTCCCGGCAGACCTCCAGGTCGCGGGAGTGCGCGCCGTGCGGCTCCGGCAGCACCGCCACGTGCAGCTGCTGGAACTGTGCCGGTCGGTCCGTCGGCCCGCAGCGGACGATCTCGAGCATCCCGCGGGCGGCGAGGCCCGCGATCTCGGCGGCGGGGACGTCCTCGGGGTCGATCAGCACGCGCAGCCGCCCCCCGCCGGAGACCGCTCCGGAGAGGGCCGCGTGCACCAGATCGCTCGCCCCGGGCGCGGTGCCCGGCGCGAGCCGCAGGCCGACGAGACCCCGTTCGGCGCCCAGCGCCGGATCGGGCACGGCCAGCGCCGGGCAGGCGACGACGATCGCCGTCCGGCCGAAGCGCTCGGACACCTCGTCGGCGGCGCCCGGCGTCAGCGCCAGCACCACCTCGGCCGTGCCCAGGACGACGGCCAGCCGGGCGGCGTCGGCGCTGTCCGCGGGCGGTAGGTCGTGGACCGTGACGACGAGGGGGACGCCGAGTCGCCGGACGGTCTCCGTCCAGTCCTCGAGCTCCGCGGGCGACAGGTGTGCAGTGCTCATGTGGCTGCCGGTGTGCAGGTGGACGACGTCGACGTCGTCGGCGTGCGCGACGAGGTGCCGGCTCTCCAGCCAGGGGCTCGGCTCGCCCGCGGGGCCGACCCGGACGACGTCCTCGGGCAGGACGGCGTCGACGTAGGGGTCGCTGAAGGGGACGGACGCCACTCGGATCGCCTGCCCGGGCCAGGGCGGCAGCCCTGGGAGCGAGGGGTCTGCGACGGACACGCGGTGGTTCGGCTCCTTCCGAGCGACCCGACGAGGCGGGATTCGCTCGGCGGTGCGGCGGCCGTCCGCTGGTTTCGAGGCGACCGGGTATCGGTCTACCCCGGACGCCGCCGTACGAATCGGTACCGGTCACCATCGGGTGGACGTGGTCCTCGCCACCCGCGATGCCGTCAGGCGTGCGCCTTCGCCGTCGCCGCCAGGTGGGCGTGCACGAGCGTCACCGCGAGCGCACCCTCGCCCACCGCGGACGCCACCCGCTTGACCGAGCCCGACCGCACGTCGCCGGCGGCGAAGACCCCCGGCACGCTGGTCTCGAGCAGCCCCGGCGGCCGGGCCAGCGGCCACCGCGGGGAGACGTCGTCGGCCGCGAGGTCGCCCCCGGTGAGGAGGAACCCCCAGCGGTCGCAGGCCAGGGTCCCGGCCAGCCACTCCGTGCGCGGCTCGCTGCCGATCAGCAGGAACAGCACGCCCGACTCGACCGTCTCGGCGCCGGTGTCCAGATCGCGGAGGGTGAAGGTCTCCAGGAACTCGCTCCCGCTGCCGCCGACCACCTGCACGCGCGGCCGGATGTCCACGTTCGCCAGCGCCTGCAGTTCGCGGATCAGGTAGTCCGACATCGTCGCGGTGAGGTCGGCCCGGCGGATCAGCACCGTCACCCGGTCGGCGTAGCCGGAGAGGTAGACCGCCGCCTGTCCGGCCGAGTTCCCGCCGCCGACGACGAACACGTGCCGGCCGCGCATCGCGGGCGCCTCGGTGACCGCCGCGCCGTAGAAGACGCCCTTGCCGGTCAACGCCTCCAGCTCCGGCACGCCGACCCGCCGCCACGCGGCGCCGGTGGCGACGACCACCGCGCGGGCGCGCACCGACGTGCCGTCGGTGAGGTCGAGGCGGTGCACGCCGTCCTCGGCGGTCGTCAGTGCGGAGGCCGCCCGCATGAAGTGGAACGTGCTGCCGAACGCCCACGCCTGCTGGAAGGCGGTGAAGGCCAGCTTGTTGCCGCTGATCCCGTTCCGGAACCCGGCGTAGTTGCGGATGAGCGAGCTGGTGCCCGCCTGGCCGCCGACGGCCTCGGGTTCCAGGACGAGCGTCGAGAGACCCTCCGACGCGGCGTACACGCTCGCGCCCAGCCCGGCCGGGCCGGACCCGACGACGACGACGTCGTGCACCACCGCGGGATCCGGCGCGTCGAACAGGCCGAATGCCGAGGCGATGTCGATGTCGCTCGGGTTCTGCAGCACCGTGCGCTCCGGCCGGAACCGCAGCTGGACGACCGGCAGCTGCGGCGACTCGAGGTGGAGGCCCTCGAGGATCGCCCGGCCCTCGTCGGACTCGGCCTCGTAGAAGCCCAGCGGGATGCGGTTGCGGGTGAAGGAGTCGCGCAGGTGCTGGGCCCGCTCCTCCCACCGGTGCCCGACCATCCGCACGGCCTCGAAGCCGCCGCCCTTCCGGGTCGACCACTCCTCCAGGATCTCCGTGACGTACCCGTGGAACTCCTCGTCCCCCGCCTCGCCAGGGGCGTAGAGCCAGCGGTCCAGCTGACCCAGCGTGATGGCCTCGAAGATCGGCCGGGCGGTCTGGAAGTCGCCCCACCGGACCACCGCCACGGCGACCGCGCCCGAATGGGCGCGGTGCACCTCGCGCAGGCAGACCAGCCCGTCGGGATCGGCGCCGCCCATGCCGCCGAGCAGCGCGGCGACCGGCAGCCCGTCCAGCTCGGCGATGCGGGCCGCCGCTGCCGCCGGCCCGTCGACGGCGACGACGGCGTAGTCGCGCCCGTACCGCCGCTCCAGCTCCTCGGAGACCGCGGACCGGACCTCCTCGTCGCGGCTCAGGACGACGAGCGCCGCCTTCCGGCCGTCAGACACGGATGCGGCCCGGCGCCGGCGCGAGCCACCAGCCGATGGCACCGGTGGCCGTCATCGCCGCGGTCACGATGAGCAGCGTCCAGGTGGGCGGGTCGTCCCAGTCGAAGTCCCCGGTGTACCGGGCGACCGTGACCAGCACGAGAGCCCCGAAGGTGGTGTACGCGACCGCCGCCGTCCGCAGCCGCTCCAGGTCGCCGGCGACTGCCGCGAGCGCCGTCGCCATCCCGAAGGCGATCAACCACGCGGCGATCACCCGGCCGGTGAACGGCGTGAGCTCCCACGGCCAGACGCGGGGCGCCGTCGTCGGATCGACGAACAACATCAGTCCGACGACGAGCAGGATCGCGGACTCGATGCCCAGCGCCACCCGGAGCAGCAGCGGCACGGGGTGCTCGGGCGCCGGGTCGTCACCCGGCGCGCGCTCCTGCCGGAACAACGCCACGAGCATCGCCACGGGCACGAACACGTAGACGGCCAGCCAGAACCACGCGGCGGCCTTGGCCAGGAAGGACAGCCCGCCGAAGTCGTCGTCGAAGTGCATCTTGTTGATGTGCACCAGGGTCGCGACCAGGGTGAGCGCGACGAAGACGAAGATCGTCAGCACCGGCACGCGGTTGTGCGCCCACACCGGATCGCGCAGCGACAGCGCGACCAGCACGAACCCGGCGGCGTAGCCCGCACCCAGGAACGCGGCGGTGATCGAGGGCTTGATGGTCCAGGCGAACGTCTCGGCCGTGTTGTCCGACAGCACGAACAGCGCGCCGACGGCCAGCGCCGTCAGCGCGCAGAAGACCATCAGCAATGCCCGCATGAGAGGCAAGGTGCGGCGGACGGGCGCCGCGACGGTCGTCGGGGCAGCGGTCACGGGAGTCCTCCGTGCTCGTCGGGCCCCCGTGACTGACGGTGGAGCGGGGCCATGCAACCACCGCTGCCGCGCGCTGTCATCGCCTTTCCGGCCCCCGCAGGTGTCCCTAGACTCCGCGGTCTAGCCGTCGGCAGGAGGGTCCGTGCCCGGAGCACCCGCGGAGCCCGACGTCCCGCCTGCCATCCCCACCCACGACCGGCGCCTCCGCGTCTTCGTGTCCTCCACGCTGGAGGAGCTCGCGGGCGAGCGACGGGCCGTGCGGGACGTGATCACACGGCTGCGGCTCACCCCGGTGATGTTCGAGCTGGGGGCCCGGGCGCACCCACCCCGCGACCTCTACCGCGCCTATCTCGGCCAGAGCGACGTGTTCATCGGCATCTACGGGGAGCGGTACGGGTGGGTCGCGCCCGGCATGCCCATCTCCGGGCTGGAGGACGAGTACGAGCTGTCCGACGGCCTGCCGCGGCTGCTGTACGTGAAGCGGGCGGCGCCCGGACGCGAGCCGCGGCTGGCGGAGCTGATCAGCCGCATGCAGGCAGAGAGCGGGGTGTCGACGACGCCCTACGACGACCCCGAGCAGCTCGCCGACCTGGTGGCCGACGACCTCGCCGTCCTGCTGACCGAGCGGTTCTCCGCCGTCGACACCGCCCCCACCAGGGCTGGCGGCGGGCTGGCTGCCGACGCCGGACGCGCCCCTGGTCGACCGTCACTCGACGCTCGGACTGGTGACCCAGCTCCTGGGCGACCCCACGGTCCGGCTGGTGACTCTGTCCGGCCCCGGCGGGGTCGGCAAGACGCGGCTGGCCCTCGCCGCGGCCGAATCCGTCGTACCCGATCGGGACGCCGTGTGGTGGGTCGACCTCTCCGTCCTGCACGACCCCGACGACGTACCGGCGGCCATCGCGGCGGCGGTAGGCGTGTCCGCCGAGGGACACCGCCCGCTGCTGGACCTCGTCGCCGACCGGCTGGCCGGTCGCCGGGTGCTGCTGACGCTGGACAATGCCGAGCACGTGCTCGCCGCGACACCCGACCTGGGGGTCCTGCTGTCCCGGTGCCCGGCCACGCAGCTGATGGTCACCAGCCGGAGCCTGCTGGGGCTGCGGGGAGAGCACTACGTGCCGCTGGGTCCGCTCTCGGTGCCCGCGCCCGGCGAGGACGACCTGGAGCAGGTCACCGCCGCCGCCGCCGTCCAGCTGTTCACGTCGCGGGCCCGGCGCGCAGATCCCTCCTTCGCCGTCACCGAGGAGAACGCCGCGGCGCTCGCCGACGTGGTGCGCCGGCTGGAGGGTCTACCTCTCGCGGTCGAGCTGGTCGCCGCCCGGGTCCGCACGCTCCCGCCGTCGGCGCTGCTGCGCCGCCTGGACCGGGCCCTGGATCTGCGCGGCGACGCCGACGCCCCCGACCGGCAGCGGACGCTGCGGGACACCATCGCCTGGAGCCACGACCTGCTGGCCGACCCCGAACGGACGCTGCTCGCCCGCCTCTCGGTCTGCGCCGGCGGGTGCACGCTCGACACCGCCGAGTCGATCGGCGCGGTGGACGGCGACATCGACGTCCTGGAGGCGCTGTCGACGCTGGTCGGGCACAGCCTGGTCGCCTCGACCGACGCCGGCGAGGGCGAGCCGCGGTTCCGGATGCTGGAACTGGTGCGGGCGTTCGCTGCCGAACATCTTCGCCAGCGGGGCGAGGAGCAGCTCGTCCGGGAGCGGCTGGCCCGCCACCTGACGAAGGTCAGCGCCGAGGCCGGGCTCGGCCTCAACGGCCCCGAGCACCGACTGTGGCGAGCCCGCCTCGACGCGGAGGCCGTCGATCTGCAGGAGGCCCTCCGCTGGGCCGTCGCGAACGACCGGGCCCAGCTCGCCGTCGGCCTGGCCGCGCCGCTGGCGCGGTGGTGGTGGGCGCGCGGCGAACTGGTGCCGATGGGCGAGATGGCCGAGGCGACGGCCCGGCTGCCGTCAGCCGCCGACCTGGATCCCGGGGCCGCCGCGCTGCTGCGCTGGGCCCGCGGCGCGACCCGCGTCGCGCAGGGCAAGTTCGACGACGCCGCCCCGCTGTTCGTCGACCTCGTCGCGGACGCGCGGGAGCGGGACGACCCCTGGATGCTCGGCCACGGGCTGGTCGGGCTGGCGATGACGCGTCCGCCCGACGACCCGCAGCTGCCGGCCCTCTACGCCGACGGGGTCGACGCGCTCCGGCGGAGCGGCGATCCCTGGTCGATCGCCTACGCGCTCGTGCCCCACGGCGACGTCGCACTCCTCGCGGGCGATCTGCCCGCGGCGTCGCGGGCGCACGAGGAGGCGCTGGGCCTGGTCCGGTCGATCGGTGACGACCACCTGACGGCGACGCTGCTCGACCAATTGGCCTTCGACTCGCTCCTGGCCGGCGACGTGCCGGCGGCGCGGGAGCGGCTGGTGGAGTCGGCGCACCTGCACCGGGAGGTCCGCGACCAGGAAGGGCTGGCCTACTGCCTCGACGGGCTGGCCGCGCTGTGCCTCACCCTCGGGGACCCGCACGCCGCAGGCCGGCTGGCCGGAGCCGCCGAGGCCGCCCGCGCCGAGCTCGGGGTGACGGTCTGGCCGCTGCTGCAGAGCCTGGCCGCCCAGCTCGATTCGATGGTGGCCACGGCCCTCGGCCCGGACGACGACCGGCGCGAGCGCGCCGCCGGAGCGGCGGCGGGCCCGTGGACGGCGCTCGACGAGGGGCTCGCCGTGCTCAGCCGCGCCGGTTGATCCACCCGGCGGGGGCGCGATGCGGCGCAGGTCACTCTCGTTTGTCGGTTCTGTGGGCCCTACCAGCCCAGCTCCGCCCGTGCGCGAGCGAACTCTGCGCAATCGGCTGGTCATCTTCGGTCATATCTGCCCTGTGAACGGACCAGTCCGCCGCTTACGTTCGGGACATGCTCTCGACGCTCCTGGTTCTCGGCGGAGTCCTCGTCGGGCTCCTCCTGCTGCTCGCCGTCATCGTGAGCCTGAGCGCGCGGCCGGCCAGTACCGCCCGCGGGAGCCAGCGCCCGGGTCGCCCGGCGTCGTCCTGGGTCGTGGACGCCGGCCGCCCGCATCCCGACGCCTGGTCGCCGATGAGCAGCACCACCACCAACGAGATCCCCGCGATCCGCTGAGCCCCGGCGTCCCGGCGGCTGCGTCTCCGCGCCGCCGGGACAGTCCGGCTCCTCGGGCCTGTGAGGAACCGACCGGGTCCCTGCCATCACGAGCCGTGACAGCGCTCACGCGGAGCGATCGGCCGGGCACGCGTCGCACGCGGCACGGGTGTCGTGATCAGTCCGTGTCCGGGCTGCAGCGTCCGGCGAACCCCTACGGGGGGTCCCGAGCGATGCTCCAAGCAGCGTCGTCCCCCACGGGGGGCCTGAAGGGCCGACGCACGTTCGGAGCCGCGCTCGTCACGGGCAGGCTCCGGGGGGACGAGGAGATCCGGTGGCAGGTCGGCCTGCACGGCGTGCGCATCCCAAACTGCGGGCGGTGGCCACGCTGGCCTTCGTCGCCATCCCGCTGGCCGGAGCGCTCGTGGCCGGCCTGCTCCTCCCGTGGCTCGCCGGTCCGGGGATCGCCGCGCGCTCGTCGGTCTCCCTGCTGACGCCTCTGGAGGGCGCCGACGCCACGCTGGCCGGGAACACCGCCGTCCTGGCCGCCGACGGCTCGGTGATCACGTACTTCTACCGGAACAACCGGGTGCCCGTCCGGTCCGACCGGATCGCGCCGGTCATGAAGCAGGCCCTCGTCGACATCGAGGACTCCCGGTTCTACGAGCACCACGGCCTGGACGTCGAGGGCACGCTGCGCGCCCTGCTGCGGAACCTGAGCGCGGGCACGGTGCTCGAGGGAGGCTCCACGATCACCCAGCAGTTGGTGAAGCAGACCCTCCTGCAGACCGCGGTCACCGCCGAGGAACGCGCAGCCGCCACCGAGGACAGCGTGGGCCGCAAGCTGCGCGAGGCCCGCCTGGCGCTGGCCCTGGAGGAGAAGTACTCGAAGGACGAGATCCTCACCCGCTACCTCAACCTCGTGTACTTCGGCCAGGGCGCCTACGGGGTCCAGGCCGCGGCCCGGGCGTACTTCAGCGTCGACGCCGCAGACCTGACGCTCCCGCAGGCCGCCGTCCTCGCCGGACTGGTGCAGACGCCGACGGCCGACAACCCGATCAACGACCCGGCGCGGGCACAGGAGCGCCGCAACCAGGTGCTGGCCCGGATGCTCACCCTCGGCCACATCACCGAGGAGCAGTTCGCCGAGATCGCGCCGCAGCCGGTCGCCGTCGCGCCGCAGCCCCGGCCGCCGAACGGCTGCGTCGACGCCGTCATCGGTGGGTTCTTCTGCGACTACCTGCAGCGCTACCTGACCCGGACGCTCGGCATCAGCCAGCAGACGCTCGACGACGGCGGCCTGGTCATCCGGACGACGATGCGGACCGACCTGCAGCGCAGCGGGGACCAGGCGGTCCTCAACTACCTGGCCCTCGGCGATCCCCTGGCGGGGATGTTCACCGCGCTCGAGCCGGGCACCGGTCACGTGCTGGCGATGAGCGTCAACCGGCGGTTCGGCTACGACGTCAACGACCCGGCCCAGGAGTCGGTCAACCTCAACCTGGTGGCCAGCCAGGGGGCCGGCTCCACCTACAAGGTCTTCGTCGCGGCCTCGGCGCTCGAGCAGGGCGTCCCGGCCTGGAACCGGATCACCACCAGCGACCCGTACACGTCGCGGGTCTACAAGAACGGGTTCGACCCCTACACCGTGCAGAACGCCGGGCGCTATCCGGCGACGCTGACGATGGTCCAGGCGCTGGTGATGTCGTCCAACACCTACTTCGTCGCGCTCGAGGACCAGCTCGGCAGCGTCGAGGGCCCGGTGCGCATGGCCCAGCGGATGGGGCTGTTCTCGCTCGACCCGGTGGCCGACCAGGTGGTGGCGGAGAACCGCGGTTCGTTCACGCTCGGCGCTGAGGCGACCAGCCCGCTCGCCCTGGCCAGCGCCTACTCGACGCTGGGCGCCAACGGCACGCAGTGCGACCCGACGCCGGTCACGGAGATCCTCCATCTGGGCGAGCCGCTGACCGACGCCGACGGCAACGTCATCGACACCGGCAACCACTGCACCGCCGACGCGGTGCCCCCGGCGGTGGCGACGACGCTGAACCAGATCCTCGTCGGCGACACGGCTTCCCCGACCGGCACGGGCACCCGGGCCGCCATCCCGGGCCACGACATCGCGGGCAAGACCGGCACCAGCCAGAACCGGTACTCCGTGGCGTTCGTCGGCTACACGCCGCAGTACGCGGCGAGCGTGATGGTGCTCAACCCGAAGCAGAACCAGGACATCGGGGCGTACGGCGGTCGCGGTGCCGCCCCGATCTGGCACGACGCGATGCTGCCGATCCTCTCGGCCCAGGAACCGGCGTTCTTCCCGCCGGCCGGTCTCCCGCTCAACCCGCCGCGCCCGCAGCCCCGTCCGGACTCGTCGGACGAGGGCTCCGAGAGCCCGCCGGACGACGCCGGACTCCCCGGAGGAGCCGACGGACCAGGCGGGCGGCTGAGCCGGCCTGTCATCAGGTCGGCGGCCCGCTCGCCGAGGAGCACCGCCGTCGCGGCGGGGCCCCGGGAGGGCGCCGTCGGCAACACCGAGGTGTCGACCACCCGGAGCCCCTCGACACCACGCACGCGCAGCTCCTGGTCCACGACCGCGGCCCGGTCGCCGTCCGGCCCCATCCGCGCCGTGCCGCAGAGGTGCACTGCGGTGGTGACGCGCCTCCCGATCCAGCCGTCCAGGGCTCGTTCGTCGGCGAGCACGTCGTCGGGCAGGTCGACACGCTCGGCACCGAGGTCGGCGAAGGAGCGGGCCCGCAGCAGGTCGGCCGCGATGCGGACGCCGGTCCGCAGCCGCTCCCGGTCCGGCTCGTCCCGGAGGTAGCCGTAGCGCAGCCGGGGCGGGCCGTCGGGGTCGCCGTCGCGCAGGGTCAGCTCACCCCGGCTCTCGGCCTGCTGGAGTCCGATCCCGATGGCGAGGTCGTCGCCGGCATCCGGTGACGTCACGCGGGAGAAGGGCGTGAGCCAGGGCAGGAGCTCGACCTCTCCCGTGTGGAGCGCCCCGTTCAGCGGGAGCCGGCCGTCGGGCAGCGGGCGCGCGGGACGCCAGCCGAGGTAGACCTGGGGATGGTCGCTCGCGCCGGTCCCGACCCCCGGCGCGTCGACGACGACGTCGATGCCGGCCGCCCGCAGCGCGGCGGCCGGTCCGATGCCCGAGCGGAGCAGGAGCTGCGCGGAACCGACCGCGCCCGCGCTGAGCACCACGGTCGCGGCGCGGACCACCCCCGCGGAGGTCTCGACGCCGACCGCGCGCCCCCGCTCGACCAGCACCCGACGGACGAGCACGCCCCCGCGCACGGTGAGCCCCGGCAGGTTCCGCCGCGGCGTCAGGTACGCCATGGCGGTGTTGACCCGGACGCCGTCGCGAATGTTGAACGGCACCGGCCCGACGCCGGGCGCTCCCCCGGCGTTCTTGTCCGGCTCCTCCGGGAAGCCCAGCTCCGCCGCCGCGGCGGCGAACGCGTCGGCGACCGGGTGATCGGCCGGGAAGCGCTGCACCGGCACCGGTCCGTCGGCTCCGTGCACCGGGGTCGCCCCGAAGTCGCGGTCGTTCTCCAGCCGGCGGAGGACCGGCAGCACGCGTTCGTAGGACCAGAGGTCGTTGCCGAGGGCGGCCCAGCCGTCGAAGTCGGCCGGGGTGGCCCGCAGGAAGACGGCGGCGTTGAGCGCGCTGGAGCCGCCCGCCACCCGGCCGCGCTGCACCGGCACCCGGCGCTCGGCGGTCAGCTCGGCCTCGAGGTGCCAGGCGGCCGGATGAACCGGGGACGGCGGCCGCCATGCGGGCGGGGTCCCGCAGCTCGGCGGGGAAGCCCGCGGGGTGGTCCTCCCCCGCCTCGAGCAGCAGCACCCGCAGCCCCGCGTCGACGAGGCGGCCGGCCAGCGCGCAGCCGGAGGTGCCGGCCCCCACGACGACGACGTCCTGCTCGGCGGACGTCGCCCGCCGAGCTCAGCCACCGTCGAGCCCGAGCGCCTCCGGCAGGTCGAGCCGCCGCACCTTGCCCGTCGACGTCCGCGGGAGGTCGTCGAGCCGGTGCAGGCCCTTGGGGCGCTTGGCCGGCGACAGCCGCTCCCGCGCCCAGGTGCCCAGCTCCGCGGGATCCGCCGTCCCGACGTAGGCGGCGACCACCCGCTGCCCCCACTCCTCGTCCGGCAGGCCGAAGACGGCGCTCTCGACCACGTCGGGGTGGGCGTCGAGGACCGCCTCCACCTCGGCCGGGTAGACGTTCACGCCGCCGGAGATGACCAGGTCCGCGCGGCGGCCGTCGAGCCAGACCGTGCCGTCGTCGTCCACCCGGCCGAGGTCCCCGACGGTGACCAGGTCGCCGCGCCAGGCGGCGGCCGTCTTCTCCGGTGCCCGCCAGTACTCGAAGCGCGCCCAGCGCGGCACGGCGCACCACAGCTGGCCGCGCTCGTCGGCCTCCAGCCGCCGGCCCGGGCGGGCGCGGCCGACGCTGCCGGGGGAGGCCAGCCAGTCGTCCGGCGAGCAGACGGTGAACTGCGCCTCGGTCGAGCCGTAGAACTCCCAGACGCTGCCGTCGGGGAGCGCCGCGAGGACCGCCCGCTTGAGCTGCTCCGGGCAGGGGGCGCCCGCGTGCACCAGCCGGCGGAACGACGACCAATCGACCGCATCTCGACCGGCACGGCCCCGGGCGAGCAGCCGCTGCAGGTGGGTGGGCACGCAGAAGGCGGTCGTCGGCCGCAGGGTCGAGATGGCCGCCGCGGCGCGGGCGGCGTCGAACGGTCCCGGCAGCAGCACCTCCCCACCGGCGAGCAGCGTGTGGACGGCGAAGCGCAGCGGCGCGCTGTGGTGCAGCGGCGAGAGCACCAGGTGCCGGTCCTCCGGGCCGAACTCCCAGAGGTCGATCTCCTCCGCGGCCAGGGCGCGGGCGTCGTCCTCGGGCAGGACGCCGGACCACACACCCTTGCGGCGCCCGGTGGTGCCCGACGTGTAGTGCATCGGCCGGGCGAGCGGCACGTCGGCCAGGTCGTGCTCCGCGTCCCCGTCCAGCAGGCGTTCCGGCGTGGTCCCGAGGTCCAGCGCGGGGTCGGCGTCCTCGACCAGCGCGGCGCGTTCCGCCGCGGGCAGCCCCGGGTCGAGGACCACGGGCACGATCCCGGTACGGAGCGCGCCGAGGACGGCGGCCAGCAGCGCCGGCGAGGCGGCGGCGGACACGACCAGCCGGTCGCCGGCCCCCAGCCCCGCAGCGGCCAGAGCGGCGGCCGCACGCCGCTGGGACCGCTCGCTGTCCTTCGCGGTGACCAGCGGAACGCCGCTCACACCAGCCGCACCCGGTCGGGGTCGTTCTCGTCGCGGCCCCACCACTGGACCCGGCCCTCCGCGTGCAGCTTGGCCAGGGTCGCCCGCGTGGACTGGGTGGCCGCGGGCCACAGCTGCCGCGGGACCTCGGCGTAGATCAGGGCGACGATCTCGTCGACCGTGCGCGATCCGTCGCCCAGGGCGGCCAGGATCTGGTGTTCCCGGTAGGCGCGGTGGGCCAGGTAGTAGTCGAGCACGGCGCCGGGGTCCTCGGTGAGCTCGGGACCGTGCCCGCAGTAGAGCGCGCTGGGGCCGAGGTCGTGGACCCGCCGCAGGGACTCCAGGTAGGCGACGACGTCGCCCTCGGGATGGGTGACCACCGACGTGCCCCGCCCGAGCACGTGGTCGCCGACCAGGACGGCCCCGGACTCCACCCGGAAGGCCAGGTGATCGCCGGTGTGCCCGGGCGTGGGGACGACGCCGATCGTGGTGCCGGCCAGCGCCAGCCGCTCCCCCGGTTCGAGCACCCGCCCGCGGGGGCCCGCGACGGCGGTGTCGGCGGCGGCGACCTGCGCCCCGAAGCGCTCGCCCCACGGCAGCGCCGCCTCGGCGTGGTCGCCGTGGTGATGGGTGACCAGCACCGCGACGCAGCGGGCGCCGCGGGCGGCCAGCACCTGCTCGACGGCGGCCAGGTGGGCGGGGTCGTCGGGCCCGGGATCCACCAGCACCGCCTGACCGCTGCCGGGGTCGCCGACCACGTAGGTGTTGGTGCCGTCCAGGGTCATCCCGGAGGGGTTGGGGGCGAGCACGCGGGTGACCAGCGGCTCGAGCTCGACCGTGGGCTGCATCGCCCCGGGGCGTGGCAGGTCCCATGTTGCGCGCGGGTCGGCCGGGACGTCCACGCCCGGCACGGTAGCCGCGCGTGCATCCCGGCGCTCAGGCGGCGGTTAGCCTGCCGACCATGCGCCGAACCCTCTCCCTGTGCCGCAGCGGCCTCGCTGCCGCCGCAGCCGTCGTCCTGCTCACCGCCTGCGGAGGGTCCGATGAGGACTCGAACGCCTCCGACTCGACGTCGTCGAGCTCCAGCTCCAGCTCGAGCGCGAGCGAGACCACGGAGAACACCGCCCCGCAGGCCGACTCGGAGTTCTGCACCGAGGCCGCAGCCATCCAGGAGCGGATCGCGGCCAGCTTCACCGGACAGACGGACCAGAGCAACCTGGGCGAGTTGTTCTCGCAGATCTCGGAGGAGATCCGGGGCATCGAGCCTCCGGCCGACCTCGCCGAGGACTGGACACAGTTCTCCCAGGGGGTCGACGAGGTCGCGGCGATCTCGCAGATCGACTTCACGGACCAGGCGGCCGTGGCCCAGTGGCAGACGCAGGTCGCCCAGATCCAGCAGCGGTACGGCGCTGCGTTCACCAACGTCGACACCTACCTGTCGACCGAGTGCGGCCTGACCGACGACGAGGCGACCGAGTCCGCGTCACCGACCAGCTGACAGCACACCCGACGAGCACGAACCCGATAGCTGCGGCCCGCCCCCGATCCCCGAGGGGGCGGGCCGCAGCTGTCCGGGGGCCGGCGCGGACGCCGGCGAGGGAGGCGGCTAGCAGCCGCCGACGTTGACGCCGCGCGCTCGCAGCCACGGCATCGGATTGACCTGGCCGCCGTGCAGCACGCCGCTGGGATGGACCTCGAAGTGCAGGTGCGGGCCGGTGGAGTTGCCACGGTTGCCGACCTCGGCGATCAGCTGCCCGGCGTGCACCCGCTGACCGGCGGAGACGAACTCCCGGTTCACGTGCCCGTAGACGGTCACCGCGCCGTCGTCACCGCGGATGTAGAGCGCCAGGCCGAACCCGTTGGCGTAGCCGTTCCGGGCGACGATGCCTGATGTCGCTGCATAGATGGGTGTCCCGATCGGGGCCGCGATGTCGACGCCGCCGTGCAGCGCGCCCCACCGCCAGCCGTAGCAGCTGCTGATGTAGCCCGACGTCGGGAAGACGTAGTTCGAGTTCGACGGCGGGCTGCCCCCGCCACCGCCGGCGGCGTTGTCCCGGCCGGCGGCCTCCTCGGCCGCGGCCGCGGCCTCCCGGGCGGCGCGCTCGGCCGCGGCCCGTTCGGCGGCCTGCGCGGCCTGCTGGTCGGCGACCCACTGCTGGTAGGCGTTGCGGGCGCCCTGGAGCTCGAGCAGCCGGATCTGGGCGGCCTGGAGCTGCGCGTCGTACTCGGCCTTCTGCGCCGACACCTGCTCGTAGGCGCTCTGCTGGGCGGCCAGCTGCGCATCGGCCGCCTCCTTGGCCGTGCGGGCCGACTCCTCGGCGGCGGCCATCTCGTCGCGGGCCTTGCGCGCCGCGGAGTCGGCGTTGGCCTGGTGCACCCGCGCGATCTCGAGCTGGTCGAGCACGTCGATCTGGTTGTCGGCGACGTAGTCCAGGAGCGCGGCCCGCTGGATCAGCTCGCCCGGCCCTTCGGAGTCGAGCAGCGCGGCCGACTCGCTGAGGTTGCTGCCGTTCATGTAGCTGTCGCGGGAGAAGTCGCCGATCCGTGCCTGCGCGGCGGCGACCGCGTCCTGTGCTGCCTCCAGCTCGGCGGCGGTCTGCTCGGCGGCTGCCTGCGCCGCCAGGAGCGCCTCCTCGGCCGCGAGGTACGCGGTGCCGGCGGCCTCGGCCTGCACGCCGACGCGCTCCAGCTCGGCCTCGGCACCGGCGACGAGGGCGGCGATCCGGCCGACCTCGGCGGCGGCCTGCTCCCGCTCGCTCTGGGCGGCACCGATCTCGCTGTCGCTGGGGTTGCGCGGCGCGGCTCCGGCGGGGAGCGCGCCGCAGACCAGCACTGCGCCCGTCAGGACGGCGACCAGCGTCGTCCGCAGGAAGCGCCCGAAGGGACGGCCTGCGGACGCCCGGCGGTGGCCGGGGCGCGAGGTCGCCGGTCCGGATGGACGGCGCTGCGGCATGGGGGGCTCCTCGGGGTGGTGCCTGGTTCGACCTGCGGAACAGTCGCAGTGTCACCGCCAGTCACACGGGCAACACGCGGCACATCCGACACGCTGTATCGAAGACGTGACGCCGCTGGCGGCTCCATAACGAATCGACACCTTCGATCGGGCTCTTGAGCGCCCTCTCCCCCGCCTGGGTGATCCGTCGCCACCGGCCGGGACGTCGTCGACCGCCGTTCTAGGCTCGGGTCGTGGACGTACTGGGGTCGGGGCACGAGCAGGTCGTCTTCTGCAGCGACGAGGAGTCCGGCCTGCGGGCGGTCATCGCGATCCACTCCACGGCCCTCGGCCCGGCGCTCGGCGGCACCCGCTTCTACCCGTACCCCGACGAGCAGACCGCCGTCGCCGACGCGCTGGCCCTGTCCAAGGCGATGTCGTACAAGAACAGCCTCGCCGGGCTCGACCTCGGCGGCGGCAAGGCCGTCATCATCGGCGACCCGCGCACCGACAAGACCGAGGCGCTGCTGCGCGCCTACGGCCGGTTCGTCGAATCGCTCGGCGGGCGCTACCTGACCGCGTGCGACGTCGGCACCTTCAACGCCGACCTGGACGTCGTCGCCCGGGAGACCCGGTTCGCACACGGCCGCTCGGAGGCCTACGGCGGCTGCGGCGACTCATCCGTCCTCACCGCCTACGGCGTCTTCCAGGGGATGCGGGCCGCGGCCCAGCACTGCTGGGGCAAGCCCTCACTGGCCGGGCGGACGGTCGCGGTCGCCGGCGTGGGCAAGGTCGGCTCCTGGCTGGTCGACCACCTGGTCGAGGACGGCGCCGACATCGTCATCACCGACGTCGACCCGGCGGCGATCGAGCGGGTCCAGGCACGGCACCCCGCGGTCAAGTCGGTACCCGACACCGCGACGCTGATCCGCACCCCGCAGGACGTCTACGCGCCCTGCGCGCTCGGGCGCGCGCTCGACCCGGACACGATCGCCGTGCTGCCCGCGCGCATCGTCTGCGGCGGGGCGAACAACCAGCTCGCCACCCCCGACGTGGCCGAGCAGCTGATCGAGCGCGGCATCCTCTACGCCCCGGACTACCTGGTGAACGCCGGCGGTGTCATCCAGGTCGAGGACGAGCGGCACGGCTTCTCGTTCGAGAGAGCCAAGTCCAAGGCCAGCAGCATCTTCGACGTCGCGCTGCGGGTGTTCGAGGAGGCCGACGCGGCCGGCGTGCCACCCGCGGTGGCCGCCGACCACCTGGCCGAGCAGCGCATCCGGTCGGTCGGACGGCTCGCGACCATCCGTCTGCCGCGCTAGCGAAAGGACCCCGTCCTCCCCGCCCCTCGCACGCTCGCGGCGGTGCCCTGGACGGGGCCACACACTCGCGGGGGAGGGACGTGTGCTCCCCGCCCATCCGTGTCGTAAGGTTGTCCGAGACATAGTCACTCAGTCGGGGTCGCCACGCGGGCCGTACCAGCCGCTGGCTGGGCCTCCGCACTCCGTAATGAGGGGGTCGAGCCGATGGGGCGCGGCCGAGCGAAGGCCAAGCAGACACGCGTGGCCCGTGAGCTCAAGTACAGCTCACCCAACACCGACCTCACCGCGCTCCAGCGCGAACTGGCCGGTTCGTCGTCGTCGTACAGCGCTCCTGCGCGGGCGACCGACGACGACGATGACGAGGACGACGAGTACGCCGACCGCTGGGCGGACGACGACGCGGACGACGACTGGGCGGCCAGCCCTCGGTGATCCGCGGGCTCTGATCGACCCGACACCGCAGCGCCCGATGGGTGCTGCGGTGTTCGTCGTGCGCGCGGACCTAGGGCCAAAATGGCCATTTTGGCCCTAGCGGTAGGAGTTCTCCAGGCGCGCCGTCGCGCCGTCGTCGTCGGTGCTGCGGAGCTCCCCGGCCACCCAGGCCGGGAATCCGGCCGCGGTCAGCTGCGCGACGACGGCGTCCGCCGCGTCGGGGCTGACGGCGGCGACCATGCCGACGCCGCAGTTGAACGCCCGCTCGCTCTCGGCGCGCGGGACGCCGTGCTCCTCCATCAGCCGCACGGCGGCCGGCAGTGCCCAGGTGCTGCGGTCGAGCACCGCCTCCAGCCCCGCCGGGACGACCCGCGCGGTGTTGCCGGCCAGCCCGCCGCCGGTGATGTGCGCGAAGGCGTGCACGGCGTCCACCCCGAGTGCCTCGACCAGGGCCAGGCACGCCTTGGCGTAGATCCGGGTCGGCTCGAGCAGTTCGTCGCCCAGCGGGCGGTCCAGCCCGGCCGGGGTGGCGGTGAGGTCGAGGCCCGCGGCGGAGACGACCTTGCGGACCAGCGAGTAGCCGTTGGAGTGGAAGCCCGACGACGCCATCGCGACCACGGCGTCGCCCTCGCGTACCCGCTCCGGCCCGAGGACGGCGTCGGCCTCGACGACGCCGACCGCCGTCGCGGCGAGGTCGTACTCGTCGGCGTCCATGAGGTCGCCGTGCTCGGCGGTCTCGCCGCCGACCAGCGCGGCGCCGGCCTGGGTGCAGCCGGCCGCGATGCCGGTGACGATCGCGGCGATCCGCTCGGGGACGACCTTCCCGCAGGCGACGTAGTCCTGGAGGAAGAGCGGCTCGGCTCCGCAGGCGACCAGGTCGTCGACGACCATCGCGACCAGGTCGATGCCGACGGTGTCGTGCCGGTCGAGCTGCCGGGCCAGGGCGATCTTCGTGCCGACGCCGTCGGTGGACGACGCCAGCAGCGGCCTGCGGTACTTCGCGGTGTCCAGGGCGAACAGCCCCGCGAAGCCGCCCAGCCCGCCCACGACCTCGGGCCGGTTGGTCTTCTCGACCGCGGCCTTCATGAGGGTGACGGCGCGCTCCCCGGCGTCGATGTCGACGCCGGAGGCCGCGTAGGTGAACACCTCGGTCACGGGTCGGCTCACGGCCGGGTGAGCGCGTCCTCGGCGCCACCCGGCACCGTGGCGCTGCCGGCCTGCTGGCCGATCCAGCCGGTCACCGCCCGCTCCTCGAACTCGGGGAGCGGCAGCTGGCCGCGGCCCTCGAGCACGAACTTGCCGAGCACCTCCGACTCGCCCAGCGAGATCGGGTACTGACCCGTGAAGCAGGCCGTGCACAGCCGGTTCGCCGGCTGCTCCGTGGCGGCGATCAGGCCCTGCTCGGAGACGTAGCCCAGCGAGTCGGCGTTGATCGAGGCCCGCACGCCGTCGATGTCCAGACCGTTGGCGACCAGCTCGGCACGGCTGGCGAAGTCGATGCCGTAGAAGCACGGCCACTTGACCGGGGGCGAGGAGATGCGGACGTGCACCTCGAGGGCGCCGGCCTCCCGCAGCATGCGGATCAGCGCGCGCTGGGTGTTGCCGCGGACGATCGAGTCGTCGACGACGACCAGGCGCTTGCCGCGGATGACGTCGCGGAGCGGGTTGAGCTTCAGGCGGATGCCGAGCTGCCGGATGGTCTGGCTCGGCTGGATGAACGTGCGGCCGACGTAGGAGTTCTTGACCAGACCCAGGCCGTAGGGGATCCCGCTGGCCTCGGCGTACCCGACGGCGGCCGGCGTGCCGGACTCCGGCACCGGGATGACCAGGTCGGCCTCGGCCGGGTGCTCCTTGGCGAGCCGGCGGCCGATCTCGACCCGGGCGGCGTGCACGCTGCGACCGGAGATCGTGGTGTCGGGGCGGGCCAGGTAGACGTACTCGAAGACGCAGCCCTTGGGGTCCGCGGCGGCGAAGTGCTGGCTGCGCAGCCCGTTCCCGTCGATGGCGATGAGCTCGCCGGGCTCGACCTCGCGCACCACGGAGGCGCCGACGATGTCCAGCGCGGCGGTCTCGCTGGCCACCACCCAGCCGCGCTCGAGCCGGCCGAGGACCAGCGGCCGCACGCCCTGCGGGTCCCGCGCGGCGTAGAGGGTGTCCTCGTCCATGAAGGTGAGGCTGAACGCGCCGCGCAGCTGGGGCAGCACCTCCATCGCGGCGGCCTCGATCGAGAGGTCGGGGTACGCGGCGATCAGCGAGGTGACCAGGTCGGAGTCGGTCGTCGCCGTGAAGACGCCGGTGACGCCCGCGTCGGCCGCCGTCACCGCGAGCTCGGCGGTGTTGACGAGGTTGCCGTTGTGGCACAGCGCCAGGCCGGTGCCCGCCGAGGTGGTGCGGAACGTCGGCTGCGCGTTCTCCCACGTCGAGGCGCCGGTCGTGGAGTAGCGGGTGTGACCCACCGCGATGTGGCCGCGCAGGCTGCCGAGGGTCGCCTCGTCGAAGACCTGGCTGACCAGCCCGAGGTCCTTGTAGACGACGACCGAGGCGCCGTCGGACACCGCGATCCCGGCCGCCTCCTGACCGCGGTGCTGGAGGGCGTACAGACCGAAATAGGTCAGCTTCGCGACCTCCTCCCCCGGCGCCCAGACACCGAAGACGCCACAGGCGTCCTGAGGTCCGGGAGAGTGGGGATCGAGGTCGTGCGTCAGCCGTCCATCACCGCGAGGCACCTGCCGAGCGTACCGGCGTGGACGACCATGTCCGGTGCCGGTGGGGTGAAGGTGGCCACTCTGCAACCTGGGGCGCGACCTGGCGCCAGGGCGCCGTCCTCCCGTTCGTGCGCCATGCTGGACGTCTCCCGGGAGGAGAACCCATGCCCAGCGACCGCCCCGACCCCAGCGAGTTCCTCGCACAGGCCCAACGAATGCTGCGCGAACTGTTCGGCGATGCGCGCGACGGCGACCGGAACGGAGACCCCTGGGCGGAGGCGACGCGCTCCGGGCGCCGGTCGAACGAGCCCAGCTCCGAGGAGCAGCGGGAGAACCTCACGTTCGCCCTCGCCACGCGCGCGGTCGAGGCGCTGGAGGACCTCGCCCTGAACGTCGCGGCGATCCGCCAGCGGCTCGAGCGCACCAGCCCCCGCGCAGAGGAGACGGACGCGACCGGAGAGCAACCCCCGATCAGCTGATCGTGGTCCGCTCCGCGTCGATCGTCGTGTCGTCGCCGTGCCCGGTGCGCACCACCGTGTCGCCGGGCAGGGGAAGCAGCCGCTCGCGGATCGACGCGAGGATCGTCGGGTGGTCGCTGTAGGAGCGGCCGGTGGCGCCGGGGCCGCCGCAGAACAGCGTGTCGCCCGTGAAGACCGTGCCCAGGTCCGGCGCGTGCAGACACGTGCTGCCCGGTGAATGGCCGGGGGTGGACAGCGCCGTCAACGTGGTGCCGGCGACGTCGAACGTCGTCCCCTCGGTGAGCTCGCGGTCGGGACCGGTGTCCGGGTGGACGACGTCCCAGAGCATCCGGTCGTCGGGGTTGAACCACACCGGGGCGCCGGTCGCCTCGCGCAGCGCGACGGCGGCGGTGATGTGGTCGTTGTGGCCGTGGGTGAGCACGATCGCGGTCACCGTCCGGCCGCCGATCGCGTCGACGATCGGGGCGGCGTCGTGCGGGGCGTCGATCACCAGCACCTCGTCGTCGTCCCCGACGAGCCAGACGTTGTTCTCGACGTCGAAGTCCTGCCCGTCGAGGGAGAAGACCCCGGGGACGACGACCTTGTCGATGCGGGCCGTCACTTTCCGAACACCACGACGCTGCGCAGCACGTCGCCGTGGTGCATCTTCTCGAACGCCGCCTCGACGTCTCGAGGGCGATCGTCTCGGAGACGAAGGCGTCGAGGTCGAGCCGGCCCTGCAGGTAGAGGTCGATGAGCATCGGGAAGTCCCGGCTGGGCAGGCAGTCGCCGTACCAGGAGGACTTCAGCGCCCCGCCGCGGCCGAACACCTCGATCAGCGGCAGCTCGATCGTCATGGTCGGGTTCGGCACGCCCACCAGGACGACGGTGCCGGCCAGGTCGCGGGCGTTGAACGCCTGCTCGTAGACGGCCGGGTGGCCGACCGCGTCGATGGCGACGTCGACGCCGAATCCCCCGGTGAGGCCCTTGATCGCCTCGACCGGGTCGGTGTCCTTGGAGTTGACCGTGTGGGTCGCGCCCATGCTCGTGGCCCACTCGAGCTTCCGGTCGTCGATGTCGACGGCGATGATCGTGCGGGCGCCGGCCAGCTTCGACCCGACGATCGCCGCGTCGCCGACACCGCCGCAGCCGAAGACCGCGACCGAGTCACCGCGGCCCACGCCGCCGGTGTTGATCGCCGCGCCGATCCCGGCCATCACGCCGCAGCCGAGCAGGCCCGCCGCGGTCGGCGGGGCGGCCGGGTCGACCTTGGTGCACTGCCCGGAGTGGACCAGCGTCTTCTCCACGAACGCGCCGATGCCCAGCGCCGGGGACAGCTCGGTGCCGTCGGCCAGGGTCATCTTCTGCGCGGCGTTGTGGGTGCTGAAGCAGTACCAGGGCTTGCCGCGCAGGCAGGCGCGGCACTGCCCGCACACGGCCCGCCAGTTGAGGATCACGTAGTCGCCGACCGCCACGTTGGTGACGCCCTCGCCGACGGCGGAGACGACGCCGGCCGCCTCGTGCCCGAGGAGGAACGGGAAGTCGTCGTTGATGCCGCCCTCGCGGTAGTGCAGGTCGGTGTGGCAGACCCCGCAGGCCTGCACGTCGACGATCGCCTCACCCGGCCCGGGGTCGGGCACCAGGATCGTCTCGATGCTGACCGGAGCTCCCTTGCTGCGGGCGACGACGCCCTGCACCTCGTATGGCATGCCGGGAGCCTAGGGCGGTCACGGCGGCGTCTCGATCCCGGCTTCACCGGGCGAGATCCGGCACGGCGTCGTAGCGTCCGATCGGCCGTTCCGGTCCGCAATCAGGTCGCGCCACACCGTTGTGTCGTCGTCCCGTCCTGGAGGTCCCCGCCGTGGCAGTTCCGAGCTTCCTGGCGCGCGAGCGCATCGTCGCCCGCCCCGGGTTCAACCGCTGGCTCATCCCGCCGGCGGCCCTCGCCGTCCACCTGTGCATCGGCCAGGCGTACGCGACGAGCGTCTACAAGACGGCGCTGGTCGAGCACTTCGACGCCAGCCTGACCGCGATCGGGATCATCTTCTCGATCGCGATCGTGATGCTCGGGCTCTCCGCGGCCGCGTTCGGCACCTGGGTGGACCGCAACGGTCCCCGGGCGGCCATGTTCACCGCCGCCGTCTTCTGGTCGGTCGGCTTCCTGGTGGGTTCGCTGGGCATCGCGACCGAGCAGCTGTGGCTGCTCTACTTCGGCTACGGCGTCCTGGGCGGCATCGGGCTGGGCATCGGCTACATCTCGCCGGTCTCGACGCTGATCAAGTGGTTCCCCGACCGGCCCGGCCTGGCCACCGGCATGGCGATCATGGGCTTCGGCGGCGGCGCGCTCATCGCCTCGCCGCTGTCGCGCCAGCTGATGAGCTTCTACGACCCCTCGTACGACGGCACGACCGGCACGGTGCCCAGCGGTAGCGCCGTCTCCCTGCTGTTCCTGACGCTCGGCCTGGTCTACCTGGCGTACATGCTCTTCGGCGCGTTCATCGTCCGCGTGCCGGCCGACGACTGGAAGCCCGAGGGCTTCGACCCCTCGACGGTGAAGCAGAAGTCCCTGGTCACGACCGACAACGTGTCAGCGGGCAACGCCATCAAGACGCCGCAGTTCTGGCTGCTGTGGACGGTGCTGTTCTGCAACGTGACCGCCGGGATCGGCATCCTCGAGCAGGCGGCGCCGATGATCCAGGACTTCTTCCGGACCGGCGACGGCTCCCTCGTCGCGGCGACGGCGGCCGCCGGGTTCGTCGGCGTCCTCTCGCTGTTCAACATGGGCGGCCGATTCGGGTGGTCGACCACGTCGGACTACATCGGCCGCAAGCCGATGTACATGATCTTCCTCGGCGTCGGCATGGTGCTCTACGTCGCGCTGGCCACCATCGGCAGCACCGCGACGTGGATCTTCGTCCTCCTGGCCGCCGTGATCATCTCGTTCTACGGCGGCGGCTTCGCGACCATCCCCGCCTACCTGCGCGACCTCTTCGGCACGTTCCAGGTCGGCGCGATCCACGGCCGGCTGCTCACCGCGTGGTCGGCCGCCGGCATCGCCGGGCCGCTGATCGTGAACAGCGTGCTCGACTCCCGCGGCACGCCCGGCGAACTGGTCGCCGGCGACTACCGCCCGGCGCTGTTCATCATGGTCGGCCTGCTCGCCGTCGGGTTCGTCGCGAACCTGCTGGTCAAACCGGTCGACAACAAGTGGCACGAGCCGCGGAAGGACCCCGCCCGGCCGCCTCGAACCAGGAACGGAGCGCCGCCTGATGAGCACCGAAACAGCACACGACCGACGACCGCACGCCCACCCACACCCCCGTGGGCCTCATCGTGTTCGCCTGGACGCTGGTGGGGGTCCCGCTCGCCTACGGCCTCTTCCAGACGGTGAAGACCGCGCTGAGCCTGTTCACCGGCTGAGCGGGCGCAGTGGCAGCTGGGCGCTGAGGTCCGCCCGGTTGCCGCTGGCGGTGACCGCGCCCTGGGCGATGGCCTCGTCCCAGGACAGCTGACCGGTCGCCAGCCGCAGCCAGGTCCGCGCGTCGGTCTCGATCACGTTCGGCGGGGTGCCGCGGGTGTGCCGCGGGCCTTCGACGCACTGGACGGCGACGTGCGGCGGCACCCGCAGCTCCACGGACCGTCCGGGCACCTGTTGGGCCAGCCAGCGGGCCGTCGTCTTCACGGCGGTGCCGACGACCGTGCGCGGCGGCTGCTCGGCCTCTCCGGCCAGCCAGGCGCGCACCGGGTCGACGGCGGCGCGCAGGTCGTCGGCCGGGATGGGAGCGTTCCCGGCCATCAGCTGGTGGGGACGGTCCCCGCGGGAACGGTCCCGATCGTCGCTTCCGGGCTGCCGAACAGGGCCGGCAGGGTCGCGGTCCAGGCGGCGCGCAGCTCGGCGAGCTGCAGCTCGAGCAGGCCGTCGACCACGAGGGCCTCGCCTCCCGTCGTCCCCAGCTCGGTGACGGCCACGCCCGCCCACTGCGCCGTCACCTTCACGGCGCCCGGGTCGGTCGTGGTGACGACGGCGCGTGCCGCGGACTCGCTGAACAGCGCGGTGAACGGGTCTAGGGCGGCGGGAAGGTTGCTCAGCGTCAGGTTCGCGCCGACGCCGTGGCGCAGCGCGGACTCGGCGAGGGCCTGCGCCAGTCCGCCGTCGGCCAGGTCGTGCGCGGAGCTGACCAGACCCTCGCGGCCGAGCGCGGCGAGCAGCTCGCCGAGGGCGCGCTCGGCGGGGAGGTCGACGACCGGCGGTCGCCCGCCGAGGTGCCCGTGGACGGTGCTCGCCCATGCCGAGCCGCCGAACTCGGGCGACGTCGTCCCGAGGAGCAGGACCGTCTCCCCCGGCGTCCGCCAGCCGCCGGGCACCCGGCGGCGGACGTCCTCGTGCACGCCGAGCACGCCGATGACCGGGGTCGGGTTGATCGCGACGTCGCCGGTCTGGTTGTAGAGGCTGACGTTGCCGCCGGTGACCGGCAGGCCGAGCTCGCGGCAGCCGTCGGCGAGCCCGCGGACCGCCTCGGCGAACTGCCACATGACCTCCGGCTCCTCGGGCGAGCCGAAGTTGAGGCAGTTGGTGACCGCCAGCGGCTTCGCGCCGCTCACGGCCACGTTGCGGTAGGCCTCGGCGAGGTTGAGCTGCGTGCCCGCGTACGGGTCGAGCCGGGCGAAGCGCGCGTTGCCGTCGAGGGCGAGCGCGATGCCGCGGTGGGTCTCCTCGTCGATGCGGACGACGCCGGCGTCCTCGGGCTGGGCGAGCACCGTGTTGCCGCGGACGTAGCGGTCGTACTGCTCGGTGACCCAGGTCTTGTCGGCGCCGTCCGGGCTGCTGACGACGGCGAGCCAGTGGGCGTGGAGCTCGGCGCCGGTCCGCGGGCGCGGAAGCCGGGCGGCGTCGTCGGCCTGCAGGTCGTCCAGGTCGGCCGGGCGCTGCATCGGCCGCTCGTAGACCGGGCCCTCGTGGGCGACGGTGCGCGGCGGGACGTCGACGATCCGCTCGCCGTGCCAGTCGACGGTCAGCCGGTCGCCCTCGGTGACCTCACCGATGACGGTGGCCAGCACGTCCCACTTCCGGCAGACGGCGAGGAAGGCGTCGACCTTGGCCGGCTCGACGATGGCGCACATGCGCTCCTGCGACTCGCTCATCAGGATCTCGGCCGGGGTGAGCGTGCTGTCGCGGAGCGGGACGGTGTCGAGGTCGACGTGCATGCCGCCGGTGCCGGCGCTGGCGAGCTCGCTCGTGGCGCAGGAGAGGCCGGCGCCGCCGAGGTCCTGGATGCCGGTGACCAGGTCGGCGGCGAAGATCTCCAGGCACGCCTCGATGAGCAGCTTCTCGGTGAACGGGTCGCCGACCTGGACGCTCGGGCGCTTGGCCGGGCCGTGCTCGTCGAAGGTCTCGCTGGCCAGCACGCTGACGCCGCCGATGCCGTCGCCGCCGGTGCGGGCGCCGAACAGGATGACCTTGTTGCCCACGCCCTCGGCCTTGGCCAGCCGGACGTCCTCGTGCTTCATGACGCCGACGCACAGCGCGTTGACCAGCGGGTTGCCGGCGTAGCAGTCGTCGAAGAGCAGCTCGCCGCCGATGTTGGGCAGGCCCAGGCAGTTGCCGTAGCCGCCGACCCCGGCGACGACGCCGGGCAGCACGCGGGCGGTGTCCGGGGCGTCGGCGCGGCCGAACCGCAGCGAGTCCATGACGGCGACCGGGCGGGCGCCCATGGTGAGGATGTCGCGCACGATGCCGCCCACGCCGGTGGCGGCGCCCTGGTAGGGCTCGACGTAGCTCGGGTGGTTGTGCGACTCGACCTTGAAGGTCACCGCGTAGCCGTCGCCGACGTCGACGACGCCGGCGTTCTCGCCGATGCCGACGAGCAGCGCCTCGCTGTGCGGGAGGTCGCCGAACTGGCGCAGGTGCACCTTGGAGCTCTTGTAGGAGCAGTGCTCGCTCCACATGACGCTGTACATCGCGAGCTCGGCCGTGGTGGGGCGGCGGCCGAGGATGCTCTTGATCCGGAAGTACTCGTCGGACTTGAGCCCGAGCTCGGCGTAGGGCTGCTCGTCGTCGGGGGTCTGCTCGGCGTGCTTGACGGTGTCGATCACGCGCTGACGACCGCCTTCAGGACGCTCGTGAAGAAGCCCAGACCGTCGGTGCTCGGGCCGGTGAGGTCCTCGACCGCGTGCTCCGGGTGCGGCATGAGCCCGACGACCCGGCCGTCCGCGCTGGTGACGCCGGCGATGTCGCGGCTCGAGCCGTTCGGGTTGCCCTCGATGTACCGGGCCACGACCCGGCCCTCGCCCTCGAGCCGGTCCAGGTCCTTGTCGGCGGCGACGTACCGGCCCTCGCCGTTCTTGACCGGGATGACGATGCGCTGGCCGTCGGCGTAGTCCGCCGTCCACGCGGTGTCGGCACGCTCGATGCGCAGCGCCTGGTCGCGGTTGCGGAAGTGCAGGTGGCTGTTGCGGGTGAGCGCGCCCGGCAGGAGGCCCGACTCGCACAGCACCTGGAAGCCGTTGCAGATGCCCAGCACCGGCATGCCCTGACGCGCCTTCTCGACGACGTCCTGCATCAGGGGCGCCCGGGCGGCGATCGCCCCGGCCCGCAGGTAGTCGCCGTAGGAGAAACCGCCGGGGAGGACGACGGCGTCGACGTCCTTCAGGTCGTGGTCGGCGTGCCAGAGGGCCACGGGCTCGGCGCCGGCCAGCCGCAGCGCGCGTGCGGCGTCGACGTCGTCCAGGGAGCCCGGGAAGGTGAGAACACCGATGCGCAAGGGGTGGTCCTTCAGTCGGTGGAGAGGTGCAGCTCGACGTCCTCGATGACGGGATTGGCGAGCAGCGTCTCGGCGATCTGCTTCAGCTCCGCCTCGTCGGGGTCGCCGTCGACCTCGAGCACGAAGTGCTTGCCCTGCCGGACGCTGGAGATGCTGTCGTGGCCGAGGCGCCCCAGTGCGCCGAGCACGGCCTGCCCCTGGGGGTCGGAGATCTCCGGCTTGAGGACGACGTCGACGACCACCCGTGGCACGCGACGAAGGGTACCGGTCGCCCCGATCCCCCCTCCCGCCCCCGCCCGGGCGCGCCGAGTGCGACGAACTCGTGGTGATCAGCGCCTGATGGCCACGAGTTCGTTGCACTCGAACGGTCAGGCGAGGCCGAAGGCACGCGCGCAGCGTGGCGAGCAGGACCCTGCGCTCGGCCGAGCACGTCCGCGGACGAGAACCGCAGCACCCGCCAGTCGGCCAGGACGATGCCGTTCTGCCTGCGGAGGTCCTCGACGAAGACTCGTGCGATCGCGGTGGACGTTCCCGTCGAACTCGACTACGACGCGGTGTTCCGGCCAGGCGAGATCGCACTTGGGCAAGGAAGCGGCCGAGGCCGTCCCGGATGACGTACTGCAGCTCCGGGCGTGGGAGTCCCGCTTCGTGGATGAGCCAGCGGAGCACCGACTCCATCGGCGACCCGGCCTGGCCATCCGCGACGGGCAGGATCCGGCGCGCGGTCACGCGCGCCGCGCCGCCCTGGCGATCGCTCGAGGATGCGCGGGAACTCATCCGCCGGGAATCCTCGCCCCAGCATCTGGTCGGTCACGGCCAGGAGTGCGGCAGCGGGAAGGCAGCCGGCGAGGTCGAGCCAGCGTGCGACTGGGCGACGTCACCCGGATGCCGTCGAGCAACCTCGTCTCCTGCTCGGGGACACGCGAGCAGTGGATGCGGCGGTCCGCTCGCGAGCGCACGCGCGACTCCCGAGGGACGGTCAGGTGCACGCGTCCGTCGCCGGCAACGAGCGGCACCTCGAAGCGCCAGAGCGCCGCGGCGGTGACGATGGCTGACGACCGCCTCGGCCGGCGCTCCGAGCAGGACTGCGTCGATGCGCCTCCGCAACTGTGCCGCGGCCCCGGGTGGGAGATACGTGTCCCGGGAGGTGCGGACGACGTCCCGATGCCGGAGGTGCCAGTCCGTGATGCCGTCGGCTCGGGCCCGCCGCCGGTCCGTCGGCTGACCGAACGCGCGGCGGCACGGGCGGAGTCGGCACCGGCGGAGCCTGCCTCGTCGGTGCCGCAACCCGCTGAGGCTTTCCACAGGTGCCCTCGAGTGCGACGAACTCGGGGTGATCAGCGCGTGATGGCCACGACTTCGTCGCACTCGGCGAGCAGACCTACTGGAGCAGGGACCAGACCTTGTCGGGGGTCTCGTAGTGGGCGTTGTGGCCGGCGCCGTCGACCAGGACGGCGTCCGGGTCGACGCGGCGCATCGCGTCGAGGCCGACCATCGCGTCGTTCGAGCCCGCCGCGAGCCGCAGCGGGGCCGCGCACCGGGACAGCGCCGTCTCCACCGACGGCCCGACGGCGCCGAACGCGCGCGGGTCCAGCGCGGCCACCCAGCCGCCGTCGACGACCTTGACGCCTGCCCGGGCGACCGGCTCGGCCGGATCGACGAGATCCCGCAGTCCGGCCAGCTTGAGGTGCCGGTCCGCGGCATCGCCGGCGCTGCCGAACACCTGCGGCGGACGGCGGGCCATCGCCTGGGCGCGGGAGATCTCGTCGTCGGACCAGTCGATCTTCACGCCGAGCGCGACCACGCGGTCGACCGTCACGCCGTACCAGCCGCTGCCCAGCACCGCGCCGACGACGCCGCCGAACGAGTGGCCCAGCACGGTCACCGACGGCGCCTCGAGCTCGGCCGCGAGCTCGGCCATGTCCGCGGCGTGCACCCCGAACCCGTAGGGGGCCTCGCTCAGCGACAGCCCGTGCCCCCGGAGGTCGGGCGCCGCCCACCGGCCGGGCCAGGCGTCCTGGAACTGCGCGAGCAGGCGGGTCCACACGGCGCCGGTCGCGCCGAGCCCGTGCAGGAGCAGCAGCAGCGGCCCGTCCGAGCCGCCCGATGCGTACGCGATACCGCCACGGGTGCGCCGCATCAGTCGAACCTCCGGCCGGTCAGCAGTTCGTAGGCGGTCACGTAGCGCTCGCGGGTCGCGGCGACGACGTCGTCCGGCAGCTCCGGCGGGGTCGACACACGGTCCCAGCCGGAGGCATCCGAGGTCAGCCAGTCGCGCACGAACTGCTTGTCGTACGACGGCTGCGCCGCCCCGGGCGCCCACGACTCCGCGGGCCAGTAGCGGGACGAGTCAGGGGTCAGCACCTCGTCGCCGAGCACCAGACCGCGCCCGTCGGGCGACAGCCCGAACTCGAACTTCGTGTCGGCGAGGATCAGGCCGGCCTTCGCCGCGATCTCGGTCGCCCGGCCGTACAGCGCCAGTGTGAGGTCGCGCAGCTCGGCCGCCCGGGCAGCACCGACGGCGGTCTCGACGGCGGCGAAGTCGATCGCCTCGTCGTGCTCGCCGATCTCGGCCTTCGTCGACGGCGTGAACACCGGCGCCGGCAGCTGCGAGCCCTCGACCAGCCCGGGCGGCAGCGCGACGTCGCGGATCGACCCGGTCGCCGCGTACTCCTTCGTCCCCGACCCCGAGAGGTAGCCGCGGGCCACGCACTCGACCGGCAGCATCTCCAGCCGTCGCACGAGCATCGCCCGGCCGGCGACCTCCGCCGGCACGTCCGTCGCAGAGACCAGGTGGTGCGTGGCGCCGAACGAGTCGAGCACCGGAGCCAGCTGCTCGAACCACCACACCGACAGCTGGGTCAGCACCCGGCCCTTGTCCGGGATCGGCGTCGGCAAGACGTAGTCGTAGGCCGAGATGCGGTCGGAGGCGACGAGCAGCAGCCGGTCGTCACCGGCGTCATAGATCTCGCGCACCTTGCCCCGGGCGACGAGCGGGAGGTCGATCACCGGAGCGCAGCCAGCCGGTCGAACAGCGGCCCGAGGTTCGTCACGTACCGCTCCGGCCGGCAGATCTCGTCCAGCCGCGACTCGTCCAGCGCGACCCCGGAGTCGGCGGCCTTGGAGCGGAGCGTCGAACGGAACGGCGTCCCGCTGTTCCAGGTCTCCATCGCCGCCGACTGCACCAGCGCGTAGGCGTCCTCGCGGGACAGCCCGCCCTCGACCAGCTCCAGCAGCACCGACGACGTGTAGATCAGCCCGCCGGTCGACTCCAGGTTCGCCCGCATCCGGTCGGCGTCGACGACCAGGTTCTCGACGAGGCCGGCGGTCAGGTGCAGCAGGTAGTCGGTGGTGATCGCGGCGTCGGGCAGGAACACGCGCTCGGTCGAGGAGTGCGAGATGTCGCGCTCGTGCCAGAGCGGGATGCCCTCCATCACCGGCACGATCGCCGCCCGCACCACCCGGGCCAGGCCGGCGATCCGCTCGGACCGGATCGGGTTCTTCTTGTGCGGCATCGCGCTCGAGCCCTTCTGGCCCGATCCGAACGCCTCCGACAGCTCCCGCACCTCGGTGCGCTGGCCGTGCCGGACCTCGAGCGCGATCGCCTCGCAGACGGTCGCGATGATCGCCAGCGCCGACACCCACTCGCTGATGGAGTCGCGCAGCACCACCTGGGTCGAGGCGTCGGCGGCCCGCAGCCCCAGCGCGGCGGCCACGTAGCCCTCGACCGACGGGTCGATGAGCGAGTACGTGCCGACGGCGCCGGAGATGGCCACCACGCCGACCCGGGCGCGTGCCTCGCGCAGCCGGTCCCGCGACCGGGCCATGGCGAAGGCCAGGTCGGCGACCCGGTGCCCCCACACGTCGGGCTCGGCGTGCACCCCGTGCGTGCGGCCGACCTTGATCGTGTCCCGGTGCTTCAGGCCGTGCTCGCGCAGGGCCGCCACCAGCCGGTCGGCCTTGATCAGCAGGACGTCGGTGGCGTCGGTCAGCTGCACGGCGAGCGCGGTGTCCAGCAGGTCCGACGACGTCATCCCGTGGTGGACGTAGGCGGCGGCCGACCGGGGCTCGGTGTTGTCGGCCCAGGCGGTGAGGAAGGCGATGACGTCGTGCTGCGTCGTCTCCTCGATCTCCGCGACGCGGGCCGGCGACGGCGGTGGCGCCGCGCGCACCGGGTCGACGACGTCGGCCGGCACCCGCCCCGCGGCCGCGTGCGCTTCCAGCACGAGCGTCTCCACCCGGCACCAGAGCGCGTACTTGTGCTCGTCGCTCCAGACCCGCCCCATCTCGGGGAGCGTGTAGCGCTCGATCATCGGGGTATCGCCTGCTGCAGCTCAGCTCGTCGCACCACGAGGACATCCTCCCGCAGGGCTAGCGTGATCATGGACGGCCCCTACTGCCTGCCGGAGGTACGTGATGCTCGGCCGCGCGAACGACCTCGTGGCACGGGCCCGCGAGCGGATCCGGGCCGCCGCCGAACACGACCCGCACGGCTGGGACGCCGACACGATCGTCGACCGCGACGACCTCTACCACCAGGACGACGACGCCTACGTCGACGAGCCCCAGTCGGACGACGACGACGGATCGGGGGCCACCCGGCCCCCGCTGGGCAGCCCCGAGCCGGGCGCACCCGACCTCGACGGCGCGGTCGGCCCCGGCGGGGTCAGCGGGCCGCCCGAGGGCGGACGTCCGCACCGTCCCGGTGAGCGCAGGCGAACGCTGACCCGCAGTGGCGACCCGCGCGGCGCCGAGACCTCCGTCCCCAACGCCCTCCGGATCGCCGCTGCCTGGTCGTGGCGGCTGATCGTCGTGCTGATCGGCCTCTACGTCCTGCTGTACGCGATGGCCTACATCGCCGTCGTCGTGGTGCCGGTGATCGTCGCGCTGATGCTGGCCGCCCTGCTGCAGCCCGGCGCCGCGTCCCTCGTGCGGCGCGGGTGGCCGCGCTCGCTGGCCGCGTTCGCGATGCTGCTGGTCGGGCTGGCCGTCGTCGCCGGGATCATCACGCTGGTCATCGAGCGCTTCAACGCCGGCTTCTCCGACCTCGCCGCGCAGGTCAGCGAGGGCGTCGGGCAGGTGCAGACGTTCATCGTCCGCACGTTCCCCATCACGCAGGGCCAGCTCGAGGACGCGGTCACGCAGTTCCAGGAGACCCTGGTCGACAACCAGGACACCATCGCCTCCGGCGCGCTGACCACGGCCGCCACCGTGGGCGAGGTCATCACCGGCATCGTGCTCGCGCTGTTCACGCTGTTCTTCTTCCTCAAGGACGGCCGGACGATCTGGCTCTGGCTGGTCGGCCTGTTCCCCGCCGAATCCCGCGCCTACGTCGACGAGGCCGCCCGCCGGTCATGGCGGACGCTGATCTCCTACGTACGGGCCACCGTCGTCGTCGCCCTGGTCGACGCGATCGGCATCGGCATCGGGCTGGCGATCCTCGGCGTGCCGCTGGTCATCCCCCTGGCTGCGCTGGTGTTCCTGGGCGCGTTCATCCCGATCATCGGTGGCTTCCTCGCCGGCACGGTCGCCGTCCTGGTGGCCCTGGTGTCCAACGGCCCGATCACCGCGCTGATCACGCTGGGGATCGTCGTGGGTGTCATGCAGCTCGAGGGTCACGTCCTGCAGCCGCTGCTGCTCGGCCGCGCCGTCCGGGTGCACCCGCTGGCCGTCGTCCTCGCCATCGCCGCCGGCCTGCTGATCGCCGGCATCTTCGGCGCGCTGATCGCCGTCCCGACGGTGGCCTGCGCCAATGTCGCCGGCACCTACCTCAGCCGGCGCAACGAGGGGCCGCGGCCACCGGAGCCGCGCCTGGAACGCTCGCGGCCGGTGGTCGGCACCTAGGCCGTCAGACGAGCAGCTGCAGCGGCTGCTCGACGGCGGCGACGAACGCCGCCATCCACTCGGCGGCCAGCGCACCGTCGATCACCCGGTGGTCGGCGGAGACGGTCGCGTGCAGCACGGTGGCCACGGCCAGCTGCCCGTCGACGACGACCGGCTCCTGCCGGGCCGCCCCGACGGCGAGGATCGCCGACTGCGGCGGGTTGATGATCGCCGCGAACTCCTCGGTGCCGTACATCCCGAGGTTGGTGAGGGTCAGCGAACCGCCCTCCAGCTCGTCCTGCCGCAGCCGGCCGGCGCGCGCCCGTTCGACCAGGTCGCGGACCGTGCCCGCGATCGCACCGACCGCGGCCCGCTCCACCCCGCGGACGACGGGGGTGACGAGGCCGGTGTCGGTGGCGACGGCGACCGCGATGTCGACCGACGAGAACGTGCGGGTCGCGTCCGGCGTCCAGATCGCGTTCATGCGGGGGACGACGGTGTGCGCCCGCGCCGCCGCCTTGACCAGCAGGTCGGTGACCGACGCCGTGGTGCCGATCGCGGCGAGGTCGGCCCGCAGCTTCAGCAGCTCGTCGACGCGGATCGTCGCCCGCAGCGTGAAGTGCGGGACCGTCTGCTTGCTCTCGGTCAGCCGGCGCGCGATCGCCCGCCGCATCGGGGTGTGCGGCACGTCGGTGTAGGCACTGTCGGACGACGCGACGGCCGCAGCCGGTTCGGGACGGCGGGACGCCGCCTCGACGTCCCGGCGGACGATCCGGCCACCGGGGCCCGTCCCCGTGACGCCCTCCAGCGGCAGCTGCGCCTCCCGCGCCAGCCGGCGGGCCAGCGGGCTGGCGAAGATCCGCCCGTGCCCGTTCCCGTTCGCCGGGGGCGTGGCCGTGAGCCCGCTCGCCGCGACGGTCTCCGGTACCAGCGCCGCCGGCACCGGCGGGGACAGCGGCTGGTCCGGTGCACCCTCCGGGTCGGGCGGTGCCGCCGCCGCCACGCCCAGCTGGGCCAGGAGGCTGTCGACGTCGCCGACGGTCTCCCCCGGGTCGGCCAGGACGGCGATGGGGGCGCCGACCTCGACGGTCGCGCCCGACGGCACCAGCAGCTTGACGACGACGCCCGGCTCGTCGGCCTCGACGTCGACCACGGCCTTGTCGGTCTCGACGGTGGCGAGCACGTCCTCGGACGCGAACTCCGCGCGTTCGGCGACCGACCACTCGTGCAGCACCGCGGACGTCCCGCCGGCGGCGACCTCGGGCATGCGCATCAACCGGGCCACGGTCAGGCCTCCCCGACCGTCGTCATCGCGGTCAGGGCGGCGGCGACCTCGGCGCTCTGCGCGATCGCGGCCCGCTCCAGCACCTTGCTGATGCTGGGCGACGCCTCGCCGCCGGTCACCCGCTGCACCGGCTGGTCGAGCCAGTCGAAGAAGCGGCGCTGGATCTCGTCGGCCAGCCAGCCGCCGTACGACGTCCCGACGGCGCCCTGCTCGGCGATCAGCACGTTGTTGGTCTTGCGGATGCTCGCGCCGATCGTGTCCCAGTCGATCGAGGCACGGTCGAGCCAGCGCAGGTCGATCACCTCGGCGTCGACGCTGCCGAGCTCCTCCACCGCCTGCAGCACGTAGTTGGTCATGGCGAGGTAGGTCAGCACCGTGACCTCCTCCCCCGGCCGCCGGATCGCCGCCTTGCCCACCGGCAGGCAGTAGTCGAGGTCGTCGACCGGGCCCTCGCCGGTGGAGTTGTAGAGGTCGACGTGCTCGAGGACGACGACCGGGTCCTGGCAGCGCAGCGCGCTGTTCATCAGCCCGACGTAGTCGAAGGGCGTGGACGGCGCGACGATCCGCCAGCCCGGGTTGGTGGCGAAGACGCCGGCCGGGTCCATCGAGTGCTGGGAGCCGTAGCCGGTGCCCATGGCGACCTTGCTGCGCAGCACGAACGGCACCGCGCCGTCGCCACCGAACATGTGCCGCGCCTTGCCGATCTGGTTGAACAGCTGGTCGGCGGCGACCCACATGAAGTCGGCGTACATGAACTCGACGACCGGGCGGAACCGGCCGTCGACGGCGATGCCGCCGCCGAGCCCGGCGAAGGCGTTCTCGCTGATCGGGGTGCCGAGGATGCGGTCGGGGAACCGGTCCTTGAGACCGCGGGTGGCGCCGTTGGTGCCGCCGTTGAGGCGGTGCACGTCCTCGCCCATGACGACGACGGACGGGTCCGTCTCCATGCGCCGGTTCATGACCGCGGCGACCGCGTCGATGAACTTCTGCTCGGCGAGCTCGCCGCCGTAGGTGTCCCGGTCGGCGAGCGGGGCGTCCTCGAACTCGCTCAGGTCCCCGCGCACGCCGACGTCGACGTAACCCGGGTCGGGCCACTCGGCCTCGCGGATGCGGCGCTGGCCCGGACGCCCGCCCGGCAGCGGCTCGAGGAGGACGTCGCCGATGGAGGCCATCGCCCCGCGAGCCGCGGCGACCGCGGCGGCGACGCCGTCGTCGGTCAGCAGGCCGCGGCGGACGAGGGCGGCCGACACCTGGTCGACCGGGTCACGACGGCGCCACTCCTGCTCCTCCTCCTTGGTCCGGTAGCCGAACGCGCTGCCCGGGAAGGCGCCGTTCTGGTGGAAGAAGCGGTAGGTGTCGGCCTCGACGACCGTCGGGCCGCCGCCGGCCCGCATGTGCGCGACCGCCTCCTGCATCGCCAGGTGGACGGCGAGCGGGTCCATGCCGTCGACCTTCCAGCTGGGGATGCCGAAGCCGGGGCCGCGCCCGGACAGCCGCGCCTCGCAGGTCGCCTCGAAGACGCTGGTGGACACGGCGTAGCGGTTGTTCTCGATGAAGAAGCAGATGGGCAGCTGCCACGCGGCGGCGAGGTTGAACGTCTCCAGCGTCGAGCCGATGTTGACCGCGCCGTCGCCGAAGTAGGTGACCGAGACGGCGTCGGTGCCGGCCTGCCGGTCGGCCCAGGCGAAGCCGGCCGCCATGGGGACGCCGCCGCCGACGATGGCGTTGGTGCCCATCGCGCCGGCGTCCTTCCACTGCAGGTGCATGGAGCCGCCGCGGCCGTGGCTCCAGCCGCGGTCGAGGCCGCAGATCTCGGCCAGCGTGCGCAGCAGCACCTCGCGGACGTCGTCGCCGAGCGGGGCGACGAGATCGATCCCCTTCGGCGCGACGTGGTGCAGCACCTTGGCGAGGAACTGGTGGTGGCCGCGGTGCGAGCCGTTGACCTGGTCCGCGCTGGTCAGCGCGAGCACCGAGCCGACGGCGCCGCCCTCCTGCCCGATGCTCGAGTGCGCCGGGCCATGGATCAGGCCGGCCGCGGCGAGCTCGAGCACGTACTCCTCGAAGACGCGGATGAGCACCAGCTGGCCGAACATCGTCTGCAGCAGCTCGGGATCGGCGGCGTCCCAGTCCTGCTGCGTGACGGCGAGCTCCACCCACGGAACAGCCGGTTCGAGGCGGCGACGGACCGGCATGCGGTGCTCCTCAATCAGCGCGGCATGGCTCGGATTGGATCCATTCCGAGCCGAACAGTGCCGATGCTAGTGCTCCACACCACATTCGCCTAGGCTTTGGATCCAAACGAGGGAGGACGCATGGGGCTGCCCGGCTTGGCGCGCGTCGACCACATCGGCTTCACGGTGCCCGACCTCGCGGAGGCGCGGGCGTTCCTGGTCGACGTCCTCGGCTGCGAGTACCTCTACTCGCTGGGGCCGTTCGAGCACCCCGACACCGACTGGATGGCCGAGCACCTGAACGTGCACCCGCGCACGGTCATGCGGCGCAACGAGTTCTACCGCTGCGGCGACCAGGTGATCTTCGAGGTCTTCTCCTACGAGGCGCCGGACCAGGCGACCACGCCGCCGCGCAACAGCGACGTCGGCGGCCACCACGTCGCGCTCTACGTCGACGACCTCGACGCCGCCGTCGCCCACCTGCGCGAGCACGACGTCCGGGTGCTGAGCGGGCCGACGGCCAGCTCCGGTGCCCACGAGGGCCAGCGGTGGATCTACTTCCTCAGCCCGTGGGGGATGCAGTTCGAGCTGGTCAGCTATCCGGACGGCAAGGCGTGGCACCACCACCCGGAGCGGTTCTCGTGACCGACATGGACGTCGGCGCGGCCAGCGCGCGGGTGGCCGACCACCTCCGCCGGGCGATCCTGAGCGGCGAGATCGGCCCGGGCGAGTGGATCCGGCAGGAGGAGCTCGCCGAGCGGCTGGGCTCCAGCCGGCTGCCGGTGCGGGAGGCGCTGCGCATCCTCGAGGCCGAGGGGCTGACCGAGCACGAACGGCACAAGGGCGCCCGGGTGCCGAGCCTGACGATGCACGAGGTCGACGTCGTCTACCGGATGCGCGAGCAGCTGGAGCAGCTGGCGATCGCCGAGAGCATCCCGCACCTCGATCTCGACGACCTGCGCGCGCTGACCGACCTGCAGGAGCGGATCGAGCGGAATCCCCAGGGGGACGGTACGGCCGTCGCCGAATTCTTGGAGCTCGACCGCGAGTTCCACCTGCGCAGCTACACCGGCTGCCGGATCGACCAGCTGACCAGCACGGTCACCCGGCTGTGGAACTCGACCGCGCACTACCGGCGGACGTTCGTGACGCTCACCGGCCCGGGCCGCAAGTGGGTGATCGACGCCGAGCACCGGCTGCTGCTGGACGCGATCAACCGCCGCGACGTCGTCGACGCGGAGCGCTTCGTCGTCGGCCACATCCGCCGGACCCGCATCGAGCTCGGCAAGCACCCCGAGATCTTCGCGCCGGGGTGATGGTGATCAGGTGACCTGATCGTTAGGGGTCCTGGCTCACCATCGACACTGAGCCAGGACCTCATGCGATCAGGTCACCTGATCGTTCTCGCGCTCACCAGGAGACGGCGATGTACTTGCTCTCCAGGTAGTCGAGCATCCCGTCGTGGCCGCCCTCGCGGCCGATCCCGCTCTGCTTGGTGCCGCCGAACGGCGCGGCCGGGTCGCTGACCAGGCCGCGGTTGAGGCCGACCATGCCCGCGTCGAGCGCCTCGCTGACCCGCAGGCCGCGGGCGAGGTCGCCGGTGTAGACGTAGGAGACCAGGCCGTACTCGGTGGCGTTGGCCAGCCGGACGGCCTCGTCCTCCTCGTCGAAGGTCACGATCGGCGCGACCGGCCCGAAGATCTCCTCGTCGAGGATCTTCGAGCCCGGCTGGACGTCGAGCAGCACCGTCGCCTCGTAGTAGAAGCCGGCCGAGTACTTCTCGTCCTCGGGACGACGCCCGCCGGTGACGGCCTCGGCGCCGGCGTCGACGGCGCCGCGCACGAGCTCGTCGACCTTGTCGACGGCGTCGGGGTTGACCAGCGGGCCGAGCTGGATGCCCTCGTCGAGGCCGGGGCCCATCTTCAGGGCCTTCATCTTCTCGGCCAGCCGGCGGCCGAACTCGTCGGCGACCGGCCGCTCCACGTAGAACCGGTTGGCGGCGGTGCAGGCCTCGCCGCCGTTGCGCATCTTGGCGATCATCGCGCCCTCGATCGCGGCGTCGAGGTCGGCGTCGGCGAAGACGAGGAACGGGGCGTTGCCGCCGAGCTCCATCGAGCAGTTGATGACCTGGTCGGCCGCCTCCTTGAGGAGGACCCGGCCCACCTCGGTGCTGCCGGTGAACGACAGCTTGCGCACCCGGGGGTCGTGCAGCATCGCCGAGACGACGGCGCCGGACTTGCGGGCGGGCAGCACGTTGACGACGCCGGCCGGTACGCCGGCCTCGTCGAGGATCCGCGCCATCGCCAGGGCGGTCAGCGGGGTGTCGCTGGCCGGCTTGAGGACGACGGTGCAGCCCGCGGCCAGGGCCGGCCCGATCTTCCGGGTGGCCATGGCGGCCGGGAAGTTCCACGGCGTCACCAGCACGCAGATGCCCACCGGCTGGTGCAGCACCATGATCTTGTTCGCCCCGGACGGCGCCGTCATGACCTCGCCGGCCGCGCGGACGGCTTCCTCCGAGTACCAGCGGAAGAACTCCGCGGCGTAGGTGACCTCGCCCTTCGCGTCGACCAGCGCCTTGCCGTTCTCCAGCGTGATGAGCTTCGCCAGGTCGTCGGCCTTCTCGGTCATCAGCTCCCAGGCGCGGCGCAGGATCTCCCCGCGCTCGCGGGGCGAGGTCTTGGCCCAGGCCGCGGCCGCGGCATCGGCTGCGTCGACGGCGGCGAGCGCGTCCTCGGGGGTGCCGTCGGCGACCGTCGTCAGCGCGTTCCCGGTCGAGGGGTCGAGCACGTCGAACCGGCCGCCGTCCGAAGCCGGGACGGCCTTGCCGCCGATCCAGAGGTCGGTGAGCAGGTCGGTGCTGCTGAGCTGGTCGAGCGACATGACGGGTCCTCCCGGACGCTCTAGTACGGGTTGGTGACGACGAGGTCCTGGGCGGGGAACAGGGTGAGGATCTGCGGGCCGTCGGGCGTGACGACCACCTCCTCCTCGATCCGCGCTGCCGAGAATCCGTCGCTGGCCGGACAGTACGTCTCCAGTGCGAAGACCATCCCGACCTGGAGCTCCACCGGCTCCTTCATGCTGTTGAGCCGGCTGATGATCGGCCGCTCGTGCAGACCCAGCCCGAGGCCGTGGGCGAACTGCAGCCCGAAGGCCTCCATCTCGCTGCCGAAGCCGAACTCCTCGGCCTTCGGCAACAACGCCGCGACCTCGTCGGTGCCCACACCGGCCTTGATACCGGCCAGCCCGCGGTCCATCCACTCGCGGGCCTTCGTGTAGGCGTCCCGCTGCGCCGAGGTGGAGCTGCCCACCGCGAACGTGCGGTAGTAGCACGTCCGGTAGCCGTTGAACGAGTGGATGATGTCGAAGAAGGCCTGGTCGCCGGGGCGGATGAGACGGTCCGTGAAGTTGTGCGGGTGCGGGTTGCACCGCTCACCGGAGATGGCGTTGACCGCCTCGACCTGGTCGGAGCCCATCTCGTAGAGGCGCTTGTTCGCATGCGCGACGATCTGGTTCTCGCGCACCCCGGGCTTCAGCATCTCGACGATGTCCTGGTAGACGCCGTCGACCATCGCCGCCGCCTGGTTGAGCAGGATGATCTCGTCGGGCGACTTGATCACCCGGGCGTCGAGCATCAGTTGCTGGCAGTCGACGACCGTCAAGCCCTGACGCTGCATCTCGAACAGGAACGCCGGTTCGACGATGTCGACGCCCACGGGTTGGTCGGCAACGCCCGCCTCGACGAGCAGCGACTTGATCTCGGTCACCGCGTCGGCCATCAGACCGACCGTCGGTGCGACGGCTCCGCGGAAGCCGAGGAAGCCCGCACGGTAGTTCTCGGTCGGCACCCACTGCGAATACTGCTGGTGGTGCTTGACCGCCGAGCCGAAGTCCCACAGCACGGGGTCCTTGCCGCGAGCCAGCAGCGCGTACCGGATCATCTTGTCGCCGAGGGCACCGCCGATCCACGTCTGCGTCGTGTACCGGATGTTGTAGAAGTCGAACAGCAGGAAGGCACCGCAGTCGCTGGCCTCCAGGGACGCCTTGGCCCGGCCGAGCCGGTAGTCGCGCAGTCGTGCGAAGTCGACCCGCTGCTCGTAGTCGACGCCCATGTGGCCCGGCGCCGGCAGCGGACGCCCAGCGGTCATCGCGCCCCCTCCTCCTGGTCAGCCGCGGCGAGCCCGTCGTCGACGGGCACGTTCCGCGGCTCCAGCGTGAGGCCCGAGTTGTGCGCCTGCAGGTCGAGCAGGATCGCGAAGTCCTCCTCCACCCGGCCGCTGCTGACGCTGGCCTGCACCGCCTGCGCGGTGGCGGCGGTGACCGGCATCGGGACGTCGAGGTCGTGCGCGGCGGCGAGGCCGAGGTCGAAGTCCTTGCGCAGCAGGATCGGCGTGAAGGTCGGCGTGTAGTCCAGGTTCACGAACGCCGGCGTCTTGTAGCGGGTGAACACCGAGCCCATGACGCTGTCGTTGAGGAAGGCGAGGAACGCCTCCCGGGGGACGCCGCCCTTCTCCGCGAGCACCGTGACCTCGGCCATGCACTGGGTGACCACGCCGAGCATGAGGTTGTGGGCGATCTTGACCAGGCGGGCGACGTCGCCCTCGCCGACGTAGGTGACCGACCGGCCGATGTGCTCCAGCAGCGGCTGCACCCGGCGGAAGGTGGGCTCGGGCCCGGAGACGACGAGGGTGAGCTTGCCGGCGCGGACCACCTTGCCGTTGCCGCTGACCGGCGAGGCGAGGAACTCGACGCCCCGCTCCTCGCACGCGGCCCGCATGGCCTCCGACGCGCTCTGGTCGACCGTCGAGCAGTCGACGACGATGCCCGGGACGTCGTCGGGGTCGGCGAGCAGGCCGCCCTCGCCGACGAGCACCTGCTCGAGGTCCTTGTTGGTCGAGACCATGGTGAAGACCGCATCCATGCCGCGGAGCTCGGCGATGCTGTCGGCGACGATGCAGCCCACGTCGGCCAGCGGCTCGGCCTTCGCCCGGGTGCGGTTCCAGACGGTCACCTTCACGCCGGCGCGGGCCAGCCGGGTGGCCATGGCGGCACCCATGCGGCCGGCACCGATCCAGCCGACGGACGTGACCGGGCTCTGGATGTCGTTGTCGTTCATGCGTGCTCCTCGCTGGTCGTGCAGGTCGTTCCACACGGTGGGGGCGGCCAAGGCGGTGGGGATGGTCAGGCGAGCCGGGCGGCCAGCCAGTCGGCGGTGTAGGGGCGGTGCCAGGGCGCGACGTTCGCGCATCCGTGGTTGCCGTCCTCGAGCATCAGCAGCTCGGTCTCTCCGCCGGCGGTGTCGCGCAGCCGCTCGGCGTGCTGCCACGGGATGAGCCGGTCCTGGCGGCCGAAGACGATCAGCAGCGGGGCGGTGATCTTCTCTGCGACGCCCTCGAGGGACAGGGTGTGCGCGACCCGGCGGGCCTCGTCGTCGCTGTCGGTCCGGGACCGGACCTGGAAGGTGCGGCGGGTCAGCTCGGGCAGCTGCGGCCAGCAGTCACCGAAGTCGTAGGGCCCGGCGAGCGCGACGCAGGCGCGGACCCGGTCGCCGAGCGCGGCGGCGACCCGCGGCGCGTAGTAGCCGCCCAGGCTCACGCCCCACACGGCGACGCGGCGGACGTCGACCTCGGGCAGGTTCTCGAGCGTCGCCATGATCGCCTCGGCCGGCGCCGACCAGTCGCCGCGGATGGGCAGGTCGTACTCGGCCTCGCCCTGGCCCGGGCCGTCGACGCTGAAGGTCGCCAGACCGCGCTCGAGGAAGGTCTCCTCGGTGGAGCGGAGCTCCTCCTTGGTCGAGTCCAGCCCGGACAGCAGGACGACGACCGGGAACGGCCCCTCCCCGTCCGGACAGCGCAGGACACCGACGAGCGTCGTGCCCTCGAACGGGATCTCGATCCGCCGGCCGGGACGCGGCAGGTGCGGCAGGGCGTCGGTCAGGCAGGCGACCGCGCGCTCGTGCGCGGCGCGCATCTGGTCGAGGTCCTCGACGAAGACGAACTTGCCGAAGTGGAAGTAGACGGCCGCCTGCGAGAGGTGCTGACCGGCCGACAGCAGCCGGCCGTCGGCCAGGGCCTGCCGGCCCAGCGCCTCGTGCTCGCCGCCCATGTCGGACCAGGCCGCGCACCAGTCCGCCCAGCGCTCGACCCGCCCGGTGACGCGCTGGAAATCCGACACGGTGACACCGTTGGTGGTGAAGCGGGGGCCCCAGTGCGCGATCGCCGAGGCGACGAGGTCGTCCATGCGGCCGCCGCCCTTTCGTCCCACTGCAATCGGTTGTTGTGTCCGTTGCAGCGTGACGTGCCGGAGTCGGCGGTGTCAAGCCTCGACGGCGAACCGCGAGGTCCGGGCGTGCGGCCGCGATCGAGGGCGATGCTGCAATCGACTGCACCACCGGCGATACTGCGCTGCGTGGTCCATCGTCTCGTCGCCGGCACGTTCAGCCCGTCGGTTCTGCTCGACGTCGCCCGCTCCACCGGCCGGCTCGCCGACGCGGGGCTGGAGGTCGACGAGGTACCGGTGGCGTCCTCTCCCGGCCAGTTCCGCTCCCTGGTCGACGGCGAGATCGATGTCGCGTTCACCAGCCCGGACAACGTGCTGGCCTACCGCTTCAGCCCGACCAACCCGCTCGGCGGCGTGCTCGACGTGGGCATCGTCAGCGGCATCGACCGCGGCCTGGGTCTGGCGCTCTACGGTCGGCCCGGGTTCGACGGGGCGGACCGGCTCCGGGGAGCCCGGGTGGGCGTCGACGTCCCGGCATCGGGGTTCGCCTTGGCCATGTACGCCCTCACCGAGTTCCTCGGCGTGCCGCGCGGGGAGTACGAGCTGCTCGCGCTCGGCTCGACGCCGCGGCGGCTGACCGCGCTGCTGGCCGGCGACTGCGACGTGACGATGCTCAACGCCGGCAACGAGCTGGTGGCCGAGGAGGCCGGGTGCGTGCGGCTGGCCTCGGTCGCCGACGTCTGCGCTCCCTACCTCGGCACCGTGACCGCGGTCGCCGGGACCAGCCGGCTCGCCGAGGCGCGGGCCCTCGGCGAGGTGCTGGCGGCGACGATCGCCGACATCCGGTCCGGCGCCGTGGACGACGTCGCCGTCGAGCACGCGGCCGCCCGGCTCGACGTCTCCCCCGTGCTGGCGCGCCGGTACGTCGACCGCCTGCGCGACGACCGCGAGGGGTTGCTGCCCGGCGCCGTCGTCGACCCGGCCGCACTGGAGACGGTGGCGGCGCTGCGCCGGCGCTTCCTGCCCGAGGTCGTGGACGGCGCCGACGTGCTGGCCCGTCCGCTCGACGCCGTTCTCTGAGGCGCGCTACCCCTTCTTCGCGCCCTTCCCCGCAGTCTTCTTCGAGGACTTTCCGGCACCGGCCTTCGCCGTCTTGGGCTTTGCCTTGTCCGAGGCCTTGTCCGAGGCCTTCTCCGACGCCTTCGTCTCAGCCTTGGACGCGGCCTTCCCACCCTGCGACACGGCCTTCTTCGCGGCCTTGCTCGCCGGCGCCGTCACGCTCGCGACTGCCGTCGGAACTGCCGTCGCCGCCGAGACCGCGGTCGCCGCAGCGGTCCGCGCGGTCCCGGCCGCGTCGGCGAGCAACTGCTTGAACCCAGCGCCGGCACGGAACACCGGTGCCACCGATGCGCCGAGCTGGATGGTTTCGCCCGTGGCCGGGTTGCGGGCCGTGCGCGGCCCGCGTTCGCGCCGATCGAACGTGCCGAACCCGAACAGGGACACCTTCTCCCCACGGGCCAGGCTCTGCTCGATCTCCTCGAGGATGCCGTTGACGGCGGCCATCGCCTTGGCACGGTCCCCGTCGAGGCGGGCGGTCAGCCTGGACACCAGCTCGGACTTGTTCACGAGGCGCTCTCCTGCAGTGGTGGGCGCTGCTGTGCGCCGGTGTGATCGACACCTAACCGGACCGGGCTGACCAGGCACAACGGGAACGGGGACGAGGTCACCTCACGGTGGCGGCGCGCGCCGGCCCGTCAGGGCTGCCGCGGAAGCGTGTCAGGCGACGTGAGGTCAGGCCGTCGGGACCTGGATCCGGCCCTCGACCGCGGCCAGCCCGATGTCCGTCCGCCAGTGCGCCCCGGTCAACCGGACCCCGGCGACGCGCTCGTAGGCGGTCTGCCGCGCCGCAGCGAGGTCGGCACCGACCGCGGTCACGGCCAGGACCCGCCCGCCGGCCGAGACGACCGAGCCGTCCGCGCCCAGCGCCGTGCCTGCGTGCAGCACCCCCTCGCCGTCGGCACCGGTGACCGGATCGCCGGTGCGCGGCGCCTCGGGGTAGCCGGCCGAGGCGACGACGACGGTGACGGCGGCCCCGTCGCGCCAGCGCAGCGGCGGGTGGTCGGCCAGCGTTCCCGTGGCGGCGGCGTGCAGCAGCCCGGCCAGCGGGGTCTCCAGGAGCGGGAGGACGACCTGGGTCTCGGGGTCCCCGAACCGCGCGTTGAACTCGACCACCCGCACGCCGCGCGAGGTGAGCGCGAGCCCCGCGTAGAGCAGGCCGGAGAAGGGCTCCCCGCGGCGAGCCATCTCGTCGACGGTGGGCTGCAGCACGGTGGCCAGCACCTCGTCGACGAGGCCGGGCGGCGCCCACGGCAGCGGGGCGTAGGCGCCCATGCCGCCGGTGTTGGGTCCGGCGTCGCCGTCGTCACGGCGCTTGTGGTCCTGGGCCGGGACGAGCGGCACGACCGTCGTCCCGTCGGTGACGGCGAACAGCGACACCTCGGGCCCGTCGAGGTACTCCTCGATGAGCACCGAGTGCCCGCCGTCGAGCACCGCGCGCCCGTGCGCGACGGCCGCAGCCCGGTCGGGGGTCACGAGCACGCCCTTGCCCGCGGCCAGCCCGTCGTCCTTGACGACGTACGGCGCTCCGGTGGCGACCGCAGCAACTTCATCGAGTGCCGTCTCCAGCTCGGCCGGTCCGCCGACGGGCCACGCCTGAGCGGTCGGCACGCCGGCGGCGGTCATCACGTGCTTGGCGAAGGACTTGCTGCCCTCGAGCTGCGCGGCCTGCTCCGACGGCCCGAAGCAGGCGATGCCGGCGTCCCGGACCGCGTCGGCCGCGCCGGCGACCAGCGGAACCTCGGGGCCGATGACGACCAGGTCGGCCGACCAGGCCCTCGCCACGTCGGCGACCGCGTCGGGATCGGCGACGCGGACCGGGAGCGCCTCGGCCACCGCGCGGGTGCCGGCGTTGCCGGGGGCGCAGGCGAGCGCGCTCACCGCGGGGTCGGACTGCAGAGCCACGCACAGGGCGTGCTCCCGGGCACCGGAGCCGATCACGAGCACGCGCACGGAGGAAAACTACCGAGCGCTCCTCAGCGGATCCGGTTGGGCTGCCCCTTCAGGGATCGGTAGAAGGTGCGCAGCCGCGCCTTCTCCTCGGCCCGGGCACGGGCGTCGACCCGCAGCAGCTGCCGGTGGGCCTCGGCCTGCAGCTTGCGCCACGCGGTCAGCCGGGCCGGGTCGAGCCGGCCGTCGTCGATGGCGGCGGCGACCGCGCAGCCCGGTTCGGTGCGGTGCGCGCAGTCCCGGAAGCGGCACTCCTCCGCGAGCGAGGTGACGTCGGCGTACGCGGTGGCGACGCCCTCCTCGTCGTCGTAGAGCGCCAGCTCCCGCATGCCCGGGGTGTCGACCAGGAGGCCGCCGCCGGGCAGCACGTGCAGCTCGCGGGCCGTCGTCGTGTGCCGGCCGCGACCGTCCTCGCGGATCTCGCGGGTCGCCGCCAGCATCTCCCCGGCCAGGGCGTTGGCCAGGCTGGACTTCCCGACCCCGGACGGCCCCACCATCGCGGCAGTGCGGCCGGCACCCAGGAGGGCACGCACGTCGTCCAGCCCCTCGCCGGTCATCGAGCTGACGGCCAGCACCTCGACGCCCAGCGCGTCCTCGGCCACCTCCTCGACGGCGGCCGCGACGTCGTCGGAGAGGTCGGCCTTGGTGAGGACGACGACCGGCGTCGCCCCACTGCTCCAGGCGACCGCGAGGTAGCGCTCCACCCGCCGCAGGCGCGTCTCCCCGATGAGTGCGTCGACGACCAGGACGACGTCGAGGTTCGCGGCGACGACCTGCGCGCCCGAGGAGCGGCCGGCCATCGTGCGGACGAAGGCGGTCCGGCGGGGCAGGATCGCGACGGCCAGCTCGCCGCGGAGCGCCACCCAGTCGCCGACCGCCGGACCCCCGATGTCCGCGCCGGCGCCGTCGTAGAGGGCGGCGGCGGGGACGACCGTCTCCTCCCCCTCGGCGGTCAGCACGCGGAGGCGCCCGCGGTCGACGCGGGACACCCGGCCCGGCGCGGTTCCGGTCGGGAGTTCGACGTCCCGGTCGGGCGTCCAGCCGAGGGCTGCGAGATCCATCACGCGAGGCATGGTGCACCGCAGGTCAGCAGGCTGTCCTCTGAATTGTGACGGAGCGTGCAGGCGCCGTTGGGCTTCCGTTCAGGAAGCTCGGGTGTTGTCGCAGGCATGCACGAAGCGCTCCCTGTCGTCGTCGGCCATCGCGGCGCCCCGGCCTACCGGCCCGAGCACACGCGGGAGAGCTTCGAGCTCGCCGTCGACCTCGGCGCGGACATGATCGAGCCCGACCTGGTCGTCAGCCGCGACGGCGCCCTCGTCGTCCGCCACGAGAACGCGCTGTCGCTGTCCACCGACGTGGCCTCGCGTCCGGAGTTCGCCGACCGCCGCCGTCCCGGGCGGGTCGAGGGCTACTCGGCGCTCGACTGGTTCGTCGAGGACTTCGACGTCGCCGAGCTGCGCACGCTCACCGCGGTGGAGCGGATGCCCGGACTGCGGCCGCTGAACACCGCGTACGACGGGCGCTCGGGCATCCTCACCCTCGCCGACGTCGTCGGCATCGCCCGCGACCGCTCGACGGCCGAGCGCCCGATCCAGGTCCTCGCCGAGCTCAAGAAGTCGAAGGACGTCGGACGGGTGGCCTCGCTGGTCACCGACGAGCTGATCCGCCTGGGCGCGGCCTCCGCCGACGGGACCGTCGTCCTCCAGTCCTTCCAGCCCGATCTCCTGCGCGAGATCCGCGCGCTCACCGGGTACGCCGGCCCGCGGATGGTGCAGCTCGTGTCCGACAGCCCCGTCGGCGATCCGCTGCTGACCCCCGCCGGGCTGCGGGAGGTGTCCACCTACGCGCAGGGCATCGGCCCCAGCCGCGACCGGCTGCTGCCCCTCGACGAGCGCGGCCGGATCGCCTCGACGGCCGGGCTGGTGGCGGAGGCGCACCGCGCCGAGCTCGCCGTCTTCTGCTGGACGCTGCGGGCGGAGAACGCCTTCCTCCCGCCGGAGCTGCGCCGCGGCGGGCACCCGGCCGGCCACGGGGACGCCGTCGGCCAGGCCCGGCTGCTGCTCGACCTGGGCGTCGACGGCCTGATCACCGACTCCCCCGAGCACGCAGTTGCAGCGCGGGAAGAAGTCCTCGCAGCCGTCTGACCCGCACACCCCCGGCCCCCTGCAGGGGCCCGCCGCGAGCTCGCGAGCGGTCGGGAGCAGCGGGGTCCTTAGCTCGATCAGGTCGTTGATGACCACGTTCTCGTCGCGGCCGGGGCCGACGCCGATCACGCTGATCCGCGCGCCCGCGAGCTCCTCGAGGCGCTTCACGTAGGCCTGCGCGTTGGCCGGCAGCTCGTCGAACGTCCGGCAGTGCCGGAGGTCCTCGAACCAGCCCGGCATCTCCTCGTAGACCGGTTCCGCGTGGTGGAAGTCGGTCTGCGTCATCGGCATCTCGTCGTGCCGGACGCCGTCGACGTCGTAGGCCACGCAGATCGGCACCGTCTCCAGGCCCGACAGGACGTCGAGCTTGGTGAGGAAGTAGTCGGTGATCCCGTTGACCCGGCTGGCGTACCGGGCGACGACGGCGTCGAACCAGCCGCAGCGCCGGTCGCGGCCGGTGGTGACGCCGACCTCGCCGCCCTGCTTGCGCAGGTACTCGCCGTTGGCGTCGTGCAGCTCGGTCGGGAACGGGCCGGAGCCGACGCGGGTCGTGTAGGCCTTGAGGATCCCGACCACGCGCTCGATCCGCGTGGGGCCGATGCCCGAGCCGGTGGCCGCGCCGCCCGCCGTCGGGTTGGACGACGTCACGAACGGATAGGTGCCGTGGTCGACGTCGAGCAGGGTGCCCTGCGAGCCCTCCAGCAGGACCCACTCGCCGGCGTCGAGGGCCTTGCCGAGCAGCAGGCGGGTGTCGATGATCCGGTGCTTGAGCGCCTCGGCGTACTCCGCGTACTCCTCGACGACCTCGTCGACGTCGATCGCCTTGCGGTTGTAGACCTTGACCAGGATCTGGTTCTTCTCCTGCAGGGTGCCCTCGAGCTTCTGCCGGAGGATCGACAGGTCGAGCAGGTCCTGCACCCGGATGCCCGTGCGGGCGACCTTGTCGCCGTACGCCGGGCCGATGCCGCGCCCCGTGGTGCCGATCTTCCGCTTGCCCAGGAAGCGCTCGGTGACCTTATCCAGGGCCCGGTGGTGGGGCATGATCAAGTGCGCGTCCGAGGAGATGACCAGGCGCGAGGTGTCCACACCGCGCTCGTCCAGCCCGGCGAGCTCGCCGATGAGGACCTCGGGGTCGATGACCACGCCGTTACCGATCACCGGCGTGCAGCCCGGCGTCAGGATCCCGCTCGGGATCAGGTGCAGCGCGTACCGCTCGCCGTCCGGTGTGATGACCGTGTGGCCGGCATTGTTGCCGCCCTGGTAGCGGACGACGTACGGCACTCGGCCACCGAGCAGGTCGGTGGCCTTTCCCTTGCCCTCGTCCCCCCACTGGGCACCGATCAGCACGACAGCCGGCATCGGGTCCTGGTTCTCCTCGGTTGATCGGGCACCCGGTGGATACCGGCTGGCCGTGGGCGTTGAGCTGGGCCGGGTGAAAGGGTAGCCGCATGCCGTCGGTCGAATTGGACCTCCGCCGCCTGGACCCGGGCGAGACACCCCGGGACACCCTCCTCGCACCGGTCGAAGGGGCCGAGGCGCTGGTCGTGCGCGGGCCGGTGCACGCCCTCTCCGCCGTCCTCACCCGGCTGCTGAAGGCCGGCCGCACCGCGCAGGTGCCCGTGGCGTGGGAACCGGGCGGTGACCGCGACTCGGTCGGCCTCGCCCAGTCCCTGGGCATCGGCACCGGTGAACCGCGGGACCTGACGCTCGTCCGCGACGACCACGGCGGCGTCCTGCTGCACCACGGCCGGCTGGAGGCCGCCGGGGACGGACGGCGCTCGCTGAGCCGCCGGCTGGGGCTGCAGGCGCACCACGACGACATCAAGGTCGCCGACGGCGAGATCACGCGGATCGACGTCCGACCGGAGTGGCGGGCCGTCGACACGATCGCCGTCACCGTCATGACGCTGCCGTTGCGTCCCACGCGGCAGACGACCGGCCGCGCTCTGCAGGTGGCCTCCGACCCGGCCCGGATCGTGCGGGACGGCGTGCCGTACCCGCGGCCGGTGACCCGGTGGACCTGGTACGCGGACGAGCGCGTGCGGTGGCGACTGCAGCCGTAAGAGCGCCGCGAGCGCGCTTCACCCGGTCCCAGCGGGCGTCGTCGTGGACACTGGGCGGGCACACCTTTCGCCGAGGAGGCCCCGCTGCCGACGCTCCGCGCCCCGCTCGGTCGCCGGACCGCTCTCGGGACGTGCCGGTGATCACCGAGCGCCTGCCCGCACTCGGGTCGGTCACCGCAGACGTGCCGCGGACCCGGCGGTGGTTCGTGCGGGCCCTGGCGCGGCCGAGCCTGCCGGCGCTGGTGGGCCTGGCGGCGGTGCTCGCCGTCTTCCTCCCGCTGGCGCCGCAGCTGCTCACCGTCGCCGGTCTGGCCAGCGTGCTGGACACCGCGGCCCTGATCGGGATCGGCGGGGTGACCGTCGGCCTGCTCCTGATCGCCGGTCACTTCGACATGTCGATCGGAGTGGTGGCCGTCGCCAGCGCGCTCGGCACCGCCCTGCTGACCGGTCAGGCCGGCTGGGCCGTGTGGCCGGCCCTGCTCGCCTCCTTCGGGGGTGCCCTGCTCGTCGGGCTGTTCAACGGGCTGCTCGTCGTCAACACCGGACTGCCGAGCTTCCTGGTCACCCTCGCGACGTTCCTGGTGCTCCAGGGCATCGCGCGGGCCGGTGGCACGGCCGTCAGCGGGGTGTCCCGAGTGACGGGGCTGGAGGAGGCCGACGGCTGGCAGTCGGTCGCGGCCGTGTTCGGCTCCACGCTCGAGATCGGCGACGGCCGCTTCCGGATCTCGCTGGTCTGGTTCCTCCTGGTCACCGCCGCGGCGACCTGGGCGCTCTGGCGGACCGGCTTCGGCAACGGCATCTTCGCCGGCGGCGGTGCGCGCCGGGCGGCCCGCCAGCTCGGCGTGCCGGTGGCGCGGACGACGGTCACGTTGTTCTGCATCACCGCGACGGCGGGCTGGCTGATCGGCACCCTCGGGCTGGTCCGGCTCGCGGGGGTCCAGGTCAGCGGCGTGCAGATCGGCTCGACCGGGCTGGTCAGCGCGATCGACTTCATCGTCGTCGCGGTGATCGGCGGCTGCCTGCTCACCGGCGGCTACGGCTCGACCATCGGCGCGGCGATCGGCGCCGTGGTCTACGCGGTCGCCCGCAACGGCATCGTGATGGCCGGGTGGGACCCGCTGTGGTTCCAGGCGCTGCTCGGCGTCCTGCTGCTGATGGCGCTGCTCACCAACGGCGTGGTGCGCCGACGGCTGAAGGCAGCACCGCGGTCATGAGCACCGCTGCGCTGCCGGTGCTCGAACTGCGCGGGGTGACCGTGCGGTTCGGCGCGGTCGCCGCGCTGTCCCGCGTCAGCGCCGTCCTCCCCGCCGGCGAGGTCACCTGCGTGCTCGGCGAGAACGGCTCGGGGAAGTCCACGCTGGTGGCGCTTCTGTCGGGGCTGACCCGGCACACCGAGGGCACGCTGCTGGTCAGCGGCGAGCCGATGCGCTTCCGCTCGCCCCGCCAGGCCCGCGCCGCCGGCATCGCGACCGTGTGGCAGGACCTCGCCGTCGCCCCGCTGCTGTCGGTGTGGCGGAACTTCTTCCTCGGCGCCGAGCCGTCCCGCGGGTTCGGCCTGTTCCGACGCATCGACCTCGACCGCGCCCGGGACACGACGGTCTCCGCGCTGGCGCGCGTCGGCGTCACCGGGCTGGACCCGGACGCGCCGGCCAGCACGCTGCGCGCCGGCGAACGGCAGAGCCTGGCCATCGCCCGCGCCCTGCACTTCGGCGCGCGGGCGCTGGTCATCGACGAGCCGACGGCACCGCTCGCCGTCCCCCAGCAGACGCTGATGCTGCAGTCGATCGTCACCGCCCGCAGCCAGGGACTGGCCGTGGTGCAGGTGACCAACACCCCGCGCTACGCCCACCTGGTCGGCGACCGGTTCCTGCTGCTGGCGCACGGGCAGGTGGCGGGCAGCCTGACCCGGGACGACGTCGACGCCTCCGACCTCACCCGGCTGATGGCCGGCGGCGAGGAGTTCGCCGCGCTGACGACGGCGCTGACGGCCCTGCACCCCGAACTCGGCGAGCGCTGGAAGGCCCCCCTAGGGCACCAGGCTCGGGTCGCTGTCGCGGAGGAGCTGGATGCAGCGCTCGTGCTCCTCGGTCTCCTCGATCGCCTCCGCCGCCTTGGCCAGCGCGATGACGCAGCGCAGGAACCCGCGGTTGGGCTCGTGCGACCACGGCACCGGGCCGAAGCCCTTCCAGCCGTTGCGGCGCAGCGCGTCGAGCCCGCGGTGGTAGCCGGTGCGGGCGTAGGCGTAGGCCTCGACGGTGTCGCTGAGCTGGCGCTCCGGCCGGGTCAGCGCCTCCTCGGCCAGCGCCGCCCAGGCCGCGCTGACCGTGGGATGGCGCGACGCGACCTCGGCCGCAGGGTTGCCGGCGGTCAGCTCGGCGTCGGCCTCCGGGTTGGCCGGGAGTCGCGTCGCCGGGGGTTCCCCGAGCAGGTTGGAGTGCGAGTGGGTCACCGCGATCAGCCGCTCTGCGACTGGCCGGCGGACAGCAGGTCCTCGCACGCCTCGACGACGCGGGCGGCCATGCCGGTCTCCGCGGCCTTGAGGTAGCTGCGCGGGTCGTAGGCCTTCTTGTTGCCGACCTCGCCGTCGATCTTCAGGACGCCGTCGTAGTTGCCGAACATGTGGCCGACGATCGGCCGGGTGAAGGCGTACTGGGTGTCGGTGTCGACGTTCATCTTCACGACGCCGTACGAGAGCGCCTCCCGGATCTCCGACTGCGCCGAGCCCGAGCCGCCGTGGAACACGAGGTTGAACGGCTTGTCGTCGGCGGAGCCGAACTCCCGCGACACGATGTCCTGACCCTGCTTGAGGATCTCCGGCCGCAGCTTGACGTTGCCCGGCTTGTAGACGCCGTGGACGTTGCCGAACGTCGCGGCGAGCAGGTAGATGCCCTTCTCCCCCAGCCCCAGCGCCTTCGCCGTCGCCACGAAGTCGCCCTCGGCGGTGTAGAGCTTCTCGTCGATGTCGGCGGAGACGCCGTCCTCCTCACCGCCGACGACGCCGATCTCGAGCTCCAGCACGATCTTGGCGGCCGCCGTCTTCTCGAGGAGCTCCTCGGCGATCTGCAGGTTCTCGTCGAGGTCGATCGCCGAGCCGTCCCACATGTGCGACTGGAACAGCGGCTCCTGACCGGCGGTGACCCGGTCCTGCGAGATCGCGATCAGCGGGCGGACATAGCCGTCGAGCTTGTCCTTGGGGCAATGGTCGGTGTGCAGAGCGACGTTGACCGGATACTTCTCGGCGACGACGTGCGCGAACTCGGCCAGTGCGACCGCCCCGGTCACCATGTCCTTCACCTTGGTGCCGGAGGCGAACTCGGCGCCGCCGGTGGAGAACTGGATGATCCCGTCGCTGCCGGCGTCGGCGAAGCCGCGCAGGGCCGCGTTGATCGTCTCCGACGAGGTGCAGTTGATCGCCGGATAGGCGAACCCGCCCTCCTTCGCCCGGCGGATCATGTCGGCGTAGACCTCGGGGGTCGCGATGGGCATGCGGGGCACTCCTGTCGTCGGTGTCCGGCGGTGCGGGGTCAGTATCCCGCCGCCGCTCTCACTCCGGGGCGTCGGGGCGGACGTTCAGCCCGAGGGCGGTCACCAGGACGACGGCCTGGGCGACGTCGATCTCCGCGCCGGTGAGCTCCACCGACCGCGGGTCGACCGCGCTCAGGTCCGAGCCGCGCAGGTCAGCACCGCCGAGATCGGCCTCGTGCAGCTCGGCGCCGGACAGGTCGAGGTGCCGCAGCGTGGCCCCCGACGCCCGGACGCCGGTCAGGTCTGCCTCGCGCAGCCGCGTCCCGGTGAACGACGCGCGGCGGAGGTCGGCGCCGGGCAGGCCCACGAACGACCAGTCCCCGCGGACCACTGCCATCAGGTCGAAGGTGCAGCGCTCGAACGTGCTGCCGGTGACCTTGCAGTCGGTGAACTCCGCCTGGAAGAACGAGCAGCCGGTGAAGGTGCAGTTCAGGAAGGCGGCCTCGGTGTGCCGGGAGAGGTTGAACCTGCAGTCCCGGAACGTGCACTCGGTGAAGACGGCGCCGTCGTCGGTGCTCTCGGTCAGGTCGACGCCGCTGAACGCGACCCGGGTGTGCTCCTGGCCGGAGAGGTCCTCGCCGTACCAGTCGGCGCCGCGGACCTCGGTCTCGGTGGCGGGCGGGCGCTCGGCCATCAGCCCTGCTCGACGCGGCTGACGACCCGGGCCGCGACGAGCACCGGGTCGTAGGTCGGCGAGAACGGCGGCGCGTAGGAGAGGTCGGATCCGGCGAACTCCTCCGCGGTGAGCCCGGCCCAGATCGCCGTCGCCAGGATGTCGATCCGCTTCCCGCTCCCCGGCCCGCCGACGATCTGCGCGCCGAGCAGCCGGCCGGAGCCGCGGTCGCTGAGCAGCTTGACCGTGATCCCCTCGGCGCCCGGGAAGTAGCCGGCCTTCGTCGTGCCCTCGATGGTCTCGGTGCGGTAGTCGTAGCCGGCGGCCTCGGCCTGCGTGGTGCACAGGCCGGTGCGGGCGATCTCCAGGTCGCCGACCTTCGTCAGCGCCGTCCCCAGGACGCCGGCGAACCGGGCCGCCCGGCCGCCGATGACCGAGCCGGCCACCCGGCCCTGCTTGTTGGCGTGCGTGCCCAGCGCGACGTGCAGCGCCTCGCCGGTGATCCGGGAGTACGTCTGCGCGCAGTCCCCGGCGGCGAACACCTCGGGGTGGGACCGGCTGCGCTGGGTGCGGTCGACCTCGATGGCACCGGTCTCGCCGAGCCGCAGCCCGGCCTTCTCGGCGAGCGCCACCTCCGGGCCCATGCCGAGCCCGAGGACGACGAGGTCGGCGGGGTACGTCCCGTCGTCCGTGCGCACCGCCGCGACGACGCCGTCGCCGTCCCTCTCGATCTCGCGCACCGGCTGGTCGGTCTGCACGGCGATGCCCATGTCCGCCATGGCCTTGCAGACCAGCGCGCCCATGTCGTCGTCGAGCTGGGCCATCGGCAGCGGATCGGCCAGGACGACGGTGACGTCGAGGCCCCGGTCGTGCAGCACGTCGGCCATCTCGAGGCCGATGTAGCCGCCACCGAGGACGACGGCCCGCCGCGCCCCGGCGGCCACCGTGGCGCGGATCGCGGCGCCGTCGGCGAGCCGGTGGACGCCGTGCACGCCGTCGGCGTCGAGCCCGGGGACGTCCGGTCGCAGCGGCGCCCCGCCGGTGGCCACCAGCAGGTGGTCGTAGCCGAGCGTCCCGCCGTCGCTGGTGGTCACCGTGCCGGCGTCGAGGTCGATCGCGTCGGCGCGCGTGCCGAGGCGGACGTCGATGTCCTGCGCCTCGAACTCCGACGGCGTGCGGGCGATCAGCTGGTCGCGGTCCTCGACCTGGCCGCCGACCCAGTAGGGGATGCCGCAGGCGGAGTAGGAGACGTCCGGCCCCTGCTCGAGGACGACGATGTCCAGCTCGGTCGCGTCGCGGAGCCGGCGGGCCTGCGCGACCGCGCTCATTCCGGCGGCGTCCCCGCCGATGACGACGAGCCGGTCCCTGGTCACGACCGCCAGGGTGTCAAAGGTCGGGCCGGTCGGCGCCCCGGCCGCGCAGGTCGTCCACCGCACGGGTGGCGGCGGCGAGCTGGGTGCGGGCCTGCCCGACCGCCCACCGCCGGGTCGCGCGGTCGACGGCGAACGCGGTCCAGCCGTCGCCGTCCTCGCCGGAGAGGTGCACCAGCAGGATCCGGTCGTCGTGCTCGATGCGGCAGCGGTGGGCCGGGTTGCCGACCTCGTGCAGGACGTGGTCGCCCTCGGCGTCGGCCACGAAGGACCCCCACCGCCCCGGCACGGTCAGGCTCCCGGCGCCAGCCCGGAGACGGCGGCCAGGTCGGCCACCGACGCCCGGCGGAACACCTTGCCGGGGTTGAGCAGGCCGGCCGGGTCGAGCGCGTCCTTGATGGCGCGGTGCACGTCCAGGGCGACCGGGCCGATCTCCCGCTCGAGCCAGTCGACCTTGATCGAGCCGACGCCGTGCTCGCCGGTGATCGTGCCGCCGAGGGAGAGCCCGAGCTCGAGGATGTCGTCGAAGGCGGCGAACGCCCGCTCGCGCTGGTCGAGGTCGGTGGGGTCGAAGCAGATCGTCGGGTGCATGTTGCCGTCGCCGGCGTGGCCGACCACGCCGATGGTGAGGTCGCGGGACGTCGCGATGCCGTCGCAGCCGTCGAGGAACGCGGCGATCCGCGAGCGGGGCACCGCGACGTCGTCGATGAGCGTGCTGCCGAGCTGCTCGAGCGCCGGGCAGCGCCATGCGGCGGGCGGCGAGCAGGAGGTCGCCCTCGGCCGGGTCGTCGGTGGTGTGGACGAACTCCGCGCCGGCCTCTCGGCAGATCTCCGCCAGCGCCTCGATCAGCGCCGCGGCGGCCTCTCCCCCGGCGTCGCACTGCGCGACCAACAGCGCGTGCGCCGTGCGGTCGAGGTCGGCCTTGAGCAGGTCGTCGACCGCGCAGATGCACGTGTTGTCCATGACCTCGAGCAGGCTGGGCACCAGGCCGCTGGTCACGACCCGCTCGACGACCTGGCCGGTCTGCGCCGTCGTCGCGAAGGTGGCCACCAGGGTGACCGGCCGCTGCGGCGCCGGCCGGAGCGCCAGCGTGGCCTCGGTGATCACGCCGAGCGTGCCCTCCGACCCGACGAACAGCCGGGCGAGGTCGTAGCCCGCGACGCCCTTCACCGTCCGCCGCCCGGTGCGCAGCACCCTGCCGTCGGCGAGGACGACCTCGAGGCCCAGCACGTAGTCGGTCGTGACGCCGTACTTCACGCAGCACAGGCCGCCGGAGTTGGTGGAGAGGTTGCCGCCGATCGTGCACCAGTCGTAGCTGGAGGGATCGGGCGGATAGAACAGCCCGGCACCGGCGACGGCGTCCCGCAGCGCCTTGTTCACCACTCCCGGCTGGACGACGGCGAGCCGGTCGGCCGGGGCCACCTCGAGGACGGCGTCCATGCGGGTCATGACCAGCGTGATCGCGCCGTCGACGGCGTTGCTCGCCCCGGCGAGACCCGAGCCGGCGCCGCGCGGGACCACCGGGATCCCGTGCCGCGAGGCCACCTGCATCACCGCGACGACGTCGGCCGTGCTGCGCGGCAGGACGACGGCGGCCGGTGTCCCGGCCGGCGCGAGCATGGCCTGGTCGCGGGCGTAGGACGCCGTCACGTCGGGATCGGTGAGGACGCCGTCGGACCCGAGCGCGTTCCGCAGCTCGGTCACCCACGTCGCCGTTGCCGTGGTCACGGGCTCACCGTACGACGCGCGCTGATGATCAGGTCACCTGATCGTCGAGTGGTCCTGGCTCAGCGTCGACGCGTGAGCCAGGACCACTTGTGATCAGGTCACCTGATCGTTCTCGCGCTCAGGACAGGCCGAGGTCGGACAGCTCGAAGGCGGCGCGGTACTCGAACCCGGCCGCCTCGACCGCCTCGCGGGCGCCTCGGTTGACGATCACGGCCACCGCGATCACCTCGGCGCCGGCCTCCTGCAGCGCCTCGGCCGCGGTCAGCGGGCTGCCGCCGGTCGTCGAGACGTCCTCGACGACGAGCACGGCCCTGCCCTCGACGTCCGGTCCCTCGATCCGCCGCTGCAGGCCGTGGGCCTTGCCCGCCTTCCGGACGACGCAGGCGTCGAGGTACCCCTCGCCGGCGGCAGCCGCGTGCAGCATCGCCGTCGCGACCGGGTCCGCGCCGAGGGTGAGGCCGCCGACGACGTCGTAGCGCAGGTCGCCGGTCAGCTGCCGCATCACGCGCCCGACCAGCGGCGCCCCCTCGTGGTGCAGCGTCAGCCGGCGCATGTCGATGTACCAGTCCGCCTCGCGGCCGGACGACAGCGTGACCTTCCCGTGCACGACGGCGAGCTCGACGATCAGCTCGCGGAGCCGGTCGCGGTCGGGGGTGGAAGGCGCGGTAGCGGAGGCGGCCGTCATGGGGCCGACCCTAGACAGGCGTTCAGGCGGCCGGGGCGAGCACCTGATCGATGATGTAGACGGTCGCGTTGGCGGTCTGCACGTTGCCGCAGATGACCGTCGCCTCGGTCGACGTGACGGTGCCCTCGCCGGCGATGGTGAACATCTCGCCCGCGCCCTCGATGGTCACCTCGTCGTTGTTCAGCGTGGTGTGCGTGCCCGCGAGCTGCTCCGGCGTCAGCCGGCCGGCGATGACGTGGTGGGTGAGGACGGCGGTCAGCTGGGCGCTGTCCGCGAGGAGGGCCTGCAGCGCGTCGGCGGGGACGGCCTCGAACGCGGGGTTGGCCGGGGCGAGGACGGTGATGTCCTGCTGCCCGTTGAGGCTGTCCACGAGGTTGGCGGCGGTCACGGCCTGGACGAGCGTGGACAGCGCCGGGTTGTTGCTCGCCGCGGTGGCCACCGGGTCGTCGGTCATGCCGGCGAAGCTGCCCTCACCGTCGGCGGGCACCGCCGAGCAGCCGGCGCCGAACGGCTCGTCGGACATCGGCGCCGCACTCGACTCCATCGCGCTGGACGAGCTGCTCGTGGTGTCCGCGGCGCTGCTGTCGGCCGGCTCGTCCGAGCCGCACGCGCTGAGCACGAGGGTGAGGGCGCTGGCGGCGCCGAGGACTGCGCCGCGGCGGCGGAGGGAACTGGTCACGTCGGTACTGCTCCTGTCGATGTCCGAACGACGTCATGGCTCCGGCGGTGCCGGAGCGGGGATTCAGCTGGTGACCACCCGGAGGGTGTGCCAGCCGCTGGCGCCGTTCGGGAACGGATCGGCACGGTCGTCGGTCTGCACCTCGCCGTCCGTGGCGGTGGCTCGGACCTTGATCAGGTGGGACCCGCGTCGGAAGTCGTACGGCAGCACCCACTGGCGCCACATGTCGGCCTCGTCGGCGGGGGAGAGCTGGGCCTCGACCCAGTCCTCCTCGTCGATCTGCACCTCGACCCGTTCGATGCCCCGGCCCTGCGCCCAGGCCACGCCGGCGATGGCCCGTCGGCCGGCGGGGAAGTTGCGCAGCGAGCCCGGGGTGTCGATCCGGGAGGCGATCTTGATGGGGCCCTGGGCCGCCCAGCCGCGCTCGACCCAGTAGGCGTCGAACGCCTCGAACGTGGTGGCCTGGATCCGGGTCAGCCACTTGCAGGCCGAGACGTAGCCGTACAGCCCGGGGATGACCATGCGGAGCGGGAAGCCGTGCTCCACCGGGAGCGGCTCGCCGTTCATCCCGAACGCCAGCATCGCGTCCTCGACCTCGAGCGCCGAGCGCGTCGGCGTCCCGATGGTCATGCCGTCGGTCGAGCGGCAGACCAGCTGCGTGCTCTCCGCCTGGATCCCGTTCTCGCGCAGGATGGCGCCGAGCGGGACGCCGAGCCACCGCGCCGTGCCGGCCAGGACGCCGCCGACCTCGTTGGAGACGCAGGTCAGCGTCACGTCGCGCTCGATCACGTCGTCGCGGTCGAACAGCTCCCCCAGCGTGTAGCTGCCCGGGGAGTCGAACATCCCGTCGAAGGTCAGCCGGAAGTCCGACGGGCGCACCTGCGGCACCGAGATGGCGGTGTCGACCCGGTAGAACTCGCGGTTGGGGGTGAACAGCCGGGTCAGGCCGTCGACCTCCCTGGACAGGTCGGCGTCGGCGGGCAGCCGCGGGGCCGGGGACGCCGGTCGCGGCAGGGCGATGTCCTCGCGCGCATCGGCGACGTCGAACCGCTGCTGGATCAGCTTGCCGGCGCCACCGGCGACCGCGGCGACCCCGAGGGCGACCCCGCTGGTGACGAAGAAGCGGCGCCGGTCGATCATTCCGCCCTTGCGGTCGCCGCCGGCGAGGGCCGTGCGCAGGCGGTCGACCATCGGCTGGCCGCCTCCCGCACGGGGCAGGTGCTCGGTCGGCGCGGACCGCGGGCCGATCAACGGCACCAGCAGCGCGTTCAGGGCGACGATGCCCGCGCCCGCGCCGACCAGCGAGGGCACCGCGTCGAGCATCCCGCCCGCAGGCCGGGTGGCGGCGGCGTAGGCGCCGATCGCGCCGAACAGCAGGATGCCGGCGGTCCCCAGCCGCCGATTGCGCAGCGCGAGGATGCCGATCAGCATCGAGTAGATCGCGACGACCACCAGCGTGCCGATGACCAGGGCGACCTTGTCGTTCTCGCCGAACGTCCGGATCGCGAAGTTCTTCACCGGCTCGGGCGTCACCGTGATGACGGCGTCGCCGACCGCCACCACCGGGGACGAGGCCGGTCCGACGATCGCGGCGACGAGCTCGGCGACACCCAGGGCGACCGCCGCGGCGAGCAGACCGGCGAGCGCGCCGAACCGGCGCGGAACGCGCCCCTCGCCGTCGCCCGGGGCGGGCGCGTCGGGGGTGGCAGCGGGGAGCTGCTGCATCGTGCTCACGCCCTACCTTCGACCGACGACGCGGATCCGGATGCCGGCCATTTTTCCGGCTCCGGGCGCGCATCTGTCACGCTGGAGCCGTGAGTACTTCTCCTGCACCTGCCGAGGGTGCCGCATCGACGGACGATCCGGGGCCGATGCCGACGTCGGTGCGCGTCGCGATCATCGTGATGTCGATCCTCGCCGGTCTGCTCCTGCTCGTGGCGGCCGTGAACCTGTACGCGCTCGAGGAGTTCTCCGGCCGGATCGCCGAGGAGCAGGGCATCACCGAGTCCGAGGCGCAGCGCAGCATCCTGCTGCTGCTCGCGCCCTATCTGGTCCTCGGCATCGTCTTCGCGCTCGCGGCGTGGTTCGTGCCCCGCCGGCACGCCTGGGCCCGATGGATCGGCCTCACCGCCGCGGCGATGCTCGCCATGCTGCACATCTTCTCGGCGGTCGCGGGCGGGGGCATCACGGTGCTGACCCTGCTGCTCTTCATCCTGTGCCTGGCGGCGATCACCAGCCTCGCCGCCCGCACCACCTCCCGCTGGATGCCGCGGCTGCGCGCCCGGGCCTGACCGGGTCAGCGTGCCTGGCCGGTGGCCCGCAGCCATCCGCGGTACCGGTACCACTCGTTGGCCGGCTTCATCGCGAGCAGCACGATGCCTGCGGCGGTGAGCAGGAGGCCGCAGACGCCGAGCGCGGTCACGAACCCGCTCTGACCGGTGCTCACGCCGGCGGCGGACGTGGCCAGGCCGATGACACCGAACGTGACGCTGATCCCGCCGAGGACCCACAGCACGATCCGCGCCCAGTTGCGGCCGTTCCAGGCGAACCAGATGAACATCGCGAGCAGCCCGTAGATGATCACGCCGATCACGGCCCCGACGACGATGCCCGTGCGGACGACTGCCTCGGTGACCTGCGGATCGTCGGTGACAGCGACCGTCTGCGCGACCAGGGCGTCGATGTCGGTGAAGGTCAGCACGGTGCCGATGACGCCCAGGATCAGATTGGCGATGATGGCGCCGAGCCCGGCGCGCACCGCGAACGGCCGCTCGAGCGGCGTGGGCGCGCCGAAGCCGGTCGGCGCCGACGGGGCCGGGGCGTAACCGGGGTACTGCGGCGGCGGCGCGGGTGGGGCGTTCCAGCTCTGCGCCGGGTCGCCGGGCCCGCCGTGCTGGCCCCCGTCCCCGCTCTGACCTGACGTCATGACCCGCCTCCCGCTCGTCGCGCCACGGCTGCGGCGCTCCCGTCGTCCACAGCGATCATGGACGACGGGAGCGACCGGCGGGCAGAGCGGTCACCCCTCCGCGGTCGGCCCGCTGCAGGGTCCCGCCGCGAGCTGTGACGGGGGCGGTCCTTCTAGCCGCGGGTGACGCGCAGACCGGCGTCGCCTTCCGGCGACCAGTCGACGACGACGTCGTCGCCGTCCCGGATGTCGCCGGACAGCAGCGCCTTGGCCAGCTGGTCGCCGATCGCCTGCTGCACGAGGCGGCGCAGCGGCCGGGCGCCGTAGACCGGGTCGAACCCGTTGATCGCGAGCCAGTCGCGGGCGCCGTCGGTGACGGTGAGGGCCAGGCGACGCGCGGCGAGCCGCCGGGCCAGGACGCCGACCTGGATGTCGACGATGCCGGCCAGCTCCTCGGTGCCCAGCGCCCGGAACACCACGACGTCGTCGAGCCGGTTGAGGAACTCCGGCTTGAAGTGCGTCCGGACGACGTCCATCACGCCCTCGCGGCGCCGCTCCTCGGGCACCGTCTGGTCGGCGATGATCTGGCTGCCCAGGTTCGACGTCAGGATCAGGATGGTGTTCCGGAAGTCGACCGTGCGGCCCTGGCCGTCGGTCAGCCGGCCGTCGTCGAGCACCTGCAGGAGGACGTCGAAGACGTCGGGGTGCGCCTTCTCGACCTCGTCGAGCAGCACCACCGTGTACGGCCGCCGCCGGACGGCCTCGGTGAGCTGCCCGCCGGCCTCGTAGCCGACGTAGCCGGGCGGGGCACCGACCAGGCGGGCGACCGAGTGCTTCTCGGAGTACTCGCTCATGTCGACGCGGACCATCGCCCGCTCGTCGTCGAACAGGAACTCCGCCAGCGCCTTGGCCAGCTCCGTCTTGCCGACACCGGTCGGGCCGAGGAACAGGAACGACCCGGTGGGACGGTCGGGGTCGGCGACGCCGGACCGCGCGCGGCGCACCGCGTCGGCCACCGCGCGGACCGCCTCGGGCTGGCCGACGACCCGGTTCGCGAGCCCGTCCTCCATGCGCAGCAGCTTCTGGGTCTCGCCCTCGAGCAGCCGGCCGGCGGGGATGCCGGTCCAGGCCTGGACGACCTCGGCGATGTCGTCGGGGCCGACCTCTTCCTTGAGCATCGAGTCACCGGCCTCGACCGACGCCTCGGCAGTGGCCAGCGAGCGCTCGAGCTCGGGCAGCCGGCCGTAGCGGAGCTCGGCGGCGCGCGCGAGGGCGCCGTCCCGCTCCGCCCGCTCGGCCTCGAGCCGGACGGTCTCCAGCTCCTCCTTGATCCGCTGGATCCGCTCGATGTGCGACTTGTCCTGCTGCCAGCGGGCGGTCAGCTCGGCCAGCTCCTGCCGGCGGTTGGCGAGGTCCTCGCGGAGGGTGGCGAGGCGCTGCAGCGAGGACTCGTCGTCCTCCTTGGCCAGCGCCATCTCCTCGATCTCCATGCGGCGGACGGCGCGCTCGACCTCGTCGACCTCCACGGGGCGGCTGTCGATCTCCATCCGCAGGCGGCTGGCCGCCTCGTCGACGAGGTCGATGGCCTTGTCCGGCAGGAACCGGGCCGTGACGTACCGGTCCGACAACGTCGCGGCGGCGACGATCGCGGTGTCGGTGATCCGGACGCCGTGGTGCACCTCGTAGCGCTCCTTGAGCCCGCGCAGGATGCCGATCGTGTCCTCGACGCTGGGCTCGCCGACGTAGACCTGCTGGAAGCGCCGCTCGAGGGCCGGGTCCTTCTCGATGTGCTCGCGGTACTCGTCGAGCGTGGTCGCGCCGACCATGCGCAGCTCACCGCGGGCGAGCATCGGCTTGATCATGTTGCCGGCGTCCATGGCGGAGTCCCCGCTGGCGCCGGCCCCGACGATGGTGTGCAGCTCGTCGATGAAGGTGACGATCTCGCCCTCGGCGTCGGTGATCTCCTGGAGCACGGCCTTGAGCCGCTCCTCGAACTCACCGCGGAACTTGGCGCCGGCCACCATCGCGCTCAGGTCCAGCGCCATCAGGCGCTTGCCCTTGAGGCTCTCCGGGACGTCGCCGGCGACGATCCGCTGGGCCAGGCCCTCGACGATCGCCGTCTTGCCGACGCCGGGCTCGCCGATGAGGACCGGGTTGTTCTTGGTCCGGCGGGACAGCACCTGGACGACGCGGCGGATCTCGGTGTCCCGGCCGATGACCGGGTCGATCTTGCCCTCGCGGGCGCGCTCGGTGAGGTCGACGGCGTACTTCTCCAGCGCCTGGTAGGTGCTCTCGGGGTCGGCCGAGGTGACCTTGCGGTTGCCGCGGACGGTGCGGAACGCGGCCAGCAGGGCGTCGGGCGTGGCGCCGGCGCTCGTCAGCACCGTGGCCGCCTCGCCGTCGCTGGAGGCCAGGCCGACCAGCAGGTGCTCGGTCGAGACGAACTCGTCGCCGAGCGCGCCGGCCTGCTCGGAGGCCAGGTTCAGGACCCGGAGGAACTCCCGGGACGGCGACGGCGCGGGCACGGTGGCGCCGCTGACGCTCGGCAGGCGGCGCAGCGCGGCGTCGGTCTTGCTCCGGACGTCGGCCGGGTCGGCGCCGGCCGCCTTCAGCAGCGGGCCGGCGATCCCGTCGGTCTGCTCGAGGAGGGCGGCGAGCAGGTGCAGGGGCTCCAGTGCGGCGTGGCCGCGGCTGACCGCGAGCCGCTGGGCTGCGGTGACGGCTTCCTGCGACCGGGTCGTGAGCTTGCTGTCCATGGGGTGGGTCCGCGTCCTTCCGTGGTTCGTGCTGTCCTTCGTGACGTCGTCCCGTCCAACGACACTCAGGTTGAGTCTGTTCCGCTCAACCTCGCTGAGTCCACCCCCTGCAGGCCACGCCGCCCCACGCGGGGGACCGGCACATACTCGCCGTAGCGCGGAACGCCGCCGGGCCTAGACTCTCGCCATGACCGCCCTGCCGGCACCGAGCGTGACGCTCGACGACCAGCTGTGCTTCGCGCTGTACGCCGCCTCCCGCGCCGTGACCGCTCGCTACCGGCCGATGCTCGAGGAGATCGGGCTGACCTATCCGCAGTATCTGGTCATGATGCTGCTCTGGGAGACCGACCACCAGACCGTGGGTCAGCTCGGCTCGCGCCTCGCGCTGGACAGCGGCACGCTCTCCCCGCTCCTCAAGCGGCTCACCGCCGCGGGGCTGGTCACCCGCCACCGCCGGGTCGAGGACGAGCGCTCGGTCTCCATCGCGCTCACCGACCAGGGCCGGGCGCTCCAGGACAAGGCCTTCCGGATCTCCGAGGAGATGATCGGGGCCATCGGCTTCGACACCGACGAGTTCGACGAGCTCAAGGCCCGCCTGCGCCTGCTCATCGACCGCGTCAACAGCGGCGAAGCCGTCTGCTGAAGCACCGCCCGAGCTCGACCCACGCCGCCGAGGAGAACGCATGGCCATCCGCACTGCCCACACCGACTGGCACGGCACCCTGCAGGACGGCTCCGGCCGGACCGAACTGGCCAGCTCCGGCCTGGGCACGTTCGACGTCTCCTGGCCGAAGCGGACCTCCGACGCGGCCGACGGCAGCACCAGCCCGGAGGAACTGATCGCCGCGGCGCACGCGTCCTGCTACGCCATGGCCTTCTCCGGAGGAATCGCCAAGGCCGGCGGCACCCCGCAGAGCCTGGACGTGACCGCCGACGTCAGCTTCGGCCCCGACAAGGAACGCGGCGGATTCATGATCACCGGCATCAAGCTGACGGTCCGCGGCACGGTGGACGGTCTCGACGCCGCCGGGTTCGAGAAGGCCGCGCAGGAGGCCAAGGCCGGCTGCCCGGTCAGCAAGGCACTCACCGGCGTCGAGATCACGCTGGACGCCGCTCTCCAGGAGTGAACGGACGACGGCCCGTCCCCCGAGGGGAGACGGGCCGTCGGTTCAGTCGACGGTGACCGACTCGGCGCGCAGCCGCTCCTCGCCGCTCTGCGTCCGCAGCGCGACCTCGCGGATGAGCAGGACGGCGATCAGCGCCACCACGGCCACGACCGCCGAGACGGCGAAGATCAGCCCCGTGGCGTCGCCGTAGGAGACGCGGATCAGCGCCTGCACCGGTGCCGGTGCGTCGGCCAGGTCGGCCAGACCGATGTCGCCCGAGCCCGCCGCCGCAGCGCCTGCCGGGAGGCCCGCGGAGATGAGCGTGCCGACGCGGCTGCTGAGCACCGCGCCCAGCACCGAGACGCCGATGGTGCCGCCGAGGCTGCGGAAGAAGGTGACGGCCGAGCTGGCCGCCCCGAGGTCGGCCGCCGCGACGGTGTTCTGCACGGCCAGGACCAGGTTCTGCATCGTCATGCCGATGCCCACGCCGAGCACGAAGAGGAACGAGCAGAGCAGGACCATGTCCGTCTCGTGGTCGATCATCGACAGCAGGCCGAAGCCGACGACGACGAGCACCGAGCCCGCCACGAGGAAGCGCTTCCACCGTCCCGTGCGGGTGATCAGGATCCCGGAGGCCGTGGAGGACAGCAGCAGGCCGGCGACCATCGGGATGGTCAGCAGCCCGGCCTCCGTCGGGGAGTATCCGCGCGAGATCTGCAGGTACTGGCCGAGGAAGACCGAGGAGCCGAACATCGCGACGCCGGTGGCCACGCTGGCCAGGATCGCCAGGGTGGTCGTGCGGTCGCGGAACAGCCGCAGCGGAACGATCGGCTCCGCGGCGCGCATCTCGGTGACCACGAACGCGACGATCGCGAGCAGCGAGCCGGCGAGGAACAGCGCCGTCTCGGCCGAGGCCCAGGCGAAGGTGTCACCGGCCAGCGTGACCCAGATCAGCAGCGCCGAGACGCCGGCGGTGAGGAACGCGGCGCCGAGGTAGTCGATCGACACCTTCCGGCGGGTGACCGGCAGGTGCAGCGTCCGCTGGAGCAGGACGAGTGCGACGGCCGCGAACGGCACGCCGACGTAGAAGCACCAGCGCCAGCCCAGCCAGTCGGTGTCGACGAGGACGCCGCCGAGCAGCGGCCCGCCGACGGTGGCGACGGCCATGACGGCGCCCATGAAGCCGGAGTACCGGCCGCGCTCGCGCGGGCTGATCATCGCGGCCATCGCGATCTGCACCAGCGCCTGCAGGCCACCGAGACCGAGGCCCTGCAGCACGCGCCAGGCGATCAGCGTGTCCACCGACTGGGCGAGGCCGGCCAGCATCGAGCCGACGATGAAGATCACGATCGAGATCTGGATCAGCAGCTTCTTGCTGAACAGGTCGGCGAGCTTGCCCCAGATCGGCGTGGACGCCGTCGAGGCGAGCAGGGTCGCGGTGACCACCCACGTGTACTGGCTCTGCGAGCCGCGCAGGTCGGTGATGATCGTCGGCAGGGCGTTGGAGACGACGGTCGAGGACAGGAACGCCACGAACATCGCCAGCAACATGCCCGAGAGCGCCTCGAGGATCTGGCGGTGCGTCATCTGGCCCTGCTGCGCGGCGGGCGGCTCCGCAGCGGGTGCCGCCCCGACGAGGGGGCGGTCGAGCGTGCTGGTCACGGTTCTCCTGGGGGTGCGGGTGCGGGGCTGTGGTCATCGAGGGTGGGGACGGCGGTCCGCGGCGGCGCGGCCGTCGTCAGGTCGGCGACCAGGCGGTCGAGCAGGTCGCCGAGGAGGCGGGCGTCGGCCTCGTCCCATCGGGAGAGCGCCGACAGCGCCCAGTCCGCGCGCGTGGCGCGGGCGGTGGCGAGCGCCTCGTCGCCGAGGGGCGTGATGCGGAGCAGGCTGGCCCGCCCGTCGCGGGGGTCGGGGTGCCGCTGCACGTAGCCGGCGCGCTCGAGGACGGCGAGCTGGCGGCTGGCCACGGACGCGTCGACGCCGGCGTGGGCCGCGAGGTCGCTGATGCGCTGGTCGCCGTCGCGCTGGAGCGGGACGAGCAGGGCCCAGCCGAACGAGGGCAGGTCGCCGTAGATCTGGCCGGCGGCGCGCGACCCCACGTGCCGGCCGATCCGGACCAGCTGCGAGACGGCAGAGGTCAGTCGATCCCGGGTCTCGGGCGCCATGGGCACGGCGGGCTCCTGTCTGCCGAATGCTTGCAGACCGCAACCATACAGATAGTTGGTTGGCGTCTACAACGATCGACAGGAGTGGTGTGTCCCACTACCTCGTCGGAGGGGTCAGGCCTCCTCGGCCTCCCGGGCCTCGCCGAGCCGGTTGAGGCGGCCGAGGAGCTCGCCGAGCCGGGCGACGTCGTCCTGCGGCCAGTCGGCCATGTCGTTCTCCCAGCGGGCGCGACGCGCCTCGCGGATGCGCGAGAGCCGCGAGGACCCCTCGGCCGAGGCGGTCAGCACCTGGGCGCGACCGTCGGCGGGGTCGGGGGCGCGGTCGACCAGTCCGAGGTCGACGAGGCTGGCCACCTGGCGGCTCACCGTGCTCTTGTCCAGCCCGAGGCGGGTGACCAGCGTGCTCGCCCGCAGCGGGCCGGTGTCCTGGAGGAGTGCGAGCAGCCCGTAGGCGGCGCCGTCGAGATCGGGATGCAGCTCGCGGGCCAGCCGCGCGGAGATGGCGCGGGAGCGGCGCAGCAGCAGGCCGATCTCGCGCTCGAGGCGGACGAAGGCCTCGTGCGGGTCGATCGGTCCGCCGTCGGTCATCGCTCGGTCCGCGGGCGCCAGACGACGAGCGCGTTGCTCGTCCGGCGCTGCGGGACCAGGTCGCGGCGGTAGGTGGCCGAGACCGCGGCCTCAGCGGCGATCCGCCGGCTCTCGGCCACCTCGACTTCTTCCAGCAGTTCGTGCACCCGCGCCTGCAAGGCCTCGACCCGCGACTCGAGCTCGATGATCCGCTTGATCCCGGCGAGGTTCACGCCGTCCTCCTGGGACAGGCGCTGCACCTCACGCAGCAGGGCGACGTCGCGCGGGCTGTACCGGCGGCCGCCGCCGGCGGTCCGGCCGGGGCTGACCAGCCCCAGCCGGTCGTACTGGCGCAGGGTCTGCGCGTGCATCCCGGCCAGCTCGGCGGCCACCGAGATCACGAAGACCGGCGCGTCCTCGGCCACGGAACGAAAGGCGTCACTGGTCGTCATCGCTCACCTCCCGGCTGGACGGCGGCGGTGATCTGCGGCCGCGGGTCCTCCGGCATCTCCTCCGCCAGCGTCTCGATCACCTTGCGCTGGGCGGGCGGTGAGCTTGACCGGCACCGCCACCTCGAGGGTGACGAGCAGGTCGCCGCTGCGCCCCTTGCCCTTGATGCCGCGCCCGCGTACCCGCAGGGTCCGACCGCTGGAGGTGCCCGCGGGCACCTTGAGCGAGACGTTGCCGTCGAGCGTGGGCACGGTCAGCGTCGTCCCGAGGGACGCCTCGACGAACGTGATCGGCACGGTGAGCGTCAAGTCGTCGCCCTTGCGGCCGAACAGGTCGTGCTCGCTGACGTGGACGACGACGAACAGGTCGCCCGCCGTGCCGCCCCGCCGTCCCGGTGCGCCCTTGCCGGCCAGCCGGATGCGCTGCCCGTCCTTCACCCCGGCCGGGATCCGGACGGTGATGGTGCGGGTCTGCGTCGTGATGCCGTTGCCGCCGCAGGTCGGGCACGGGTCGTCGACGACCTGGCCGGTGCCGCGGCAGTTGCGGCAGGGCTCGGAGAACGCGAACGCGCCCTGGCTCCGGCTGGTGACGCCGGCGCCCTGGCAGATCGGGCAGGTGTGCGGGCTCGTGCCCGGCTTCGCGCCCGTGCCGATGCAGGTCGGGCAGGTGCCTGGGCTCTGCATGCGCAGCGGGACGGTCACGCCGAGGACGGCCTCCTCGAAGGAGAGCGTCGCCTCGGTCTCGACGTCCTGACCGCGCGCCGGACCGGACGCTGCCCGGCTCCGGGCGCGGGCACTGCCCGCGCCGCCGCCGAACAGGCCACCGAGCAGGTCGCCGAGCCCGCCGGCACCGCCCGGGGCACCGGCGGTCGTGCCGCCGGCACTCCCGAACAGGTCGCCGAAGTCGAACGTCTGCCCGCCCGCGCCCGGGTAGCCGCCGGGGAACCCGGCACGCGCCCCTGCGCCGCCGGCGCCGAACAGCCGCCGCGCCTCGTCGTACTCCCCGCGCCGCTTGGGGTCGGAGAGCACGTCGTAGGCCTCGGAGACCTCCTTGAACCGGGTCTCGGCGTCGCTGTTGCCGGGGTTCTTGTCCGGGTGGAGGTCGCGCGCCAGCTTGCGGTACGCCTTCTTGATCTCGGCCGCGTCGGCTTTCTGCGGGACGCCGAGTGCGCCGTAGTAGTCCTTCTCGATGAAGTCCCGGGTACTCACCCGTCGCCCCCTCTCTGGCTCAGTCGGACACCGGCGGGACGGGTTCAGCCGGCGCCGGGGTCTCCGGGTCGCTCACCGCGACCATCGCCGTCCGCAGCACCCGGTCGCCGCGGCGGTAACCCTGCCGGAGCACGGTCGTCGCGGTCGGGACGCTGACGTCGGCCGAGGTGTCGTGGATGACCGCCTCGTGCAGAGCCGGGTCGAACGGGTCGCCGGGCGTGCCGAACGCCGTCACACCCAGCCCCTCGACCAGGCCGAGGATCCGGTCGGCGACCAGCTTGAAGCCGCCGGTCAGCTCGTCGTGGTCCCGGGCGCGCTCGATGTCGTCGACGATCGGGAACAGCTGGACGGCGAAGCGCTCGGCCGCCTGGTCGACGACGAGGGAGCGGTCGCGGTCGACCCGCCGTCGGTAGTTGGCGTACTCGGCCTGGACCCGCTGCAGGTCCTCGGTCCGCTCGGCCAGCTGCTTCTGGAGGTCCCCGCCGTCCGCCGTCGGCGGCTGCTCGACCACCGGCGTCTCCTGCTCGCTCATCTGTTCCTCTCGGGCCTGTGCGCCGGACGGGGCGCCGGCCGGCTGCTCGCCGGCCGGCGTCCGCACCGCACCGCTGGTGGGATCGATGCGCCGCTTGTCGCGGATGACGACGCGCGGCTGCTCTTCCTCCCGCGGCACCCCGGT
>CAWAQI010000010.1:0-126970 GCA_963784165.1 uncultured Actinomycetota bacterium
CAGGGACCCCCACATGCCGGCCTGGCTCACCGCCCGGAAGGGCTCGCCGGTCGAGATGCACGGGAGCACGAGGACGGGCACCTCGCCCATGTGGTCGCCCAGCCACCGGGCGCTGGAGCCCACCCGCTGCTGCACCTGCGCGCGCTCCGGTCGGTCGGCGAACAGTCGGCCGGCGAATCCGCGGGACTCCTCGTACCGGTCGAACTGCTGCCGGTAGATGTCACCGACGGCGGCGCGCTTCGCCGGATCCGTGACCAACACCCAGTGCCACGACTGCCGGTTGGACCCTGACGGCGCCTGCAGCGCGATCTCGAGGCACTCGCGCACCAGGGTCAGCGGCACGGGACGGGTGAGGTCCAGCCGCCGGCGGACGGCGCGGGTGGTGGTGAGCAGTTCGTCGGGCGTCAGGGCGGCAGCCATGGAGCCGACCCTGTCACGGGTCGGCTCGGCTTCGGCGCCCGACCATGATGTCGGGGTGAGCACTGCTTCCCCGACCGATCCGGGGCGGAACTGGGCCGGGAGCCACCGGTACCGGGCGCGCGTCCTGCACCGGCCGACGAGTGTCGAGCAGGTGCAGGAGATCGTGGCCGGCGCGAGCCCAGGTGCACGTCCTGGGCTCGCGCCACTCGTTCACCGGCATCGCCGACGCCGACGAACTGGTCTCGCTCGATGCGCTGCCCGCGGACGTCGTCGTCGACCCGGCCGCCGGGACCGTCTCGTTCGGCGCCGGGCTGCGGTACGGCCAGCTGGTGGAGCACCTCGACGCGGCCGGGCTGGCACTGCACAACCTGGCCTCGCTGCCGCACATCTCGGTCGCGGGTGCCGTCGCGACGGCGACGCACGGCTCGGGCGTGCGGCAACGGCAATCTCGCCACCGCCGTCGCCGCCCTCGAGATCGTGACGTCGGACGGGGAGCTGGTCTCGCGTCGCGCGGGGCGAGGACCGGACTTCGACGGCGTGGTCGTCGGGCTCGGTGCGCTGGGCGCGGTCACCCGCGTCGCCCTCGACGCGGAGCCGGCCTTCGAGGTGCGGCAGCGGGTGTTCGAGGGGCTGACCGTGGGAGGACGCTGGCCGAGCACTTCGACGAGATCGTCGTCCTGCGCCTACAGCGTCAGCGTCTTCACGCGATGGCAGGACACCGTCGACCAGGTGTGGGTCAAGTCGCGGCTCGACGGGCCGGAGCCGACGGAGCTCTTCGGCGCGCGGCCGGCCACGGTGGACCGGCATCCGATCCTCGGCCTCGACCCGGTGTCGTGCACGCCGCAGCTCGGCCGGCCCGGCCCCTGGCACGCCCGGCTGCCGCACTTCCGGATGGAGTTCACGCCCAGCGCGGGGGAGGAGCTCCAGTCGGAGTACCTCGTGCCCCGTCGGCACGGCGTGGACGCGATCGAGGCCGTGCGCGCGCTCGCCGACCGGATCCGGCCGCTCCTGCTGGTCTGCGAGATCCGCACCGTCGCGGCGGACTCGCTCTGGATGAGCACCGCCTACGAGCAGGACTCCGTCGCCCTCCACTTCACCTGGCGACCGGAGCCGAGCGCCGTCGCCGACCTGGTGGCCGTCCTGGAGCACGAGCTGGCCGTGTTCGGCGCCCGCCCGCACTGGGGCAAGGTGTTCGCCGCGACGGCGGACACGATCGCGCCGCTGTACCCGCGGCACGACGACTTCGTGCGGCTGGCCGAGCGGCTGGACCCGCGGGGAGCGTTCCGCAACGAGTGGCTCACGACCCGGGTCCTCGGCGCCGCCGGTTAGCCCGCGGTTGTGCGCTCGACGTGGTCACCCGAGCCGGGAGACCACGTCGAGCGCACGACGATCACGACGGCGTCAGTGCGCGACGGCCAGCAATTCGCCGTCCTGCGGCTCGGGCAGCTGCCACGGCTTGACCGCGAGGAGCACCCCGACGGCGAGCAGGAGCGCGGCCACGATGACGGCGCCCATGGCGACCGCGTCGTTGCCGAGCAGGCCCACCAGCGGGGACACCAGTGCGCCGACGCCGAACTGCGCCGCGCCGAGCAGGGCGGCGGCCGATCCGGCCGAGTCGCCGTAGCCGGCCAGGGCCAGCGCGGGGCCGTTGGGCAGCGCGAGCCCGGCGGCGAACAGGACCGCCCACAGCGGCACCGCGACGCCGAACAGCCCGCCGGTGGCGGTGGCGGCGAGCAGCAGCAGGACCCCACCGAACGCCGCACCGGCCACCGTGGCGGTGACCAGGATCTGCGCCGGCGACCACCAGCGGAGCAGGACCGGGTTCAGCTGGGTGGCCGCGATCAGCCACACCGCGCCGGCCCCGAAGAGGATGCCGAACTGCTGCTCGTCCAGCCCGAACTCGCGCTGGTAGACGAACGACGAGCCGGACACGTAGGTGAACAGGGCGGCCATGGTCAGCCCGGCCACGAGGATCAGGCCGACGTAGACCTTGTCGCCGAACAGGCCCCGGTACGTGCGCAGCGTCCCGGCGATGCCGCCGCTGCGCCGCCGCTCGGGCGGCAGGGTCTCGCGCAGGCAGATCGAGCCGAGGATCAGGACGAGCACGCCGTAGACGGCGAGGACGGCGAAGACCCCGCGCCACGACGTGAACCGCAGGATCTCCCCGCCGAGCGTCGGCGCGAGCACGGGCGCGACGCCCATGACGAGGAACAGCCGGGACAGCATGGTCGCCGCCGCCCGCCCCTCGAAGAGGTCGCGGACGATGGCCAGCGCGACGACGCCCGCGGCGGCGGTGCCGACGCCCTGGAGGACGCGGAGCACGCCGAGGGCGGCGATGCCCGGCGCCACGAGGACCAGCAGCGAGGCGACCACGTGCAGGGCGGCGCCGGCGAGCAGCGGACGGCGGCGGCCGTACGCGTCGGACAGCGGGCCGACGACGAGCTGGCCGAGCGCGAGGCCGATGAGCGTGCCGGTCAGCGTGAGCTGGACCGTGGCCGACGTCGTCGCCAGCTCCTCCCGGATCGTCGGGAGGGCGGGCAGGTACATGTCGATGGTGAGCGGGCCGAGCGCCACGAAGGCGCCGAGCAGGAGAGCGAGGCGTGCGGTGGACGGGCGCCGCGGCGGCTCCGCGGCCACCGGGGTGGCGATCGCGGGCGCGGGGGCAGTGAGTGTCACGAGGGTCCTTCGGGAAGACAGCAGGTCGAGCGCCGCCGTTGGCCCTCTCCCTTCGCGCAATCCGCCGTCCCCGGCATTCATTCCGACCGGGCAGAGTTGCCTGTGCCACTGCCGGCACGCTGCGGAGGAGACCTGCCATGAGAACGGACGACCTGGTGACCACCCTGCGGGAGGGCATGAGCGTCTCCCGGGTGTTCGGACAGCCCTACGAGCGCGACGGCGTGACCGTGATCCCCGCCGCCACCATCCGCGGCGGCGCCGGCGGCGGGAACGGGAAGAAGCCCGAGACGGCGGAGGAGGGCGAGGGCGGCGGCATGGGACTGATCGCGCGTCCCGCCGGGGCCTACGTGATCAAGGACGGCGCGGTGAGCTGGCTGCCGGCCGTCGACGTGAACCGGATCGTCACCACCGCCGTCCTGGGCTGGGTCGCCGTGGCCTGGCTGGTCGCGCGCGGCCTGCGACGCCGGCGCTAGCCGACCTCGAAGAAGTCGAACACCACCGAGCGCGGGTGCCGGGTGCCGACGCCGACGAACAGCCGGGACGTCAGCACCGACAGCCGCTCGGCCGCCGTCTCGAACGTCGGGGACGAGCGGAAGTAGATCCGCGACGGGTCGACGGGCTCGTCGCGCAGCAGCCGCGCGACGTCGTCCGCCGACGCGGTGCGCAGCCCGCGGTTGGCGACGTAGACGAGCTCGCCCCGGTCGGTCTCGACGAGGTAGCGCGCCTCGACCTCGGTCTCCGTCTCGCTGCGGACCAGCTGGTAGTCCCAGCCACCGGGCACGATCCGGCCCTGCAGCAGCGGACCCGACGCCGTCCCGCCGGTGATCGGGACCAGCCGGCGCAGCCCGGCCGCCGTCCGGCCGACCTCGACCGGCGCGCCGACCTCGACGTCCAGGTGCAGGACGTGCCGGAGCTCCGGCGGAGGGATCAGAGGCCGTTGCGGCGGGCCACCTCGCCCAGCCAGGCGAGGCTCGGCTTCGGCGTCCGGACGAAGGTCTCCCGGTCGACGGACACCAGGCCGAAGGTCGGCGTGTAGCCCAGCATCCACTCGAAGTTGTCGAGCAGGCTCCAGTGCACGTAGCCACGGACGTCGGCGCCGCCGGCGATCGCGGCCGACAGGCCGCGCAGGGCGTCCTCGGTGAAGCGGATCCGGTCGGCGTCGTCCGACGTGGCGATGCCGTTCTCGGTGACCAGCAGCGGGACGTCGGGCAGCACCGAGGCGGCGTAGGAGACCGCGGCGCCGAGGGCCTCGGGACGGCGCTCCATGCCGTGGGCCAGGGTCTGCAGCTCGGGCGCGGGGGCGATCAGCCCGTCCGGGCCGAACCGTGCGCTGGTGTAGATCTGCAGGCCGAGCCAGTCGTCGCCCGCCGCGGCCTGGAGAAACTGGTCCTCGAACGCGGCGCGCTCCGTCCTGCATCCGCTCCTCGCCACCGGCCTCGGCGATGTTCTCCCGGCCGATGAGCGTCATGCCGGTGCGCAGGCCGGCGCCGCGGAACACGTCGCGGGCGCGGTCGTGCAGCCCCAGCAGCGCCTCGGCGACACCCTGGTCGGGGCGGGGGAGGCCGATGATCGGCTCGCCGCGCCGCGCCATCCCGCCGAGCACCGGCTGGGCGGCCATGAGGTTGGGCTCGTTGATCGTCGCGACGTACTCCGCGTCCCCGAGCGCCGGCGCGGCGAACTCCGCGAAGCGCGCGATCCGGTCGCCGGTCTTCGGGCCGGTCCAGCCGCCGTCGTGCAGCAGCCAGCGCGGCATCGTGAAGTGCACGAGGGTGACGATCGGGGTGAGGCCCCGCAGGCGGCAGCCGTCGATGATCCGCTGGTAGTGGTTGAGCGCTGCGCGGGAGAACTCGCCCTCCGACGGCTCGATCCGGCTCCACTCGAGGCTGAACCGGTAGGTGTTCAGCCCGGCGCCGGCCACGAGGTCGAGGTCCTCGTTCCAGCGGTGGTAGGAGTCGCAGGCGTCGCCGCTGGGCTCGGCGAACGGCGAGTGCTCGGCGTGCTCCATCTCCCAGTGGTCGTTGTTGACGTTGCCGCCCTCGACCTGGTGCGCGGCGGTGGCGGCGCCCCAGAGGAAGCCGTCCGGGAAGGCGTTGGTCATCGGGAGATCTCCTCGAGCGGGGACGGGTTCGGGTCGACGACGTTCGGGCCGTCGATGCCGCCGACGACGTGGCGCAGCAGGGCCTCGGCGTCGGCGACGGACGTGCCGCGCCAGGCGACGTGCTGGTCGGGTCGGACCAGCACGAGGTCGGCCTCGTACAGGGTCTTCAGGCGCGGCAGGTGGACCAGGTCGAGCACGCGCAGCGGGACGTGCAGGCGCGCGGCCGCGTCGGCCAGCGGGCCGGCGGTGGCGCCGGTGCCCAGCTGCAGCAGCGCGAAGCCGTCGCCGAGCAGGTCGTAGATCGAGGTGCCGTCCGGCAGCCACACGTGCGGCAGGCGGGCACCGGGCTGCGCCGTCGGTTCGTAGGTGGGCACCTGCTGCTCCGATCGGGCACGTCCGTCCGGGCGAGGGCCCTCGGGGACGACGACGGGGGAGTCGGGGTAGTCGTAGCCGAGCACCAGGCCGAGGCTGTGGAACTCGGGGTCCTTGACCTGCAGGGCCTGCGCGACCTCGGCCCGCAGCGCCTCGCCGGCCGGGCCGTCGGCGTCGAGCTCGGCCGCGGCGAACGACGGCGCGAGGAACGCCTCCTGGCCACCGGCGGCGGCGATGGTCCGCTGGGCGACCGGACGGCGCTCGGGCTCGTAGCTGTCCAGCAGCGACGGCGGGGCCCAACCCTGCAGCACGGCGGCCAGCTTCCAGCCGAGGTTCACCGCGTCGCCGACGCAGGTGTTGAAGCCGTGCCCGCCCCACGGCGGGTTGAGGTGGGCGGCGTCGCCGACCAGGAAGACCCGGTCGCCGCGGTAGCGCTCGGCGAGCAGCATGCGGGCCGACCACGGGTCGGTGGCCAGCACCTCGACGTCGATGTCGTCGCCGACGAGCGACTGGACGAGCGCGACGGCGTCGACGTCCGCGACGTCGTCGTCGATGCCCTGGACGATCGCCCACCAGGTGCCGTCGAGGTCGAGCCGGCCCATGAGCCCGCCGTGCCGGGCGCCGATCACCCAGTAGTGCACGCCGAGGGCGCAGAGCTCGCGCTCCTCGAGCGCGCGGCTGCGGAAGGTGATGGACAGGTTGGGCACCTTGCCCGACGCGCCCTGGTACTTGACGCCGATGGCCGTCCGGCTGATGCCGCTGCTGCCGTCGCAGCCGAGGAGGTAGTCGGCAGTGATCTCGTGCTCGGTGCCCTCGGGATCGACGACGACGGCGCGTGCCTCGTCCGGCCCGTCGACGACGGACGTCGCGCGCCAGCCGACCAGCAGGGTGACGCTCGGCAGCTCGGCGGCGGCCGCGCGGAGGACCTCCTCGACCAGCGGCTGCGGCGCCTGCTGGCCCGACTCGGCGGCGATCTCGCGCGGCGTCGTCCAGAGGCCGAAGGCGTTCTCGAAGCGGGTGATCTCGTGGCCGAACAGGCCGGTCACGAAGACGACGTCCTGCGCGTGGTCGACCGGCAGCGGGGCGACGGCCCGGAGCCGGTCGGCGATGCCCCAGCGGCGGAGGTGCTCCATCGTGCGGACGCTGGTCGTCTTGGCGCGGGGGCGCAGCGGGTCGAGGACGGTCCGCGGCTCGACGACGAGCACCTCGATCCCGCGGCGGCCGAGCTCGATCGCGGCGGCGAGGCCGCTGGGGCCGCCGCCGACGACGAGCACCGGGACGCGGGAAGGCACGGTGGTCATCGGTTCTCCTGTCGTGGGCACAGCTCAGGCGAGCGGACGTGCGAAGAGAGCTGCGTCGCGGGCCGTCCCGGGGGAACTGGACCTCGCTCGACGCCTTCCCAGCATCCGTGGCCCGGGTCACCCCGGCGTACCCCGTTGCCATTGAGCGGCAGTGCGGAACCGAGCCGTCCCGCTGCAGCGACCCCCACGACGCCGAACGGCCCTGCGCTGTCCGACCTCGAGGTCGGACAGCGCAGGGCCGTGGCTGGGCCTGTGCCGTACTCAGTCGTTCGTGAGGTCGAGCGGCACGCTGTTCCGTCGCGTCGCGACGACGGAGAGACCGGCCATGACCAGGGTCGCGATGCCCAGCACGCCGAGGGCCGGCTGCAGACCGCCCACGCTGGCTCCGATGCCGGCGATGAGCACCGGCGAGAGGAACTGGCCGACGAACAGCGTGCCGGTCCACAGCCCGGTGCCGCGGCCGCGCTGCTCGAAGTCGAGCCGGTTGACCGCCCACGTCAGCAGCGTCGGCAGGAGCATGCCGGTGCCGAACCCGGTGATGACCGCGCCGACGGTGATGACAGGGACGGCGGTCGTCGCGTACACGACCACGAGACCGATCGCGGCGAGTCCGAACTCCACCGGCAGCAGGGCCCGGGGCGTGCGGTGGGAGAGCCGCGCGAAGGCGACCGAACCCAGCGCGGTCGCCAGGGACATGACGGCGCTGATGCCGCCGATCGTCGCCGTCGACTCGACGCCGACGTCGGTCAGGACGAACGACAACTGCACGATCAGCGCGTAGAAGACGACGCCGGCCATGAGGGTGACGAGGCAGGGGGCCAGCAGCAGCCGCCAGGGCAGCGCCTCGAGCTTCCGGCCTTCCTGTCGAGGAGCGCGGTGGCCGGCGGGCTGCCAGATGAGTGCGGCGACCGGGACGACGAGCAGCAGGGCGATGACGTAGACCCAGAACGGTGTCCGCCACCCCGACGCGCCGAGCGCACCGCCGACGGCGAGGAAGACCGTGGCCGACAGCGCGGCGACGAGGGTCTGCAGCGCCAGGTACTTGCTGCGCCGGGGACCGGACCAGTAGTCGCCGATCAGGGTCGTGCAGGCGGTCATGATCGCCGCCTCGCAGATCCCGAGCAGCACCCGGCTCCCGATGATCAGCGGCAGGGTGTCGAGGTAGAGCGGGGCCGTGCCGACGATGGCGTAGGCGGGCAGGGCGACGAGCAGCAACCGCTTCCGGTCGACGGCGTCGGCGACGAGGCCGGCGAACGGCGCGGTCAGCCCGATGACGAGCGCAGGCACCGTCAGCACGATCGGCACGAGGACGTCGACGCCCGGCACGCCCGCGAAGGCGTCGGTCATCTGCGGCAGCACGGGCGCGATGAGGACGGCGCCCAGCACCGACAGACAGGTGGCCGCGAGCAAGAGCACCAGCTGGGGGAGGCCCGCGGTGCGGCCGTGCGGGTCGACCGGAGGCGGTCGTGGTCGGTGACGGATCGAGGGTGGGGCGGTCGGACATGGCTTCTCCTTCGAGTCGCTGGGGGAGGGGCGGAGCGGTCGTCGTGGGAACTCAGTCGCGCAGGAGCCGGTCGGCGAACCAGTCGGCGGTGAGGGCGTTGCGCTCGGCGGAGTGGTTGTAGAGCGTGTGTTCGCCGTCGGGCCACGTGCGGATCCGACTGGTGGCCGGGTCCGCACCGTCGAGGAAGCGGCTCTGCTCGGCCTCGCTGACCAGAGGGTCGAGCCCGCCCTGGAGCACCAGCAACGGCGAGCGGATGGGTGTGCGACCGCCGTCGAAGACGAGCGCGCGCAGCACCTGGCTCGCGCGCTCCACGTCCTGAGTGCCGAGGGCGGCGAGCAGCTGTTCCCGAGCGGTGCGGTACTCGGGCACGGTCGTCATCCGCGGCGGTGCGCCGTTGATGACGCAGGCGCCGACGCGACGGTCGGCAGCGGCGAGGTGTGCGGCGAAGAGTCCGCCGAAGCTGTTGCCCTGGACACCGACCCGGTCACCGAGGCGTGGATGGTCGTGGACGGCGTCGACGAAGCGGCCGAATCCGGCGGCAACGTGCTCATCGACGACGACTGGCCGTGCTCCAGTCGGGACTCGCCCTGCCCGGGGCCCTCGGCCAGCAGGCAGGCCACGCCGCGCCGCACGAGGGCGTCGGCGACGGGCAGGTAGGCCCCGCCCCAGCCGCTGAGACCACCCCAGACGACGACCGTCGCGTCGGCGGAGCCGCTCGGCGGGAAGGCAGAGCCAGCCGACGAGGCGGCCGCTGCCGTGCGGGAGCTCCATCCGCTCGATCACGCGGCGTGGAGAGGGTCGCGACCCGGGAGAGCGCGGCGACGTATCGGCGGTACTGCGCTCGCTTGGCGTCGTCGTCGGTGTTGCGCGGCATCTGGGCGAACAGGAACGCGGCCGCTGCTGAGCGAGCAGCCTGCAGAGCGGTGACCGCGTGGCCACTGCGCTCGGCGTCGACCGAGCGATGGTGTTGACCCGTGCCGATCGCGTCGGCGGTGTCCTCCCACGGCTCGCCGTCGGCGGTGGCGGCCAGCAGCCGGCGGGCGTCCGCGGAATCCATGCCACAGTCGACGAGGCGAGTGAAGGGCATGGCGCGGTGCAGGGCGGCCACCTCCGGCGGCAGCTGGACCACGGCCGTCGCGGCGGTCACCGGCTCGCTGCCGCGGTCTGCGGCTGCCAGGACAGCGAGCGCGCCAGTTCGTCGACGAGCGCGCCCAGCTCCTGCCCCGCGCGCGGAGCCGAACAGGACGAAGTCCGGCCGGGCGAGGTAGGCGTCGGCACCGAGTCCGGTCGAGGAAGCCCGCGAGGACACCGTCGACGTCCTCGACCTCGGTGCCGAGGTGCAGGACGGAACACCCGACGTCGCCCAGGAACTGTTGCTGGGCTGTCGGTCAGGTGCTCGGCGGGATCGGCACGCGTGACCAGGAGAAAGCCGAAACCGACGACGTCGTCGAGCCTGCCGGTGCGGCCGGCGCGGCGGATCGTCCCCTGCGGCGTGAGGCCGCCGACCGGTGGCACGACGGCGCCGTCCGCACCGGTGTGCAGCACGCCGCCGGTCAGCAGGGGCATCGGCGGGGGAGGGGGCACCTTCCCGGCGAGGAAGGCCGCGTCGCGGGCGGCGGCCTCCTGCGGATCGCGGGTGTTGGCGATCCGGCCGAGGGCGATCGAGCCGTGCACGAGGGCGGTCGCGTGCGGGCGCCGCTCGAGCTCGTAGGTGTCCAGCAGCCGCTCGGAGGCCCGCTCCCGGAGAACCAGGTCGAGCTTCCAGGCCAGGTTCAGCGCGTCGCGCATCCCGGAACAGGCACCCTGACCGAGGTAGGGCGGCATGGTGTGCGCCGCGTCGCCGGCCAGCAGGACCCTGCCCACCCTCCACTGCTGCGCGACGCGGGACTCGAAGGTGTAGACGAGCTTGCGCAGGATCGCGACGTCGTCGGGTCCGACGTCGTACGTGTCGCCGAGCAGCGCCCAGGCGGTGTCGAGCGTGGCCATCTCGGCGGGGTCCTCGCCGTCGTTGAGCGCGAACTCGAAGCGCTGCCGCCGCTGCCCGATCCGCATGGTCATGTGCCCGCGCGCCGGGTCGCAGGTCTGCACGACGTCGACGAACCGTTCGGGCACCTCGTGCTTCCACTCGGCGTCGACGTTGGCCCAGCGCTCGTTGAACCCGAAGTCGTCCCGCTCGACCCCGAGCAGGGATCGAACGGCGCTCCTCGCGCCGTCGGCGCCCACCACCCACCGGGCACGGACGACCTCGGTGTGGGTCTCGTCGACGGCTACCGCGTCCGCGTCCCAGCGGGCGAGGGTCAGGGTCACGCCGTCGTCGTCCTGGGTGAGCCCGGTGAGCGCCCGGCCCTGCCGCACCTGGACGGTGCCGAGACTGCGGATGCGCTCGTCGATGGCTGCCTCGATGTCGGGCTGGTGGATCGTCAGGTGCTCCGCGTAGCCGGACACGCCCTCCGCCCGGGGCATGTGGACCAGCACATCGCCGGCCGCGGTGACGAAGGTGTTGCTGGTGGGGAGGGAGTCCTGGAGCGCTCGGTCACCGTCCGCGGACGCCTGCACGATGCGAGCGGTCTCGCCGTCGATGTGGGTGAACCGAGGGAGGCCGTAGAGGTCGGGCCACCGCTCGACGACCACCACGCGGTGTCCCAGCCGGCCGAGCACCGAGGCGGCGACCATGCCGGTCGGCCCGTAGCCGATGACGGCGATGTCGAACTCTGGATCGGGATGCACGGACAGCCTCCAGGGCCGGATCGGGTGAGAGAGCAGGGGTCAGAGCGGGCGTGCCCTGCGTCACTGCTAATGTGAATGCATCGTGACATTCACAACTCGGGTCGTCAAGGAGGCAGGAACATGAGCTCCTACGCTGGCCCCGTGACTGCATTGCCGGTGCCGCCCGCGGCCCAGCAGGCCCGGAGCCGCCGGACGCGTCGGGTTCTCCTCGACGCCGGTTTCCGGCTGCTCGAGGAGGAGGGGCCGGAGGCGCTCACGATCGCGGCGGTCAGCAGCCGGGCAGGCGTGGCGCCCGGCACGGTCTACCGGCGCTTCGGTGACAAGGAGGGCCTGCTGCGCGAGCTGCAGCAGGAGTTCACCACGGGGCTGCGCGACGAGGTCGGGCAGCGGATGGCCGGCGCTGCCCTACCGGCGGACGCGGCGCCGCACGCGGCAGTCGGAGTCGCGGTGCGCGCGCTGGCGGACACCTTCCGCGCGCACGAGCCGCTGTTGCGGGTCTTCGTGATCCTCGGCATGCGCGAGGAGCGCGTTCTGGAGATGGGTGCCCGGGCCAGCCACGAGGGCGGCCGACTGTTCCACGATCTGCTGCTGCGCTACGCCGGCGCCTTCACCAGCGCCGACCCGGAACACGCCATCGACGTCGCCTATCGCCTGGCGTACTCGACGTTCCTGCACCGGGTGCTGCACGGCGACGGGATGGAATCGCCGACGACGATGACCTGGGACCAGTGGGCCGAGGAGGTCAGTCGCGCGGTGGCGCTCTACCTCCTGGGCTCGTTGCCCGACTCCTGAGTCCTGCCGGAGTCGGTCTGCCACTGCCGGACCCACGAGCGGCCGTAGTCGTTGCCGTGCGGGGTGCGCAGCACGGTGTGGATGTGGAACGGCTGCGGGGTGTCGTAGTCGAGGAAGACGCCGCAGTGGTGGTCGAGCTCGGCGATGAGCACGGGGGACTGCAGCCGGTAGTAGAAGACGTCGCCGGGCTGCGAACCGCCGATCCAGGAGAACCACGTCTCGTCGAGGTGCTCGCCGATCTCCCGCAGCCGGGCCGCACGCGGTCCCTCCGGCAGCAGCCGGACGAACGACTCCGCGATGGCCAGCGCCGCCCGCTGGGCCACGGCCGGCATCTCGGCGACCCGGATGCCCTCGAACGGGATGACCCGGTTGTCCTGGAAGGCGCCGGCCAGGTGCCGCTCGTCGCCGGGGTGCACCCGGCCGGGCGGCATGGCCGGGTCGACCATCTGGTCGAAGACGGTCGCCGCCTGGCGCTGCTCGTCGGGCAGCGCGGCCATCAGCGTCGTGCCGAGCGTGATGCGGTCGGCGAACACGTCGCGCAGGCCCGCGAGGCGGGCCGGCATCGATCTCGTCGGGCTCGGCGCCGAGGAACACCGGGGAGAGCACCATGCGGCCCTCGACGACGAGGCAGTTGACGGCGCAGTGGTGGCCGAACAGCTGCCAGCCCCAGGGGGCGCGCAGGTCGGGCTCGCCGTAGAGGGCGATGTTGTAGGAGAACTCGTTGAGCACGGTCTCCAGGTCGACGACCTCGCCGAGGAAGCCGTTGATCAGCATCATCGCGTGGGCCAGTTCGTAGCCCTCGGGGGACAGGGAGGCCCGCATCAGGGCGAGGGCCTTCTCCCGCACCTCGACCGGCTGCAGGTCCAGCCGCAGGCCGGTGTCGAACTGCATGAACTCCGGGTTGGCCCAGGTCTGCCACTCGACGGCGTCGACGTCGAAGGAGATCCGCTTGCGGCCGTCGTCGTCCAGCGCGGCGAGCAGGTCGTCCGCCGCGGCGACCATGGCCTCGACGGGGGCTTCCTCGCCCGGCAGCGCCGGCTCGAACGGGTAGAGGCCCTCCCGCAGGACGCCGTCCTCGGTGACCCCGCGGAACTCGTTCTTGTACAGCGGCGTCCAGCCCTCGACGAGCCCGCCGGTGAACGTGCCGGGCTTCCGCGAGAACTCGCCGTAGGTGTACGGGTCCATGCCGCGGACCTCGGCCACCCGGGGGTGGTCGTGCGGGAACAGGTACTGGCGGTACTCGCCGGACATCTCAGGCCTTCCGTGCGGAGTTGTCGACGACGGTGTTGCGCAGCACGCCGATGCGCTCGACCTCGACCTCGACGACGTCGCCGGGCTGGAGCAGCCACGGGGGCGTGCGGCCGTAGCCGACGCCGGCCGGGGTGCCGGTGGCGAGCAGGTCGCCCGGGCGCAGAGTGAAGGTGTGCGAGATGAGCGAGAGGGTGTCGCCGACGGTGTAGACCATCTCGTCGGTGTTGCCGTCCTGGACGGTCTCGCCGTTGACGCGGGTCTGCACCCGCAGCCCGTCGCGCAGGTCGCCGACCTCGGCGGCGGGGACCATCGGCCCGACCGGCCCGGACTGGTCGCCGTTCTTGCCGAGGATCCACTGGCTGGTGAGCTTCTGCGCCCGCCGCGAGGTGATGTCGTTGAAGCACGAGTAGCCGACGACGGCGGCCAGCGCGTCGTCCGGGGTGGCGTCGACCAGCGTCGAGCCGACGAAGGCCAGCACCTCGCCCTCCCAGTCCAGGCCGTCCTCGTTGGACGGGATCGGGACCTCGGCGCCGTCGACGGTGAGCGACTGCGTCCACCGCGCGAACAGCGTCGGGTACGGCGGCACGCCCTCGTTCGCGTACGAGCCCTCGGCGACGTGCTTGAGGTAGTTCAGCCCGATGCAGATCACCCGGGCGCCGGGCAGCACCGGCGGCACGAACTCGACGTCGCCGGCGGCGAGCGTCTCGCCGCCCGGCTCGCGGGACAGGAAGCCCGCCGCGTCGGCCCAGAACTCCTCCAGGCCGGCGACCACGGTCACCTGCGCGCCGTCGTCCGAGAGCGACGCCACCTCGACGCCGCCGTTCCGGCGGATGCCGACGATCCTCATCAGTCCTCTTCTCCGTTGAGTCCGAGCCGCCGGCTCAGGACGTCGATGGTGCGGTCGAGCGCCTGCTGCGCGGCCTCGGGCGAGCCCAGCCACATGTGGTCGGCGTCCTCGTAGACGTCGAACTCGACGTCGACGCCGGCCTCGAGCAGCGCGGCGTACAGCCGCTCGCTCTGCACGCACGGGACGATCCGGTCGGCGCGCGCCGTGCAGCAGCAGGAACGGCGGGGCGTCGGGAGACACGTGCGTGACCGGGCTGGCCTGTGCCGCCAGTTCGGGCACCTCCGGCACCGGAGCGCCGAGGAGCTGCGCCTCGCGGGTCGCGGGGTCGGTCGGGTCGGCGCCCGTGTCCGTGGCGAAGCCGGTGAGGTCGCTGGGGGCGTACCAGGAGACGACGGCGGACACGCGGCTCGACGTCCCGACGATGCCGACGTCGCCCTCGAGCACGGCGTCGTCCTCGGTCAGGCCGAGCAGCTCGGCCAGGTGACCGCCGGCCGACTCCCCCCAGGCGGCGATCCGGTCCGGGTCGACGCCGAGGTCGGCGGCGCGGGCACGGAGCCAGCGCACCGCCGCCTTGGCGTCGTGCAGCTGCGCCGGCCAGGTCGCCTCGCCGGAGAGGCGGTAGTCGACGCTCGCGACGGCGATGCCTGCCTGCGCCACCTTCTCGAAGGGCGTGGGGGAGGCGCCCCGGTACATCGGCCCGGCGACGTGCCGGCTGCCCAGCCGCCAGCCGCCCCCGTGCAGGAACACGACGACCGGCACCGACCCGTCGGTCTCCGGTGGCAGGTACAGGTCGAGTTCGAGCGGGCGGACGCCCGGGATGGCCGCGTACGGGACGCCGAGGACGACGCGGGTGCCGCCCGGACCCGGCAGAGCCGCCGGGATCGGCAGCTCGTGGGCCGGTGGCGGCAGCGGGAAGGCGGGCGTGGGCACAGGTTCTCCTCATGACGGAGGCTGAGGGCGCAGGAAACCTGCGTCCTCAGCCTCCGGTGATCGTCAGGACTGCGCGTCGGACCAGTCGTAGCCCGGCGGGAAGAACTGCATGTTGTGCTGCTGGGCGGCGGCCTGCATCCGCGGGAAGTCCGGGATGAACGGCGGCTGGTCCGTGGTCGGGTGGTCGGTCACGGTGCCCATGTGCTGGAAGAACCGCTCGAAGCCGCCGGAGAGGGTGCCCATCATGCGGGCGGCTTCCTCGATCTTGTACGCGTGCGCGAAGCCGGCGGGGACGAAGCCGAAGTCGCCGGAGTTCAGCAGCTCGGAGTGCTTGGCGCCCTCGGCGTCCTGGTAGAAGAGCCGGACCTTGCCGTCGAGCACGTAGAACGTCTCGTGGGTCTCGTTGTGCGAGTGGGTCGGGATGATGTCGCCGGCGGGGGAGTCGGCGGTGATGATGCCGAACTGGCCCTCGGTCTCGTCGCCGGAGAGCAGCACGGTGAACAGGTCGGTGAAGAGCATCGCGTGCTCGCCCTCGCCCTTGCGCAGCACGTAGGGCTGGGGCTTGCCGGGGAGCACGCCCTTCCACTGCGGGCCCTTGGCGGGGTCGATCAGGTACTCGAAGCTCATGCGTGCTCCCGGGTCGAGTCGGCGGTGACGGGGTCGAGCATCGGTGACCGGCGTCACCGGACCCATGCCCGTGCCATTGAGCGGCAAGCATCGTCCGGTGCCCGATAGGCGGCAGCATGCTCGGCACCCATGACCGACGCCAGCTCAGCCCCTGACCGCATCGTCCTGCTCGGGCTGGACGGCGGCCCGCGGCTCCGCCCGGTGGCGGCGGAGCACCCCTCGGCGAAGCCGGCGGTGGCGCTGGTCGTCGACGGCGCCGTCTACCTCGTGGACGCCGGTCTGGACACCGCCCGCCAGCTCGTCGCGTCCGGCCTGGGCTTCGCGGATGTGGCGAACGTCTTCCTCACCCACCACCACTTCGACCACACCTCCGGTCTGCCCGGTGTGGTCCTGCACGGATGGAGTGCCCCGCGCAGGCTGCCGGACACGGTCGACCTGTGGGGACCGCCGGCCATGGACCGGGTCGTCGAGGGAGTCCTCACCACGTTCGCCGAGGAGCTCCGACTCTTCTCGCACGGCGACGTCTTCGGGTCCTTTCCTCACCTGGTCGGCCACGACGTGGTTCCGCCAGTTGCCGGCGTGCACCGCGTGATGGAGGACGACCGGGTCGTCGTCGACGCCGTCCGCGTGTTCCACGGCCCCGAGGTCGCCGACGCATACGCCTACCGGTTCACCGCGAAGCGCACCGGAAAGGTCGCCGTCTTCTCCGGGGATACGGCGGCTCCGGACGCCGGACTCATCGAGCTGGCCCGCGGCTGCGACGTGCTCGTGCACGAGGTGCAGGACAACGACGACGTCCGGCGGATCGGCGAGTCATTGCCGCCCGCGGCGGGCGCCGCACTGGTGCAGCACCTGCTCGAGGCGCACTCCGACGTCCGCGACGTCCCGCGGGTGGCGCACACCGCCGGCGCGCGCCGGGTCGTGTTCAGCCACTACACGCCGCTGCCCAAGCCGCCGGCGACATACCTGGAGAAGGCGCAGGCGGTCGCCGACGAGATCGGCTACACGGGCGAGATCATCGCGCCGTGCGAGCTCGATGTCGTCGAGCTCTGACGGAGGTCAGGACGCGTCTGGAACCCGGTCATGTCAGGTCTCCCTGTCCGTTCCCCGCCGGCTGGATGTCGAGGCCGGACCCGTAGGGGTACAGCGGGTCGGGGGTGTCCGACGGGACGTCGGGCCGTCCGGCACGGACGGCGTCCATCGACCGCGGGAGTTCGAAGGGCAGTCGCCCGCGCGGTCGGGATGCGGCCGGTCAGCGCGTCGAGCAGCGCGGCGTCGGACGCACCGAAGCTGGCGGTCAGCCCGGCGACCACGCCGTCGAGCGGCGTGAGGACGGCCGGCCGGTCGAGCGTCACGTCGAGCACACGGGCACCTGCGTGGCCAGTTTCCCGATGCGATCCACCACGTCGGCGGGGAAGTCGAGCGAGCCCTGGTGGAAGAACGCCTCGAGGAAGTACTCGTTGCGTTCGTCGAACGGCGCCTGGAGGCGGACGACCGCGATGTCGGCGTCCGCGGGGTCGGTCACCACGGTCGCCGTACTCCGCAGCCGCGCCGGGGTCGACACCCTCGACGTAGATGCGGGCACTCGCGCGCAGCGGGAGGACCGACGTCGTTGCGCAGCACCGTGACCGCCTCGGCCTGCGCCCGGTGGCCGGCCTCGGCGAAGGCGGCGGCACCGACCACCCGTTCGGCCTCGTCCTCGTCGACGTAGGGGTCGTCGAACAGGCCGAGCTGGAACTTGACCAGCAGGATGCGCCGGGCCGCCTCGTCGAGGCGCGCTTCGCTCACGCGTCCGCTCTGCACGAGCTCCAGCACCAGATCGGTGCGGCTCTCCCCGCCGAGCTGGTCGGCGCCGGCGTCGACGATCCGCGCCAGGCGCTCGACCGGCGGCAGGTGCTCGACGCCCCAGGCGCGGGCGGGGAACGGCCTCCCGGCGATCTCCACGTCGGTGACGAGCCCCCAGTCGGTGAGGACGACGCCGTCGTACCCGAGCTCCTCGCGCAGCAGGCCGGTGATGATCCGGCGGTTGAAGCTGAAGGCCACTTCCTCGACCGGCTCGCCGTCCAGCTCGAGCCCGACCGGCATGCCGTAGTACGGCATGATCCCGCTGGTCCCGGCGGCGATCGCGGCGCGGAACGGCTCGAGGTGCTCGGCGAAACGGCCCCCCGGGTAGACCTGCTCCCGGCCGTACGGGAAGTGCGGGTCCTCGCCGTCGCGCTGCGGCCCGCCGCCGGGGAAGTGCTTGGTCGTGCAGGCGACGCTGTCCGGGCCGAGCGACGTCGCCCTGCAGCCCGTCCAGGTACGCGGCGACGAACGCCGAGGCCGTGGCCGCGTCCTGGCCGAACGTCTGCGCCTGCCGCCCCCACCGCGGCTCGGTGGCCAGGTCGACCTGCGGGTGCAGGGCGGCGCGCAGACCGATGGCCCGGTACTCCTGCCGGACGACGTCGGCGAACTCGCGGACGAGGTCGGCGTTCCCGATCGCTGCCAGGCCGAGGGGCTCGGGCCACTGGGACAGGGCGCCCGCCGCGAACGAGGCGCCGGTGTTCTCGGTGAAGGAGTGCCGAGGGTCCGACGAGAACGTCACCGGGATGCCGTGCGGGGTCTGCTCGGCGAGCTCCTGGACGGCGTTCTGCCAGCGCGCGGTCTCCCGGGGCGACGGCAGGTGGTGCACGTTCAGATGGTTGATGAGCCTGTCGACCACCAGCTCGCGCGTGGAGTGCGGGCTGATCCCGGCGGGGACGTCGTGCTCGCCGGGCGCGCCGACCCCGATGATCGTGTGGAAGAGCAGTCCGGCCTTCTCCTCCAGCGAGAGCCGCGGCACGAGGTCGGCCACCCGCTCCTCGGCGGTGCGGCGGGGGTCCTCGTACGGGGCCATCTCGCCGTCGCCGTCGAGGTCACGGAAGCGGACGCCGTCCGGTGAGAGGGCCGTGCGTCGAGTCACGCGCCGACCTCGCCGGGACGGTGCTGCTCGCCGCTCTCGGAGCCGCGGTAGCGGTAGTCGGCGAAGCGGACCGTGCCCTCGGTGGCGTACAGCCCGAGCACGCGGCCGGTGAAGGACGCGCAGGTCTCGGCCGTCCAGTAACCGGCCGTCGAGCTCGGTCAGCAGGACGTCCTCGCCTCCGGCACCGGCGACGAGCCGGATCCGGTCGCCGCCCATCGACTCGGAGGTGAACCCGCCGGGGGCGGTGTCATCTCGACGCGGAGCTCGACCTCGCCGGAGGGCAGGCTCGACCGTCCACTCCTGGGCCATCCCGGCGATGCGCGCCAGGGCCGTCACCGTGGTCGCGCCCTCGTCCGTGCGCGCCTCGAGGGCGAACCAGTGCGTCTCGTCGTAGCGGGCGGCCAGACCACCGGTGCCGGCGGAGGCGTCGACGCGGGTCGACACGGTGGCCGTGAGGTGCCGCTGCCGACGGCCGACCCAGCGCGGATGCTGGTCGGAGAGGGTGCTGCCGTCGCCGGTGATGACGAGCCGGCCGTCCATCACGGAGGCCACCTCGGCCGGCGGAGTGCGGACCGCCAGCCAGCCCGGGTCGTCGAGCGTCGCTGAGCCGAAGTCGAAGACCTGCTCGTCGACGCCCGCGCGCGGCGCGGAGCTCCACCGGCTCGGGCTGCGGCCAGCCGTCGACCCAGTTCACGTCGGTGAGGAACGTCTCCCGGCCCAGGGGAGAGAACGCGACCGTCCCGCCGAGCGGCCGCACGCCGAGCAGCACCAGCGCCGTGCCGCCGGCGGGGGTCTCCACCAGGTCGCCGTGCCCGGTGTTCTGGATCGGCCGCGAGGTGCTGCGGGCGCTGAGCACCGGATTGGCCGGATGCCCCTCGAACGGCCCCTCAGGTGACGGGCCGCGGGCGACGCTGACGCCGTGCCCGCGTTCGGTGCCGCCTTCGGCGATCAGGAGGTACCAGTACTCGCCGTGCCGGTAGACGTGCGGCGCCTCCGGGAACTTCAGCCCCGTTCCCGACCACAGGGTGCGCGGCTCCTCGAGCGCCTTTCCGGCGGTGAGGTCGACGCGCACCTGCTGGATGCCCAGGTGCTTGCCGAGGTCGGGGCCGGAGAGCGCGAGGCCGGAGAAGGTGACGTAGGCGGTGCCGTCGTCGTCCCACGTGAGGTCGGGGTCGATGCCGTTGACGCCCTCGATCGTCGTCCCGTCGTCCCACGGCCCGGCCGGATCGGTGGCGGTGTAGACGACGCAGCCCTTGGGGCTGAACGGGATCGTGACGATCACGTAGAAGGTGCCCTCGCGGAACCGGATGGTCGGCGCCCAGACGCCGAGTCCGGTCGGCACCTCGCCGATCAGCAACTGCTCGGCGCGAGTCGCGACGTTGCCGATGTGCGTCCACTCGACCAGGTCGGTGCTCCGGTAGATCGGCAGGCCCGGCAGGTACTCGAACGTCGAGGTGACGAGGTAGTACACGCCGTCGACGAGCACGATGCTCGGGTCGGGGTTGAAGCCCGGGATCAGCGGGTTGGGGATCACGGCTGGGTCTCCAGGTTCTCGAGGTCGGTGGCGTAGGCGGCGTGCGACTCGGCGTCCCAGGCTTCGGCCATGGCTGCGGCGCTGTCGGTGGCGGTCTCTGTGCGTCCGGCGCCGACGACGACGGACAGGACGGGGGAGCAGCCGAGCAGACCCCGAAGGAGCAGTCGCTGCAGGGACACGCCCCGCTCCCGGGCGACGGCGGCCGTGGCGGGGAAGCGTTCGGCCGCGTCGCTCGCTGGTGGCGGGACCGCGGAGCGGCGCGTAGGCGAAGAAGGGGATGTCCAGCTGCTCGCAGCGGCGGAGCACTGCGCGGTCGCCATCGCCGTGGACGCCGAGGTGGTTCTGCACGGCCCCGATCGAGGCGATCTCCACCGCCTCGTCGAGCTGCGCCAGGCTCACGTTCGACAGCCCGATCGCGGTGATCTTCCCGGCCCGCTGCAGCTCGTCGAGCGCAGCGACCGCCTCGCCGACGGATGGCGGCTCGCCGGTGCCGCCGCGGAAGCGGTCGCGTCCGTCGGCGCGGTGCACGTAGAAGAGACCGAGCCGGTCGACGCCCAGCGCGGCGAGGCTGTCGTCGACGTCCTTGCGCAGGCGCTCGGGTGAGTTGTCGACGTCGAATTCGCGCGGGCCCGTGCGGAAGTGCCCGCCCTTGGTGCCGATCAGGACGTCGTCGCGACCGGCCAGCGCGCGGCTGAACAGCACCTCGTTGTGCGTCGGATCCCCGACCGGTGCGTAGGCGCGGGCGACGTCGAAGACGCGGACGCCGGCGTCGGCGGCCGCGCGGATCACGTCGGCCGCGTGGTTCTGGTCGTAGCCGGGGACGAGCGAGAACATGGCACCCCCGAGCGCCACCTGCCGGGTCAGCCGCACGTCGGTCATGAGCGCTCCGTCCGGTAGAGCCAGAACCCCAGCCAGCGGGAGAGGCGTGGCATCACCACCCAGGTCATCAGCGCAACCAGCGGCAGGATCACGGCGGCGGTGCGGACGAAGGTCGGCCAGTCGCCGACCAGCGGGCGCAGCAGCGTCGACAGGCATCGTCTGCAACAGCAGGATGACCGCCGCCGTCATGAGGAAGGTCTTCCACCGCGGCGGCGGCCCGGCAGGCCGGCCCGGGGTGGCGAACCACGCCTCCATCCCGTCCAGGCGCCGGACGGCGACGGTCTGCATGAACTCGGCACCGCGCTCCAGCAGGCGGCCGCGGACGGCCGAGTTCTCCCACCCGGCGAGCCGTTCGGGGGAGTCGAACCGGTAGACGACGTGCCACACGCTTCCGCCGGCCGCGGGCTCCAGAAGACCCGAGCCGAGGTGGCCGGGGAAATCTGCGGCGGCCGCGAGCAGCTCGTCGACCCACTGGTGGAACTCGACCTCGCGCCCCGGAGCCACCTCCCGGGCCACCACGACGGTGATGCGGTCGGCGTTCGTCGTCGTCATCGCGCTCGGCGGCTGACGACTCCGGCCATCAGGTCGAGCGCCTGGTCGACGCCCTCGAGAGCGCCGGCGGGCCGGTTGAGGAAACCGTGTGGCAGTTCGCGGACGAGCACCTGGCGCACGTCGACACCCGCGGCGGCCAGCTGGGCGGTCAAGGCCTCGCCGGACGCCCGCAGGTCGTCGTACTCCGCGTTGAGGACGAGGACCGGGCACAGCCCGTCCAGGACGGCGTTGCCCGGCATGGCGTAGCCGTCGGCGCGGGTGTGCGGGCCGCCGAGGTAGTTGGCGTTGATGAACGCCGTGTCCGCCGGGCGGAACCGCAGCATCGGGGGGAGGTCCGCCATGATCGCCGACAGCGACGCGGAGGCCGGAGGCAGCACCGCGTGGGCGACGGGATAGGCGAGGAGCAGCGCGGCAGGCTGCCAGTCGTCGTCGTCCCGGAGCCGCAGGGTGGCGCCTGCGGCGAGGTTGGCTCCGGCGCTCGCGCCTCCGACAGAGATCCGGCCTGGGGCGATGCCGAGCTCCTCCGCGCCGTCGCGCACCCAGCGGATCGCCGCGACGACGTCGTCGTGCGGCACCGGATAGGTGACGCCCTCGTGGCACAGCCGGTAGTCGACGCTGACGACGACGGCAGCTGCGCGGGCGCAGATCTCGCGCGCGACGCCGTCGGCCTCCACCATGTCGAGGTCCCCGCCGAGGAACGCGCCACCGTGCATCCAGACCAGCGCCGGACGGGCGGTGTCCGCCGAGGCCGGCGGCGTGTAGATCCGCACCGGCACCTCGCCGTGGGGACCAGGGGCAGCAGCCGAGCGGACGTCGACATCGGGGGCCGGTGCGGCGTCGGGCCAGGAGTCGAACTGCGCCATGCGCGCGGCCTTCTCCGGATCGACCAGCTCCTGCCAGGAGCCGATGCCGTCGAGCAGATGCAGCCGTTCGGCGATCGCGGGGTCGAGCGGCACCTCAGGCCTTCCGGGTCGAGGCGCCGGCGACGACCTCGGCCATCAGGTCCAGGGCCTGGGCCACGGGCTCGACGCCCGCGTGCAGATTGAGGAAGCCGTGCAGCATGCCCCGGGCCATGACCTGGCGGACGTCGACGCCGGCGACGGCGAGCTGGCCGGCGAAGACCTCGGCCGAGGCGCGCAGGTCGTCGTACTCGGAGTTGATCAGCAGGACGGGGCAGAGGCCCTCGAGGACGGCGTTCCCGGGCATCGCGTACCCGTCGGCCCGGCTCGCGGGGCCGCCGAGGTAGTTCTCGGTGATGCCGCGGCGGACCTCGGGGAGGAAGCGGAGGATCCGGGGGATGTCGTCCAGGAGCGGCGCCAGCGACGGCGACGCCGGCGGGACGACGGCGTGGAACGTCGTGTAGGCGAGGAGGAGTGCTGCAGGCACCCAGCCGTCCTCGTCGCGCAGCTTGAGGGCGGCGCCGGTGGCGAGGTTGCCGCCCGCGCTGCCGCCGCCGAGCGAGATGCGCCCGGCGTCGACGCCGAGGGCGACCGCTTCGTCGCGGACCCAGCGGACCGCGGCGACGACGTCGTCGTGGGGGACCGGGTAGGTGACTCCGCCGACGCAGAGCCGGTAGTCAACGCTGACGACGACCGCGCCCGCGCGGTCGCAGATCTGCCGGGCGGTCCAGTCGGCCTCGGGCATGTCGAGGTCACCCATGCGGAACGCGCCGCCGTGCAGCCAGACGAAGCACGGGAGATCGCTACCTCCGCCGGTCGGCATGTAGATGCGCACCGGGACGGGGCCGTGCGGGCCAGGTGCGCTGTCGCTGCGCACCTCGACCTGCGGGGACGCCGGCGCGTCGGACATCGACATGAACTCGTCGAGCCGGGCCCGCGTCGCCGGGTCGGCCAGACCGGCCTCGAAGGACTCGATGCCCTCGAGCAGGTGGAACTTCGACGACTGGCTGGGGTGGACGGGCACGCGCGCTCCTCGGTGGGGGACAGGACAGGCGACCCGTGGCGGGGCAGGATCCGGCACCCACCACGGGCGCACCCGCGAGCCTCGCCGTCCGGTGCTCCGCGTCACACACCTGTGCCATTGAGCGGCACGGACGTGCTCACGGGGCGGTCAGGCCGGTGGCGCCGATGCTCAGCAAGTGGGCGTCGAACGCGGCAACCATGTCGAAGGTCTCGTCCAGCAGCCACTGGGTCTGCAGGCCGTCCATGACGGCCACCAGACCGGCCGCGACCAGTTCGGCGTCCGGCCCGGGCGGAAGTGCGCCGACCTGGCGCGCCCGCTCGATCGCCGGCGCGAGGTAGGCACGGATGTCGGCGTACCGCGTGCGGAAGTGGTCGTGCGCCGGGTGTACGGCGTCGGTCGCCTCGGCGCCGAGGATCGTGTACAGCCGCAGCACGTCGCGATCGAGGGCGTTGGCCCGGACCAGTTCCCGCAGGGCCGCGACGACCTCGCCCTTGTCGAAGCGCTCCAGCAGTTCCGGCCCGGTGCTCGCCTCCCGTGCCTCGAGGACGGCGACGAGCAGACCCTCCTTCGAGCCGAAGTGGTGCAGCACGTTCGCGGCGCTGACCCCGGCCCGCTCGCCCACGTCGCGCAGCGAGCCGGCGCGGAAGCCGCGTTCGGCGAAGACCGCACGCGCGGCGTCGACGATCGCTGCGCTGCGCTTCGCGGCCGGCGGCGTATGGGCCACGGGGGCCACGCCGCCGGGTCTCGGCGGACGCTCCGGGCTCCTCCGCTGTTGCGGTCATGCCACTCCTGTCGTCGCGCGCATGTTGCCAAATCGTTTCACTGTGGCTCTGGACACGTCGCTGATCGGCCGCTACCTTGCTGCCACGAACGCTGAATCAGCGTTCAGTATTGATGATCGACCGAGTGTCCGCAACACCCACGAGGTGGGGCGGTCGATCCGTGTGGCCTGCGCGCAGTCCGTGTGACTGCGACAACTCGTGGCAACCGATTGCCTCGGGCTCGGCAGCGTGTGACGTACTGCGCACATCAGTACGGGGCCATGACTCACGACCCTCCGATAACCCCTCACCCGCAGGAGCTCGTCCATGTCCCGACCGACATTCGTCCGCGCAGGCGCGGCCGTCATCGCCGTGGCCAGCGCCACGACCCTGGCCGCGTGCGGTGGTGGGGGTGGCGGCGGTGGCGCGAGCAGCCAGAGCGCCGAGGACACCGTCACCATCGCGCTGAACTCTGACGCCGCCCCTGGTGGCTACGACCCCGCGCTGTACTCGAAGACGCAGTTCCAGTTCTTCGCAGCCCTGTACGACTCGCTGTTCGTCACCCAGCCCGATGGCAGTGTCGAGCCCAGCCTGGTCACCGAGTTCGAGAACAACGAGGACAACACGCAGACGACGCTGACCCTCCGCGACGACGTGACGTTCGCGGACGGCTCGACGCTCGATGCGGAGCTGGTCAAGGCCAACCTGGACCGTCGCGCCGACACCGAGCTCGAGGCGTACGGGGCCATCGCTGCCGGGGCAGGCGTCGGAGATCACCGATGTGACGGCGCAGGACGAGCGGACCGTCGTCATCACCTGGGCGGCGCCGCAGACGACGCCGGAGAACAACCTCGTCGACACGGCCGGGGTCATCGTCGGTGCGGACGGCGTGGCCGACCCCGACTCGCTGGAGACCACACCCGACGGGTCCGGCGCCTACACGGTCAACGAGGGCGAGACGACCCAGGCCAGCAGCTACACCCTCGACAAGAACGACGAGGCGTGGAACGCCGACGAGTGGACGTACGACACCATCGTTTTCAACGTGATCACCGACCCGCAGGCGCTGGCCAACGCGGTCGTGTCGGGTCAGGCAGATATCGCCACCATCCTCGACCCGACGACCATCGAGCTGGTCGAGTCGCGGCAGGCCACGGTCAGCGTCGGCGCGACGAACGTCGGCTTCTTCATGTTCGACAAGACGGGTGCGACCAACCCGGCGTTCGCCAACGAAGCGGCCCGGCTGGCGATCGGCTACGCCATCGACCGCGAGGCGCTGGTGAACGACCTGCACCCCGGCTCCCGGCCCACGGCGCAGCTGTTCCCCGAGGACGCCGCCGGCTTCGACCCGGCGATCGACGAGGAGTACGCCTACGACCCCGACCGGGCTCGTGAGCTGCTCGCCGAGGCCGGCCTGCCGGACGGCTTCGAGTTCCAGACCACCGTGCTCGGCCAGCCCACCGAGGACCAGGTCGCCGTCCAGGGCCAGCTCGCGGAGGTCGGGATCACGATGAACTTCATCGTCGCGACCTCGACCGACCAGCTCTTCGCCTCGGTGCTCACCGACCCGGCGGCGTTCGGTGTGTTCTCCGTGGGCGGACAGCCGGCCGGCTTCGTGGCCGGTGTCCTCTACGGCGGTTTCATGAACGGCGACGGCGCCACGGAGCCTGAGATCGAGGCCTCGCTGGGTGCTGCCCTGGGTGCGACCGGTGATGCGCAGGAGCAGGCGCTCACGGATCTCAACCGGGCGCTCACCGCCAACGCCTGGGTGGCCCCGGCCTACGAGGACTTCTCCTACGCCGGCTACAACGCCGACAAGGTGAGCGAGCCGGCCTTCGCCGGGACGAACAACTACCTCGTCCTGCAGGCCGTCCAGCCCGCGAGCTGAGGTCCGTCGGTGGTCGGTGGCCGCGACAGCGGCCACCGACCACCAGCCCTGCTGAGGAGGTCGACGTGCGCGCTACTCCTTCGACGGAGCGGTCAGGGGCTGGGCGGGGGTCCGGTGTGGCCGATCGAGCGGCGGGCTCCGAGCCCACGGGAGATCGACCGGGCGGCGGTCCGGACGGCGGGGCCGAGCAGGCGCGGCTCGGCGTTCTCCTGCGGGACGACGACGGACAGGGCAGCCGTCACCTTGTCGTCCGCGCCGAAGATCGGGGCGGCGACGCTGACCAGAGGCTGCGGGGTGCGGCGCCGGAACGTGGCCAGGCCCTCGCGGCGGATCTCGGCCAGCGTGCGGCGCAGGGCGGCGGGGGAGACGGCGACCTTCTCCGGCATGTGCACCAGCGGCTGCGCGAGCACGTCCTCCTGGAAGTCCGGATCCGCGAAGGCGAGCAGGACCAGGCCGACGCCCGTCGAGTGCAGCGGCAGCCGTCCGCCGACGCGGTAGAGGATGTTCATGGCCTGGTGCGCCGAGAGTCGCTCCACCAGCAGGGCCTCATTGCCCTCGCGGACGGCGAGCAGGACGTGCTGGCGGGTCACCTCCTCGAGGTCGCCCATGAACGGCAGGGCCACCTGCTTGAGTCCTTGGCCGCGCGGCGCGAGGGACGCCACCTCCCACAGGCGCAGGCCGACGGTGAACCGGCCGTCGGCGCTCCGCTCGAGGGCGCCCCAGGCCATGAGCCGGCCGGCCAGCCGCAGCGTCGAACTGGTGGGGATGCCGCTGCGCCGGCTGAGCTCGCCCAGCGTCAGCGAGCGATGCCCGGCGTCGAAGGCGGACAGCAGCGCGAAGGCTCGGTCCACGACCGGGTCGCCCTGGGGAGGCCGCCGGCCGCGGACACGGTTCGGCTCCGGTGCCACGTCGGTCACAGGAGGATCACCCGACGTCCATCGATGAGGTGCGCACCACAGTTGTGTTCCATTGGTTGGCATTGTGCCTGACGGCTGTGTGACGTGGCCCGCATCGTTGCCGCCAAGCCGAGCCCATGTGCCGGCCTGGCCAAGGACCGGCCCCCACATGACCCTTCCGTTCTTCGGCGAAGGAGCCAGCAGACCATGAATCGATTCACGACCCGTAGCGGCACGGTGGTGCTCGCGGTTGCCACCGCAGCGTCGCTCGCCGCATGCAGCGGTGGCGGGGGTGGCGGTGGCGGCAGCAGCCAGAGCGCCGAGGACACCGTGACCCTCGCGCTCGACTCCGACGCCGCCCCGGGCGGGTACGACCCGCTTCTCTACTCGCAGGGCCAGTTCTTCTTCTTCAGCGCGCTCTACGACTCGCTGTTCGTGACCCAGCCGGACGGCACGGTCGAGGGCAGCCTGGTCACCGAGTTCGAGAACAACGCCGAGAACACCCAGACCACGCTGACCCTCCGGGACGGCGTCACGTTCACCGACGGCTCGACGCTCGACGCCGAGCTGGTCAAGGCCAACCTCGACCGCCGCAGCGACCCCGACCTCGAGGCGTACGGCGCCCTGGGCGAGGGTCAGGCCGCGGCCATCACCGACGTCACGGCGCAGGACGACCAGACCGTCGTCATCACCTGGGCCGCGCCGCAGGCGACGCCGGAGAACAACCTCGTCGACACCGCCGGCATCATCGTCGGCGCCGACGGCGTCGCGGACCCCGACTCGCTCGAGACGACGCCGGACGGCTCCGCCGCCTACACGCTCAACGAGGACGAGACGACGCAGGCCAGCACCTACACGTTCGACAAGAACGCCGAGGCCTGGAACGCCGACGAGTGGACCTACGACTCGATCGTGTTCAACGTGATCACCGACCGCCAGGCGCTGGCCAACGCGGTCGTGTCGGGGCAGGCCGACGTGGCCACGATCCTCGACCCGACGACGATCGAGCTGGTCCAGTCGCAGCAGGAGACCGTCTCCGTCGGCGGCACGATCGTCGGCTTCCCGGTCACGGACAAGACCGGTGCCACCAACCCCGCGTTCGCGGAGGAGGCGGCTCGGCTCGCCATCGGCTACGCCATCGACCGCGAGACGATCGTGAACGACCTGCACCCGGGTGCCCGTCCCACCAGCCAGCTGTTCCCCGAGGCGGCCACCGGTTTCGACCCGGCGATCGACGAGGAGTACGCCTACGACCCCGACCGGGCCCGTGAGCTGCTCGCCGAGGCCGGCCTGCCGGACGGCTTCGAGTTCCAGACCACCGTGCTGGGCCAGCCGACCGAGGACCAGGTCGCCATCCAGAGCCAGCTGGCCGAGGTCGGCATCACGATGAACTTCGTCGTCGCGACCTCGACCGACCAGCTCTTCGCGGCCGTGAACACCGACCCGGTGCTCTTCGGGCCCGTTCGCCGTCGGCGCGCAGCCGGCCGGCTTCGTCGCCGGAGTCGCTGTACGGCGGCTTCATGAACACCCAGGGCGCCAAGGAGCCGGAGATCGAGGCCGCGCTCGGCGGGGCTCTCGGTGCCACCGGGGACGCCCAGGAGCAGGCGCTCACCGACCTCAACCGGGCGATCACGGCCAATGCCTGGTACATCCCGGTGTACGAGGACTTCACCTACGCCGGCTACAACGCCGACAAGGTGGCCGAGCCCTCCTTCGCCGGGACGAACAACTACCTCGTCCTCCAGGCGATCCAGCCCGCGAGCTGACACCCGGCCGGTGGCCGCGGAGCGATCCGCGGCCACCGGCCACCACCTCCGCCCACCCCCCACCGAGACGAGGGATCGGACATGCTCGGCTACGTCGCACGCCGGCTCGGACTGGCCATCGGCACCGTGTTCGCCGCGGTGCTCATCACGTTCCTGCTGGTGCACGTCGGTGAGGGCAGCCCGGGGGCCGTGGTGGCCGGGCCCGGCGCCACGCCGGAGGAGATCGCTGCCGAGAACGAGGCGCTGGGCTGGAACCAGCCGCTGATCACCCAGTTCGTCAACCTCCTCGGCCAGCTCCTGCGGTTCGACCTCGGTCAGTCGCTGATCAACGGCCGCGACATCGCCGCCGACATGGCCGACCGGCTGCCGGTCACCGCATCGATCGCCCTGATGGCCACGCTGGCGTCGGGCGTCGTCGGCGTCCTCCTCGGCGTCGCTGGCCGCGGTCCGGGCGGGCGGCGTCGCCAAGACCGTGAACACCGGAGCGGGCATCGCGCTCTCGCTGCCGGCGTTCTGGGTGGCCATCCTGTTCGTCTACGTGCTGTCCATCCAGCTGAACCTGTTCCCCGCGACCGGGTACGTCGACTTCAGTGACGACCCCGCAGGCTGGCTCAACAGCCTCGTCCTCCCCGTCCTGACCCTGACCGTGGGCGGCGCGGCGATCATCGCCCGGACCGCTTACGTCGGGATGCGCGAGGCGCTGGGGCAGGAGCACATCCGGACGCTGCGGGCCGTCGGGACGCCGGAGTGGCGCATCCGCTACCTGCACGCGCTGCGCTACGCCAGCGTGCCCGTCGTCTCGGTGCTCGGCATCCAGTTCATCGCCCTGTTCGGCGGCTCGGTGTTCGTCGAGACCGTGTTCGCGATGGCCGGGCTCGGCCAGAGCGCGCCAGGCGGCCGCGCTCAGCCACGACTTCCCCGTGCTGATCAGCGTCGTGGTCGTGGCGACCGTGGTCGTCGTCGTCACCAACCTGCTGCTCGACCTCCTCATCGCCGCGCTGCGACCCGAAGGTGCGCACCGTCATGACCGTCCTCCCTCTCGACGCGGCCGACGAGGTCGCCACCGAGCCCGTCCCGCCGGCCCGACGCCGCGGACTGCCCGGCTTCCTGCGCCGCCCGGGCGGCATCTTCGGCGCCGCCTGGCTCATCTTCATCACCGTCGCCTCGCCTCACCGCGCCGCTGTGGGTGCCCTACGAGGTCGACCAGCAGGACACGGCCAACCGGCTCGCCCTGCCGTCGGCCGAGCACTGGCTCGGGCACCGACCCGCTGGGCCGCGACCTGCTCAGCCGGATCTTCACCGCCGGCACGCTCCCGCTGGTCTCGTCGGCGCTGATGCTGGTCGTGGCCTTCGGCATCGGCGTGCCGCTGGCGCTGATCGCCGCCGAGCGCGGGCCGGCTGACCGAGCGGTTCATCAGCCGGATCTCCGAGGTGTTCCTCGCGCTGCCGCTGCTGATCCTGCTGCTGGCCGTGGTCGGGGTGATCGGCAACAAGCTCTACGCGGTCATGGCGATCGTCGGCCTGCTGATCTCCGCCGGCGTCTACCGCATCATGCTCGGGGTGGCGCAGTCGGTCCGGCAGCGGCTCTACGTCGACGCCGCGCGGGTCAACGGCCTGGGATCGGTGCGGGTCAACCTGCTGCACGTGCTGCCGTCGATGGCCACCGTGGTCGCGGTGCAGGCCGCGCAGCTGTTCGGCATCGGCCTGCTGATCGTGGCCGGCCTGGCCTTCCTCGGCTTCGGCCCCGCCGAGCCGGAGCCCAGCTGGGGCTTCATGATCCAGGACGCGTCGAGCTACATCTTCCAGCAGCCGTGGCTCATGGTGCCCACCGGCGTCGTCCTCGCCCTGACCGTCGATCGCGGCCAACGAGCTCGCCGACGCCATCGCCGGCCGGGCCTCGGCCGCAGAAGCGGGTCCGCCGCCGGCGGCGGCGCGCGGCCGCGCCGGTCGTCGGCGGACGCCGCGCCCGTCGAGCCGGACGCGATCCTCGACGTCGCGGGCCTGACGGTGTCCGTGGACGACGGGCCCGACGCTGGTCACGGACGTCTCCTTCTCCCTGCGCCAGGGCCGGGTGCTCGGCCTGGTCGGGCGAGTCCGGCTGCGGCAAGACGATGACCGCCCGCTCGCTGATGGGCCTGCTGCCGCGCCGGCGTCTCGGTGTCCGGCGGCTCCATCCGCTGGCAGGACCGCGAGCTCGTCGGGCTGTCGGAGACGGAGCTGATCGCGCTCCGCGGCCGGGAGATCGCGCTGATCTCCCAGGAGCCGATGGTCGCCCTCGACCCGATGTTCTCCGTCGCCTACCAGCTCACCCAGCCGATCCGCCGGTTCCGCAAGGTCGGCCGCGGCGAGGCGCGGAGGATCGCCGCCGAACTGCTGCAGCAGGTCGGCATCGTCGACGCCCAGCGGGTGCTGAAGAGCTACCCGCACCAGCTCTCGGGTGGCATGGCCCAGCGCGTCTGCATCGCCCTCGCGCTCACCGGCCAGCCGAAGCTGCTCATCGCCGACGAGCCGACCACGGCGCTGGACGTGACCGTGCAGGCCGAGATCCTCAGCCTGCTGCGCGCACTGGTCCGCGACACCGGCCTGTCGGTGGTCATCGTCAGCCACGACCTCGGTGTCGTCGCCGACATCTGCGACGACGTCCGGGTCATGTACGCCGGGCAGGTCGTGGAGGACGGCACCACCGCCGCCGTGCTCGACGACCCGGCGCACCCGTACACGATGGCCCTGCTGGGCGCGAACCCCCACGTCGCCCGAGGGCGAGCCGGTGCCGCTGCGGCTGGCCTCGATCCCCGGCACCGTGCCGCCGCCCGGTTCCTGGCCGACGGGCTGCCGGTTCGCCACCCGCTGCCAGTTCGCCCAGGAGAAGTGCACGACGCCGTTCCCGGCGCTGCCCGCGCACGGCGACGGCTGGAGGTGGCTCGGTGCTGTGCATCCGCAAGGACGAGATCCACGACGCCGGCATCACCTGGGGCGCCGAGCCCGTGGGCGCCGAGATCGCCCCCGACGCCGGACTGGTCGCCGAGCCCATCGCCGACGAGCCGACCGACGAGCCCGCCGAGACTGCCGGAGTGATTCGATGACCGCCCCCGCCGACACCGCTGACGACCGCGCCGGCCGCGGGCGTCACCCCGGCCATGGAGATCCGCGACCTCGTCGTGCGCTACGGCTCGGGTCGCAAGGCGCGTCAGGCGCCACCCGCCATCGACGGCGTCAGCTTCGACATCATGCCGGGCGAGACCGTCGGACTGGTCGGCGAATCCGGTTCCGGGAAGTCGACCATCGGCAAGGCCGTGCTGGGCCTGCAGCCCCCGACCTCGGGCACGGTCAAGCTGCACGGGCGGGACATCACGTCCATGTCCCTCAAGGAGCGCAGCCGCGTCGTCGCCGACCTGCGGGTCGTCTTCCAGGACCCGTACTCGTCGCTCAACCCGGCGCGGACCATCGGCCAGACGCTGGTCGAGCCGCTCCGGCTCATGGGCATCCGCGGTGACCAGGCGCTGCAGAAGGCGCGCTCGGGTCTGGAGTCCGTGGGGTTGCCCGGCGACGCCGTCGACCGCTACCCGTCCCAGTTCTCCGGCGGCCAGCGCCAGCGCATCGCGATCGCCCGGGCGCTGGTCTGCGACCCGAAGGTCGTCGTCCTCGACGAGCCGGTGAGCGCGCTCGACCTCTCCACCCAGGCGCAGGTGCTCAACCTGCTCGCCGACCTGCGCGACCAGCACGGCCTGGCCTTCCTGTTCATCGCGCACGACCTCGGGGTCGTCCGGTTCCTCGCCCAGCGCACGGTCGTGCTCTACCGCGGCCAGATCATGGAGACCGGGCCCGTCGAGGCGGTCAGCCAGGCGCCGCGGCACCCGTACACGGTCGCCCTGACCGCCGCCGCCCCGGTGCCCCGGCCGGCCGAGCAGGCCGCCCGCCGCGCGGCCCGCGAGGCCCTCGGCGTCGGCACCGCCGGTGCCGCCCAGCCGGCCGCGACCGGCTGCCCGTTCGTGCCGCGGTGCCCGCTGGCCACCGACATCTGCGTCGAGCAGCGCCCGCCGCTGCGGCTCTTCGACGGCAGCCTCACCGCCTGCCACCACGCCGAGCAGGTGCCCGCGCTGTGACGGCCCCGGCGCAGGGGCCCGCCGCGAGCTCCGCGAGATGCGTGGGGGGCGCCGGCGGTCCTAGTCGATCTCGATGCCCTGATCGGCGAAGCTGGACCTGGACGACGAAGGTGCGGCTGCTGTCCGGTTCCGGCCCCTGGACGACGCAGCCGGCCGAGGAGATCGGGCTCGCGTCCATGACCGTCTCCGACGGGCCGGTCGGCGTCCGGGGCGGCACCGACACCGAACTGGAGCCGTCGGCGGCCTTCCCGTCGGGCTCGGCGATGGCGGCCACCTGGGACGAGGACCTCCTGCAGCGGATCGGCAACGCGCTGGCCGCCGAGGCCGTGCGCAAGGGCGTCGACGTCGTCCTCGGCCCGACGATCAACCTGCACCGGTCCCCGCTCGGCGGGCGGCACTTCGAGTGCATGTCCGAGGACCCGCTGCTGACCGGCCGCCTCGCGACCGCCTACGTGCGCGGTGTCCAGGAGCGCGGCATCGGCGCCTGCCCCAAGCACTACGTGGCCAACGACGCCGAGACCGACCGCTTCACCGTCGACAACCGGGTCGACGAGCGCACCCTGCGCGAGCTGTACCTGGCGCCGTTCGAGGCGGTCGTCACCGACGCCGATCCGTGGATGGTCATGGCGGCCTACAACTCGGTCAACGGCACCGCGATGACCGAGAACGACCTGCTCCAGGAGCCGCTCAAGGGGGAGTGGGGCTTCGACGGCGTCGTCGTCTCCGACTGGGGCGCGCTCTACGACGGCGAGCCGGCCGCCCGCGCGGCGCTGGACCTGACGATGCCCGGGCCCGACGAGAAGTGGGCCGAGCCGCTGGTCGAGGCGGTGCGTGCCGGTCGGGTGCCCGAGTCGGCGATCGACGCCAAGCTCCGCCGGCTGCTGCGGCTCGCCGCGCGGACCGGCGCCCTCGAGGGTGCCGCGCCGGCCGTGGACAAGCCGTCGGCGGGCCGCATCGAGGACGCCTCCCCGCTGGCGCGGGAAGCGGCCGCTTCTGCCGCTGTCCTGCTGACGCAACGACGGGCTGCTGCCGCTGGACCGCCGAGCGGCTGCGCCGCGTCGCGGTGCTCGGCCCCGGTGCCCGGGACGCCCGCCCGCTGGGTGGCGGCTCGGCGAGCGTCCCGCCGGCGTACGTGGTCACGCCCGTCGCCGGCATCACCGCCGCACTCGACGGGCACGCCGAGGTGGTCACCGCCGTCGGCGCGGCCCTCTCCGAGGCGCTGCGGTCGCCGCGGCCCGACGAGCTCTCCGGCCCGGAGGCCGGGTGGGCGGCGACGCTGCGGTGGCTCGACGAGGACGGGACGACGCTCGTCGAGCAGCACGCCGGCACGGCGACGATCATCCGCATCCTGGCCGACGCCCCCGAGGGCGCGACCCAGCTCGAGATCCACACCGGCTTCTCTCCCGGACGAGGACGGCGACTGGCGCATCGGCGTCGTCGGGCGGGGGAGCACTGCCCTGGTCCTCGACGGCTCGACCGTGCTCGAGGCCGCCGACTCGGGCGAGGCCTTCGACATCCACGAGGTGTTCGCCGCCCCGCCGCAGTACGACACCGTCGTCCCGCTGCGCGCCGGCCAGCGCGTCGACGTCCGCATCCGCTACCGCTGGCCGGCCGAGGGCTTCATCTTCAAGGTCGGGCTGGTCGTCGGGCCGCCGCTGCGGCCGGCCGACGAGGAGCTGGCGCACGCCGTCGAGCTCGCCCGGACCAGCGACGTCGCCGTGGTCGTCGTCGGCACGTCCGACGCGGTGGAGAGCGAGGGCTTCGACCGGACGTCGCTGACGCTGCCCGGCCGGCAGGACGAGCTCGTCCGCGCCGTCGCCGCCGTCAACCCGCGGACCGTGGTGGTCGTCAACGCCGGCTCGCCCGTCGAGCTGCCGTGGCGCGACGAGGTCGCCGCGGTGCTCGTGGTCTGGTTCCCGGGCATGGAGTTCGGGAACGCGCTGGCCGACGTCCTGACTCGGCGCGGTCGAGCCGGGCGGCCGGCTGCCCACCACGTGGCCGGCGGCGATGGCCGACGCTCCGGTGCCTCGAGGTCACGCCCACCGACGGGCGGCTGCGAGTACACCGGAGGGCCTCGACATCGGCCACCGCGCCTACCTGGCGAGCCGGCACCGAGCCGGCCTACTGGTTCGGGCACGGCCTCGGCTACACGACCTGGGACCTCCTGGCGCTCGAGGCCCCGGCGCGGGCCGACCGGCGACGGGTTCGAGGTCACGCGTCCGGCTGCGCAACACCGGCTCCCGCTCCGGCAAGCACGTCGTGCAGGTCTACGCCTCCCGGCCCGGCTCCGCCGTGGCGCGGCCGCAGCGCTGGCTCGCCGGCTTCGCCGTCGTCACCGCCGAGCCCGGCCAGGTCGTCGACGTGCCGGTCGGGCATCCACGCGCGTGCCCTGCGGCACTGGGACGCCGCCGCCGGCGGCTGGGCGGTCGAGCCCGGCGACCTCACGCTGTCCGTCGGCCGCAGCGCCGGCGAGCTGCTGCGCGTCGGCCACGCGTCGGCGGCGTCGGCGTGACTGCCGCTCCACACGGCCTGCGGGTCGAGCACCTCGACGAGGCGCTCGGCATCCGCACGGCGGCGCCGCGGCTGTCGTGGCGGCTGCCCGACGGCGCCCGCGCGCAGTCGGCCTACCGGATCACCACCGACAACGGCTGGGACACCGGCTGGGTCGACAGCGACCAGAACCTGCTCGTGCCCTACGCCGGCCCGCCGCTGGCCTCCTCGCAGCGGGTCGAGTGGCGGGTGCAGGTGCGCACCGAGCTGGGGGAGAGCCCGGTCTCGGAGCCGTGCTGGTTCGAGACCGGCCTGCTGTGGGCCGAGGACTGGCAGGCGTCCTGGGTCGAGCCCGGGCGTGATGCCGGACGGACCGAAGGGCGAGCGGCCGGCCGCGCTGCTGCGCTTCGAGTTCGACGTCGACCGGCCGGTCGTGTCGGCGCCGGCTGCACGCCACCGCGCAGGGCCTCTACGAGGCGTTCCTCAACGGCGAGCGGGTCGGCGACGCCGAGCTGACCCCGGGCTACACCCAGTACGACGCGCGCCTGCAGGTGCAGACGGTCGACGTGACGGCGTCGGTCCGCGAGGGGCGCAACGCCCTCGCCGTCGTCCTCGCCGACGGCTGGTTCCGCGGGCAGATCGGGGTCACCCGCGCGGCCGACCAGTGGGGCGACCGGCTCGCGCTCCTGGCCCAGCTGCAGCTCACCCACGAGGACGGGTCGGTCACCGTCGTCGGCACGGGCCGCGGCTGGCGCAGCTCGGTCGGGCACGTCGTCGCGGCCGACCTCATCGCGCGGCGAGCGGTGGGACCTCAACCGGCTGCCGCGCGGCTGGGACGAGCCCGGCTTCGACGACGCCGCCTGGGACGACGTCGTCGTCGTCGAGCACGGCTACGCCGGCCTGGTCGACTCCCCGGCGCCGCCGGTGCGCCGGGTCGAGGAGCTCGTCCCGCGTCTCGGTCACGCGGCTCGCCGACGGCGCGCAGATCGTCGACCTCGGGCAGAACATCAACGGCTGGGTGCGGCTCACCGAACCTCGGGCCGGCCGGCACGACGATCACGCTGACCCACGGCGAGTGGCTCGCCCCCGACGGCGACGTCACCGTCACCAACCTCGAGCCGGACCTGCCGTTCCTCCCGCATCCGCTGCCCGGCCGGGCAGGTCGACTCCGGTGGTCTCGCGTCGGGGTGCCCGGCGACGTCTTCGAGCCCCGGCGGACCACCCACGGGTTCCAGTACGTCCGCATCGAGGGTCACCCCGGCGAGCTGACCGTGGACGACGTCCGCGGCGTCGTCGTGCACACCGACATGCGCCGCACCGGCTGGTTCACCAGCAGCGACGAGCGGGTCGAACCGCCTGCACGAGGCGGCGCTGTGGAGCTTCCGGGACAACGCCTGCGACATCCCCACCGACTGCCCGCACCGCGAGCGGCACGGGTGGACCGGCGACTGGCAGCTGTTCGTGCCGACCGCCGCCTTCCTGTACGACGTCGCCGGCTTCTCGGCCAAGTGGCTGCGCGACGTCGCCGTCGACCAGTGGCCGGACGGGACGATCGCGAACGTCAGCCCGACCCCGCGCAACGAGGGCCGCGAGGGGCCGATCGCCATGCTCAACGGCTCGGCCGGCTGGGGCGACGCCGCGGTGATCGTGCCGTGGCAGATCTACCGCGCCTACGGCGACGTGCAGGTGCTCGACGAGCTCTGGCCGACGATGGTCCGCTGGCTGGACCGCGCCGAGCGGATGGCCCGCGAGCAGCGGCACCCGGCACGGGCCGAGCGCCGTCCCGAGCCCGCGCCGCACGAGCAGTACCTCTGGGACACCGGCTTCCACTGGGGCGAGTGGCTCGTCCCCGGGCGACGAGAGCGGCGCCGACCTCCGCGACCCTGATCGCGGCGGACAAGGGCGACGTCGCCACCGCCTTCTTCGCCCACAGCACGCGGCTGATGGCCCGCATCGCCGAGGTGCTCGGCCGCGACGGAGGACGCCGCCCGCTACGCCGAGCTCAGCGTGCACGTGCGCGAACGCCTGGCAGGCGGAGTACCTCGACGCCGAGGGCCGGCTGACGCCGGACACCCAGGCCAACCACGTCCGCGCGCTGGCCTTCGACCTGGTGCCGGCCGAGCTGCGGCCGGCGGTCGCCGAGCGGCTGGTCGAGCTGATCCGCAAGGCCGACACCCACCTGGGCACCGGCTTCCTCGCGACGCCGTACCTGCTGCCGGTGCTCGCCGACACCGGTCACCTCGACGTCGCCTACGAGCTGCTGCTCCAGGACAGCGAGCCGTCGTGGCTGGTCATGGTCGACCGCGGCGCGACGACGATGTGGGAGCGCTGGAACGGCGTCTCGACCGACGGCGTGCCGCACGACTCGCTCAACCACTACTCCAAGGGCGCGGTCATCTCGTTCCTGCACCGGTACACCGCGGGGATCGAGCTCGCTCGAGCCCGCGTACCGGCGGTTCCGCGTCCGGCCCCGCCCGGGCGGCGGGCTGACGTCCGCCGAGGCGGCGCACGAGTCGCCGTACGGCCGGATCGAGTCGTCCTGGCGCCTGGACGGCGGCACGTTCCACCTGCGCGTCGTCGTCCCGGCCGGCACCGAGGCCGAGGTCGTCCTGCCCGACGGCAGCACCGACACCGCCGGTCCCGGCGAACACCACTTCACCAGCACGATGGAGGACGCACGATGACCGCCGAGACGACCGAGTGGGCCGGCCCGGCCCGCTACCTGCCGCCGACCGGCGCCGGTTCGCCGCGACGACGGCGCCCTGCACTACGTCGGCGCCACGTACGCCGCTCCGGGCGGCTACCGGCCGCTGCAGCTGGACCTCTGGGTGCCGGACGCGCGACGAGCCGGCCCCGCTCGTCGTCTGGATCCACGGCGGCGGCTGGATGATGGGCGACCGGCGCTACCTGCCCGAGACGCTGCGCCCGAACCAGGTGTTCGACGAGCTGCTCGCCGCGGGTCTCGCGGTCGCCACGATCGACTACCGGCACGCCCTCGAGGCCGCCTTCCCGGCCCAGCTGAACGACGCGAAGGCGGCGATCCGCTGGCTGCGGGCCCATGCCGACGACCTCGGCATCTCGACGACGCGGATCGGCGTCATGGGCGAGTCGGCCGGCGGTCACCTCGCCGCGCTCGTCGGGCTCACCGCGCACCGGGCGGACCTCGAGGGGACGCACGGCGTCGTCGGGCCGTCGAGCGCCGTCGACGTCGTCGTCGACTGGTACGGCCCGGCCGACTTCACGACCATGCCGCGGATGACCCCGCCGCCGCACATCGCGGCCAAGCTCGAGCCGGCCATGCTGACGCCACCGGAGGACCAGCTGACCCGGGGGCTCGACGGCGCAGGCCCTCGCCGACGTCAGCCCGATCACCCACGTGACGCCGGAGGCCCCGCCGTTCCTCCTCGTGCACGGCACGACCGACTGGCTGGTGCCCTACGCGCAGAGCGAGCAGCTGCACGCGGCGCTGACCGCGGTCGGCGTGCGGTCCGGCTGGTGCCCGGTCGAGGGCGCCGAGCACATCTTCATGGGCTGCGACGACATCGACGCCGTCGTCCAGCTGTCCGTCGACTACCTCGCCATGACACTGAAGGGGACGCGCGATGAGCGACCTGACCGTTCTCCCCGATCACGTTCGAGCACCACCGCGAGCCGGTCGGCATCGGCGAGAGCCGGCCCCGCCTCTCCTGGGTGACCCGCACCGACCTGGCCGACTGGCGGCAGGCCGCGTACGAGGTCGAGATCGAGACCGAGGACGGCGAGGTGTGGTCGTCCGGCCGCGTCGACTCCGCGGAGTCGGTGCTCGTGCCGTGGGAGGCGCCGGAGCTCGCCAGCCGCGAGCGCCGGACCGTCCGGGTGCGCGTCTGGGGCGAGGGCGCCAGCCGAGCCGTCGGCCTGGAGCGAGGACGTCGTCGTCGAGGCCGGGCCTGCTGGAGCCGGCGGACTGGTCGGCCGAGCTGGTCCAGCCGCGTGCTGCCGGCCGAGCACGAGGAGCCCGTCCTCCTGCTGCGGCGCGAGTTCGTGCTCGACAAGCCCGTCGCCCGCGCCCGGCTCTACGCCACCGCGCAGGGCGTCTACGAGGCCGAGCTCAACGGCGCCGTCGTCGGCGACCACGTGCTGGCGCCCGGCTGGACCGCCTACGAGCACCGGCTGCGCTACCAGACCTTCGACGTCACCGATCTCGCTCGCCGAGGGTCCGAACGCCATCGGCGTCTCGCTCGCCGACGGCTGGTACCGCGGCTACGTCGGCTTCGCCGGCAAGAAGGAGGTCTACGGCGACCGGCTCGGCGCGTTCGTGCAGCTCGAGGTCGAGCACCCCGACGGCAGCCGCACGACGGTGACCAGCGACGGCTCGTGGCGGTCGACCCTCGGCCCGGTGACCCGGGCCGGCATCTACAGCGGCGAGACCGACGACCTCCGCCGGGCGCAGCCCGGCTGGTCGGCCGCCGGCTTCGACGACGCCGACCTGGACGCCGGTCGAGGTCGGCTCCCTCGACGTCGCGACCCTCGTCGCGCCGACCGGGCCGCCGGTCCGCCGCACCCAGGTGCTGCCGGCGCTGGAGATCACGACGTCGCCGTCCGGCAAGACGCTCGTCGACTTCGGGCAGAACCTCGTCGGGCGGCTCCGGCTGCGGCTGCCCGAGGCGCCCGCGGGCACCGAGATCACCCTGCGGCACGCCGAGGTGCTCGAGCACGGCGAGCTGGGCACCCGCCCGCTGCGGAAGGCGGCGCAGACCGACGTCGTCGTCCTCGACGGCGGCGCCGGACGGACCTGGGAGCCGCGGTTCACCTTCCACGGCTTCCGCTACGCCGAGGTGAGCGGCTGGCCGGGCGAGCTGACCACCGACGACCTCGAGGCCGTCGTCGTCCACACCGACATGCGCCCGACCGGCACCTTCACCTGCTCGGACCCGGACGTGACCCGGCTGCACGAGAACGTCGTCTGGGGCATGCGCGGCAACTTCGTCGACGTGCCGACCGACTGCCCGCAGCGCGACGAGCGGCTCGGCTGGACCGGCGACCTCGCCGTCTTCGCGCCGACGGCGGCCTTCCTCTACGACACCGCCGGCATGCTGCGGTCCTGGCTGGCCGACCTCGCGGTCGAGCAGCTCGAGGAGCACGACGGCGTCGTCCCGATCTTCGTGCCGTTCCCCGACATCACGCCGCCCGGCTTCCCGCCGCTGCAGGTGGACGCCGGCTGGGGCGACGCCGCCGTCATCGTGCCGTGGACGCTGTACCAGGCCCACGGGGACGCCGGGCTGCTCGCCGACCAGTGGGACGAGCATGACCGCCTGGATCGACGCGTTCGAGGGCCGCGCCGGCGCCGACCTGGACTTCCCCGACGGCGGCATGATGTTCGGCGACTGGCTGGACACCTCGGCGCCGCCCAACCAGCCGTGGGCGGCACGGACGCCGTGGCCCTGCGTCGCCACCGCCTACCTCGCGCAGTCGGCGCGCATCGTCGCCGAGGCCGCCGAGATCCTCGGCAAGGACGGCAGCCGGTACGCCGATCTGGCCGAGCGGGCCGCCGAGCGGTTCCGCAGCGAGTACGTCACCCCGAACGGCCGGGTCGCCTACCCGGCCCAGACCGCGTACGCGCTGGCGCTCGAGTTCGACCTGCTCCTGCCCGAGCAGCGCGAGCACGCCGGCTGCGCTGCTGGCCGAGCAGGTCTCGAAGGACGGATGCCACATCGCCACCGGCTTCCTCGGGACGCCGTTCGTGACCGACGCGCTGACGAACGCCGGCGAGGTGTCGTCGGCCTACGAGCTGCTGCTCCAGCGGGAGAACCCGTCGTGGCTGTACCCGGTGACGATGGGCGCGACGACGATCTGGGAGCGCTGGGACTCGATGCTCCCGGACGGCTCGATCAACCCGGGCGAGATGACCTCGTTCAACCACTACGCGTTCGGCGCGGTGGCCGACTGGCTGCACCGCTCGGTCGCGGGTCTCGCCGCCGCCGCGCCGGGCTACCGGACGCTGCGGATCGCCCCGCGGCCCGGCCCGGGCATCTCGTCGGCCGAGGCGACGCACGAGACGCCGTACGGCACGGCCTCGGTGTCGTGGACCCTCGACGGGACCTCGTTCTCCCTGGAGGCGACCGTGCCGCCGAACACGACGGCCGAGGTGTCGCTGCCCGACGGCAGCGCGCCGGTCGTCGTCGGGTCCGGACGGCAGACCTTCACCTGCACCGTCCCCGAGCCGAAGCCGGTCGAGAAGCCCTTCGTCTTCGAGCTGCCCGACGCGGAGGAGCACGCGTGACCGACGCTCCGGCCGGTGGGCCCACCGCCGCCGTACGACCCCGAGTGCGGCGCCGTCCTGGCCGGGCTGCCGCCGTTCCCGCCGCTCACCGCCGACGGGATCCCGGCCGCGCGCGCCGCCAGCGCCGAGTACATGCCGCAGCCGACCGACGAGGAACTGGCACGGAACGGCCGGTACGACGTGCAGCAGCTGGACCGTGCCCGGTCCGGCGGGCGCCCCCGACGTCGCCGTCCTCGTCTGCCGTCCGACCGCGGCGACCGCCCCCGTGCCGGCGCTCTACTTCGTCGCACGGCGGCGGCATGGTCATGGGCACCGCGCGGGACCCGCTCCCGGGAGTGCTCGACCTCGCCGAGCCGCTCGGTGCCGCCGTGGTGTCGGTCGACTACCGGTTGGCGCCGGAGACCCCGCACCCCGGCCCCGTCGAGGACTGCTACGCCGGCCTGGTGTGGGCGGTCGAGCAGGCCGACGAGCTGGGCATCGACCCCGAGCGCGTCGTCGTCATGGGCGGCAGCGCGGGTGGCGGGCTCGCCGCAGCCGTGGCGCTCCTCGCGCGCGACCGCGGCGGACCGGCGCTCGCGGGCCAGCTGCTCATGTGCCCGATGCTCGACGACCGCAACGACTCGCCGTCGGTGCACCAGATGGCCGAGCTTCCGATGTGGAACCGGCAGGCCAACGAGGTCGGCTGGACGGCGCTGCTCGGCGACGCCCGCGGTGGCCCGGACGTCTCGCCGTACGCCGCCCCGGCCCGCGCCGACGACCTGTCCGGGCTGCCGCCGGCGTTCATCGACGTCGGGTCCGCGGACACCTTCCGCGACGAGGACGTCGACTACGCGACGCGGATCTGGCAGGCCGGTGGCGTCGCCGAACTGCACGTGTGGCCCGGCGGCTACCACGGCTTCGACGGCATCGTCCCGCACGCGGCTCTGTCGAAGGCCGCCGTCGCCGCCCGCGCGCGAACTGGCTCGCCCGCCTGCTCACCCCCTGACCTGGAGGACCCTGTGCGACGCATCCCGTTCAACGGCGGCTGGGAGACCCGGCCGCACGCCAACTTCTTCGTCGAGATGATCGGCGCCGCGGCGGCCCTGGCAGCCGGTCACGCTGCCGCACGACGCCACCCTCGGGAGCAGCGCGACGCCTCGCTCGGCTCGGCGTCCGGCTACTTCCCCGGCGGCGTCTACGAGTACCGGACGACGCTCGCCGTCCCCGAGGAGTACCGCGACAAGCGGCGTGCTGCTCGAGTTCGAGGGCGTCTACCGCTCGGCGATGGTCTACGTGAACGGCGCCCTCGCCGGGCAGTGGGCCACCGGGTACACCGGCTTCACCGTCGACCTCGACGACCACCTGCGCTACGGCGCCGACAACGAGATGCGGGTCGTCTGCCGGCTCGCACCAGGACTCCCGCTGGTACTCCGGCGCCGGCATCCACCGGCCGGTGCACCTCGTCGTCGCGGCCGCTGACGCACATCGCCCTCGACGGCGTCCGGCGTGACGACGAAGGACGTCGACCGCGAGTTCGCCGTCGTCGAGGTCGCGACGACGGTCGAGCACGACGGCCGCGGCCTGGCCACGCTCGACGTCGTCACCGAGCTCCGGGACGGCGACGGCGCGGTCGTCGCCACCGGCGTCGTCGCCGGTGACCGTGCTGCCCGGCGAGCCGGCCGTCGTCCGTCAGCGGCTGCTCGTCCGCGACCCGGCGCTGTGGAGCCCGGACTCGCCGGCGCTGTACTCGGCGGCCGTGTCCCTGCGGGACGGCGACGACCGAGGTGGACGACGACGTCGTCCGCTTCGGCATCCGGACCCTGTCGCTCGACCCCGAGCGCGGCCTGCGGATCAACGGCGAGCCGGTCCTGCTGCGCGGCGCGTGCGTCCACTCCGACAACGGCGTGCTCGGCGCGGCGACGATCGACCGCGCCGACGAGCGCCGGGTCCAGCTGCTGAAGGCGGCGGGCTTCAACGCGCTGCGCAGCGCGCACAACCCGATGAGCCGGGCGATGCTCGACGCCTGCGACCGGTACGGCGTCCTCGTCATGGACGAGCTGACCGACATGTGGACCGAGAGCAAGTCCGACTTCGACGCGGCGCTCGACTTCCCGGAGTGGTGGGAGCGCGACGTCGAGGCGATGGTCCGCAAGGACGCAACCACCCGAGCGTCGTCTTCTACTCGATCGGCAACGAGATCCCCGAGGTCGGCCAGCCCGCACGGGGCGGTCTGGTCGCGGCGGCTGGCCGAGAAGGTCCGCTCGCTCGACGGCACGCGCTTCGTCACCAACGGGATCAACGCGATGCTGCGCCGTCCTCGGCGAGGCGAAGCCGCCGGATCGACCGCAGGCGCGGCATCAACACGATGCTCACCGACATGGGCGCGTTCATGAACGAGCTGAGCGCGTCCGAGCTGGTCGGCCGACGCGGACGGCGGAGTCCTTCGACGTGCTCGACGCGGCCGGGATGAACTACATGGACGCCCGCTACGAGATCGACCGGGAGCTGCTTCCCGCACCGGGTCATCGTCGGCTCCGAGACCTTCCCCGAGCAAGATCGACCGGCTGTGGCGGCTCGTCCTGGACAACCCGCACGTCATCGGCGACTTCACCTGGACCGGCTGGGACTACCTCGGCGAGGCCGGCGTCGGCCGGATCGACCGTCGCCGACGACCCGACCGCCGGGCAGTTCGGCGCCCCCTACCCGTGGCTGCTCGCGCACGTCGGCGACATCGACATCACCGGGCACCGCCGGCCGGCGTCCTACTACCGGGAGATCGTCTTCGGCCTGCGCAGCGACCCGTACATCGCCGTCCTGCGGCCCGAGCTGCACGGCCGGGAGCTCTCGGCCACGCCGTGGGCGTGGACCGACACGGTCGGCAGCTGGAGCTGGACCGGCGCGGAGGGCAAGCCGGTCACCGTCGAGGTCTACAGCGACGCCGACGAGGTCGAGCTGCTCCTGGACGGCGTCTCGCTGGGCGTCGAGCCGGTGGGGGAGAAGAACCGCTTCCGTGCGGAGTTCGAGGTCACCTACGCGCCGGGCGAGCTGACGGCGGTCGCTCGCACCGGCGGCGAGGAGACCGGACGGTTCGCGCTGCGGTCGGCCTCCGGGCCCGGTCGGGCTGGCCGCCGTCGCCGACCGGACCGAGATCCGGGCCGACGACACCGACCTCGCCTACGTGACCGTCACGCTGCAGGACGCCGACGGCACGGTGGCGCTCGGGGTCGACCGCGAGGTCACCGTCACGGTCGAGGGGCCGGGCGTGCTCGCCGGCTTCGGCAGCGCGGCGCCGGCGACGGAGGAGTCCTACCTCGACGACGTCCACACCACGTTCGACGGCCGGGCGCTGGCCGTCGTCCGCCCGACCGGCAGCGGCACCATCACCGTCACGGCGACCGCGGAGGGCTGCGACCCGGTCAGCCGTGACCGTGGACGCCCGGTGAACCTGCGCTGGGGGATCGTCGGCACCGGTGGGATCAGCCGGACGACGGCCGGTGACCTGCACCTGACCGAGAACCTGGACCTGGTCGCGGTGGCCTCGCGGACTGCTGCGAACGCCGAGGCGTTCGCCACCGAGTTCGAGGTGCCGCGCTGGCACGGCTCCTACGACGAGCTGTTCGCCGACGAGGACGTCGACGTCGTCTACATCGGCACGCCGATCGGCACGCACTTCGAGGTCGCCCGGCGGGCGCTGCTGGCCGGCAAGCACGTGCTGCTCGAGAAGGCGTTCACGACCACCGCCGCCGAGGCGCGGGAGCTGGCCGCCCTCGCCGCGGAGCAGGGCCGCTTCCTCATGGAGGCGATGTGGATGCGGTTCAACCCGGCGATCCAGCGCGTCCTGGCCGAGCTCGCCGACGGAGCGGTCGGCGACGTCCGGACCGTCCAGGCGGGCTTCGGCTTCCCGCCGCCACCCGGCGCGATCCACTGGCGGCCGGACCTCGGTGGGGGAGCGCTGCTCGACATGGGCGTCTACCCGCTGAGCTTCGCCCACCTCGTCATGGGCGTGCCCGACAGCGTCGAGGCGACCGGCGAGATGCGCGACGACGGGCTCGACCTCACGGCGTCGGTCTTCCTCCGCTACGGCGACGGCCGGTTCGCGCACGCCCTCACCTCGATCGCGGGGCCGGTCGATCCGGTGGCCTCGGTCGGCGGGTCGCGCGGGGCGATCTCCCTGGACGCGCCGTTCTTCTTCCGGGGGTCGTACCGCGTGCTGACGCTGCCCGAGCTCACCGTCCGGTCGGAGACGGTGGCCATCGAGGGCCGCGGCTACGTGCCGATGTTCCGGGCGGTCGGCGAGGCGCTCGCCGACGGTCTGCTCGAGCACCCGCTGCGGCCGCTGGCCGACACGATCGCCGTCCTCGAGACGATCGACGAGGTCCGCCGGCAGCTCGCCGCGGGTTCCGACCACGCGCTGACGGGGTCGCGGTGACGACCGCGCCCGAGGCTGCGAGGCTGGGGCCATGCAGATCGACGCCCGTGGCTCGCGACCGTCGGCGGGCGCGTGAGCCGTCGGCTCGGCTGGGCGATCGTCGGCACGGGTGGGATCAGCCGGACGACGGCCGGTGACCTGCACCTGACCGAGAACCTCGATCTGGTGGCCGTGGCGTCGCGGACCATCGAGAACGCCTCGGAGTTCGCCGCCGAGTTCGAGGTGCCCCGTGCGTACGGCGACTTCTACGCACTCCTCGACGACGACGAGATCGACGTCGTCTACATCGGCACCCCGATCGGGACGCACGCCGCACTCGCCCAGGAGGCGCTGCTGGCGGGCAAGCACGTGCTGGTCGAGAAGGCGTTCACCACCACCGCCCGGGAGGCCCGCGGCCTCGCCCGGCTCGCCGCCAAGCAGGGCCGCTTCCTGATGGAGGCGATGTGGATGCGCTTCAACCCGGCCTTCGGTCGGCTGCTCGAGGAACTGGAGGACGGCGCGATCGGCGAGCTGCGCTCCGTCCAGGCCAGCTTCGGCTTCCCGGCTCCGCCGACCTGGAACAACTGGCGGCCGGAGCTCGGCGGCGGGGCGCTGCTCGACATGGGCGTCTACCCGCTGACGCTGGCGCACCTGCTGCTCGGCGTGCCCGACAGCGTCGAGGCGACCGGCGAGGTGCGCGACGACGGGCTCGACCTCACCGCGTCGGTGTTCCTGCGGTACGGCGACGGCCGGTTCGCCTCGGCGCTGACCTCGCTGCGCGCGTTCGTGGGCGCGGGCGCGACGATCGGCGGCTCGTCCGGGTTCGTCACGTACAACGAGCCGTTCCTGTCGGCGGCCTCGTTCTCCATCGAGTCGCCCCCGTTCGGTGCTCCGCGCACGGTGACGGAGGAGGTCGAGGGCAACGGCTACGTGCCGATGTTCCGCGCCGTCGGCGAGGCGATCGCCGACGGTCTCCTCGAGCACCCGATGCGTCCGCTGCGCGACACCATCGAGGTGCTCGACATCCTGGACGAGGTCCGCCACCAGTTGCTCGCCCGGAGCTGACCCCTCACTCCCGGCGCCTCCGGGTCCGCCGGTACACCACCACGAGCAGCCGCCCGGCCAGCGCGAGGGCGACCGCGCCGGTCGCCCATCCCGCCGCCTCGGCTCCGCCGGTCCCGACGATCGCGGCCCACGCCGCGTAGCCGGCGGCGTAACCCGCGACGACGACGAGCAGCGCCGGCACCGCGACGACGAGGACGAACACGAACCGTGCTTCGCATCGGCGGGCGACGACGGATGCGCGGAGGCCCCGTTCCGAACGATCGGAACGGGGCCTCGGCGGACAGGCTTCGCGGCTAGACGGAGACGCGCGACTCGCGGGCGTCGTCGTCGAAGTCGTCGAAGTCCTCGAGGATGACGACCTGCTCGACGTCCGCGGGCTTGCTGAGCTGCGTCAGCTCCTCCTCGGAGTTGACCGCCTCGCCGCGGGCGACCATGCCGGCGTACTCCGAGAGCGGCACCTCCTTGAGCGCCAGCGCCAGGACGAAGGCCACGGCCAGGATCGGCACGAGGTACCAGAACACCGGCGCCAGGCTGTTCGCGTAGGCGTCGATGATCGCCGTCTTCAGCGGCTCGCCGGCGGCCTGGACCGCGGCCGGGACCAGGGTGTCGGGCGAGGTGATCCCCGCGGCGACCGCCTGCTCGGCGTTGTCCGTCAGCGCCCCGGTCAGGTTGTCGGCCAGCCGGCTGGTGAACAGCGTGCCGAACACCGCGACGCCCAGGGTGGCGCCGACCTCGCGGAAGTAGTTGTTCGTCGAGGTGGCGGTGCCGATCTGGTCGGCCGACACGGCGTTCTGCGCCGCGAGGACGACGTTCTGCATGATCAGGCCGAGGCCGGCGCCGAGCGCGAAGAACATCGCGCCGATCGTCCACAGCGAGGTCGCCCCCGACAGGGTGGTCATCCAGATCATCGTCGCGATGATCACGGCGACGCCCACGACCGTGAAGATCTTGTACCGGCCGGTCCTCGCGATGAACATCGCCGAGCTCTGGATGGTCAGGATGATGCCCGCCGTCATCGGCAGCATCAGCAGGCCGGAGTTGGCCGCCGAGAGCCCGGAGCTCATCTGCAGGAACGTCGGCATGAACGCGATCGCCGAGAACATGCCCAGGCCGACCGCCATGCCGAGCGCGGTGGCGACGACGAAGGTGCGGTTGCGGAACAGGGTCATCGGGATGATCGGCTCGACCGCCCGCAGCTCGATGGCCACGAACGCGACGAGCGAGACGACGAACGTGGCGAGCATCGCCATCGTGTTCCACGCGCCCCAGCCGTCCTGGCCGCCGAAGTCGGTGAACAGGATGAGCGAGGTGGTCGTGGCCGAGAGCGCGATGATGCCCTTGACGTCGATCGGCGTCGTGCTGCGCCGGCGGGGGAGGGTCAGCGCGAACCAGCCGATGAGGAACGCCGTGAGGCCGACCGGGATGTTGATCCAGAACGCCCACTCCCAGCCGAAGGCCTCGTGGTCGGTGAAGAACCCGCCCACGAGCGGCCCGGCGACGGCGGAGAGGCCGAACAGGGCGCCGATCGGCCCCATGTACTTGGCGCGCTCACGGGCCGGGACGACGTCGGCGATGATCGCCTGCGACAGGATCATCAGCCCGCCGCCGCCGAGACCCTGCACCCCGCGCCAGACGACGAGCCAGGCGAAGTCCGGGAGCCAGGGCCGCGCCGGCGCTCGCGACGGTGAAGAGGCCGATCGCGACGAGGAACAGGGTGCGGCGGCCGAACAGGTCGCCGAACTTGCCGTAGATGGGCATGACGAGCGTCGTCGCCAGCAGGTAGGCGGTGGTCATCCACGCCATGTGCGAGACGCCGCCGAGGTCGCCGACGATGGTCGGCATCGCCGTCGAGACGATGGTCTGGTCGAGGCTGGCCATCAGCATGCCGGCCAGGAGTGCACCGAAGATCAGGTTGATCCGGCGCCGGGTGAGGACGATCGGGGTCGCGCCGGGGGCTGCGGACTCCGTGGTGGGGGCGAGCAACTGCACTCCTCGTGGGAAGGACGGCGCCGCGGGTGCGGTGCCGGTGGTTCAGGGCTGCGGACGGCGGTGTCCGCGAACGGTCAGGTGGTCAGCGGGGCGCCGGGAGACCGGCGGCCAGCAGGTCCCAGGCGTCGTCCAGGAGGTCCGGGAGCGCCGCGGTGAAGTCGCTGGTGAGCCAGCGGTGCAGCGCGGTGCGCATCGCGACGCCGGCCACCCCCGCCAGCAGGGTGGGGTAGGCGTCGGCGCCCGCGCGGGTGCCGGTGCGCGTGGCGACGGCCGCGGCCAGCGCCTTCTCGCCCTCGCCGAAGACGGCGGCGAGCCGGCCGAGCAGTGCCGGCTCCGTGTCGATGACCTTGAGGCGCAGCGGCCACAGCTCGGTGTCGGTCGCCATCTCCTCGGCCTGGGCCCGGGCGACGGCCCGCAGCGCTTCGACCGGCGTCTCGTCGCCCGGCCGGGCCAGGAAGGCGGTGACCTGGTGCGCGGACGCCTCGGGGTCGAGGCCGAGGACGGCGTCGTCCTTGGACGGGAAGTAGTTGAAGAACGTGCGGGGGGAGACGTCGGCGCGGTCGGCGATGTCGTCCACCGACACGCTCGCCAGGCCGCGCTCGGCGACGAGGCGCAGTGCTGCCTCGTGCAGCGCAGACCGGGTCGCCAGCTTCTTGCGCTCGCGCAGTCCTGTCGTCACGCGTCCATGATCGCGCACTTCTTGCAGTGAATGCAAGTTTGCACGCTCTGCACGGCGTGTCGCGTTCGTCTCAGGTCAGCGGCAGCCGTAGCCGGACGTCACCCAGCCCGCGGGCGATCAACAGCTCACCGGTTCCGAGGGGCGTCCAGGCCTGGGCCGCGGTGTCCCATCGGCGGAGCGCCCGCGGATCGCAGTGCACCGGGACCTGCGTTGCCGCGCCGGGGGCGACGTCCGCCGCGGCCCAGCCGACCAGCCGGACGGCTGGGTCGTGTCGGTCGGCGCGAAGTAGACCTGCACGACCTCGCGGGAGGGGAGGTCCGCGGTGTTCCGCAGCGACACCGTGACGACGGGTGTCTCGTCGACGACGGCGACGTCGGCGGCCGTGTAGTCCCAGCGGCCGAAGCCGAGACCGGCGCCGAACCAGAAGAGCGGTTCCGGGGCGCGCCCCGCGGCATGCCCCCGGTAGCCCAGGAAACCGCCCTCGTCGTACCGCAGCTCGCCGTCCTCGGGCGTGACCGACCACGCCGGCGTCGCCCCGTCGGCGGCCGGCCAGGTGGTGACCAGTCGGCCGGACGGCTCCAGCGAGCCGAGCAGGGCCGAGGCCACCGCGTGCCCGCCCTCCTGCCCGGGCAGCCCGGCGACGAGGACGGCGTCCACGCGGTCGAGCCACGGCATCAGCACGGGCGTCGCCGCGTTGACCACGACGACGGTGCGCCGGGCCACGGACGCCACGGCCTCGACGAGCGCGTCCTGCGCGCCGGGCAACGCGAGGGTGGCCTTGTCCCGCGACTCGGTCTCCTGCTCCACCGTCAGTCCGACGACGACCACGGCGACGTCGGCGTCCCGGGCGGCGTCGACCGCCGCGGCGATCGCTTCGTCGTCCGGCCTCGGGGCCGGCCGGGCGATCAGTCCGATCATCGCGTGCGGCAGGTCGCCGAAGTCGACCTCCGCCTCGAGCACGGTCGGCCCGTGCACCTCGTCGGTCAGCAGCCGCTGCGGCGGCGCCAGCAGGGATTCGCCCGGCACGCCGGTCACGGCTCCGACCGAGAACTCCGCGCGCACCTCGCCGGCCGTGAGCGTCCAGTTCCCCATGCCGATGACACCCACCTGCAGGGGCCCGACGTGGTCGATCCGGGCCGTCAGCCGGGCGCGTGTGCCTGGCCGGTCCAGCTCACCCGCCCAGCCGAGGACGCGGCGCGAGTCGGCCAGGTGCTCGTCGACGATCTCCTCGCCGTCCGCCGTCACGACGGTGAGGTGCAGACCATGGCGACCGTCCTCGGGGTCGACCACGAAGCCCGGCCGGGCCGGAGGAGGCGCGCTCCCGATCTCGACGCCGCCGCCGAACACGACGCGGCCGGGGAGTGCCTCCGTCAACCCGTCCAGGACGGACACCTGGTGCGGTGGGACCACCTCGGCCGAGCCGCCGCCCATGAGCAGGGTCTCGCGGGCCGGCACGCCGAGGAGCGCGACCGTCGTGCCGGAGGCGAGGGGCAGCACGCCGTCGTTGCGGAGCACGGTCATGCCGGCGACGGCCCACCGATGCAGGGTGTCGCGGTGAGCCGCGTCGTCGGGCCGGCCGACGGGCGGCCAGCTGCGCTCCCCGTCGAGTGCGCCGACGCGGTCGGCCAACCGGAGCAGCCGCCGGACGGACTCGTCGACGGTCGTCTCCGCGACGTCCCCCGCCTCCACGGCGGCGACCAACTGTGCGCCCCACGGGCCGAACGGCCCGGGCAGGACCACGTCGAGCCCGCCGTTCTTGGCCTCCGCGACCGACGTCGTCGCGAAGAAGTCGGACACCACCAGCCCGGGGTAGGCCCACTCGCCCTTGACGATGCCGTTGAGAACCGCGTCGTGCTCGGTGGCCGGCACCCCGTTGATCCGGTTGTAGGCAGCCATGAGCGCCCACGCGTCGCCGTCCTCGACCGCGATCTGGAACGGCAGCAGGTAGACCTCCCGCAGCGTCGCGTCGTCGATGCGGACGTCGACGGTGTGCCGCTCGGTCTCCGCCTCGTTCCCGACGAGGTGCTTGAGGCAGGCGGCGATCCCGCGCGCCTGCAGTCCTCGGACGTAGGCCGCGGCGAGGCGGCCGGTGAGCAGCGGATCCTCCGAGTAGCACTCGAACAGCCGCCCCCCGAGCGGGCTGCGGTGCAGGTTGATCGTCGGCCCGAGGACGACGTGGGTGCGGGCCCGGATGGCCTCGTCCGCGAGGTAGTCGCCCACCTCGCGCAGCGTGGCCTCGTCCCACGTGCTGGCCAGGAGCGTCGCGTTCGGCAGCAGGCTCGTCGGCGGGCCACCGCTCTGCGACGCGCCCTTGACGCCCGTCGGGCCGTCGGACATGGCCAGCGGCGTCAGCCCGATCGTGTCGTCGCCGGTGAACGCGAAGAAGGAGCTGCCGGTGAGCAGCCGCACCTTCGCGGCCAGGTCGAGTTCCGCCACCACGTCGTCATACCGCTCGCCCATGGGGCCAGGCTCACAGGTTGGTTGCGACGGAGGGCAGAGGTCTCCCGGTCAATGGCAGGCTTGCGTCAGCGGGCGAGGTGCGCGCGCAGGGCGCTGACCACCATCCGGTGGTCGTCCACCTGGGGGAGCCCGGAGACGACGACGGCGCCGATCGGCCCGACGTTCCGCACGATCACCGGGAAGGCGCCGCCGTGCGCGGCGTAGAGCTGCGGGTCGAGGCCCAGCGCCTCCTCGAACGTCGTCCCCCGCTCGACGAAGAACTGGCGGACGTGCAGGGAGCTGTGCCCGAACCGCTGCACCACCCGCGTCTTCCGCTCGATCCAGGAGGCGTTGTCCGGCGTCGCGCCGCTGAGGGCGACGGAGAACAGCCGGTGGCCGTTGCGGCTGATCTCGATCGCGACCGGTGCGCCGTCCTTCCGGGCGGCGGCCACGAGCGCCGAGCCCAGCTCCCACGCGTCGTCGTTCGTGAAGGAGGTGAACTGCAGCTCGGCCTCTTGGGCGTCGAGCTCGGCCAGCGTGGGGAAGGTGTCGGTCACCCGCTCTTCCTACCGGGTCACGACCACGGCGTGACCGGCCGCTCCACCCGCTCGCCGTCGACGACGAGGTCGACCTTCTCGTTGAGGAAGCACAGCCGCCCGGCGATCCGCGGGTTCTCGGGGATCGGCGTCGGATAGCTCCAGACCAGGTCCGGGACCAGCCGGTCGCCCACCCGCACCGACCAGTACCGGGCCACGCCCTTGTACGGGCACATCGTGACCGTCTCGCTGGGGACCAGCTCGGCGACGACGTCCTCGGCCGGCAGGTAGTAGCGCGCCGGCAGGGTGGTCTCGAACAGCGCGAGCGGACGACGACTCTCGGCCAGCAGCTGACCCTCCAGCTCGACCCGCACGTGCCGGGAGCTCGGCGCGACGTCGACCCGCTTGTGCGGATCGCGCGCGTGGGCCATCAGCTCCTCGTCCTCCTCGAACCAGGTCAGGCCGCGCCAGGAGAAGGTGATCTGCCCGGCCAGCGCCTCGAGCGGGGGCGGGGGCTCGATGTGCATCCACGCGCCGCGTTCCACCCGCCGGCCGTCGGCCTCGACGGTCCACGTGGTCAGCCCCGCGTCGTCCTCGTGCCGGTCGGTCAGGACGCCGGGCTGCACGTCGTCGGAGGGGAGGAAGTAGGTGGGCAGGAACGTGCGGGGGACCGGACCGGGTCCGTAGGTCACGTAGAGCAGGGCGTTGCGGGAGTCGGCGACGAGGTGGTCGCCCAGGCGGACCCGGATCCAGCGCGGGGAGGGCTCGACGAGCGGCCACCAGGGGCGCATCCCGGACAGCTTCGCGAGGCGTTCGCCGATGGCCGGGTCGGACATGCTCGGTGCGCTCACACCGGCGAAGCGTCCTCCGGCTCCCCGAACCGATCAAGGCTGCTCGGTCGCAAGAAAATGTCAGTGGTCGTACGTATGTTCGGTCCGTGCAGCGGATCTTCGGCAACTCCTTGGTGGAGGGCTTCCTGATCGACTGGGCCCAGAGCCCGTCGGAACCGGAGCTGCGGCTGCCCGCTGCCTTTCTGGACGACGCAGGTGTGGCCGCGGAGCTGGGCCGGATCCAGCGCAACCGGGCCCGGGACGCCGCCCGGGAGGCCGAGCTGATCCACCGGCTGGCGGAGCTGCGCCCCGATGACGACGACCCGCCGCCCGGCACGCCGGGTGCCCGACGGCCAGGGTGGCGCACGACCGACCCGGAGTTTCCCGGGGTGAGCGAGTTCTTCCCCGACGAGCTCGCCCACGTGCTCAACCTGGGCCGGGGCACCGCCGCGTTCCGCGCCCGGCGGGCCCGCACCTGGCGGGACAGCCTGCCGGCCACGCTCGCCGCCATGCACCGCGGCGAGATCGACGAACGCCGCGCCGGGGTGCTGGCCGACGCGCTGCAGCACGCCAAGCCGGAGCTGGCCCAGGCGGTCGAGGCCGGGCTGCTGCCCGAGGCGGCCGACCTGTCGCTGGCCGAGCTGCGTCGGCGGGCGCTGGCGGCGCTGGCCGAGCTGGACGCGTTCGCGATCGGGAAGCGGCACGAAGAGGCCAAGCGGGCCGCCGACGTGCGCGCCTACGAGACCGGCGACGGCATGGCCACGCTGGCCGGGGACATGACCGTCGAGGAGGCCGCCGCCTGCCACGCGGTGATCGACACCCTGGCGCAGATGGCCAAGGCCGACGGCGATCCGCGGCCGATCGGGCAGATCCGGTCGGCGATCATGGCGATGCTCATCCTGCGTCCGGCCGACCACGGGCAGCCCGGGGTGACGGTGCAGCTGGCCGTCACCGCGACCCTCGAGGGGCTGGAGGGCACCAGCACCCGCGGGGGCGAGGTCAACGGCTTCGGCGTCAGCGCCGCGCAGCTGCGCGACCTGCTCCGCCGCGTCGGAGCGCTGGGTCTGACCACCCCCGAGGGCGGGTCGCTGACCTTCGCGCTGACCGACGAGCTCGGGCGGTTGCTGGCCACCGCCACCGCCGCCGAGCTGGCCCGCCGGGCGGCGCAGGGCTGCCCCGCCCACCCCGACAGCCGGAGTGCGACTGTCCCGTGCCTGGGTCCCGCCGGCGCCGACCGACAGCTACGAGCCCACCGCCGCGCAGCGCCGGTTCGGCACCACCCGCGACCGCCGGTGTCGGATCCCCAACTGCGGGCAGCGGGTCGGCTGGGCCGACCTCGACCACGTGATCCCGCACGCTCGAGGCGGGGAGACCTGCTGCACGAACCTGTGCTGCGCCTGCCGCTCGCACCACCGGCTGAAGACCTTCGCCCGCGGCTGGACCTTCCGCATGGACCCCGACGGCACCCTGCACGTGACCAGCCCATCGGGCGTCACCCGCACCACCCGACCACCGGGGCTGCGGCCGCAGCGATCCGAACCACCGCGCTACGACCCGGCGGACGACCCACCACCGTTCTGATCAGCGCAAGGTGAAGAGGGTGGGGACGCCGGACCCGATGCACCGGACGGCGACGAACGCCCGGTCGCCGGCCGGGGCGATCGCCATGCCGCCGAACTGGTAGCCGTCGCACAGGGTGACCGACCCGGCGGCTTCTCCGGTGCGTAGGTCGACAGGGGTGAGGCGGACGAAGATCGCGTCCCCGCCCGGCTCGTGTTGCTGGGTGGGGAGATAGGCCCAGTCGCCGTCTTGGTCGACGACGGGCGCGTCGAGCGCGGACACGAGGAACGCGTCGGGGATCGACCACACGGTCTCCGCCTCGGTGGCGCCCTCCGGCATCGCGAGCAGGCTGACCTCCGAGAGGAAGCCCTCGTCGTCCAGGTCGAGCTCGCTCACGTAGACGGTGTCCTCGACGCCCCCGTCGAGTGCACGTGGGATTCGTCGACCTCCACGGAGCCGGCCGGCTGCAGGTCGGCGGTCAGCCGGGAGATCTCGGCGTGCTCCTGCTGCGCGGTCCCGCGGTCGACGAAGACGAGGTCGGACCCGACGACCCCGGCCAGTCCGCCCGGGGGCGCGGCGGCGGACGCCCGCACCGCGCCGGTCGCCGGATCGGCGGACGTGACGGTGAACGGTCCGTCCGGCGGTCCGGACAGGAGATACAGCGTGGCCGCGTCGGGGGTCAGCACCCCGGAGGCGATCTCGGCGTCCTCGGGAGCGCCAGGCACCGGCCGCGCACGGTCACGGCTGCGTCGAGGCCGACCCGGCACAGCGACGGGCGGCCGTCCTGCAGGACGATCACCAGGACGCCGTCGTCGGTCGCGCCGAGCAGGTCGCGGATGTCCGCTCCCTCGCCGAAGGCGCTCGCCGGTACCGATGTCCATCCCTGGGTGCGGGTCGGTCGCATCAGCTCGAGCCCCACGCCGTTGCCATCGGCCACGAGGACGACGGGCTCGCCGTCGGGGTCGAGCACCAGGCCCTGGACGAACGTGTCGTTGGCGGCGGTGTCGAGGGTCAGGCTGCCGTCGACGGCATCGAGCGCCCCGCCGTCGCCGGGTTCGGCCGTCGACTCCGGCGAGAGCGAGGTGCGCCCCGAGGGCAGTTCCGGTTCGTCCTCGGAGCAGCCCGCGAGGAGCAGGACGAGCAGCAGGATCGCGACGACGCGGCCAGGCACCGGCGCACTGTGCTCGGCCGCCGTCGACGGCACAAGGCGATCCAGCGCCGCGTCAGGGTCGAACGGATCTAGGGGGCTCGGCGGGAGCGGCGTACCGTGCGGGACGCGGGGGGACACCTGCGAACGAGGTGGATCATGCGCGCGATCGCCGTCCACGCCCTCGGAGAACCGCCGGTCCTGACCGACCTGCCGGTGCGGGATCCCGGTCCCGGGGAGCTGCTGATCCGGGTGTCCGCCGCGTCGGTGAACGGGTTCGACGCCGCGGTGCTCGCCGGCTGGGTCCAGGCGTACATGGAGTACCGGTTCCCGATCGTGCCCGGCAAGGACTTCGCCGGGACCGTGGAGGCCGTCGGGCCGGAGGTGACCGAGTTCGGCGTCGGGGACCGAGTGTTCGGCGTCGCCCTTCCGCCCTACGTCGGGAGCGACGGCACGTTCGCCGAGTTCGTGACCGTCAGCGCGCACTACGGCGTCGCGCACGTGCCGGACGGTCTCGACCTCGCCCTCGCCGGTGCGTTGGGGCTCGCCGGGTCGGCCGCCGTGACCGCGCTGAAGGCGCTCGCCCTGAAGTCGGGCCAGACCCTGCTGGTCTCGGGAGCGACGGGTGGGGTCGGGGCCATCGCCGTCCAGTACGCCGTCGCCTCCGGGGCGCGGGTGATCGCGACCGCCCAACGCGGCGAGGAGGCCGGCTTCGTGCTGGGACTCGGCGCGGAGCGAACGGTGGACTACACAGGTGACCTGCCGGAGGAGTTCCGGTCGGCCGTCCCCGACGGCGTCGACGCCGTGCTGCACCTCGCCGGCGATCCCCAGCTCCTGGTCGAGCAGCTCGCACCCGGCGGCTGCCTGGCCTCGACCCTGCTGTTCGGTGCCGACCAGCACCCGGCCGCCGTCTCGATCGTGGCCGACGCCAGCCGCGAGGTCCTGGACCGGCTGGCGGCGGACGTCGCGGCCGGGCGGCTGACCGTGCCGATCACGCGTCACTACCCGCTGGCCGATGCACCCACCGCGCTGGCGGATTTCACCGAAGGAACGATCGGCAAGTACGCCGTCGACATCGGCTGAGCCCTACGGACCCCGGTGCGCCGCCCGGTCGAGGGCCCGGTCGAGGACGTCGCGGGGGAGGACCACCTGCACGGTCGAGCCGGTGCCCACCTCGCGGCCGTCGCCGTCGGTCGCGGTGCAGGCGCACAGGATCCGGTTGCCGCGCACCTCGGTGCAGCGCGCCTCGATCGTCAGCCGGTCGCCGACCCAGCTCGGCGCCAGGTGCTCGACCGCGACCGAGCGGCCGAGCCCGTCCTCGCCGTCGTCGAGGTGGCGGAGCAGCAGCTTGCGGCCGGCCTCCTCGAAGTGCTTGGCCATGGTGTAGGTCGCGTAGACCGGGTGCACCTTGCCGAGCTCGGTGAAGTCGACGGTCATGTCGTCGGTGACGACGACGTCGAGCGTCGCCGTCGCGCCGACCGGGATCGGCTTCACGCGTCGAAGTCGACGGTGACCGTCTCGGAGATCGGCAGCGTCTGGCACGTGAGCACGTAGCCGGCGTCGACCTCCTTGGCCTCCAGCGCGTAGTTGCGGCGCATGACGACGTCGCCCTCGGTCACCCGCGCGCGGCACGTGCCGCAGACCCCGCCCTTGCAGGCGAACGGCAGGTCGCCGCGGACCTTCTGGGCCGAGTCGAGGACGGCCTCGTCGCGGGGGAGCGCCATCGTGGTGGAGCGGCCGTCGAGGACGACGGTCACCTGGCTGCTCGGCCCGGTGACGGTCTCCTCGTCGCCGCGGACCGGCTCCGGCGGGACGTCGTCGACGTAGAAGAGCTCCTGGTGCACCTTCTCCGTCGGCACGCCGAGCTCGGTGAGCAGCGCCCGGGCGTCCTCGACCATCCCGTGCGGCCCGCACAGCCACCAGTGGTCGACGTGCGGGGCGTCGACGAAGCCCTCGACCAGCGCGCGCAGCCGGTCCTCGTCGAGCCGGCCGCTGGTCAGCTCGGCGTCGCGCGGCTCGCGGGAGAGCACGTGCACCAGCTGCAGGCGGGTGCCGAAGCGGTCCTTCAGGTCGGCCAGCTCGTCGGCGAACATCACCGTGTTGGTGCGGCGGTTGCCGTAGAAGACGGTGACGGTGCTCTTGCCGTCCCGGAGGACGGAGCCGGCCAGCGACAGGGCCGGGGTGATGCCCGAGCCGGCGACGACGAAGACGTGGTCGCCGGGCACCGAGAGGTCGGCGGTGAACGTGCCCGACGGCGGCAGCACCTCGATCGTGTCGCCGGGCTTCACCTCGTGCACCAGGTACGAGGAGAAGAAGCCGCCGGGCACCTCGCGGACGCCGACCCGCGGCTGCGCGCCCATCGGCGCGCAGATCGAGTACGACCGGCGCTCGTCGCGGCCGTCGACGGCGCGGCGCAGGGTGAGCGCCTGGCCCGGCTTGAAGCGGTAGTCCTCGGCGAGCTCCGCCGGGATGTCGAAGGTGACGGCGACGGCGTCGTCGGTCAGCGACTCGACCTTGGCGACGGTCAGCGGATGGAACTGCGGCCGGCGGCGGGGGATCGCGGGCGCGTCGGTGGCGGTCACTCAGATCTCCTTGACGTGCTCGAACGGCTCGCGGCAGGTGCGGCAGCGGCGCAGTGCCTTGCAGGCGGTGGCCCCGAACTCGGACAGCTCCTCGGTGTCCTCCGACCCGCACAGCGGACAGGACGCCGTCCGGCGGGTGGGGCCGAGCTGCAGCGGCACGGGACCGGCGGTGCGGACCGGCGCCTTGCCGGGCGGCGCGATGCCGCCGGCGGCGAGCTTGCGGCGGCCGTCCTCGCTGATCCAGTCGGTGGTCCAGGCGGGGGAGAGGACGGTGCGGACGTCGACGTGCGGCGAACCCGGCCTCGTGCAGGGCGAGCACCAGGTCGGCGCGCATGACGCCCATCGCCGGGCAGCCGGTGTAGGTCGGGGTGATCTCGACGACGACCGTGCCGTCGTCCTCGACCCGGACGTCGCGCAGCACGCCGAGGTCGGCGAGGGTGATCATCGGCAGCTCGGGGTCGGTGACGGTCTCCGCGACCGCGCGAGCATCGGTCAGCACGGCGGTCACCAGGTGGCCGCCGGGTGCTCGCGGGCCAGCGACTGCAGGCCGTCGAGAAGCTCGGCCAGCTCCGGGCCGTGCTCGCCGAGCCGGCCGCGCGGCGGTGCGTCGGCAGGCCAGTCGGGAACGGTCAGGGTGGCCCGCTCGAGGACCTCGGTGAGCACCGACCGCACCTCGGCGCGGGTGGACGCCGGGTCGACCGCCACGCCGGCCGCGGTCATCCGCGTCTCGACGTCCGTGGGGGAGAAGGCGTCGGCCAGCAGCGGCCAGACGGCGTCGACACCGGCCTGGGCGCGGCGGTGCGACTCGTCGGTGCCGTCGCCGAGGCGCAGCAGCCAGCGGGCGGCGTGGTCGCGGTGGTAGGCCAGCTCGTTGACGCCCTTGGCGGCGATGGCGGCGAGCACCGGGTCGCGCGACTCCCGCAGCTGGGCGAACACCGCGAGGCGCACGGTCGAGGCGACCAGCAGCCGGGCGATGGTCTGCGCGAAGTCTCCGTTGGGCGCCGAGACCAGAGCCGTGCTGCGGAACTCGTCGGGGTCGCGGAAGTAGGCGAGCGCGTCCTCGTCGGGGATCGAGTCGGTGGCCTGCTCGCGGGACCGGCCGAGGACGCCGACCGAGCCGGCGCGGGCCAGCAGCAGGCGGGCCTGGCCGAGCAGGTCGAGGGCCACGTTGGCGATCGCGACCTCCTCCTCGAGCTCCGGCGAGGCGGTGACCCACTGGGTCAGCCGCTGCGCGAGCACGAGGGCGTCGTCGCCGAGCATGAGGCAGTACTCGCCGAGCTCCGCCGGGTCGACGCCGTCGGGCACGGTGGTGTCGACGCCGGCCAGCGGCTCGTCGAACCCGGTCCCGAACGCCCAGTGACCCTCGCCGCCGTGGGCGTGATCGAGGGCGTCGTACACAGTCTCTTCGTGCACAGGAGTCCTCCAGGGTGGCCCCCTCTCAGGGTCCCGCCGCCCGAGGAACGAGGGTGGCGGGGGGAGAGGGGGTCCTTCTACATGTGGGGGACGTTCTCGGGGATCTCGTAGAACGTCGGGTGCCGGTAGACCTTGTCGCCGCTCGGGGCGAACATCGGGTCCTTCTCGTCGGGGCTCGAGGCGGTGATGTCGATGGCCTTGACCACCCAGATGCTCACGCCCTCGTTGCGCCGGGTGAACAGGTCACGGGCGGCGTGCACGGCCATCTCGTCGTCCGGGGCGTGCAGCGAGCCGACGTGCACGTGGTTGAGGCCGCGCTTGCCGCGCACGAAGCACTCGTAGAGCGGCCAGTCGCGCCGCGCCGTCGTCGCCTTCGGCTCGACCGGCACCTCCGGCCCGGTGGGGACGGCGCCGTGCCCGCCCTCGCTGGTCAGCTCCGTCACGCCGCCACCTCCGCGTGCTTCTCGGCATAGGCCGTCGCGGCCTCGATCACCCAGGCGTTCTCGTCGCGGGCCGCGCGCCGGCGGGCGATCCGCTCGGCGTTGCGCGGGCCGTTGCCGCTGACGACCTGCTTGAACTCGTCCCAGTCGATCGCGCCGAACCGGTAGTGGCCGGTCTCCGGGTCGAGGGAGAGCTCCGGGTCGGGCAGCGTCACGCCCAGGACCTCGGCCTGCGGGACCGACATGTCGACATAGCGCTGACGCAGCTCGTCGTTGCTGTGCCGCTTGATGCCCCACGCCATCGACTGCGCCGAGTTCGGGCTGTCGTCGTCGGGCGGGCCGAACATCATCAGCGACGGCCACCACCAGCGGTCGACGGCGTCCTGCACCATGGCCCGCTGCTCGGGGGTGCCGCGCATCATCGTCATCAGCAGCTCGTAGCCCTGCCGCTGGTGGAACGACTCCTCCTTGCAGATGCGGATCATCGCCCGGGCGTAGGGCCCGTAGGAGGAGCGGCACAGCGGCACCTGGTTGCAGATCGCCGCGCCGTCGACGAACCAGCCGATGACGCCGACGTCGGCATAGGTGAGCGTCGGGTAGTTGAAGATCGAGCTGTACTTCTGCTTGCCCTCGATGAGCTTGTCGGTCAGGTCGGCGCGGTCGGCGCCGAGCGTCTCGGCCGCGGAGTAGAGGTACATGCCGTGGCCGGCCTCGTCCTGGACCTTGGCCAGCAGGATGGCCTTGCGGCGCAGGCTGGGGGCGGCGAGCAGCCAGTCGCCCTCGGGCTGCATGCCGATGATCTCGGAGTGCGCGTGCTGCGCGATCTGGCGGATCAGCGTCTTCCGGTAGCCCTCGGGCATCCAGTCGCGCGGCTCGATCCGGTGCCCCGCGGCGATCGTGGCGTCGAAATCTGCCTGCAGTTCGGCCTCGTCAGGGGGGCTCAGCGTGGCGGTCATGCACGTCACCTCGGTGTGAATGAATAACTGACCAGGCGGTCGGTAATTAGTGTGCCCCACGTCGCAGCCGGGCACAAGAGCGGGGTCCGGTGCGTCGCGATTCCACGCTTGACAGCCGACCCTCCGGCGCGGTTGGTTACTGACCAGGCGGTCGGTAATTGGCGTGCCGCACCGACCTCGATCCCACGGAGGCGCACCGGATGCGATCGACGACGGCATCGACGACTGCGGGGACGAGCGCGGCGGCTGGGCACGGCCCCCGATCCCTCCACGCTCGACCCCGCGGAGCGGATGAGCATCGACGAGCTGCGGGCCCTGCAGCTCGAGCGGCTGCAGTGGACGCTGCGCCACTCCTACGAGAACGTGCCGCACTACCGGGCCGCGTTCGACGCCGCCGGCGTGCACCCCGACGACTGCACGGAGCTCGCCGACCTGGCGAAGTTCCCGACGACGAGCAAGGCCGACCTGCGCGAGAACTACCCGTTCGGCATGTTCGCCGTCCCGCAGGACCAGGTCAGCCGCATCCACGCCTCCTCCGGCACCACCGGGCGGCCCACCGTCGTCGGCTACACGGCGAAGGACATCGAGACCTGGGCGACGGTCATGGCGCGCTCGATCCGCGCCGCCGGCGGGCGGCCGGGGGACAAGCTGCACAACGCCTACGGCTACGGCCTGTTCACCGGCGGGCTGGGCGCGCACTACGGCGCGGAGAAGCTCGGCTGCACGGTCATCCCGATCTCCGGCGGCATGACCCCGCGCCAGGTCCAGCTGATCCGGGACTTCGAGCCCCGCGTGATCATGGTGACGCCCAGCTACATGCTCACCGTCATCGACGAGTTCGAGAAGCAGGGGCTCGACCCCAAGGCCTGTTCGCTGGAGATCGGCATCTTCGGCGCCGAGCCGTGGACCGAGCAGATGCGGCGCGAGATGGAGGAGCGCCTCGACATCGAGGCGATCGACATCTACGGGCTCTCGGAGGTCATGGGGCCGGGCGTCGCGCAGGAGTGCGTCGAGACCAAGGACGGCCTGCACATCTGGGAGGACCACTTCTACCCGGAGATCATCGACCCGGTCACCGGCGAGGTGCTGCCCGAGGGGGAGAAGGGCGAGCTGGTCTTCACGTCGCTGACCAAGGAGGCCATGCCGGTCATCCGCTACCGCACCCGCGACCTCACCCGGCTCCTGCCGGGCACCGCGCGGCCGGGCATGCGGCGCATGGAGAAGGTCACCGGCCGCAGCGACGACATGATCATCCTGCGCGGCGTCAACGTCTTCCCGACACAGATCGAGGAGGTCGTGCTGCAGACCGCGGGCCTGTCGCCGCACTTCACCCTGGTGCTGACGACGCTCGGCCGGATGGACCACCTCACCGTCAAGGTGGAGGCCCGCCCCGACTGCCCGCCGGAGCGCCGGATCACCGCCGCCAAGGAGGTGTCCGAGCGGATCAAGGACACCGTCGGGGTCAGCGTCGGCGTCTCCGTCGTCGACCCGGACACCCTCGAGCGCTCGGTCGGCAAGCTGCAGCGGCTGCACGACGAGCGGAAGCGATGAGCAGCTCCCCATGAGCATCGAGGCCGAACGCATCCCGGGACGCCGCGGCCGCCCGGGTCACTCGCTGGACTCGCTGCTCGACGTCGCCGTCGCCGTGTTCAACGAGCGCGGCTACGAGGCGACCAGCATGGACGAGCTGGCCACCCGGCTCGGCGTCACCAAGTCGGCGATCTACCACCACGTCCCGAGCAAGGGCGACCTGCTGCGGCTCGCGCTCGACCGGGCGCTGGACTCGCTGTTCGCCGTCACCCAGGAGACCGGCGCGACCACCGGCCCCGCGATCGACCGGCTCGAGTACGTCGTCCGCGGCTCGGTCCGCGTGCTGACCGCCGAACTGCCCTTCGTCACGCTGCTGCTGCGGCTGCGCGGCAACACCGAGGTCGAGCGGACGGCGCTGCAGCGGCGCCGCGAGTTCGACCGGATCGTCACCGGGCTGGTCCGCGCCGCCGAGCACGAGGGCGACGTGCGGCCCGACGTCGATCCCGCCGTCATCAGCCGGCTGCTGTTCGGCACCGTCAACTCGCTCACCGAGTGGTACCGCCAGGACGGCGACCTGTCCGCGGCCGACCTCGCCGACGCCGTCGTCACCGTCACGTTCTCCGGTCTGCGCACCTGAACGGAGCCTTCCCATGACCGCCTCGACACACCCAGCACCGATGCTCGAGAGCTACGTCGCCGGCCGGTGGTTCGCCGCCACGGACGACGGCGCCCGGGTGGCCGACGCCGTGACCGGCGAGACCGTCGTCCGCGTCAGCAGCACCGGCCTCGACGTCCCGGCGATGCTCGACCACGCCCGGACCGTCGGCGGCCCGGCCCTGCGCGAGCTGACGTTCCACCAGCGCGCCGGCCTGCTCAAGCAGCTGGCCCTGCGGCTCATGGCCGACAAGGACGAGTTCTACGCGATCTCGCGGCGCACCGGCGCGACCGACCGGGACAGCGCCGTCGACATCGACGGCGGGTTCGGCACCGTCCTCTCCTACGCGAGCAAGGCGAAGCGCGAGCTGCCGGACGACGTCACCGTCCTCGACGGCGCCGTCGAGCCGCTGGGCAAGCGCGGCACGTTCGCCGGCCAGCACCTCTGGACGCCGCTGCGCGGGGTGGCCGTGCAGATCAACGCCTTCAACTTCCCGGTGTGGGGCTTCCTCGAGAAGCTGGCGCCCGCGTTCCTCGCCGGCGTGCCGTCGATCGTGAAGCCCGCCAGCCAGACGGCCTACCTCACCGAGGCCGTGTTCCGCCGGATCGTCGAGAGCGGCCTGCTGCCCGAGGGCTCGGTGCAGCTGCTCTCCGGCAGCGCGTCCGGCGTCCTCGACCAGCTCGCCGGCCAGGACCTCGTGCACTTCACCGGCTCGGCCGGCACCGCGCGGAAGCTGCGCAGCACCCAGTCGGTGGTCGCCAACTCGGTGCGGTTCAACGCCGAGGCCGACTCGCTGAACTGCGCCGTCCTCGGCCCCGACGCCACCCCGGACACCCCCGAGTTCGAGCTGTTCGTGAAGCAGCTGGTCACCGAGATGACGGTCAAGGCCGGGCCAGAAGTGCACCGCCATCCGCCGCGCGCTGGTGCCGCGCGAGCTGGTCGACGACGTCGTCGAGGCGACCCGGGCGAAGCTCGCCGAGGTCGTCGTCGGCAACCCGGCCACCGACGGCGTCCGCATGGGCGCGCTGGCCAGCCTCGACCAGCGGCAGGAGGTGCTGCGGGCGGTCAAGGCGCTGCGGGGCGTCGCCGAGCTGGTGGCCGGCGACCCGGACGACTTCGAGGTGGTCGGCGCCGACAAGGACCGCGGCGCGTTCCTGCCGCCGATGCTGCTGCGCTGCGACGACCTGTCGGCCGCCGAACCGCACGACGTCGAGGCGTTCGGCCCGGTCAGCACGGTGCTGCCCTACGACGGGATCGCGCACGCCGTCGAGCTGGCCGCGCGCGGGCAGGGCAGCCTGGTCGGCTCGATCGTCACCCACGACGAGGCCGTGGCCCGGGAGTTCGTGCTCGGCGCGGCGCACCAGCACGGCCGGATCCTGGTGCTCGACCGCGACGACGCGAAGGAGAACACCGGCCACGGCTCGCCGCTGCCGGTGCTCGTCCACGGCGGGCCGGGCCGGGCCGGGGGCGGCGAGGAGCTCGGCGGCATCCGCGGCGTGCTGCACCACATGCAGCGCACCGCCGTCCAGGCCTCGCCCGACATGCTGACCGCGATCGGCGGCCGCTGGGTCACCGGCTCCCGGCGCAGCGACGACGGCGTCCACCCGTTCCGCAAGTCGCTGGCCGAGCTGCGGATCGGCGACTCGGTGACCGCCGGGCCGCGCCCGGTGACGCTGGAGGACATCGAGCACTTCGCCGAGTTCACCGGCGACACCTTCTACGCCCACATGGACGAGGAGGCCGCCGCGGCCAACCCGCTCTTCGGCGGCCGCGTCGCGCACGGCTACCTGATCGTCTCGTGGGCGGCGGGGCTGTTCGTCGACCCCGACCCGGGTCCGGTGCTGGCCAACTACGGCGTGGACAACCTGCGGTTCCTGACGCCGGTCAAGCCGGGTGAGGAGCTCACGGTCACGCTCACCGCCAAGCAGATCAGCCCGCGCGGCGGCGCCGACCACGGCGAGGTGCGGTGGGACGCCGTCGTCGTCAACTCCGAGGGCAACCCGGTGGCGACGTACGACGTGCTGACCATGGTCGCCAAGACGTGGCCGCCGGCAACGACGGCGTAGTCAGCGGGACGGTCTGGCCGCTTGCTCCAACTGCTCGGCGTTCATCGAGCCGTTGATCACGGCGGTCGCGACCGCGGTCAGGGCCGTGCCGGAGCGGCGGGCACTCGTGCGCATCAGCTGGAACGCCGCGGTCACATCGATCCCCGCCTGCGCGGACAGGATGCCCTTCGCCTGCTCGATGGCGATGCGGCTGTGCAGTGCGGTCTGCAGCTGCTCCGAGAGCAGGACCTGGTCGTTCATGGCGCGCTCGTGCAGCAGGCCGATGGTGGCGATGTCGGCGAGCCCCTGGACGACGGCGAGATGTTCCTCGGACAGGGGGCGCGGCTCGATCGAGAACAGGTTGAGCGCGCCGATCACCTGGCTGCGCAGCCGCATCGGCACCGCGTGGGACATCGCGAAACCGACGTCCCGGGCGGCGTCGGCGAACACCGGCCAGCGATTGTCGGCATCGCGCAGGTCGATGTTGGCGATGACCGCACCGGTCGCGAAGCACTCCAGGCAGGGGCCCTGCTCCCGCTGCAGCTCGAACAGCTCCAGCAGCCGCGCCGACTCGTCGGTGTACGCGACCACCTGGAGGGCGCCGCGCTGGTCGTCGAGCATCAGTCCCGCGGCGTCGGTGTCGACCAGTTCGACGCAGCGCTCGGTCAGGACCTGCAGGAAGTCGACGACGTCGAACTCCTCCACCAGCGTGTCGGCCAGCTCGACGAACACCTGCGCCAGACGCTGCTCTCTCACCGTGCGTTCCCTCCAGCCGTCGACGAGACCGGTACGTGCACCATCGTCGAGCGTGCCCTCAATCGTCCATGTCCGGGCGGAAATGGACCACTCCCTCGAGCACATCCCGTGCCAGGTTCCCGACGGGGCGCTGCTCGGCGTACGCCCGAGCCCGCAGCAGCACCAGCGCCTCGACCAGGGTCACTCCGGCGTGCACGGAGATGACTCCGGTGGCCTGGTGCACCTCCGCCCGGTTGTCCAGGACGGCCAGCGAGTCCAGTGGGAGGTCGGTTCCCGCGGCCCGGGCCTGCAGATGCAGCATCAGGGCGGTCGCGGCATCCGCGAAACAGAGGGCATCGGTGAGCTCGCCCGGTGAGAGCACGCCCACGACGTCCCGGTAGAGGTCGAGCACCCCGACCCGGATGGCCCCGACCCGTAGCGGGAACGCGAACACGGCGCTCAATCCGGCGGCGCTCGCCCCCTGGGCGAAGGCGGGCCAGCGACCGGGTGCGGTGCGCGCGAGATCCGGCTGGAGCACCGGCAGGCCGGTGAGCGAGGCGTCGACGCACGGGCCTTCGCCGAGGGTGAACTGGAGCTCTTCCAGTTCGAGCGCGCGGGCGTCGGTCGCCGTCACGGTGCCCGCCGGCCCCGCCTCGGTCATCAGGGACAGCCCGGCTCCGCTGACCGGCAGGGCGTGGACGCACAGCTCTGCGAGCGCGGCCGGCATCCCCGAGCCATCGGGGCGGATCGCCCAGGCGGCCGCCAGGATCTCGGCGACCCGGCTCGCGGCCACATCCGGTCAGCCTGTTGCGGGGACGACGGCAGGGTGTCGGATGACCACGGTCGTCCCGTGACGGTTCGCCAGCACGGTGGTCTCGGCCAAGGCGCGCATCATGGCGAGGCCGCGTCCGCGGTGCGGGCCGACCGGACCCTCCCGCCACTGCCCATGGTCCCGGACGACGACCGTCACGCGGTCGTCGTCCACCTCGACGGCGACGTCGACAAAGGGATGCGTAGGGCTCTGGGCGTGCTCGATCGCGTTCGTGACGGCCTCACCCACGGCGAGGAGCAGGTCGTAGAGCTCGTCCTCCGTGAGGACACCGTGTCGCCGAGCGCGCGCGCAGCCCCTCGCGCATCGAGCAGACGGAGGGAGGACACTCGCCACCGGCAAACGTCGCGGATTGGCCGAGACGTCGCATCGACGGCCGGCTCTCGCCCTGGCACGGTGGAGGCGACAGCCCGGCTCCCCATGACGGTTCGGTCGCCGGGTCCGGGGCCACCAGGTGAGCGGATGAAACCGCTCGGTTCCGCCAGTCTAGTCCGTTCCCGCCGGGTGCGCCCTCGGCCCGAGCAGGTCAGGCGACCACGACCTCGATCCCGGCGGCCTCGAGGGCGGCGAGGATCGTCCTTGTCGGCGCCGTCGTCGGTGATCAGGACGTCGACGTCCGGCGGGAGCGGCGAACCGCACCAGCGTCTCCCGGTCGAGCTTGCTGGAGTCGGCGAGCACGACCACGCGCTGACCGGCGCGGGTCATCGCGCGCTTGACCGAGGCCTCGGCCTCGTCCGGCGTCGTGAAGCCGTGGTGGGCGGTGATCCCGTTCGTGCCGAGGAAGGCGACGTCGACCCGGAGATCGGCCAGCGTGCTGGTGGCGTCCTCGCCGACGGCGCACTGCGTGACCCCACGCACCCGACCGCCGAGCATGTGCACGGTCACGCCCGGCGCGTTCGCCAGGCGGGCGGCGATCGGCACGGCGTTGGTGACGACGAGGAGTTGCCGGTCGGTCGGCAGGAGCTCGGCCAGGGCGGCGGTCGTCGTCCCGCCGTCGAGCAGGATGCTGCCGTTGCTGCCGGGCAGCAGGTCGACCGCGGCGGCGGCGATCCGGCCCTTCTGCTCGGCGAGCCGCCCGGTGCGCTCGCCCAGCCCCAGCTCCACCAGGGCGACGGCGCTGACCGGTACGGCCCCGCCGTGCGTGCGCCGCAGCATGCCGGCCCGCTCGAGGACGGCGAGGTCGCGCCGCACCGTCTCGGTCGTCACGCCGAACTGCTCGGCGGCGGCGGTGACGCTCACCCGGCCGCGCTGACCGACCAGCACCGCGAGGGCCTGCTGCCGTTCCTCGGGATACACGGCTCTCCTCCACTAGGGGCAGCGCATGATCATTGTGCGGTGGTCGGGCCTTCGCGCGGCTGCGAGACCCCGACAACCGCACAGTCACGTCGTCAGGCGGCGGTCCAGCGGATCGGCAGCCGCTTCACGCCGCGCTGGAAGTTCGAGCGCAGCAGCACGGGCTCGCCGTCGAGCTCGATGCTGCGCGTGCGCCGGAGCAGCTCGGCGAACAGCGCGCGCATCTGCGCCCGGGCCAGCTGCGCGCCGAGGCAGAAGTGCGGTCCGTGCCCGAACGACAGGTGCGGGTTGGGCGCGCGGCGGAGATCGAAGCGGTCGGGGTCGTCGAACACGCGCTCGTCGCGGTTCGCCGAGGTGAACGAGACGACGACCTTGTCGCCCGCACGGATCGTGGTGCCGCCCAGCTCGACGTCGACGGCGGCGGTGCGCCGGAAGACCATGACCGGCGTCCACCAGCGCAGCATCTCGTCGACCGCGCCCGGCAGCAGGGAGGGGTCGGCGCGCAGCGCCGCCATCTGCTCCGGGTGCTGCAGGAGAGCGATGAGGCCGCCGGGCAGCCCGTTGCGCAGCGTCTCGTTCCCGGCGACGGCGAACAGCCAGAACATGTTCTCGAACTCGGCGTCGCTGACCCGGCCGCCCTCGTCCGCCTGGGCCAGCAGGATCGACATGACGTCGTCGCCCGGTGATCGCGGCGCTTCTCCTCGGCGAGCAGCCGGGCGTAGGCGTAGAGGTCGGGCATGCCGGCGCTGGTCCGCGGGTCGGGCATCCGGCCGTCGGGGCCGGGGGAGGGGCGCAGCGCCAGCGCCTCCCGGGCCAGCGCCGTCCCGCTGCTGCCGTCGAACGCGGCCGATACCGCGTAGTCCGGGTCCTGCCAGCCGATCACCCGGTTCGACCAGTCGAACATCAGCCAGCGGTCCTCCGCCGGCACGCCGAGGACGTCGGCCAGCGTGATCAGCGGCAGGTCCGCGGCGACGTCCTTGGCGAAGTCGCACCGGCCCTCGGCCGCGCCGTCGATCATCCGGTCGACGAGGTCCGCCGCCGTCCGCTCGATGGCCGCGGTCAGCGCCGCCACCGCGCGGGGCGTGAAGGAGCGGGACAGCATCCGCCGCAGCCGGGCATGGTCCGGCGGGTCCATGTTCAGCATCATCCGGCGGACCCACTCGAGGTCCTGCGCGTCGCGGATCTGCGTCGCACCCAGCCAGGACGAGAACGTGGCGGGGTCGCGCAGCACCCGCTCCACCTCGGCGTGCCGCAGCACCAGCCAGAAGCCCGGGCCCTCCGCGAGCCCGTGCAGCGCCGGTTCCTCCACCCAGGCGACGGCCGCCTCGGAGCGCAGCCGGCGCAGCGTGTCGAACGGCGGCCCGTGCCTCGTACGTCACCGGGTCGAGGACGGCGGCGGGGTTCATGGTCCGCTCCTCGGTCCGTGGCGCCGGCACGACCGCTGGAACGACTCCGGCGGGGACAGAATGCGGCCATGCCCGTCTGGGACGTCTCCCGGCTGCCCGAGCGCAACCAGTTCGACTACTGGCGCGAGGTCATCTGCCAGGCATTCGTCCCGTTGACGCCGGGCCGCAAGGAGCCCGGGGCGGGATTCGCGTCGACGGTGGAGACGCGGCCGCTGGCCCAGATCAACCGCGCCCGGATCGCATCGCGCGCCCAGACGACGCGCCATGGCCCGCGCGAGGTCGCCGCCACCGACGAGGCGTTCTACTTCGTGAACCTGCAGCTCGCGGGCAATTGCCGCACACAGGTGCGGACGACGGACGTCGTCGTCCGCCCGGGGCAGTTCGTCCTGGTCGACACGACCGAGCCCTACTACTTCGACTTCGACGACGACTGGCGGATGCTGTCGTTCCGCGTCCCGCACCACCTGCTGCCACGCGCCCCGCGGGTCGGGGTACCGGTCGACGGCAACGGGGTCGGCGGCGTGGTCACGGCGCTGATGCGGGCGCTGTGGGACGTCGACGCCGCGGCCGGACCCGCCGTGATGCGCGAGCTCGAGCAAGCGTTCGCCGCCGCGGTGTCGGCGGCGACGCCCGCCGGAGCCCCTGCCGACTCGACGCCGCGGGCGGTCCTGCGGGCGGCCGTGCTGCGGCACGTGCAGGACCACCTCACCGACAGCTCCCTGTCCGTGACCAGCGTCTGCCGCCGGTTCGGCATGTCGCCGCGCACCCTGCACAACCTGTTCGCCGAGGTCGACGGGACGTTCGCCGCCACCGTGCGCGGGCTGCGGCTCGACCGCTGCGCCAGGGCTCTGACCGACCCGTCGACCACCGGCACGATCGCCGAGATCGCGGCGGCACACGGCTTCGACGATCCGACGACGTTCACCCGCGCCTTCCGGAGGCGCTTCGGCAGGCGACCCTCCGACGTCCGCGAGGCGATCTGAGCGGTCCGTGCACGGAATGCCGAGGCGGCGTGCACGCACTGCCTGGCCTACCCGGGCGTCGCCCCGCGATCCTGCCCTCGACCACCGTTCCGAGGAGTCCCGACGATGAGCGTGTCCTTCCTTCTCACCCCCGAGCAGGAGCAGCTCAAGGCTGCCGCTCGCAGCTTCGCCCGTGACCACCTGCGGGACCTCGCCGCCGCAGTGCGGGCCGAGCCCGACCCGCTGACCCGCGCCCTGCTTCTCCGGCCCACCTTCGAGAAGGCGGTGACGGCCGGGTTCCTCAAGGGCCTGATCCCGGCTCCTTTCGGCGGCGCGGCGGGCAGCGGGGTCGACGCCGCGATCTTCGTGGAGGAGTGGGCCGCGGAGAGCCCGGACTTCGTCATCTCGATGGCCGGCCCGCTCATCGCGCTGATGCCCGTGTACCAAGCGGGCACCCCGGAGCAGATCGGGCGCTTCGTGGCCCCGTTCCTGGCGGACTCCGGCGCCCCGCTGGCCGCCATGGCCTACAGCGAGCCCGAGGGCAGCGCGAACTTCGCCTCGGAGGGACCGGGTCAGGGGGTGCGCACCACTGCCGAGCTCGACGGCGACGAGTGGGTCATCAACGGACGGAAAGCCTGGGCGTCGCACCTGTGCGGTTGGGACGGCGACGGCCCCGACGTCATGACGATCGTCTGCCGGACCCCCGGCGGCATCTCGCTGATCGTCGCCGAGCGCGAGCACCTGGCCGGGCGGATCGAGGTCGAGGAGTACTACGACCTGCCGGGGCTGAAAGGCGCGCTGACGACGCGCGTGCGGCTGAGGGACGTGCGCGTCCCGCGAGCGAACCTCCTCGGCGAGGAGGGACACGGGGTCGAGCTCACCCGGAACGCGTTCTTCCCCAGCGGCGCGTCGATCGGCATCTTCGCTGTCGCCGCGATGCGGCAGGCCTTCGACATCGCCTACCGCTTCGCCCTCACCGAGACGCGCGGCGGGCCGGTCCCGATCATCGAGTACCAGGCCGTGTCCGACGTACTGGCCGACGCCAAGGGCAGGATCGAGGCCGTCCGGCTGCTCTCCTGGCGGGCGCTCGACGCGGTGATGTCGATGCACCCCAGCGGTCCGGAGCTGGCCCTGCACGCCAAGATCCTGGGCTCCGAGACAGGTGTCGACGTCATCAACAAGCTGATCGAGGTCGTGGGCGTCACCGCCTACGACGAGAAGTTCCCGATCGTCCGCTACCTCATGGATGCGTTGTCGTACCCGGTCATCGAGGGAAGCAATGTCGGCGTGCGCCGACGGCAGCTGCAGGCGTTGTTCACCACGCCGGGCTACGACCCGCTGTCGGCCTCGGGCATGGCCTGAGCACGCGACACCGCAGTCGCGACGTCGGCGGGAGAGGTGGCGACGGCGGCGACGTGCGCGTCGGGTCGCAGCACCCACGTCTCGTCGGGGCGGGCGCCGAGGGCCTCGCGCAGCGTCGGCCCGGGGTCGAGGTCGCGCATCCGGTGCACCGCGACCGGCAGCTCCGGCGGCCAGGTCGGGACCGGCGTCGGAGCGTCGTCGCCGAGGAGCAGGGTGATCCCGGAGCGCGCCAACTGCCGCAGCCGGACGACGTCCGGACGGCCGGGCACGGTCACCGGGCAGTCCGGCACGAGGATGCCGGGCGCCGGCTCGGGGACGTCGCCGCGTGCCGGGCGGCCGGCGAACGGCCGGCGCGGATCGGGCGTGGTCAGCGGGGAGTCGACGTACCAGAACGGCTCGGCCAGCCGGCCGGAGTCGACCTGCCCTCGGGCGGCGGGATCGTGCACGGCGCGGGCGAGGACGTCGGCGCGGTGGCGGGCCTCCTCCTCGGTGCCGGGCACGAGGAAGCGCATCGTCGCCGAGGTGACGTCGAGGTTCTCCAGCGCCGCCGCGTGCCGCTCGTCGGAGTAGCTGTCGAGCAACGCCTCGGGCGCCCACCCGCGCAGGACGAAGGCGATCTTCCAGGCGGCGTTCTCGGCGTCGAGCACGCCGGAGTTCAGGCCGCGGGCGCCGAACGGGGCGTACAGGTGGGCGGCATCGCCGGCCAGCAGCACCCGGCCGACCCGCAGCCGGTCGGCCACGCGTGAGGAGAACCGGTAGACCGAGCGCCAGACGATCTCGTACGGGCGGTCGCCGATCACCTGGCGGATGCGCCGGTCCAGACCGCCCGAGGCCTCCTCCGCCGCGAGGTCGAACGACGGCGGCACCTGCCAGTCGATGCGGAAGGTCGAGTCGGGGCACGGGTGGATGAGCACCTGCCGGCCGGGGTTCCACTCCGGGTCGAAGTAGAAGCGCCGCTCGGTCTCCCAGCCGGGCAGGTCGGTGCGGATGTCGCAGATCAGGAACTGGTCGTCGAACGTCCGCCCCTCGAAGGAGACCCCGAGCGCCGTCCGCAGGGCGTCACCGCGCGCGCCGACGCACGCCACCGCGTACGAGCCGCTCACGCGCACCTCGCCGTCCCCGGTCGTGCAGGTGAGCGTCACGCCGCCGGCGTCCTGCTCGACGCCGGTCACCCGGTGCCCCCAGCGGACCTCGACCAGCGGTTCGGCGGCGATCCGCTCGTCGAGCAGCCGCTCGGTGTCGCACTGCGAGATGTTCACGAACGGCGGGAACGGCGAGCGCCCGCGGTCGGCGAAGGTGAACGAGAAGACCTCGGTGTCGCGGTGGAACGTGCGGGCCGTCGTCCAGGTGACGCCGCGGCGCGCGATCTCCGCCCCGACGCCGACGGCGTCCCACACGTCCAGGACGTCGCGCTGCTGGCAGATGGCCTTGCTGCCGACGGCGTCGCGCGCCGGCCGGCCGTCGAGCACCACGACCGGCAGCCCCCAGCGGGCCAGCAGCAGCGCGGCGGTCTGGCCGACCGGTCCGCAGCCGACGACCAGGACGGGGAGGACGGCGCGGCGACGGGGGCATGGTCAGTCCTGCAGCTCCTCCCAGACGGCGCGGTCGCGCTCCGCCGTCCAGATGACCGGCCGCTCGATGCCGTCGAACTCGTCCCACAGCCGCTGGACGTCGAAGGGCAGGCAGTGCTCGAAGATCGGCCAGGCGCCGAACTTCGGGGCGAGCGCCTCGTGCGTCGCCCGGAACGCGTCCTTCAGCGACAGACCGGCCCGGTGCGCGTCGCCGACGGTGCGCTGCATGGTGAGCAGGAAGTCGCGGGTCTGCTCGACGGCGGCGTCGACCGCCTCACGTCCCCGCGCGATCTCCCCGCGGCCGCCGATCAGCTGCCGTGCCCCGAGCGCCTTGACGCGGTCGAGCGTGCCGGCGGCCCAGTCGAAGTGGAACGCGTCGCCGGTGTAGAGCGCCGCCTGCGACTCCACGAGGTCGCCCGCGAAGACGATCTCCTCCTTCGGCAGCCAGGCGACGATGTCGCCCTCGGTGTGCCCGCGGCCGAGGAACTCGAGCACGAGGTCGCCGCGGTCGCCGCCGAGGTCGATGGTGAGCCGGTCGCGGAACGTCATGGTCGGCCAGGTCAGCCCGGGGATGGACTCGGGCTCCTCGAACAGCCGGGGCATCCGGCCGTACTCGCTCTCCCAGTCCTGCTGCCCGCGCTCGGCGATCAGGCCCTTGGTCTGCTCGGAGGCGACGATCACCTCGGCGTCGAACGCACTCGCGCCCAGCACGCGGACCGCGTGGTAGTGGCTGAGCACCAGGTACCGGACCGGCTTGTCGGTGTGCTCGCGCAGCCTGGTCAGCCAGCGGCGGGCGGCGACGGGCGTGGCCAGCGCCTCGAAGCACACGAGGAAGTCCTCGCCCTCGATCGCGCCGACGTTCGGGTCGCCCGCGGCGGTCAGCGCGTAGACGCCGTCGGCGAGCACCTCCAGGGTCTGCTCCTTGACGCCGAGATCGGCCGACGACGCGAACGGCTTGGTGGCCATTGGCCGACGCTACCGATCTGCGCGTTCGTTTCTCCACTCCTACGGTGAGGTCACCGGCGCCCCCGCGCGCGACCAGGAGGTACCCGACATGGCTGTCTTCCGGATCCTCGAGGCGAAGGCTCGTCCGGGCGCGCTCGACCGGCTCTCCGACCTCCTGGTCACGCAGAACGACCGGGTGGTCTCCTCCGCGCCGGGGGCGCTCTTCGCGCAGGCGCTGCGCAGCGGGGACCAGGTGCTCGCCGTCTCCAGCTGGGAGAGCGCCGATGCCATGCAGCGCTATCTCGACCAGGACGTGACGCAGGACTTCTACCGGGCCCTGCCGGAGCTGCTCATGGGGACGCCGAGCATCCGGACGTACGAGGTCATCGGATCGGACGGCGCAGCGGCGGGGACCGGGTGGCAGCCGTGAGCTGGTACTACCCGAAGGGCTGGACCGACCAGGAGGACGGCGTCGAGCAGGTCGTCATCCACTACACCATCACGCCGCCGGAGCAGTGGCCGGACTGGGCATGGGGTCACGAGTCCCGCGTCCTCGAGGACCGCGGCGGCTATCCGCGCACCCGGCTCAAGGTGCTGCGGATGCCGGTCGCGGTCTGGGACATGCAGAACGGGTGGTCGACGCCCGAGTACCGCTTCCACTACTACTTCGAGGTCTTCCAGAACGGGCACCGGTGGACGACGGACCGGTTCAGCGAGGACATCGTCTACCGGGACCTGGAGTACGTGGACCACCAGGGCTGGACGACGAACATCTGCATCTACTGGTCGGTGGGGGACTGGTCGGCGCCGGTCTACAGCCCGATGGAGGACCCCCGCTTCCCGGCCGACTCCGAGTTCCGCGCCACCAAGTACTACGCGTACCAGGACAAGGAGCGCTTCCACCACGACAAGTACTGGATGCTCCAGGGCATGGAACGCCCGCACCACTGGCGGTCGCGCATGCACGGGCCGCGCGGCGGCACGCTGGTCCAGCAGTACCACGTCGGCCACATGTACCCGGCCCACGAGAAGGACGAGTTCTGGCTCGGCCCCGACGGCCGGTCCGCCCCGGGCGGCAGCCACTGGGTGCACCACCTGTGACCGGGCCCGTCGTGCCGGTCGAGGCACTGTCCGACGCGGCCCGCGCCGCGGCCACCGAGCAGTTCGCCCTCCGCCGCACGTGGACCGACCCGGTGCCCGGCATCGAGATGGTGCAGGTGCACTTCACGTGGACGCCGATGGGCGGTGAGCCGGACTGGGAGGACGCCGACACGCGGGTGCTGACACCGAATGACGCGGCGCCGGGCCTGCGGACGGCGGTGATCGAGATGCCGCGCCGCGTGCAGGGGAGCACCGACTACCTGCTGCACCACTTCTTCTTCGTGGTCCGGGGCACCGAGTCGAGCTCCTCGCCGGTGTTCACCGAGGAGATCGTGGCCCGCGAGATCGTCCACGAGGACGCCACGGGGGAGTGGACCCACGTCGGCATCGGCTGGGGCGTCTCCTCGGGCGGGGCATCCCTGGCCGCCCCGAACTACACCGCCGCCGCGATGGACGGGCTCTCCTTCGAGGACTCCGGCGCCGGGGCGCCGGCCGAGCCGGCGCCGATCCACGAGTTCGTCCGGGCGCAGCCCCTGCCGCACGTCTTCCGGGGGCTCGTCTGGGGTCCGCGAGGCTTCGAACTGCGGTACGTGCTCCACCTCGTCCGCGCGGGCAGCCCGCGACCCGAGGACGACACGGAGGTCTGGGAGGACGCCGGCGGCAGTGGGTGGACCCTGACGCTGTGACGGCACCGCAGAACGGGCTCCCGCTGGAGTGGGACTCCCGCACGGACGCCCGCGTGCGCTACCGCGGACCGCTGGCCGCGGCGAACCGCGCTCTGCACCTGCGCCTCGGGTTCGACGGAGCGGGGCCGCCGTTCGACGACGTCGTCCTGGAGCGGGACGACGACGGCTGGACGGCGGAGGTGCCCGAGCACCGAGGGCCGCCACCTGCTCGACTGCGCCGTCTCCGCCGGCGACGACTGGGACAACAACAACGGGGCGAACTACCGGCTGTGGCTCGGAGTCGACCCGGTCGACGCGCACGTCCACGCCCGCACGCCCGGCCTCGACCCGATGGGGTTCGAGAGCCTGCGGACGGCGCTGGCCTCGGGCGGCATGACCCACGCGCTCGTGTCGTGGCAGGACAACGACTTCGTCGACCGGATCGCCGACGGGGTGCCGTGGCTGACCCGGCTGGTCTGGGTGCGGCCCGGCGGCCCGAGCCCGGACGACGTCCGGAAGCGGCTGGCCGGAGGGGCGGTCGGGCTCAAGCTGCACCCGTCCTACGACGAGTACCCGGCCGACAGCCCGGGGCTGGACCCGTTCCTCGAGGTGGCGGCCGAGGCCGGGGTGCCCGTCACGGTGCACACCGCTCCCGGACCGTCGGATCCCGACCTGATCCGCCGCCTGGCGGAGCGGTTCCCGACGGTGCCGTTCGTGCTCTACCACACCTTCCTCGGGCTGCCCGAGGGACGACGGCGGGCCGCGCGGCACGCGCAGCAGCTGCCGAACCTGTACCTGGAGACGTCGTGGTGCCGGGCCGACGAGGTGCGGCGACTCATCGACGAGGTCGGTGCCGACCGGGTGCTGTTCGGGTCCGACGCCGCGGTCGACGGGCCGGCGCACTTCGTCCGGCAACCTCCGAACATCGAGATGGTCGAGACCTACAACGAGGGCCTGCTGAGCCTCGCCCGGTCCCTGCCGGCGGACACCTTCCGCGCCCTGGTGCAGGACAACACCCGGCGGCTGTTCGGTCTCGCGCCGGTGGAGGCGCCCGCCGACGACGTCCAGGCCCTGTTCGCCGACGCGCTCGCCATGGCCGAGCGGGTCGTCGCGGACGTCGGGCCGGACGACCTCGAGCGCCCCACGCCGTGCACCGAGTGGGACGTCCGCGACCTGCTCGGCCACCTGGTCGCGACCGTCCGGCAGGCCGACAAGGTGGGGCGCGGCGCCCGGCTCTCGGCGGCGGATCTGGTGCGGCTCGAGCGGCGCGACCGCTGGGCGTCGACGTTCGCCGCGGCCGCCCGGAAGGCGCGGGCGTCATGGGCTGTCGACGCCTCGCCCCCGGCCGACGTCCGGGCACCCTGGGCCCTGGTCCCCGCGCCCGTGGCGCTGTCGGGCTTCGTGCTCGAGCTGGTCGCGCACACCCACGACCTGGCCGTCGCCATCGGGCGGTCCGAACCGCTCGACGACCAGCTGGGGCGAGGCGGCGCTCCGGATCGCCGAGCGGCTCGTGCCCGCCGACCTGCGTGCCGGCAGCGAGGCCTTCGGCCGCACCCGTTCCGGCGTCGTCCACGGCCGACGTCTACGGGCGGCTGGCCGCCTTCCTCGGTCGCACACCCTCCTGACCGCCGCATCGAGTTGCGGAACACTATCGGCCGTCGCATGCTCGGGACGGGCGGAGCCCTGGAACGACCGGGTGCCGCTCCGCCCGCCAACTTTCGGCCGTCGACACGCCGGGTTTGGAGTCCGGGGACCGCGGGGAAGATGCGGGCGCAACCGGTCCCGGCGTGGTCGTGAAACCCCCCGCGCCGGGGCCGTGACAATGGGGCCCCAGCCGTGGTCGTCTCCCTCCGATGGACCTCACTTCTTCCGATCGGCGGCCAAAGCCGTCTAGAGTGGCTCCCGTGACCCGAGGGAGTGGCCGTGCCCAGTGAACGATTCACCGGACTGGCCGCCGTCCTCGACGCGATCCGCAGCGAAGAGGGCATCACGCAGCCCGTGCTGACCGAGCGGGTCGGGCTCGGCCGGAGCGTCGTCGCGCAGCGCGTCGGCGAACTGGAGTCGCTGGGGCTCGTCGAGCCCGCCGGGCTCGGGCCGTCGACCGGCGGCCGCGCGCCCCGCCGGCTGCGCCTGCGCGCGGAGTCCGGCTACGTCCTCGGCGTGGACATCGCGACCAACGAGCTGCTCGTCGCCGTGTCGGATCTCGCCGGCAACCTCGATCGCCACCCTGCACGAGTCGAGCGACGTCTCCGACGGTCCCGAGGCGATCTTCACCGCCGTCGAGCGCATGGCCGACGAGCTCCTCGACGAGACCGGCGCCCGGGACAACCTGTGGTCGGTCGGCCTCGGGATGCCGGGGCCGGTGGCGTTCGACGACGGCGACGCGACCGCGATGCCGACGATGCCCGAGTGGGACCGGTTCCCGACCCGCGCCCGGCTGGCCGGCCGCTGGTCGGCGCCGGTGTGGATGGACAACCGGGTGAACCTGTCGGCGCTCGGCGAGCGTCGGGTCAACCCCGTCGCCGCGGCGTCGCAGCACACCATCTACCTGGGCGGCGGCGAGGCGATCGGCGCCGCCGTCGTCGTCGACGGCCGCCTCTACCGCGGGGCTCGCGGGCTGGCCGGGGAGATCGGCCACGTGCCGGTGCCCGAGGCGGCGGACACCGTCTGCCGCTGCGGCAACGTCGGCTGCCTCGACGCGGTGGCGGGCCGTGCGGCTCTGGTCCGCGACGGCCGGCTGCTCGCGGAGACCGGCCAGAGCCCGGCGCTGGCGGCCATCCTGGCGGCGAACGGCATCATCCGGCCCGTCGACGTCACGGTGGCGGCCGACAAGGGAGACCCGGCCGCGAAGGCGCTGCTGCACCGCAGTGCGCGCGTGCTCGGCAACAGCCTCGCCACGCTGGTCAGCGTCTTCAACCCCGACCTGGTCATCCTCGGCGGCGGCATGGCCCGGGCCCGCGCCCACCTCATCGCCGCCATCCGGGAGGCGATCTACAGCCGCGCGCTGCCGGCGGCGACCCAGGACCTCCGGATCGAGCCGTCGGCGGTCGACATGGAGATCGCCGGCGTGATCGGTGCGGTGCAGTTCGCCGTCGACCAGGTCTTCGCCCCGGAGCGCCTGCCCCTCTGGCTGGACCACCGCTCACCGGCGGGACGGCCCGAGGTCGGCGGGATCGTTCCGCTCGCCGCCACCGCCTGACGGCCGTGGGCATCGAGGACGACCCGGTCGATCTCGACGCGCTCTGGCGCGGGTTCTGCGAGCCGCCCGACGAGGCCCGGCCCCGCGCGTGGTGGCACTGGATGGACGGCAACGTCGATCCGGAGGGCATCCGCCTGGACCTCGAGTGGCTGCACCGCGTCGGCGTGCGCGGCGTCCAGATGTTCGACGGCGGGATGGGCACGCCGCTCGTCGTCCCGGAGCGCGTCCGGCACGGCTCGCCCGAGTGGCAGGAGGCGGTGCGGCACGCCGTCGGCCACGGCCGCAGCGGCTGGGGCTGGAGTTCACGGTGGCGACCAGTGCCGGCTGGAGCGCGGCGGGCGGCCCCTGGGTGGCACCCGCCGACGCCATGAAGAAGGTCGTCTGGTCGGAGACCGTGGTGCGTGGCGGCGCCCCGGTCGAGCAGCAGCTCGAGGCGTTGCCCGACGTCGCCGGCCCGTACCAGGACTGTCCGCGCTGGGGTGCCGACCCGACCGCGCACCGCTTCGCACAGGACTGGGTCGCCGTCGCGGTCCCCGCCGCGCAGGTACCGAGCCGGCTCGTCCCGACGGCCGTCGCGGCCTCGGCGCCGATCGGCGACTGGGCCGCGCTGGTCGACGGTCGCTTCGGCGACGCGGTGTCGCTGCCCCGCGACCCGGACGGGCCCTCCACGGCGTGGATCGAGCAGATCTTCGACGAGCCCGTGACCGTCGGCAGCCGTCACCGTGGGGCTGCCCGGCCCACGCGGCTTCGGCGCCGCGCCGCCGCCGGACGCCGTCCTCGAGGCCGGCGACGACGGCGTGGACTACCGCGTGTCGCGGAGATCGCCGAGGTCGTCGTCCCTGCCGCCAAGGCCGTCCCCGTCCGCACGGTCGCCTTCCCGCCGGTCACGGCCCGCCGGTTCCGGCTCGTGCTCACCGGGCATCAGCGCCGCCGACGCCCTGCCCCGGCTGGCGCCGGGCGTGCAGCTGCCGCCGGTGCTGCGGCGCGTGTACCGAGTTCCTCGTCTCCGAGTTCGCGCTCACGGTCCGGCGGACGGGTCCACCAGGCCGAGGTCAAGGCCGGGTTCGCCGCCGCCCCGGACTACGACGCCATCGGCACCGACCGCGCCGCGGCGACGCGCGGCGATCGACCCCGCAGCAGGTGCTCGACGTGAGCGAGTACGTCGACGAGCACGGCGTGCTGCGGTGGGACGCGCCCGCCGGGGACTGGCGTGGTCCTCCGTCTCGGCGCATCCCTGACCGGTCAGACGAACGGCCCGGCACCACCGGAGGCGACCGGGCTCGAGGTGGACAAGCTCGACGCGGCGAAGGTCCGCGCGCTACCTCGAGCACCTACCTCGGCCTCTTCGGCGGACGTCGCGGCTCGACGCCCTGCTCAGCGACAGCATCGAGTCCGGGCCGCAGAACTTCACCGAGCGGCTGCGGGAGCGGTTCCGCGAGCTGCGGGGGTACGACCCGCTGCCCTGGCTGCCCGCGCTCGCCGGGTACGTCGTCGGCGATGCGGAGCGCTCCGACCGGTTCCTGTGGGACCACCGGCGGACGATCGCCGACCTGCTCGCGCGCGGAGTACTACGGCACGCGTCGAGGCAGGCCGCCCACGACCGCGGCCTGACCTACTACGCCGAGGCGCTCGAGGACCACCGCCCGCAACTCGGCGACGACCTGGCCATGCGCAGCCACGCCGACGTGCCGATGGGCGCCATGTGGACGTTCGACGCCGGCGACCGGCCCAAACCCACGTACGTCGCCGACCTGAAGGGCGCCTCGTCCGTCGCGCACGTCTACGGGAAACCGTTCACCGGCGCCGAGTCGATGAGCGCGTTCCACCGCCCGTGGAGCTACACGCCGCGGCGGCTGAAGCACGTCGCCGACCTCGAACTGGCCCTCGGCGTCACCCGGTTCTGCATCCACACGTCCCCGCACCAGCCGACGCAGGTCCCACCGCCCGGGATCGGCCTCTCGCCCTACCTCGGCCAGACGTTCATCCGCTCCGAGCCGTGGGCGGAGATGGCCGGGCCGTGGATCGACTACCTCGCCCGCTGCTCGTACCTGCTGAACCAGGGCGTGCCGGCGGTCGACGTGGCCGTCTTCATCGGCGAGGAGGGGCCGCTCACCGCGCTGTTCGGCGACACCCTCGACGGCGCCGTGCCGGCCGGCCTCGACTTCGACTACGTGAACCTCGACGCGCTCGAAGACCGCTTCGGCGTCGTCGACGGCGACCTGACCGCCGGAGCCACCCGCTACCGGGTGCTGTACCTCGGCGGCTCGAGTGCGCGGATGACGGTGCGGGCGCTGCGGCGGATCGCCGAGCTCGTGGAGGCGGGTGCCACGGTCGTCGGACGGCGGCCCGTCGGGAGCCCGTCGTTGGCGGACGACGACGCCGAGCACCAGCGGCTCTGCGACCTGCTCTGGTCACCGAGCGGGAGCGTGATCGACACGGCGGATCTCGCCACGGCGCTGGACGAGCTCGGTGTGCGGCCCTCGCTCGTCGTGGAGGGCGGGGACCTCCTCCGCATCGCGCCGGCGCATCGGGGGCCGGGAGGTCGTCTTCCTGGCGAACCCCTCGCCGGAGCCGACGACGGTGACCGTGCGCGACGAGCTCCGGCCGACCTCTCGTCGCCTGGGACCCGGTGTCGCTGCAGCGGAGGACGCTGCGCGGCGGCGCCCTCACCCTCCCGGCGGTCGGCTCGGTCTTCCTCGTCGAGGGCGGGGACGTCGACGGGCCGTCGGAGGAGCCCGTCCGCGAGGTGGCGCTCGACGGCCCCTGGCAGCTGACCCTGCCGGGTGTGGGGGAGTTCCCGCTGCCGGAGGGCCCGCGGCCCTGGACCGACCTGGGCCCGGACGCCGCCGGCTTCTCCGGGGTCGGGCGGTACCGCACCGAGGTCGATCTCGACGAGGTGGGCCGAGGCGGCGTTCCTCTCAGCCGAGGTCGGTGACATCGCGCGCGTCCGGGTCAACGACGTCGACTGCGGCGTCCTCTGGACCGCGCCCTTCCGGGTCGACGTGACGCAGGCCCTGCGCCCCGGCCGGAACGTCGTCGAACTCGACGTGGCGAACGCCTGGATGAACCGGCTGATCGCGGAAGCGGCGAGGCCGACCGGCGAGCTCTTCGGGCCGGTCAGCGGGGTCTACGCCGCGGACGCAGCCCCGCGCCCCTCCGGCGTCCTCGGTCCCGTGCGCCTCGAGCTCCTCCGATAGGCGATGCGCGCGCCTCCCACCAGGGCGTTCGTGGGCATCCACAGCACTGATGCGCGGCATCAGCTTTCGTAGGCGCGCGCTCCATTGACTTCCTCCGGTAATAGGCAGAAGCATGTGGTTGCCATCACGTTGGCAGTGCCACGGTCCACCCGGACCTGGCGTCTGCGGCCACCGTGCTCCAGTCGGGTCCGGACGTCGGACACGTCACGAAAGGCTCATCGATGACCCAGCACAGCCACCGGCGGTTCCGCCGCCTCGGCTCGCTCGTCGCCGTGTCCGCGCTCAGCGCGCTCACGCTCGCCGCCTGCGGCGGCGGTGGCGACGACGACAACGGTTCCGACGGCGGAGGCTCCACCGAGGCCGCCGACAGCTTCACCTTCGCCTTCGGCAACGCCAGCGGCTCCGCGGAGAGCCCCTGGATCGTCATGGCCGAGAAGTACACGGAGGAGACCGGCGTCGAGGTCGAGCTGGCGGGCCTGCCGCCGGACAGCTACGGCCTCTCGCTGCGCACCCAGCTCCAGGGCGGCAACGCTCCCGACGTCATGGTCGTCTCCCCGGGCGCCGGCCAGGACAACGCGGTGCTCCCGCTGGCCGAGGCCGGCTACCTCGAGCCGCTCGACGACGCCTCGGCCGAGCTCATCCCCGAGGGCAACGAGGCGCTGTTCCAGATCGACGGCGAGACCTACGCCCAGCCGACCGACCTGATCCCCGTCGGCATGCTCTGGAACGTCGGCGCGGCCGAGGAGGCCGGTGTCGAGGTCCCCGCGGAGACCGACGACCTGCTCGACGCGTGCGGGACGCTGGCCGACGAGGGCAAGTCCTTCTTCGCCATCGCCGGTTCGGTGCCCCCCAACCCGGGCCTGATGACCATGGCGATCTCCGCGACCCGCGTGTACGCCGAGACCCCCGACTGGAACCAGCAGCGCGCCGACGGCGACGTCACCTTCGCCGGCGACGAGGGCTGGGAGGCCACCCTGCAGACCGTCGTCGACATGAACGAGGCCGGCTGCTACCAGGAGGGCGCCGCGGGCGGCGGCTTCGACGCCATCACCCAGGGCATCACCCAGGGCACCTCGCTGTCGGCGTTCGTGCCCGGCGGTGCCGCCACCGAGCTGATGAACGCCACCCCGGGTCTCGAGCTGAACATCCAGCCGTTCCCGACCGACGGCGGCGACCCGTACCTGCTCGCCAGCCCGAACTACGCCCTGGCCGTCAGCGCGGAGAGCGACGACGCCACGAAGCAGGCGGCGCAGGACTTCCTCGACTGGCTGGCCGAGCCGGAGAACGCGGCGGAGTTCGTCGAGGTCTCGGGTGGTGTCGCGATCACCGGTGCGGACGAGAACATCAACCCCGTGTTCGAGCCGGTCGCCGACCTGCTGACCGAGGGCAGCTACGTGGCGCTGCCCAACCTGGAATGGCCGAACCCCGCCGTCTACGACGCGCTGGCGGTGGGTGCCCAGGGGCTGCTCTCCGGCCAGGGCGACATCCAGACCATCCTCGAGAACATGGACCGGGCCTGGGACCAGTAAGACAGACCCGGTAACGACCTCTCGGACGAGACTCAGGGACGAACAGATGACTGCAACGATCGGCACCACCCCGTCCGTCCGAGAGGGCACGACGACCGCCGGGGGCGGGAAGACCTCCCGCCCCCGGGCCGGCCGTCCGCTCGTCCGCTACGGCTACTGGTGGTGGGCCCTCCCGGCCATCGTCATGGTCCTGGCGATCCACTACATCGCCACCGCCGGCGGCGCGTTCTACGCGTTCACCGACTGGACCGGGATCGGCGACTTCAACTTCATCGGCCTCGACAACTTCGTGCGGATCTTCGAGGATCCCGCGCTCATCGGGTCCCTGAAGAACACGCTCTTCCTGGCCTTCGGCTTCCTGATCCTGACCAACGTCCTCGGCCTCGGGCTGGCCCTGGCGCTGAACCGGACGTTGAAGACGCGCTACTTCCTCCGGGTCGTGTTCTTCATGCCGGTGGTGCTCAGCCCGCTGGCGGTCTCCTACATCTGGAAGTTCATCTTCGACTTCAACGGCCCGCTCAACGACGTCATCGGCTGGTTCGGCATCGAGCCCAAGATCTGGCTCGCCGACCCGACGCTGGCGCTGTGGGCGATCTTGGTCGTGATGGCCTGGCAGACCACCGGCATGTGCATGGTCATCTACCTGGCCGGCCTGGCCACCGTGCCGCCGGAGATCGAGGAAGCCGCCGCCCTCGACGGGGCCGGCACCTGGCGCCGGTTCCAGCACATCACGGTGCCCTCGATCCGCCCGTCGATCGCGATCGCCTCGACGCTCATGCTGGTGCAGGGCCTGCGCGTGTTCGACCAGGTCATGGCGCTCACCGGCGGCGGCCCCGCCGGCGCGACGGAGACGCTGGCCACGCAGGTCTACAAGCAGACCTTCGCGCTCAGCAACTTCGGGTTCGGTGCGGCGCTCGCGCTGCTGCTGACCCTGCTCATGCTCGTCTTCTCGGTGCTGCAGACGCAGGCCACCAAAGACCGCTCGTAAGGGGACCTGATCGATGTTCCGCTACACGAAGGCGACCGCGGTCCGCGAGTTCGTGGTCTGGGTCTTCGCCCTGCTGACCCTGCTGCCGTTCTACTTCCTCGTGATCACGGCGCTCAAGCCGCAGGAGGAACTCCTGACCACGGGCACCTCGGCCCCGCCGAGCCGGCCCACCGTGGAGAACTTCGCCGAGGTGCTCACCGGCGGCGGTGACTCCAACATCCTGCTCGGCCTGTTCCACAGCGTGGTGATCACGCTGGGCAGCATCGCCGGCATGGTGCTCCTCGGGTCGCTGGCCGCGTACGTGCTGGTCCGCTCCACCGCGCGCTGGGGAACCATCACGTTCTACCTGTTCCTCATCGCGATCATCCTGCCCACGCAGCTGGGCCTGATCCCGCTCTACATCGGCGCCCGCACGCTCGGCCTGACCGGCTCGATCTGGGGCATGATCGTCCTCTACGTCGGCACGCTGATGCCGCTGGCGGTCTTCCTCTACGCCGGGTTCTTCCGCAACCTGCCGCGCGACTACGAGGAGGCGGCCGCCATCGACGGCGCCAGCCCGGGGCGGGTGTTCTTCCGCATCGTGCTGCCGCTGATGGCGCCGGCCACCGGCACCGTCGCGATCCTCACCGGGCTGATCGTGTGGAACGACTTCTTCTCCGCGCTGATCTTCCTCGGCGGCTCCGACGTCCAGACGCTGACGGTCTCCATGTACTACTACGTCGGCTCCCTGGTCTCCGCCTGGAACAAGATCTTCGCCATCGTGATCATCTCGATGGTGCCGATCCTGGCGTTCTACCTCTTCGCCCAGAAGAAGTTCATCCAGGGCTTCGCCGGCGGCATCAAGTGAAGGACCCCGCTGCCCCCCAGGCCGCTCGCTAGCTCGCGGCCCGGGGCCCTGCAGCGGGGCCGCTCCTGTCCGTCACGTCGTCCGGACTTCGTCCGGACATCAGTCGAGTCGATGGTCGGCATCAGCAGTCTTGTGCCTGCTGTCGGTTGACTTCCTCCGTCCGTCAGCAGAAGTATGTGGTTGCGGTCACGCGGCCGTGAAGCCAACCGATCTCGAGGAGTGCAGATGGCGGATCGCATCCGGGCCGGGATCGTCGGTGTCGGCTTCATGGGCACCGTGCACGCCCGGGCGGTCCGCCGCGCCGGGGGAGTGGTCTCCCGGATCGTCGGCTCCTCGCCGGAGTCCTCCCGGGCCGGGGCCGAGCGGATCGGCGCCGAGTTCGCCGCCGAGTCGGTCGAGGAGCTGCTGGCCGCCGACGACGTCGACGTCGTCCACGTCTGCACCCCGAACGCCACGCACGCCCCCCTGGTGCGGGCGGCGATCGCCGCCGGCAAGCACGTGATCTGCGAGAAGCCCCTGGCGGTCGACGCCGCCGAGGCCGCCGAGCTGGTCGCCCTGGCCGCCGAGGCCGGCGTCACCGCGACCGTGCCGTTCGTCTACCGCTTCTACCCGACGGTGCGCGAGGCCCGCTCCCGGGTGGCCGACGGCACGGCCGGCCCGGTCCGGCTGCTGCACGGCTCCTACCTGCAGGACTGGCTGGTCGAGGACACCGACGACAACTGGCGGGTCGACGCCGCCGCCGGCGGGGCCTCCCGCGCCTTCGCCGACATCGGCGTGCACTGGTGCGACCTCGTCGAGTTCGTCTCCGGCCACCGGATCACCCGGGTCGCCGCGCGCACCGTCGTCGCCCACCCGACCCGCGGCGGCCGCACGCGTCACCACCGAGGACGCCGCGGTCGTGCTGTTCGAGACCGACCAGGGCGCGGCCGGCAACCTGACGATCAGCCAGATCAGCCCCGGCCGGAAGAACCGGCTGTGGTTCTCCGTCGACGGCGCGGCCGAGAGCCTCTGCTTCGACCAGGAGAACCCCGACTCGCTGTGGATCGGCGGCCGGGAGGTCAACCGGCAGCTGCTGCGCGGCTCGAGCGAGGGCCCCGCCGCGGCGCGCTACTCCGTCGTCCCGGCCGGGCACCCGCAGGGCTACCAGGACTGCTTCGACGCCTTCGTCGCCGACACCTACGCGCGATCGCCGGTGAGGCGCCCGACGGCCTGCCCACCTTCGCCGACGGCCTGCGCGCCGCCCGGATCACCGAGGCCGTCCTCGAGTCCTCGCGCACGAGCAGCTGGGTCGGGGTGGCCTGATGGCCACCCTCGGGACGACGCTCTTCTCCCTGACGCCGGACTTCCGGCGCGGGCGAGACCACGACCTCGATCCTCCAGCGGGTCGCCGACGCCGGCTGCGGTCCGGCCCTCGAGGTCATCGGCCACCAGGCCTGGCGCGGCTTCCCCGCGGTCTCCGCGGACGACGAGCGCGCCTTCCGCGACGCCGTCGACCGGCTGGGCCTCGAGCCGGTGGCGCTCGGCGTCTACCCCCATCCGTTCCGGCGCCCCGGGGCGCCGGCGGGCATCGACGAGATGGCCGAGGACCTGACGGCACAGCTGGAGACGGCGAAGCGGCTCGGGTTCCGGATCGCGCGGACCCATCTCGGCCTGGATCCCGCGCTGATCCGCCGGGTCGCCGCCGAGGCCGAGCGGCTCGGCGTCGTCCTCACCTTCGAGGTGCAGGGGACCGCCACCCCGGACGCCCCCGCGGTCGTGGACGTGCTGGCCCTCCAGCAGGAGACCGGCAGCCCCTACCTCGGGCTCACCATGGACTTCAGCGTGACCTCGCGGGCGCTGCCCGACGTCCTCGACCGGGCGTTCCGTCGCCTGGGCCTGGCCGAGGACGCGATCGCCGCCGTCCACCGGATCTGGGCCGAGGACTGGCCGATCGGCCGCCGCATCGGCACGGCGCTCGGCGGAGATCTCCGGGCACCCGCAGGAGCAGCCGCTGACCGTCCTCGTCGCCGGGGTGCTCGGCCGGTGCGGCCGCACGGAGCCCAGCGAGTGGGCGGACGTGTTGCCGGTGGTCCACCACGCGCACGCCAAGATCTGGGACCCGGACGTCGAGGCGGTCCGCGAGCCGCACGGCGCCTGGCTCGCCGCTCTGGACGCGGCGGGCTACGCCGGCGCCGTCGTGAGCGAGTGGGGCGGCCACGAGATGCTCGACCGCGCCGAGGCCGACGCGCTGACCGTGACGCGGGACCACCTGGCCCTGCTCGCCGAGCTGTCGAAGGCCCTGCCACCAGACGGGGGTGCCGGCATGACCATGGCCGAGGGCATGGTGCGCCCGGACGCCCTGTCGGTGCGCGACGGCCGGCTGGCGCTGGCCGTCCACCTGCCGTGGTACCGCTCGCTGCCGATCTCGTGCCTGGAGGCCGTCGAGGTCTCCGTCGACGGCGCCCCGGCCACGGTCACCTCGGTCCGCGTGCCCGGCTTCGACGGCAGCGTCGCCGAGGCAGCGGCCTCCGACGCCGACTGGGACCTCCGCGACGCGCTCGACGTGTCGCTCGACCGCGAGGGCGCGCCCGGCACGCACGCCCTCGAGGTGACCCTCGCCGTCCGCATCCCCTACCTCCAGACCGCCCCCGGGGTGGCGCTCGTGCAGCGAGCCACCGCCCGAACGGAAGGAACCCTCCGATGACCCGGCTGACCGTGGGCGACCCCGCGCCGCTGTTCGAGCTCCCGGACGTCGACGGCACCGTCGTCCGCGCTGGCGCCCGGCCGAGGCCGCGGCGACCGTCGTCGTCTTCACCGCCAACGGCTGCCCGTACGCCCGCGCCTGGCACGACCGCCTCCAGGCCGTCGCCCGCGACTACGCCGACCGCGACGTGACCGTCCTCCAGATCGTCAGCAACGACGACAGCCACCACGCCGAGGACTCCCTCGAGGCGATGCGGCAGCGCGTGGCGGCGGGCGAGTTCGCCGGCCCGCTCCTGCACGACGCCGAGCAGTCGGCCGCCCAGGCGTACGGCGCGACCGCGACGCCCGAGGTCTTCGTGATCGACCGCGCCGGCGTCGTCCGGTACCACGGCGCCCCGGACGGCAACTACGACGACGCGTCGCTGGACGCCGGCTGGGTGCGCGAGGCGCTGGACGACGTCCTGGCCGGCCGCGAGGTCGCCCGGCCGTCGACGTCGCCGGCGGGCTGCTCGGTCAAGTGGCGGGTGGAGCTGCTCTGGTGGGAGGGCTGCCCGACCCACGACGAGGCCGCCGAGCTGCTCGAGCAGATCCTCGACGAGATCGGCAAGGGCGACGTCCACATCGCCCGGCGCGAGGTGCGCACCCGGGCCGAGGCGCAGCAGCTCGGCTTCCCCGGCTCGCCCACGTTCCAGGTCGGCGGGCGGGACCTGTTCCCGACCGACACGGCCCCCGGCGCTGACCTGCCGCGTCTACCCGCGCGCGGACGGCGCGCTGTCCCCGCTGCCCGACGACCGCCGACCTCACCGCCCGGCTGCGCGACGTGCTGGCCCGGCCCTGGGAGCTGCCCGGCTGGGTGGACTTCCGCGCGCAGCGCTCCGCCGCCACCTCGTCCTGACCGACCGACCCCGACTCGCAGGAGACCACCCATGGCCTCGATCACCTTCGACCAGATCACCAAGCGGTACCCGGACGGGACCCTCGCCGTCGACGAGCTGGACCTGGACATCGCCGACGGCGAGTTCCTCGTCCTCGTCGGCCCGTCCGGCTGCGGCAAGACGACGGCGCTGCGGATGGCGGCCGGTCTGGAGGAGATCTCCGGCGGGCGCCTGCTGATCGGCGACCGGGTCGTCAACGACGTCCACCCGTCGCAGCGCGACATCGCGATGGTCTTCCAGAACTACGCGCTCTACCCGCACATGTCGGTGCGGGAGAACATCGCGTTCCCGCTGGCGTGCGCCGGCGTCGCGAAGGCCGAGGCGAAGTCGCGCGTCGAGCGGGCGGCCGAGATCCTCGGTCTCGGCGAGTCCTGCACCGCAAGCCGAAGGCGCTCTCCGGCGGCCAGCGGCAGCGGGTCGCCATGGGCCGCGCGATCGTGCGCAAGCCGCAGGCGTTCCTCATGGACGAGCCGCTGTCGAACCTCGACGCCAAGCTGCGCGGCCAGATGCGCGCGGAGATCCGCAGCCTGCAGCGGCAGTTCCAGACCACGACCCTCTACGTCACGCACGACCAGGTCGAGGCCATGACCATGGGCGACCGCATCGCCGTCATGCGCAAGGGCCTGCTCCAGCAGCTCGGCACGCCCGACGAGCTGTACGAGACCCCGGCCAACCTCTTCGTCGCCGAGTTCATCGGCTCCCCGCCGATGAACGTCGTCACCGCCACCGTCCTGCGCAGCGGCGCGGGCCACCACCTCGTCGTCGGCTCGCAGCGGATCGAGCTGCCGGCCGGCGCGCTGGACGCCTACCCGGCCCTCGCCGCGCGCCGACGCGACGACGGTCGCGCTGGGCCTCCGCCCGGAGAGCCTGCGCGACCCGGCCACCGCCGACTCCCGCTGGCTGCGCCTGGTCGCCGACGTCGAGCTCGTCGAGAACGTGCCGCCGGAGAAGCTGGTCCACCTGCGCATCGACGCCGAGCCGGTCGTCACCGAGGCGACCGTCGAGATCGCGAAGGACATCGACGAGGCCGCCGTCGAGGACCTCCGCATCCTCGGCAAGGGCACCGTGCTCAACGCCCGCCTGCCCGGCAGCGCCACCGTGCGCGAGGGCACGCGGGCCGAGTTCGCCGTCCCGCCGTCGGCCCTGCACTTCTTCGACCTGTCCACCGGGCAGGCCATCGCCCCGACCCAGCCGCGCCTCGCCGTCGCGACCGCCTGAGAGACGAGGACGACGTGACCACTCCGGCCCACAGCATCAAGCGGGGCGTCAGCCTCTACTCGTTCCAGGAGGAGTACTTCCTCCGGACCCTGACGCTCGAGCAGTGCATCGCCGCGGCGGCGAGCTTCGGGGCGCGCGGGATCGAGATCATCCCCGAGCAGTCGATCCCGGGCTTCCCGAACCTGACCGACGAGTTCGTCGACACCTGGTTCTCGTGGATGGAGCAGTACGGGACGACGCCGGTCGCCACCGACCTCTTCCTCGACACCAAGCTCTACCCGCACCGCTGGCTGACGCTGGAGGAGCAGGTCGCCTCCGTCCACCGGGACATCGACATCGCCGTCCGGCTCGGGGCGAAGGTGGTCCGCGCGATCATCAACACCCCGCCCGAGGTCATGGAGGGGGCGGCGCCGTACGCCGAGGAGAAGGGCGTCCGGCTGCTGCTGGAGGTGCACGCGCCCTTCCACTACGAGCACCCGTGGATCCTCCAGCACCTGGAGGTCATGGACCGGATCGGTTCGCCGGCGCTGGGGTTCATGCCCGACATGGGCACCTACGTCCGGCGCTTCCCGCGCGTGGTCAGCGAGCGCGCACTGCGGGGCGGCGCCCGGCCGGAGCTGGTCGACCTGATCGTGAAGACCTACGACGACCAGGGCGACACCCACGGCCTGATGGACCTGGTCAACTACCGCAACGGTGGGCCGCTCGACATCGGCCTGGCCCGCCAGGCGACGCACTACATCTGGACCGAGCCCAAGCACATGCTCGACCACATGGCCCGCATCGGGCACATCCAGGCGAAGTTCTACGAGATGACCGACGAGGAGGTCGAGTACTCGATCCCCTACGACGAGATCGTCCCGGTGCTCATCGAGGGCGGCTTCGACGGCTACCTCTCCAGCGAGTACGAGGGCAACCGGCACATCCAGGACGCCTTCCCGGTCGACAGCGTCGAGCAGGTCCGCCGCCAGCACGCCATGTTCGCCCGTCTGCTCGGGGAGGCCCCCTCGCGGGTACCGCGCCGAGCTTGCGAGGCGTGGGGACGAGGGGGTCCTTCTGATGTTCGACCAGTACATCGTCTGCGAAGAGAACTTCCGCGCCCTGGACGACGGCCGCACCGGCGGCGTCGTCGAGGTCCGGATGCCGTACTACCGAGGCCTGACGCTGTCGATGGTCGAGGCCGTCGACCTCGTCCTCGACGGGACGCCCGTGCCGGCGTCGCGCACCACGTTCACGGTGCACGGCAACACCTACACCTTCGAGCAGCTGCCGCAGACCACCGACGACCGGTGGGAGATGGGGGAGCGGGCGCAGCTCGCCTTCGAGACCGACGAGCCGCTGACCGCCGGGCGAGCACGACGTCACCGTCGTCGTCCGGCTGCGCATCTCGTACATGCCCGTTCCCGGCGGCGGCCGGGATTCCAAGCGGCTCACGCTCGCGGCCTGAGAAGAGCGACGACATGGGACCCCTCGACGACCAGGTGGTGCGCGCCGACTCGCTCACCGCCACCCCCGACGGCCTGGACATCGCCGTCTACTCGCACTGGTACCGGGCGCTGCCGCTGCCCTCGCTGGTCAAGGCCGACCTGACGGTCGACGGCGAGCGGATCGACACCGCCTCGCTGTCGGTGACCGTCAACGGCCACACCTACGGCTGGGCCGAGCTGGCCGACAAGGGCGACGAGTACTGGTTCACCACCGACCCGGTGGTGCTGCACGTGCCGGTCGAGACCGCCGCCGGCCGGGAACACCGCGTCCAGCTGCTGCTCGGCCTGTCGATCCCGTACATCCTCACCGGCCCGGACCGGGTGCCCCTGGTGGCCCCGAGTGCGACCGACAAGACCCTGATCGCGGCGGGAGCCTGACCATGACCGACACCGCCCCCGGGCTGCCGCGCCTGGGCACCACCCTGTTCAGCCTGTCGCTGGAGCAGCGCAAGCCCGGCCGCGACTTCGCCTCGCTGGTGAACGAGGTCGCCGCGCGCGACCTCGGTCCCGGCCTGGAGATGGTCGCCTTCCAGAGCCTGCGCGGCTGGCCGCGCCTGTCCGACGACCCGGTCGCCGAGGTCCGCGGCGTCATCGACGCCTCCGGCCTCACGCCCTCCTGCCTGGCGATCAACAACGACCTCGGCCTCTACCCGGGCCGGCTGCTGTCCGACGACGAGTCCTACGAGTACGTCGCCGTCCAGGTCCGCGGCGCCGCCGCGCTCGGCTTCCCGGTCACCCGCGTGGGCGTGGAGACGAGCCCGGCCACGCTCGAGCGGCTGCTGCCGCTGGCCGAGGAGCTCGGCGTGAAGGTCGGCGTGGAGATCCACGCCCCGCTGACCATCGAGGCCCCGCCGGTGGCCGCGCTCAAGGAGCTGTTCACCCGGCTCGACACCGAGTGGCTCGGGTTCATCCCCGACATGAGCTCGAGCATGCGCGCCGTCCCCGACGCGGTGAACGACGCCCACCGCGCCGCCGGCATCGCGCCCGAGCTGACCGCGCTGACCAAGCAGATCTGGGCCGAGCCCGGCCCGACGATGGCCAAGTTCCCCGAGCTGGAGGCCCGCGCCGCCGAGCTGGGTGCCACGCCGCCGCAGGTCGGCAACCTGAAGATGCTCTTCACGATGCACGGGAAGATGGAGCCCGAGCGCTGGGCCGACTTCTTCCCCCACGTCGTGCACGTGCACGGCAAGTTCTACGGGATCGTCGACGGGGAGGACCCGTCGATCGACTGGCCCGTCGTCGCCCGGGTGCTGCGCGAGCAGAACTACACCGGCTTCATCTCCAGCGAGTACGAGGCCCACGCCTACAGCGACCGCTACAACGCCTTCGACCAGATCCGCGCCCAGCACGACATGCTCAAGCGCCTGCTCGAAGCCGAGCCGGCAGTGGCGAGATGAGCGCCGACTGCGACGTCCTGATCGTGGGCTCCGGCCCGGTCGGGACGGCGATCGCCCGCGAGCTGGCCGACCTCGAGGCCGGCCTGCAGGTCCTCGTCCTCGAGGCGGGGCGGGCCCTGGGCGACACGGCCGGTGGGCACGTGAAGAACATCGCCGACACCGAGGAGCGCGACCGCCTGCTGGCCGAGCTGGCCACCGGCCCCGGGCCGCTGCCCGGCGGCACGCCGGCCCGTCCCGGCACGGTGCTCGTCGGCGCGGAGGCCATGCCGAACGCGGCCATGTCCACGAACGTCGGCGGGATGGGCGCGCACTGGACGGCGGCCTGCCCGCGGCCGGTGGACGACGAGGTGCCCGACTGCATCGACCCCGCCGTCCTCGACGAGGCGCTGACCCGGGCCGAGCAGCTGCTGGCCGTCACGACGCACGCCTTCGACCGGGCCCCGCTCACCGGCGCGGTGCAGCGGGTGCTCGGCGAGCTGTTCGACCGGCCGAACCGCCGCCCGGTGGGCGCCATGCCGGTCGCCGTGACGGTGGGGGAGGACGGCGCCCTGCACTGGACCGGCCCCGCGATCATCGCCGGCGACCTGTGGGAGCGGCCGGACGTCGAGCTGCGCACCGGCACCCTGGCCCGGCGGGTCGTCGTCGACGGCGACCGGGCGACCGGCGTCGAGGTCGTCGACGTGGCCACGGGCGAGCGGTCGACGATCACCGCCCGCGCGGTCGTCGTCGCCGCCGACGCCTGGCGCACCCCGCAGCTGCTGTGGGCGTCCGGCATCCGGCCCGAGGCGCTCGGCCGGTACCTGACCGAGCACCCGCAGATCATGGCGGCGTCCGTCCTGGACGAGAAGTACGTCCCCGCGGACGCACCCGTCGACGTCGACCTGCCGGTCACCGCGTCCGCGGCGCCCGGTGGCGGCGCGATCGTGCCGGTGTCCGGCGTCTCCTGGGTGCCCTACGCCGCCGACCGCCCGTTCCACGGCCAGGTCATGCAGATGGACGCCTCCCCGGTGCCGCTGGACCCGGGCGTCACCGTCCGGCCCGGCCAGGTCGTCGGGCTCGGCTGGTTCTGCAAGAAGGAGCTCTCGCCGGACAACCGCGTCTGGTTCGACGACGACGCCACCGACGAGCACGGCCTGCCGGCCATCCGGATCGACTACGCCCTGAGCGCCGCCGACGAGGCAGCGATCGCGGCGGCGAAGGTCGAGATCGCCGAGGCGGCGCAGGCGCTGGGCCGGCCGCTCGGGGAGCCGTTCGTCATGCCGCCGGGCAGCTCGCTGCACTACCTCGGGACCACCCGGATGGGCACCGCGGACGACGGCACCAGCGTCTGCGACCCCACCGGCCGGGTCTGGGGCACCGCCAACCTCTACGTCGGCGGCAACAACGTCATCCCGACCGCCACCGCCTGCAATCCGACCGTGACCGCGGTCGCGATCGGGGTCCTCACCGCCCGCACGCTGGCCGAGACCCTGGCCGCCGACCCCGCCGCTCAAGGAGCATCCGCATGACCTCGAACGTCCTGATCGTCGGCAGCGGACCCACCGGCGCCACCTACGCGCGGCTGCTGCTCGAGCAGAACTCGACGACGTCTCCGTGCTCATGGTCGAGGCCGGGCCGGTGGTGACCGACCCGATCGGCATGAACGTCAAGAACGTGCCCGACCCGGAGCAGCAGGCCGCCGCCCGCCTCGCGTCGCAGGGCCGGTCCACCGAGAGCGGCGTCTCCGGCATCCCCGGCGGCGTCGTCGTCGAGGGCACGATCACCGCCCGCCAGGGCACCCACCTGATCGGCAGCGCCGCCGACGGCTCCCCGGGGATGCCGGCCGCGGCCGGCGCCACCTGCGTCGGCGGGCAGGGGGTGCACTGGACCTGCGCGACGCCCGCCCCGACCGGCCCCGAGCGCGTCCCGTTCATCGACGACGCGGAGTGGGAGGAGCACATCACCGCCGCCGAGGCGCTGCTGCACGTCTACCGGCCCTCGTTCGACGGCGCCCCCCAGGCGCAGGCGATCCTGGAGCGGATCCGCGACGAGTTCGCCCCCGACGGCATCACCGTCCGGCCGCTGCCGGTGGCCGCCGACCCGCGCGAGCCGACGGCTCGCTGCGGTGGAGCGGCACGGACGTCGTCCTCGGGCCGCTGGCCGAGGGCGCGCACGCCGACCGGTTCACGCTGCGGTCGGAGACGCTCTGCGTCCGGGTGGTCCGGGAGGGCGACCGCGCCGTCGGCGCCGTCCTGCGCGACCAGCGGACGGGCGCCGAGGAGGAGGTCCGGGCCGACGTCGTCGTGCTGGCCGCCGACGCGTTCCGCACGCCGCAGCTGCTGTGGGCGTCGGGCATCCGCCCCGAGGCGCTCGGCCGCTACCTCACCGAGCACCCGCTGCTGTTCGGCGTGGTGGCCGTGCGTCCCGACGTCCTCCCGCCCCGGGAGGAGTCGTCCGGTCCGGTGGACCCGATCCGGGCCATCGTCGCCATCCCGTTCGACGAGGAGCGGCACCCCTACTCCGCCCAGATGATGTTCAGCCCGGTCTCCCCGGCGCCGCTGCCCGAGGGCAGCCGGTTCCGGGACAACCCGGCCGGCTACGTCGGCATGGGCTGGGGGATCCGCAAGCGGCCGCGTCCGGAGGACCGGCTCACCTTCGAGGACGACCGGCCCGACGAGAACGGCCTGCCCGGCATCCGGATCGCCTACGAGCTCACCGAGCGTGGAGGAGGCGGACTTCGAGCGGGCGCGCAAGCACCAGGCCCGGGCCGCCGCCGCGCTGGGCGAGTTCGTCGACGGGATGCCGAAGGTCATGCCGGCCGGCAGCTCGCTGCACTACATGGGCACCGTCCGCATGGGCGCGGCCGACGACGGCACCAGCGTCTGCGACTCGTACTCGCGGGTGTGGGGCGTGCCCGGCCTCGTGCTCGCCGGCAACGGCCTCATCCCGACCGCCAACTCGATGAACCCGACGCTGACCAGCGTCGCCCTCGCCGTGCGCGGCGCCACGGCGCTCGCCGCCGACCTCTCGAAGGAGAACTGACCGATGCTCGACTTCCCGATCATCCAGGGCCGCGGCTTCCGCAACGTCGAGGACGGCGGCCAGATCACCGGCTTCTCGTTCCAGCTGCGCAACCCCAACTACCGCGGTGGCCCGGCCAGCATGCTCGACGGCATCGAGGTGGTCGTCGACGGCGAGCGCATCCCCGACCACGTGCCGCTGTGGACGCTGCAGGGCCGCACCTTCACCCGCGACGAGCTGCGGGCGTCCACCGACGTCCGCTGGCAGCTCGACGAGCCGGCCACCATCACCGTGCCCAAGCCGGGCGGCCTGTCGGTCGGGGTGCACCGCCTCGAGGCCACGCTCTACCTGCGCCGGTCGTACTTCCCGCCGCCGATCGCCCGGTCGGAGTTCGCCATCGCCGGGTCGGGCGTGATCGTCCCGCCGGTTCCCGCCGGCGGCCTGCGGTACTGCGTCTCCACCTACAGCTACACCGGCGACGTCTACACGACGATGACGCTCGAGGACGTCTTCGCCGACATCGCCGATCTCGGCGCGACGGGCATCGAGATCCTCGGCGAGGGCAACCTGCCGAACTACCCGACGCCCGACCCGGCCTGGATCGACTCGTGGCACGGGCTGGTGCAGAAGTACGGGCTGACCCCGACCAACTTCGGCTCGTGGGTCGACACCACGCGGTTCTACGGCCGCGACCTGACCGCCGAGGAGGGGGCCGAGCAGCTCCAGCTCGACCTGCGGCTGGCCAAGCAGCTGGGCTTCACCTCGGTGCGGCCGAAGTTCGGCGTCGTCTCGTGGGAGCTCGACCCGCACCCGATCTGGGAGGAGGTCGTCTCGCGGTCCCTCGACCTGGCCGCGGAACTCGACGTCGTCATCTGCCCGGAGATCCACTCGCCGACGCCGATCAAGCACCCGGTGACCCAGAGCTACGTCGACTTCATCGAGAAGACCGGCACCGAGCACTTCAAGCTGCTCATCGACACCGGGATCTTCCAGACGGCCGCCGTCCGCGAGGCCGCGGAGGTCCTCGGGACCGACGACGAGGAGGACGTCCCGCCGCCGTTGCGGCCGCTGCGCGTGCCCATGTCCGACCTCGCCGAGGTGCTGCCGCACACGCACTTCATCCAGGCCAAGTTCTTCGAGATCGACGACGACCTGCACGACCTGCACGTGCCGTGGGGCGAGATCGTCCCGACGCTGGAGAAGGCCGGCTGGAACGGCTGGCTCTCCAGCGAGTACGAGGGACGGCGGGAGCCCTACCGCGGCCGCGACCAGGTCCGCCGCCAGCACGCCCTGCTGCGCTCGCTGCAGACCGGCGCCGGCTCGCGGTGATCCATCCCGACGTCGCCGCCCGCTTCCCGATGCTCGAGGGGCTCACCTCGATGCGCGAGGCGTACGGCACCCCGGCGGGGCTGGAGCGGATCCGCGCGTACGAGTCGTGGGAGCCCGAGGAGGCGCCGCCGGTCGTCGAGATCCGGGACGACGTGGCGCCCGGACCGCACGGGCCGGTGCCCGTTCGCATCTACGAGCCGCCGGCGGGGGAGCGCACCGGGCGGGCCTGCTTCGTCTGGGCGCACGGCGGCGGATTCCTCGGCGGCGACCTCGACATGCGCGAGGCCGACTGGACCGCCCGCGAGGTGTGCGTCCGCGCCGGCGCCGTCGTCGTCAGCGTCGACTACCGGCTCGCGGTCGACGGCGTCAGCTATCCGGTGCCGCACGACGACACCGTCGCGGCGGTCGCCTGGGTGCGCGATCACGCTGCGGATCTCGGGGTCGACGCCGAGCGCATCTCCGTGGGCGGGGCCAGCGCCGGTGCCAATCTGACCGCGGGCGCCGTCCTCAAGCTGCGTGACCGGGACGGCTGGCTGCCCCGAACCCTGGTCTTCGTCTACGGGGTCGCCCACCCCGTCGTGCCGCCGCCGTCGCCCGCGCTGGCGGCGGCGCTGGCCGAGCTGCCGGCGATCCTCGCGCCCCAGCCGGGCCGGCGGGACGACTTCCTGACCGTCAACTTCCTGGGCGGTCCGCTCTCCTCCGCCGACGGGTACGCGATGCCGGCGCTCGCGGTGCTCGACGGGCTGTGTCCGGTCGTGGTGCTGAACGCCGAGTACGACAACCTGCGCTCGTCCGCCGAGGCATTCACGGCGGCGCTGGCCGTCGCCGGGGTCGACGTCCGCCAGGTCACCGTGCGGGGCGTCCTGCACGGCTTCCTCAACCAGCCGGCCGAGCTCGAGCCGGTCGGTCAGTGCCTCGACCTCATCGCCGCCACCGTGAAGGGCCTCGTGTGACCGTCCAGCGTCCGGTGCTCTCCGGCTTCCATCCCGACCCGAGCATCTGCCGGGTCGGCGACACGTACTACCTGGCGACGTCGAGCTTCGAGTACGCGCCCGGCGTGCCGATCTTCCGCTCGACCGACCTGCGCTCGTGGGAACTGATCGGCCACGCGCTGCACGAGCCGTCGCAGCTCGACGTCTCGAAGGCCGGGCCGTCCGGCGGCATCTTCGCGCCGACGCTGCGCCACCACGACGGCCGGTTCTGGATGATCACCACCAACTGGTCCGACGACGGCGGGCAGCTGCTGGTGCACGCCGAGGACCCGGCCGGCCCGTGGTCGGAGCCGGTGCGCATCCCGTCGGCCATCGGCATCGACCCGGACATCGCGTGGGACGACGACGGCACCTGCCTGATGACCTGGACCGGGCCGGGCCGGAGGGCGTGCCGGCGGGCATCCGGCAGGCCGCGATCGACCCGCTTCACCGGCGAGGTGCTGAGCGAGCGCCGGTGGCTGTGGGTCGGGCACCGGCGGCAAGTTCCCCGAGGGCCCGCACCTCTACCGGATCGGCGAGCACTGGTACCTGCTGATCGCCGAGGGCGGCACCGAGCGCGGTCACGCGGTGACGATCGCCCGCGGCGACTCGCCGCCGGGACCGTTCGAGGGCAACCCGCGGCAACCCGCTCCTCACGCACCGCGGCACCGACGAGCCGGTGCAGAACACCGGCCACGCCGATCTCGTCGAACGGCCGGACGGCAGCTGGGCGATGGTCTACCACGGCGTCCGCGCCCGCGGCTCGAGCCCGGAGTGGCACGTGCTCGGCCGGGAGACCTTCGCCGACGAGGTGGTCTGGGAGGACGGCTGGCCCGTGCTCACCGGGCACGTCGAGCCCGCGCTCGTCCGCGACCGGCCGGTCGTCCGAGGTCGCTCGACGGCGGTGCCGCTGCCGCCGTCCTGGGTGGGCGCTGTCGCGCTTCCCGTCGGAGTTCGTGACCGCCGCGGACGACGGCGCTGCGGGTCGCGCGCGGACGGGGAGCCGGTGTTCGTCGGACGGCGGCAGGAACACCTGCACGCCCGAGTGCGCGCGCGCGCTCGCCGTCGACGGCGTCGGTGGGCTGTCGGTGCGGATCGACGCCCGCGCACGCCGTCGACCTCGATGTCGCCGACGGCGTCGTGCGGGCCGTGTGGGCGGTCGGCGACGTCCGGCACGTGCTGGGCGAGCGGACGCCGTCGACGGCGAGCCGGTGCTCGAGCTCCGCATGGAGCCGGCGCCGGGTGGAGGCTGGGATCCCCGGGGACCGGACCGCATCGTGGCCGGGATCGTCGAGGGCGGAGACGTTCACCGAGCTCGGCGCCGTCGACGGCCGCTACCTCTCCACCGAGGTCGCCGGCGGCATGACCGGCCGCATGATCGGCGTCGTCTGCAGCGAGGGGACCGTGCTCCTCCGCTCGTTCGAGTACGTCGGAGCCGACGACCCGGCGGCCCTGGCATGACCGCCGGCCTCGACGATCTGCGCGGCGCCTTCGCCGAACTGACGGCCCTGCACGGGTGGGCGCCGCTCCAGACCCCGCGCAACCTCCTGCTCGCCCTGACCGGACGGGTGGGCGCGGTCGCGTCGATCGTCCAGTGGGAGGCCGAGCTCGGACCCGGACGCCGTGACACCCCGAGCTGCGCGACGAGGTGGCGGACTGCCTGGTGTACCTCGTTGCGCTGTCGGACGCGCTGGGCATCGACGTCGTCGACGACGCGGTGACCCGGCTGCGCAGCGCGGTCGGACGGGCACAGTCGTGAGCGGCGAGCGTCCGCTGCCGTGCGCTGCGATCGACCGCGACGGGCTCCCAGCTGATCGTCGACGGGCGGCCGGTCCTGCTGCTCGGCGGTCAGCTGCACAACTCCAGCCCGTCGAGCCCGGAGTACATGGAGCCGATCTGGGACCGATTGGCGGGCATGGGCATCCGCACGGTGATCGGCGCCGCGAGCTGGGCGCAGGTCGAACCGGTCGAGGGCTCGTTCGACTTCAGCACCGTCGACGCGCAGGTCGAGGCGGCCCGCGCCCGCGGCCTGCGCCTCGTCCTCATCTGGTTCGGCGCGTTCAAGAACGCCGCGTCGACGTACGCGCCGGGGTGGGTGCGCCGGGATGTCGGCCGCTACCCACGGGCGGTCGCGACCGGCACCGACACGGCCCTGTTCACCTATCCGGGGGCCATGTCCAAGCCGGTGCTCACGGTGTTCTCGGCCGACCTGCTCGACGCCGACCGCCGGGCGTTCGTCCGATTCATGGAGCACCTGGCGACGGCCGATCCGGACCACACCGTGGTGATGGTCCAGGTCGAGAACGAGGTCGGCCTCCTGCGCGACAGCCGTGACCGGTCGCCCGTAGGCCGAGGCGGCGTGGCGGGCTCCGGTGCCGCAGGCGCTGATCGACCACCTGGTGGAGCACCAGAGCGAACTCCGGCCGGAGCTCGCGGCCCTCTGGGCCCGGCAGGGCAACCGGAAGTCGGGCACCTGGTCGGAGGTCTTCGGCGACGACTGGCAGGCCGACGAGGTCTTCATGGCCTGGGGGTTCGCGAGCTACTGCGGCGCCCTCGCGGCCGCCGGCAAGGTGGCCAAGGCGCTGCCCATGTACGCGAACGCCTGGCTCGGACCCCAACCCGGTCAACCGCAGGCGGGGGACTATCCGAGCGGCGGCCCCGTCGGGCGGGTGATCGACGTCTGGAAGGCCGCGGCGCCGTCCCTCGACCTCGTCGCACCCGACATCTACGTCGACGACGCGAAGCCCGTCCTGCGCGACTACGCCCGGCCGGACAACCCGCTGTTCGTCCCGGAGTCGCGCTTCGCCGACCGGCCGGATGTTCTGGGCGCTCGGCTCACCACGGAGCGCTGGGCTTCTCGGTGTTCGGCGTCGACCACGCCCGCCCCGACAGCCAGCTCGGCCGCGCCTGCGCCCTCCTCGGCGAGATGGAGGACGTCGTCACGGCAGCGCAGGCCGAGGGACGGATCGCCGGCGTCCTCCTCGACGAGGGGGAGGGCGAGCAGCGGTTCCCGCTCGGCGGCTACGAGCGTCGTCGCCCGCGAACGCGCCGAGCGCTCCTCGGGCAGATGCTGCTCGACGCCGGCGTCGGCAAACCGCCGCCTCCACCGCCGCCGCCCAGCGAGACGGAGGGCAGTCCGCACGGTCCGTCACCGGCCGACGCGCGGCCGTTCGGCCTCGTGATCGCCGAGGCCGAGGACCAGTTCCTCCTCGTCGGCCAGGGCGTCGGGCTGGACTTCAGCCGGGGCGCCGACCTGGTCGAGGTCGACGCCGTCGAAGAGGGCCGCTTCGACTCGGGCCGCTGGGTGCCCGGCCGCGCCCTCAACGGCGACGAGCGGCTGTTCCTCCTCCCGTTCGACGGACTCGGCGCCGTCCGGATCCGACTGCTCCACCATCCCGTCCCCGACAGCAAAGGACACGGACATGACCATCGAAGCGACGACGACCCTCGAGGATCTCGCCCGCCGGCTGGCGGCGGTCGAGGAGGAGCTGGCGGAGACGAAGCGGACAGCCGCCCGGCCGCCGACCGCGGCGCGGTCGACAACGTCTTCAACCGCTACATGCACTACCACAACGCCTACCAGGACCAGCGGATCATCGACGAGCTCTGGGCGAAGCCCGGCACGCCGGACATGTGGTCGCGCTACAACAACGTGGGCGTCTACACGACCTACGAGTCGGTGACCGCCTACCACCGCGGGCGGCCGAAGCCGGTCGGCAAGCTGCTCTTCCACTACACGAGCACGCCGGTGATCGAGGTCGGCGCCGACGGCGAGACCGCCAAGGGCATCTGGATCATGGCCGGCCTCGAGTCCGGCCTGATGGACCCCGAGGTCGCCAAGGACGTCCCGCCGTGGGTGTTCTCCGGCGGCGAGGTCGACGGCAAGCCGGTGTGGGCGCACTGGGTCTGGTGCAAGTACGGCGTCGACTTCATCAAGCAGGACGGCGAGTGGCGGATCTGGCACTTCCGCTGCTACGAGGTGGCCCGCGCGCCGTTCAACCGGGACTGGATCTCCTTCGCCAAGGACAACCAGGAGAGCCACGACTCGCAGCTGGCCTGGTTCGGCGACGACGGCGTGCCGGTGTTCCTGCCGCCGGTCGACGAGCCGGTGTCGACGACGAACTACTACCCCTACGCCAACGACAAGGCGCAGGTGCTCGACCCCGAGCCGCCGCTGCCCTACGACACGCTTCGAGGACACCTTCAAGTAGATGGACAGCACCGTTGCCGCGGCGGCGCCGGTCGAGGCGCCGCCGCGGCGGCCGGGCGTGCTGCTGGCGGTCGCCTGCGCGGCCCAGTTCGTCTGCGTCCTGGACACCTCGATCGTCAACGTCGCGCTGCCGCCGATGCAGGAGAGCCTCGGGCTCTCGGCCACCGGGCTGCAGTGGGTGGTCAGCAGCTACACGCTGACCTTCGCCGGCTTCCTGCTGCTCGGGGGACGCGTCGGTGACCTGTTCGGCCGCAAGCGCACGTTCGTCGGCGGCCTGCGTGCTCTTCGCCGTCGCCAGCCTGGCCGCCGGGCTGGCGCAGGAGGGCTGGCAGGTGGTCGCGGCGCGCTTCGTCCAGGGCGTCGGCGGCGCCGTCCTGGTGCCCACCACCCTGAGCCTGATCACCACCGGCTTTCCCGAGCCACGGGCGAAGGCGAAGGCGCTGAGCCTGCTCACCGCCGCCGCGGCGTCCGGCGGGGCGCTCGGCGGCGTGATCGGCGGGCTGCTCACCGGCCTGCTCAGCTGGCGCTGGGTGTTCTTCGTGAACGTGCCGCTCGGCGTGGTCCTGCTGGTGGCGGCGGTCTGGGCGCTGCCCGGCCGACCCCTGGGGCACGTCCGCGGCAAGCTCGACCTGCCCGGCTCGATCTCGGTCACCGTCGGCACGGCGGCGCTGGTCGCGGCGGTGATCCTGGGGGAGGAGCGTGGCTTCGCGTCGGCGGAGGCGCTCGCCTGCGCTGCCCTCGCCGTCGCGTCGTTCGGGCTGTTCGTCCTCGTCGAGCGGCGGGCCGAGCAGCCGGTCGTCCCGCTGGAGGTCTTCCGGGTCCGCCCGGTCACGGTCGCCAACGGGCTCGGCGCCCTGGTCGGCGGCGCGCTGCCGACGACGATGTTCTTCCTCGTCCTCTACCTGCAGCGCGTCCTCGGCATGGATCCGCTGGAGGCGGGCCTGGCACTGACGCCGGGTGCGCTGGGCATCGCCCTCGGCGCCCGGGCGGCGTCCCGCTGGATCGGCGCGCTCGGCCCGCAGCGGAGCTTCCAGGTGGGGTCGCTGCTGTCGGCCGGGGCGTTGATCTGGCTCTCCGGGATCGACGTCGACGGGCGGTACTGGGTCGACGTGCTGGTGCCCCTGACCCTCGCGATGGCCGGCTTCGGGATGGCCGGTCTGCCGCTGACGGTGACGGCGACGTCGGGGCTGGGGCGGGAGCGCGCCGGCCTGGCGTCGGGGCTGCTCTCCACGGCGCGGCAGGTCGGCAGCGCCGTCGGTCTCGCGGCGCTGGTCGCGGTCGCGAGCACGGTCGCCGCGGCGTCCGACGGCGGCGGTGCGGAGGCGCTGACCGCGGGGTTCGGCGTCGGCTTCCTGGTGGCTGCGGGGGTGCTGCTGGTCGCCTGCGTCGTCGCGTTCGCCCTGCCGGGCCGGCGCGCATCAGGGGAAGTGATGGGCGGTATCAGCAGATAGCGCTGGTCCGAGTGGCCCGCGCCACAGCAGAATGATTTCTGCTGGAAAGCCGCAAAAAACCTTCTGTTCGACCAGGGCGACTCTCGCCCCAGGTGGTCTCCGACAACCGCCGCCGCGAGCCTCCGGGCCCGCGGTCCTCGGACCGTCGCGCCGGCACCTGCACAGATCCGCCGGGTCGCGCACCAGTGAAGGGACCAGCGTGGCCTGGACCAAGTGGTCGTACATGGATCACTGGGTGACGGAGACGCCGCAGGGGCCGCAGCCCCCGTCGTTCAACCGCGCCTACATGGATCGGTACATCAAGCAGCTGTCGGCCCTCGGCTTCACGGGCTTCGACACGTTCTTCTTCTACCTGCCGTTCTACGCCGGGATGTACGGCGGCGTGCCCGGCTTCGAGCGGTTCCTGCAGGACAACGGGTTCGACAAGATCACCGGGATCTTCTCCGCCTACCCGTCGGCGACGAAGTACACCGCGCCGCACGTCCGCGAGACGCACGACCGGATCGTGGCCGACTGCACGAACACGCTGCGCATGTGCGAGGGGCTGACCGGCGTCGAGAACTTCATCGTCATGCCGACGTCCACCTACTACCAGACCGAGCCGGTCACCGACGACACGATCAAGGTCGTCGCCGACCTGTGGAACCGGGTCGGGAAGCTGACCCTCGAGCAGGGCATGAAGACCACCTGCCACTTCGAGTTCTGGGGCGCGATCCGCACGCGCCCGCAGCTCGAGCTGTTCTTCGAGTACACCGACCCGGAGTACGTCTACTTCTTCTGCGACACCGCGCAGCACACGATCGCCGGCGTCGACCCGATCCAGCTGTTCCGCGACTACAAGGACCGCTGCACCGGCTTCCACTTCAAGGACACGAAGAACGTCGACGAGCACGAGGCCTACCGCACGCCGCCGGACCCGGAGCTCATGGCGCCGCAGGTGACGCGCTGGTTCTACGAGATGGGCGAGGGCGGCCTGGTCGACTTCCCGACGCTCATGAAGGAGATCGTCACCTCCGGCTACGACGGCTGGCTGACCGTCGAGCACGACAAGGCCGAGCTCGGCGGCGGCAGCTACGCCGAGGCCACCGCCGTCGCCAAGTGGTACATCGACAACGTGCTCGCCGAGGCCGAGGCCGAGGCGCGGCGAGCTGCCGAGCTGGGGGGCGCGCGATGAAGGACACCCTGCGCTGGGCGTACGCGCTGAACCAGTGGAACGTCCGGCTGGACGTCTTCGTCCGGCACGAGGACCAGCAGCGGGCGCTCAAGACCGTCTCCGCCTGCGGGTTCGACACCATCGAGCTGGCGTCGGGCACCGGTCGCTGGGACAACATCAGCCGGCCCGAGGTCATCCTGCTCAACCACGGCAGCCACGAGGGCTTCCTCGACTTCCTGCGCCGGGCGAAGGTGCAGGGCGTCTCCAGCATGTTCTGGGACCCCCAGGCGCCCGACGGAGGAGGAAGAGGGGTACGCCTTCCGCTCCACGGCCAACCCCGCCGACTCCGACGCGATCGTCGAGTGGTCGAAGCCGTTCGTCGACTTCGTCGCCGGCGTGGGCGCCGAGCAGCTCGTCGTCCGCCCGGTCGGCTCGGCCTGGATGTCCCCGCCGCTCGACGCCGACGGGATCAAGGTCATCGGCGACGTGTGGAACCGGATCGGCGAGCTGCGCCTCCGCCGCCGGGGTCGGGCTCGCCCTGCACTACGACTGCCTGGGCGCGGTGCACACGCGAAGCCGAGCTGACCGGCGCTGCTGGACGCGACCGACCCGGCGACCGTCGGGCTCGCGCTGGACACCGCCGAGCTCACGGTCGGCGGCATCGACCCGGTGGCCTTCTACCGGGAGCACGCCGACCGGGTCACCCACGTGCACCTCAAGGACACCCGCTACGCCGACACCGGCGAGGAGTACCGGATGCCCGGTGCGGAGTCGACGATGCTCAAGGGCGGCGCCGGACGGCGGATCGAGCGCTGGTTCTTCGAGCTCGGCACCGAGGGCGGGCTGGTCGACGTGCAAGGGCTTCGTCGCGGCACTGCGCGAGCACGAACTACGCCGGGCTGGGTCGTCGTCGAGAGCGACCACGGCGGCAACCCCGCCGAGCTGGCGATGCTCAACAGCTGGTACCTGCAGCACGAGCTCGGGATCGCCAAGTGACGCCGCCGAGCGCGCCATCAAGTGGTCCTACATGGACCACTGGCGCAGCAACGGGCCGGCCGGGCCGGTCGACCAGTGGCACTCGCACAAGACCATGTCGGCCTTCCTCAAGCAGATCAAGGCGACCGGGTTCGACGCGATCGACACGTTCGACTTCCGGATCTGGCAGATGTACGGCGACTACGGCGGCCCGGCCAAGTACCAGGAGATGGTCCAGGACCACGGGCTCGAGCGGATCGTGAACACGTTCCACGCCGCCGACTACGACGTCCGCAACTACGCGCCCGCACCTGCCCGAGACGCACGAGAACATCCTCGAGGACTTCCGGGTCACGATGGGCCGCTGGTCGGAGATCCAGCTCGACAACATCATCGTGATGCCGGCGACGCTCTACTACGACATGGAGCCGGTCACCGAGGACAAGCTCAAGTACACCGCCGAGTGTGGAACAAGGTCGGCGAGATCACCGCCGGCTTCGGGGTGCGGCTCACCTGCCACCACGAGTTCTTCTGCGGCATCCAGAGCGAGCCGGACATCGAGACCTTCTACTCCTACACCGACCCGCAGTACGTCTCGCTGTTCGTCGACACCGCGCAGCACTGCATCGCCGGGCTCGACCCGGTGGCGCTGTACAACCGGCACGCGCACCGGGTCAGCGGGTTCCACTTCAAGGACACCCGCAACGTGGCCACCGGCGACGACCACCGGCACCGCCCGGACTCCGAGATCATGGCGCCGACCACCGGCAAGTGGTTCTACGAGATGGGCACGCCCGCACGGCCTCGTCGACTTCGAGGCGATGATGACCGCCGTCCGCGACAACGGGTACCGCGGCTGGATCTCCGTCGAGCACGACAAGGCCAACAAGGAGGGCGGCGACTACTCCGAGAGCACCGCGATCTCCCGCTGGTACGCGAAGAACGTCCTCGAGGAGATCTACCGATGAGCGGCATCCGTTGGGCCTACGCGATCAACCAGTGGAAGCCCCAGTTCGACGACTTCGTCCGCCGCGAGCAGCACGAGCGCGCGCTGAAGACCATGTCGATCGCCGGCTTCGAGGGCGTCGAGCTGACCTACGGCACCGGCCGGTGGGAGCCGCTGGGCAACCCGCAGCAGCTGGCCGCCAACTTCGGCTCGGTCGCCGGCTTCCGGGAGTTCCTCCGGCAGCTGCGCGATCGACGCGGTCTCCAGCTGGTACTGGGACCCGGCGGAGCGCTCGATGGAGCACCTCACCGGGCCGCTGTCGCCGCTGTCGGCCGACGACGTCCCCGCGATCGTGCGAGAAGGCGAGCTGGTACGCCGAGGCGCTGGCCGAGCTCGGCGGCTCGGTGCTGCTGGTCCGGCCGACGCCGGGCGCCGGTGACGTCGAGCCGCTGGACGACGACGCGTTCGGCCGGCTCGCCGCGTGCTGGGAGGCGGTCGGCCGGGCGACGGCGGAGCACGGTGTCCGACTCGCGCTGCACGTGGACTTCCTCTCGGCCCTGCGCCGCGACCACGTCCCCGCGCTGCTCGACCGCACCGATCCGGCGCTCGTCGGCCTCGCCCTCGACACCGGCGAGCTGACCGCGGGAGGCATCGACCCGCTCGCCGTCATCCAGCGGTACGCCGACCGCATCGCGCACGTGCAGTTCAAGGACGCCCTCGCCGTCGACGACGCCGAGGAGTACCTGCAGCCGCACGCGCACTGGACGGTCCGCGTGCGGGGCGGCGCCCGCGAGATCCCGCGCTGGTTCGCCGAGCCGGGCGCCGACGGCGGACTCGTCGACTTCCCGGCGATCACCCGCGCGCTGCTGGACGCCGGCTACTCGGGCTGGATCGTCGTCGAGAGCGACCAGAGCCCGCACCCCGCCGCCAGCGCGCTGCTGGCCGGCTACCTCGTGCAGCGCGAGCTGCGCCCGATCGCGGAAAGAACTCGACGAAGGAGACCGCGCGTGCCTGACATCGGCCAGCGGGTGCTCAAGGACGACGACAAGCTCAAGGCGCTGATCGTCACCGGGCACACCGACATCCACCACGACTGGCGGACCATCTCGCCGATGCTGCGGGACCTGCTCAAGGAGACCGGGCTGTTCGACGTCCGGATCACCGAGGAGTTCCGCGGGGCCAGCGCGGAGACGCTCGACGAGTACGACCTCGTCGTCCTCAACTACTTCGGCCGGTTCGAGCCGTGGAGCCGCGCGCCCGAGAAGCGCTGGGGGACGAGTGCCGAGCAGGCGCTGTACGACTTCGTCGCCGCGGGCAAGGGCGTCGTCGTCTACCACGCCTCGCTGCAGATGGGCGCCGGCTGGGAGGACGACTTCGAGACGATGGCCGGCGGGGTCATGCGCGAGCACTGCAGCCGCCGGGCGCCGATCGACGACTTCCGGCTGCACGTCGTCGCCCCCGACCACGCGATCACCGCGGGCATGCCGGAGTTCATGCCGCACTACGACGACGACCTGTACGTGAACCTCCAGTGGGCGCCCGGGCGCCGACGTCGAGGTGCTGGTCACCGGCTGGGACAACCCGCTGCGCTACACCCAGGTGCCCGAGCAGTGGAACGCGCTGCCGGGCATGGGGGAGGAGCACGCCCTGGTCTGGACCAACCGCTACGGCGACGGCCGGGTGTTCGCCAGCGGCATCGGGCACGGCCCCGACGCGGTGTCGCACCCCTCGTTCCGCGGCCTGTTCGCCCGCGGCTGCGAGTGGGCGGCGACCGGCAAGGTCACGCTCGAGCTGCCCGAGGCGTTCGGCGAGCCCGTGCCCGGCGGCGACTGGTGGCCCACAACCCTGGAACCGATGGTCCGGGACATGTACGAGCAGCGAAAGGCAGGCGCCAGCTGATGGCCACCGGAGACACCGTCCTCACCGACGACAGCCTGATCCGGCGTCCGGAGGGCCTCGGGCATCGCGCTGACCGTGCCCTGGTACCGCAGCCTCTGGCTGTCGAGCGTCAGCGACATCGCCGTCTCGGTCGAGGGCCGCGAGATCCCCAGGGACGACCTGCGGGTCGAGCTGGGGGACCGGACCTTCCGCGTCGACGAGCTGGCCGACCAGTGGGACGTCCTCTGGTTCATCCAGGACCGGCTCGTCGTGGTCGTCCCGCTCGACGAGCCGCCGGCCGAGGGCCAGCAGGTCGACGTCGAGGTGACCGTCGACCTGCGGCTGCCCTACATGCAGATCGCGCCCACGAAGTACGTGACCAACCACGCGACCAACCGCCGGTCGCTCGCCGTCCGCTGAGGAGCACCCCGATGACCAGCACCGCTCCCGCCCGCGTCGCCGAGCCCGCCGTCCCGGGCAGCGACATCAAGCTCGGGCCTGACGCTCTACTCGCTGACCAGCGAGTGGGCCGCCGGCCGGTACGACCTGCCCGGTCTGCTCGACGTCGTCGACGCCGCGGGCATCGGCCCCGGCATCGAGATCGTCGCCTCGCAGACGATCCGCACCTACCCCGAGGTCACCGACGAGTTCGTCCGCGAGTGGCGCGACGCGTTCGACCGGCACGGCTTCGTGCCGAGCTCGTTCGGCTGCAACCTCGACATGGGCCGCCGTCGCGACCGCGACATGACCCCCGACGAGGAGTACGAGTTCACCGTCACCCAGTTCCGCAGCGCGCACGCCCTCGGCTTCCCGCTGGTGCGCATCCAGAGCGCGAAGCCGGAGCTGATCCGCCGGCTGCTGCCGGTGGCCGAGGAGCTCGACCTGACGATGGGCTGGGAGCTGCACGCGCCGCTCGGCCCGAACTCGCCCAAGGTGCTGGAGATCCGGGAGACCTACGCCGAGATCGACTCGCCGCGGCTCGGCTTCGTCGCCGACTTCAGCTCGACCATGCACAGCATGTCGCCGACCATCCTGCGCAAGCTCGGGAAGATGGGCCTGGGGCAGGAAGAGCTCGACCGGCTGCAGGAGATCTGGGCGACCGACGCCGACATCAACGCCCGGCACGGGGAGTTCGTCGAGTACCTGCACTCCCGCGGCATCGCCCCGGAGAGCCTGGGCTCGTTCGCCCGGCTGGCGTTCAACATGCACGGGCACGTCGACCCGGCCGAGTGGGCCGACATCATGCCGCAGATCAAGCACGTGCACGCCAAGTTCTACGACATCGCCGAGAACGGCGACGAGCCGGCGATCGACTACCCGGCGATCGTCCGCGAGTTCGTGAACGGCGGCTACTCCGGCTTCTTCTCCAGCGAGTGGGAGGGCCACGCCTTCGCCGACCTCGACGAGGCCGACCCCGTCGACCTCGTCCGCAAGCAGCACGACCTCATCCGCCGGTCGATCACGGCCGCCCTGACCAGCAAGGACTCCTGACGTGTACCAGCTCTCCGCCAACATCGAACTGCTCTTCACCGAGGCCGGCGCGGACGCCGGCGACCGGGTCCGCGCCGCCGCGGCCGCCGGGTTCGACGCCGTCGAGATGTGGTTCTCGACCGACAAGGACCTCGACTCCCTCGCCAAGGCGCTCGCCGACACCGGCGTGCAGCTGACCTCGATGATCGCCGGGCCGCGGATGGGCTACACCTTCCCGGGCACCGATCTCGCGCCGTTCCACGAGGGCCTCGACCTCGCCGTCGAGCACGCCCGTCAGCTCGGCTGCCCTCGGATCGTGCTCGCCTCCGGTGTCGGCTTCCCGGGGATGAACCGGCAGCGGAACCTGCAGGTGATCACCGACATGTTCGCCGAGGCCCTCGAGCGCCACCGCGGCTCCGGCATCGAGTTCATCCTCGAGCCGGTCAACTCGCGGGTCGACCACCCCGGCGCGCTCACCGACCGCACGGAGGACGCGGTCGTCGTCGCCCGGGCGATCGGCGACGACTCGTTCGGCATCCTCTACGACCTCTACCACTCGGTCACCCAGGGCGAGGACCCCGCGACGGAGCTCGCCAACGCAGCAGGGCTGGTGAAGTACGTGCAGCTCGCCGATGCCCCCGGCCGCCACGAGCCCGGCAGCGGCGACCTGGACTGGGCGGCCCAGCTGGCTGTCGTCCGTGCGTCCGGCTACGACGGCCCCATCGGGCTCGAGTACTTCCCGGCCGTCGAGTCGGCGAAGTCGGTCGAGTACATCCGGTCGGTCGCGGCGGACGCGTGACGCAGTCGTCAAGTCAGAGCAAGATCGACGTCCTGCTGGCCACCGGCAGGGTCACCGTCGAGCACGACAACGAGTTCCGGAGCTTCCGGCACCACACCGGCATGCTCACGGCGCTGCTCGAGTCCACCGGGCGCTTCCGGGTGCGGGTGCTCGAGGAGTTCCGGGGCATCGGCGACGAGCTGCTCGACCGGTTCGACGTCGTCCTCGTCATGTACGAGGGCCGCGACGACTACCACTCGGTCGCGGAGGGCTTCGGGACGACGACCGAGCAGGCGCTGCTGCGGTTCGTGCGCGACAAGGGCCGGGGGATCGTCTGGTTCCACGGCTCGGCGGTGCAGGAGCCGGACTGGGGCTGGCCCGAGGAGTTCGACCGGATGCGCGGGGCGACGCTCAGCCGGGAGACCGGGCTGCGGCCCCGCCCGCAGGGCGAGGTCGTGGTGCGGACGACGGAGCCGCGGCACGCGATCACCGAGGGGCTCGACGCCGAGTGGGCGGTCGTGAACGACGACGTCCTGACCGGGGCGCGGATGGACCCGTCGGCGCAGGTGCTGCTCACCGTCTTCGACGACGTCGACAGCTACCGCCGCGCGGGCTGGCCGAACGCGCACACCCCGGTCGTGATCCCGCCCGGCGGGCTCGAGGCGCTGAACGGCATGAACACCGACCAGCCGCTGGCCTGGGTGAACGAGTGGGGCGCCGGCCGGTCCTTCTGCGTGACCCTCGGGCACGACTGGGACACCTTCCGGAAGGTGCCGTTCATGACGCTCCTCGTCCGGGGCGTGGAGTGGGCGGCCACCGGCGAGGTCACCCTCGGGCCGCCCGAACGGACCGGTGCCGCCCGGTGGCGGGTCTGGCCGTACTACGCCGGTGATCCGTCCCGGTTCGACCGATCCGTCTCGGCCGCCGCCGCGGCGGCCCGGCACTAGCGCCGGACGATGCAGCCGCAGCCGTCCGCCCGGGACGTCCTCGTCCTGGCGCAGATCGTCGACGTCGTCCGCGCCGGCGGGGCCGCGACGCGCGCCGAGCTGGAGGCGGCCACGGGGCTCGGTCGCGCGGTGGTCACCGACCGGGTGCGCGAGGGGATCGAGCTCGGCGTCCTCGAGGACGTCGAGGCGGTGCCGACCGGGGAGCGGGGGCGCCCGTCGCGCGCCGTCCGGTTCCGCACCGGGGCGGGCCTGATCCTGTCGGCCTCCCTCGGTGAGGTCTCGCTGCACGCCGCCGTGACCGACCTCGACGGCCGGGCGCTCGCCCGCGAGTTCCGCTCGATCGACGTCCAGGACGGGCCCGAGGCGGTCCTGCGCACGGTGGACGAGGTGTTCGGGAGCCTGCTGCGGGGGCTCGACGGCGGCGCGCCGGTGTGGGCGGTCGCCGTCGGCCTGCCCGGCCCGATGGACTACGCCGCGCGGCCGCGTCGTCGCCCCGCCGGTCATCCCCGGCTGGGCCGGGTTCGACGTCCGGTCCTGGTTCTTCGCCCGCTACGGCGTGCCGGTCTGGGTGGACAACGAGGTCAACCTGATGGCGCTGGGGGAGTGGGAGCGCGGCGTCCCGCGCGAACGCCGGGACCTGCTCTTCGTGAAGGTGGCCACCGGCATCGGCAGCGGCCTGGTCACCGACGGCCGGCTGCACCGCGGCGACAGCGGCGCGGCCGGCGACATCGGGCACGTCCACGTCACCGACGACCCCGCCGCGCGCTGCCGCTGCGGCAAGACCGGTTGCCTCGAAGCGGTCGCCGGCGGCTGGGCGCTGATCCGAGCCCTGACCGAGGAGGCCCGCTCCGGACGGAGCCCGGTGCTCGCCGAGCGGCTGTCCCGCGCCGGCCGGATCACCGGCGAGGACATCGGCGCCGCCACCACGGCCGGGGACGAGGTGGTGCAGGCCGCGGTCCGCCGGGCCGCCCGGGTGACCGGGACGGCGATCGCCGGCGTCGTCAACTTCGCCAACCCCGGCACGCTCGTGCTCGGCGGCGGCGTGCTCCGCTCCGGGCCGGTGTTCTTCGACGAGTTCCGGTCGGCGGTGCTCGACGGCACGATCGAGCTCGCGGCGAGCAACCTGACCATCCGCACCGCCTCCCTCGACTTCGCCGAGGGGACGACCGGCGGCGCGCTGCTGGCGATCGACAACCTGCTGCGCCCGGAGGCGCTGCGGATCTGGCTCGGGGACGGCTCGCCGGTCGGCTCGGCCGACCGGCTGCAGGGGGCGGCATGAGCACGGGAGCGCCGCTGGCGGGACGGGTCGCACTCGTCACGGGTGCCGCCCGCGGGCAGGGCCGCAGTCACTGCCTCCGGCTGGCCGAGGACGGCGCCGACATCGTGGCGTTCGACCTCTGTGCCGGACTGCCCGGTCGGGAGTTCGTGCCGGCCACGACGGAGGAGGACCTCGAGGAGACGGTGCGGCTGGTCCGCGCCGCCGGACGGCGGGTCGTCGCCGTGCGCGGCGACGTGCGGCGGTCGGCGGATCTCGAGGGCGCAGTCGCCAGAGCTGTGGCGGAGCTCGGCGGCCTCCACGTCGTCGTCGCCAACGCCGGGGTGCTCGGCGGTGGACGGCTGGCCGCGGAGCTGCCCGAGGAGGACTGGGACCTCACGCTCGACATCGACCTCAAGGGCGTGTGGCTGACCGCCCGGGCGGCGATGCCCGCGCTGATCGCCGGTGGCGGAGGCTCGATGGTCCTCATCGGCTCCGCGGCGGGGCTCAAGGGAGTCGAGCACCTGGTCGACTACTGCGCGGCCAAGGCCGGGGTCATCGCCCTCACCCGGGTGCTCGCGCTGGAGAACGGCCGGCACGGGGTGCGGGTCAACTGCGTCTGTCCCGGCAACGTCGAGACCGACCTGATCGTCAACCCGACGGTGCTCGGTCTGTTCCGCCCCGATCTCGCCGAGCCGAGCTCGCCGACGTCGCGCCGATCTTCGAGGGCATGACCGCGCTCCCGGGGCAGCCGCTGCTGCAACCCTCGGACGTCTCGGACGCCGTCGCGTGGCTGGCCGGGGACGAGAGCCGCTGGGTGACCGGGATCGTGCTGCCCGTGGACCAGGGCATGGGGCTGCGATGAGAGGCGGTAGGCCGTGAGAGTTCTGATCGTGGGGGGCGGGCCGGCGGGGACGACGGCGGCCATCGCGCTCGGCCGGGTCGGCATCGAGGCGCTGGTCGTCGAACGGGAGGACCGGGCCCGCCCGGTCGGCGTCGGCCTCGCGCTGCAGAACTCGCCGCTGCGGGCGCTGTCCCAGCTGGGCCTGCTCGATCCGGTGGTCGAGCGCGGCTACGCGCACGAGGCGGTGAACATCTGCGCCCCCGACGGCACCGTCGTCCACCGGATCGTCACGGAGACCCTGGTGCCGGGCACGCCGTCGCTGGTCGCCCTGCCGCGGGTGACGCTGGCCGAGATCTTCGAGGACGCGCTGACCCGCACGCCCGGCGCCGAGATCCGGTACCGGACGTCGATCACCGCCCTGCGCGACACCGGCGACGGGGTCGAGGCCGACCTCACCGACGGCTCCACCGAGCGGTTCGACCTGGTCGATCGGCGCCGACGGCGTGCACTCCGCCGTCCGTTCGCTGGTCTTCCCCGATGCGCCCGAGCCGCGCCGGGCGCGGCAGGTCATCTGGCGGGGGTCGGCACCGCGACCGCCCGAGGTGGACCGCTACCTCCTCCACGACATGGGCCCGCGTGGGCGCGTGGGCGTGGTGCCGATGTCCGACGACGAGATCTACGTCTGGATGCTGGAGCGCGACGACGGCGCCCCGCGGCCGCCGGCCGAGCAGCGACTCCAGCTGTTCCGCGAGCGGCTGGCCGGCTTCGGCGGGGTCGTCCCGGTCGTCGCCGGCCTGCTGCGCCCCGACGTCGACCACCGCTCGCTGAACGCGCTGCTCGTGCCGGCCCCGTGGTACCGCGGCCGGGTGGTGCTCATCGGCGACGCCGCGCACGCCACCACCCCGCACATCGCCTACGGCGCCGGCATGGCGATCGAGGACTCGGTGGTGCTGGCCGAGGAGCTGAGCCGCTCGAACTCCCTGACGACGGCGTTCGACGCGTTCATGGCCCGCCGGTTCGACCGCTGCAAGCTCGTCGTCGAGACGTCGCTCCAGCTCAGCGAGTGGGAGGTCGACCCGCCGGAGGACCGCTCGCAGCACCAGCAGCTGGTCGGACGAGCCCTCGCGGCGCTCGCCCAGCCGCTCTGACGGCGGGCACCTGGATTCCGCGGGCTCGTTCGACATCGCGCTTCAGCACGGCCAACATCCGCGCCTGCATGATCCAGACGACGAGGGGACCCAGCCAGGTGGAGAGCGCGCGTCCGAGCCGCCCAGCGCGGAAGACCTCGTACCCGCCGATGACCAGACGCGTGCGCCCGTCCGGCAACACGGTCAGCAGGAAGCCCCAGAGTCCTTCCGTGTAGGCCGCAGGGCGCGGCTGCTCGGGGTCCAGGCGGCGGCCGCGCAGGTCGCTCAGCCCGTGCAGCCCCAGGAATCGTTCCGGTTCCAGCGCTGCGACCGTCCACGCGTCCACGGGGCCGTGGCGGCGGGTCCAGTACCGCACGGGGTCGCCCAGGGCGAGGTGCTGCCACTCCGGGTGCACCTCCCGGGCGCTGGGGCGACCGGCGTTGTCCAGGTGGTCCCACGAGTACCAACCGGCCCGGTCCCCGCCCAACTGCACGAGCCACGGCCAGACCTGGTCCGGTGGCGCGTCGATGGTGACCGACATGGTGGCGCCCCGCTTCCCGCCCGGGACCAGGTCGGCACCGGGGTAGGGGCGGGCGACCTCCTCGTCGGTCGCGCCCCAGTGCAGGAGCCGGGGCCGCACCAGCCGGTCATAGGCGACCGCCGCCGTACCGAGGACGCCCAGCCCGGCGATCGCGCGTCCGAGAGTCATCTCACGGAGCGTCGTGCGGCACGGAACGGCCGCGCCAGGGGCGAAGGCCATGCCGACCACTGCCGGACGGCCTCGCGGCACTAGCGTCGGAGGCGTGACACTTCCCAGCGCCGACGAGCTCCGTACCCAGGCCGAGGACGCCCTGCGTCGCTGCGGCGTCGACCTCGACGCGATCGCCGGCGACCGGCCGGTGACCTCGCCGGTCAACGGCCAGCCGCTCGCGTCCGTCCGCTGGCAGGACGCCGCCGAGGTGGACGACGTCGTCACGCGGGCCGGCGAGGCGTTCCGGACGTGGCGCACCGTGCCCGCGCCGGTCCGCGGCGGGCTGGTCCGCCGGCTCGGCGAGCTGCTCCGCGAGCACAAGGACGATCTCGGGACCCTCGTCAGCCTCGAGGTCGGCAAGATCGGCTCCGAGGCCCGCGGCGAGGTCCAGGAGATGATCGACATCTGCGAGTTCGCCGTCGGGCTGTCCCGCCAGCTCTACGGCCGGACGATCAGCTCCGAGCGGCCCGGGCACCGGCTCATGGAGACCTGGCACCCGCTCGGCGTCGTCGGCGTGATCAGCGCGTTCAACTTCCCGGTGGCGGTGTGGTCGTGGAACACCGCGCTCGCGCTGGTCTGCGGCGACCCGGTCGTCTGGAAGCCGTCCGAGCTCGCGCCGCTGTCCGCGCTCGCCTCGGCGGCGCTGCTGGACCGGGCCATCGCCGAGCAGGGGGCGCCCGAGGGGCTGAGCCAGGTGCTCGTCGGCGGGTCGGAGGTCGGCGAGGCGCTCGTCGACCACCGGGGGATCGCCCTGCTGAGCGCGACCGGGTCGACCCGCATGGGGCGCGCGGTCGGGCCGCGGGTCGCCGACCGGTTCGGCCGCTCGCTGCTCGAGCTCGGCGGCAACAACGCCGCCGTCGTCACGCCGTCGGCGGACCTCGACCTGACCACCCGCGGCATCGTGTTCTCGGCGGCCGGGACGGCGGGCCAGCGCTGCACGACCATGCGCCGGGTGCTCGCGCACGAGGACGTGATCGACGAGGTCACCGAGCGGGTGGCCGCCGCCTACCGGCGGCTGCCGATCGGGTCGCCGGTGGGGGAGGGGACGCTGGTCGGGCCGCTGATCGGCCGCCGGGCGTACGAGGCGATGCAGGCGGCGCTCGAGGAGGCGCAGGCCCAGGGCGGGAAGCTCGTCGTCGGCGGCGGACGGCGCTACGAGGACGAGGCGCCCGACGCGTACTACGTCGAGCCGGCCGTCGTCCGGATGCCGGGCCAGACCGACGTCGTCGCGCGGGAGACGTTCGCGCCGATCCTCTACGTGCTGCCGTACCGCACGCTCGACGAGGCGATCGCGCTGAACAACGACGTGCCGCAGGGGCTGTCGTCGAGCATCTTCACCGGCGACCAGGCCGAGGCCGAGCGCTTCCTCGCCGCCGACGGCTCGGACTGCGGCATCGCCAACGTCAACATCGGGACGTCGGGCGCCGAGATCGGCGGCGCGTTCGGCGGCGAGAAGGAGACCGGCGGCGGACGCGAGTCCGGCTCCGACGCGTGGAAGAGCTACATGCGCCGCGCGACCAACACGATCAACTACTCCGGCGAGCTGCCCCTCGCCCAGGGCGTGACGTTCACCGTCTGATCAGGCGGGCAGTGGTGTGGGGGCGTAGGCGAGCAGCCGCCACTCGCCGCCCTCCTTGGTCCACACGGCCAGCGCGAGGTTGTCGATCGTCTTGCGCGTGCCCTGCACCGTGAGGTCGGCGGTCATCCGGCCGGCGACGATCGCCGTGTCGCCGACCACCTCGACGCGTTCCACCGGGTGGTCGATCGAGTGGTAGTCGTAGTAGCCCGACCGCACCTTCTCGAAGTACTCCTGCTTGGTGTCGCGGACGCCGCTGGAGTGCGCGTAGCTGAGCTCCTCGGCGCACAGCCGGTCCATCGTCTCCAGGTCGGCGTCGATCATGGCCCGGTAGCGGCGGTCCTCGGCGTCGAGGACGGCCCGCTCCTCCTCGTGCTGGTGCGGCATGCGCACAGCCTCTCAGTTGACGACGTGCAGCTGGTCCAGCCAGAGGATCTGCCAGACGTTGCCGTCGGGGTCGGTGAAGCTGCCGGTGTACCGGGAGTCCTCGTCCGCGGCGGGCTGCCACGAACCGCCACCGGCGGCGAGCGCCTTCGCGACCAGGTCGTCGACCTCGCCGCGGTCCTCCACGGTGAGGCAGGGGATCGCCGTCGGACGGGCGGGGTCGCCGGCCTCGGCGCCGGTCAGTTCGGCGAACCGGTCGCGGGTCTGCAGCGTGACCACGATGTTCTCGTCGACGACGACGGACGCCGTGCGGTCGTCGGAGGAGTGCTCGTTGATCCGGAAGCCGAGCCCCTCGTAGAAGGCCCGCGCCCTCGGCAGGTCCGTCACGGGCAGGGACACGAAGATCATCCGCACGTCATTCGCTCCGATCGTCCTGGGTGGTGCGCAGGCGCTCGTGCCCGCGCAGCTTGGCCAGCATGTCGCCGACGACGAGCCGGAAGTCGACGTCGGTGCAGACGTGGGCGGTCGCCCCGCCCGACGTGCGCGACCGGTGGACCACCGGCTGGACTCGGTGCTCAGCGCCGTCACCAGCACGGGCGGGCTGTCGCCGAGCGGCCACACACCGCCGAGCTCCACCCACTCGGGCGGCGATCTGGTAGTGCTCCCAGAGCCAGGCGCCGAGCCGGCCGCTCGTGCCGACGTCCTCGGCCAGCTCGTGCACGGAGTAGCCGCACTGCCGGTAGGTCTCGAGCGGGAACTGGTGGATCGACCAGGCCGGGCCGGCTGAACACGTACTCCGCGGCCGGAGGGTCGGTGTCGCGGTTGTACTCGAAGGCCTCGGCGTCGAGCGAGCCGCCGATCCACACCAGGGTCATCCGCGCCGCGATGGCCGGCTCCTGCTCGAGCGCCGCGGCGACGTTGGTGAGCGGACCGCCGCAGACCACGAACAGCGGCAGGTCGTCGTCCTCGAGCGCCGCGGCGACGATCGCGTCCGCCGCCGGGGAGCGGGAGCCGGGCTTCCAGGCCTCCTCGGTGCCGGCCACGACCACCGGCCGGCCCGCCGTCCCGACGACGTCGACCAGCTCGGCCGCCAGCCGCACGCCCTCCTCGGCCGTCGTGGCCGACTCCGCGAACCGCGGGTTGAGGAACGAGCTGGTGATCGCCGTGACCCGGTTGGTCGGCGACAGCAGGTGGTGGGCGAGCCCGACGAGGCCGTCGGGGTCGCCGGCGAAGTCGTTGTCGACGACGACGCGGCACCGCGCGACGACCCGCCGCATCACGGGCGCTGAGCACCGGCTGCCCGGAGAACCACTCCTGCCACAGCCCGTACTCGGTGATGCTGTCACCGAGCAGGACGACCTGGCCCGGCGCAGGGGTGAACTCGGCGAACTGCGAGGCGCGCATGCGTTGCCCGCCCCCGAGCAGTCGCGGGCCGATCGCTCGAGCGATCGGTGCGACCAGGCGGCGGAGGAGGTCCGGCGAGAACTCGGCTGACGTCGGGTCAGCCACAGGGGTCGAGTCGGTACGACGGCGGTCATCGTGTCAGCGCTTCAGCTCGGCGAAGGTGTCGGCGACCCAGTCGGCGATGAAGGTGCTGACGTAGGGCAGGTGGTCCAGGCCGATGTGCTCGGTCGCGCCCTCCTCGGGCGTGAACACCCGCAGCTCCCGCTTGGGCGAGTTGACCGCCTGCTCGTAGGAGCGGTGCGCTACTCCACGGGGATCTGCCGGTCGTTGGCGCCGTGCGCGATCAGGAACGGCACGGTGATGTTCTCGACGACGCCGTCGAGGTGGACGTCGTCGGCGAAGTCGAGGAACGCGTCGAGGTGGTGCTCGTCGCCGTCCTGGCCCCAGACCCAGAGCACGTGCTCCCAGTAGTGCGGGACCGGGCGCTCGCCCTCGCGCTCCGCGCGGCGGCGCTGCACGGCGCCCCAGTTGTGGTTGGCGCCCCAGGCGACGCAGAGCGCGAACCGCTTCTCGAACGCCGCCGCCCGCGGGGAGTAGTAGCCGCCGAGCGACCAGCCGACGATGCCGATCCGGCTCGCGTCGACGTCGTCGCGGGTCTCCAGGTAGTCGATCGCGGCGCCGCCCCAGACCTCGGTGTCGATGCGGGCGGTCAGGCCCTGCAGCCGCAGCGCCTCGCCGGTGCCGGGCTGGTCGAGCATCAGGCAGGAGATGCCGCGGGCGGCGAGCTCCTCCCAGTGGTTGGAGGAGTACATGTGCTCCTTGGTGGAGTCCAGCCCGTTGACCAGCACGATCACCGGCGCGGGGCCCTCGTCGGTGGCCGGCGCGGCGCTGAAGTAGGCCGGCAGCGTCGTGCCCTCGTAGGGGATCTCGACCCGGCTGACCCGGGGGCTGTGCAGCGTCGAACGCCTTCTGCGCCAGCTCGAGCAGCCGCTTGTAGGTGGGCACCCGGTTCGGGTCGGAGTGCGCGAGCATCCGCTCGGCCTGGGCCAGGTAGTTGCTGGCGCGGAAGTACAGCTGGCCGGCGGTGCGCAGGTGCCCGGCCTTCTCGGCCTCCTCGGCCTGCCCGACGAGCTGGTCGGTGAGGTCGGCCCACGCCTGCAGGAACACCGGCGTGCCCGCGTCCTCGCCGGCCGCGGCCGCCTCGGTGATCCGGCGGCAGGCGCGGTCGACCTCGTCGATGAGCCCGCCGGAGTTCAGGGTCGCGACGACGCTGAGGTTGTAGGTGTAGGGCCCCTCGGGGAAGTACTCGAACACTGGTGGTTCCTCTCGGTGATCAGGCTGTGATCAGGCGGCGCCGGGCAGGACGGCGGACCAGCCGCCGTCCACGACCAGGTTGGCGCCGGTGACGTAGGACGCCTCGTCGGAGGCGAGGAAGAGGGCGCACCGGGCGACCTCCTCCGGGGCGCCGATGCGGCCGAGCGGGATGGCCCGGGCGATCGTGCGCATGGGGGAGTCGGGGGCGAGCAGGTCGCCCTCGGTGGCGGGCGTGCGGATCATGCCGGGGCTGATGCAGTTGGCCCGGATGCCGTGCGCGGCGCCCTCGGCGGCGAGCTGCTTGGTCATCGCGACGACGCCGCCCTTGGTGGCGGTGTGCGCGATGCGGGTGTTGGTCAGCGAGCCGGTGATGCCGGCGGTCGAGCCGACGAGCAACACGCTGCCGCCACCGCGGGCGATCAGGTGCGGCCAGGCGTGCTTGGTCGCGAGGAAGACGATGTCCAGCTCGTTGCGCAGGGTGAACGACCAGTCGGCGTAGCTGGTCTCGGCAATGGGGGAGAAGCGGGTGGCGCCGGCGTTGTTGTAGAGGACGTCGATGCCGCCGTGCCGCGTCTGCGGCGTCGTCGATCCAGCCTGCACGCCGTCCTCGTCGCCGAGGTCGAGCGGGTGGGTGCTGTCCATGACGCCGCCGGCGGCCCGCACGAGCTCGACGGTCTCGGCCGCGCCCTCGGCGTTGACGTCGGTGCCGACGACGGTCGCGCCCTCGGCGGCGAACAGCAGCGCGGCGGCGCGGCCCTGCCCACCGGCGGTGCCGGTGATCAGCGCGACCTTGCCGGCCAGCCGCCGGTCACGAGACGCCCGGACGGCGTCGCTGATCGACTTCACGCCGCCGTGGGCGGTCATGCCGCCGTCGACGGGGATCTCCGCGCCGGAGATGAAGGAGGCCTCGTCGCTGACGAGGAAGAGCACGAGCGGGGCGACCTCGTCGACGGTGCCGGTGCGGCCGAGCGGCGTCTCGGCGACGTTGGCGTCGCGGAACGCCGGCGCGGCCGAGGCGGTCATCGGCGTCTCGATGTAGCCGGGGTGCACGGTGTTGACCCGGATCCCGCGCGGGCCGAGCTCCAGGCAGGCGGCCTTGGCCAGGCCGCGCAGCGCCCACTTGCTCGCGGTGTAGGCGACCGGGAAGTGGCCGGTCAGGGCGGCCACCGAACCGACGACGACGACCGAGCCGCCGTCGCGTCATCAGCGGCGTCAGCGCCTGGATGCCGAGCAGCGTGCCGGTGACGTTGACCTCCGACACCCGCGCCAGGTCGGCCGGGTCGAGGTCGGCCAGCCGGGCCCGCCAGGTGACGCCGGCGTTGGCGACCAGGCCGTCGACGCGGTCCGAGGTCGGCGGCCAGCGCCGCCCATGCCGCCGGCATCGGTGACGTCGAGCTGCCGGTACTCCACGCCGGGCAGCTCCTCGGCCGGCTCGGGCTTCAGGTCGCAGCCGATCACCGTCGCGCCCTCGGCGGCCAGCAGGCGCGCCTCGGCGGCGCCCTGCCCCTGGCCGGCCCCGGTGACGACGACGACCTTGCCCGCGACCCGTCCGCTCACGGCACGCGCTTCCGGGTCCGCGGCCTCGGCCGGGCGGGCGCGACCGGCGGCAGGTCGACGCCCGGCGACGACGCGGTTGCGGATGGTCCCGATGCCCTCGACGGTCATCTCGACGACGTCGCCGGGCTTCAGCGGGGGAGGGGCGGCTCGCCGCGGCGTCCCCACAGCTCGGCGAGGCAGCCGCCGTTGCCGCAGGTGCCCGAGCCGAGCACGTCGCCGGCGCGCACCCAGGTGCCGCGGGAGGCGTAGGAGATCAGCTCCTCGAACGGCCAGCCCATGTTCGACAGCAGGTCCTGGCCGATCTCGACGCCGTTGACGCTGACCCGCATGTCGAGGGCGAGGAAGCCCTCGGCGTCGCGGTAGGGCTCCAGCTCGTCGGCGGTCACCAGCCACGGGCCGAGGGTCGAGGCCGAGTCCTTGCCCTTGGCCGGGCCGAGGCTGACCTTCATCTCCCGGGCCTGCAGGTCACGGGCGGACCAGTCGTTGAGGATCGTGTAGCCGAAGACGTGCTCGCGGGCCTGCTCCGGCGTCAGCGAGGCGCCGTCCTTGCCGACGACGACGGCGACCTCGAGCTCGAAGTCGAACCGCTGCGAGCCCGGCGGGATCGCGACGTCGTCGTACGCGCCGACCAGCGCGTACGGGTTGGTGAAGTAGAAGGTCGGCGCCTGGTACCACTCGGGCACGACGCCGGCGACGCCGTCGATGGCCTTCCGGACGCCCTCGACGTGCTCCTCGAAGGCGACGAAGTCGCGGACCGTCGGGGCGGCCAGCGGCGGCAGCAGCCGCACCGACTCGATCGGCACGGCCGGCGCCCCCAGGGCGGCGATCGCCCTCCTCGAGCGCGGCTGGCAGCCCCGCGCGGACGAGGTCGAGCACCGTCGCCCGCGCGGGGAGTTCGTGGAGGCCGGCGTCGCTGACGACGCCGGCGGCGACCCGGCCGTCCGCCTCCCAGGTGGCGAACCGCATCAGACCGGGGGAGCGACGAACAGACCCTTGTCGGGGTCGTTGAACGACTTCTGCGCCACGAACTCGTTCATCGCGTTCGCGGTGCCCCACTGGTCGGAGACCTCGGGGTTGCTGAAGTCGTACATGTGCGGGTGCCAGGTGTCCTCGTCGACCAGCTCGAGCTCCGTCGTGTACTCGACGGTGTTGCCGTGCGGGTCGAGGAAGTAGCTGAAGGTGTTGTTGCCGGCCAGGTGGCGGCCCGGGCCCCAGATCTTCTCGACGCCGGCGCGCAGCAGGCGGCCGGTGCCGCGCATGTACTCGTCGATGCCGCGCAGCTCGAACGACGCGTGGTGCAGCGACGGGTGCGGGCCGCGGGCGATCGCCAGGCTGTGGTGCCAGGCGTTGATCCGCATGAACCACATCATCTCGCCCATGCGCGGGTGCATCAGGGTGTCCGACAGGGCGAAGGCCAGGTGCTTCTCGTAGAAGGCGCGGGTGCCCTCGGGGTCGGCGGAGTTGATGACGACGTGGGAGAGCCGGACCGGGATCGACTCGCCCTCCTCGATCTTGCGGTGCTGCCGGACGGCGACGTCGGAGCTGACCTCGACGGTGCGGCCCTCGTTGTCGAAGAACCGGAAGCCGTAGCCGCCACCGGGGGTCTGCAGCGTGCCGGGCTCGCTGACCAGCCGGACGCCGTCGGCGGCGAGCTGCGCGGCCAGGGTGTCGACGTCGGCGGCGTTCGCGGCGCCGAAGGAGATCAGGTCGATCCGCTTGTCGGCGGACTCCCGCAGCCGGACGACGTACTGCTCCGGCGAGCCCTCGGCGGCCAGGAACGTCAGGCCCGAGTCGCTGTGCTCGGCCTTGAGGCCCCACGTGTTGGTGAAGAAGTCCTCCTGCGTGCGCAGGTCCGGCACGGCGAGGTCGATGTGCCGCAGGTGGGTGATCAGGCGCTGGGTCATGGGACTGGTATCCTCGCGGGGTCGGTGGGTTCAGGCGGGCTGGCTGGTGAGCATGGCGATCGAGCGCATCAGCGACGGGATGTCGCCCTGCACGTGCTCGAGCTGCCACTGGGCGAGCTGGTTGGACGCGTCGACGACGGTCTTCGCGCGCTCGAACCGGCGGGCGTGGAACGCGTCCCACAGGTCCTGGTCGAGCGCGTCGCGCTCGGTGAGCAGCTCGGCGAGGACGACGGCGTCCTCGAGGGCCATCGCGCCGCCCTGCGCGATGGTGGGCGGGCAGGTGTGCGCGGCGTCGCCGATCAGCACCACGCGGCCGCGGTTCCACGGCGCGTCGAGGACGTGCGTCTCGAACCACGTGTAGTTGACGCGGGACGGGTCGGTGAGCGTCTCGCGGATCTCGTCCCACGGGCCGTGGTAGGCCTGCGAGAGCTGCTTCATCGTGGCGAGCTGCTCCTCGGGGGACAGCGCGCTGCGGTCCTGCGCGTCCTCGACGATGTAGGCGTAGAGGGAGTTCTCGCCGGTGGGGCAGTAGCCGGCGATGTAGGACGGGCCGCCGTAGTACAGGTCGGTGCGGGTGACGCTGGCCGGGCGCGGGCCGAAGGCGCGCCAGATGCCCATGCCGACCGACTTGGTCTCCAGGTTGATGCCGAGCGCGCGGCGGGTCCAGGAGCGCAGCGCCGTCGGCCCCGACGACGAGGTCGTAGCGGCCGGTCGAGCCGTCGGCGAAGGTCACGTCGACGCCGGCGTCGTCCTGCGACAGCTCGGTGAACGTGGTGCCGAGCCGGACCTTGACGCCGACCTCGGTGGCGCGGTCGACCAGGATGTGGGCCAGCTCGGGGCGCGGCATGCCCATGACGGCGGGCAGGTCGGGTCCGCCGGTCTTGGCGTCGGCGATCTCGGCCACGACGGTGCCGTTCGGGTCGGGTGCGCGGATGCCGGTGGTGTCGAAGGCGTAGCCCGCCGCCTGCACCTGGTCCCAGACGCCGAGCGACTTGAGCTCGCGCAGCGCGTTGCCCTGCAGGGTGATGCCGGAGCCGAGGGCGGCGACCTCCGGCTTGATCTCCAGCAGGTCGACGGCCACGCCCTTGCCGGCGAGGTGGATGGCGATGCCGGCGCCGGCGAGGCCGGCGCCGACCACGAGGACGTTGTTCACGGCGGGCATCTGGATCTCCTACTTGACGGCGATCGGGTTGACCGGGGCGCCGACGGCGCCGGTCACGGGCAGGGGTGCGGCGGTGAGGAAGAACTCGAAGACGCCGTCCTCGGCGCAGTCGGCGGCGAGGGCGTCGAGGTCCCACAGCTCGCCGAGGAACAGGCCGATGTGCGGGATCGCGACCTGGTGCAGCGGCTGGAAGGCGACGTCGAACTCGTTGGGCCGCACCTCGAAGCCCCAGGTGTCGGTGGCGATGCCGGCGATCTCCGTGGAGTGCAGCCAGTCGGCGGTGGTGAACGAGAGGCCGGGGGCGGGCCGCCGGCGTAGTCGCCCCAGCCACGGCCCTCGGCGATGTCCCGGCGGGCGCGGGTGAGCTGGCCGGTGCGGACCAGCAGCAGGTCGCCGCGGCCGACGCGGGAGGACTCGCCCTGCGCGGCGATGGTCGCCTCGAGGTG